>NZ_CP021109.1:1200000-2400000 GCF_002119725.1 Bordetella genomosp. 9
GCGCGGTGGCGGCAGAGGGCGATCGGAAATACCGTGTTCAGGTGTGGACCCGCAAGATAGGCGTGAATGCCCCGGAAAAGTGCTGGCCCATGGCTGGCGGCCGCACCTTTACTTCGCAGGATGAAGCCGAGCGCAGCTGCCGTCTGCTGTTCCAGGGTATCCGCGGCGTGCGCTACAACGGCGAGCCTGAATATTCCCGCAATTGATTGCCGTACACTGCCGTTTTTCCGGTCCGGCGGCAGTGCGATGGCGTATGAAAACCTGTTCTGGGGCATGGCCACGGTAGTGGCCATCGCCATTCTGGGCGGCGCATTTTGCGCTCGGGCAGCACGGTTGCGCACGACGCTCGCCGGCTGCGCCGTGCTGGCGATATTCAACGGCGGCTGGGTGCTGCTCGCCACGGTCGGAAGCGATATCGCCGATCAGGCGCCCATTCTCGCCGTGGCGGCGGTCCTGTTCACCCTGGTCATCGGCGGCGCCGCGGCGCTGGCCATGCGGCGCTTGATGCGCAAATAGAGCGGCGCCGGCAGGCCCCTCACGCCACCGCGTTCTCGAGCACCCCGATGCCCTGGATTTCGATGCGGATGACATCGCCCGATTTGACGAACCTGGGCGGATTGAAGCCGATACCCACGCCGGCCGGGGTGCCGGTCGCGATGACGTCGCCGGGCTTGAGCTCGATGCCGGCCGAGATCGTTTCGATCAGGGTCGGGATGTCGAAAATCAGAAGCGACGTGTTGGCGTTCTGGCGCAGTTCCCCGTTGACCCAGCATTTGACGTCCAATTGTGTGGCGTCCAAGGCGTCGGCGGTCACGACATAAGGCCCCATGGGGCAGAAACCGTCCAGGGACTTGCCAAGGAACCACTGCCGGTGGCGCTTCTGCAAATCCCGCGCGGTGAAATCGTTGACGATGGTGTAGCCGAACACGTGGGCGAAGGCGTCCGCCTTTTTGATGCCGCGGCCGGCCTTCCCGATCACCACCGCGAGCTCCGCCTCATAGTCCAGCTGCTGCGTTACCTCGCTGTGCGGCGGGATCTTGTCGCCCGGGCCGATGACGGTGTTGTAGGCCTTCGTGAACACCACGGGGGCTTCGGGCGCATGCTCGCCTTCCTTGGCGCTGCTGTCGAATCCGGATTTGCTGAACTCCGCAGCGTGCTCGTGATAGTTCTTGCCGACGCAGAATATGTTGCGGCGAGGCTGCTCGATAGGTGCAAGCACTTTTGCCCGATCCAGGGGGGTGCCCTCGCCTTTGGGCGCGAGGCTATGCCGCAGGCCGTCGTAATCCTGAACCAACTGGACCATATCGCCGGAAAAGCCCGGCGCCAAATCGGATACAGGCCAAAACTGGCGGTTTTCGCCGTCGACCACGGCGACGATGCGTTGGTCCCGATAGAGAAGCTGGGCGAATTTCATGACGGCTCCCTGGTTGAAGAGGGGCTACTGTAGAACCAATAGGGCCGGTACGGCAAGTCAGAATGGGCATACATTGACCAATTGGTACTGGTTCTCTAAGCTTGCCGCCCATGGACAATACGAGCAATACATCCGACCCGGGCGCTACCGGGGTGCGGGCGCCCGGCGCCAAAACTTTGCTGCACCATCTGCAGTCAGAGATCCTGGGCGGTCGCCTGGGCCCTGGGGTGAAGTTGCCGCCCGAAAGGGAACTGAGCGAGCGCTTTGGCGCCTCGCGCGGCACGGTCCGCCGCGTGTTGTCGACATTGGCCGAGCGCGGCCTGATCAGGCGATCCGCAGGCAGCGGCACTTTCGTATGCGCTCAAGCCGGCTCCATGGCAAAACAGGCGCCAGTCCCGGGCGCGTCTACGCACGTCAGCCCGGCGGAGCTGATGCAGGCCCGCCGGCTCATAGAGCCTTTGTTGCCGTCCATGATCGCGCGCAACGCAACGGCGGCGGATTTCGCCCGTATGGCGCATTGCCTGGAGCAGGCGGAAGCAGCCGCGACGATCGAAGCCTTCGAGCATTGGGACGGGGCCCTCCACCAAGCCTTTGCCGTTGCTACGCATAACGCCTTTTTCACGCAAATACTTGAACTGATGAACCGCGTGCGCGAGCAGGGCGACTGGGGCACATTGAAACGCCATTCACTGACGCCGGCGCGGCGTGCGGAATATGAACGGCAGCATCGCGCCATCGTCAACGCGCTGCGGGACCGGGACGCCGCGTTGGCGGCGGCGCTGATGGCGGAACATCTGGACGTAATCCAGCGCAATTTATTTGGAGAATAGCCAAGCGGGCAGCGCGTACTGTTTCCTCCGAATGCGAGCCCCAACACCGTCCACCCCGTCATTATTCCCATTATTCAGCGGCGTTCGATAATGCCGACAAACGCAGCCGGCCGCATTCAGGGGGCGAGCCGCCGGTGGTCATTGGATCAGGTGAAGCCTGCCCGGAGGCCCGGTTTCGGCGGACTTTTTGCGAAGAATCAGGGCAGGCCTTTCGCCTTCGTCGAAAAACACCGGGACGCAATAGCGTGCGCGCCCGCCGCGCGTCGTCGCCAGATGCGGCCCCGCTACGAGCAGATCATTGGACCAGCGTGCCATGATGTCGCCGACGCGCAATACCCATGGGCCGGCCCAGGCGATCCCGGCGCCGTCTTCCTGGCCGTGTCCATCCGAGGGAAACCGAATGTCGATATTTGGCAGTTTCTCTCCCCACAAAATGACGAGCTGGTCGTGCCGCTCGCCCCGGATACCCAGCCCTTTGTCCTCGCCGCCATATTGCTGCAAGCGCGCGTAAAGGACCGGGTGCCGGTACAGGCCACGGAAAGCGTCCGCCGGTTTGCCCTGGGCAATCGCGCAGCCTTTGAGCAGATTGCGGCACAGCGCGAATATTTCCCGGTAGTAACGTTCCACGAGTGCGCCGGTCGACCGGGCGCACGGCCTCTTCGCCGCCATTGGGGCCGCCGGGCCGCCTTTGTTCCATCCGTACCGAAAAGGCCCGGTGTCCGCCGCCGCATATATGGGCTCGGAAGAGGCGAGTGCCGCTTGCTTGAAAATACCGCGTTTGTCCGCCAAATAGCCTCGGCCATCCGAGGCGGAACAAATGATGTTTTTGAATTTCGCATCCAGCAAGAAAAAATGCGCGGAGGACAGGTAGACTGCCCGCAACAGCCCGGGGGAGATGCCGTGGCCGGCGAGGTAAAACAATCGGTTATCGTTGCATGCTTCCCGGATTTGCCGCATGACGGCCAGCATCGCGGTTCGGCTTCCGGGCCGGATTAATGGTCCGACGTCGATAACCGGTACGCCGCAGAAGTCAGAGAAAGCCGCGGCCTTCTGCCCAGTGTTGTCAAATGCGGGAGCTCGGTCCGAGCCGCTCGTCGAGTTTTTTTGCGGCATGGTTTGTAGATTAAATCTGATTATGTCGACTCATAGCTTATCGGCCGGCGTGCCGATTTACCACCAGATTGCGCAGGTATTGCGCCGAAGGATCGAAGCCGGGGAATGGGGACATGGCAACCACCTGGCGACGGAGCAGGCTTTGTGCCAGGAATTCGGCGTAAGCCGCACCACCGTCCGGCATGCGCTCAGCCAATTGAAAAGAGAAGGCCTTTTGAGCAGCCGTCGCGGCGTCGGCACGCGGCGGGTCGGCGAACCGGCGCGCACCAAATATGTCAGCAGTTTGTCCGATCCGTTGCATGCGACGCTGGACAGCCAGCCGCGCGTGGAGTCGGTGCAACTTGTGTCTGTGCGAGGCCAGATTGCCGACTTCCTGAAACTGAAGGAAGGCGACGAACTTCTCAAGCTTGTACGCGTGCATTTTCTAGAGGGAGAACCACTCTCGGTGGTGGAAAGCTATTTGCCTCCCATTATGCAGACCGCCATCGATCAGTTTCCCCATCGCAGTCTGCACGACATCATGTGGAATGACTTCGGTCTGAAAGTGGCCAAAAGCGAGCATGCGGTGTCTATCGCTCGTGCCGACAAGCATGTAGCGGATCTGCTGAAGATCGGCCTGGGCGACCCGGTCATGCATGTCAGGGCGCGCACCTACCTTCAGGATGGGCGCCCGGTCCGGTGGACGGATAATTTTTTCCGGGAAGACCGGTACCAGTACACCGCCGATTTCTTCTGGGAACCTCCTCCGCCGCGTCAGCAACCGGAGCGCAAAGAGGCGGGGGAATGAAAAGGAGCTGTTTGATGAAGTGGAGGTTGTATGCGCTTGTCTTCTGCCTGGCTGTTTGCAACGTGAGCGTTGCAGCGGACAGCTATCCGGATCGGCCCATTCGCGTGTTGCTGGGATTTCCGGCCGGAGGCGGCGCCGACATGGTGCTGAGAGCCATCGCGCCGGGCCTGGCGGAAGCCCTGGGCCAGCCGGTCATCGTCGAAAACCGTCCCGGGGCCGGCGGCAATCTCGCAATGGATGCCGTGGCCAAGGCGCCGCCGGACGGCTACACGCTTTTGATGGCCGCACCGGGTCTGGTCACCAATAACAGCCTTTACGAAAACCTGAGCTTCGATCCCGCCAAGGATTTCGCCGCCATTGGAATGGCGAGCACCGTGCCCAACGTCCTGCTCATTCATCCGTCCCTGCCGGTCGATTCCGTCGCGGAACTTGTCGATTATGCGAAGCGCCACCCGGGAGAACTCAACTACGCTTCTTCCGGGGTCGGCACGTCGATCCATCTGGCCACCGCGCTTTTCGAGCGCGATACCGGCGTGCGCATGACCCATGTGCCGTACCGCGGTGGGCCGCAGGCCATGAGCGATTTGATTGGCGGGCAGGTTCAGGCGATGTTCGCAGTGCTGCCGCTTGCGCTGCCCCACATCAAGGCTGGACGGTTGCGGGCGCTGGCAGTCACCTCGCAAACCCGCTCGCCGTCACTGCCTCAGGTGCCTACGATGATCGAGGCGGGCGTAAAGGGTTATACCGCGACGACCTGGAACGGGCTGGTGGCGCCGGCGGGAACCCCCGAACCCGTCATCCGCAAACTGAACGCGGCCCTGCACTCGGCGCTGGATCGGCCGGACGTCCGCGCCACTTTCGCGGCAATGGGGCAGGAGGTGGTCAAGGACACGCCGGAGGAGTTCGCGGACATGCTGAAAGCCGAAACCGCCAAATGGGAAGCCGTGATCCAGGCCGCCGGCATCAAAGCGGAATGAACGGGAGTACGAGGACACCCATGCAACCCAGACGCTATGGTCCGTTTCCCTATATTCCCGTACCCGCACGTCCACGCTTCACTTTGCCGGGCGGCGCTCGCATCGCATTATGGGTGAATCCGAATGTGGAGTTTTTCCGGCTGGATGACGTCATGCCGGGAAGAGTCAACGAACGGGTGCCGCGCGATACCGCCAAGGTTCCCAACGTGCGGAACTGGGCCGTACGCGATTACGGCAATCGCGTCGGCTTCTGGCGCATCCTTGAAACGCTGAATCGATACGGCATCCGCGCCAGCGCTGCCCTGAACAGCGAGGTGTGCGACCACCATCCCGAAATCATCGAGGCCGCCGTCCGGCATGGCTGGGAATTGCTCGGGCATGGGGCCACCAATGCCTTGCGGCTGGACGAGATGCCCGAGCAGGCCGAGCGGCAGGCGATTTTCGACGTTTTGGATCGCATCGAGAAAGCCTGCGGCACCCGCCCGGTGGGATGGCTGGGCCCGGGACTCTCGGAAACGTGGCGCAGCTTGGAATACCTGTCCGAGGCCGGCATCCGCTATGTGTGCGATTGGGTGAACGACGACCAGCCGTACACGATGGAAGTCGGCAGTCCGGCCATGGTGTCGATACCGTACAGCGTCGAGACGAACGACGTGCCCGCGTACTTCGACATGAAAATGTCCGTGCCGGAGTTCGAGGCGATGATCCGCCGCCAGTTCGACGTCCTGTACCGGGAAGCCGAAACGTCGGCGCGCGTGATGGCTATCGCCGTGCATCCCTTCGTGACCGGCCAGCCGCACCGCATCGGGGCGCTGGACGGGGCGTTGGAATACATCTGCCGCCATGAAGGCGTGTGGCTCGCCACCGGGCGGGAAATCCTGGCGCATTATCTGCAAAGCGACTTCGCCAAGGGCATGTCGCGGGGCTGACGCGAACACGCGCCGCGCGGGGCCGGCCCCGTCGCGGCGCGTGCGGCTGCCTCGGGGCGCTGCCTCAGGGCGCCGTCATTCCCACCGCCCCCATTACGCACCTGAGCAGCAAGGCGACCGCGCCGAGCACCACAACGCTGGCGCTCCAAATGGCGATCAGCCAGCCCAGGCGTTTCCACAGCGTCGTACCTGTTTTCATTGCATGGCGCCTTGCCCAGGATGAAAGGCCCTAGTGATATCCATCCCCGCGCCGCACCTTGCCGCGGAAGACGTAGTAGCCCCACGCCGTGTACATGAGAATGATGGGGACGATCAGAAGGGCGCCGACCAGCGCAAATCCCATGCTTTGGGGCGGCGCGGCAGCGTCCCAGATGGAGACGGTGCGCGGAATCACGTGCGGCCACAGGCTGATGCCGAGCCCCGTGTAGCCCAGGAATACCAGGGCCAGCGCGCAGATGAAGGGCGCGGCATGGGCTCCGCCGCGAACGGTGCGAACCAGGAGCAGCAGGAAAAAGACCACCAATACCGGCACCGGCGCGAAATAGAAGAGATTGGGCAGGCTGAACCAGCGATCCGCGATATGGGCGTCGGCCATCGGCGTCCAGACGCTGATCACGGCGATCGCCGCGCCGACCGCCCACGCTGCCCGGATGGAAACCCGGCGCGCATGATGGAGCAGGGCATCTTCGGTTTTCATGACGAGCCAGGTGCCGCCGAGCAGCGCGTAGGCGGCGAGCAAGGCCACGCCGGTGAAGAGACTGAACGGCGACAGCCAGTCGAACGGTTCTCCCGCATAAACGCCGTCGCGCACGGGCAGGCCCATGACGTAGGCGCCCAGGGTGACGCCCTGGAAGAATGTCGCGACCGCCGAGCCGCCGATAAAGGCCTTGTCCCACCAGTGGCGGCGCCGTTCGCTGGCCTTGAAGCGGAATTCGAACGCGACGCCGCGAAAGATCAGCCCGATCAGCATCAGGATGATCGGCAGGTAGAGCGCGCTCAGGACCACGCTGTAGGCCATCGGAAACGCGGCCAGGAGCCCGGCGCCGCCGAGCACGAGCCAGGTTTCATTGCCGTCCCAGACCGGCGCGACGGTGTTCATCATGACGTCGCGGTCTTCCTTGTCCGGGAAGAAGGGAAAGAGAATCCCGATACCCAGGTCGAAGCCGTCCATGATGACGTACATCATGATGCCGAACAGGATGATGACGGCCCAGATCAGCGGCAGGTCGATGCCCACGGTCAGCCCTCCGTGGCTGGCGCGGCGGAAGCCGGCAGCGTGGGTTCGCCCGTGGCCGCGGAGAGCGGGCGCATCGGCTGGCGGTCCAGTCCGGGGCCGCCGTCCGGCGCCGGCTCTTCGGCATCCGTCCGCGGGCCGCGGCCGATCAACTTGAGGATATAGACGGTGCCGGCTCCGAACACGATGAAGTACACCACGACGAAAAGCGCCAGGGTGAAGCCCAATTGGCCTGCGCCGTGCGGCGAGACGGCATCGGCGGTGCGCAGCATGCCGTAGACCACCCACGGCTGCCGTCCGATCTCGGTCGTCATCCAGCCCGCCAGGATGGCGGCCAGGCCCGCCGGACCCATGCACATTGCGAACCGCAGGAAGCCCCGGTGGCCGTACAGGCGCTGCCGGCGCCGCAGCCACAGGCTCCACAGCCCGAGCAGGATCATCAGCACGCCAATGCCGACCATGACGCGGAAAGTCCAGAAAACGACCGTGGCGTTGGGCCGATCCTGCGCCGCGAACTCTTTCAGGGCGGGAACTTTGCCGTCCCAGCTGTGGGTCAGGATTAGGCTGCCCAAGCGGGGGATTTCGACGGGGTAGCGAGTCTCCTCGCGCGCCATGTCCGGAATGCCGAACAACAGCAACGGGGTGCCCTCGCCGGCCGGCGCCGGATCCCAATGGCCTTCGATGGCGGCGATTTTGGCCGGCTGGTGCTGCAGCGTATTCAAGCCGTGCATATCGCCGATAACGGCCTGGACGGGGGCGACGATGAGCGCCATCCACATCGCCATCGACAGCATCTTGCGCACCGCCGGCGTGTCGCGGCCTCGCAGCAGGTGCCAGGCCGCGCTCGCGCCGACGTTCAGCGCCGTGCTCAGATAGGCCGCGACGACCATATGGCTCAGACGGTACGGGAAAGACGGGTTGAAAATGACCTTCAGCCAGTCCACCGGCACCGCGCGCCCGTCGATGATCTCGTGGCCCTGCGGCGTCTGCATCCAGCTGTTGGATGCCAGGATCCACGTGGCGGAGATAAGGGTGCCGATGGCCACCATGACGGTGGAGAGCATGTGCATGCCCGGCCCCACCCGTTTCCACCCGAACAGCATGACGCCCAGGAAACCGGCTTCCAGGAAGAATGCCGTCAACACTTCATAGGACAGCAATGGTCCCGTGATGCCGCCCGCGAAAGTGGAAAAATGGCTCCAGTTGGTGCCGAATTGATAGGCCATGACCAGGCCGGACACCACGCCCATGCCGAAGTTGACCGCGAAGATCTTCAGCCAGAAGTGATAGAGGTCGCGATACAGCGTTCTGCGCGTGGCCAGCCACAGTCCCTCGAGCACCGCCAGGTAGCTGGCGAGTCCGATCGTGATCGCAGGAAAAATGATGTGGAAGGAAATGGTGAACCCGAACTGAATCCGGGCCAGGGTCAAGGCGTCCAATCCAAACATGGCGATACCCGGGCTCGAGGCTGGGCCGATGAATGACTCAGCGAAGATAGCGCCGGGCGCCCGGCGCGTAAAGGATCAGCCGCCCGCCGATGGATACGGCGCAAGTGCACGTTCACGGGCGCCCGTTGAATGCCGTCAATGGTGGCGCCGCGCTCCCTGGCCTTGCTGCCGGCTGCTGTTCTGGTCCTGGCCGGTGCCCAGCTGCGTGGCGTGGCCGTCCTTCTTGGTCCGATGCTGGCCGTCGCCGTGGCTGCGCTGCGTCTCACGCGGCTGATCGTCGGATTGCTTGGGTGTGTCTTCGTTCTGTGGATGGCTCATGGTTCCTCCGTTGTCCTTGCCGATGAGCAGGCAGGCGGTTCCCGCGGACTGCCTGGAGCCTGCCCCGTCGCACTCCGCATGCCCGGGCGTTCACGGCGTGCCGTCCAGCAGCTCCCGGCAGTGGCGTGCGATCTGCCGCTCCTCTTCAGTGGGCACGATCATCACCCCCGGTCCCGGCACGGCAGGTCCGATGCCCATGAAAGCGAGCCCCTGCACGATCCGCCTGCGCACCTCGGCGCTGTGCTCGCCGATGCCTCCCGTGAAGACGAGCACATCGATGCCGCCCATCAGCGCGGCATACGCGCCGATCTGCTTGCGCACCGCCGTCGCGAACACCTCCACTGCCAGCGCTGCCAGCTCGTCGCCCGCCGCGGCGCGGGCGGCCAGGGTCTGCATGTCGCTTTCGCCTTCCGCAATGCCGGCGAGCCCGCTGTCACGGTTGAGCAGATGCTCCAGCTTTTCGGCATCCAGGCCTTCCGAGCGCATCAGGTAGAGCAGAACGCCGGGGTCGAGGTCGCCGCTGCGCGTGCCCATGGGGATGCCTCCGGTCGGAGTCATCCCCATCGACGTATCGATGGACCGCCCGTCCATGACGGCGCACAGGCTGGCGCCGTTGCCCAGGTGCGCGAACACCGCCCGCGCGGGCAGGTCCGGTCCCAGCCGATGGACCAGCGATGCGTAGGACAGCCCGTGAAAGCCATAGCGGGCGACGCCCGCATCCGCATAGCGGGCGGGGATGGGCAGCCTCATGGCCCGTGCCGGCAGCGTGTTGTGAAATGCCGTATCGAAGCATGCGAAATGGCGCGCGTGCGGCCAAAGGGCTTGCGCCTGCTCGATCAGGCTCACCGCAATGGGAATATGCAGGGGAGCGAAGTGCACGGCAGCCCGCAATTGCGCCAGTACTTGCGCGGTCAGCGCCTGATGCGCGCGCAGGCGGGGGCCGCCATGGACGATGCGGTGGCCGATGGCCGCGGGAGGGGAAGCGCCGGTTTCCCCCAGCGTGCGAGCCACGATGGCGAGGGCGTCGGCCTGGGTCGGCATGCCGTAGCGGTCGTCATGAAGCACCTGCCCGTCGCCGTCGCGAATGCGCAGCCGGCCTTGCGCCTTGCCGACGTTTTCGGCGCTGCCCTCCAGCACGGCGTGCTCGTCGTCCGCACCGCGGCGAAACAGCGCGAACTTCAAGGAAGACGAGCCGCTGTTCAAGGCGAGAATGGTGGCTTCGGTGGCTTGCATGGCGCATTCTCCGGCATGGCCGCGAGCGAGCGGCCGGTCTCGGGCACGGCGTCAGCCGGACCACACCCAGTCGCGAATGTCCTCGCGGTCGATGCCTTCGGCATGGGCGTGGTCCAGGTGCGTGATGATCTGGTCGCGCAGCCATTCCTTCGCATGCGCGCCGCGATCGCGCAGCGCCGGGATCCAGTCGATGGCGCTGATCGCCAGATGGAAGCGGTCGATCTGGTTCAGGATGGCCAGCTCGAAAGGCGTATTGATGTTGCCTCGTTCCCGATACCCGTGAACGTGAAAATTCGCGTGGTTGCGGCGCCGGTACGTCAACCTGTGTACCAGCGCCGGATACGCGTGGAAATTGAAAATGACGGGCCGGTCCGCGGTGAACAGGGAATCGAAATCCCGATCCGATAGGCCGTGCGGATGGGCGGTGTCGGGCATCAGTCGGAACAGGTCCACCACATTGACGAAGCGGATCTTCAGCTCCGGGAACTTGTGCCGCAGGATCTCGACCGCGGCGAGCGCCTCCATTGTCGCCACATCGCCCGCGCATGCCATGACCAGGTCCGGCTCGGCGCCTTCGTCGGTGGACGCCCATTCCCAGATGCCGATGCCCTTGGTGCAGTGGCGGATCGCGGCATCCCGGTCCAGGTATTGCAGGTGGGGCTGCTTGTCGGCCACGATGACATTGACGTAGTCGCGCGTGCGCAAACAATGATCGGCGACGCTGAGCAGGCAGTTCGCGTCCGGCGGCAGGTAAACCCGCACGACTTCCGGGCTCTTGTTGCAGACGACGTCCAGAAAGCCTGGGTCCTGGTGGGTGAAGCCGTTGTGATCCTGGCGCCAGACTAAAGATGTGATCAGCAGATTGATGGATGGAATGGGCGCGCGCCAGGCAAGTTCCAGCTTCGCCTTTTCCAGCCACTTCGCATGCTGATTGAACATCGAATCGATGACGTGGACGAAGGCCTCATAGCTGGCGAACAACCCGTGCCGCCCCGTCAGCACGTAACCTTCGAACCAGCCTTCCAGTGTGTGCTCGCTGAGCATTTCCATCACGCGGCCGTCGCGCGCAAGATGGCCGCCGTCCTGGTCCTCGGGCAGCGTCTGCGCCATCCAGGTTTTTCCGGACGCCTCGTACACCGCCGTCAGGCGATTGCTGGCGGTTTCGTCCGGGCCGAACAGGCGAAAGTTCGTGGGGTTGCGCCGGATCACGTCGCGCAGAAACCGGCCCAGGACTTCCGTCGGCGATATATAGCCGGCCGCCGGTTGCTGCACCGGCACGGCGTAATCGCGGAAGTCCGGCATATTCAACGCCTTGCAGAGCAGTCCGCCATTGGCGTGCGGATTCGCGCTGATGCGGCGCTCGCCCCGTGGGGCGAGGTCCCTCAGGGCCTGTGCCGGCGCGCCCGCTTCGTCGAACAGGTCTTCGGGCCGATAGCCGCGCAGCCAGGCTTCGAGTTCCCGCAAGCTTTCCGGGTTCGTGGCAGGATCCGGTATGGGCACCTGGTGGGATCGCCAGAAACCGGCAACCCGATGCCCGCCCACCTTTTCGGGGCCGGTCCATCCTTTCGGCGACCGCAGCACGATCATCGGCCAGCGCGGGCGGCTGGTGTCGCCATCCTGTCGCGCCCGCCGCTGGATCGCATGGATTTCATCGATGCACCGGTCCATTGCGGCGGCCATCTGGCGATGCATCATCTGCGGATCATCGCCTTCCACAAAATGCGGGCGGTGGCCATAGCCGGCCAGCAGCGACGTCAATTCCTCGCGCGGGATGCGGGCAAGGATGGTCGGGTTGGCGATCTTGTAGCCGTTCAAATGCAGGATGGGCAGGACAGCCCCGTCGCGCACGGGATCGAGGAATTTGTTGGAGTGCCACGCCGTGGCGAGCGGGCCGGTCTCGGCTTCGCCGTCGCCCACCATCACCGCTGCGATCAGGTCGGGATTGTCGAACACCGCCCCATAGCCGTGCGCCAGGCTGTAGCCGAGTTCTCCGCCTTCATGTATCGAGCCCGGCGTTTCCGGCGTGCAGTGCGAGCCGATGCCGCCCGGCGAGGAAAACATGCGGAAGAATCTCTGCATGCCGGCTTCGTCCTGGCTGCGGTCTGGGTAGATATCGCTGTATCCGCCATCCAGATAGGCATGCGCGAGCGTGGCAGGCGCCCCATGGCCCGGGCCGGATATGTAAATCACGTTCAGGCCGCGTTGCCGGATAAGCCGGTTCAGGTGCGCCAGCGCAAAGGTTTGCCCCGGGGACGAGCCCCAGTGTCCAAGCAGTCTGCGCTTGATGTGTTCAGGTTTGAGCGGCTCCCGCAGAAGCGGGTTGGCGCGCAGGTAGATCATGCCTGCCGCCAGGTAGTTGCTGGCGCGCCAGTAGGCGTGCAGGCCTCGCAACTCCTCGTCGGTCAGGGGCTGACGGTGCTCCGCGGGCTGGGCGGCTTCGTCCATCGTTCCGGCTCCTTGCCAGGCTGGCGGGCCAGGCTCAAGAAAAACCCGCGGCGCGGGGTATCCGCGTGGGGATTCTTTCGGAAACTGCGTGTCCGGCCCCGTGGTCCGGCGCGGGGGGCGCTTGGGCGTCGGGCGCTGGCGGCGCTAACATCGTGCCGCCGCAGCGCCGTCCTGGCAAGTCCCGCGGCGTATGGCATGCACCGATTCAACGGAACACAAATGAACGCTTCAGGAAGGCAGATACAGATTCCCGCGTTGTACATGCGCGGCGGCACGAGCAAAGGCGTGTTCTTTCTTCCCGATGACCTGCCCGCCGATCCTGCCCGGCGGGATGCGGTGCTGCTGCGCATCGCGGGCAGCCCCGATCCGTACGGCAAGCAGATCGACGGCATGGGAGGCGCGACTTCCAGCACCAGCAAGGTCGTCATCGTCGGCAAGAGCACGCGCGAGGACTGCGATGTGGATTACTGGTTCGGCCAGGTGGCGATCGGCCAGGCGCTGGTCGATTGGAGCGGCAATTGCGGCAATCTCACCGCCGCCGTCGGGCCCTTCGCCATCCACCGCGGGCTGGTCGACGCGCCGGCCGATGGCATCGCCACGGTGCGCATCTGGCAGGCCAACATCCGGCGCCGCATCATCGCGCAAGTGCCGATGCGCGACGGGCAGGTGCAGGAATTGGGCGACTTCGAGCTGGACGGCGTCACCTTCCCCGCCGCGGAGATTGCACTGACCTTCCTCGATCCGGGCGCTGCCGGCGATGCGGACGGCGGCGGCATGTTTCCCACCGGGCGCACCCTCGACATCCTGGACGTCCCCGGCGTTGGCCGTATCGAAGCCACGTTGATCGACGCGGGCAACCCCACCGTACTCGTGGACGCGTCCGCACTGGGGCTGACCGGTACGGAAACGCAGGCGCGCATCAACGGCGACGCGGCCTTGCTGGCGCGGCTGGAAGCGGTGCGGGCGCATGGGGCGGTCGCCATGGGGGCCGCGCGCACGCCGGAGGAAGCCACGACCACCCGGCAGCACACTCCCAAGCTGGCTTTTTTCGCGCCGCCCGCCACTTATGTCGCTTCCAGCGGCGCCACGGTGGAAGCGGCCCGGATCGACATCGTGGCGCGCATCATGTCCATGGGGCAGCTGCACCATGCCATGACGGGTACCGGGGCGGTCGCCATTGCGGCGGCGGCCGCCGTGCCCGATACCATCGTCAGCCGCCTTCTTGGCGGGACGCGCGATGGCCTGGCGTTCGGGCATGCGTCCGGGCGCTTGCGGGTCGGCGCGCAGGCCCGGCAGCGCGGCGCGCATTGGGAGGTGACGAAAGTCACGCTGAGCCGCAGCGCGCGCAGGCTGATGGATGGGGCGGTGTTCGTCCCTCAGGGCGTCTTCGGCGGCGATCAGGGTTGACGCGCGCCGTCCCCTCCATCCGATGGGGCGGCGTCGATCCACGCCCGTAGCGAGCGCGACAGCGCGTCCAGCGCGGCCAGTACCGGCTTGCATGCGTCGCGGGCGGCAGACGGGCATTCGCGCTGCGCGATGGCTTTCCGGGCTGCGTTACAACTTGCCGCCAGTCCCGTTGCGTCGATCATGCGGGCCACGCCCAGCATGGCGTGCAGGGCGTCCTGCGCGGCGCCAGTGTCTCCGTCCGCCAGCGCCCGATCCAGCGTGGCCGCGTCCCGTGCATTGGCCTGTACCAGTTCCCGCAGAAAGCGCTGCGTCACCGCGGGGTCGCCCACCGTCAAGCCATCCACCGCGGCCGGATCGAAATGCAGGCCATCGCGCCACGCCTCTGCGCGCACGCCAGGCGCGCG
This sequence comes from Bordetella genomosp. 9, assembly GCF_002119725.1. Classification (NCBI taxonomy): domain Bacteria; kingdom Pseudomonadati; phylum Pseudomonadota; class Betaproteobacteria; order Burkholderiales; family Alcaligenaceae; genus Bordetella; species Bordetella genomosp. 9. Next base: position 1,214,540 of record NZ_CP021109.1, read on the forward strand.
CATGGCGTCGCGCAAGCGGTGCTGCAGATCCGCCAGGGTCAGGGGCTTGAACAGGCAGGCGTCCATGCCGGCTCGCAGGCACCGGTCAATTTCCTCACGGCGCGCATCGGCGGTATAGGCCCACAATGCGCAGCGATGGCGCCCAGCCGCGGCTTCCGCGGCGCGGATCCTGCGCGCCAGCCCTTCGCCCCGTTCGCCCCCAAGATTGCAGTCGGTAATGACAAGATCGTACGCGCCAGGGCGCCACGCGCGCCACGCCGCCTGCGCGTTCCCCGTTTCCACGACGCGATGCCCAAGGTGCTCGAGCTGCTTGCGCAGTACCGTCCGGCACGGACCGTTGTCGTCCACGATCATGATCTGCAAGGTCCGGTGCGGCGCGTGGGCCTCCCTGCACGGCAACAGGACGGGCCGCGGTACAGTCACGCGCGGCGCCTCGAAATCGAAACTCACCGTGCACCCTCTGCCAGGCGCGCTTTTCAAAGTCAGCGTGCCGCCCATCAGCGCCGCCAGGCGTCGCGCGATGCAAAGACCCAGTCCGCTGCCCTGGCAGGCCCGGGCGCCGTCCCGCGTCTGGGAAAAAGGAGCGAACAGCCTTTGCTGGTCCGCATCGCTTATCCCGATCCCGGTATCCTCCACTTGCACACCGACGGCGAGCCGGTTGGCGGCCATCATGCGTGCGCGCACACGCACGGCCACGTGGCCGTCGTGCGTGAACTTCACCGCGTTGCTGACCAGATTCCCCAGGATCTGCCTGAAGCGCACCGTATCGACCAGCACGTCGCAATCCGCTGCCGCGTCCACCTCGAGTTTCAGCGCCAGACCTTTGGCGCGCGCCATGCCGGCAAACACCTGCACGACGGAATGGGCCAGCCGGCGCGGATTCGCGGGCTCGGGCAGCAGCTGCAGTTTGCCGCAGCCCATTCTTTCCAGGTCGAGGATATCGCCGACCAGACGCAGCAGGGCCTGGGCCGCTCCATGCGCCACCCGAAGATGATCCTGTACGTCATGGCCGGCGGCCGCGTCGCGCAAACCCAGTTCCAGCATGCCGACGATCGCATTCAAGGGCGTGCGGATCTCGTGACTCGCCGTTGCGACAAAATCGCTTTTCGCGCGATGTGCCGTTTCCAGCGCGCGTTGCGCGCGGCGCCGCTTGGAGAGTTGCCGACGGAGATATGCGTTCCACCCGGCAAGCAGCGCCGCAGCCAGGGCAGTCACGCCCAGTACCGGATCCAGCAACCGCCACTGATCTTCCAATAGGACGTTGATCATGGAGGTCGAGGCGAGCTGCGTCCGCTCGGCGTGCGCAGCGACGCCGACCATGAGCGGCAGCACTGCGGCGAACCTTATCGCGGCGGCGCGCATGTGCGGCCGCATGCTAGACCAGGCCGTTGCGCCGGGCTATGTCCGTCAATTCGAGCAGCGTGGCGGCGTTCAGCTTTTCCTGCAGCCGGCTCTTGTAGGTGCTGACCGTCTTCTCGCTGAGCATCAGCGTCGCGGCGATGGTCTTGTTCAGTGCGCCGCGCGCCAGATGCTGCAGGACCACCAGCTCGCGGTCCGACAACTGTTCGATCAGCGCCGCCTCGCTCATGGCCGCGCCCCGTTCGCCACAGGGATGCAATGCGACGCTGGGGAAATAGGTATTCCCGCGCAGGACGGCCTTTGCCGCCCCGACCAGTTCCTGCAGTTCCTTGCCCTTGTAAACGAATCCCGTGGCGCCGGCGTGAAGGCAGCGCGCCGCCAGATGTTCCGGATTCTGTGCACTGAGCACGACGATGCCGGGCTTGTGTCCGCGGCCGTCCGCGCGCAGCCGGTTGATCACCATCAGGCCATCCATCTTCGGAATGCCGATGTCCAGAATGATCAAATCCGGACGATGCTGGCGCGCCGCGCTCAACGCGTCCACGCCGGTGGCGGCCTCGGCCACGACTTCCCAGCCATTCTGCTCCAGTACGGTCCTGACCGCGAAACGGATCATGGGGTGATCGTCGACGATCACTACGGTGCCTACTCTTTGCACATGAACCTCATCGTTCGACCGCGTGCGTCGTGCCGCTTGAACGGCCCTCAGGGGAGGGGCGGGCGGCCAGCGTACAGGGCATGGAACCCGCCGCGATCGCATGTTGCGACGCGGCACTTGCGCTGACGCGGATTGGGAGGCGATATCGGAATATGCCTCCGGGGAAAGCGCGGCAAGTATAAGTAGCTCGCTCTCGTCCTGGCGCGTCCGGACGCCATGGCCCGTTGCAGAACGGCTACTTATTGCGACTGGTTGCAAAGCGCATGCCGAGAAAACAAAAAGCCACGGCCGAGGCCGTGGCGAAAACAAGCACGTGTGGTTGCCCTTCATCGACGTATGTTTCGGCCGCCGATGCCTGGCATATGCAACCCTAGCATTAGCCTAAGGAATAGGTACGGACCAATGTTTCGAAAGAAAACGAAAAATCATCGCAAAATGAGGGCATATTGCGCCTTCGATCGCTTGACAACATCATGGTGACAGCGGAGCCTACGCGCTGCGTATCTCTCAGCGCGATCGCGGGCCTGTGCCGTCCGCGCGCCGACGAAGCCGTCAAGAGGGGAGTTGCCTTGATTCTCCTCGCTGCCGCACGCGTGCTATAGATGCGCGACGCCGTAAGGGGAGTGTATGGAACTCTATATGACGATGGGAGAGGGGTATCGGCTGACGCTCGATGTGGAGCAGTCCATATCGGGCGACTACGGCTGGTATATCTACCTCGCCCTGTCCAAGGAGCAAGGCAAGGGCACGCTGGTCGCCAGCGATACTGTTTGTGAATCCGCATCTGAAGCGGCAGCCGCCGGCATGCGTGCCCTGGAGCGATACAAGCTGGAACAACCGATCTCGGTCATTACCCCCCGCAGCACGGCCATGTGCTAGGCCGCACATCCCGTTGTTCCCGCCAATCCCGAACCGCTTTCCTCTCTGCGCTCACGCCAGGCTGCCGTGCGTCAGCAGGTGGCGGCGTACACCGCCTTGGCGTTCCAGCATCCAGCCGGGATATTCGGGCGGCAGCGCGCTCACTCGATCGAGCGCCGCCAACTCGTCATCGGTAAGCCGCACCGCGGTTGCGTTGATGTTGTCCTGCAGCTGTTCGATCCGCTTGGCGCCGACGATGACGGTGGTGACGGCGGGCTGGTGCAACAGCCACGCCAGCGCAATCTGCGCCACGGACACGCCTCGCGCTTCGGCAATGGCGCGCATCGCGTCCACGCAATCGAACGCGCGCTCGCGATTGACCGGCGGGAAGTCGAACGTCGTACGACGGCTGCCGGCTTGGGCTTCGCCCTTCCGGTCGTACTTACCGCTCAACAGCCCGCCCGCAAGGGGGCTCCACACCATCAACCCCACGCCTTCGCTGCGCAGCAGCGGCACGATCTCGCGCTCCAGGTCCCGGCCGGCGATGGTGTAGTAGGCCTGCAGCGACTCGAACCGCGCCAGACCGAGCCGTTCCGAGATACCCAATGCTTTCATAATCTGCCAGGCGGCCCAGTTCGACACGCCGATGTAGCGCACGTGCCCGTGCTGGACCAGCGTATCGAGCGCCCGCAAGGTCTCCTCGATCGGAGTGGCCGGGTCGAAGCCGTGCACCTGGTACAGGTCCAGGTGGTCCAGTTGCAGCCTCGTCAGCGAGGCCTGGACGCTTTCCAGAATGTGGAAACGTGACAAGCCGCGCGAGTTCACGCCCCGCGTGCCGGTTTCTCCAAAAACCTTGGAAGCGACGACGACGTTCTCGCGCGGCACCTTCAAGTTGCGCAGCGCCTGTCCGGTCAGGCTTTCCGAGCGCCCGTCGGCGTAGACGTTCGCGGTGTCGATGAAGTTGATGCCGGCATCCAGGGCGGCGCCGATCAGGCGATCCACTTCGTTCTGGGCGAGATTGCCGATCTGCCCCCAAATGGTGCCGCCCTCGCCGCCGAACGTCATGGTGCCCAGGCACAGCTCGGACACGAACAGGCCGGTATTGCCGAGTTTTTTGTAGCGCATGAGAATGCTCCTGACGGGTGGTGAATTCGCCGCTGCGGGCAAGCCGTGCGGCCTGGCATGGCAGCAAGTATGCGTCCGCGCCACGCCCCCCAAGCTGCTCGATCCTGCTGAATTCATGCCTAATCCTCCAGGCGTTGGGGGTTCCCGCCAAAGGGCATCTTGCGGACAGCCCATCCGGCGGTATGCTCCCATTGCACAAAATTCCACGGCGCTGCGGCTGTCCCGCGGCCTTGGCCAGTTACGGTGAACCATGGGTTTGAACGACGATACGGATTCGCTTTTCGAGCGCCGCGGCGCCCCCGGCGACGCGCCCTGTTCGCAGCCGCCCACCAGCTTCCCCGCCGCGGTGGCGCCCGTTTCCGGGCCGCGGCAGGAACTGGTCGAACGCTTGTCCAGGCTGACGGGCAGCCTGGAAGGGTCGATGCACACCGCGGTCCCTGGGCTGCATCTGCACCGCATCACATGCAGCGACGGGCCGCATCATGCCGTGCAGCTGCCGGTCTTCGCCGTCATCGCCCAAGGCTCAAAGCAGTTGCTGGTCGGCAACGAGGTCTACCGCTACGATCCGCTGCATTACATGGTGTCGTCCGTCGAGCTGCCGGTGGCGGGCAAGGTCGCCGTGGGCAGTGCCTCCGAGCCCTATCTGGGCCTGCGGCTGGACCTGGACGTCGACGAGATCCACGCGCTGATCAGCGATATCGACGTTCCCGGCCCGCTGCAGGCCGAACCGACGCGCGGCCTGTACGTGAACCCGTTGAACGACACGCTGCTCGATGGCGTGCTGCGCCTCTTGCGTCTGCTGGAGACGCCGCGGGACATCCCTGTGCTGGCGCCCATGGTCAAGCGCGAGATCCTGTATCGCCTGCTGGTGAACGGGCAAGGGGGCGTATTGCGGCAGCTGGTGATGAAGGACAGTCATACGCAGCGGATTGCGCGGGCCATCCAGCTTCTGCGCGAGCACTACTCGCGGCCGCTGCGGATCGAGGAGCTGGCGCGGCAGGCGCATATGAGCCCGTCTTCGTTCCATCACCATTTCAAGGCGGTGACGGCCATGAGCCCGCTGCAATTCCAGAAGCAGCTGAGGCTGCAGGAAGCGCGCCGCCTGATGTTCATGAGCGACGCCGACGTGGCTGTGGTGGCGCACCAGGTGGGTTACGAAAGCCCGTCGCAGTTCAGCCGCGAATACAGCCGTTTGTTCGGTACCGCACCCCTGCGCGACAAGCGCCGGTGGCTGCGGACGTCCGCCGCGCATTAGCGCGGGGTGCGGCGCGCTACTTCACGCGCTGCTTTTCCAGCTTGCGCGCGAGCGTGCGGCGGTGCATGCCCAGCCGCCGGGCGGTCTCGGAAATATTGAATCCGGTGGCCGCGAGCGTTTCGTGGATCCGCTCCCATTCCAGCGTCTTGATCGACGTCGGCCGGTCGCTCAGCTCGACGTCGATGTCGCCGCCGTCGCGGCCGAAGGCCAGTTCGATGTCGTCGGTGTTCGAAGGCTTGGCGAGATAGTGCCGCGCCCCCAGCTTGATGGCTTCGACCGCTGTCGCGATGCTGGCGTAACCGGTCAGGACGACGATGATGGTGTCCGGATGCTGCGCATGCAGCGCCTGCACGCACGCAAGCCCCGAGGCTTCGCCCTTGAGCTTCAAGTCGACGACCGCATAGTTAGGCTTGTGTTCGGGCAGCAGCGCCATCACGCCGTCCAGGCCGGTCGCATGCAGGACCCGGTAACCTCGGCGTTCGAACGAACGGCCCAGCGTCCGCGCGAAGGCCTCGTCATCTTCCACGATCAAAAGCAGGCGGTCGCTTGCGTCGTTGTCGCGGGGCCGGGCGGCGGGGCTCGATGCTGGGGCATCCCCGCCGCTGGGGCCGCTGGGCGGCATATCGGACTCAACTGGCGGCGGCATGGTCTTTGTCTTCCTCCAGGGTAAGCGCGGACAGCGGAAGCCGCAGGGTGACGCGCGCCCCGCCTTCCGGCCGGTTTTCCGCGTTCACCTGTCCGCCGAGCGTGCGAGCCACGTTCACGACCAGGAACAGCCCCAGTCCGCCGCCGGGACGCCCCTTGCTGGACTGATACGGCTTGCCGAAGCGCGACAGCATCTGCGGGGCGAAGCCGGGCCCGTCGTCCACGATGTCCACCACCAGGGCGTCGCCTTCGTCTTCGTGCGCGGCGCGCAGTTCGACCCGGGATCGCGCGGCTTCCCAGGCGTTGTCCAGGACATTGCAGATCATCTGCTTGAGCGCGGTGTCCGACACGATGCGCCGGTCCATCCCGAATTCGTTGTCATAGCGCAGGCGTTCGCCGGCGCCCCGACTGGCGCGCCAATCCTTCACCAGATCGTCCAGGAAGGTGTTGACGGTAGTTTCCGCGGGCGCTTCGCCGCGCGCTTCGCCCGCGGAAAGCAGGATGCTGCCGACGATGGACTTGCAGCGCGCCACCGCGCTTTGCATTTCGGATATCTCTTCGAGCAATTGCGGATCGCCGCGGAACGGCTTCATGTGGCGCCAGTCGCCCAGGATGACCGCCATGGTGGCCAGCGGCGTGCCCAGCTCGTGCGCCGCGCCGGAGGCCAGCAGGCCCATGCGCACGATGTGCTCTTCTTCGGCGGCGCGCTGGCGCAGGTCCGCCAGATGGGCATCGCGCGCCCGCAGGTTCCCATGCACGCGCGTGATGAACACCACCAGCAGCGACGCGTTCAGGGCGAAACAGATGAGCATTCCCTGCACATAAAGGCTGGCCAGCCCGTTGCCGTGGTCCAGCGGCAGCGTCAACGGCCGGCCGGCCGCCGCCAGGAACATGAAGCAGAGCAGGGTCACCATCACCAGCGTCCACGTGCTCCAGGGCTTCAGCAGCACCGCGCCCAGGGTCACCTGGACCAGGTACAGGAAGACGAAGGGATTTGTGGCGCCGCCGCTCAAGTAGAGCTGGGCGGTCAGCATGCCGACGTCCACCAGCATGGCCACCAGCAATTCGCTGTTGGTGACCTCCGGCGCCAGCCGCAGCCGCAGCATTCCGACGATATTGAAAGCGATCAAGCCGCCCAGGACGGGCAGCATGTAGTTCAGGGGCAGGGGCACGCCGAAGCCCATGGACACGACGTAGATGGTGGCCACCTGGCCGAGCACCGCGATCCAGCGCAGCTGGATCAATTGATGCATATTCTTGTGGCCCGTCGTGTCGTACTTTCCCCGCATCTTCGCGTCCCCTTCCTAGCCGCGAAGTTTATTCTCTTCCTCCGACCGCCGCAGGCGCCGTTCGTCGCGCACGATGTAAATGGCGGCGCCCGCGACCATCAGGGCCAGCGTGTACCAGGTGATCGCGTAGACCAGGTGGCTGTTGTGGAAGGCGATGACCGTCATGCCGCCCCGCGGCCAGCCATCCGGGCCGACGGCCGGATCCGGCGCGGCATCGACGAAATAAGGCGCTACGTCGTTCAGGCCGCGGGCGGCGGCAATGGCGGCGACGTCGCGGGAATACCACCGGTCGTTACGCGGGTCGTTGTCGCGCAGGAAACCCCCGCCCGGTTCGCTGACGCGGAGCAGGCCGGTCACCATCACGCCGGATTCGGCGGCCGCTTGCGGGCGGGCGATGCGCGCGCGGCGATCGCCCGGCACGAAGCCGCGGTTGATCAGGACGATGCTGCCATCGTCGCGCCGCAACGGCGTCATGACCCAATAGCCGCTGCCCAATTCCGTGCTCGCCTGCACGAGCGCTTCCTTGTCGAACAGGTAGCGGCCGGTCAGGGAGACGTGCCGGTACTCATCCTTGTCCGCCGTCACGCCGGGCCATTCGCCAGGGCCGGGCGCGGGCGCGGCGGGCGCATGAACGCGCTGGTCCACGCGGGCGATCAGGTCGAGCTTCCAGGCCCGCCGGTGCACCTGCCAGGTGCCGAGCGCGCAGAAGCCCGCAAAAAGCAAAACCGCCACGACCGCCATGCAGATCAGGACTGCCGGGCGGCGCCGGACGCGCGTGTCGGCGTCCGGCTGGGCGGTGTTTGTCCGGTCCCCGGGCGGCGGCGCCGAAGACGGCGCGCTGCCCTGGGGGCCGCTAGGTGTTGCCATGGTCACGAGGGGTGGGTTTCATCCTAGGGCATGTTCTTCATGTCGGTCATGGACGGCATCATGTTCACGTTCAGGTGGTACATCACCCAAAGCGAACCGGCCAGCGTGATGATCACCATGATCAGCGTGAACATCAGGGCCAGCAGGGTCCAGCCGCCTTCCGAACGCGCGTTCATGTGCAGGAAGTAAATCATGTGGACCACGATCTGCACCGCGCCCAGGCCCAGGATGACCATCGCCGTCGTGCTGGACTGGTCGAAGACCTTGCCCATGACCAGCCAGAAGGGAATCGCCGTGAGGATGACGGACAGGACGAACCCGGTGACGTATCCCTTCAGGGTGCCGTGCGCGGCGTCGTCATGCTCGTCGTGATGATCATGGCCATGGTCGTGATCGACATGGGCCAGCGTACCGTTATGCGTGCTCATGGCAACACTCCCATCAGATAGACAAAGGTGAATACGCCGATCCAGACGACGTCCAGGAAGTGCCAGAACATCGACAGGCACATCAGGCGGCGCTTGTTGGCGGCGGTCAGGCCGTAGCGGCCCACCTGGACCATCAGCGTGATCAGCCAGATGATGCCGCTGGTCACGTGCAGGCCGTGCGTGCCGACCAGGGTGAAGAAGGACGACAGGAACGCGCTGCGCGTCGGGCCGGCGCCCTCATGGATCAGGTGCGCGAATTCGTACAGCTCCAGGCCGATGAACGCAGCCCCGAACAGGCCGGTGATGGCCAGCCAGAGCTGCGTGCCGCCGACGCGGTTGCGGTTCATCTCCAGCATGGCGAAGCCATAGGTGATGGACGACAGCAGCAGCATGGACGTGTTCACCGCCACCAGGGGCAGGTCGAACAGGTCGGCGCCGGACGGGCCTGCCGCATAGCTTCGCCCCAGCACGCCATAGACGGCGAACAGGCTGGCGAAGATGAGGCAGTCGCTCATCAGGTAGATCCAGAAGCCCAGCAGGGTGCCGTTCTTCGGATGGTGTTCCTCGGTCAGGTAGAAGCTCAGGGGCTCCTGCGGCGCCGCTGCCGCGGCGCCGTTTTGGGTAAGGACTGTGGTCTTAGACATGGTTGGCTAGCAGACGGGTACGCTCGGCTTCGACGCGAACGACTTCGTCCGCAGGAATGTAGTAATCGCGCTTGTAGTTGAAGGTATGGCCGATGGCCACGCCCAGCAGGGCGACGAAGGCGACGATGGCCAACAGCCACATCTGCCAGATCAGACCGAAGCCCATGGCCGTGCTCAGGCCCGCCAGGATGATGCCGGCGGCCGTGTTCTTCGGCATGTGGATCGGAATGAAGCCTTCGGTCGGACGGCGGTAGTTGCGCTGCTTCATCTGCCACCAGGCGTCGTTGTCATGGACTTGCGGGGTGAACGCGAAGTTGTAGACGGGCGGAGGCGAGGAGGTCGACCATTCCAGGGTGCGGCCGTTCCAGGGGTCGCCCGTCACGTCGCGCAGTTGTTCGCGGCGGCGGAAGCTGACCACCAGCTGGATCAGGAAGCTCGCGATGCCCAGCGCGATCAGCACGGCGCCGAAAGCGGCGATCACGAACCAGATCTGCAGCGAGGGATCGTCGAAGTGGTTCATGCGGCGCGTCACGCCCATCAGACCCAGCACGTAGACCGGCGCGAACGCCACCCAGAAGCCCACCAGCCAGAACCAGAACGAGCACTTGCCCCAGAACGGGTCCAGCTTGAAGCCGAAGGCTTTGGGGAACCAGTAGTTGATGCCCGCGAACATGCCGAACAGCACGCCGCCGATGATCACGTTGTGGAAGTGCGCGATCAGGAACAGGCTGTTGTGCAGCACGAAGTCGGCCGGCGGAACCGCCAGCATCACGCCCGTCATGCCGCCGATCACGAACGTCACGATGAAGCCCACCGTCCACAGCATCGGCACGTCGAAACGGATGCGGCCGCGGTACATCGTGAACAGCCAGTTGAACACCTTCGCCCCGGTCGGGATCGAGATGATCATGGTCGTGATGCCGAAGAACGAGTTGACGCTGGCGCCCGAACCCATGGTGAAGAAGTGGTGCAGCCACACCAGGTACGACAGCACGGTGATCACGACCGTCGCGTAGACCATGGAGGCATAGCCGAACAGGCGCTTGCCGCTATAGGTGGACACGACTTCCGAGAACACGCCGAAGGCCGGCAGGATCAGGATGTACACCTCGGGGTGGCCCCAGATCCAGATCAGGTTCACGTACATCATCGGGTTGCCGCCGAAGTCGTTCGTGAAGAAGTTCGTACCGACGTAGCGGTCCAGCGACAGCAGTGCCAGCACGGCGGTCAGGATCGGAAAGGCCGCCACGATCAGCACGTTGGTGCACAGCGACGTCCAGGTGAAGACCGGCATTTTCATCATGCGCATGCCCGGCGCACGCATCTTGACGATGGTCACCAGCAGGTTGATGCCGGACAACAATGTCCCGACCCCCGCGATCTGCAATGCCCAGATGTAGTAATCCACCCCCACGTCCGGACTCTGCAGAATTCCCGACAGCGGCGGATACGCCAGCCAGCCGGTGCGCGCGAATTCGCCCACGAACAGCGACAGCATCACCAGCACGGCGCCGCTGACCGTCATCCAGAAGCTGAAGTTGTTCAGGAAGGGAAAGGCCACGTCGCGCGCGCCGATCTGCAGCGGCACGACGTAGTTCATCAGACCCGTGACCAAGGGCATGGCCACGAAGAAGATCATGATGACACCGTGCGCGGTGAAGATCTGGTCGTAGTGATGCGGCGGCAGGTAGCCGGCCACGTCGCCGAAAGCGACGGCCTGCTGCAGCCGCATCATGAGCGCGTCGGCGAAGCCCCGCAGCAACATCACGATCGCCAGCACGATATACATGATGCCGATCTTCTTGTGGTCGATGCTGGTGAACCACTCGCGCCACAGGTAGCCCCAGACGCGGAAATAGGTGAGCGCGCCCAGCAGCGCGATGCCGCCCAGGGCGACGACCGCGAACGTCACCACCAGGATCGGTTCATGGTAGGGAAACGCCTCAAGGGTGAGGCGACCGAATATCAGTTTCTGAAGGTCTAGGTTCTCAAACATCTCGATTCCCGTAACGGGAGGCGCAAGGCGGAAAGTGGGGCGGGCGGCTTACAGCGGAACGCGGTCGTCCAGGACGGCGGCCCCGGTGGGGTTGGCGGGGGTGCATACCGCGCCCACGTAGTTGCGGGCAGGCATGTCGGCCAGGCCCAGACGGATACGCGTGGACCCGTTGTTCGCCACGTTGTACGTACCGGCGGTGCCCAGGCCGCCTTTCGCGTCGATCGCCATCATGTCCTTGATGCACATGCGGTTGGACTCGACGCAGCGGTTCAGGATGGCGTCGTACAGGTCGGGCGCCACGCTGGCGTAGCGGCGTACGGGTTCTTTCTCGCTGGGTTGCTCCAGCTTCAGGTAGACGGGGCGCGTCAGCTCGCCGCCGCCTTGGCGGGTCTGCTGCACCCAGTTCTCGAAGTCGGCGGTATTCATGCCGTAGAACTTGAAGCGCATGTCGGAGAAGCCTGCGCCGCTGTAGTTGGCGGAGAATCCGTCATACACGCCGGCGGCATTGATGACCGCATGCAGCTTGGTTTCCATGCCGGGCATGGCGTAGACCTGGCCCGCAAGCGCCGGAATGAAGAACGAGTTCATCATCGTGGAAGACGTGATCTTGAACTCGATGGGGCGATTCACCGGCGCCACCAGCTCGTTTACCGTGGCAATTCCCTGTTCCGGGTAGATGAACAGCCATTTCCAGTCCAGCGCGACGACTTCCACGGTCAGCGGCTTAACGTTCGTCGGCAGCTCGTGGCCTTCGGCGATGCGGTCCAGCGGACGATAGGGGTCCAGCCTGTGGGTGCTGACCCAGGTCAGCGCGCCGAGCGCGATGATGATCAGCAGCGGGGCGGACCACACCACCAGCTCGACGACGGTCGAATGGTGCCATTCGGGGTCGTAGTGGGCCTGGGTATTGGAAGCGCGGTAGCGCCATGCAAAGACAAGGGTCAGGATGATCACCGGGACGATGATGATCAGCATCAACACCGTGGAAATGATGATCAGGTCGCGTTGTTGCGCCGCGATATCGCCAGAGGGAGACAGGACCACCGCATTGCAACCGCCCAGCAGGGCGACGAGGGCGACGAGGGGGAGCAGGAGCAGTCCGCGGGGAAGCTTGGAGGATGACATGCCGGACGACGAAAGCCTATACAAGAACAGGGCGGAAGTTTGATGCGGCCGTGTAAGGTCCGCGTAAGTTAGACGCAAAAAGTCATGCGAAATGTACAGTTTTTGCCGCACTGCGGAAAGTGGACATTTTGTCCCACCTATGGCGGCCGCCGGAAAGTCGTGCCATGCTAAGGCTTACGTGGGCCTGCGCAGGGCGACTTTCGGAGCGGCAGGCCCCGGAGACAGAAGGAGGAATAAGATGTCCATGACTGCCGGATATACTCACCCGTCCTCGACCACGCTTGAGCACGACGCCAGGCTGACCACCGCGGACCACTCCAAGGTCGCGCCAGGGGAAATCGCCGTCGGCGTCGTTATCGGCCGCGCTTCCGAGTACTTCGATTTCTTCGTGTACGGGATCGCCTCGGTGCTTGTCTTCCCGCAGGTTTTCTTCCCGTTCCTGACGCGGCTGGAAGGGATCCTGGCCGCCTTTGTGGTGTTTTCCTTCGCCTTCATCGCGCGGCCGTTCGGTACGGCGCTGTTCATGGCTGTGCAACGCCGCTGGGGACGCAGCTTCAAGCTGACCGCCGCGCTTTTCCTTCTGGGCACCGCGACGGCCGGCATCGCGTTCCTGCCGACCTACGCCACGCTGGGCGAAACCGCCATTATATTGCTCGCCGTTTTCCGCTGTCTCCAGGGCGTGGCGACCGGAGGGGCGTGGGACGGCCTGCCCTCTCTGCTGGCGTTGAATGCGCCGCAGGAACGGCGCGGCTGGTATGCGATGTTGGGCCAGCTGGGCGCGCCCATTGGTTTTCTGCTGGCCGGGGCGCTTTTCCTGTACCTGCACACCGGCCTGGGCGCGGAGGATTTCACCGAGTGGGGCTGGCGCTACCCGTTCTATGTCGCCTTCGCCATCAACGTGGTGGCCCTGTTCGCCCGGCTTCGCCTGGTGGTCACGCATGAATACACCCGGCTGCTCGAAGAGGGCGAGCTGGAGCCGTTCGGCGTCATGTCGATGTTCCGCAACCAGGGATACAACATTTTCATCGGCGCCTTTGCCGCGCTTGCCAGCTACGCGCTGTTCCATCTGGTCACGATCTTCCCCTTGTCCTGGCTGGCGCTGCAGTCCACCCAGTCGATCAACGCGATCCTGAGCGTCCAGGTCGTCGGCGCCTTTCTGGGCATTCTCGGCACGATCGCCTCTGGCTGGCTCGCCGACCACATCGGGCGCCGCAACACCCTTGGGATGCTGGCGTGCCTGATCGGGGTGTTCAGCCTGTGCACCCCCTGGCTGCTCGATGGCGGCACCGCCGCACAGGATGCCTTCATCCTGATCGGCTTTGCCCTGCTGGGCTTGTCGTATGGCCAGGCATCCGGCACGGTGACCGCCAACTTCGCCCGCCGGTTCCGCTATACCGGCGCGGCGCTGACCGCGGATTTCGCCTGGCTTTTCGGCGCCGCGTTCGCGCCCGTGGTGGCGCTGAGCCTGTCCATGCGTTTCGGTCTGGCGGCCGTCAGCGCCTATCTGCTGTCCGGGGTGGCGTGCACGCTGCTGGCGCTGCGGATCAACCGGTCTCTCGAATCGCAGACGCGCGATTGAAGCGCCGCGGCGGCCGACGCGCGCATGCGCGCACGGCGCCGCGCGGTAGTGAAAAGCCGGGGTGTCCCGGCTTTTTTTTCGCCTAGGCCCATCGCTTGCCGGCCGGCGCCGTTCGAGCGGGCGAGCACCCCGCTTGCTCGGTGGCGCCCCGTCCCGCGTGCGCAGTGTCGCGCCCGCGCATCGCCGCGATGGTGCCAGTTTAATGAATGAGTTACATTAGCGCCGCTCGATGGGGCAAAACGGGGTGGGGCCAAAGAGCGAGTATCGCCATGAGCACCGGCGCTTCGTGCCCGCTTAACGAATCAGAAAAAACAAAGATGGCAGCATTCGCCTGCCCATGGCGAGAGGGTTACATGCATTTTGCGCCTCCACGTACTCATACGCGCGTTTCCAGGCCGCTGGGCGCCGCGATTGTCGCAGCGCTGTTGCTGGCGGGCTGCGGGGAAAAACCGCAGATGAATCCTGGCCCGCCCCAGGTCAGCGTCATCACCGTCCAGCCAGAGCGCACGCCGCGCGTGGCCGATCTTCCCGGCCGTGTCGACGCCGTGCGGGAAGCCGAAATCCGCGCGCGCGTGACGGGGATCGTGCAGAAAATCGTTTTCCAGCAGGGCGGCGACGTCAAGGAAAACGACCTGCTGTTCAAGATCGATCCGGCCCAATACAAGGCCGCATACGATCAGGCCGCCGCGCAGTTGAAACAGTCGCAGGCCGACCTGTACAGCGCCAAGGCGCTTGCCGACCGTTATGCGCCGCTGGTCAAGGCCAACGCAGTCAGCAAACAGGAATACGACAATGCGGTCGCCAGCTACCGGCAGGCAGACGCCGCGGTGGCCGCGGCGAAGGCGAATCTCCAGAATGCCGCTATCAACCTCGGCTATACCAATGTCACCTCCCCCATCAAGGGACGCATCGGCAAGCCCCTGGTGACGGAAGGCGCCCTGGTGGAAGCATCGTCGGCGACCCAGATGGCGCTGGTGCAGCAGCTGGATCCCATTTACGTGGACTTCACCCAGTCGACCTCCGATCTGGCGGCGCTGCGCAAGGCCTTCAATGCGGGCCAGCTGCAGAAAGTCGGCAACGACGCGGCGCTGGCCAAGGTCGTCCTGGAGGACGGCTCCGAGTACCAGCATGCCGGCAAGCTGCTTTTCACCGGCATCACGGTGGATCCCACGACGGGCCAGGTGAACCTGCGCGCCGAATTCCCGAACCCGGACCAGGTGTTGTTGCCCGGCATGTACGTGCGGGTGCGCCTGACGCAGGGCATCAGCGACCAGGCGCTGCTCGTGCCGCAGCAGGCCTTGCAGCGGACGCCCGACGGCATGCAGAGCCTGATGCTGGTCAAGGACGGCAAGATCGATCAGGTCACGGTGACGACCGGCGAAGCGATCAACGGCCGCTGGATCGTCACGAGCGGCCTGAAGGCCGGCGATGTGGTAGTCGTGGAAGGCTTCCAGAAGGTGCGGCCCGGGGCGCCCGTGCAAGTATCGCAATGGGCGCCTGGCAAGGGCAATGCCGCGGCCGGGCAGGGCGCGGCGCAGCCGGGCCAGGGCGGGCAATCCGGCCAGCAGGGCGCGCCAGCAGCTGGCCAGCAAGGCCAGCCCGGCGGCCAGCAAGGCCAGGGCGCGCAGTCCGGCCAGCAAGGCGCGCCCGCGCAGCCCGCCCAGCCGTCCTCCGCGCAGAAGTCGTAAAGGGCCCGGCGCCCCGCCGCCGGGCGCCGCTCACCCGTTTCCCGCGCATAGTCTTCAGGGTCAGCCCTCATGCCGCAATTTTTCATCGATAGACCGATCTTTGCCTGGGTGGTCGCGCTGTTCATCCTCCTGGCGGGGATGCTGGCCATTTCCAGAATGCCGGTGTCGCAGTATCCCAACGTCGCGCCGCCCGCCATCGAGATCACCGCGACCTATCCTGGCGCGTCCGCCAAGGAAGTGGCCGATTCGGTGACCAGCCTCATCGAAGACCAGCTCAACGGCGCCAAGGGGCTGCTGTATTACGAGTCGGTCAGCGATTCCAACGGCCAGTCCACCATCACCGCCACCTTCGCGCCGGGGCGCGACCCCGATCTGGCGCAGGTGGACGTGCAGAACCGCGTGGCGAACGTCACGGCGCAGCTGCCCGCCGCCGTTGCCCAGCAGGGGCTGCAATTCCAGCAGACCAGCGCCGGCTTTCTGATGATCGTCACGGTGTCGTCCACGGACGGCTCGATGGACCAGACGGCGCTTGCCGACTACGTCACCCGCAATATCAAGAACCCCGTGTCGCGGGTGCCCGGCGTCGGCCAGTTCCAGCTGTTCGCCGCGCCGCGCGCCATGCGGATCTGGGTCGATCCGCAGAAACTGGTGGGCTACGGCTTGAGCATGGCGGAAGTCAATCAGGCCATCGCGCAGCAGAACGTGCTGATCTCCGGGGGCAATATGGGCGGCCCGCCCAACCCCGCGGACCAGCGCACCACAGCCACCGTGGTGGCGAACGGGCAGCTGGCCACCGTCGAGGGATTCGGCAACATCATCCTGCGCGCCAATACCGACGGTTCGCTGGTGCGCGCCCGTGACGTCGCGCGCGTGGAAATCGGCGCTGACAACTACTTTTTCGGCGCGCGGCTCAATGGCAAGCCGACCGCCGCCTTCGCGATCATCCTGTCGCCGGACGCCAATGCCCTGGCGACGGCGAAGGGCGTGCGCGAGCAGATGGCCCAGTTGGCCCGGTATTTCCCGGCCAACATCAAGTACGACATTCCGTACGACACCGCGCCTTACGTCGAAGTCTCCATCCGCGACGTGGTCAAGACCCTGCTCGAGGCCATGGTTCTGGTGTTCCTGGTGATGTTTCTGTTCCTGCAGAACGTGCGGTACACCATCATTCCCGCGCTGGTCGTGCCGGTGGCCATGATGGGCGCCTTCGCCGTGATGCTGGCGCTCGGCTTTTCCATCAACGTGCTGACCATGTTCGCCATGGTGCTTGCCATCGGGATCCTGGTGGACGATGCCATCGTGGTGGTGGAAAACGTCGAACGGATCATGGCGACCGAACGGTTGTCGCCGAAGGAGGCCACCGCGCGCGCGATGCCGCAGATCACCGGCGCAATCATGGGGATCACGCTGGTGCTCGTCAGCGTATTCCTGCCATTGGCGTTCATGGGCGGGTCGGTGGGCGTGATCTACCGCCAGTTCGCGGTCGCCATGGCGGTGTCGATTTTCTTTTCCGCCTTCCTGGCGCTGAGCTTCACACCGGCCTTGTGCGCCACCATCCTCAAGCCCGTGCCGGCCGATCGCCATCAGGAACGGCGCGGCTTCTTCGGTTGGTTCAACCGCCGCTTCGATAGCGGCACGAACCGCTATCAGAACTGGGTCGCGCGCATCCTGCATAAAGGCGGCCGGATGATGCTGATCTACCTGCTGCTGGTGCTGCTGCTCGGCTGGCTGTACCTGCGCATGCCGTCGTCCTTCCTGCCCGAGGAAGACCAGGGTTATGTCATCAGCAACATCGAGCTGCCTTCGGGCTCCAGCGCCAACCGGGCGGTGGACGTGCTGGAGCAGGTGGAAAAGTACTTCCTGAGCCAGCCCCAGGTGGAGAACATCATTGCCGTGCAGGGTTTCAGCTTCAACGGCAACGGCCTGAACGCCGCCATCGCGTTCACCACCCTGAAGGACTTCGACGAACGCAAGGGCCAGGGCGATTCCGCCCAGGCGGTGGCGTTCGGCGCCCTCAACAAGCTGCTCATGGGCATTCACGACGCCATGGTGTTCACGGTCGTGCCGCCGGCCATTTCGTCGCTGGGCAACGCGACCGGTTTCGACTTCCGCCTGCAGGACCGCGCCGGCGCCGGAACCGAAGCCCTGGGCGCGGCCACCGCGCAGTTGATGGGCCTTGCCATGAAAAGCCCGGTTTTGTCGCAGGTGCGGATCTCCGGTCTGGGTCCGAGCGCGCAGTTGACGCTGACCATCGACCGCGCCAAGGCGGCCGCGCTGGGCGTCAATTTCGACGAGGCGGCCACGCTGGTATCCACCGCCGTGGGCAGTGCGCTGATCAACAAGTTCCCCAATTTCGGCCGCATGCAGAACGTGTGGGTGCAGGCTGACGCGCCTTACCGCATGCAGGTCGAGGACGTCCTCAAGCTCAATGCCCGCAACGCCAGCGGCGGCATGGTGCCGCTGTCCAGCTTCGTGACCGCGAAGTGGGGGCAGGGGCCGGTGCAGATCGTGCGCTACAACAGCTACGAATCCGTGCGCATCGCCGGCGATGCGGCGCCCGGCCATACCAGCGGCGAAGCCATTCAGGAGATGGAGCGCCTGATGGGCCAATTGCCGGCGGGCTTCGGCTACGAATGGAGCGGCTTGTCCTACCAGGAACTGGAGGCTTCCGGACAAGCGCCGATCCTGATGGGGCTGTCGCTGCTGGTGGTGTTCCTGGTGCTGGCGGCGCTGTACGAAAGCTGGGCCATTCCCCTTTCCGTGATGCTGGTGGTGCCGCTGGGCATGCTGGGCGCGGTCGCGCTGGTCGGCCTGATGGGCATGTCCAACGACGTGTACTTCCAGGTTGGCATGGTGACCGTGATCGGTCTGGCCGCGAAGAACGCGATCCTGATCGTGGAATTTGCCAAGGACCAGTATGCCCGCGGCTCGGGCCTTTACGAGGCGGCGGTGGAGGCCGCGCGGCTGCGCTTCCGTCCCATCCTGATGACGTCGCTGGCGTTCATCCTGGGCGTCGTCCCCTTGGCGATCGCCACCGGCGCGGGCGCCGCGAGCCAGCGCGCCGTCGGTCTGGGCGTGTTGGGCGGGATGCTGGCGGCTACGCCTTTCGCGGTGATTTTCGTGCCGACCTTCTTCGTCGTGGTGCTGGGACTATTCAAGACCAAACCGCGCCTGCTGGGCGCCGAAGCCAAGGAGTTCGAGGCGCAGCAGGCAGCCCGGAACCGGACTGGCGGGCCGGCCGCGCCGGCCTCCGAGGGACAGGAGGGGCAATGATGATCGCCCGCACCACAATCAATGGCAGGGGCCGGATGCTCCTGAGCGCGACGGTGGCGGCCGCGTTGGCCGGCTGCAGCCTGGCGCCGAAGTATGAGCGGCCCGCCGCGCCCATTCAGGCGGACTGGCCCGACCAGCCCAGGATCGTCTATAGCGGTTACGACAAGGCCGCCACGGCCGGTACGCAGCCGGCCGGCGCGATGACGTCGACGGGCGGCGTCGCGGCTGCCGATATCGGCTGGCGCGATTTCTTCCGCGATCCCCGCCTGCAGGCCCTGATCTCGCTTTCGCTGGCCAACAACCGAGACCTTCGCGTCGCCGTCCAACGCGTCGAAGAGGCGCGCGGACTGTGGGGCGAGCAGCGCGGCCAGCTCTGGCCCAGTATCGGCGCTGGAATCCAGGGCACGCGCCAGCGCCTGCCGCGCGATATGCGCGTGGGCGGACCGGATTCCCCTTCGATCAGCAGCCAGTACCAGGCCGGACTGGGCCTGACGACGTTCGAGATCGACCTGTTCGGCCGGCTCCGCAGCCTGTCCGAGGCGGCGTATCAGCAGTTCCTCGCCACGGAGCAGGCGCGCCGCAGCGTGCAGATTTCGCTGATCGGCGAGGTGGCGCAGGCGTACCTGAACCTGCGCGCCGCCGAGGTGCAGCTGGACCTTACCCGTAAAACGCTGGAGTCCCGGCAGGCGTCGTATGACCTGGTCAGGCGGCGTTTCGAAGGGGGCGTGTCGTCTGAATTGGATCTGAACCAATCCAAGTCGCTGCTCGATACGGCGTCGGCCGACCTGGCGCAATTGGCGCGTACGCAATCGCAGGCCATCAACGCGCTGGTCCTGCTGGTGGGCGCGCCATTGCCGCCCGACCTGCCGCCACCCGCACCGTTCGATGCATCGCAGGTCCTCGCATCCATTCCCCCCGGCTTGCCGTCCGACCTGCTGGAACGCCGGCCCGACATTCTTTCGGCCGAAAACAGCCTGCGTGCCGCCAACGCCAATATCGGCGCGGCCCGCGCGGCGTTCTTTCCGACCATCTCGCTGACGGGCCTGCTCGGCGTCGCCAGTCCGTCCCTGTCGGACCTGTTCAAGGGCGGCAACGGGTTCTGGAGTTTCTCGCCGTCGATCACCACGCCGATCTTTGCCGGGGGCAGTATCCAGGCCGGGTTGGACGTGGCGCGCGCGCGCGACAACATCGCCGTGGCGCAATACGAAAAAGCGATCCAGCAGGCATTCCAGGAGGTGTCGGACGCGCTGGCGGGCGAAGCCACGTACGGGGCGCAATTGCAGGCGTTGCGGGCGCTGGAGGCATCGTCGGCGCGCTCGCTGGAGCTGTCCAACATGCGCTATAGCGGCGGCGTAGACAGCTACCTGCAGGTGCAGAACGCCCAGGTCACCTACTTCGACGCTCAGTTGACGCTGGTTCAGACCGGGCTGGCATCGCTGCTGAACCGTGTGCAGTTGTACAAAGCGCTGGGCGGGGGCTGGGAAGAGACCACCGTGACGAAACAGGCTCAGGCGGATAACGCGTCGCGCAACTGAGCCAAGCGGTGAGCGCTCTGCGCGCTTTCCGGCGATGCCGGGTGCGGTGGGGCGCGAATTCGCCTCGCTTCTCCAGGATTCCGGTTCCCGCGCAGGGCTGCCCGACGGCCCGGCGGGGCGGGCAACGGAACACAATTTGCTGCTTCAGACGGATTGCGCGGCCGCGCCGAGGCCGCGCGTACGTTTGTCCGCATCGCCGGATGGCGATGCCAGCGCCGAGGTGTTCCGATGCCAGATACCCCCGCACTGCTGCGCGAACGTCCGCAGCCAATCGACTCGCAGCCTCCTGGCCCGCGGCCGTCCGCCGGGGTGCCGCTGCAGGAAGGCGCCACCACCGCGCCGCACCGCGTCGTCATCGTCGGTGGCGGCGCCGGCGGCCTGGAGCTGGCCACCGAACTGGGCCGGCGTCACGGCAGCCGCCATGTCACGCTGATCGACAGCCGGATGCTCCATATCTGGAAGCCGACCCTGCACGAGGCGGCTGCCGGCACCGTCGATGTCCAGCAGGAAGGGCTGTCGTACCTGATGCTGGCAAGCCTGTCGCACTTCAACTTCGTCCTGGGCCCGATGCAGGCGGTCGACCGCGCCCGCCGTATCGTGCGCGTGGGCGCCGTAACGGGACCGACCGGCGAAGCGCTGCTGCCGGAACGGGATATCCCCTACGACACCCTGGTCATCGCGGTGGGCAGCACGTCGAATTTTTTCGGTACACCGGGCGCCAAGGAATTCGCCATTACGCTCGATACGCCCGAGTCCGCCGAGCAGTTCCGCCTGACGATGCTCCAGGCGATGGTGAAAGTGGATCAGGCCAAGGCGCACGACCCGCAAGCGCGCCTGAATATCGCCATCGTGGGCGGCGGCGCCACGGGCGTCGAGCTGGCCGCCGAGCTGCACGAGGCGAGCCGGCTGGTGGCGGCGTACGGTCTGCCGCATTTCGATCCGCGCCGCGATCTCAATATCCGCATCATCGAGGGCGCGCCGCGGATTCTGGCCGCCTTGCCCGAAAAGCTTGCGCGTGCGGCCCAGCGGCGGCTGGAAAGCCTTGGGATCGAGGTGGAAAGCGGCTGCCTCGTCTCGCAAGTGACTGCCGATGCGGTGCACACCAAGGACGGCAGGATATTCCCGGCCAACCTTTGCATGTGGGCGGCGGGCATCAAGGGGCCCGACGTACTCGGCACGCTGGATCTGCCCCGCAACCGCTCCGGACAACTGGAAGTGGACGCATGCCTGCAGACCGAGGATCCCCACATCCTGGCCTTCGGCGATTGCGCGGCGGCGCCTCGGCCGAGCGGCGGCGTCGTGCCGGCCCGCGCACAGGCCGCCCACCAGGAGGCGGCGTATCTGCGCCGGCGTCTGAGCGCGCGCATTGCCGGCCGCTCCGAGCCGTCAGCGCCTTTCACCTACAAGGACCATGGTTCGCTGGTCTCGCTGGGACGCGAGCGGGGTGTAGGCAGCCTGATGGGCGCGCTGATGGGGCGCGGTTTCTTCGTCAGCGGCACAATCGCGCGCTGGATGTATGCCAGCCTGCACCTGATGCATCACCGTACCGTGCTCGGCTTGTCGCGCACGATCTCGCTTGCGTTGGCGCGCCTGCTGACGCGCCGCTCGCATCCGCGCGTCAAACTGCATTGACGGGCCAACCCAGACCCACAGGGGATCATCATGGAAACGATCGCGATCCTTCGATTCGAAACGTACGAAGACGCCATGAATGCCCGCGATGCCGTGTCGCACCGCCATTCCGCCGATCTGAGCGCCGCGCGCGTGGATCTGCGCGACGACGAGGCTGGCCCGACGCAGGGCAACTTCGTCACGGGCAACAAATTGCACGACGGCAAGCAGACCGGGCAGTACGCCGAACAGTTCAAGAACCCCTGCGTTCAGGGACCCGTTGTCGTCATCGCCGAATGCCACAATGCCGAGGCGGCGGCGCGCGTCACGGAGTTTCTTGCCGCGCTCGGCGGCCGGGAAGTTCAGGCCCCCTCCGCGCCGCAATAGGGGCGCCGCATCGCGGTATGGCTCTTGCAGTCTCCAAGGCGCCGCCGCCTTGCGCGGCGCCATTCGCACAGGAGGCTTGAATGACTGAGAAGAATCCGAACGCACCGCAGACCGAAAACCTGCCGTCTTCCGGCGCCGGCGCGCATCGCAAATCGCCGGACGAACCGATCCGCAGCCGCAGCGCGGACCCAGGCCAGAGCAGCTATGGCGGATTTTCTGGCGAGGACCCTTCGCGCCAGGCCCAGGATCTGGAAGGAACCGGCGAGGACGCCGTCCGCAAGCCGGGCAAGTAGGTCCGTCGCGCGTCCGCGGCGAATCGCGAGCAGGAAATAAAAAAGAGGCCACGGCGGTTGCGGTGGCCCCAAAGCTCGTGTGCGGGTCTACGACGTACCAGCCGCATGTGAATACAGCCAGTTCGACCCGCTGAAAAAATTAACATCGCGACAAGTCCGTCTCGTGGCGAAGCTGCGACGGTTGGTAACAGCTTGCTGCCGGGCGGTCCTGCCCTGCGGTTTTACGGCCAAATCTCCGCGTCAGGCGAGTTCTGACCAGACAGCTTCGCCGTCGCGGCGCGCGCTGCTGTGCAATACATGGAAAGTAACGATACGGCGCCCCCGCGGGCGGCCGCGACGCGCCCGTAATGCGTACAAACGCGGTAAGGGGTGCCGATCCTTGAAGTGGGCCTTCGCTCCTGCGATTGGCCTTGAATTGAGCGGCTGCCGTGGGGCGAGCGGCATCTCGGGACTATCCCCTAGGTTCTACTCATTGGGCACGGGCGTTGCCATCTTCGTGCTACTTACCAATGGGGGCGCACGATGATTGACGAACGCAAAGGTGGCCGCAAGCCAAGGGGCTTTGCCGCGATGGATCCCGAGCTGCTGCGCGGGATCGCGGCACAAGGAGGCCGCGCCGCGCATGCCATGGGAAAGGCCCATCGATTCGATTCGCAGGAAGCCAAGCTCGCCGCGGCGAAACGGCACGCCACGAAATCGGCGAAGCCGCACGCCGAGGCAGGCGCACACGCGGATCGAGCCGAGACGGCAGACGCCGCGCCCAGTGAAACAACGCCGGCCGGCGCGGAATCGAAGTCCTGACAACAAAGGCAGGCTGCGGCCCGCTTTGGATTGGGACCGTTGGTGCGGTTGAGGCAGCCACGCCTGCATCACACGTCCTAGCGCTTTGCGCCGAAGCCGTTGAGCCTAGGAGCGATGGCCGTCTATTTTCGCAGGCCGCTCACGCCCAAACTTCTCGTCGACCCGGCTTCCATGCACGCCCGGGCCAAATCGACGGGAGAGCACGATGAGCAAAGCAACCGCGGCAAGCTCGGATGGGAATGCGGTCGGGGATCACGCCTGGCCGTGGCGCAGCGGCATGGTGTCCAGGAACGCGGGCATCCGCAGCCTGCCCATCCCGGTCCATCCGGAGGTCCTGGCCTTTCTGTTGGGCGACCTGGTGGGACGCAAATTGCGCGTTTCGCCGGGACCGGTCGCGACGGAGTCCGAGCCGGGACGAGTGACGATTCTGGTGGACCCGGAAGGCCGCATCGCAGATATGTGGATCGACCCAGACTAGAGCGGTCGTGAATGCGCCGTCTTCGATCTCGCGGGATCTTTGATGCGTGGTTGGACGCCGCATGGCATGGGGCTTATGCGGCTTCGTCGCGCCATCGATCCTGCGAGGGGGCCGCGCCGCAATTCGTTCGCGCCTATCGGCATGGTCTGGATGGTTGACCGTGCGGAACCTTGCTTCCCTTGCAATACGTACGCCGGCGAATCGCGCACCCCTCCAAGCGTCTCGCTTAACGGTATTTCGGCATGCCGCCGAAATACCGTCAAAAAGGGGGCTGGATGGCAATGGATCGGACTGGATCCTTCAGGACAACAAAAAACCCGCAAAGCCTTCGCTGGTGCGGGATTTCTGATGCGGCTGGACGCCTTTGCACTTGTGATTGGCGGGAGGGTGTCATCCATAACCGTTGTCTAATCGACTGATAGTTATGGGAATTTGATTTTTGATGTTTAAAAAGTACCCCCATAAATACCCCCAAGCTTCTACCGCTACATGATCATCACTCGATACGGGTTCAGCAGTCGCTCATAGGTGCGGTTCTGGTAGTAGGCTTCCTCCGACTGCCGCTCGCGGTTTGCGAAAAGGTCGCCGACCTGCAGCAAGATGGCGGCATGGACGGGCGCCGGCATAGCTTTCTCTAAATCGGTGCGCGCCATGTTGAGGTAGTCGGCGGCGGCATCCGTCGCCGCATCAATCATGCGCTGCAATTCGTCGTCGGCATCGTCGCCGCTGAAACGTATGTGCAGCTTCGCTTCTTCCAAAGTCACCATAGCTTTCTCCTGTGAATGAGTGGCGGCCACCGGCCCTGCGAGGTACCGCGCCGCCTGTCGGGGTTTCTCCATGCTGGGGCACTCACCGACTAATCCCCATCCAGCTACCCGGTTTCCCGTCGCGGCTGGCACGCGATCAAACAAACATAAAGGCCCCTCCGTCGTAGACGCTGGGCCCCACTTCTTCGGAACGGGACGCAAGGCCGAAAGCCATCGCCATTGCCACCATGCCGTCAATGCGTCCGGTGGCGCGGGCCTTGTCCAGCTTGCGCGATCCGGCAGGGTCTTTCGTTATCACCGCGTTGGCGGCGCACATGGATAGGACAGGGTGCATGCCGTGAGCTACGCGGGCGTTCAGTAGTTCGGCCTCCAGCGCGTCGATCGCCGGTGCCATGTCCTTGTATCCCTGGCCCCATTCCACAAGCGGAAGCTCGATGCCGAAGCGATCCAACGGTTTCCTCAAATCCTCCATGCGCCAGCGGTCGTAAGCGATAGCCTGCAGGTCTAGGCCCGCCACAATCTCGGCGATGTTGACGGCCACATGGTCATAGTCCACCGTCGCGCCGGGCGTGGTGCGCAGGAAGCCTTGCGACACCCATAGGTCATACGGAGCGCGATCTTTCTGTGCACGGTCATGCAGGCCTCTCTCCGGGGTCCAGAAGTGGCATTGCGTCTGCCATACGCCGTCCACCTGCCCGATGAGGATCAGGGCGGTGAGGTCGGCGCGGCTGGATAGGTCCAGCCCACCATATACCGGCCCATCGAAGGGCACGGGCTGTGTGCCGCAGGACTTCCACACGTCCGGGGACACGAAGAAGCTTTCCGCCGAGACTCGCTGATTCAGCAGCAGGTTGCGAACGCTGTTCTCCATACTGGGCATGCGCTGCGCCTGCTTCATCTGCTCGGCGAGATCGTCACGGCTGCGGAATAGGCCCAGGGCAGGATTGGCGGCCTCCCAGGCGCTCTTATCCATCAAGTCGCAGTCCGACGGCGCAGCGTACACGTGCGACACGATGCGCGGGTCCTTGCTCTTCTCGGCGTCATCTAGCCACACTGAAAGCAGGTCGGTATCGCTTGCCGCCTGGGTCGATATCACCAGCAAGAGCGGATCGGCGTGCGCGCCCTGACTCGTCAGAATGGCGTCCACAAAGTCACTCCGCGGGCCGCGCACCTGGCCCACCTCATCAAGGATTGCCAGGACCGGGGACAGGCCGTGCGCGGTCTTGCCGTCCGCAGCAAGCGCCCGGTACTCCGTATTGAGCGGCAGGCCAAGCAGCCGCTTGCTGGACGGAACGATCTTGACCACGTTGGATAGCTTCGCCGATAGCTGAACCATCTTTGCGGCCAAGTTGAAAACTAGGGCAGCTTGGTCGCGGCTCATAGCGCCGGACACAATCTGGCTGTTCCGCTTCGCTTCCGGCCCCACAAGGTGGGCAAGCAGTAGCCCGGCAATCAGGCCGGTCTTGCCGTTCTTGCGTGCGATGGACAGGTAAGCGCGCCGTGTTCCCTCCGGGTTGTCGTAGACCTCTCGGATAAATCGCTTCTGGAAGTCCGCAAGGCACAGCGGTTGACCAACATGCGCGCCATCAGGCGTCACGCAGTACTTCTCGATAAAAGCAATAACGCGCTCGCCCCGTGTCATTGGACCGTCCGCAGGCTAGGGATAAGGTCGTCGTCGTGATCCTGACCAGCCGCGGCACGCTCCAGCGCCAAAGCATTGCCAGCATCGCGGGACCGGCCCACAACCGCCTCCGCATGCACGTGCAGCATGCGCGCCAGAGACACAGCACGGCGGCTCAACGTCTCGATAAGTTTGTGCTTCGGATTGAGCGCGCCATCGATCACGTCGCCTTCTTTGAAGACTTCATCCTGCAAGCGCTCCACGTCCGCTTGGCACCGCGCTAAGTTCGCAGCGTGCGCTAGATCCGTCTCCGTCCACGTATTGCGGGCGCGGGCAGTTACTACCGCGTTCCAAAAGGGCCAGTCCTGGGGGCGCAGGGTCACATGGGCAGGCGGCTGCAAGGGGCCGAGCGCTGCAGCTTGGGCCGCTTCGATAGCGGCAGCGGTGGAATCAGAGCGTTTGCGTCGTGGCGTCGATTTCATAATATGGAATCTCTGGACTTAGCAATTACTCGAGGGGGAACGGTCGGTCTAGCCCCCTCGGTTGCTGGTGATTTCTCGGTTCCATGGGTGCGCGGGATCGGTCGGCATCCCCTGGGCGTCACAGCCGTAGGCCACGCGCTTGCCGTGGTCGCGTGCGGTCTTGCGGGAATGGCATTCATGGCACAGGCCCACGAGGTTGCCCATGTCGTTGTTCCCCGGGTCGCCGTCGTGGTGGTCCACGTCCGTAGCAGGCACAACCAGGCCGCGTGCCGTGCAATCCCTGCACAGCGGTTGATCGGCCAGTACCGACGCACGCAGCCGCTGCCATGCGGCGCTATTGAGCGGGATAGTGCGGCGCGGGTCTGCATCACGTCCGGTTCGCTTGGCTCTGGGTAGGCGCGGGGCCAGAGCCAGGCGCGGCGGCACTTCCTTGAGCCGGGGCTTGAGCATCTTTATCTTTGGCATCGTCTATTCCTTCGATAACGGGTAGGTTTTCTAAGCGGCGGGCCTCGGACTTGAGTAGCCATCCGGCGCTGATGCCCTTGTCATAGAAGTCCGCGCGGGTGGTGGAGTCGCCACGCAATAAGCCCTCTACGCTGTGTTCCGCGAAGTAGGTACGCCGTCCTGCATCGGTCAGAAGTTGGCGCGCTATGGCCTGTTCCCACGCCACCAAATGACGGCGCAGGGTGAGCGTCACGAATTGGCGGTTCATCTCCACGCTGTTGGAGTAGTTGCCGTGGCGCAGATCGCCAATGATGGTCGGCGGGACACGGAACAGGCGAGCTACTTCCTCCACACTGAATTGCCGTGCCGCGATCCATTCGGCGTCCTCAAGCGTCATGCTGATGGTCTGGTAATCGACGCCTTCCTCCAGCAGGGCAGTCTTGCCACTGTTAGCTCCGCCGCTGTACTGGCTGTCCCACGATGCTTTAAGGGCTGCCCGCTGCTCCGGCTTCAGCTTCTGCGGGAACTTGAGAATGCCGGATAGTCTGGCCCCGTTCCGGAAGGTTGCATTGCCGTGGTCGCGTTCGCTGATAGAAAGCTCGATCACTTCCTTTGCAGCCTGGATGGGCGATATACCCAAGGCGAACTCGTCCCCGGCGCGGTGGCGCAGGTGGAACACCTCATCATCAAGCAGGCGATGCACGCGGCCAGCGCGGTCGGCATACTCGTAGCCAAGCTTTTCGCCCACGCGCAGCACGCTCATGCGGTCAGGCGGGACTGGAATAAGCTCACGCACCTGGCCGTCCCAGCCGCGCACGATGCGGGCGTAGGCGTTCCCCCGGAGCAGGACGCAGGCTTGCATCCATTCGCGGAACTCAAGCGCCGTCTGCACCTTGTTGGGCGAGTCGTGCAACACCTTGTACAGCGGATGATCCGTCGCAGGCGTGCGGCTTTCGCCTTCGCGCCGGTAGGTAATCAGCGGAAGGCTTGCGATCGTCTCGCTGATGGCGGCCACGCAAGCGTAAACGGCGCTAACACTCTGCGCCGTCTTGTCGTTTACAGGGCCAGTCCGCAGTGCCTGCCAATTCTCCCAATAGGGGTCGCCGTTGGCACGTTTCTCAAAGCCGAAGCGAGACAGTAGGCGCTCAATCATCGGCACGTCTCCAGCCACAAAGCGCGAGGATCACAGCCGCCCACCGTGAAGAATTGGTATTGCTTCGGCATCGAGCGCATGGCTACGGTGGTATCGGCATAGGCCGGGTCGTGGGTTAGCGTGATCTCCTGCAAGTCCACATCAAGCAGTTCGCGCAGCCATTCCCCGCCGTTTCGCTCTTCCCATCGGTCCCCTCCGCTACGCACTCGGAAGCCGAAGGAGCAACCAGAAACGTCGCCACGATCAACAAGGATGGCGAGGTCGCGCCCATGCGTGGTGTCGGGCAATGCCAGATCGAAGTGCAGGCCGGTTTGGTCCTCGGCCAGTTTCAGCGTGCCGCCGCGGGTCGTGCCGAGCAGGGCATCCCCTTTGTGATGGTAAAGAGCGCGCACGTTAGTGCCAGACGCCAGGGTCTTTGCGAATGCACCAGGGCGAACAATTTCCGTAAAGCCACCAAGGTTGGCTTCGCTTCCGAAGATTGCTGCGTATCCGGTCAATCGACCGGGCGATACGGCGCGTAGGGTGCCGCTGGAGCGGATTTCGATATCGGTCATACTTGATCTTCCGCGTAGATTCCTGCCGACACCACGGCGCTGCCGACAATCATTTCCCCATACAGCAGCGGCACGGGATTGCCCTGTGCGCTCGTGTTCACCGGACCATTGAAGTTGTAAGAGGCCCCGTTGTCGGGGCTATCTTTGGTGCTCAGTCCACGCTGCTGGGTGGAAAGCATCTGTACGACTCCACCGATAGCCAGCGCCGCGCCGAACTGCATGAGATACGGGGAAGCGGCTGCAAGGGGCGTGAATGACAGAACAGCCCCAACAGCGACCAACGCCGCGCCGAGGATGGTCTGGAATACCCCGGCTCGTTTCGCTCCCTGCACTACCGGCGCAATGCGAATGTCTTCATCGCCGACCGGATGCTTCAACTCGTCCTCACCGAGATTGCGTTTTCCAAGGAAGCAGGCGTAGGCGGCGCCGCGATCTAGGCTGGCGATGAGTTCCTTCTCAAATCCGGGAATAACCACGCACAAGGCCCGTACCGCCTCAGCGGTGCTATCGACTGCCAGGCGATGCACGCGGCCAAACTTATTGCCCAGCCAGCCGTAAAGGCGGATTGTGCGCAGTTTTTCCATGTCAGCCCCTTACTGTTCGGTCGGCGCGGGCGGTACGGCAACATCGTTGGCGATGACGAAGGCTTCCGGGTAGCGGATCGCCACATCGGCGGTCGCCATCGCACGCACTTGCACGCCGCCCCGGCTGTATGCCGGTTCAGCGTAAGGGTTGACCAGCACGTCCAGCTCAGACCAAACGCCCAGCAGGACTTGCGACCAATCACCCAGGATCGCCGTGCCCTTGCCAGCGTCAACCGGCAATTGCCGCGTGGTGCGCAGCGGATATTCCGCCAGTTGCCCACCTTGCAGCAGATAGCCCGGCAGGCCGGTCTCCTTCAGCGTGCCGGACAGGACGCGTTTCACGCCCACCGAGGTAAGCCAGGTTCCGTTGGTCAGCTCGGTATCCTCGAAGGCTTCCACCATTGTGAGGACGGTTGCCCAATCGAGGGTGGCGAGGCTGAAGGTTTGCGTGCCCGGAGCATGCAGGACGCCCAGCGGTTCGTTGTTCGTGCCGGTTCCAGCGATAATGGCGCGGTCCAGTTGCTTGGCGATCAGGAAGGCCAAATCATCGCGCACAAGCTGCTCAATATCCGGGCTGGACTGTTGGAGCAGTTGACGGCTCATTTCCGTCTTGCCGCCAACATGCTTGGGGGTCAGGCCCACGCTATCGAACGCCATATTGCCTTCCGGCACAGCTTGGCCCTCGGCAACCCAGCCGGTTTCCAGCCCGCTGCCGTACTTGGGAATGGACAGGTTGCCACGCAGACCGGTCAAGACGCGGACACCCAGCTTGCGCGCCACAAGGGACTCACGCAGCGGGCCGATATACAGGTCGGCGCGATGATCGGTGGGGACCAGATCCGATGCGCTCGTCGTCGTATTCACGCGCTGCTCCAGGGCCGACATGGGCACGAATGCGCCTTGTGCCTTGCGGCCCGTGCGACGTTCGATTTCCTGGCTGTATTCCCGCTCAGCGCCGTCCAGGCTACGGCCTTCCATCTGCGCCCGCATGCTGGCGACCACGGACACGCGCTTTTCCAGCTCCGCTAGGGACTTGTCGCCATGCGGCGTGATCGGCTCGCCCGACATGCGGCGCTCTTGTTCAGCCATGAACGCAGCGCGCTGCTCGTCGCCTTCCAGATCGGTGACTTCGGCTTTCAGTTTGTCAAACGCAGACTTCTCCGCGTCGTTCAGGTTGCGCTTTTCGGCTTCCGCCTTGGCAAGAATGCCGCGCATTTCGGTGGTCTTCGCGGCGCGGGCTTCGCGGATTTGGGCAAGGTTCATTCGGGTCTCATGTGGTGGATGACTGAGACCTAAATAACATGCAACTACTGGACAAAAACGCAGCCCCGGAAAGTCCGTCCCCCCGCGAACCAGGGCGGACAATTGACCTCCCGGGGCGTTGGTTCTATCCAACGGAGAACCAAAAATACGGGCCCAGGCTATCCGCGCAGGTCAGCATAGGACTTAGGGTTTTCCATTAAGGTGCTCACCTTTTCATTAAGATGCTCACCTTTAGAACGTGAGCACCTTAATGTTTCGTTGAGCGCCTTAATCGGCATGCGCCACAGCCAGGCCCCGCCCCCTCGGGTTCCCGCCGCCCCTTCTCGGTAGGCCTCTACTCCGATGGCTTTCTGAGCGCGGCGGATGGTCGCCCAGGCGTAACCGGCGTCAGACGACTCCGCTTTGACGGTCTTGGCCGGGACCGGGCCGTCGCTCAGTAGGTCCCTGAGAAACTGCTCGGCGTCCGCCCTTTCTGTGCTTTCGTCGTCGCTAGCCTCAACGCTTCCAAGAATTTCCCGAGCGCTGCCGTCTATCGTCTCGCCCCAGGTAACGCGCGTGGTCTCAATGCCGCCATCCACGCTGCACGGTTCGATGTAATACGACACCCCGCCGTCGTCCAAGCTGATATTGGACTTGGCGCGGGCCAAGACTCGCGCCTCATCACCCTCCTGCTTTGCCGCCACCAAAACGGTGCGCGCCAGTGCTCCAAAGGCCTGAGAACCGATAACCCGGTCCTGTGGACTAGATCCGGCAGAACCTTTGGAAAAGTGACTAATGCCCAGCACGGCGCAATCGTGTTCCTCCGCGAAGTCCACCAGCGATTGCAGCCCACGGCGCACATCGTTGGCTTTGTGCATGTCGCCGGAGATTGCCGACACGATGGGATCGACCATCAACATCGCTGCCCCGCCGATTCTCTTTACCGCATCATGTAAGGTCGGAATGTCTCTGGCCGGGTCGAACGGCATTGCATTGCCGTATTCGTCTGTCACGGCCTGTACGAAGAAAACCCGAGACACATCCGCGCCGCACGCCATAAGCCGCGGCTTCAGCGTGTCGGCAGGGTCATCTTCGCTAGACCAAACGAGAATGTTCTCGCGCGTAGTGCATGCCACCCCATCGGGCCAACGGGCGGCGGTTGTCACGGCCGATGCAAGGCCAAGGGCAAGCGTGGTTTTGCCGGTACCCGCCGCCCCGGCCAGGATCGTCAACTTGCCGCGTGCCAGCCAGCCGGGCCAAAGCCAGCGAATGGGGCGCTCCTTTACTTCGGACGCACAAAGCAATGTGACGCTCGCAGCCCGGCGCGGGATATCGCTGTACGCCCCGATAGGCGGCAGTTCGGGCATCGACCGATCCAATTGCGATTGCGCCTGCTCTAGCAGAGAAGCGCGCTTTTCTACCTGCATTCGCATACCTCCAGCGCGTGATTGATGCGATTGGCCGCCAGCCAAAGACGTTGCCGGTCATCGTCAGTAAGGGAGACACCCTTGGCGATATTTCCTGCGGCCACTGCGGCCACCAGGGCCTCGAAGGACACACATCGAAGCGCATCGGCGTACGAGAACGGCATGCGGGCAGTGCGCAGGGCCGACCTGGGCGCACGGTCCCGGAACAGGTCATTCACCTGCATGCCGACAGAGAACAACACGTCATAGACGCTGCACCCGCCGAAGTCGTGGACAAGCACCTTGCCGTCGTCTGTCTCGCGAATCGCAAGGGATTGCTTTGATTTGGAGTCGTGCGCTGGGCAGCACGCTACCCAGCGGCCAGGGCCGGTTTTCTTGACGCGTTCCAGCCGGGAGAGAAAGGTATCGACGCTCATTGCCGGCCCTCCGCATCAGGGAGCCCCAATGCCTTGCGCAGGGCGTACCAGTGCGTGTGATCGGCGTGAAGGTCGTGGGCGACCTCGATCAAGGCAAGAAGATTGGGATCGTCCTTGGGTGCCATTTCCCGGATGGCAAGCAATACCGCATATACCCGGTCTTTCTGCACGTCCATGCAGTTCAGGCGATGGGACACTTCAAAGATGTTGTTGATCGGCGCGCTCATCTTTCGGCCCCCTCACCGTTGACCATCAAGCGGATTTCCTCGGCCAGGTCACTGGCGAGCCACAGAACATGATCGCGCTGCACTTCGGGCAGGCCATTGAAGGCGCTGCATCCCTGTCCGTGGATCAACATCAAGAGGGAAGAAAGCTGCGCCGTGCGGTTCTCGAGATCGAGTTGAACCATAGCGCGGCGAGAGGGGGTATTAGCCATGAGCGGCCTCCTTTGTCAGGTAGGCCCGCCGTCCGCTGTCAAACGGGGTGGGCGGGCAGAGAGCAGGGTTGACAGACCGGTGACAAAGGAAACCGGCAGGCCGAAGCCTCCCCGCAATCGCCCGCCCAAAGAGGGTGCGCAATAGCGTACGGACGTAAAAATACCGCCTGGCGGCGGTCGTCCGCCTTTGTCGATTCTGGCTGTCAAACCAGGCTGCGTCTGTATCGGCAGCACGTCCATTATGGGGAAATTCGACGTAGGCCGCAAGCATCATTTCCCCCCGAAGCTGTAGAGTGCCACGCGGCTATGACTGTAGCCGTCACCGTCGATGATCGTCACCAGGTCGGTGCGAATGTCGTAACCCAGGCGGCGCAGTTCCAGCACGCGGGCGGCGCATTGGTAACAGCCGATCCGGCGCAGGTCGTAGCTCGTCTTGGGGCCGGTGGCCAACGCGGACAAGATGCGTTCGCGCTGCGCTTCGGTCGCGGTGGATTTGGGGTTAAACTTCGGGCCGTGACTTGCCGCCAAGCGATCACCAGCCCCGCCTTGTGTGGGGTTTTTCTTTTGCGTCATCGTGGACCCCTTAGGCGGCAATGGGGTCGGCGAGGAAGGCGTCCAGAGTTGCGCCGGAAGTCTCGGCTTCCATCTGCCTGCGCCAGTCTGCGGCGGCTTCAGCGCTGATGAGGGTGCGGCGGCCCAGCTTCATCAAGCGCGGGCCTTTCCCCTGCTTAATCAGGTCGTATAGGTGCGTGCGACTGATGTTGTGGGAATCGCAGAACTGCGGGATGGTCCAGGTTGCTTTATGCATGTTCGTTTGTCCTTGAACGTTTGGGGGCGTCCGGCCGGGACAAACAACATGCTAGAGATCAATGCGGGCGCTGGATATTTGTATATCAAGGCGCGTGGTTGAATAAGATTGGATCGCTGAAAGTATTCTAAAAAGCGGTCGAAAAATTAGAACATTAGTGGATGTTCCCTCTATCTATTTTCCGCGTGAACACCTCAAGTGCTCGGTCGTGCCTGTCCCAATAGTCGTTCCAGTCGTAATAGTCCTTCGTAACCTTTTGCGCTGACTTGTGGTGCTTCGCCGCCACGGCGGCAATCGCGTGAGTGACTTTCTCGCCGTTCTTAACCAAGCCTCGAACCTCACGCGCAATGGCTTTCCGGGCCTTTTCGCTGGCACTTTCGATGGGGAGGTTATCGAAGATGTATGGGAAGTGGACGCGAGGGTCTTTGGGGTTATCTGGTCCTAACACCAAATGCATTGCGACCACCAGGGCGGCTTTATCGAACGCGGTTTTGCGCTCCCAGCTAAGAACGTTATTGACAAAGATGCGTATGGCATCGCGCAATAAGCCCTCGTCCCGTTCGGCAAAGGGGTCATCCGTGATCCCTTGCTCGAATCGGGCTTCCAGTTCATCGTCATCAATAAACTGATCGTCTTCGCTCATCGCCTCTTCCTTTCGCTATCCAGATAATCCGCCCACCACTGCATCATCTTTCCCCGCTGCTTGAGATAAAGGGCATGGTTGTAGGCGGCGCTGATTTCATTCCGTTCTTGGTGTGCAAGCTGCAATTCGATATGCTCGTGCGGCCAGCCATGCTCGTGCAGAATCGTTGACGCTACGCCCCGAAAACCGTGTCCTGTCATCCGCCCCCGGTAGCCCATTCGATACAAGGCATACAGAATGGTGTTATTGCTCATAGGTGTTTCAGGGTTACGCTCACCGGGGAAAAGCAGGGCATGCCCGAAAGACACAGCTCTTAGTTCTTCGAGCACCGCCAGCGCCTGCCGCGACAACGGCACGATGTGCGGTGCCTTCATCTTCATGCGCTCCGAAGGAATGTTCCATCGGGCGGCGTTAAGATCGAACTCTTCCCACCGGGCCGCAATCAATTCCGTAGTACGCACGAAGGTGAGCGCCATCAGCCTGAGCGCAAGGCGGGTATGTTCATTCCCAAGATAACCGTCAATTGCTGCCAGTAGGGCTGGCAATTCTTTGGCGTCGATCCGGGAATAGTTGCGCTTCTTGCGCGTCTTGAGTACGTCAGCGGGCCGCACGTCCGCCACCGGGTTACGCTCGGCCAGGTCGTGGGCGACGGCATAGCGCATGACCTGGCCGCAGGTTTGCAAGGCGCGCTTGGCGATATCAAGCGCACCGCGGTTCTCAATCTTCTTCACCGCGTCCCGAAAGGCGGACGCCGGGATACCCCCAACAGGCATACCCCCAATCTCCGGGAATATATCTGCCTCAAGCCGACGGATGACGTATTGGGCGTGGCGCTCGCTACGGGCAGGGGACCAGTGTGCCCACCATTGACGGGCTACCTGTTCAAACGTTAGGGCGCCGGATGGCTGCTTCTTGACCAGCATAGGATCAGCACCGGTGTCCAGCACCGCACGGGCTTCCTGGTGCAGCTTACGGGCCTTGGCCAGCGTTACCTTTGGGTAGACGCCGAAGGCCATCACCTTCTCTTTGCCGCCGTGCCGGTACTTCCAACGCCAGTATTTCCCGGCCCGGTTAACCAGCAGGTACAGGCCGCCGCCATCGGCAAGCTTGCGCGGCTTGTCGCCCGGCTTCTCGTTGCGGATCTGGGTATCTGTCAGGGGCATGCGCCTGGGGGTATCTCGGGATGGAATCTCAATAATACCCCCACATCTACCCCCAAGTACCCCCGGCTGTAGGCGCTCATCCACGAACATCGACGGACAACAAAAAACCCGCAAGCCTTTGATTCCTGCGGGTTTCTGGACTTCTGCGGATTTTGGCGACCCAGCGTAAACACATAACTGGCGGAGAGGGTGGGATTCGAACCCACGATACGGGAGAACCGTATACCGGATTTCGAGTCCGGCGCATTCGACCACTCTGCCACCTCTCCTGAAGGTGTTGCGTCGCGGCGTCTTTCCGTCTTGGCCTGCACGAAGCGGCGTTGACGCCGATGCCAGGCCGCGACGAGTGGTCCATAAGACGTCGCGGAAACTTTTGCCTTGCCCTGTGTAACCGTGCCGAAGGTGATTCGAAGTCGATCGCTATCGTTTCGCTATCGCTTTCGACAACGGCTGATCACCACCTGTGCTCGCCGTTTGCAAACGCGAGCTGGGCAACGGGGTCTGCAGCACGGGGCCTGCAGCAAAGCCCGCTATTCTACAGTAAATCCAGCGCCCTTGTATAGCGTGCGTTCCGACACCGCTACGGCTTAGTGCGGTTTTGCCACTCTGCCAAGCCCCGCCGACGTAATTTTTTGTCAGAATGCGTTGTCCGTCCGGCCAGGGTGCTCATGGAACTCGTCGTCATCCTCCTGCTTTCCGCCGTGGTGTGCGTCCCACTGACCCAGCTGCTGGGTTTGGGAGTCATTCCCGGGTACCTGCTTGCCGGTATCGTGATCGGTCCGTCGGGCCTGGGACTGGTCACGGACGTGCCGGACGTCGCCAGCATTTCCCAGTGGGGCGTCGTCATGATGCTCTTTGTCATCGGGCTGGAACTGGAGCCCGCCCGCCTATGGGGCATGCGGCGCGAGGTTTTCGGCGTCGGGCTCTTCCAGCTTGCGATCTGCGCCGGCGTAATGGCGGTATTGATGGGGGCGCTGCGGCAGCTGAGCCATCTGTCATGGGCGGGGGCGATCGTTTGTGGTCTGTCCCTGGCCCTGTCTTCAACCGCGGTGGCCTTGCGGCTGCTGGACGAGCGCCAGTTGACGCGTACCCCCATGGGACGCACAGCGCTGGGCATCCTGCTTTTGCAGGACATCGCCGCGATACCGATTTTGGTTGGCATCGGCATTCTGGGCGGCGGCGGCACGCGAGCCCCGTCTTTCGTCTGGTCGCTGATCGCGGTGGCGGTGGTGCTGGCGTGCGCACGCCTGCGGGTCATCAGCTGGGTGGACCGGGTGCAGTTGCGGGAACTCTTTACCGCCGGGACGCTGCTGGTCGTCATCGGATCGGCGCAACTGTTCGACCATGCGGGCCTGTCGGCCGGCCTCGGCGGCTTCCTGGTCGGGGTACTGCTGGCGCGGTCCCGATATCGCGACGCCTTGGAGGCGTCGATCGATCCGTTCAAGGGGCTGTTACTGGGCTTGTTCTTCGTCAGCATCGGTATGGCGGTCAACCTGGATGTCGTGCGGGCGCACTGGCCGTTCATCGCCCTGAGCGTGGCGGCCTTGCTGGTGGTCAAGGGCGGCATTCTGTATGGAATCGCCCGCATGGCGGGCCTGCCGCGATACCACCGGCTGACGTTCGCCATCGTGCTGGCGCAGGGAGGCGAATTCGGTTTCGCCATCTTCAATGAAGCGTTGGACAACGGGATACTGAACCAGGTGCAGCGCGACGTGGTGTCCGTGGTGGTGGCGGTGTCCATGGCCCTGGTCCCGATCCTGATCAAGGTGCTGGAGCGCGTGCAGCCCGAGCGCGTGCGCGGCTACACTTCCGGGGCGCCATAACGTCGCGCGGGCCTGCCGCCGCCGCGGCGCAGCCGCGCCCGTGCCGCCCCACTGATCGCCGCAAAGGAGAAACCTCATGCTGAAAGGAAAAGTCGCCGTCGTTACCGGATCCACCAGCGGTATCGGGTTGGGTATTGCCACCGCGCTGGCCGCCCAGGGGGCGGACATCGTCCTGAACGGCTTCGGCGAGCCGGCCGAAATCGAAAAGACCCGCGCCGGCCTCGCGCTGGCGCACGGCATCAAGACCGTCTATGACGGCGCGGATTTGTCCAGCGGGCCGGCGGTGCGGAAACTCATCGAGAATACGGTGGCCGCCTTCGGCCGCATCGACATTCTGGTCAATAACGCGGGAATCCAGCACACCGCGCTGATCGAGGATTTTCCGCCGGAGAAGTGGGACGCCATCATCGCGCTGAATCTGTCGGCCGTGTTTCACGGCACCGCCGCGGCGCTGCCCCATATGAAGAAGCAGAAGTGGGGGCGCATCATCAATATCGCCTCGGCGCATGGCCTGGTCGGGTCGCCGAGCAAGTCCGCTTACGTTGCCGCCAAGCACGGCGTCGTCGGATTGACCAAGGTGACGGCGCTGGAAACCGCCGGTTCGGGCGTCACGGCCAACGCCATCTGCCCCGGCTGGGTGCGCACGGCGCTGGTGGAAAAGCAGATTACCGCCTTGGCGGCCCAGGGCGGCGTGGACCAGGAGACCGCGGCCCGCGAACTGCTCAGCGAAAAGCAGCCCTCGCTCCAGTTCGTGACGCCGGAGCAATTGGGCGGTACGGCTGTCTTCCTTTGCTCGTCCGCCGCCGACCAGGTGACGGGCACGACCATTTCGGTCGACGGCGGCTGGACTTCGCGTTGATTTTTTCGGAATAAGGAATTCTTCCAAGATGCTGTTTCTGCTGTCTCCAGCCAAGAAACTGGACTACGACTCCCCGCTGCATGTCGACCTGCATACCGAGCCGCTGTTCGTCGATCAAGCAGCTGCCTTGATCAAGGTGCTGAAAAAGAAGTCCGCGCAGGACATCGCCGCCCTCATGGACCTGAGCCCGGCGCTGGCGGAGCTGAACGTGAAGCGGTATGCCGCCTGGAAACCGGTCTTCACGCAGCAGAACGCCCGCCCGGCCGTGCTCGCTTTCAACGGCGACGTGTACGAAGGCCTGCAGGCGAAAAGCCTGAGCGCGCCGCAGCTGCAATGGGCGCAGGACCACGTTGCGATCCTGAGCGGCCTTTATGGCGTACTGCGGCCGCTGGACCTGATGCAGCCGTACCGGCTTGAAATGGGCACGCGCCTGGAAACGCCGCGGGGCAAGAATTTGTACGAGTTCTGGGGCGCCGATATCGCCAATTACCTGAACGAGCGCCTGCGGGGCCAGAAGCATCCGGTCGTGATCAACCTGGCCTCGGAGGAGTATTTCAAGTCCGTGGACCTGAAGGTGCTCAAGGCCAGGGTGGTGCAATGCGTCTTCCAGGACTGGAAGGGCGGGGCGTACAAGGTGATCAGCTTCAACGCCAAACGCGCTCGCGGGCTGATGGCGCGCTACGCGATCCAGCACAAAATCGCCACGCCGGAGAAGCTGCAGGGATTCGATAGCGAGGGCTACGCCTACGATGCATCGGCGTCCTCGCCCGACAAGCTCGTATTCCGTCGCAGGCAGGCCTGATCCGCGGATGACCGGGCAGGCACATGGCGCGCGGCGCGTTGCCGTGTGCCTGCTCCGATTCCTTCCGGCGCCTAGCTGTCGAGCGCCGCGCTCTCCTGGCGGATCATCTGCGCGGCGCGGACCATGAGCTTGAGCGGGTAGGCCAGGGCGGCCAGATCGCCCCGGGTGTCGACCTGGTCGGCGACAGGCGGCGCCGGCGGCTGCGCCGGATCGAGCATGGCCGAAATGGCGTCCATCGTGTTGACGACGGCCGGCGGCGGCTCCTCGCGGAGCGTGGCCAGCGCGGGCACCGCCGCGGTCGTTTGCGACGCCAGCACGTGGTTCTGGATCAAAAGGTTGTTGAGTTCCGGCACGTATTGCTGGCGCGAACGCGGCTCGCTCATCATCCGGTAGAACGCCTGGGCAAAGTTGCTGAAGGCCACGTGCACGTTCTTGCGCGCCAGGCGCCAGTTCAGGTCGGCGTCGATCTCGTTCTGCGTGGCGGGCGGTTCCGGCACGGGGCCTTGTTCCTGGTCGGCGCTGGGACGGCGCGATTGCTTCTGCCGCATGACGGCCGCGTACTGCAGGCCGGCCTGCAGGTAATCCCGGTTGGCCTTGATCGCCGCACGCGCCAGCGAGGGCATGGAGCGGGCTTCCCACCATGGGAATGCGTAGCTGCAGAGCAGGGAAAGCGCGCAGCCGATGAAGGTGTCCAGCGCGCGTTCGCCGATGACGTCCATGGAGACCGTGCCGGGCGAGACGAAGTGAAAGACCAGCACCACGAAGACGGTGTTGAAAATGGCGCTGGCCATGTAGTTCAGCAGCACCAGGCTGTTGCCCATGATGCAGGCCACCAGCAGGCAGGCGAACAGCACGCCCGGCGTGTCCGTGACATTCAACAGGATCAGCGCCAGCAGGCAGCCGATCAGCGTGCCGGTGAGCCGCCAGCCGTTGCGCTGCCGCGTCAGGGCGAAGCCCGGCTTCATGATGATCACGATGGTCAGCATGATCCAGTAGTTGTGCGCGGAAAAGGCGTGCGGCATCCATATCTCGCTGCCGGTCATCGCGATCGCCGCCGCCAGCGTCACGCGCAGGGCATAGCGGAAGTTCGGCGAGTCCAGCCGCAAGTTGCTGGTGATCATGCCCAGGCGGAATTCCTGCCGGGACATGAAGCGCGTCAGGGATTTGTCGATGCGAAGGGCGCTGGTGGGCTTGGCGTCCGGGCCTGCCAGGGTATGGTCGCCCAGCCGTTCCACGATGCGGCCGGCATTGCGCAGACGCCGCTGCAGCTGGATGAGCAGCGCCAGGATTTCGGGCTCGCGTTCCCCCAGGCCTTGCTGCCGTAGCTGGTGGATCTCGTATTCGATGGCCCGCAGCTCCGCCTTGATGCGCGTGCGGCGCTTGACCGGCGCGCCCTGGGAGACGCTAAGGGCAATGCGGTTCAGGTCCAGCGACATCTTCAGCAGCGCGTCCTGCATGAAGAGCAGGATGTCGTTGCCCGCCAGCGTGCGGCGCAGGGCGGCGTAGTCGGTGTGCGTGGCGAACAGGGTGTCCGCCAGCTGCAGCATGTCGACGAACATGTTCCAGACCATCACGCGGCGGCCGTCGCCGGCGCCCTTGCCGCGCGGCAGGGCGCGCAGGACGACGTCGCGCGCGGTCTGGTGGGCGTCGGTCATGGCCGACTGGCGCTGGATCAGCGTGCGGTAGCTGTCTTCCAGATCTTCCGAGGGGTCGTAGAACGCCGCGCGGGCGGCCACGTAATCCGCCGTGGCGAACAGCGCCACCGACATTGCCTGCTGTTCCTCGCGCAGCCAGAACACGCGGCTGAACCCCAGGCTGAACAGCAGGTAGAACAGGGCGCCGCCCAGCGTGCCGGCCGCGTGCAGCAGCACCTGGTTTGCCGGCAAGGGCGAATGCATCGTCAGCGCCATCACCAGCAGTCCCGCGAAGCCGATCAGGCCGCCGCGCTTGCCGAAAACCGTGAACAGCGAATAGACGAAACACTGCGCGATGACGACCAGCCACAGCGCCAGCGGATGCGTGGACGCGAAACCGGTGATGCAGACGGTGACGGTCGCCAGGATGGCCCCGCCCAGCATTTCGTTGGTGCGATGGCGCTGCGGCCCGCCGGGCTGGTCGATGATGGCCACGCATTGGGCGCCGAAGGTGGCGACCAGTCCCAGCGTGTATTCCCCGAACAGGGCGCCCAGGATCAGGACGGGCAGCAGCATGCCGACCCCCTGCCGCACGCCCCCGAAAAAATAGTGGCTGTAGATGAAGCGGCGGAGGTTCGCGATGCGCAAGTCCATGGGTGGCGGCTTGGTCCGAAGGGGATAGTCCGCAAGTATAGAGAGTCCGCTGGCGGCGCGGACTGCCGTAGCCGCCAGGCATTGGCGGGGGATGTCGCGCGGAACCGACGCGTTGAATGGAAACGGCTTCCACGAACCCCTTCCGATTTGCTACAGGACCGGCAAACACGGTAAATTCCCCGGTTCCCGCAGGCCCGATATCCTGGGCCGGCGGCGATGGTTTGCCAGTTTCCCGGCCTACCGGCCGGTTTCAAAGCGCCAGCAGCACCCTGCCGTTGGCCGCGCCACAAGCGCGGAGTCAAAGGCTTCCATTTCGCTATCCGGCGCCCGTTGTGGGCGCATGCACTGCGTTCAGGAAGGACGCGTGCCGGGCCGGCAAGGCATCCGGGTGGAGCGGTTCCGTGAACCGCGAAGCGCCGGGTCGTGTTGCCGGGACCGGTATCGGGTCCAGCAGCCGCCATACATCGTATGGAGGCGCCGCACTCCCGATCGCAGGGCCGGAACACAGAAAGGAAAGACATCATGGATCTCAATGGCGCCGACATCGTCGTACGCTGCCTGGCCGAGGAGGGCGTCGAGCACGTCTTCGGCTACCCCGGCGGCGCGGTGCTCTATATCTACGACGCAATCTTCAAGCAGGACAAGTTCCAGCACATCCTGGTGCGGCATGAGCAGGCCGCCGTGCACGCTGCCGACGCGTACTCGCGTTCCTCGAACAAGGTGGGCGTGTGCATCGTCACCAGCGGCCCCGGCGTGACCAACGCGGTCACCGGCATCGCCACCGCGTACATGGATTCCATTCCGCTGGTCATCATCAGCGGCCAGGTTCCCACCGCGGCCATCGGCGAGGACGCGTTCCAGGAGTGCGACACGGTCGGCATCACCCGTCCCTGCGTCAAGCACAACTTCCTGGTGCGTGACGTCAAGGATCTGGCCGATACGCTGCGCCGGGCCTTCTACATCGCCCGCACCGGCCGCCCTGGCCCGGTCCTGGTCGATATCCCCAAGGACATTACGCTCGCGCCGTGCAAGTACGTGCCCGCAAAGGGCGAGATTTCGATGCGCTCGTACGCGCCGGTCAACAAGGGGCACCAGGGCCAGATCAAGAAGGCCGTGCAGATGCTGCTGCAGGCCGAGCGGCCCATGATCTATACCGGCGGCGGCGTCATCCTGTCCGACGCGGCGGCGGAGCTGCGCGCCCTGGTTGACCTGCTCGGCGCGCCCTGCACCAATACGCTGATGGGCCTGGGCTCGCTGCCGGCGGATCACAAGGCGTTCCTGGGCATGCCCGGCATGCACGGCACGTACGAGGCCAACATGGCGATGCAGCATTGCGACGTGCTGCTGGCGATCGGCGCCCGCTTCGACGACCGCGTGATCGGCAACCCCCGCCATTTCGCCCAGAACCCGCGCAAGATCATCCACATCGATATCGACCCCTCGTCGATCTCCAAGCGGGTGCGTGTCGACGTTCCCATCGTCGGCAACGTCAAGGACGTGCTGATCGACATGCTGGCGCAGCTGCGGCTGGCGGAAACGCAGCCGCCGTCGCTGGAAAAGTGGTGGCAGCAGGTGCAGGAGTGGCGCGGCAAGGAATGCCTGAAGTATTCCCGCTCCGACTCGGTCATCAAGCCGCAGTTCGTAGTGGAGAAGCTGTGGGAAGTCACCGGCGGCAATGCCTTCGTGACCTCCGACGTGGGCCAGCATCAGATGTGGGCTGCGCAGTACTACCGCTTCGGGCAGCCGCGCCGCTGGATCAATTCGGGCGGCCTGGGCACCATGGGCGTGGGCCTGCCGTACGCCATGGGCGTGCAGATGGCCAACCCCGGCCATGATGTGGCGGTCATCACGGGCGAAGCGTCCATCCAGATGAACATCCAGGAGCTGTCCACCTGCCATCAATATCATCTGACGCCCAAGATCATCTGCCTGAACAACCGCTTCCTGGGCATGGTGCGCCAGTGGCAGCAGATCGACTACGGCTCGCGCTACTCGGAGTCGTACATGGACTCGCTGCCTGACTTCGTCAAGGTGGCGGAAGCCTACGGACACGTCGGCCTGCGCATCGAAAGTCCGGCGGACGTAGAGCCCGCGTTGCGCGAGGCGTTCAGAAAGCACAAGGACTGCCTGGTGTTCCTGGACTTCATTACGGACCGGACCGAAAACGTGTGGCCGATGGTCAAGGCCGGCCGCGGCCTGACCGAAATGCTGCTGGGTTCCGAGGATCTGTAAGGGGGGCGCCATGAAACACGTAATATCGGTTTTGCTCGAGAACGAGCCGGGCGCCTTGTCCCGCGTGGTGGGCCTGTTTTCCGCGCGCGGCTACAACATCGAAACCCTGACCGTGGCGCCGACGGAAGACGCCACGCTGTCGCGCATGACTATCGTCACCACGGGATCGGACGAGGTGATCGAGCAGATCACCAAGCACCTGAACCGCCTGGTCGACGTGGTCAAGGTCGTGGACCTGACCGAAGGCGCCCACATCGAGCGGGAACTCATGCTCGTGAAGGTCCGCGCGGTCGGCAAGGAGCGAGAGGAAATGAAGCGCATGGCGGATATCTTCCGCGGGCGCATCATCGACGTGACCGACAAGTCGTACACCATCGAACTGACCGGTGTGCAGGAAAAGATCTCGGCCTTTATCGAGGCGCTGGATCGCAGCGCGATTCTCGAGACCGTTCGTACCGGGGTCTCGGGGATCGGACGCGGGGAACGCGTACTGAAGCTATGACCGGCGCAGGCCGATCGATCAATCACACATCACAGAAGCACGAATACCGGAGCTATTGAAATGAAAGTT
Source organism: Bordetella genomosp. 9 (assembly GCF_002119725.1). Taxonomy (NCBI): domain Bacteria; kingdom Pseudomonadati; phylum Pseudomonadota; class Betaproteobacteria; order Burkholderiales; family Alcaligenaceae; genus Bordetella; species Bordetella genomosp. 9. Next base: position 1,258,749 of record NZ_CP021109.1, read on the forward strand.
TTCTACGACAAGGATTGCGATCTCTCCCTGATCAAGGGCCGTACCGTTGCCATCATCGGCTACGGCTCGCAGGGCCATGCTCATGCGCTTAACCTGCATGAATCCGGCGTCAAGGTCGTGGTCGGCCTGCGCAAGGGCGGCGCCTCGTGGAACAAGGCCGCCAACGCCGGCCTGAAAGTCCAGGAAGTGGCCGAAGCCGTCAAGGGCGCGGACGTCGTCATGATGCTGCTGCCCGACGAAAACATCGCCCAGGTGTATCGCGACGAGGTCCATGCCAACATCAAGGCGGGCGCCGCGCTCGCCTTCGCGCACGGCTTCAACGTGCACTACGGCCAGGTCGTGCCGCGCGACGACATCGACGTCATCATGGTGGCCCCCAAGGCCCCCGGCCACACGGTCCGCTCCACCTACACCCAGGGCGGCGGCGTGCCGCATCTGGTCGCGGTCTACCAGGACAAGTCCGGCGCGGCGCGCGATGTGGCCCTGTCCTATGCCAGCGCCAATGGCGGCGGCCGCGCGGGCATCATCGAGACCAACTTCCGCGAGGAAACCGAAACCGACCTGTTCGGCGAGCAGGCCGTCCTGTGCGGCGGTACCGTCGAACTGATCAAGGCCGGCTTCGACACGCTGGTGGAAGCGGGCTACGCGCCCGAAATGGCGTATTTCGAGTGCCTGCACGAGCTCAAGCTGATTGTCGACCTCATTTATGAAGGCGGCATCGCCAACATGAACTACTCGATCTCCAACAACGCGGAGTTCGGCGAGTACGAGACCGGCCCCAAGATCGTCACGGAACAGACCCGGGAAGCCATGCGCAAGGCCCTGGCCGACATCCAGAACGGCGAATACGCCAAGCGGTTCATCCTGGAGAACGCCGCCGGCGCCCCGACGCTGACTTCGCGCCGCCGCATCAACGCGGAATCGCAGATCGAGCAGGTCGGCGCCAAGCTGCGCGCGATGATGCCCTGGATCGCGGCGAACAAGCTGGTCGACAAATCGAAAAACTGATCGGCCGCGTACCCGGCTCGCCGGGTACGGTGCTTGCACCGACGGCATGCTCCGGCATGCCGTTTTCTTTTCGGCCGCGGAACGCGGGCCGGCGGGCCGGGCAGGGGCGCGGGCCCCGCGGCGTTTCTGGCGGCGCCATGCAAGGCGGCCGGCCGTCACGGATTTGTCGCTTCCATGCAGCGATGCGGACCGCCGGCAGGGCACATACGGGGCCATATCGGTTAACCTTCGGCTACGATGAATAAACCCCCTTATCCCCATCCCATCATTGCCCGCGAGGGCTGGCCGTTCCTGGCGGGCACGGTCGTGCTGGCGATACTGGTCACGCTGTGGTCGCCCGCCGTATCGGTCGTGTTCTGGATCCTCGCGCTGTTCGTCCTGCAGTTCTTCCGGGACCCGCCTCGCATGGCGCCGGACTCGCCCACCGCGGTGCTGTCGCCCGCCGACGGGCGTATCGTCGCCGTCGAGACCGTGCGCGATCCCTATGCCAACCGCGACGCCCTGAAGATCAGCGTCTTCATGAACGTCTTCAACGTCCATTCCAACCGCGCACCGGTGGACGGACAAGTGATGGACGTCCAGTATTTCCCGGGCAAGTTTTTCAATGCGGCCCTGGACAAGGCGTCGCTGGAGAACGAGCGCAACGCCATGGTTCTGCGCACCACGGGCGGCCAGCTGGTGACCGCCGTGCAGGTGGCCGGCCTGGTGGCCAAGCGCATACTTTGCTACGCGAAAAAGAACGACACCCTGGCGCGCGGCCAGCGCTACGGTTTCATCCGTTTCGGCTCGCGCGTGGACGTCTATCTTCCGCCGGCTGCGCGGCCGCGCGTTGCGCTGGGCGACAAGGTCAGCGCAACGAGCTCCGTGCTGGCCGACCTGCCAGCAACCGACGATGCGACCCATGCCTAAAATGTCGATGCGGGATCCGGAGAACCGTCACCGCAGTATCTATCTGCTGCCGAACGCGTTCACCACAGCGGCGCTGTTCGCCGGCTTCTATGCCGTCGTGCAGGCCATGAACAACCAGTTCGAGGCCGCGGCCATCGCCATCTTCGCCGCCATGGTGCTGGATGGCATGGACGGCCGCGTCGCCCGCCTGACCAACACCCAGTCGGCGTTCGGCGAGCAATACGATTCGCTGTCGGACATGACTTCCTTCGGCGTCGCGCCGGCGCTGGTGATGTACGAGTGGATGCTCAATGAGCTGGGCCGCTGGGGCTGGCTGGCGGCCTTCGTCTATGTCGCGGGCGCTGCGCTGCGTCTGGCCCGCTTCAATACGAACATCGGCGTGGTGGACAAGCGGTTTTTCCAGGGCTTGCCCAGTCCCTCGGCTGCCGCCCTCGTGGCGGGATACGTCTGGCTGGCGGTCGACAACAAGCTGCCCATCCATGACGCCTTCATGGCATGGACGGCCTTCTGCGTCACCATGTATGCGGGCATCGCCATGGTCAGCAATGCGCCTTTCTATAGCGGCAAAAGCTTCGCCCTGGGCCGCAGTGTGCCGTTCTGGGTGATTCTCCTGGTCGTGGCGGCCTTCGTTTTCGTGTCCAGCGACCCGCCGGTGGTGCTGTTCGGCCTGTTTGTCATCTATGGCGTGTCGGGCTGGTTCATCCTGGCCTGGCGCTGGAACCGGGCGCGCGAGCTGCAGCGCACGCGCACCCGGTCAGGCGGGCAGGAATAGGGCGGCCTGGTCCGCCGCTCCGCCCCTAGCGGGCGAAATCCCGCTCCTTCCCTAGCGGGCGAAATCCCATTCCTGGTCGTACATGGGGTCGGGCCCCGGATGGTGCCGCGTGACGCGGTCGCCGTTGCGGCCCATGTAGACGTACATCAACGAATTCCAGACGTCGTTTTCGCGATAGCGATACGACCAGACCACCTGCCGCACGCTGGGTAACCCGACTTCGTCGATGATGGCGGGCGGGCCGAACTCGCAGCGGACGCGGTCCGGCGTCCACACGCCTTCGGACAGAATGGCGAAGTGAGCGTCCGTCAGGATGGGAACGACCCGGTCGATCCGTCCGTCCGGTCCGACGTTGCCGCCCCAGGCATACTGCCCCAGCGGCTGCTGTGTCCAGATGACCCGCTGGCCGCCGCCCGGCAGGGGGCAGGTGAAGTTCGGCCGGCCATATTCCGCCACGACCTGGCTCAAGGGCGTGTTGGGCGGGGTTCGGGCCGCCATGTCGGCGCAGCCTGCCAGGTCGGCGGCAAGCGCCGCCGCCAGGGCGGCCGCCCCAAGTCTGGCGGCAAGGCGCCGGCCGGCGCCGTTGGCTGCCCGGCGGGTTGGCGCAATGAAATGGCTGCTGCGGGGTTGCGCGTTCATGGTCACTCCTGTTCATCGCGGTTCGGTCCGGGGCGCCGCTCGCGGCCGGTGTGGTCCCGGCAGGCCCGTGCCCGGACGCCTGCCGGCCGCAGGCGGCGTGCCCTGACATTCCTGCCCGATAAGCTATAATCCTTTGGATTTTGCTGTCGAACAACTGTCGCCCCCGAAAGTTCGCGGAGCGGCGGTTTTGTTTTTTATCCACCCCACGCCAAGGCGCCTCGGCCCTGGCGCATGTCCGAAGAGGTCAATACATGTCCGTAGCTGACATCAACAAAGCTGATATCGTCGCGCAGTTCCAGCGCGCCCAAGGCGATACCGGCTCTCCCGAAGTCCAGGTGGCGCTGCTTACGGCGCGCATCAATGAGCTGACCGGTCACTTCAAGGAACACATCAAAGACCACCACTCGCGCCGCGGTCTGCTGCGCATGGTCAGCCGCCGCCGCAAGCTGCTCGACTACCTGAAGGGCCGCAACCCCGATGCCTATCGCGCTCTGATCGAAAAACTCGGTCTGCGCAAGTGATCGACGGGGCCGGTACCCCATGACGCAACCGTGGTCGGTGCGACCTTGTCGCAGCGGCCACGGTTTTTCATTTGCAAGGAATAACCGTCATGTTCAATAAAGTGACAAAAACGTTCCAGTACGGCCAGCACACGGTCGTGCTGGAGACTGGCGAAATCGCCCGGCAAGCTTCCGGCGCGGTGCTGGTCTCCATCGAGGATACGGTGGTTTTGGCAACCGTCGTGGGGGCGAAGAAGGCCAAGCCGGGCCAGGATTTCTTTCCCCTGACCGTCGATTACATCGAGAAAACCTACGCCGCCGGCCGTATTCCCGGCGGTTTCTTCAAGCGCGAAGGCAAGCCGTCGGAAAAGGAAACGCTGACTTCCCGCCTGATCGATCGCCCGCTGCGTCCGCTCTTCCCGGAAGGCTTCTACAACGAAGTCCAGGTCGTCATTCACACGCTGTCGGTCAACCCGGAAATCGATCCCGATATCCCGGCCATGATCGGCGCATCCGCCGCGCTGGCCATCTCCGGTATCCCGTTCAATGGCCCGATCGGCGCGGCGCGCGTGGGCTATATCGACGGCCAGTACCTGCTGAACCCCACGGCGTCGCAACTGAAGCTGTCGCAGCTGGACCTGGTCGTGGCCGGCACCGAGACCGCCGTGCTGATGGTGGAATCGGAAGCCGAGCAGCTGCCTGAAGACGTGATGCTGGGCGGCGTGGTCTACGGCCACGAACAGATGCAGGCCGTCATCAATGCGATCCACGATCTGGTGCGCGAAGCCGGCAAACCCGAATGGGACTGGCAGCCGGAGCCCAAGAACGAGGCCCTGATCGCCGCCGTCACCGAAGCCGCCAAGGATGGCCTGACCGCCGCTTACCAGATCCGCGAAAAGCAGCTGCGCACGACGAAGCTGCGCGAGGTCTACGCCGACGTGCAGGCCCGTCTGGCCGCTCGCGCCGCGGAAACCGGCGAAGGGGTGCCGGATCCGGTCACCGTGGACAACATCCTGTTCGACCTGGAAGCGCGCATCGTGCGCGGCCAGATCCTGAACGGCGAACCGCGCATCGACGGCCGCGACACGCGCACCGTGCGTCCGATCAGCATCCGCCTGGGCGTGCTGCCGCGCGCGCACGGCAGCGTGCTGTTCACCCGTGGCGAAACGCAGGCCCTGGTGGTCGCCACCCTGGGCACGAAGCAGGACGAGCAGATCATCGACGCGCTCATGGGCGAATACCGCGAGCGCTTCATGCTGCACTACAACATGCCGCCCTTCGCGACCGGTGAAACCGGCCGCATCGGCGTGCCCAAGCGCCGCGAAATCGGCCACGGCCGTCTGGCCAAGCGCGCGCTCGCGCCGTTGCTGCCCGCGCCGGAAGACTTCCAGTACACCATCCGCCTGGTTTCGGAAATCACCGAATCCAACGGTTCGTCGTCCATGGCGTCCGTGTGCGGCGGTTCGCTGGCAATGATGGACGCCGGCGTGCCGATCAAGGATCACGTGGCCGGCGTCGCCATGGGCCTGATCCTGGAAGACGGCAAGTTTGCCGTGCTCACGGATATCCTTGGCGACGAGGATCACCTGGGCGACATGGACTTCAAGGTGGCGGGTACCGAAAAAGGCATCACCGCGCTGCAGATGGACATCAAGATCCAGGGCATCACCAAGGAAATCATGCAGGTGGCGCTGGCCCAGGCCCGCGAAGGCCGCCTGCATATCCTGGGCAAGATGCGCGAGGCGCTGACCAGCTCGCGCGGCGAACTGTCGGCTTTCGCGCCCCGCATGCTGACGATCAAGATCAACCCCGAGAAGATCCGCGACGTCATCGGCAAGGGCGGCGCCACCATCCGCGCCCTCACGGAAGAAACCGGCACGCAGATCGACATCTCGGACGACGGCACCATCGTGATCGCCAGTGTGGACGAGCTGCAGGCCAAGGAAGCCCAGCGGCGCATCCTGGAGCTGACGGCGGACGTGGAAGTGGGCCAGGTCTACGAAGGCAGCGTGCTGCGTCTGCTGGATTTCGGCGCGATCGTCCAGGTTCTGCCCGGCCGCGACGGTCTGCTGCACATCTCCGAAATCGCCAACTACCGCATCGCCAATATCAACGATGTGCTGAAGGTGGGCCAGAATGTCCGCGTCAAGGTCATCGAGGCCGACGACAAAGGCCGTCTGCGCCTGTCGGTGAAGGCGATCGGCGGCATCGAGCAGCAACAGGCCCAGCAGCCCGTGGCTGACGCGGCGCCGCAATCGGAGCCTCAGCCCGAGTAAGCGCGGCAGCGCTGCAAAGGAACGGCACCCGCGGGTGCCGTTTTTTTGGTCTGCGGTAAAGTGCTGGCGCGCGGCCCGCAGGGGACGCCTGGACGGCATCGACGAAATAGGCAGTTATGGCATGAGAAGGCGCGGGTGCACCGCCATCGCAACGATGATCGCAAGCGCGATGCTGGCGGCCTGCGTGTCGGCGCAAGCCCCATCGCGCGATGGGCGCCGTCCCGACGCCGAATCGATGTCGGCGGACCAGTTCATGCAAACGGACTTCAACCGTACCGTCACGCTGGAAGTCCGCGACAACATGGCAAGCCTGTACGCTCTGGCGGACAAGCTGTATCGCCGCAATCCGCGCGAATGGCGCAAGGCGGGCATGGCGGACCAGGCCGGTGCGCTGAAGCGCCTGCATGGCCTGATCGACGACCGCAGGCCGCCCGCGCCCCTGTCGGGGCTGCACGACATCCAGATCCTGGCGGTGGCGCTGGATCCCGGTTTCCAGGGCGATAGGGTGGCCGCCTTCATCTACGGTCTGGCGGACACCATTATCGCGGCCCACAACGACAAGACGCGCTTTTACGCCGCCGATGTGCTGGATGGCCAGCGCGTCTACAATGCCGCTCGTAACGTGGAAGCCGCGGCGTGGCTGCTGGCCACCCGGCGGGACAGCGCCGGCCAGCCGCTGCTGCTGGCCAACGAAATGCGCGCCGGCAGCGTCAACCTGAGCTTCGAACGCGAATTCGGGGCGATCATCGGCCGGCTGGACCTGATCGCCAATCTGTTGGGCGAAAACAGCCGGCGGGTGGGCATCAACTACGCACAAGGCCTGTTGTTTTTCAACTTCCTGCCGGTGCGGTGATGACCAGGCTGCCCACGCATCGGCTGCGCGCCTCCAGGAGGCAAACGTGATCGACCTTTCCGCCATCGAGTCCGCCCGCCTGCGCTTGCAGGGCCAGGTTCTGAACACGCCGTTTTCCCATTCGCGCACGCTGTCCGACATGCTGGGCGCCGAAATCTGGCTGAAGTTCGAGAACCTGCAGTTCACGGCCTCGTTCAAAGAGCGCGGCGCGCTGAACCGCATGCTGAACCTGGATGCGAGCGAGCGCGCGCGGGGCGTCATCGCGGTGTCCGCCGGCAACCACGCGCAAGGCGTGGCCTATCACGCCCAGCGCATGGGAATCCCGGCCGTGATCGTCATGCCGCGCTTTACGCCAACCGTCAAAGTGGCGAACACCCGGCGATTTGGCGCCGAGGTCGTCCTCGCCGGGGATTCCTTCGACGATGCCAAGGCGCATGGCTACGAGCTGGCGCAGGCGCGCGGCCTGGTCATGATTCACCCCTACGACGACCCGGACGTGATCGCCGGGCAGGGAACCATCGGCCTGGAAATGCTGCAGGCGCGGCCGGACCTGGATGCGCTTGTCGTCGCCATCGGCGGCGGCGGACTGATCGCCGGGATCGCCGTGGCCGCCAGGGCCGTCAAGCCGGATATCGAGATCATCGGCGTCCAGACCGAACATTTCCCTTCGATGTTCGAAGCCACGCAAGGGGTCACGTTGCCTCACGGGCCCTATACGATTGCGGAAGGCATCGCGGTGCGTTCGCCGGGCGAGCTTACGCGCGAGATCGTCGCGCGCCACGTCGACCGCATCGAACTCGTGAGCGACAGCGACATCGAGCATGCCATCGTGGTGCTGCTGGAGATCGAAAAGACCGTGGTCGAAGGGGCCGGCGCGGCCGGCTTGGCGGCGCTGCTGCGCGACCAGGCGCAAGGCAGTTCGCGCTTCCAGGGCAAGCGCGTGGGACTCGTGCTGACCGGCGGCAATATCGACCCCCTGATGCTCGGGGAACTCATCGAGCGCGGCATGGTCAGGGCAGGGCGCCTGGCGCGTATCCGCGTGGACCTGCGCGACCTGCCCGGCGCGCTGGCGCGCGCAACCACCGTGATCGCCGACGCCCACGCCAACATCACGGAAGTCCATCATCAACGTGCGTTCACGGCCCTGCCTGTGCGCAACGTGGAAGTGGATTTCGTTCTACAGACGCGGGGGCCGGAACATATCGCCGACATCATCGCGCGGCTGAACGCGGCGGGATTCGTCGCCAGCAATCACGATCATTGAGGTGTCTGCGGGCGCCGGATCGCCGGCAAGCGCGACCAGCGCCCGCAGACGATACAAGCGCTCTCTGTGCAGGGTGGTGACCAGCGGCTCCGGTTCCCGGCCCACCGCCGCCACGTCGGCCGCCGTGCCGGCCAGCGCTCGCGCCACATGCATGCGCTGCTCGTCCCACCAGCGCGACAGCAAGCGATCGGGGTTGTACACGTCGAGCCCCAGCCGACGTATTTCCGACCGGTTGAAGTCTTTCAAATTCCAGGTCATCAGCAGTACCGAAGGGGGGCGGGGAAGACCGCAGCGCGCGCGCTTCGCCAGTCCCGCGGCGATGACGTGGTGGTCCTTGGGATCGCTGTAACGCAGCCCCGCCTCGTACGGCCTGACGTCTCCCGGGTCGGCATCGGGAAACCGCTGCCGCATGGCTTGCCATAGGCGTTCCACATCGTCCCGGGGCACCTGCCAGAGCCGCGCGGCATTGCGTATCCATTCCTCGCCGATGCGTGCGCTCCACACAGGGCTGAACACGCCAGCCTCGGCAAGCCGCAGCAATAGCGGGCGAAGGATGGAGGACATCAGCACGCAGGCATCCAGCACCACAAAAGGCGGCGGTGTGAGGCGGGCGTCAGGCAAGGAGTCGGGCGGCACGGCAGGGCGAGATCGGGTTGGGCCATTATCGTAGCCCACGCCCTGGGAAAGCGTCCGAGGAACTGCTGGATGACGGGCGGAACGTACCCGTCGCGCTTCGCGCAGTCCATCCTCGCAGCTCTTACTACTATTCACGGAGACAATCCATGAGCATGAACGCTTTTCCCATCGGCCAGGCAGCCGCCTTCGACGTCCTGCAAGTCCTTTCCGGCGAGCCGAAGCCGGTGGAAAAACGTTCTGCCGCTGTCCAGGGAGTCGAGTCCTACGAGGCCGCGGCGCACGCGCCTGCAATCGCGGAGGATTGCCGCAAGCGCGCGCCCGCGCAAGGCGGCACCGCGGCGAGCGATGTGAACGGCACGGACCAGTTTCAGCGAAGCCGGCCGCCCGTCATGCTGACCATTCGGAAGGTCGGCGAGGACCCGGAAGCGTTCGGCAAAGGCGTGCGGGACAAGCTGGACATGGTCGTCGCCGCCTGCAAGCTGCTCGACGTGGACCGTATCGACGTGATCGCCTATTCCTTGCTCCTGCGCAAGCAGGCCTCGCCTCGCGCCTGGGCGGTGAAGGAATACCTCGGCAGCCGCGGCGTCGATCAGAATCGGATTTTCACCAAGGCGCAGGGCCCTGGCCTGTTCAGCGAGAACTATCGCCTGGGACTGGACAACACCGTGGTCGTGTTCATTCATACCAAGCCCGTCAAGCCCGCTCAGGAGAACGCGGCCTCTATTGGCGACTTGCCGGCGGCTGCGCCGCTTGTCCGTCGAGACGCCGCTACGCATCTGATCGCGTGACGCCATGCGAAGCCAAGGCGGCCGGGGCCTTGGCGCCGGGGGATTTTCTTTCGCCGTTTTTCGGTTGGTGACGCTGTGCCACGGCGGCGGCCGCATGGCCCCGCCGAGGCCATGAGCCGGCGCCAACCTATGGTTCAATGTGCCTTCCATGGCGTGGCGCCGGTCCGGCCGCGCCCTTTGTCTGGCACGTCCTTTCCATAGGTACCATGCATCGTAGAACCCTGCTGAAAGCCTCCATGGCCCTGGCCGCTTACACCGGTTTGCCGGCCTCTTTCCTGTACGCGGCGCGCGCGTTGGCCGATACCGCCGATGGCGAGGCGCAATCGTTCAGCTTCCAGGCCCTGCAAGCCAAAGCGCGCGAACTCGCCAAATCGCCCTATGTGGACACCCGCGAGACGCTGCCGCCCACGCTGGCCAATATGACCCCGCAGCAGTTCAATGCCATCCGGTACGATCCGGCGCATTCGTTGTGGCAGCGCAAGGGCAAGCTCGACGTGCAGTTCTTCCATGTGGGCATGGGGTTCCGGCAGCCGGTCCGCATGCACAGCATCGATCCCAAGAGCGGCGTCGCCCGCGAAGTGCACTTCCGGCCCGAGCTGTTCGACTACGACAGCAGCGGCGTGGACGTCAGCCAGTTGAAGGGCGACCTGGGTTTCGCAGGCCTGAAGGTTTTCAAGGCGCCCAATATCGATAAGTACGACATCGTGTCCTTTCTGGGCGCAAGCTATTTCCGCGCCGTGGACAACACGGGGCAATACGGCTTGTCCGCGCGTGGCCTGGCGATCGATACCTATGCGGGCGGGGTGGAAGAATTCCCGGACTTCATCGAATTCTGGATCGAGACGCCGCCCGCGGACAGCACGCGTTTCGTCCTGTACGCGTTGTTGAATTCCCCCAGCGCAACGGGCGCCTACCGGTTCGACATCGATTGTCTGCCGGACCGCGTCATCATGGGCATCGACGCCCATGTCAACGCGCGAAAGGACATCAAGCAATTGGGCATTGCGCCGATGACAAGCATGTTCAGTTGCGGCACCAACGAACGGCGCATGTGCGACACCATCCATCCCCAGATCCACGATTCGGATAGGCTTTCGATGTGGCGGGGCAATGGCGAGTGGATATGCCGGCCGCTGAACAACCCTGAGCGCATCCAGTTCAACGTTTTTGTCGACAACAACCCCCGCGGATTCGGACTGCTGCAGACGGATCATGACTTCGCGTCGTACCAGGACACGGTGGACTGGTACAGCCGTCGGCCCAGTCTGTGGGTGGAACCGACGACCCCATGGGGCGAGGGCGCCATCAATCTGATGGAGCTGCCCACGACCGGGGAAACACTGGACAACATCGTTGCCTTCTGGAATCCCAAGGAGCCGGTAAGGGCCGGTCAGTCGCTGCATTACGGCTACAAGCTGCATTGGGCGGCGCAGGCGCCTGTCGGGCCCACCTTGGCGCGCGTGCTGGCGACACGCACGGGAATGGGCGGCTTCGTGGAAGGCTGGGCCCCCGGCGAACACTATCCGACCGTATGGGCGCGGCGTTTCGCCATCGATTTCACAGGCGGTCCGTTGCACGGCATGGACAAGAACGAGCGGATCGAGTCGGTGGTGACGGTATCGCACGGCCAGGCGAAGGATTTCCAGATCTTCGCCTTGCATCCGGAGGTCGAAGGCTTTCGCGCCATGTTCGACTGGTACCCCACCAGCGACAGCACCGAACCGGTGGAGATGCGCGCCTTTATCCGGCGCGGCAGCGATAAACAGGTTCTGAGCGAAACCTGGCTGTATCAGTACTTTCCGCCGCCCCCCGAAAAGCGTCGCTATCCCTGATAAAAAAAAGCCACGGCCGTGCGGCCGTGGCAAATCGGTTTGCGCTCAGCCCCGCGATGTCACTGCAAGATCATCCAGGGCCGAGGCGGCACGCTATCAGCGCCCAACGATGGCGTGCCTGATATCCAAGTCTATGTGTAACTCGAAAAGGACGGCCGGTTTGTCTATGCGTCAATGCATAGCCGCGCGGATTCTGGGTCTGGGGACTGCGAGGCCGTCGCGCGTTTTTAAGCTGCTGAAATGTAACGTTACATCATTGCGGCGGTAGTTGCGCACTTTTCGTAGCGCACTTTTCATTACGCCTTGCGCTTCGTTCTTCGCTTGGTCGGCGCGGTCAGCTCGTCCTTGATCTCGCTTTGCTCCAGCACACACGGTTCCGCGGCGAGATCCGCCAGGAACTGGGCCCATACCTCGTCCAGGCAGTTGTTCGGTTTCGGAAAGCGATCACGCAACTGGTCCGCCCGCAACAGCATGGCGCGCAAACGCTTGACTTCGTAGAGCAGGGCCACGATGTCTTTCCAGACGATGACGTCCTGGTAGGCGCATGGAGCGCGGTTGGGCGTGATTTCGTACCGGGCGCGAATCCGGGTCAGTTCGGTCAGGGTGAGGGGGGGCCGGAATGGCATGGCAGAGCAGCATATCTGTATGGATATACAGTATAAGCCCGGGCGTTCCACGAAAACGGCTTCGAATCGCAACCGGAGCGCGTTGCCTTCCGGGATTCGCCGCGTGCATTGGGCGTCGACAAAATGGCCGCGGGCAAGCCGTTCGACGCGCGGACCGTCGACAAGCGGCGCCCGCACCGAACGCGGCGGAAAGGGGCGGGGCAGCTTTGCGGCGGCTGCTGCCAGCCGTCGGGCATAATCCGTTCTTTTTGCGCCCCCGCCATGCCCACCCTGCATTTGCTGTTGCTCTTTCTGGCTGCCGACCTTGCGCTCAAGCTGACGCCAGGGCCGGACATGGCGCTGACCCTGACGCGCGGCATGACGCAGGGCTTTCGCGCGGCGTGGTCCAGCGTGCTCGGCACATGGGCCGCGGGCTTCGTGCAGGTGCCGCTCGTCGTACTGGGCCTGGCCGCCATCTTTCAGCAGTCGCAGATGCTCTTTGCGGGGGTCAAGGTGCTTGGCGCGCTCTACCTCGTCTATCTCGGCGTGCGGGCATTGCGCCGCTGCGCGACGTCCGCGCAAGGGCGCCTGTCGGCGAAAGCGGGCGCCGGCCAGGACGCCTTCTGGCAAGGCTTCATGACCAACCTGCTCAATCCCAAGGTCTTCATCTTCATGGTCGCCTTCCTGCCCCAGTTCACCGACCCGGCGCAAGGTCCGGTGTGGCTCCAGATGCTCACGCTGGCGGTCATCTCGAAGATGCTGGGCCTGGTCTCCGGCGGCGTGTACGCCTACGGCGCATCGCGCATTCGCGGGTGGCTCACGCACAACGCATGGTTCATGCGTGTGCAGGACGGCCTGCTCGGCACGGCGATGCTGGCCATTGCCGGGTGGCTGCTGCTCAATCGGGATCCGCTGGTCCAGCCGGTGCGTTGAGGGCAGGCCAGAGCCGCGCAATCCGATCCGGCCGCCCGTCTCCCTTCACCGAAGGTTGTAGGCCTTCTTGCTGTACAGGTGCTGGCGCATACGTTGCTCCGCGCCGTCGCCATCGCGCGCCAGGAGCGCCCGCACGATGGCTTCGTGGTCGGCCACTCCGGCCGCCCATTCGTCCGGATCCAGGTTGGACTTATAGCGCAGCGCCTTGACCTGCAGATTCAGGCGGTCGTAGCTGGACACCAATGCCGGATTATGGGCGGCGCGGCTGATGGCGATATGGGTCCCCATGCTCGCCTCGAAATACGCGCCGATATCGCGCGCCTCATAGGCTTTCAGCATGCGGTCGTGCAGATCGGCGATATGCGCCATCTCGGCGTCGGTGGCGCGCTGCGCGGCTTGCCGCACCGCCAGGCCTTCGAGCACGCTCAGCACGTCGAAAACGTTTTCTATGTCCTCGCGCGATAGTTCCACGACCATGGCCCCTCGCTTTGGCTGAATCGTCAGCAAGCCGTCCGACGCCAGGATGCGATAGGCCTCGCGTAGCGGGGTGCGCGACACCTTGAGCAGGTCGCACAGATCGCGCTCGTTGAGCCAGGTGCCGGGGCGAAGCGTTCCATTGACGATCAGCTGCCGCAGACGGTCCGCGACCACGGCCGGCAGAGTGGGGTGATGGATGGCCAATCCATCGGGGGGAGCGGCCGCAACCGCAAGGGCGGAGTCAGGGTTTGCCATAGGTGTACAGCGTCAGGTTTGACGATAGTCTGGTGTCTGGTATACCAAATTCCAAGAAAATACCAGGTCAGCCCGAATCATAGACCAAGCCGTTACGGGCGGCGCGCACACCAAAGGAGACCATCATGTGGAGAGAAGCGCTCGCTGCCTTGGGCAGCACCTTGTTGCTCGCCCAAACATCGCCTGCGGCCGCTGAATATCCGGACAAGCCGATACACCTGTACGTGGGGTTCGTGCCGGGCGGCGGCACCGACGTATCCGCGCGCATTGTGGCGCAGCGCCTGTCGGGCATCCTGAAGCAGCAGATCGTGATCGAAAACAAGCCGGGCGCGTCCGGCCTGATTGCCGCCGACATGGTGGCGAAGGCGCCGCCCGACGGATACACGCTGCTGCTCGCGAACATGCAATCGACCGTGGCGGCGCCTTACGTACTGCCGACCTCGTTCGATCCGATCAAGGACTTCACGCCCGTCCGCTATATCGGTTCCGTGCCCAACGTACTGGTGATCAACCCTGCCCGCCACGACTTCAAGACGGTGCAGGATCTGGTGAAGGCGGCCCGCGCCAAGCCAGGCGCCCTGACCTACGCGTCCTCCGGGCTGGGCAGTCCGCAGCACCTGACGGCGGCGAGGTTTTCACAGATCGAGAAAGTGGAGATGGTCCATGTCCCTTACAAGGGCAGCGGCCAGGCGGTGGCCGACCTGCTGGGCGGCCAGGTTGATCTGAACTTCGACACGCTGCCCGGCGTCATCGGACAGATTCAGGCCGGCAAGCTGCGCCCGCTGGCCGTGACCAGCGCGCAGCGCACCCCGCGGCTGCCCGACGTGCCCACGCTGTCCGAAGCCGGCGTCAAAGGCGTGGACGTAGTGCAGTGGTATGCGGTGCTCGCGCCCGGCAAGCTGCCCAAGCCGGTCCTCGAGCGCCTGGACCAGGCGCTGGCGGAAACGCTGAAGGATCCTGCCGTGCAGGCCAAGCTGGCCGACCAGGGCATGGATGTGGGCGGAGGCCCCGACACGCCGGCCGCTTTCGCGGCATATGTGGAGCAGGAATGGGACAAGTACGGCCGCCTGACCGGCAGCCTGGGCTTGTCGAAGAACTCCTCCAAGCAATGAACTGGCCAGATAAAGGAAGCGCAACATGACCGAATCCGCGGCATCCGCCGAATCTCCCATCCTGGTCCGGCGCGACGAGGCCATCGCGACCGTCACGCTGAACCGCCCCGCCAAGCTCAACGCATTGACCGTCGATGCGTGGCGCTTGCTCGGCGATACCTTCCTGGCGCTTTCGGACGACGACGAGGTCCGCTGCGTCATACTGCGCGGGGCAGGCGAAAAGGCATTCTCCCCGGGCAACGACATTTCGGAGTTCGAGACTTCGCGGTCCAGCAAGCAACAGGCTCGCGAGTATGGCGCCATCATGCGGCGCACGATCGAAGCCATCGGCGGATGCCGCCACCCTGTGGTTGCGCAGATCCATGGCATCTGCGTGGGCGGCGGCATGGAAATCGCCAGCCTCGCCAATGTGCGCATCTGCGGCGCCAGTTCGCGCTTCGGCGTGCCCATCAAGAACCTGGGGCTGGTGATGTCGTATTCGGAACTCGGGCCGCTGGTGCGACTCGTCGGCCCCGACGCCGCGCTCGCCATGCTGCTAGAAGGCACGATTTTCGATGCCCAGGAGGCGCTGCGCCTGGGCGTTGTCACGCGCGTGGTCCCCGATGACAAGGTAGCGGCCGAAGCATGGGCTGCCGCCGAGCGCATCGCAGCGGGGGCGCCGCTGGTGGCGCGCTGGCATAAACGCTTCGTGCGCAGGATCCTGCAGGGAGGAGAACTCACGGACGCCGAGCGCGATGAGGCGTTCGATTGCTTCGACACCGAAGATTTCCAGACGGGCTATCGCGCCTTCCTGGCCAAGCAAACCCCACGGTTCCAAGGCCGCTGAGACGCTGGCGACATACTCACGGGCAGCAAGGAAGAAGCAACATGGAAGAACTCAATTCATCGTCATCAGTCAAGGACGCGCTGGCGGGCATGCGCGTCATCGAGCTTGCGCAAATCATGGCCGGGCCGACCTGCGGCATGATGCTGGCCGACCTGGGCGCCGACGTCATCAAGGTGGAAAAGCTGGAAGGGGGCGACGACGCGCGTCAATACCGCGATCCGCAGGTCAACGGCGTGTCCATGCCTTTTCTGATGCTCAACCGCAACAAGCGGGCCATCGCGTTGGACCTCAAGCGTCCGGAAGGCAAGGCGGTACTGATGCGACTGCTGCGCGATGCGGACGTCATTACCGAAAACTTCCGCAAAGGCACGATGGAAAAGCTCGGTTTGGGCTACGAAGACCTGCGCAAGGAGAATCCGGGGTTGATCTACTGCAGCGTGTCCGGCTATGGCAGCACCGGGCCGTATGCGGACAAGGGCGGCTTCGATCTGATCGCGCAGGGCTTTTCCGGCTTGATGAGCATTACCGGCGAACCGGGAGGGCCGCCTTTGCGCACTGGCAACTCGGTGGCCGATATCAACGCGGGTCTGCTGGCTGCATTCGGCATTCTTGCCGCTTATCAGCACAAGCAGCGCACAGGGCAGGGGCAGCGCGTCGAAACCTCCTTGCTGGAGGCAAGCCTGCAGCAGTTGTACTGGCACGCCGCCATCTATTTCGGATCCGGCGTATCGCCGGGGCCGACCGGTTCGGCGCATGTGCTCACGGCGCCGTACCAGGCCTATCCCACCGCCACATCGTGGATCATCATCGGCGGCGCCAACGAGAAGAACTGGACACGTATCGCGCAGACGCTGGGGCAGCCGCAATGGATAGAGGACCCGCGGTTCGCGCGCAATAGCGACCGCATGGCCAACCGCGAGGAATTGACGCGGCTGATATCGGAAATCCTATTGCGGCGCCCGGCGCAGGACTGGCTGGACGATCTGGATCGCGCCGGCGTGCCGGCCGGGCCGGTGCATTCCGTGGGCGAGGCGCTGTCGCATCCGCAAACCCTGGCGCGCGAAATGGTGGTGGAACAGCAGCACCCGCAGGCGGGCCCGATCCGCACGCTGGGCATGCCGGTGAAGTTTTCCGCCACGCCGGCGCGCTATCACCGCGCGGCGCCGCGGCTGGGCGAAGACACCCGGGCCATCCTGGCGGAATACGGCTACGACGACCGCAGCATCCAGGCGCTCGTGGACGGCGGCGTGGTCAGGGACGCGGCGCAAGTGCAATAAGGCGACGGCAAGCAGCGGGCTTGGCGCCCGTCACGCCGGCATGGCGGCGGGGCGCGGCGTCATGCTCAACCCGGCAAGCCCAGCTCCAGGATGGCGTCGCTCTTGTCCAGCATGTGCTTGCGCAGGATGCGGCCCAGGCGGGCGCCATCGCGTTGCCGCAGGGCGTCCAGCATCTGCTCGTGGTCCGCAATCGCGCTGGCCCACTTGGGCGCCTTCAGGTTGGAGCGCAGGCGAAGCGCCTGCACGCGGCGGTTGACGGAAAGATAGGTTTGCCGCAGCAGGTCGTTGCGGGCCGCCAGATTGATACGGTCATGAATCTGCTGGTTGCGGCTGTAGTAGCCCGGAAGGTCGCCTCGGGCGCGGCACTCCAGCATGGCGTCGTGCAAGGCCTGGATCTGCGCCACTTCCTCGTCGGTGATGCGTTCGCAGGCGAGTTCCCCCGAAAAGGCCTCCAGGCCGCTCAGCACCTCGAACGCTTCACGGATTTCCGCTTCGGTCATGCGGGCCACGGTGGCGCCGCGATTCGGCGATATCTCGATCAGTCCCTCGGCGGCCAGCACTTTCAGCGCCTCGCGCAGCGGCGTGCGCGAGATCCCCAGCGTTTCGCACAACTGGCGCTCGTTCAGCTTCATGCCCGGGGCGAGTTTGCCTTCGATGATGAAGTTGCGCAGATGGTCGGTGACCGAATCGTGAAGGATCGCTCTTTCCACCGGCGCCAGGAGCGGCGTGGCGCGAGGAATTTCCTGGTCTGTGTACATAGCGGATATTGACGGAACTGCCGACGCGCCAGCGGTCAGGCTGGCGCGGACTGCCGTTCCCGCGGGGACGCCGCCGAGTCGAGCGCTGCTGCCAGCACTTGGGCAACGTGCAGGGATTCTACCCCGGCCCCGTCCAGTATCTGGTGTCTGCAACTGGTGCCGTCGGCCACGATCCAGCTGTCTGGGGGAGCCGCGCGGACCGCGGGAAGCAGCGCGGCCTCGGCCATGGCCACGGAGGCGGCGAAGTGCTCGGCCTCGTAGCCGAAACTGCCCGCCATGCCGCAGCAGGACGATTCGATGACGGACACTTGCAGCCCCGGGATCCACCCGAGCACGGCGCGGATGGGTTGCACCGCATCGAAAGCCTTCTGGTGACAGTGGCCATGAATCAGGGCGTGTCGCCGCGCAGGCGTGCGCAACGGCAGCGACAGCCGCCCGGCCTTGTGCTCGCGCACCAGAAACTCCTCGAACAGGAAGGCCGATGCCGCGAGTTTGCGGGCCGCATCGCCGTGGCCGTAATGCAGGAACTCGTCGCGCAGCGTCAGCAGGCAGGAGGGCTCCAGGCCCACGATCGGCACGCCGCGCGCGACGTAGGGCGACAGTGCATCGAGCACGCGGCGCGCCTCCGCCTTCGCTTCGTTCACCAGCCCGGCGGCAAGAAACGTCCGCCCGCAGCACAGCGGCCGCTCGCCGGGGCGAACGTTCAGATGCACTGTATAGCCCGCCGTCTCCAGCACCTGGCGCGCCGCATGGGCGTTGCCGGCTTCCATGTAGTTGTTGAAGGTGTCGACGAACAGGAGCACTTCCTTCGCCGCGCCGGCCCCGGCGGACATCGCGTTCTTCGTTGGCATGCCCGCAGCCGCGGCCGGGGCAGGGCCAGCCTGGCGCAGGAACGACGCGCCGAAGCGCGGCAGCGACCGTTGCGGCGCCAGGCCGAGTCGGCGCTTGATCATCCGCGCCAGCAAGGGGCTGCGGTCGATCAGCCGGACCAGGGCGCCCAGCCGGCTGGCCACAGGCGCATAGCGCGGCAGGAAGGCCACCGCCCGGTCGCGCAGGACGAGCCCGTGCGCATCCACCCACGCGCGGCGCGCCTCGATTTTCAGCTTGGCCATATCGACGCCCGTCGGGCATTCGCGGCGGCAGCCTTTGCACGATACGCAAAGGTCCAGCGCATCTTTCACCGCCCTGCTCGCCAGGCCATCCAGCCCGATCTGTCCGCTCAGGGCCAGACGCAGCGTGTTGGCGCGTCCGCGCGTCACGTGCTGTTCGTCCTTGGTGACGCGGTAACTGGGACACATGGCGCCGCTGTCGAACTTGCGGCAATGGCCGTTGCTATTGCACATCTCCACGGCCATGGCCAGTCCGCCCGCGGGATCGCCGCCGGTGCCCGGGCGTGATTCGCGGCCGGTCATGGGGTCGCGCGAGACGTTCCAGACCGACCAGTCCAGCGCCGGCGCATAGGGCTTTACCCGATAGGAGGGCGGATATCGGAAATTGGCGGCGTCGTCCATGCGCGGCGGGTTGACGATCTTGTCGGGATTGAAGCGATTGCCGGGATCGAACAAGGCCTTGATCTCGCGAAACGCCTGGTTGATCCGGGGGCCGTATTGCCAGCTTACCCATTCGCCTCGGCACAGCCCGTCGCCATGCTCGCCGGAATAGGCGCCCTTGTAGCGGCGCACCAGTTCGGCCGCCTCCTCGGCGATGGCCCGCATCCGGGCGGCGCCATCGCGCCGCATATCGAGGATCGGCCGCACGTGCAGCGTCCCCACGCTCGCATGCGCGTACCAGGTGCCTTCGGTGCCGTGGCGATGGAACACCTCGGTCAGCTGGCGCGTGTATTCCGCCAGGTGCTCCAGCGGCACCGCGCAGTCTTCGATGAAGGATACCGGCTTGCCGTCGCCCCTCATGCTCATCATGATGTTGAGACCCGCCTTGCGCACTTCCCACAACGCCTTCTGCGCATTGGCGTCGGTCATTTCAACCACCGCCCCTGGCAGACCGAGGTCCCCGGCCAACTCCGTCAGCCCGCGCAGGCGCGCCAGCAGCATGTCCCTGTCGTCGCCGGCGAACTCCACGAGCAGGATGGCCTGCGGCTGCCCCACCAGGGCGCGTTCGATGACGGGGCGGAAGGACGGATTGTCCATCGCCAGGTCTATCATGGTGCGGTCCACCAGCTCCACGGCTACCGGTCCCAGTTTGACGATGTGCTGAGCCGCGTCCATGGACTGGTAGAAAGTCGGGAAGTTCACTACGCCTAATACCTTGTGGGCGGGCAGCGGCGCGAGCTTCAGCGTAAGCCGTCTGGTGAAAGCCAGCGTGCCTTCCGAACCGACGAGAAGATGAGCCAGATTCGCCTCGCCGTCGTCGGAATAGGCGCGCGGGTTCTGGCAATCGAAGATATCGATGTTGTAGCCCGCCACCCGTCTCAGCACCTTGGGCGTGCGCGCCGCGATCTCCTCGCGTTCGCGCAGGGCAATGGCGCGCACGCCTTCCAGGATTTCGCGCAGGCGCGGGTCGGGCGCCAGCTGCGATACGGGGCCGAAGGCGCCTTCCGTGCCGTCGGCAAGGGTGGCATCGATGGAAAGCACGTTGTGCACCATATTGCCGTATTCGATCGAGCGCGAGCCGCAGGAATTGTTGCCCGCCATGCCGCCGAGCGTGCACTGCGCCGAGGTCGACACGTCCACCGGAAACCACAGGCCATGCGGCTTGAGCCAGGCGTTCAGGTGATCCAGAACGATGCCGGGTTCCACCGTCACCGTCCGCGCCTGCGGGTCGAAGTCGGTCACCCGGTTCAGCCACTTGCTGGTATCGATGACCAAAGCCTCCGCCACCGTCTGTCCGCACTGGCTGGTACCCGCCCCGCGCGCAAGCACCGGTACTTGCGCGTCCCGGGCGACGTCCAGGGCGACCGCCAGATCGGCCTGGTCGCGCGGCACCACGATGCCGATCGGGGTGATCTGATAGATGGAGGCGTCCGTGGCATAGCGTCCCCGGCTCGCGCCATCGAAAAGCACGTCGCCGCGCAGCGCCTTGCGCAGCCTGGTGGCGAGGGCGGGCGCTGCGCCGGCGGCATAAGGGACCAGGCGCACAGGCTGGGGCAGAACCGGGGAGGGGGTCGTAGTCATGGATAGCGAGGCGACAAAGCGTTGCGGTGCTTGCGCAACCGTCCGATCAGGGCCGAAATGAGGGGCCAGAAGAGGGCGACCATGGCCAGCGCGACGATGCTGCCCACCAGGCCGTTGGACCAGAACACGCTCAGACTGCCCGAGGAAATCAGCATGGTCTGGCGAAAGGCGTCCTCCGCGCGGTCGCCCAGCACCAGGGCCAGCACCAGCGGGGCCAATGGGTATTGCAGCTTCTTGAAGAGATAGCCCACCACGCCGAACACCAGCATCAGCCAGATATCGAAGCCCGCGTTATGGACGGTGTATGCGCCGATGGCGCATACCACCAGAATCATCGGCGCCACGATGGAAAAGGGAATGCGCAGGATGGCCGCGAACAGCGGCACCGTGCACAGCACCACGAAGAGACCCGCCAGATTGCCCAGGTACATGCTGGCGATCAATCCCCACACAAACTCTTTTTGCTCGGCGAACAGCAGCGGGCCGGGCTGCAGGCCCCATATCATCAGTCCGCCCAGCAGCACCGCGGCCGTCGCCGAGCCGGGGATGCCCAAAGCCAGCATCGGCAGCAGCGCGCTCGTGCCCGCCGCGTGCGCCGCGGTCTCGGGCGCCAGCACGCCCTCCACGTTGCCCTGGCCGAAGGAGTCCGGCTGCTTGGAAAATTTCTTCGCCACGCCATATCCCATGAAGGATGCTGCGATCGCTCCACCCGGCGTGACGCCCAGCCAGCAGCCGATCGCCGCCGATCGCAACAGCACCAGCCAGTAGCGCGGCAGGCCCGCCCAGGTCTTGAACACCACTTTCAGATCGATGGCGGCTTTCTTGCCCTTGAAGGCGACGCCTTCCTCCATGGTCAGCAGGATTTCGCCGATGCCGAACAGGCCGATGACGGCCACCAGGAAGTCGAAGCCGCGCAGCAGCTCCGAAGAGCCGAAGGTCATGCGCAAGTCGCCTGAAACGGTGTCCATGCCCACGGCTGCCAGGGCGAAACCGATGCCCATGGCGATGAGGATCTTGGGCTTGGACTCGCGTCCCATCCCGATAAAGCTGCAGAACGTGAGCAAGTAGACCGCAAAGAACTCGGCCGGGCCGAAACGCAAGGCGAAGCGCGCCACCGCCGGGGCCAGGAAGGTTATGAGCAGCACCCCGACCAAGGCGCCGAAAAACGACCCGGTGAAGGCGGACGTCAACGCCTGCCCCGCCCGCCCTTGTTGCGCCATCGGATAGCCGTCGAATGTGGTGGCCACCGACCAGGCCTCGCCCGGAATATTGAAAAGAATGGACGTGATGGCGCCGCCGAAGAGCGCGCCCCAGTAGATGCATGACAGCAGGATGATGGCCGAGGTGGGGTGCATCGAGAAGGTCAGGGGCAGCAGGATGGCCACGCCATTGGGCCCTCCCAGCCCGGGCAGCACGCCGACCACGATGCCCAGCAGGATGCCGATCATCATCAGTCCCACGTTGCCCCAGGACAAGACGACGCCGAAGCCGTCCCACAGCGCGGATAGTTCTTGCATGGTGTCCTCCTAAGGCATGCGGCCGTCGTATCGGCGCCGGACGCGTCCGCTCGCAAGCGGGCCGGGCGCGCATCGTCCGGACGCCCGATCGTGCTAATAGCCGAAGAGACTTTCCAGCGGCCCCTTTGGCAAGGGCACCAGGAACTTCATCTCGAAGACCCAGAACAGCACGGCCATGACGGCCGCCGCCAGGGGCAGCCCTTTCCACAAGGGGTATTTGCCTACTGCGCGCATGAAGCCGGCGACGAAAAGGGCGGACGCGACGTAGATGCCAAGAAAGTGAATGAGCGCGACGTAGAGCGCCAGCGGTATCAGGACTACGCACACCTGGCGCAGTTCGCCGACGTGCACGAAGGGCCTGCGGTCGCGCTTGCGCAGCGCCTGTATCGCCACCGCGACCGTGGCCGCCAGGATCAGGATGCCGATGCGCATGGGGAAGTAGCCGGCCTGCGGCCCGTCCTCCGTCCAACCCGCGCCAATGGTGTAGTTGCTCCAGATCACCGTGGCCGCGAGCGCGGCAATCACAACGGCGACCACCAGTTCCATCGTCATGTACGAAACCGCGGGGCGGCTCGAACCTTGCTCTTGCTGTTCCAGCATGATCGTGCTCCTTTCGAGGCGCGCGGAGACCGGTGCGCCTAGAAGCCGGCCGACTTGATGATGTCCTTGTGCATGCGCTCATCCTTCTCCAGATACGCATTGAGCGCCGCGCCGGTCAGCAGCTCCGGTTTCAAGGCGGAGCGCTCCAGGTATTGCTGCCACTCCGGCGTCTCGCTGATCTTTTTGAAGACATCGGCGTAATAGGCAACCTGGTCCGGCGTCGCCTTGCCGGGCAGCAGGAAGATGCGGAGCATTTCGTAATGCACGTCCAGCCCCTTTTCCTTGCAGGTGGGGATGTCGGCCCAGCTCTGGGTCTCGGTCACCTTCTGGGTGTAAGACAGACGTTGCTCCGCGAAGACACATAGCGCCCGGTGTTCGCCCGCGCGCCATTGCGCCACCGACTCCGCGGGATTGTTTACGTTGGCGTCGATATGATTGCCGGACAGCTGGGTGGCCGCTTCGCCGCCGCCCTTGTACGGCACGTAAATGAACTTCGCTCCGGTCGCGTGCTCGACCATCGCGGTGATCATCTGGTCCTCGCGCTTGGAGCTGGTGCCGCCCATCTTCAGCTTGCCGGCCTTTGCCGCGGCGATGAACTGGTCCACCGTCTCGTAAGGCGACTTGGCGTTCACCCACAGGACGAACTCATCGACGGCCACCATCGCCACCGGGGAAAGGTCGCGCCAATTGAAGGGCAGCTTGCTGATCAGGGGCACCGTGTAAAGCGCGGAAGAGGCCACCAGAAGCTTGTGAGGGTCGCCGGCCGATGCCTTGGCGTCCATCAGGCCCTCTGCGCCGGACGCGCCGGCTTTGTTCACCACGACCATCGGTTGCTTCATCAGGTTGTGCTTGGCGACGATGCCCTGAATGGTCCGAGCCATCTGGTCCGATGCGCCGCCGGCGCTGAACGGCACGATGATTTCGACAGGTTTGGTGGGTTCCCAGGCCGAAGCGGCGGCGGGCATCAAGACCGCCGTCGCCAGGGCGATCGCGCAAAGCGCCTTGCTGGATTGCATCGTGATCTCCTCAGTGGTGGTGTGGTCGCGCAATGGGCGCCGCCTTCTGCGAAGCGATCGCCCCGGGGCATCAGGCCGCTTTCGCCCGGCTTTCTTGTGCGCCGTCCTGCAAGACGTCCATGGCCGCCTGCACGCCGCTGCCGCGCAATGCGATGCCGGAGAGTTTCAGACCCATCTCGCATCCCGCCAGGGTCGCCATCAGGGTCAGGTCGTTGCAATCGCCCAGGTGGCCGATGCGGAACATCCGGCCCTTGATCTTGCCCAGGCCGGTGCCCAGGGACATGTCGAAGCGCTCATAGACCAGCCGGCGCACCGCGTCGGCATCCACGCCCGGGGGCATCACAACCCCGGTGAGCACCGGCGAGTAGCGTTCCGGCTCCACGCACTGGATCTCCAGTCCCCATTCCTGGACGGCAGCGCGGCACGCGCGCGCCAGCCGCTGATGGCGCGCGAAAACCGCGTCCAGTCCCTCGGCAAGAATCATCTCCAACGATTCGTGCAGCGCGTAGAGCAAGTTCGTGTTCGGGGTATAAGGCCAGTAGCCCGTCTGGTTGCTTTCCAGGATTTCGGACCAGCGCCAGAAGCTGCGCGGCAGCCCCCCGTGCCGGCTGCATTCGATGGCCTTCGGCGAAAGGGCGTTGAAGCTGATGCCCGGCGGAAGCATCAGCCCCTTCTGGGAGCCGGAGATCGAGACGTCCACGCCCCATTCGTCGTGGCGGTAGTCGGCGCAGGCCAAGCCCGAGATGGTGTCGACCATCAGAAGGGCAGGGTGGCCCGCGGCGTCGATGGCGCGGCGAACCGCGGCGATATCCGATGTGACGCCGGTGGAGGTTTCGTTGTGGACGACGCACACCGCCTTGATCTGGTGGCCGGGGTCCCCGCGCAAGCGCTCTTCTATCATCTGCGGCTGCACGCCGCGCCGCCATCCTTCCGTGCCGGGCAAGCCCAGGAACTCCGGCTTCAGCCCCAATCCTTCGGCCATCTTTTTCCAGAGGGTGGCGAAATGGCCCGTCTCGAACATCAACACCTGATCGCCGGGATTCATGGTGTTCGATAGCGCCGCTTCCCAGGCGCCCGTGCCGGAGGCGGGGTAGATGATGACCGGATGCCGGGTCTTGAAAATTTTTTTGATGCCCTGCAGGACTGCCAGGCCGAGGGCGCCGAATTCCGGGCCGCGATGGTCGATGGTGGGGTAGCTCATGGCCCGCAGCAACCGGTCCGGCACCGGGCTGGGGCCGGGAATCTGCAGGAAATGGCGCCCTGCGGGATGGAAGTCGAGTCGCAGCATAAGCCCCTCGCTCCTGGTGTTTGGAATTTTGAATGCAAAATACCATAGCAGCAGGCGAAGGGGCTGGGAAGAGTGTCAAGCCATTTTTTTGGATAGTGGTTTACCCGCGTGGATGCGCGGGGAGATGAGGGGCGCTGCGCAGATCGCCAAGCGCCGCGGTGTGCACAGCTTCGAGATGACGCTCAGGCGCCGGGCGCTTCCCCGCCACCTCGCATGGCGGGGAAGCGCCCGGCCCTATGGGCCGCGGCGAACGCTCAGCGTCGGCCATTTATCGAGGAAGGGCCAGAACACCATCAGCATGACATCGTCGTTATCGAATCCAAGGCTGTCTGTGGGTTTCTGCGCCCCAATGTTGGCGTAGTTGCCCGCACCGATCTTCTGTGTCTTGCCCTTCAGGTCCATGGCCTTGAATTCCGAATCCTCCAACTGAAAGACTACATTGCCGGATGAGCCGGTTTTGTATGGCACCAGTTGTCCGGAATGCGGCTCGACGGTTATCGACGACGGTCCGGACACGAGCGCCTTCCCGTCTGCGGAAATCTTGAGGTACCGCTTATATGCCGAGTTATTGATCATCGCGACGTAGAACGCGCTGTCAGGCGGCAGGTTCAATGTGTATGTGACGTTCCCAATGCCTCCATCGCCTCCATTGTCTCCGTTGCCTCCATCGCTTCCATTGCCTCCAAATGCGCTTCTCTTGGCCACTGGCAGCGAAAGGGCTGCATCGATACTTTGACTCGACGAGCCTTCAAACAGCTTGTGCACGTCCCACAAGTCGCTTATCTTGCCGCTCTTGGCGGTGTAGTACTCATCGCGCCACACAACGTTATGGACACTCTTGCAGAGAAACAGGCCGGTCAACGCAGCTATTGGGGTACACGCCTGCTATTGATCGCTGTCGCCTTTCTCGGCCTTGCCCATCTGGCATTCCTGCCGCCCTGGGAAGGATTCGATGAGCCCGCGCACTGGAGCTCGGTCGAACAAATTGCCGACACCGGAACGCTTCCCTTCTATGGAAGGGCCCGTCTCAGCGCGGACATTGAAGGTTATCTGGGGCCTTGGCCGTACGGTTTTTCTCTGCCGGAAAACGGAGTGAAACGGCAAACCTACCGGACATACCGGGACGCCGGGTCTCCCGACCTTCCAACTTCCCCCGAGCGCAGATATGAGCCGGGCACGGCGCTTAATTGGCAGGCACAGCATCCACCTCTGTTCTATGGTTTGATGGCGCCCGTTTATAAACTCGTGGCGCATCTCCCCTGGGTGGACCATCTGCTGTATCTGCGGCTGGCGTCGTGGCTGATTGCTTTATGCGGGCTGGTGGTGGGTGTTCTGGCGACCGAGCGTCTGCTGCCTTCAATGGGCGGGCGCCTCGCTTCGCTGATGGCCGCCTATCCGCTCTTATTCCCGCAGTTTTTCCCCGAGATGGCGAGGCTGGGCAACGATAGTCTTGTCCTGCTGTTCTGCGGCGCGAGCTGGGCGGCGCTGCTATGCATTCTGTATGGCAAGCCAGGCGTAAAAGCCCCCATTCTCCTGGGCGTCTTTCTGGGGCTAGGCCTGCTGACCAAGGCCTTTTTTCTTCCCATCTCAGCTGGATTTTTATTGTTCCTGGCTTATTACTGGTGGAACAACAAAGTTGATTTTCCGCTGCGGCACCTGCTGCTTGCGCTTGGAGTGACCTTGCTTATCGGCGGGGCTTGGTACGTGCGCAATGCCTGGTTATTCGGCTCGGTGGTGGGCGGAGATGAATTCGTGGCTATGGAGCGCGGGCCCGGTTTTATCGAGGGGCTGCGCGCCAATTTTTCCATCGGGGCGCTGCTTCGCGGATTCGCCTCCATGATGGCCACGTTTTCGTGGGCCGGAACCTGGTCGCTCGCGCGATTGCCCGACCTGCTGCTGTTGGGCCCGCTCGCCCTGCTGGGCCTTGCCGTCGTTGGCTGGCTGCTGGACATTCGCCGCCGGCCCGTCATTGCCTGGGCGCCGCTCTTTATCGTGACGCCGATGCTGGCGGGACTAGGCTACCATGTCTTCATGAAGATCGCACAAACCGGTCTTGGCAAAGGCACGCCCGGCTGGTATTTGCACGTCCTGGCGGCTCCGCTAGGCATGATCGTCGCTCTGGGCTGGCGCTGGCCGCGGCTGATGTCGGCCTTATTCTCATACTCGCTGATCTTTGCCACCGGAGCATGGGTGATGCAGCTCACGCTTTTCAGCGGCTGCTCGGCCAAGCTGGACGGAAATCCTTACTACACATTCAAGGATTCCAGCTGCTTCATCGACTGGCATCAGTTGGATGTCCTCACCTCTCCCATGGTCGGCTTCGCCAGCCTGCTTGCAGGGGGGGTGGCACTTGGCGTGGCCGGTATCGTGCACTTTCGTGGCCGGGCGGCTTCGGTGGGCAGCGACCTGCGGTAGGGAGGCGTAGTGATTGATTATGTCCAACCGCCGAATCAGGGGAATTTGAAGTTCTTCACCCAGATTTGAGCTGGCACTATTTTCGCACCATGAGGGTCCGCGTAGTTCGGAATTGTCCGGATATGTGTAATGGTGCCGGCGTCCGCGATCGTGCCACGGCGTACGAACAGCCCATAGTCTTGCAGCAGCAGCGGACGGAATCGCGGTCTCATCGGCAAGTTTTGCCGCTGGGTGTGCCACCCGGCGCAGCCAGGTGTACGGCTCCAAGCCCGTTGGCCTTGGCCGTTTCCACCAGCGAGTAGATCAATGCGCTGATCTCGTGGCCGATCTGGACCATCGGCGTGCCGCCACGCGCAGGTGCGGGGAGTCCCGTTCGCACGCAACAAAGACTTGCGCGCGCCAACCGCTCTTGTGCGGTGTTATCGATGCCATGGGGGCTGTGCGTAGAAAACGGGGATCACAGTGAACAAATCATCGGATCCGACGCCAAACTCCGGTGGTATGCGGATGCAGTGATTTCTGCTTGGTTCTTGATTTCCCGAGCTTTTCTAATGCATGGAAATGCGAAGTCGGCGGATTCTGGAAACGACCAGTGGTGCCCGAGACCGGAATCGAACCGGTACGGCCGGTTAAAGCCGGAGGATTTTAAGTCCTCTGTGTCTACCAATTTCACCACTCGGGCTTCGTGCGGCGCCGGTCTGGACAGGCGCGAGATATCGCCGCGGCGCTGCACGGGGGGCGAATTGTACTCCGTCGGAATGGCCTGACCCGGCCCATCGGCGGCACATTCCCACCGCGCCGGCGGTCGTATCGCACCGGCGGGCGCACTCCGAAATCCGATACAATCGCCTCCACGGAAGGTTGGCAGAGTGGTTGAATGCACCGGTCTTGTTCAATCGAGCGCCGTCGGGGAAACCCGGCGGATGTAAGGAGTCAAATTCGGCGAAGCCCCTGGGCGCTTCCGAGGTAACGCCGAGCGAAGATCGATGCGGGTCGGCAATGATCACGTATGACGTGCATCACCGCTTGCTGCACCATTGCATCGATAACGTGTAGAGACTTGACGGCTCCCGCCTAACGTCCCGATCGGGACCATGGTGAAGGCAAAGTCCAGACCCGCAAACAGGTGTTTCGGCCTGGTGGCGAAAGTCATAGGGGTAAGGAAAACCGGCGGGGCTTCACGGCCCTCGTGAGTTCGAATCTCACACCTTCCGCCAATTCTTTTGTTCGCTCACTGCGCATATCGCGTCGCCCGGCGCTTTTCAAAGATCGCGGGCCAGCACCTGCCCCACCAGCTCTTTGCCGAAGCTGTGGTGCGCTTCCTCTTCCACCAGCTTGAAGCCCGCCTTGTCGTAGATGCGGCGGGCGTCGGTCAGCACACTGTTGGTCCACAGCACCATCCGCTTGTAGCCTGCCAGCCGGGCGAAGCGCAGGCATTCCTCCACCAGCCGGCTGCCGATGCCCAGGCCGCGCGCCTGGGCATCGACATAGAGCAGGCGCAGTTTCGCGGTGTCGGCGTCCTGCCGGACGAGGAATACCGAGCCGACGACCTTGCCGTCTTTTTCCGCGACCCAGCAGCGTTCGGCTCGCGGGTCGAATTCGCGCATGAACGTCGCAACGATCTGGGTGATCAAGGCTTCGAATTCGCTGTTCCAGCCATATTCCTGGGTATACAGCACCGCCTGGCGGTGGATGATCCAGCCCATATCGCCCGGTTGCGGGTCACGCAGGATATAGCTTGACGGCGCATCGGCGAGCAAACCGTGGATCTGGCCCATGGCGTCCACCAATTGATGCTGCGCCGGCGGCGACAGGCGTTGCAGCATGGCCATGACCTCGCGCCGCGAGGCATGGTCCAGCGGTTCGAAGGTGGCGCGCCCTTTATCGGTGAGCTGCAGGTGGATGACCCGCGCATCGTCCGGCGAGCGCGTCTTCGATACAAGCCCTTTTTTCTCGAACCGCGTGATTACGCGGCTCAGATAACCCGCGTTCAGCCCCAATTCCTTGCAAAGTTCGGCGGACGTCAACGTGGGGCGATGGGCCAGCTCGTAAAGAATGCGGGCTTCCGTCAGCGAGAAGTCGCTATCCAGGAGGTGCTCGTGCAACACGCCGATCTGGCGGGTATAGAAACGGTTGAAGCGCCGGACCGCCTCGGCGCGATGGGTGAGCGAGTCTACGGACATGAGGGCCACCTTGCGGATCCGCGCACGTTATTTGCCTGAAGCACATTTATAGTTGCTCGAAGCAAATAATACAAGGGGTGGCCGCCGATATGGCGGCCGTACGCGGCGTCATCAGCGCTTCTTGCGCCCCGCCCAGATCAACCCCGCCAGCGCGAGTCCCGCACCCACGAGTGCGGTGCGATGGGTGGTGGCCCACAATGCCAGGCTGTACCCCTGCGCGCGGCTGTCGAAAGATCCGTGCGCGGCGTGCAGGCCGCGAACGGGCCGCCAGAGGTTGGACGTCTTTGGCGGCGGAGTGATCGGCTTGCGTTGCTGCGCGGCGTAGTTGGTCCGGGCCAGGTAGCGGTCCAGCAGGCCAGGGAACAATTTGTTGGCGATGATGGCCTTGATGGTCGGCATGCCGACGTAGACCTCGCGCCGGCGATGGCGGGCCGCCCATACGATGGCGTGCGCGGCGACTTCGGGCTGGAAGATCGGCGGCACGGGCTGCGGCGCAAACGGCATGCGGCACTCGGCCCAGTCGAACTGCGGCGTATTCAACGCGGGCATCTGGACCATTGTGACGTGGACCCGGCTGCCGTCGTGCATCAGTTCGCTGCGCAGGGAATCGGTGAAGCCGCGCACGCCGTGCTTGGCGCCGCAATAGGCCGACTGCAGCGGGATGGCCCTATAGGCCAGCGCCGAGCCCACCTGAACGATGGTGCCCCGGTTGCGCGGACGCATGTAGCGCAGCGCCGCCATCGTGCCGTAAACCTGGCCCAGGTAGGTGACAGCGGTGACACGTTCGAATTCCTGTGCCGTCAGCTTGGACAAGGGCGAGAACACCGTCAGCATGGCGTTGTTCACCCAGACGTCGATGGGGCCCAATTCTCTTTCGATGCGTTCCGCCGCATCGTCGATGGCGCGTGGATCGCTTACGTCCAGTGCGATGGGCAGGGCCCGCACGCCCAGACGCCGGATCTCGCGGGCCGCGTCTTCCAGTGAGACGGCATCGCGTGCGAGCAGGGCCACATTCGCGCCCTCGCGCGCGAAGGCGAGGGCGGCCGCACGCCCGACGCCGGCGCTGGCCCCGGTGATGACGACGGTTTGTAGGGATGCCTTTGCATCTCGCATGTAGCTCTCCAAAGGAGTCCGCGCCGACGCCGTTCAGCACTGTAGGGCCGCCCGCCCGCGCTGAACCGCGACGCCGGCTGTTCCTCTATTCCTTCCGATTGCCCGGCAGCACGCTGCCCAGCACCTGCTTGGCGGTGTCGATCAGGACGTGGCGCTGGTCCGGGTCGCCCTTGATCAGCGTGGTGGCGAAGGCCTTGGCTTGCTGCAGCGTGATGTGGGGCGGCAGTGGCGGCACGTTGGGGTCCGCTTTTACCTCGATCAGCGTCGGCCGGTCGGCGGCCAGCGCTTGATCCCACGCTTCTCCCATCGCCTCCGGCGTATCCACGTAGATGCCGCGCAACCCGATGGATTCGGCGAACTGGTGATACGGCACGGACGGAATGCTTTGGGACGCTTCGAACTTCGGATCGCCGTTCATGACCCGTTGCTCCCACGTCACCTGGTTCAGGTCCGCGTTGTTCAACACCATGCAGACCCAGCGCGGATCGCCCCACTGCTTCCAGTACTTGGCGACCGTAATCAATTCGGCCATGTTGTTCATCTGCATGGCGCCATCGCCCACCAACGCGATCACTGGGCGTTGCGGATGGGCGAACTTGGCCGCGATGGCATAAGGCACGGCCGCGCCCATCGACGCCAGTCCGCCAGACAGCGAGCACATCATGCCGCGTTGCACCTTCAGGTCGCGGGCGTACCAGTTTGCGACGGAGCCTGAGTCGCTGGTCACGATTGCGTTGGCCGGCACGCGCGGCGAAAGCTCCCAGATCGTGCGCTGCGGATTGACGCCGCCTTCGGCTCCGGCCAGCGCCCGCTCTTCCAGCTTTTTCCACCAGTCCGCCGTCCAGCCTTCCACGGTGTCGCGCCACTCGCGATCGGCGCGCGGCTCGAGCAAAGGCAAAAGCTCGCGCAACGTTTCCACGCTGTCGCCAACCAGATTGACTTCCATGGGATACCGCAGGCTGAGCATGTCGGGCTTGATGTCGATCTGCACGCCGCGCGCCTGCCCTTCCTTGGGCAGGAATTCGGAATAGGGGAAGCCCGACCCGATCATCAGCAGCGTGTCGCATTCGGTCATCAGCTTGTAGCTCGGTTCGGTGCCCAGCAGCCCGATCGAGCCGGTCACCCATGGCAGGTCGTCGGGCAGGGCGGCCTTGCCCAGCAATGCCTTTGCCACGCCCGCGCCCAGCTTGTTGGCAACCGCAATGATTTCTTCGGTGGCATGCAACGCCCCCGCGCCCACGAGAATCGCGACTTTCTTGCCGGCGTTCAGGACCTGCGCGGCCCGGCGCAGGTCTTCCGGCTGGGGCACCGTGCGCGGCGCGCGATAGCCGACGCCGGAGTGCACGGTGCCGTGCTTGCGCGCCGGGGCCTCGTACGGAAGGTCCTGCAGATCGTTTGGAAGGATCAGTGCTGTGACCTCGCGCTTGCCCAGCGCAGTGCGCACGGCGCGGTCGACCAGGTGGCGCACCTGCCCCGGCACGCTGGCCTGCTGCACGAAGGATCCCGCGACATCCTTGAACATGGAGACCAGATCCAGCTCCTGCTGATAGTGCCCGCCCAGCGACGCGCGGGCCTGCTGGCCCACGATGGCGAGCACGGGCATGTGGTCCATCCGCGCGTCGTACATGCCGGTGATCAGGTGCGATGCGCCCGGCCCGGACGTCGCGATGCAGACGCCAAGCTCGCCGGTGAATTTCGCGTGCGCCGACGCCATGAAGGCGGCCATTTCCTCGTGCCTGGCCTGGACGAACTCGATCTTGCCCTTGGCGCGATTCAGCGCGCCGAATACGCCGTTGATGCCGTCTCCGGGGTAGCCGAATATCCGCCGCACGCCCCATGCGTGCAATCGTTCGACGATGAAGTCTCCGACAGTGGGTGCCATGGCGTTCCTCCAGTTGTCGAACGCCGCGCAACATCCGCGCGGCGTTCGAATCGTGAATGCGGCCCGCGCGCGGCGGCTTCGGTCGCGTCGCGCCGGGCATTCAAGGTCGCCCGCGCCACAGCAAAACTTGTTCCTACTGCCCGCGCCTGCATGCGGTGAAGCAAGGCAAATCACCCTTCGCGAGCGCCCGTTATGGGCCCATATTTCCTGGACGGCGCGATAATGCGGGTTTCTTCCAGAACAAGACCAGGAGGCCGTCCATGCTCGCCGTTGAAATCTCCCGCCCCGGCGGACCCGAAGTGCTCGTTCCCGTCCAGCGTTCCACGCCCGAGCCCGGTGAAGGCGAAGTCCTGATCAAGGTGTCGGCGGCCGGAGTCAACCGTCCGGACACGTTCCAGCGCAAGGGCTCGTATCCGCCGCCGCGCGGAGCCTCCGACCTGCCCGGACTGGAGGTTGCCGGAGAGATCGTCGGCGGCGACGCGGCGTCGGGCGGTTTCGCCATTGGCGACAAGGTGTGCGCCCTGGTGGCGGGCGGCGGCTATGCCGAATACTGCGTGGCGCCGGTCAAGCAATGTCTTCCCATCCCGGCCGGCCTGTCGGAAATCGAGGCGGCCGGCCTGCCCGAGACCTATTTCACCGTATGGAGCAATGTCTTCGACCGCGGGCGCCTCGGCCCCGGCGAAAGCCTCCTGGTTCATGGCGGCGCGAGCGGCATCGGCACTACGGCCATTCAGCTGGCCACGGCGCTCGGCCACAAGGTCTATGCCACCGCGGGCAGCGACGATCGCGCCCGGGCGGTGGAAAAGCTGGGCGCGGCGCGCGGCATCAACTATCGCGAGCAGGACTTCGTCAAGGAAGTTTTGGACGCAACCGGCGGCGCCGGCGTGAACGTCATCCTGGATATGGTGGCTGGCGACTACATCGCCCGCGATATTCAATGCCTGGCTGACGAGGGCCGCATCGTGCTCATCGCCACGCTGGGCGGCAACCATGGGAATGTGGATTTCGGCCAGGTCATGCGGCGGCGCCTGACCATTACCGGATCGACCCTGCGCCCGCGTCCTGTCGCCTTCAAGGGGCAGATCGCCGAGCGCCTGCGCGACACCGTCTGGCCTCTGCTGGAGAGCGGCAGGATCAAGCCGATCGTGCACGCCACTTTTCCGCTGGCGCAGGCCGCCCAGGCGCACGCCATGATGGAGGCGGGCGAGCAGATCGGGAAGATCGTCCTGACGGTGAGTTGAGCGGCTCCAAACACGATACAATCGCGGGTTTGACCGGGATTTTTTCAGAGACAATGACGACAGCCGATCGCCGCGATACGTCCGCCGGAAACCCCGGCACGGCCAATGGGGCAGGGGCGCCGCACGCCGGCGCCACGCGCGCCCGTCTGGTGCTGGGCAACTGGAAGATGCACGGCAGCCTGAACGAAAACGCCGCGCTGCTCAATGCCCTGCGAGCACGCGCCGGCGCCGGTACGTGCCAGGTCGGCGTCTGCGTCCCGTTTCCCTACCTTGCCCAGACGGAAGTGCTGCTCAAGGGCAGCGCCGTCTCGTGGGGCGCCCAGGACATCAGCGTCCATGAAAAGGGCGCCTATACCGGCGAAGTGTCGGGCGCCATGCTGAACGACTTCGGTTGCCGGTGGGCCATCGTCGGCCATTCCGAGCGCCGCGCCATGCACGGCGAATCCGACGCGCTGGTCGCCCGGAAGGCCCAGGCCGCGCTGTCTTTCGGACTGACCCCGGTGGTCTGCGTCGGCGAGACGCTGGCGGACCGCGAAGGCGGCAATACGCTGGGCGTCATCGAGCGGCAGCTGGCGCCGGTGCTGGCGCTGGGGGCCGAAGCGCTGGCGCACGTCGTCCTGGCCTACGAACCGGTCTGGGCCATCGGCACGGGCCGCACTGCCACGCCGGAGCAGGCGGAGGAAGTCCATGGCGCCATCCGCGTCGCTTTGCGCGGCCTGGGGGTGCCTCAAGTCCGAGTTCTGTACGGCGGCAGCGTCAAGGCGTCCAACGCCGCCGAGCTGTTCGCCATGCCAGATATCGATGGCGCCCTGGTGGGCGGCGCATCGCTGGTGGCCGATGAATTCCTGCGCATCGCCGCAATTTGAGTTTCCGTCCGGAGTAAGTAATGTCTTTGATGCTTTCCCTGCTGATGGTCGTGCAAGTGCTGTCGGCACTGGCCATCATCGTTCTGGTCCTGCTGCAGCAAGGCAAGGGGGCCGACATGGGCTCCGCCTTCGGCACCGGATCGGCTGGCAGCCTGTTCGGCGCCTCGGGAGCCGCCAATTTCCTGTCTCGCACCACCAAGTGGGCGGCTGTGGTGTTTTTCGCTTCCACGGCAGGCCTGGCCTATGTCACGCACAAGAATGCCGGCGGGCCGGCGGCTGTGGACAGCGGCGTGATGCAGGGCTACCAGGCGCCGGCCGATAAGTCCGTGCCTCAGGCCCCGGGTGCGGGCAGCGTTCCGGCGCCGGCGGGCGATGCGTCGGTGCCGAATGCCCCGGCGCCTGCCGCCGGCGTGCAACCGGCGGCGCCCGCCAAGCCGGATGCCTCCGTGCCGCAGGCCCCCGCCACGACGGCGCCCGCTGCGCCGGGCAAGACGGACCAGCCCGCCACGCCGGCAAAGTAAGTTATCGTTCCTTTCGCGGCTGGCGGCAAGAAACCGCTGGCCGTGCTAAAATTTCCGACTTTCCAAAGCGCCCAGGGTGATCGCCCGGCGCATTGCGAAACGAAGCCGACGTGGTGAAATTGGTAGACACGCTATCTTGAGGGGGTAGTGGCGAAAGCTGTGCGAGTTCGAGTCTCGCCGTCGGCACCAAGAATACTTTTGATGGCATCTCAGGATGTGTCAGAACCCGCGTAGCTTATGGAGCAACGCGGGTTTTTTGTTTCGCGATGGGCTTGCCTCGATCCCTCGGACAGGCCGGTCACCGCAACAAGGCGCTGCTTGGAACTGCATATGGGGCCAGGCATCCCAGCGTGAGCGCAAAGCTTGGGCAGGGAGGCGCTGATCGTGATGCTGGGCGGCGGTGACACGTCGACCCGGCAGGCCGACATTCGGCGCGCGCTACTGCTCTGGCGAAATCCTTACGGTGCGAGCACAGCGATCTTGGCTTTATGACTCCCAAGTAAGGTGATCGAACCAGTGCTGCTCGCTGACGATCCTGAGTGGCGTTCCGGCCTCGCGATAGTCCATCGCCTTCTTTATCTTCGTGCCGTGAGTGGAGTGAAGCCAGTCTCGGCTTCCGATGTCGCCGATCACTAGGTAGTGCAATTTTTTCGTTACTCCTGGGATAGCGAATCCGCCTCTGTTGTGCACTTGTTCGTGGCACCACGCTCGCGATCCACTGCTGAATTTTCCTGTGAAGCAGAAATTGCGCCCTCCGAATGTAACGTGTGGGGCCGGCTCGCATAACGGCAGCCGGGTTGAATTACTTGCCTCCCCCTTCGCTACTGCGTGATTGCCGCCTGTCGTCGCCAGCAAAAGTGCCATGATATCGGCCTCTTCCTCCGCGTCCATGTGGCCGTCTGCGAGCGCTTCGGCGATCCGCGGGTAGATTGCGCGTGCGGGCCACTCCTGTGCGGTCTGTTGGTTGGCGTTCATCCAGCCGAGAAGAAACTCGACTTCACTTTGGCATATTGCTCCGTCGGCCAATACACCCTTCACGAGCCCAATCAATTCGTCCACTTGCCGCGCCTGAACGGCGTGTGCCCGCCACCGCTCATTGAACGGCTGACCATCTTCATTCAAGCCTGGCGGCTTGAAGCGCGCCAAATTATCCGTGAACCAACCCATGTCTCTACTCCTCCTGTAACTAAGTACGCTACATCGTAGACGCGGAAATATTAGTTGCACCTTTTGAGAAGCCATTGGATGGATGTAATCGTTCTAGCCATGGACTCCCTATCAAGTGCCGGGCAGTGACCCAACAAGACACAGCCGGCGCTCTTTAGCCAACGAATCGCAGACGCCCCGGATCCGTCTGCCTCCCCTTGAAGTCACCCCAAGGGTACTTTCTTGTACTGAGAACTGATGGCGCCCTCCGTTCGGAATTCCAGCAGCCGAAACGTGAGTGCTGCCCGCTACTCGACGCCGCTGATTCGTGCCAGGAATGGATAACAGGGCGAAGCAGCCACAAAAAACGGTTGTGCACCGTAGTATGCGACCGTCCACCGGAATCCCCCCGATCTGGCGGACGCTGGGGAGGGGTTATCGCACAAAAGCGGCCACGAACAGCACTCCGGCAATGGCATAGAGCGCCGGAACGATCTTGGGTACTGTTTTGTTGTCCTTATAACCAGTTTTGAAGCGGCGGTCTCTTTTCGGCGTGAGCGCAGAAGCCATGAAAATCAGGATCGTGCTGATAAACGCCAGTCCCGCGCCGGACGTTTCGGACGGGGCATTAGCAGGCGTGGTGCTGCCGGTTGCACTGTTCGGCGCGGTTCGCACGGCGCGCGTCGATTCTATCTGAGCTATTCGTTTCTGCGGTGCTGCGGGAGACAGGTCATTCGCCGCCTGTGCTGACAGATCCTGTGCCGCTGAAACGGGCGGCGAATTCTGCATCGACGTCGAGGTCGGCTCTGGGGGCGCGGTCGGGGCAGGGGGAAGGGGCCGCATCTGTATGGTCGAGCCGGCAACGCGGGACGGTGAAGTCGGATTGGGCGGCGTCGCCTTCATTGCCTGTAGCACCGAAATTCTATCGTCGTACGCGCGAATAAGGCACGACACATCGGTGCAGCGATCACGGACGGTTCTTAGCCATGTCCTCTCTGAAGCAGCAAGTTCGGCCGAGTCGCCGAGACGCTGTGCTGCCTTTCGGTACTCGGATGCGAGCAGATTGTCCATCGCCGACACACCGGGGCTTTCACAGATTATCTGTTCAACGGGGGTTAACCGGCCGCCGCAGTCAAAGCTCGCACCCATGACAGTACTCGGTATAGATAGTGCAAGGAGTAGCAAGAGTCTCATGTCGTCATTCCTATCGGTCGCTGCGTCTGGCGTGGTTTTAACCACAGGAGATTGGGCCTGTACGGCAGGGTCTACCTTCTTATTGCTTCCAGATTGGCTTGGGCCTGTCCCAGTTCTGCGGCTGCGCTCCCCAGGGGCGACTCAAGGGCTTTACGCCGGGCAACGATGTTCCGGGCCAGCATCAGGAGATCGTCTTTGCCTTTGACGAGTTCGGCCTCGATGGCCGAGCGGCGGCTTGCAATCGCCCTGTGAAGGTCGGAAACCTGGCGTGGGTCCACAGCGGCTTGAGGATCGAAACGAAACTTCGCCTCGAGGCTGCGTCGCCATTGCATGAGCTTGTCAGTGAGGGCGGGGCCGAAGCCCGGTACAGCGAGGACAGTGGCGCGGTTAACGTCCCATGCGGTCTCGATCCCATAGGACTGCAGCATGGATTTTTTGTTTGGACCGATTCCGTGGATGACCGCGGCCTCGATATCATGCTGGTCCAGGAACTGCTGTAAGGCCAGCTGCTGTCGGTTCGCTACGAGTTTCTCGTACTGCTTGCGCTGCTCGGCAGGCAGCGCAACCCACTCTTCCCGAAGCCGCCGCAGCGTTTCCAGCTTGGTCATGAAGGCTTGCGCCGCGGTCTCCGTTTTCCAACGCCGCGACAGATCCTCATATGCGCGTTTAGCTTGTTCGACTCTCTTTTCCAACGCCGGGATATCAATGTGTCCGGCCTGCCCGTGCAGCCATCGACCGAGTGCGAAAGATATCGCCGCCCACGTATGCCAAAACTGGGCTTTGATTGCGATGCCCGCGACGACGACGGTCAAGCTGACGATAATCGCGGCGTGGCGCCACATATTGTCGCGGTTCCGTGCTTTCAGAACGGCGGCCGCTGCAGGCACGTGGGGGACCGAAGGAGGTGCGGTATATCTTGGGACCGTGATGGACGTGATCTGCGTCCATATGGCGTTGATATCGAAAGCGCTATTTCCGCGCGTCAAGGGGACGTTGGCCTGCCGCCCAAACAATACGAGTCCAGTGGCTTCTATCGGGCACCAGGGGCATTGGCGGCAGCCCGCGAAATAGTAATGTGCGGGGTTGGCCGTACAACGACGGAAAGAGGCTTCCAGCTTGGATAGCGCGGCCACCCATTCGGCGGCGGAAGGCCGTCCCGACGGGGCCGAGCCGCCAGGTGAAAAAGCTTTTTCCCATAGGTCGGCCAACAGTTCCGAAGAGACCGTTGGCGACACGGTGACCGGGGGCGGGGACATAGCAGTGCGGGCGCGGTCACGGCTATAGGCGTAGCGGTATTGCGCGATTGCTTCGCCAATGGTGAGGTCACCGGGGCCTTGATAACGGCCGGCGAACGGATGTCGCCCCATCTGCAGAATGAGGAACACCATGACGGCCAACCCGAAATTATCGTGGTTCGCCGTGCGTAATATGTTCTTGAAAGACTTCCCTTGAAGCTCAGGCGGCGTAAAGTTGTCTACTCCGACTTCGCACGGAAAATCGGCTTCCGGCGTGCAAATCTGGAAGCTATCGCAGTCGATAAGCGTCACGGTGGCGTCGCCGTTGACGCGGATGCCACCGTGATTTACGTCGCCGATCACGCAGCCCGCATCGTGGAGAACGGCGAAGGCACGTGCTGTATTCAACGCAGCTCTAACGAGCAATCGCCAATCGGCATGCGGGAAATCGGAAAGGCGACTCTTTGGACTGTAAAGCCTATGAATATCTTTGGATCCTGACAGGTTTACCATCAGAAAGCCAACGATTTCGCCGGTCGAGGAACGCAAGAGTTCGATCGGCCAGGCGGTGAGCAACTGGAGTTTGGGACTCAGTAGCCGCTGCATGGCGCCCAACTTAGCGGCTTTTGTCGCTCCGATTTCCTTGTTGTAGATTTTCGCCACAACGGCAGGGCGTCCGGTGACTTCGTATACGGACCCTTCGCCACCCGCGCCTAAGACCAAGCCAAGCTGTATCGGCCCGTCCTTTCCGAGGATTGCAGTCGACCTCATTCCTCATTCACCCTCGGGTACCGCCGCAGTGTTTCCTAGATATGGACGGCCGCGACTCGCAAGGAGCAGTGTCTTATCGTCATCCGTGCGGTCGCAAATCGCGGCCGACGCGAGGTAGGCGGCGAGTTGCCCCGATAGGGAGGGGTCGAGACCTGGTCGTGAGAGGGAACGGACGGGCTTGAAAATGCCATTGAAAAACTGGCTATGAACTTCTCGCGTCGCGTATCGGAGCACCAGAGGCTCAATTCCATCGGTGAAGACGGCGACGTCGGTAATTGTGGACTTGGCCGCTTCAAACTTGAATGACTCTCGGGATGAAGCATCCGTGAGGAATGCTGTCGTATTGATGTATTCGCCGTGGTCAGGCCAGAAGATGTACGACCATTCCTCCGGATCGGATAGAACGACCATCGCGCCGTCTCCTATCTGCAGATAAGCGGCCGCGTGTGGGCCGACGACTGCGGCAAGAAGGGTGCAGGCGAACTCGCGCAACGGAAGGTTTTCGGAATCGGCGAGGTCCTGCATCGACTGGACCGTGGCGTCAAGCCATTCGCAGGCAAGATCCCGTGTCATGTTTTCAACCGAACCACCTTGGTGGAGGTAGTTCTGTATACAGGCAACCAGGGATCGGCACGCCAATGAAGAGCCAGCATCGGAGCGCGATGCGCTTCCAGCCCCGTCCGACGCTACAAGTACAAGTATGGGCTCTGCCGCCTCGATCAGGCAAAACGCATGGCTATCCTGGCACGGAGTCTCAGTCTTGATGTGTGAGGACCCAATGACGGACGCGGCAATGCCGCGCCATTCTCCGGCATCCATCAGACGGTCGCCCAGCCTTCGGGTGCAGTCGGGTTTGCGAGCGGAACAGCATCCCCAGGGGCGGATCGCGATACGGCACCCATGGAGTTGGATAACCAGTGGAACAGGTCCCGGAACCGAAGACCTTTGAGTTGAAGAGGCGCGCGCACGGATATCTGCTGCAGCACCTCCATATTCGCCCCTTCTACGCCAACGGCGAAAAACTGAAAGCTTTTCGATTCCTCGCCTTCTCGGACGAGTCGCGCAGCATGTTGCCAGGAGTCTGTGGGGCCCCCATCGGTGATCAAAAAAACCCAGGGCCGGTAATACGCGACGCCATTCTGGCGGTACGCTTCTTTACGGCTCTTGATCATCTCGACGCCCTGCTCGATCGCCGCGCCCATCGGCGTGTCGCCTCTGGCTTGGAGAGTGGGCGGAAAGAACGCGTCTGCAGTCACGAACTCGGTGATGACTTCCACTGGCCCGAACGTCACTATGCCCACCTCTACGCGTTTCGCCGCCATCGCGTCGGCAGCCAATTCATCTTTGAACTGAAGAAGTCCCGCATTGAGTTCGGTGATGGGCGCGCCTTGCATGGAGCCCGAGGTGTCCAATAAAAGCAGGCACGGGCAGCGGTTCTCGGGGTTTTCAGCAAATTCCAGATGTCCGAAAGGCACTTGGTCGAACTGCTCAGTCACGGCACGCTCCTTGTATCCATATGACCAGAACGTATCAAAGTATATCTTTGGATGCGGAGTTCGTGCCTGATCGTTACTAAATTTGTTTGTGCGTTGTTCCATACATTAGCTGCTGCCGTCTGAACCGTGCTTGCGACGCAACCCAGTATTAGTTGCGTCGCTTGTGCAGCCGTACGGGCCACGAAGATGCTCCGGGAACGCTTCGCGCACAACGACGCGCGCGTGTCAGACAGGCCGAACCCGTCGGTCCCCAGCGCGATAAAGCGGCGATCCCGGATGAAGGGCCGGATCTGGTCCGCGACGATCTTCGTGTAGTCGGTGGCCGCGACGAGAGGCCCAGGCCGCGCCGCGCGGCACTGCTGGACGTACGGGGCGCGCGCCTCGTCTTCCGGATGCAGTCTCTTTCAGCGCTGCGCCGCCATGCTGTCGCGGCGCAGTTCCGTCAGGCTGGTTGCGTTCCAGACATTGCTGCCGATGCCGAAGTCCTCGCTCAACAGCTCCGAGGGTGCAATGACTTCTCGGATGGCGCCGCTGCCCATCGATTGCACGCGCACCGGTTGTCCGCGCCGGCGGCTTCCCGGAACAGGTAAAGACCCTTGAGAAGGCCTGCTTCCGCGCTCGCCGGCAGCGGATAGTTCTCGTTGAGAAGCGCGATGTAGTACGCATCTTCGTGCTCGACGAACATCCGCCGCAGGCGATCCTGGGTGATGACGGGCGGCTCGTATGCGAAGGTCGGATCGTAGGCGATACAGCTGGGGACCACGGAAGCCAGCATGTAGCTGTGCCGTCATCGTGTTGCAGCCCCTCGCCCATCAACGTGGTGCGGCCCGTGGGGCGCCAAGCATAAAACCCAAGGTGCGCGCGTCGGCCGCCGCCCATGGATAGAGCCATGCTGGCGGCCGCGCTGCGCGAGAGGCCGATCGGGGCGCAGC
The DNA here is from genome assembly GCF_002119725.1 of Bordetella genomosp. 9. NCBI lineage: Bacteria > Pseudomonadati > Pseudomonadota > Betaproteobacteria > Burkholderiales > Alcaligenaceae > Bordetella > Bordetella genomosp. 9. Next base: position 1,301,016 of record NZ_CP021109.1, read on the forward strand.
GTAAGCAGCGGGCGCTGCATGGCAGGCCCGCTGCCGTCCTTCAACGGCCCGCGCGGTCCATCGCCATGTCGCCGGGCGTCTTGGCCGGGTCGGTGCCGGGCTCCATTTCGATGTTGAACCACGTGTCGCCCGCTTCGCCGCGCAGGACGCTGGCGGTTCCGGGCGCCAGCCGGTATTCCGTGCGTTGGACGTTGGCGGATTCGATGTGAAGCACGATCTCACGGTCTGTCGTGTTGGAGATGTATATCTGTTCCCCGGCGGCGGATGGCGGCGCGGGATCGACGGAAGTCGATTGCGCGCTCAACGCCACGGGAATCGACAACGACAAGCCAAAGAGGAGTGCAATGGGGCGACGCTGCAGGATGTTCATGATGACCCTCGGTGTATCGAGAACTGAATCGGCAGCCAGGACCGCAGGCTGCGATAGGCGGCGAGAGCATCATGGATCGTGGATCCCGATGTGGAGTGCGAGCGGATGGAAGGCCGCCGCAACGATCCGGAAGGCGGTCGGCGGACGCCAGTGCAGGCGGCAGCGGACAAGCCCTTGATAAGGAAACGTCACGCAGATTTCATTGGCTGCATGTCGTGATGATGGCTCCCGTCGTGCCGGCGGACGATCCGCGCAGCGCATTACACTGCGCGCCGCCTCGCACCGCAATGGGCGGGCATGGCCGGCGGCCGCCTGCCGCGATACAGGTCATGCCTTCGCGCACATCCGGGCCGGGTTCAATGTCCGGCAACGCCGCCGTGGGGCCGTGGGCCCCTCGATACTTCGTATGACGATTTCGGGCGTGCCGTGCCGCCCGGCTTCTCCATCCGGTCCGGCCCCGCCGGGGCGCGGGGCGCGTTGCGCCCGCCGGATTGCATCGGATGGCGTATTCAGGTGACGGACAACCGATTTTCCTAATATGGGCGTGTTCCCACCGAACTTCCCGTACGTCCGGATCGAATCGCCGCCATGGCCACGCAACCATCGCCCCATCCGCCGCTGCACGGCGGTCAACTGGTGCTCGCGACCGTCGCGGTGGCGCTGGCCACCTTCATGAACGTGCTGGACACATCCATCGCGAACGTCGCGATTCCCACGATTTCCGGCAATCTCGGGGTATCCGTGGACGAGGGCACCTGGGTCATCACGGTATTCGCGGCGTCCAATGCAGTCTCCATCCCGCTGACCGGGTGGCTGACGCAGCGCGTGGGGCAGATTCGGCTGTTCGTCTGGGCCATCGCCCTTTTTACGCTGGCGTCCTGGTTGTGCGGGGTGGCGCCGAATCTTCCGGTGCTCCTGATGGCGCGGGTGTTGCAGGGCGCCGTCGCGGGGCCGTTGATTCCCATGTCGCAGGCGATCCTGCTGGGTTCGTATCCGAAAGAGAAAAGCTCGATGGCGTTGGCGTTGTGGGCGATGACGGCAACAGTCGGGCCTATCGCGGGCCCTTCGCTGGGTGGCTGGATCACCGACCGGTACAGCTGGTCCTGGATCTTCTATATCAATATCCCGGTGGGCATTTTCGCGGCCGTGGTCACGTGGGGTATCTATCGCAAACGGGAAACGCCGACGCGCAAGGTGCCGATCGATCTGGTCGGCTTGATATTGCTGATCGCCTGGGTGGCGGCGCTGCAGATCATGCTGGACAAGGGCAGGGACCTGGACTGGTTCAGCTCTCCGATCATCGTGGGACTTGGGGTTGCGGCTTTCGTGACTTTCGTTTTCTTCCTGATCTGGGAGCTGACGGAGCCGCATCCGATCGTCGACCTGCGGCTGTTCGGACAGCGGAATTTCAGCGGCGGAACGATCGCCATTTCGGTGGCCTACGGCGTGTTCTTCGGCAACCTGGTGCTGCTGCCGCAATGGTTGCAGGAATACCTGAACTATCGCTCGGTCGATGCCGGCCTGGTGATGGCGCCGCTGGGCATCTTCGCCCTGATTCTGTCGCCGATACTCGGCAGGCTGTTGCCCCGCTCGGATGCCCGCATCATCGCGACGCTGGCTTTCGTCAGCTTCGCCATTGTGTTCTTCATGCGTTCGAACTACGTGATGGAGATCGACACCTGGCATTTGGTCCTGCCGACCTTGCTGCAAGGGATACCGATGGCCTTGTTTTTCATTCCGCTGACGGCCATCATCCTGTCCGGCCAGCCGCCCCAGCGCCTGCCTGCCGCCGCCGGGTTGTCGAATTTCATCCGTGTCTTCTGCGGGGCGGTCGGGACGTCGATCGCCGGCACGGTCTGGAACAACCGCACGGTGTTGCACCATGAGCGCCTGACCGAAGTCGCCAATACCGAAAATCCGCTATTCAATCGGCAGATCGAGACGCTGCAAGGGCTGCTGCATCTGGACATCAACGCGGCGCACACGCTCTTCGATTCCACCGTGAATGCCCAGGCCGCGATGATGGGCCTGAACGACATTTTTTTCGTGTCGGCGCTGATCTTCCTGCTGATTATTCCCTTGATCTGGATTACCCGGCCGGTGAAGGGCGGCGGCGGGGCGGACGCCTCCGCCGCGCATTGAAGGCGGGCAAACGGCGCGGGCGCCGCCGCGGCAGGCGGACCCGCGCTATCCGAGCCGGCCGCCAGGCGCCAGGCCGAGCCGCCGAATAATGGTTTCCGCAATGGCCGACGGCGCAGGGCCGATGTCCACGCGTATGGACGGCTCATCCGCCTCAGGTTCCTGCAGGGTTGCGAATTGGCTATCCAGCAGGGCCGGCGGCATGAAATGGCCATGCCGCGCGGCCAGCCGGGCGGCGATCGTTTCCCTGGTGCCGGCCAGGTAAACGAAACGCACGCCATGGCCGCGGCGGTTGATGATGTCGCGGTAGGCGCGTTTCAAGGCGGAGCACGTGATGACGCCGCTTTCGCCGGCGTCCAGGCATTCCTCGACCCAGAGCGCCACCTTCTCCAGCCATGGCGCGCGGTCGGCGTCCGTGAGCGGATGACCGTTGCGCATTTTGTCGATATTGGACTGGGGATGCAGCGCGTCCCCTTCTTCGAACGGCCAGTTCAGCCGTCCGGAAAGAATGGCGGCGACCGTGGTCTTGCCGCAGCCGGACACGCCCATCAGCACCAGCACCACCGGCTGCTTGACCGGATCGGACATCCTTGCACCCTCCTGGCGTTGTGTCAGCCGTTGGCGGCGCGGCGCCCCAATCGGTAGGCCACCGCATCCAATCGCGAAACGCCGGCTTTCTGGAATTTCGGCTCCAGCTCCAGAATATCCCGCCGGTAGACGATGTCGGCGGTGGAATGCCGCCGGAACAGCGACTGGACTTCATCATCGTCCACGGAAAAGGGCGGCCCGTCCATTTCCGCCTGGGGATAGTCCAGGGTGATCAGAAGCCCCTGGTACCGGTCGTCCAGCTGGCCGTACACGTGTTCCGCATAGCGCACCCGCATGTCGCGAGGCAGGGCAATCAGGGCCGCCCGGTCGTAGACACCCACGCAGCTGCGCAGGGTGTCCGCGTCCATGTCGAAGACATCGCCGCAGATAATCTCGATATTCCCGGCGGCGTAGTGTTCGCCCATCGCGGAACGGCGGATGCGCGGGACAAGCCCTTGTTCGTCGAAGAACTGCTGCACCGCCAGGGGAGAAAGTTCGACGCCGAGCACCTGCAGGCCGCGCTGCGCCAGCCACGCCATGTCCAGCGACTTGCCGCAAAGCGGCACGAAAATGCGGCTGCCCGGCGGAAATTCCAGCGTGGGCCACAAGCGCTCCAACGGCGGCGTCACCCGTGCCTGGTGAAAGTTGGTGCGCCCTTCGCGCCACCGCTCCAGCCAGAATTCCCGATCCATGCGAATCCTCCCTTTATCGACTCGGCATCACGCCCGCATGTAGCCGCGTGACCGGGGCCGCCCCGCAAGGCGCCAGCGCACGACGTCCACCAGCATGAAAGCCAGAAAGCTTAACCCCATCAGCGGCAAACTCCAGCCCAGGGCGCAGGCCAGGACGACGGCGATCCACCGTTGAACCACGGGCAGGCGGTTCCAAGCCTGCGTCACGGTCAGGGCCGGCGACCCCGGTGCCGGCCGGCGCCGCCACCACATCGCATAGCCGATGACGATCATCGCGCTGAGCGCGATGCCGAATGCGGCCATCAGCAGCTGGTTCACCCATCCGAACAGGATGCCCATGTGGGTGTCGATGCCCCAGCGGATCAGTTTGGCGATCAGCGGAAACGTCGCGAAGTCCGCGCGGCTGACGATGGAGAAGTCGCGGCCGTCGATGGCCACAGTGTCCACCTGCGTAGGCCAGGAACGGTCTACTTCGCGCACCAGCCAGGCCTGGTCCGTCTTGCGCGGCGGACGGATCTCGATGCCGGCGGCATCGATTCCGCCCGCGCGCGCCGCCGCCAGGATGCGATCGAACTGAGACGCCACGTCCGTGGGACGGGCGCCGCCATCGCCGGCGGTCTTGGCCGACATGTCCGGCATGCCGGACATCACCGCGGCCATATGGTCGGCGTGCTCGCCCCCCATGGCGTGTCCGGCGTGGCCGGCGTCCGTTCCGGCGCCCTTCAGGCTGGTGGATACGGAGGGCGTGACCCATCCCAGCTGCTCGCGCAGCGCATCGATGTGTCCGCCGGCCCAGCGCGACCATGTCAGTCCCGTGGCGGACAGGAAAAACAGCCCGATGGCGATCGCCAGGCCGATCCCGCTGTGGATGCGGCGCAGCCGCGCCCTGCCGGTGAGCGCGCAGGCCGAGGCGGCGCGCCGGCGCCCATGCCACCACACCAGGATGCCGCCCAGCGCGGCGAACCACAGCCAGGACGCGGCCAGCTCGCTGTAGTTGCGGCCAACGTCGCCGAGCAGGAGATCCCGGTGCATCGTGTCCAGCGTCGTCCGGAAGGGCAAGGTGCCGCTGGTGCCGTAGACGTTCAGGTCGCCCTTGACGGCCAGCGTGACCGGGTCCACGAAGATGGCGCGATGTTCGGAATCCTGCAGGCTGGGCTGACTGAACATGACGCGCGTGGTGGTGCCAGGGCGCGGCGCCGGCCGCACCGCGAACAATCTGGGTTCGGGACCGACCGCGGATCTGGCCGCCGCAATCTGTTCAGTCAGGGAATGCGCAGGGCCGGATGCGCCGCTATACAGCTGATCGGCATAGAGCCGGTCTTCCAACTGCGGGGTCAGGACGAACAGGGTGCCCGTTACGGCCGCAACGAGCATGAACGGCCCGACGAAGAGGCCGACGTAGAAGTGCAGCCGGGTAATCAGGGCGATCAGGCCCGTGGCGGACGACGGGTTGGGAGCAGGGGATGGGGCAGCCGCATCCCGGATGGATGCGGGTTTCTGTGGTGAGCTTGACATGACGATGACCTCGCCTGTGTGGCGCGCAGCGCGATCCCGGCGAAAAGGCCTGGGATAGCCGAGGCGGCGCCTCGGCGCGCATGGTCCCACCGGAACCGCGCGCGTGAACGTATCGGGTCCCGCCGTAGCGGGAGTACGAGAGAAATGCGGCGGAGATCAGGCGAGGGGAGGCGCGCGCGAGCCCAATGGCGGGCCGGCGGGCGGCATCGGCGGCAGGGCCGCGTGCGGAACGATATGCGTTGCGGCGTCGGCCGCGGACGCGAGCAGAGGGGAAACGACGGCGGGCGGCAGATGCAGGGCGATATGCGCCACGGCCCAGAAGGGGCATTCCGCGCCGGCGGCCTGATCCGGTCCCTGATCATGGGTGCCGTGAAGGTGAGCGCTGCCGCCTTCGTGCTGAGCGGCGGCGTCCATGCCGGCGTGGTCATGACCATGATGCAGGTCACGCAGCAATTGGCCGATGGGCACGGCGCCCATCGATGTACACAGGCTGATGCGCAGCTGGCCCTGCCGCAGCGCATGCGGGTCCGGCATATAGCCGGCCGGTATCAGCGCCCGCACGCTGACGGCCAGCAAAAGCAGGCACATCAGCACGCGTGCGCGAGCGGTCGCGCGAAGGGTCCGGGCAGCGGGCAGCATCGGGAAATTCTACGCCATGCGGTTTCCGCGTCTCACCGCCGCAGCGGCTTCCTGCCTTCCTACCTGGCCGTCAGACGCCATCCCGCTGCAATCGGCAAGCGCGACGCATCATCGCGCCACCGTCCGGCACCGTGGCGTCGAACAGTTCTCTAAGATGCGCCGCAGCAACGGCCGATGGTCCTATTTTTTGTAGGTCATTGACGTCATCGGCCGCTGCGTTCAGGAGCGATAACGATGCCGAAAGTCAACGCCGCAGCGGGTGCCGGTACGGCCGCGATGCGGCCGGTGCGCATGCCGGCATTCCGGGTCCGTCCAGCCCATCCGCGCGCGACGAGTGCTCTTTCAGGGAGCCGTGTAATGAAGCGCCGGGCGCTGTCGGGAAAACCACGGCCCGTGCTGAAGGGCGCCACTGAAGTGATGGCGCAGCTTTCCCATCCATTGCCGCCGGCCGAAGCCGCGCCCGCGCGCCGGCACGGTCCGGCGCCATGCCGCATCGCCGCGCCGTCTCCGCCGACCGGGCGGCGTCCGGAAATTCCCGATATACCGCTTCACGCCAGGGACGGCGCCATACGGCGGGATATGGCGGTAAAAATTCTTCAGCGCGTGGAAGCGCGGCTGGCGGAGCAGCTGAGGGACGCCAATGCGGCGCCTCCTCGTATTCAAGGCGCCATGCAGCGTCACCACCGTATGCTTCAGCGCCTCCGGGAAGACATGGCGTCGCGGCTGGCGTCATCGCCTCACCGTGTGCCGGACGACGAGCTCGCGGATGGCCCGAATGCGGTCCCGGACCGGGGCCTGGAGTGGACGGAGCATGCGCAGCTGGCGCAGGCGCTGCGGCAGACGCGCAAATCGCTCCGTGCCAAGCCGTCGCTGCTCGCGCGCCTTTGGCGAGCTCTATATCCGCCCGCCCGCAAGCGTCCCGGGTATCGGCCCGATGCTTTGCTGGAAATGCTCCTGCGGCATTTCGAAGTGCAAGTGCTCGGCGGATGGGCCGCGCTTGCGCGCGTGCAGATCGAACGGGCCAAGGACTCCGGTTTCGCGCCTTACTCCCATGCCGGCGAGAGCCGTTCGGAGTTCCTGGGCGGACAGACGACCGTGTCCGCGTCGTCGGTCGCCGGTGTTCCCGTCGGCGTGGTCGTCGGGCTTACCGTCCGCGGGCGCGATCTGGCCGCCTGCGATGACGGCAGCATCGAACAAGCGCGGTGGACGTCAGGCACCGCGGGAGCAGCGCTGTCCGCCAATTTCGGGGCGGTCAAGGGGAACGTGTCCTTCACCGGCAGCTACAAGCGCCGGCATGGCATGTTCTTCAACGACGTCGCACACCTGGTGCGATCCAGCAAGGGCGTCGCGCATGGCGAAGCGCTGTCCGGGCCCGGCATGGGCGAACTGAAAAAAGCCTGGGGCAAGCGGCGGTTGGTGGGATCGACCGGTCTTTCGCTGCGTCAGCTCGATGCCATCCAGGAAAATGCCTACGCTGAGCGGGATATTTTTGCCAAAGCGGTGGGGCCGCTGGACTTGAACCCTGGCACGCGTTCCGATGGACTCCATATGGTTGCAGTGGATGCGCGAGCGCCGGATGAAGTGCTGCCGTCCGCCTTCACCTCTTCGACCTGGACGGCCGCGGCCGAGGCCGGCTTTCAGGCGGGATTGCTGCAAGTACTGGGCGCAAGCGCGACTTTGAATGCGGCGATCTCTGCGACCGACCTCGCTATCCGCCCGCGGGTGGGGTTCTGGGATGCCGTACGCGGCGTCGATACGGGGGCGTCCACGGTGGACGCCGAGGCCCGGGCCGAGCGCGTCTCGGCTTTGCAAGACGCCGGCCGCCGCATCGAGGGCGCGCTTGCGCACCTTCCATCCTTGCGCAACACCGCTGAGGGCCGGCTGGTAACCGAGCCATTCCGCATCGGCGTCGCGACGGCTGCGCAATTGCGCGGGCTGCTGGATGACATGGAGCAGGAATTCGAACGTTATTGCTATGCCCGCCGTCAGATCGCCGCGGGCACGCCCCGGTACAAGGCCATGGCGCGTCACATTGAACAGAGCTGGGGCGTTCAGGGAGCCGCTGGCGAAAAGGCCATGTACGCCTATGTGCAACGCCTCGGTATCGTGCATGCGCTGGCGGGGCTGCGCATGCAGGCGCTGGGCGAAACCGATGATCTGGCGCAGGCGCATGGCCGGCTCGCGCGCAAGCTCGATGCGCCCGGGATCCCTTCCTACGATCGCGCCAAGGCCCAGCGGTACACCACGTTCGGCAATGAACTGAAGGTGACGCTGAGGAATATCCCCGTGTCGATCAAGGGCCAGGCGGGCCTGTTGCGAAATGCCGAACGGGCCGGCATGGGAGCTTTCGCGCAAGTGGAAGCAAAAGCGGAAATCTGCGTCAGGCGCGACTGGAACATGTTGCGCGACGGCGACTACCTGTATTTGTCCGTGGACCTTGGCGGCCAGGTGGCGGCAGATGTCCACCTGCCTGCCGTCGGGCAGTTTCTGTCGGATCGGCTTCCCGGCCTGGGACCGGAACTCCTGACCCAGGCGTTGGAGCCGGCGGCGGAGGCATTGAAGGACAGCCTCATGCTGGGCCAGCAAGTGAGCGGCTCGCGGCGTTGGACGTGGACTTTCTTCCAGCCGCGAGACGGGGGCAACGCAAGCGCGATGCGGCTGCAACACTTTCGCGTGACCGCCGGGCATGGCGGACCCGTGCACGATAAGCGGCACCTGCTGTCGGAAAAAATGGGCACGCATACGCTGTCGTATCTGTTCATGCGGCATCACGCCTATTTCTCCGCCGGGTCAGGCGACCGCGCGGGACACTGGGAGCGGTTTTGCAGCGGCCATCGCGGCGAGATCGACAGAATCATGGCCGGGCTTGGAGAGGAAGAAACCACGGTCCGCGGCGAAGCGGCAAGGTATTGGGATCAAGTCATCGCCGCGGACCGGCATCGTCGCAGCGAGGATCGAAGGGCGGTTGCGACGCTGGCGCCGCAGGAGACGTCCGATCTGTCCGCCCCGCTCATCCGCCAGCGCGAAGCATTCTTCCGCGCCATGTCGTCGTACGCCAATGCCCTCAAAGCGGGCAAAGACGCCGAAACGGCCGGGGCGCGTCAGGCGGCTTGGGAGGCCCTGGAAGAATTGCTCGAAGCCCATACGCAGCCATGGCGCGATGCCAGGGGGCGCCACATCCGACGCAGCGCCAGCATCCCGCTTTTGCACTAGGGCGTGGTTAACGCCGGAAGGAGCCCCGGCGGTACAGGAGCAGGTAGATCGCGGCATTGCCGCCCAGCAATAGCGCGGCAAGCAGCGCCTGGACAGGACGCGTCAGGCCTGGCGGGTAGAGCAGCGGCATCAGGTATTGCTGCACGAAGTCGCCCGCATAGGGCGTCAGCCCGGCTTGCTCGCGCAGTGCGTTTTCCAGCGGGGTGAGCGGACAGATCCACCCCATGCCGGCAGCGGCGGCGCCCCACGCGAGCGCTGGAAGGTGCAGCCAGATCAGCCATCGTTTCCAAAAGCCTGCCAGTGCGCCGAACACCACCCATGCGACAAAGAGCGCATGCAGCAAAAGGACGGCGTTCGCCAGAAAATGATAGGTCATACGCATGGCATAAATGGGCACGGCGTTTGCTACCGCGGCCCGTTCGCCGGACCGGACCCGCTTTCTTTTCCGGTCCACGGCGTTAGCATAAAGGGATCGCGCCCGGCGCGACGGAGTGAACATGGCAAAAATCATGGTGGTGGACGACGAGGCCACCTTGGCGAACGTGATCCGGGAGGCGCTGACCGGCGCCGGCCATACGGTATACATCGAAAACGAAGGGCTGGCGGCCCTGACCCGCATGCTGGAAATAAAACCCGACCTGGTGGTTTCGGACGTCATGATGCCCGGCATGGGCGGCGCGTCGCTTTTGACCGCGATGCGCGACAACGCCTACCTGGGCGAGGTGCCGGTCATCGTCATGAGCGCCCTGCCAGAGGAAATGGTCAGCCAGGCATGCAGCGGGTATGCCTATTCCGCCTATATCGCCAAGCCGTTCGACCTGTCCGAAATGATGGACACGGTCGAACGGGTGCTGGAACGGAACGCGTAGCAAAACGCGCGGTTCGTCTACGACGGCCCGCCGACGCAGGGAGAACCAGAGGCCCCGGCCATGTGTGGCGAGGGCCCCGCGCAGCACTGTGCCAACCTGGATCCCGCCACGGGATCGCATGAGGAGACAAACCATGGACAGTCCCGCAGACCTGAAAACCCGCCCGGCCCTGTCGCCCGCCATCGAGCAATGGCTTTCGCAGCCGCGCGCCATGCTTATCGACGGACGCTGGGTGAACGCGCAATCCGGCAAGTCCTTCGAAGTGCGCGACCCCGCCACCGGGGAAGTCATCGCGCAGGTGGCCGAGGGCGACAAGGCCGACATCGATCTGGCCGTGAGGGCGGCCAGGCAGGCCTTCGAAAGCGGCCCGTGGCCGCGCATGACGGCGTCCGCCAGGGGCCGCCTGATCCATCGTATCGGCGACCTTATCCTGGAGCACGCGGACGAATTGGCCGAGCTGGAAGCCATCGACAACGGCAAGCCGAAGACGGTTGCGCGCGTCGCGGACGTCGCCCTGTCGGCTGACATGTTCCACTACATGTCCGGCTGGACCACCAAGATCGAAGGCAAGACCATACCGATCTCGGCGCTGGCGGCGCCTGGCATGGAGTTCCTTTCGTATACACGGCCGGAACCGATCGGCGTGGTGGGACAGATCATCCCTTGGAATTTTCCCCTGCTGATGGCCGCATGGAAGCTGGCTCCCGCCTTGGCGACGGGTTGCACGGTGGTCCTGAAGGTGGCCGAAGAAACACCGCTGTCGGCGCTGCGCCTGGGCGAGTTGCTTTTGGAGGCGGGGCTGCCCAAAGGCGTGGTGAACATCGTTCCGGGATTCGGCGAAACCGCGGGTGCGGCATTGGCCGCGCATCCCGGTGTGGACAAGGTTGCGTTTACCGGGTCCACGGAGGTTGGAAAGCTCATTGTCCAGGCCGCCTCGCGGGACCTCAAAAAGGTCAGCCTGGAGCTGGGAGGCAAATCGCCCAACATCGTCCTGGGCGACGCGGACCTGGATATCGCGATCCCGGGCGCGGCGGCGGCGATTTTCTTCAACCATGGACAGTGCTGCAACGCCGGCTCGCGGCTGTACGTGCAGCGGAATGTGTTCGACCAGGTGGTCGCGGGCGTCGCCGAGATGGCTGGCAAGATCACGCTGGGCCACGGTCTGCTCGAAAGCACGCAGATGGGTCCATTGGTGTCGCAAGTGCAGTACGAGCGCGTCACGGGCTATCTGGAATCGGGCAGGACGCAAGGGGCCCGCGCGGTCTGCGGCGGCAAGGGTCTGGGCGGGGAGGGCTACTTCGTCGAACCCACCATCCTGGTGGATACCAAGCCCGATATGAAGGTGGTGCAGGAAGAGATCTTCGGCCCCGTCCTGGTGGCGACGCCTTTCGATGAAGTGGACGACGCATTGATCGCGGAGGCCAACAATACCGTTTATGGACTGGCCGCCGGCGTGTGGTCGCGCAGCGAGGGCCGCGCCACGCAGATCGCCAACCGGCTGCGGGCGGGAACGGTATGGATCAATTGCTACCACGTCTTCGACGCCGCCTTGCCGTTCGGCGGATACAAGCAGTCCGGATGGGGGCGTGAAATGGGCCAGGCGGTATTGAACAACTACCTGGAAACCAAGGCCATCACGACGCGGATCGCCTAGCGCGCGGGGCGGGCGGCATGGCCCATAATGCCGGCTTGTCCCTGGAGACCGCCATGTACATCCCGTCCGCCTTTCGCGTAGATGACCTTTCCGCCATTCATGCGGCGCTGCGCGATGCGCGTCTGGCCCAGCTGGTAACGGCGGGGCCGGACGGCATCGTCGCCACGCCGCTGCCAATGCTGCTGGAGACCGGCGAAGGCGGCCAGGGCGTACTGTACGGACACATGGCACGCGCCAATCCACAGTGGAAGGCGCCCGTCAACGGCGATGCCCTGGCCATCTTCATGGGTCCGGATGCTTACGTGTCGCCGTCCTGGTACCCCGGAAAACAGCGCGACGGCAAGGTCGTGCCCACCTGGAACTATCTGGCCATCCACGTTTATGGGCCCGTCGAGTACTTCGACGATGCGGATCGCCTGCGCAAGGTCGTGACGGCCCTGACGGCGCGGCATGAGGCCGGACGGCCGCAGCCCTGGGCGGTCTCGGACGCGCCGGCCGACTACATCGCCGCCATGCTCAAGGGGATCGTGGGTGTGCGTCTGCCCATCGCACGTATCGAAGCCAAGCGCAAGATGAGCCAGAACCGCAGCGAGGAAGACCGTGCCGGCGTGGCCGCCGGACTGGCGGCCAGCGATGATCCGCTGGATCGCGCCGCCGCCGCGCTCGTACCGCGCTGAGCTGGCTGGCTCCCGATCGGACGGACGGCGCCGGGCCGGCGATATCCGGCCGGATCGCGGTCACGCGCCAGCCGGCCGCTGGCCATCGTCGCGCGACGGCCCCTTTGCGGGCGCCGATCCATCGCCCGGGGTCCCTGGCGTGGCAAGCGGCGACCCATCAGCCGGCAGCAGCAGGCTGGCGCGCGGATTGGCGATTTCGATGCCGAGTTCACGGAATCTTTCCAGGATCCGGCGGTTGATCTCCCGCTGCACGCCCCAGCGGCCCTTGTCGCTGCAGCGCATCTGCCCGACCAGGGTGATCATGGAGCCGTCCACCGAGTCGACGCCCCAGACCTCGATGTCGTTCAGTATCTGGTCCTGGAAGGCGGGGTCGGCCCGCAGCGCGGCGCCGATCTGTTTCAGTTCGCTGACCACGCGGTCGATATCGGTGTCATAGGCAACGCTGATACGGACGGCGGCGTTGCCGATGCCGCGGTTGCTGTTGGTGACCGTCGACACGGAGCTGAAGGGAACGATATGCAGGGCGCCGTCGCCCCCGCGCACCCGCACCGTCCGTATCGACAGATATTCGACGCTTCCGGATACGCCCGCGACAGTGACCCAATCGCCCACCCGCATTGCGTTTTCCATCAACAGGAATATGCCGGTGATGAAGTCCTGAACCAGCTTCTGCGAGCCGAAGCCCAGCGCCACGCCGATGATGCTGGCGCCGGCAAGCAGGGGCGTGGTGTTGATGCCGATCTGGTTCAGGGCGGTCAGGCCGACGATCAGCGCCACCACGATGAAAAGCGCGGTGCGCAGCATCGGCAGCAGCGTGCGCAGCCGGGCGGCGCGCACCATATCGCCCTGGCGTTGCCAGCGTTGCAGGCGCCGCTCCACGGCGTATTGCGCCGCCTCCCACACCAGGATGGCGACGATGACGGCCACCACGATCGTCAGCGCCGCCCCCGCCATGCTGCGGCCCAGCGTGCCGGGCGCGAACCAGTCCAGGGCGTCCAGGCCCCATGATTCGAACAATGCGATCACCGTGCAGAGCGTAATGACGACGGAGACCAGGCCGCGCATCCACGGGTAGTAGCGGTCCGATAGACGGGCGCCGCGTTGGGCGCCGCCATTGGCGGCGTCCGTTGCGGCCTCGGTCTTGTCCGGCGTGAACAGCCGGCCCAGCGCGCCGAGCAACAGGATAGCCAGAAGGCGCGCCGCCACCAGCACCGCCGCTGAGACGAGTACGAAATGGACGAGTTTCGGAAAGCCGTCCTCCACCCCCAGGGCCCATACCACCCATATGCCCATGACAAGCACGACGGCGATCACGGCCCAGGCATCGGCGAACCAGTTGCGGGCGACCGCCAGAGGGCCGCTTGCGCCGGCTGGCGCCCGCAGGGCGCTGCGCACGGGCCGCCGCAGTTTGACGATCAGCACGACGGCGCCAAGATGCACCAGAAGCGACACTGCCTTGATGAACGCGCCGCGCAGGCCGAGACCGGCGCCGAGCAGGGCGGCGGCGTCGGCGACCGCCATGCCGAATACCGCCAGGCCGACGATGCGGCGGGTCCAGGTCAGCAGCAAGGCCGCCGTGGCGGGCCCGATATCCAGCAGACGCAGGCCCTGGCCCGCGGGCGACACCAGCAGACGCATCACCGCCATGGTCAGCCGCAGCGCGACATAGGCCTGGATGAAGTCGGCCGTCACGGCCACGGTCCGGGGATGGCTGCCGGCGAATAGGCGCAACGCCAGGCTTGCCGCCACGAAGAAGAGCGCGATCGGAAGCACGTCCAGGACCAAGGCGCCGAGCGCGTAGGGCAGATTGCGCAGCGTGCGCCAGTGCTGGCGCGAGTGCTTGCGCGTTTCCTCGTCGACCTTGCGGGCCGGCTCGACGGGGCGGTCCGCATCGGAAGCGGGCGGCGCGCCGGCGGCGTTCTCGCGTCCCACGGGCACCGGCTCGACGCTGTCAACGCCGTCGCGATGCGCATGCACCAGCGCCACGCCCTCGTGTGCCGGCCGCAGCCCGGCCTGCGTGGCGTCGGCAGGCGCATCTGCCGCCGCATCCTGGCGCACGCCGTGCGCGGTCTCCAAGGCGGACGCGGCCCGGGCGCCGTCATGGCGTTGCGCCAGCCGGTCCGCATGCTCGGCCAGCGCCTGCCGGGGGCGCCGCAGCGCCCGGTGCAGCGCCCATTCCAGCGCCAGTCCAAGCGCGAACGTCCCCAGCAGCGCCAATGCGACCCGCTCCATCAGCCGCTTGTTTGCCGGCGTCATGACGGTGTTCGATTGCGCCAGCAAAGCGGGGATGGCGATGGCGGCGTCGCGGATCACGCCCAATTGCCCGACGAAGTCATCCATCCAATCGTCCAGGCTGCGCAGCGTGCGTGCCATCAGGCCGCCCGCCTCCAGCGGCACGATGGTGTCCGGCGCCGCGGCGCCGCTGCCGTCGGTGGCAGCCTCGCCCGGCGCGCTGTTGGCCGGCTCTGCCGGCGGAGGGCTGCCGGCGGGGGTGGAAGCGGCGGTGTCCCCCGCCGCAGGCGCGCCCTGCGCCGCCGCTGTCGCGCTCGACGCCGGCGCTGCGGCTGCGATGGCTCTGAGGGTGCGCAGCAATTCCGCGCGCCGCGTGTCGTCCTGCAGGATATCGATGGCGCGCTGGGCGTCCGCCGCCGTGATGGCGGGGGCCGAAGCGCTGGGCGGCGATGGCGCCTGCGCTTGCGCCGCGGCGCCTGCACGCATGAGGAGAAAAACACAGCTGAAGGCCAGCGCTGCCTTGATGAAGTCGCTTTTGTGCATGCCAACGGGCCGGCGCGAGGCGCACCGGCGGACAATCAAAAGCGAACGCCAGAGCAAGCGCTGTACCCGCGTACGGGCCTGGCGGACGTCCCCGCGCGGCTCAATAAAGCCCGGGTTCGGCCCTGGCAAGCACGCGCTGCGTGTCCGTGTGCAGCAGCGCGGGCCGGGCCAGAACGCCCGCCATGACGCCGGCCGGGTCGTCCAGCGCATCGGCTTCGCGCGCCGTCATCACCGGTTCCACGGCCGCATCGCACTCGGCCAGCGCGGGCGCGTGCTTGTCGCCCCACTCGCGCAACGCCGCCAGCACAGGGAGCAGGTCGCGCCCCTTTGCCGTCAGCACGTATTCGCGATAGACGCTGCCGTCGGAAGCCGGCGCGATGGCAAGGACTTCGCGATCCACCAGCATGCGCAGGCGCGTCGTCAGGATATTGCGGGGAATGCCCAGGTTTTTCTGTATCGCGTTGAAGCGCCGTACATCCTTGGCGACGTCCCTCAGGATCAACAGCGTCCACCAATCGCCGATGCTGTCCAGGGCTCTGGCGATGGGGCAGGGGGATGCGTGAAGACTTTTTCTTTTCATCGATTCGCTCCTTTTCAGTCGCAAGCGTGGCCGGGCCACGAGGATCGCGCGTAATAAGCGCCGCGCGCGGCGGCGGTGCTGCGATGCCCGGCTGCAACCGGCCGGGCGAACCAACAAAATCGAATACCGGCGGGGCCGCGCCGGTACGATCTAGCGTCGCGGGGTGAGCCGCAGGAGCCGCGCATCGTCGCCGTCCTCGATTACCCACAAGGCGCCGTCGGGGGCGACCGCCACGTCGCGAATGCGCTGGCCCATGTCCCACAAGTCCGCCTGTACCGCGCCGCCCTTGCCATCGAACTGAATGCGCGCCAGGGCCCGTGCGCGCAGACCGCCGATGAAGGCGGAACCCTGCCATTGCGGGAAAAGCGGCCCCTGGTAGAAGGCCAATCCCGCCGGGGCAATCACCGGGGTCCAGTAAATGACAGGCGCTTCGAACTCGGGCCGCGTCGCGTGGCGGGGAATCGGCGTGCCGTTGTATTCGTCGCCGTTCGAGACGATGGGCCAGCCGTAATTGCGGCCCGCGATCAGAAGATTCAGCTCATCGCCGCCGCGCGGACCCATCTCATGCAGCCACAAGCGTCCATCGGGAGCGAAAGCCAGCCCGTAGGGGTTGCGGTGACCGGTCGTCCAGGTCTGCGCGCGCACCCCGCCCTGCGCATGCCAGGGGTTGTCCGGCGGCGTGCTTCCGTCCAGGTTCAGGCGCAATACCTTGCCCAGCGCCTGGTCGGGATCCTGGGCGGTGTCAGGCCGCATGCGGTCCCCGGAAGTCAGGTAAAGATGCCGGCCTTCCGGATCGAAGGCGATGATGCCGCCCGGCTGTCCGCCCGATCCCTTGGGAAGTTGGCGCCAGATCACGGCCAGCCCGCTCAGCGCGGGACCGCCGCCGTCCTCGCTCAGCCGGGCGCGCGCCAGCGCGAGGCCGCCGCCTCCCTGCCCCGGCTCCACATAGCTGAGGTAAACGACGCGGTCCTGCGCGAACGTCGGCGCAAGGGCGACGTCCAGCAGCCCGTTCTGGCCGCCATAGGCCACCTTCGGCACGCCGGCCACGCGCTGTTGCCGGCCGTCGGGGCTGACCAGCAGCAGGCGGCCCGGCTTCTCGGTGATCAGCATCCGGCCGTCGGGCAGGAAAGCGATGGCCCAGGGGCGATCCAGCGCGGTCACCGGCGTGGCGGCAAAAGGCTTGTCCTGGCTGGGCTTTTGCGCGCCGGCATTGGTCTCGGCGGCGGCCATGGGCAGCGCCGCGCCGAGCGCGGCGGCCGCGACGGCCAGGGCGCAAGCGATGCGAGCGAGCTGCATGGTCCAGACCTCCTCCCTCGTGACGGCACGGCGGAAAGCAAATCCGCCGGCCCCGTGTTTTGCGGCGCGCGCCGCCTCCTGCCGTCCGCCGCCGCCGCTTCAGCCGTCCAGCGGCGCCACGCCGACGCTTTCGGCCAGCGCGTCCAGCGCCGTCCGAAGTTCCGCGTGAATGGGCACGCCGTGGGCGGCCCGTTCTTCGAACGTGCGATGGGACTGCTCCCCCGGCAGCCGGATCTCATCCCAGCCCGGCAGCCGCGGCGACGATTTCATCTGCGCCCAGATATCGTCCACCTGTTCCTCGAACTCGCGCAGCGGCATGAATGCTTCCACGTCCACCGCGATGACGGTGTGGCCGGTGTTCGTCGTCGTGGCATAGTCCCGATTGAAGTCCACGACGTCCTTGCCGAAGGCCGCGCCGTTCAGCGTGCCGGCCAGCAGACCGAACATCAGCGCCAGGCCATAGCCCTTCGCGCCGCCGATGGGCAGCAGGAAACCCTCGTTCGAGCGTTTCGGGTCCAGCAGCGGTTTGCCGTCGCGCCCCACCATCCATCCTTCGGGCATCGTTTCGCCACGCTGCGCCTTGGCCTTGACCTTGCCGTACGCCGCGTTCGTGGTGGCCATGTCGAGCACGATGGGCGGACGCGAATGGCCCGGCACCGCGATGGCGATGGGATTGGTCGACAGCAGCATCTCCGTGCCGCCCCATGGCGGCATGTGGTTGGCGCTGCCCACCGCCATATAGATACCGATCATGCCGTGCCTGAGCGGCATGCGCGCATAGATGCCTGCCGGTCCGGCGTGGTTGCTCATGCGCGCGCCCACCCACGCCACGCCGGTATAGCGCGCTTTCTGCACCGCCAGGTCGGCCGCCTTTTTCATGATCAGGTGGCCGATGCCATTGTCGCCGTCGAGCAGCGCCGAGCCCGCGCGTTCCTCCACGATGCGGATGTCCGGCCGCATGTTCATGCCGCCGGCCCGGATCCGCTTGACGTAGGCAGGCAAACGAAAAACGCCGTGTGCATCCGCGCCGCGCGCATCCGCTTCGGCAATGATGGCGCCCACGGTGCGGGCGTCGGGTTCGGGCATGCCCACGGCGGTCAGCACACGGGCGACGAAATCCTGAAGTTGCGCAATGGAGACCGAGGTGGCGCTGGCCACGGCGGCGGGAGCATTCGATACAGAGGGCATCCGATGAACCAAGCTGCTTGTAGCGGCGAGCGATAGGCCCGCCATATCAAATTGAGCTGAGGAGGCTGAGTATAGGAAGGCGGCCCCGCAGCAGACCAATGCTGATTTTTTGCGCAGCCATAACAGTCTGTTCTAGACTCCGTTCCGCCCGGCAGTCTCGCGGGCTGACTCGGAGGGAAGGGATGAACCTGAAAGCCTTGCGCTATTTCGTCGCCATTGCCGACTCGGGGAGCTTCACCGCCGCCGCCGCCCTGGTGCGCATCGCCCAGCCAGCGCTAAGCCGCCATATGCGCGAGCTGGAAGCAGAGCTTGGCGTGCCGCTGCTGCGCCGCAGTGCAAGAGGAGCGATGCTGACGCAAGAGGGCGTCACGCTCTATGAATCGGCGCGGCGCATCCTGGCCGAGGCGGAGCAGGTCCGCGCGCAGCTGACGGCCCGCGCCGAGCTGGGGCAGGCCACCATCACGGTGGGCGCGTCCCCCACGCTCGGCCAAGTCCTGCTGCCCGGCCTGTTCGAACGTTGCGACAGCGGGTTGGGCGGATTCCGGATCCTGTTGCGCGAGGCCTTCACCCCCATCCTCTCGGACTGGCTGGAACGCGGCATGGTCGATGCCGCGTTTCTGACCAACGCCGACAGCTCGCGGGATTTCGACCTGCACCATCTCTGCACCGAGCCCTTCGCGCTGATCACCGCCGCACCGCGCCGCATCGCTCCCATCGTTGCCGTTTCCGACCTGCCCGGGATACCTTTGCTGATGACGCGTTTCCACCGCAGTATCGTGGAGCGGCAACTGGACGTCGTCGGCGGCCGCCTGAACGTGCATGCCGAAGTCGATTCCGTCGCGTCCATCTGCGAATTGGTCATGCGAGGCCGTTGGACGACGCTGATGCCCGTGTCGGTGTTCAGCCGGCAGCGGGAGGCGCGCGCGGTGGCGGTATCCGAGGTCGCCGGCGTGCAGCTGAACCGCCTGCTGATGCTGGGCACGCGCCGCGACGGCAAGTCCAACGCCGGCATTGCGCTGTTCACCGAGCTCGTCAGGGCGGAATGCGAGGATCTGCTCGCCAAGGGCGTATTCAGTTTTTCCGACGGCCCCCGCGCCGCCGCACGCGGGGGCGCGCGAAGCCGGAAGTGACGGCGGGCTGCATCACGCCGCGTCAAGGACGGATGTATCGGCTTCGATACAATCGCCGCTCCGATCTGCCAGCGGCGCGCGTAGGGCGGGCATTTTCGTGGCGGGATCCCGAATCGATGGAGGACTTTCATGCGTAAACTCTGCCTTGCCCTGACCGTGGCCGGCATGCTGGCCAGCAGCGCCGCAATGGCGCAATCCACGCTGCGCATCGGCTTGCAGGACGATCCCGATGTGCTCGATCCTGTGCGCGCCCGTACTTTCGTGGGGCGCATCGTGTTCGCCTCGCTGTGCGACAAGCTTGTCGACATCACGCCGGATCTGAAGATCATTCCCCAGTTGGCGGTCTCCTGGTCCACCAGCCAGGATGGCAAGACGTTGACCATGAAGCTGCGCAAGGGCGCCGTCTATCACGACGGCACGCCCATCGACGCCGCCTCGGTCAAGGCCAACCTGGACCGCGCCCGCACGCTGGCCGACAGCAACCGCAAGAGCGAGCTGGTGACCCTGGCCAGCGTCGATGCCCCGGATGCCGAAACCGTCGTGCTGCACCTGACCGAGCCGGACGCGTCGCTCCTGTCTCAGCTGTCCGACCGCGCGGGCATGATGATGTCGCCGGCTTCCTTCGACAAGGATCCGGGCAGCAAGCCGGTGTGTTCCGGCCCTTACCGCTTCAAGGAGCGGGTGCAGAACGATCGCATCGTGCTGGAGAAATTCCCGCAGTATTGGGACGCCGCCGACTACCACTTCGATCGCGTCGTCTTCACCCCCATTCCGGATGCCACCGTGCGCGTCAACAATCTGCGCGCGGGGGATCTGAACATCATCGAACGCGTCGCGCCGTCCGATGCCAAGGCCGTGAAGGAAGACCCCACGCTGCGGCTGGCCCCCGTCACGGGACTCGGCTATCAATCGATGTCGGTCAACCTCGCCAACGGCGCGCGCGCCAACAACCCGCTGGCCAAGGACAAGCGCGTGCGCGAGGCCCTGGACCTGGCCATCGACCGCGATGCCATCAACCAGGTGGTGGGCGAGGGCATGTTCCAGCCGGCCTACCAGCCTTTCCCGCCTGCCAGCTTCGCCTACGACAAGCGTTTCGAGCGCAGCGGCCGCGATCCCAAGAAGGCGCAGCAGCTGCTGAAGGCGGCGGGCTACGACCGCGTCAAGTTCGAAATCACTTATGGCAACAACACCACGATGCAGCAGGTCTACGAGCTCATCCAGGCCATGGGCGCGGAAGCAGGCTTCGATATTTCGCTGCGGCCCGTGGAGTTCGCCGCACTGCAATCCGCGCTGGCGCGGGGCGATTTCGAGGTGGGGCAGAGCGGCTGGTCCGGCCGTGTCGATCCCAGCGGCAACATCTTCCAGTACATGTCGAGCAAGGGCAGCCTGAACGACGGCAAGTTCAGCAACGCCGAGGCGGACAAGCTGCTTACCCAGGCCCGTGCCGAGTCCGATGAGGCGAAGCGCAAGGCCCTGTACGGCAAGGTGATGGAGATCATGCATGAGGAAGATCCCATCATTTACCTGTTCTACCTGCCCTGGACGTTCGGCGTGCAGAAGCAGGTGCAGGGCTTCGTGCCGTACCCGGATGGCCTGATCCGCCTGAAGGGCGTCACCATGGCGGCCAAGAAGTAAACGCAGGGAAAAAGTGAAGGCAAAGTAAAGGCAGGCGCACACCTCCCCGCCAGGGGGCGGCTCAGCGGAGACAGACATGATGTTCACCACCCGCCCCGAGATCATGGGCACATTCGGCGTCGTGACGTCGACGCATTGGCTTGCCACCGCCGCCGGCATGGCGATGCTCGAGCGCGGCGGCAACGCCTTCGACGCCTGCGTAGCCACCGCCTTCGTCCTGCAGGTCGTGGAGCCGCATCTGGTGGGCCCCGCCGGGGAAGTGCCCATCCTGTTCTATTCCGCGGCTACCGGCCGCGCCGAGGTGCTGTGCGGGCAGGGCACCACACCGGCGGCGGCGACGCTGGACCGTTTCCGCGCCGAAGGCCTGGCGCTGATCCCGGGCAACGGCCTGCTGCCGGCGGTGGTGCCCGGGTCCTTCGATGCATGGATGCTGCTGTTGCGCGACCACGGCACGATGTCGCTGCGGGACGTCCTGGAGCCCGCCATTTACTACGCGGAAAGCGGGCATGCTTTGATGCCGCGCATCTCCAACACCATCGCGAGCCTGAAGGATTTCTTTGAAAAGCACTGGCCCACCAGCGCCGATATCTATCTGCCAGGCGGCAGCGTCCCGGCGCCGCGCCAGCGCTTCCGCAATCCGCGCCTGGCTCAGACCTGGCAGCGGGTGCTGCGCGAGGCCGAATCGGCGGGTGCCGACCGCCAGCGGCAAATCGAGGCCGCGCGCGACGCGTTCTATCGCGGTTTCGTGGCCGAGGCCGTGGACCGTTTCGCCCGCCAGCCGGTGATGGACGAAAGCGGTACGCCGCACGCCGGCGTCATCACCGGCGATGATTTGGCCCGGTGGTCGGCCACCTACGAAGCGCCGCAAACTTACGACTACGAAAACTACACGGTCGCGAAAGCCGGCCCCTGGAGCCAGGGGCCGGTGTTCCTGCAGACCCTGGCGCTGTTGAAAGAGGCCGACCTGGGCAGCGTCGGGCCGGCCAGTCCGGAATTCGTGCATCGCCTCACCGAGGCGATGAAGCTGGCTTTTGCCGACCGCGAGGTGTATTACGGCGATCCCAGCTTCGTCGATGTCCCGCTGGACGTGCTGCTGTCCGAAGACTACAACGCGCCGCGCCGCGCCCTGATCGGCGACCGCGCCTCGCACGAGCTCCGCCCCGGAACGGTGCCTGGCTACGAAGCGCAGTGCGCCCGCATGCTCGACGTGCTGCAGCGCCTGTCGCGGGTGTCGGGCTCGGACATGGTCGGCAACGAGCCAACCATGGCGGAAATGCGTGCGTCGGTGAAGCGTGGCGATACCACCCATGTCGATGTCATCGACCGCTGGGGCAATATGGTTTCCGCCACCCCGTCCGGAGGCTGGTTCCAGTCTTCCCCGGTCATTCCCGAGTTGGGCTTCGGCCTGACGACCCGTGCCCAGATGTTCTGGCTGGAAGCCGATCTGCCCGGGACGCTCGCGCCCCGCAAGCGGCCGCGCACCACGCTGACGCCGTCGCTCGCGCTGCGCGACGGCCGTCCTTACATGGTGTTCGGTACGCCGGGCGGCGACCAGCAGGAGCAATGGCAGCTGCAGTTGTTTTTGCGCCACGTTCATCATGGGCTGAATCTGCAGGAAGCCATCGACCAGCCCATGTCGCACACCTCGCATTTCCCAAGCTCCTTCTATCCCCGCGAGCGCAAGCCCGGCCACCTGGCCCTGGAGCAAAGCTTCGGCGGGGAAACGATCGACGCCTTGCGCGCGCTGGGGCACCAGGTGGAAGAGATGCCGGCCTGGTCGGTCGGGCGCCTCACCGCCGCTTCCCTGGACGAAGAGGGCTTCATGCACGCGGCCGCCACCCCGCGCCTGATGCAGGCGTACGCCGCCGGCCGCTGACCCGGCCCGGGTGTGGAAGGCCGGCCTGGATGCCGTATCGGGCGGAACGCCGGCGATGCGATCTTCCGTAGGCGAAGCGCCGCTCGGCGGCGACCGTGGCGTCGACGCCGCACCTGTGGCCGGAGGGACGCGCCCAACCGTTGCCTCCGGAACCGGCTGCCGATATCCTTCACGCAGGCCATTCAAACGGGGACGTAGTGTGGAACGCACGGCGACACCGTGTTGTATGGACCCAACAAAGCTTGGGTGCAAAGCCCTCGTTTTGCGGCACGACCATAGCCAGTCCCCCTGTTTTTTGATGCAATAGCGTCAACTTCCCTTCGCGGAGTTAGGGGGGCGGCAGGCTGGTTTGCTGGATTGCTGCTCTTGTCACTCAAATCAACGGAGATTTCTTAAATGAAAAAGACTCTGCTCGCTGCCGCCCTGCTCGCCGGTTTCGCCGGTGTTGCACAGGCAGAAACGTCCGTGACCCTGTACGGGATCCTGGACACCGGTATCGGTTACCAGAACATCAAGGGCGACGGCTTCGATAAGCAATCGAAGTTCGGCATGATCAACGGTGTTCAGAACGGTTCCCGCTGGGGTCTGCGCGGCTCGGAAGATCTGGGTGACGGTCTGCGCGCGGTCTTCACCGTCGAGTCCGGCTTCAATTCGGGCAACGGCAACTCCGCTCAAAACAACCGCTTGTTCGGTCGTCAGGCCACCATCGGTCTGGCCAGCAACAGCTGGGGTCAACTGGACTTCGGTCGTCAGACCAACGTCGCTTCCAAGTTCTTCGGTTCGATCGACCCGTTCGCTGAAGGCTTCGGTCTGGCCAACATCGGTACGGCGTTCAGCTCGTCCAACACGACCCGCTACGACAACCTGGTCCTGTATCAATCGCCCGTGTTCGGCGGCTTCCAGCTGGGCGCCGGCTACTCGTTCAACATCGACGACAACGATGCTGGCGACACCGGCTTCCGCACGAACGAAAACCAGCGCGGCATCACCGCCGGTCTGCGTTACGTCAACGGTCCTCTGAACCTGGCTGCCGGCTACGACCAGATCAACCGTCCGCATACCGCTGCTGATACCAACAGCGACGCCGCCGGTACCGGCGACCGCATCCGCGCCTGGCTGGTTGGCGGCGCTTACGACTTCGAAGTCGTCAAGCTCTCGCTGGCCTACGGTCAGACCCGCGGCGGCTGGATCCAGGCTTCGAGCCTGACCGGTCTGTTCACCAGCGGCGGCAACCCCCTGGGCAGCAGCTTCTTCCCGAGCAACATCTACAGCGACGACTTCAAGACGAAGCAGTGGATGGTCGGTCTGAGCGCTCCCATCGGCGGCGCCACCAGCGTCTTCGGTTCGTGGCAGCGTGTGAACGTCTCCGACAGCAGCCTGTACACCTCGGGCACGTACCTCGGCGAAGACAGCAACATGAACGTCTACTCGCTGGGCGTGACGTACGACCTGTCCAAGCGCACCAACCTGTACGCTCTGGGTTCCTACACGAAGAACTACGGCTTCGTGGACGATCTGAAGAGCACGGTTGTCGGCGTCGGTATCCGTCACCGCTTCTAAGCAATACCGGCGTCCGGGCGATTCGTCGCCCGGCGCCGATCGCATCGCGCCAGGGCGGGGTTCAATCCGTCCGGTGCAAGCGAATCGGGCCCGCCGATCCTGTATCGGCGGCGCTTGTTCAAGCCACCCTTCGGGGTGGCTTTTTGCTTTTGGCTGCTTTGGGTCGCCTAGCCGCCTTGGGTCCGCTTCAGCCCGCTTGGGTCCGCTTGGGTCCCTTGATTCCCTCGAGTCCTTGGATCCGGTCCTTGGGTCTTTTCAGGCGCTTGCGGCGCTTTATTCCAGGCCGCTCGGCAGAGAGGCTTTTTTGTATTTGCGTTCGGATTTTGTTATCGTTTCCGGCGAGGAAGGCGCGGCGGCGGTCGGCGGATCCGGCCCACATTATCTTCCCGGCCTTCCCCCACAAGATGTTCACTCCTGGCTTCGCGCCGCTCGCGCGCGAACGCGGAATCGCCCAATCAGCGGCGTCCGCGATCCTCTCCTCCGGCTACAGAGTTCAGCGGGAAGTAACGACGCGAATGCTACAATCGACAGGTTTGAGCATTACACGGACGCGCCCAAAATGAACCTGCAACAGTATTTCCCCGTTCTGCTATTCATCATTGTGGCGACGCTGATCGGCTTCGCGTTGATCACCGCGGGCTCGCTGCTTGGGCCGCGGCGTCCCTATGCGGAGAAACTCTCCGCGTACGAGTGCGGCTTCGACGCCTTCGAAGACGCCCGCATGAAGTTCGACGTGCGCTACTACCTCGTCGCCATCCTTTTCATCCTGTTCGACCTCGAAATCGCCTTCCTGTTTCCGTGGGCCATCGCCCATGGCGCCGTGGGTCTGGTCGGTTTCTGGACCGTGATGATTTTCCTGGCGGTCCTTACGGTGGGTTTCATCTACGAATGGAAGAAGGGCGCGCTCGATTGGGAATGACGCTTACCTGCGCATTTCCTGTCCACGCCACCAGAGAGCAATATGGCTATTGAAGAAGGCATCCACAAGCAAGGCTTCATCACGACGAGCGCCGACAAGTTCATCAACTGGGCCAAGACGGGTTCCATGTGGCCGATGACGTTCGGCCTGGCCTGTTGCGCCGTGGAAATGATGCATGCGGGCGCGGCTCGTTATGACCTGGACCAGTTCGGCATCATCTTCCGCCCCAGCCCGCGCCAGTCGGACCTGATGATCGTCGCCGGCACGCTGTGCAACAAGATGGCGCCGGCCCTGCGCAAGGTGTACGACCAGATGCCGGAACCGCGCTGGGTCGTATCCATGGGTTCGTGCGCCAATGGCGGCGGCTACTACCACTACTCCTATTCGGTGGTGCGCGGCTGCGACCGTATCGTCCCCGTGGACGTATACGTGCCGGGCTGTCCGCCCACGGCCGAGGCGCTGGTCTACGGTCTGCTGCAAATGCAGAACAAGATTCGCCTGACCAACACCATCGCGCGCTGAAGCGGGCGTCGCCCCGCTGCGCGTGTCTCGGCTTACCTAATCGTTGAAGATGATGACCAGGCTCGAAACCCTGAAAACCAATCTGCAAGCCGCGTTCGGCGAAACGCTTGCCCTGACGGAAGCCTTGGGCGAGTTGACGCTGGAAGTGCCGGCGGCCCAGTGGGTCTCCGTGTGCAATCGTCTGCGCACCGATCCGGCCCTGCAATTCGAAACCTGTCTCGACCTGTGCGGCGTGGACTACCTGAGCTGGGGCAACGGCACCCGCCAGGTGGCGGAAGATCGCATCGCCAGCCGCGGCCAGCGGGGCCGCTTCGCGGTGGTCATTCACCTGCTGTCCATCGAGCATAACTGGCGTCTGCGCGTGCGCACCTGGGCCCCGGACGACGATTTCCCCATGGTGTCGTCGCTGATCGAGTGCTGGCCGTCGGTGGGCTGGTACGAGCGCGAAGCGTTCGACCTGTTCGGCATCGTGTTCGAAGGTCATCCCGACCTGCGGCGCATCCTGACGGACTACGGCTTCATCGGCCACCCGTTCCGCAAGGACTTCCCCTTGTCCGGCAATGTGGAAATGCGCTACGACCCCGAGCAAGGCCGCGTCATCTACCAACCGGTCACCATCGATCCGCGTGAACTCACGCCGCGCGTCGTGCGCGAAGACACTTACGGAGCCGGTCGCTGATCATGGCTGAAATCAAGAACTACACCCTGAACTTCGGTCCCCAGCACCCGGCCGCGCACGGCGTGCTGCGTCTCGTGCTGGAACTGGACGGCGAAGTCATCCAGCGCGCCGACCCCCATATCGGACTGCTGCACCGCGCCACCGAAAAGCTGGCCGAGCACAAGACCTTCATCCAGGCGCTGCCCTACATGGACCGCCTGGATTACGTGTCCATGATGTGCAACGAGCACGCCTACGTCATGGCCATCGAGAAGCTGCTCGGCATCGAGCCGCCGCTGCGGGCGCAATACATCCGCGTCATGTTCGACGAAATCACGCGGATTCTGAATCACCTGATGTCGCTCGGCTCGCACGCGTTGGACGTGGGCGCCATGGCGGTCTTCCTGTACGCCTTCCGCGAACGCGAAGACCTGATGGACTGCTACGAAGCGGTGTCGGGCGCGCGCATGCACGCTGCCTATTACCGCCCGGGCGGCGTGTACCGCGATCTGCCGGACAGCATGCCGCAGTACGGCGAGCCCAGCAAATTCCGCGGCGAAAAAGAGCTGCGCGCCATGAACGAAGCGCGTTCGGGCTCGCTGCTCGATTTCATCGAGGACTTCACGAACCGCTTCCCGGCCTGTGTCGACGAATACGAAACCCTGCTGACCGACAACCGCATCTGGAAGCAGCGGCTGGTGGGCATCGGCGTGGTTTCGCCGGAGCGGGCCAAGGCGCTGGGCTTTACGGGCCCGATGCTGCGCGGCTCTGGGGTCGCCTGGGACCTGCGCAAGACGCAGCCGTACGAGGTCTACGATCTGCTCGATTTCGACGTGCCGGTCGGCGTGAACGGCGACTGCTACGACCGCTATCTGGTGCGCGTCGCGGAAATGCGGCAGAGCAACCGCATCATCCGCCAGTGCGTCGAGTGGCTGCGCAACAACCCCGGCCCCGTCATGATCGACAACCACAAGGTCGCGCCGCCCAAGCGCGCCGCCATGAAGAGCAACATGGAAGAGCTGATTCACCACTTCAAGCTCTTCACGGAAGGCTTCCATGTGCCGCCGGGCGAGGCCTACGCCGCCGTCGAGCATCCCAAGGGCGAGTTCGGCATCTATCTGGTGTCCGACGGCGCGAACAAGCCGTATCGCCTGAAGATCCGCGCGCCCGGTTTCGCTCACCTGCAGTCGCTGGATGAGATGACCCGCGGCCACATGATCGCGGACGCGGTCACCGTCATCGGCACGCAGGACATCGTGTTCGGCGAAATCGACCGCTAGGGAACGCCGCGCGACCTCGAAGAAGACCCCCGCAGGGGCCTCTTGCATATTCCGGATTCAAACTATGCTGCTTTCCGAACAGGCTTACCAGAAAATCGACCGGGAGCTCACGAAGTTCCCGGCCGACCAGAAGCAGTCGGCCATCATGGCCGCTCTTGCGATCGCGCAGGACGAGAAAGGCTGGGTGTCGACCGAGATCATCGAGGACGTCGCCACCTACCTGGGCGTCCCTCCCATCGCGGTCCAGGAAGTCGCCACGTTCTACAACATGTTCAACGTGACGCCGACCGGCAAGCACAAGATTTCCGTCTGTACCAACCTGCCGTGCGCGCTGCGCGATGGCGAGAAAGCCGGCGACTACCTGAAGCGCAAGCTCGGCGTCGACTATCGCGGCACGACCGCCGACGGCATGTTCACGCTGATCGAAGGCGAATGCATGGGCGCCTGCGGAGACGCGCCGGTGGTGCTGGTGAACAACAAGCATATGTGCGTACGCATGACCGAGGCACGCCTCGATGAACTGGTTGCCAGTCTGCGCGCGCAAGGAGAAACGGCATGAACGCGCCGGACCTGTATCGCCAGTTCGCGCAGGGGCTGGACCCCAACCCCATGGGCGATCTGTCGCAGTCGATGTGCCTGCACGGACGTCATATCCAGCCGCAGATTCTGGCGGATCTGGACGGCACCAACTGGCGGCTGGAAGACTACGTCAAGCGTGGCGGCTACGAGGCGCTGCGCAAGATCCTGACCACCGGCATGAAGCCGGAAGACGTCATCGCCGAAGTCAAGGCCTCGGGCCTGCGCGGCCGCGGCGGGGCGGGTTTCCCCACCGGGTTGAAGTGGAGCTTCATGCCCCGCACCTTCCCGGGCCAGAAGTACCTCGTATGCAATTCGGACGAAGGGGAGCCGGGCACGTTCAAGGACCGCGACATCCTGCGCTTCAATCCGCACATCGTGATCGAAGGCATGGCCATCGCCGCCTACGCCATGGGCATCTCCGCCGGCTACAACTACATCCACGGCGAAATCTTCGAAGTCTATGAGCGCTTCGAGGAAGCCCTGGAGGAAGCCCGTGCGGCAGGGTTCCTGGGCGAAAGAATCCTGGGGTCGGACTTCAGCTTCCAGCTGCACGCGTTCCATGGCTACGGCGCCTACATCTGCGGCGAGGAAACCGCGCTGCTCGAATCCCTGGAAGGCAAGAAGGGCCAGCCGCGCTTCAAGCCGCCGTTCCCGGCCAGCTTCGGCCTGTACGGCAAGCCCACCACGATCAACAACACCGAAACCTTTGCCGCGGTGCCGTGGATCATCCGCAACGGCGGCCAGCAGTATCTGGAAGTCGGCAAGCCGAACAACGGCGGCACCAAGATCTTCTCGATCACGGGCGACGTCGAGCGGCCGGGCAACTACGAAATCCCCCTGGGGACGCCGTTCGCCAAGCTGCTGGAACTCGCCGGCGGGATGCGCGGCGGCCGCAAGCTGAAAGCGGTGATCCCCGGCGGCTCGAGCGCGCCGGTGCTGCCCGCCGACATCATGATGGACACGACCATGGACTACGACGCCATCGCGAAGGCGGGGTCCATGCTGGGTTCGGGCGCCGTCATCGTCATGGACGAGACCCGCTGCATGGTGAAGTCGCTGCTGCGTCTTTCGTATTTCTATTACGAGGAAAGCTGTGGGCAGTGCACGCCTTGCCGCGAGGGCACGGGCTGGCTGTATCGCATGGTGAATCGTATCGAGCACGGCCACGGCCGCCCCGAGGACCTCGACATGCTGGACAGCGTGGCGGGCAACATCATGGGCCGCACCATCTGCGCCCTGGGCGATGCCGCCGCGATGCCGGTACGCGGCTTCCTCAAGCACTTCCACGACGAATTCGCGTACCACATCGAGCACAAGAAGTGCGTGGTCCCGCAATATCTGTAGGTCAGGAACAGCAATGGTTGAACTAACCGTCGACGGCAACAAGGTAGAAGTGCCCGAAGGCAGCATGGTGATGCATGCCGCCCAGAAACTCGGGCAGTACGTGCCGCATTTCTGCTACCACAAGAAGCTTTCCATCGCGGCCAACTGCCGGATGTGCCTGGTCGAGGTCGAAAAGGCGCCCAAGGCGCTGCCGGCCTGCGCCACCCCTGTGACCAACGGCATGGTGGTCTACACGAACTCCGAAAAGGCCAAGGCCGCCCAGAAGTCGGTGATGGAGTTCCTGTTGATCAACCACCCGCTGGACTGCCCGATCTGCGATCAGGGCGGGGAATGCCAGTTGCAGGATCTCGCCGTGGGCTACGGCGGCTCGGCTTCGCGCTATCACGAAGAAAAGCGCGTGGTGTTCCATAAGGACCTGGGCCCGCTGGTATCGGCCGAGGAAATGAGCCGCTGCATCCACTGCACGCGCTGTGTCCGCTTTGGCCAGGAGATCGCCGGCGTGATGGAGCTGGGCATGATCAACCGGGGCGAGCACTCCGAGATCACGTCCTTCGTCGGCCGCGCCATCGAGTCCGAACTGTCGGGCAACATGATCGATCTGTGCCCCGTTGGCGCGCTGACGTCCAAGCCGTTCCGCTACAGCGCCCGCACCTGGGAACTGGCGCGCCGCCGTTCGGTCAGCCCGCACGACAGCCTGGGCGCCAACCTGGTGGTGCAGGTCAAGAACGACAAGGTCATGCGCGTCGTGCCTTTCGAGAACGAAGCCCTGAACGAATGCTGGCTGAGCGACCGCGACCGTTTCTCGTATGACGGCCTGAACAGCGAAGACCGCCTGGCCACGCCCATGATCAAGGGCGCCGACGGCCAATGGCAGGAAGCGTCCTGGGCCGATGCGCTGCAGGCCGTGGCGCAGGGGCTGGCGCGCGTGCGCGACAACTTCGGCGGCGGCCAGATCGGCGCGCTGGCGACCGAATACGCCACCACCGAGGAATATGCGCTGCTGGGCCGCCTGGTCCGCGCGCTTGGTTCGGAGAACATCGACTTCCGCCTGCGCATGACCGATCCGGCCTTCGGCGCCGCCCTGACCGGGGCGCCCTGGCTCGGCATGCCGGTGGCAGATTTGGATACGCTGGATCGCGTGCTGGTGGTGGGCTCCGTCCTGCGCAAGGATCACCCGCTGATGGCGCAACGCCTGCGCCAGGCGGCCAAGCGCGGCACGCAGGTGCTCCTGGTCGACAGCATCGCCGAAGATCCCCTGATGCCGGTCACCGGCCGCATCACCGTGGCGCCGTCGGCGCTGCCGCGCGCCCTGGCCGAAGTGGCCGTGGCGCTGGCGCAGGCCAAGGGCCAGGACGTTCCCGCCGAATTCGCCGGCGTCGCCCCGGGCGAGCAGGCCAAGGTGATCGCGGCCAGCCTGGCTTCGGGCAGCCAGGCCGCGGTCCTGGTGGGCAACATGGCGGTGTCGTCGCCGCAGGCCGCGACGCTGGCCGCCAATGCGCAAAGCATCGCCACGCTGGCGGGCGCGCGCTTCGGTTTCCTGACCTCGGGCGGCAACACCGTGGGCGGCTATCTGGCCGGCGCCGTGCCGGGCAAGGGCGGCAAGACCGCCGCCGCCATGCTGGCCGATCCGCTCAAGGCCTATATCGTGCTGCACGCCGAGCCGCTGCTGGACGCCGACAACGGCGCGCAAGCTGTGGCCGCGCTGCGCGAAGCGCAGTTCGCCGTGGCTCTGACGCCGTTCCGCTCCGCCGCCGCGGACTGGGCCGACGTCATGCTGCCCGTCGCGCCGTTTACCGAAACCTCGGGCACCTTCGTGAACGCGCAGGGCCTGGCGCAAAGCTTCAAGGGCACGGTCGTTCCGTTCCAGCAGACCCGTCCCGCGTGGAAGGTGCTGCGCGTGCTGGGCAACGTGCTGCACCTGCCCGGCTTCGATGACGAGACCTCCGAATCCGTCCGCGATGCCGTGCTGTCGGGCGGCGTGGAAGGGCGCCTGTCCAACCGCATCAACGCAGCGCCCGGCTTGGGCCAGGCCGCCGGCGCCCTGGAACGCGTCGCCGACGTGCCGATCTACCGCAGCGATGCCATCGTGCGCCGCTCCGCGCCGCTGCAGGCCGCGCCGGCATCCCGTGCGCCGGCCGCCCGCATGAATGGCCAGACCCTGGCCAGCCTGGGTCTGACGGCGGGCGTCAAGGTGCGCGTGCGCGGCGCCGCCGGCGCCGTCGAACTGGAAACGGTGCAGGACGAAACCGTGGCGGACCGCGCCGTACGGGTGTCCGCCGGCTTCGAACAAACGGCCGCACTGGGCGGCGCATTCGGTGAACTGAGCGTGGAGCGTGCCTGATGGAATGGCTCAACACTTTGGAAAGCCATGGGCAGGCCTTGCTGGGCGCAACCCCGTGGCTCGTGGTCTGGACCATCGTCAAGATCGTGGTCATCGCGGTCCCCATCATTCTGTGCGTGGCCTATCTGACGTACTGGGAACGCAAGATGATCGGTTTCATGCACGTGCGCATGGGTCCGAACCGGGTGGGCTTCCGCGGGTTGCTGCAGCCCTTCGCCGACGTGTTCAAGCTGCTGACCAAGGAAGTGGTGGTGCCCTCGGCGGCCAACCGCATCCTGTTCGTGGTGGCGCCGGTGGTCACGCTGATGCCGGCGCTGGCGGCCTGGGCCGTGGTGCCGTTCGGCCCCGATGTGGTGCTGGCCAACGTCAATGCCGGTCTGCTGTACATCATGGCCATCACGTCGGTCGGCGTCTACGGCGTCATCGTGGCCGGCTGGGCGTCGAACTCCAAGTACGCGTTCCTCGGAGCGCTGCGCGCTTCGGCGCAGATGGTGTCGTATGAACTCGCCATCGGCTTCGTGCTGGTCACCGTACTGCTGGTGTCCGGCAGCCTGAACATGACCGACATCGTGCTGGGGCAGACCCGAGGCTGGTTCGCGGACCACGGCCTGACGTTCCTTTCGTGGAACTGGCTGCCGCTGCTGCCGCTGTTCGTGATCTACGTGGTCTCCGCCGTCGCCGAAACCAACCGCCACCCGTTCGACGTGGTGGAAGGCGAATCGGAAATCGTCGCCGGCCACATGGTGGAGTACTCGGGCATGGCCTTCGCCCTGTTCTTCCTGGGCGAATACGCCAACATGATCCTGTTGTCGGCCCTGGCCTCCATCATGTTCCTGGGCGGTTGGACCTCGCCCATCGACGTGGCGCCGCTGACCTGGATCCCGGGCTGGATCTGGCTGGGTCTGAAGACCTTTTTCATCGTGTCCCTGTTCGTCTGGTTCCGCGCGTCGTTCCCGCGCTACCGCTATGACCAGATCATGCGCCTGGGCTGGAAGATCTTCATTCCGCTGACCGGCGTGTGGCTGCTCGTCGTGGCAATCTGGATGCAGACGCCCTGGAACATTTGGCGCTAGCGATAGGCAAAAGGCAGGATATGGAAGCGATCAAGGATTTCTTCGGCAGCCTGTTGCTGTCCGAACTGCTCAAGGGCATGCGCCTGACGGGCAAGTATTTCTTCAAGCGCAAGGTCACCTTGCGTTACCCCCAGGAAAAGACGCCGGCCTCGCCGCGCTTCCGCGGGCTGCACGCCCTGCGCCGTTATCCCAACGGCGAAGAGCGGTGCATTGCCTGCAAGCTGTGCGAAGCTGTGTGCCCGGCCCTGGCCATCACCATCGAGTCGGACGTGCGCGAGGACGGCAGCCGCCGAACCACGCGCTATGACATCGACCTGACCAAGTGCATCTTCTGCGGTTTCTGCGAAGAAAGCTGTCCGGTGGATTCCATCGTGGAAACCCACATCCACGAATACCACGGCGAAAAGCGCGGCGACCTGTATTTCACGAAGGACATGCTGCTGGCGGTCGGCGACCGTTACGAGGCGGAAATCGCCCGCCGTCGCGCCGAAGACGCGCCCTACCGTTGATGCCGGGTAAGACTCCATGACTTTCACGACTTTTCTGTTCTACCTACTGTCCATCGTCCTGGTGGTGGCGGCTTTCCGCGTCATTACGGCGCGCAGCCCCGTCACCGCGGTGCTGCACCTGATCCTGGCGTTCTTCAACGCCGCCATGCTGTGGATGCTGCTTGGCGCGGAATTCCTCGGGCTGCTGCTCGTGCTGGTCTACGTCGGCGCCGTCATGGTGCTGTTCCTGTTCGTCGTGATGATGCTGGACATCCGCATGGCGACGTTGCGGCAAGGCCTTCGCACCTATCTGCCGCTTGGGCTCGTGATCGGCCTGATCCTGGTCCTCGAGATCTCCTTCGTGCTGGGCACGACGTGGATGGACGCGGGCGCCCCGGCCGCCATGGCGGGCGACTACAACAACGCCCGCGCGCTGGGCACGGCCATGTACACCCAATATGTGTATGCGGTTGAAGTCGGCGCCGTCCTGCTGCTGGTCGGCATGGTGTCGGCGATTGCGCTGACCCTGCGCCGCCGCCGCGACGTCAAGTACAACAATCCGGCCGAAGCGGTGCGCGTGCGCGCCAAGGACCGCTTTCGGCTGGTAAGCATGCCGGCGCAGAGCGAGCGCGCCCAGGCCGCGCGCGCCGCGGCGGCCGTCCCGTCCCAAGGAG
The DNA here is from genome assembly GCF_002119725.1 of Bordetella genomosp. 9. NCBI lineage: Bacteria > Pseudomonadati > Pseudomonadota > Betaproteobacteria > Burkholderiales > Alcaligenaceae > Bordetella > Bordetella genomosp. 9. The sequence continues at coordinate 1,335,290 of NZ_CP021109.1, forward strand.
AACAGAAGTGACGTTGACGCTGGCCCATTACCTGATACTGGGGGCGATCCTTTTTGCCATCGGCATCTTCGGCATCTTCCTGAACCGCCGCAATCTGATCATCCTGCTGATGTCCATCGAGCTGGTGCTCCTGGCCGTCAACATGAATTTCGTGGCGTTTTCGAGCTGGTCGGGCGACACCGCCGGCCAGGTGTTCGTGTTCTTCATCCTGACGGTGGCGGCCGCCGAGGCCGCCATCGGCCTGGCCATTCTGGTGCTGTTGTTCCGCAACCTGAACACGATCAACGTCGACGAACTCGATCGCCTGAAGGGCTGACGGAGTCCAGGAATAACAATGTCTAGCTCCCCCAATCTCTACCTGCTCATCGCGCTGGCGCCCTTGGCCGGCGCCATTCTGGCCGGCCTGTTCGGCACCGGGTTTCTCGGCAAGCCCATCGGGCGCCGCGGCGCGCATTGCATCACCATCCTGGGCGTCCTGATCTCCACCATCGGCGCCTTCGTGGTGCTGGGCGACGTCCTGAACGGCCACACGTACGACGGCAACGTCTATACCTGGAGCCTGATCGGCAACACGCAGCTGAATATCGGCTTCCTCATCGACCCGCTGTCGGCCATGATGATGGTGGTCGTGACCAGCGTGTCGCTGATGGTGCACATCTACACCATCGGCTACATGGCGGACGATCCGGGCTACCAGCGCTTCTTCGCCTACATCTCGCTGTTCACCTTCTCCATGTTGATGCTGGTCATGTCCAACAACATGGTGCAGCTGTTCTTCGGCTGGGAAGCGGTGGGCCTGGTTTCGTATCTGCTGATCGGCTTCTGGTACACGCGTCCGACCGCCATTTTTGCGAACATGAAGGCCTTCCTGATCAACCGGGTCGGGGACTTCGGCTTCGTGCTGGGCATCGGCCTGCTGTTCGCCTATGTCGGCTCCATGCAGTACGCGGACGTGTTCAGCCAGGCCGACAAGCTGGCCGGCATGACGTTCCCTGGCACCGACTGGCTGCTGCTGACGGTGGCTTGCATCTGCCTGTTCGTCGGCGCGATGGGCAAGTCGGCGCAGGTGCCGCTGCATGCGTGGCTGCCGGACTCCATGGAAGGCCCCACGCCGATTTCGGCGCTGATCCACGCCGCGACCATGGTGACGGCGGGCATCTTCATGGTGGCGCGCTTCTCGCCGCTGTTCGAGCATTCGGATAAGGCGCTGTCCTTCGTCATCGTGATCGGCGCCATCGGCGCGCTGTTCCTGGGCATCCTGGGCATCATCCAGAACGACATCAAGCGCGTGGTGGCGTATTCGACGCTGTCGCAGCTGGGCTACATGACCGTGGCGCTGGGCGCCTCGGCGTACTCGGTGGCGATCTTCCACCTGATGACGCACGCCTTTTTCAAGGCGCTGCTGTTCCTGGGCGCGGGCTCGGTGATCATCGGCATGCACCATGATCAGGACATCCGGAACATGGGCGGCCTGCGCAAATACATGCCGATCACCTGGATCACCTTCCTGATCGGCACGCTGGCGCTGGTCGGCACGCCGTTCTTCTCGGGTTTCTATTCCAAGGAACACATCATCGAGGCCGCCGGGGCCGCGCACGTGTGGGGGGCGGGCTTCGCTCACTACGCGACGCTGATCGGCGTGTTCGTGACCTCGCTGTATTCGTTCCGCGTCTACTTCCTGGTCTTCCACGGCAAGGAGCGCTTCGATGCGCACGGCCACGGCCATGCCCACGGCGACGACAGCCACGGCGCCGAAGCGCAGGTGCACGGCCACGACGACCATGGCCACAGCGGCCCGCCGCATGAATCGCCGTGGGTGGTCACGCTGCCGCTGATCGTGCTGGCGATTCCGTCGGTCATCATCGGCGCGCTGGTCATCGACCCGATGCTGTTCGGCAAATACTTCCAGGGCGCCATCACCATCCTGCCGCAGCATCCGGCGATGCACGAGCTGACGGAAGAATGGCACGGCTGGGTCGCGTTCGGCCTGCATGCCTTCACCACGCTGCCGTTCTGGCTGGTGGTCGCGGGCGCGGTCGTGGCCTGGTACTGCTACCTGGTCAACCCGCGGGTTCCGGCGGCCATCAAGTCCAGCCTGTCGGGGATCAACGCCATCCTCGAGAACAAGTATTTCGTGGACTGGATTAACGAGCAGGTCATCGCGCGCGCGGCCCGCGGCCTGGGCCGCGGCCTGTGGCAGGCCGGCGATCGCGGTTTGATCGACGGCCTGATCAACGGCAGCGCGCGGCTGGTGGGCTGGGTGGCGGGCGTCAGCCGCCACCTGCAGTCCGGCTTCATTTACCACTATGCCTTCGCCATGATCATCGGCATCTTGGCCCTGGTGACTTTCTTCGTACTGATTCCCCAATAAATGGCTAGCGAGATGGCATCCCAAACTTTTCCCTGGCTTACCCTCGCGGTCTTTGTTCCCATTGTTTTCGGCCTTCTGGTGCTCGCCCTCGGCGGCGACAACCGGCGCGGCCTGACGCTGTGGCTCTCGCTCATCGGCGCGGTGGCGGGGCTGCTGGTGACGATTCCGCTCTACACGGGCTTCGACGCCTCCACGGCGAACATGCAGTTCGTCGAGAACGTGCCCTGGATCAGCACTTTCAACGTCAACTACCACCTTGGGGTGGACGGGATCTCGCTGTGGTTCGTCCTGCTGACGGCCTTCGTCACGATCATCGTGGTGCTGGCCGGCTGGGAAGTGATCACCAGCCGTGTGGCGCAATACATGGCGGCCTTCCTGATCCTGTCCGGGCTGATGATCGGCGTGTTCGTGGCGCTGGACGGGCTGCTGTTCTACGTGTTCTTCGAGGCGACCCTGATTCCGATGTACATCATCGTCGGCGTCTGGGGCGGTCCGAACCGCGTGTATGCCGCGTTCAAGTTCTTCCTGTACACCTTGCTCGGTTCGCTGCTGACGCTGATCGCCTTCATCTACCTGTGGAACGTGTCGGGCGGGTCCTTCGACATCCTGCAGTGGCAACAGCTCAAGCTCGGCATGACGCCGCAGTTGCTGATCTTCCTTGCCATGCTGGCCGCGTTCGCCGTCAAGGTGCCGATGTGGCCGGTGCACACCTGGCTGCCCGACGCCCACGTCGAAGCGCCCACCGGCGGTTCCATTGTGCTGGCCGCCATCATGCTGAAGCTCGGCGCCTACGGGTTCCTGCGGTTCTCGCTGCCGATCGCGCCGGACGCCTCGCACAGCCTGGCGGGACTGATCATCGCGCTGTCGCTGATCGCCGTGATCTACATCGGTCTGGTGGCCATCGTCCAGGACGACATGAAGAAACTGGTGGCCTATTCGTCCGTGGCCCACATGGGCTTCGTCACGCTGGGCTTCTTCCTGTTCAACACGGCCGGCGTGGAAGGCGCCATCGTGCAGATGATTTCGCACGGCTTCGTGTCGGGCGCGATGTTCATGTGCATCGGCGTTCTGTACGACCGCGTGCATAGCCGGCGCATCGCCGACTATGGCGGCGTGGTCAACACCATGCCGCGCTTCGTCACCTTCTTCGTGCTGTTCTCGATGGCCAACAGCGGCCTGCCCGCCACCAGCGGCTTCGTGGGCGAGTTCATGGTGATCATGGGAGCCGTGCAGCACAACTTCTGGATCGGCCTGGCGGCCGCCACGGCGCTGATCCTGGGCGCGTCCTATTCGCTGTGGATGGTCAAGCGCGTCGCCTTCGGCGAGATCGCCAACGACCATGTGCGGGCGCTGACGGACATCAACCGCCGCGAATTCCTGATCCTGGGCGTGATGGCGATCGCCGTGCTGTACATGGGTATCTATCCCAAGCCCTTCACCGATGTGATGCATGCGTCGGTCGAGGCCCTGATGCAACACGTTGCCATCTCCAAACTGTAAGCCAAGACAATGATGCATTCTTCAACTGATTTCGCGCTGGCGACACCGGAGATCCTGCTGCTGATTCTGGGCGCAGCCATCCTGCTGATCGATGCCGTCAGCACGCATCCCACGCGCAAGCTCAGCTATCTGCTCACGCAGGGCACCCTGGTGCTCCTGACCGTCGTTTCGCTGGTCCAGTGGAACGACGGCGTGCAGGGCAGGGCGTTCGGCGGCCTGTACGTGGCCGACGATCTGGCGCACCTGCTCAAGATCGCGTCGTATATCGCGGTGTTCGTGACCTTGGTGTATGGCCGCATCTATTCCCAGTCGCGCGATATGCTGCGCGGCGGCGAGATGTACGTGCTGGCGCTGTTCGGCCTGCTGGGCCAGATGGTGATGATTTCGGCCGGCAACCTGATAACGGTGTACCTGGGCCTGGAGCTGATGTCCCTGTCGCTGTATGCCCTGATCGCCCTGCGCCGCGACAACACCACCGCCACCGAAGCGGCGATGAAGTACTTCGTGCTGGGCGCGCTTGCCTCGGGCTTCCTGTTGTACGGCATGTCGATGATCTACGGCGCGACGGGCCATCTGGATCTGGCGCAGATCGCCGAAACCATCGCCGCCGGCAAGGCGCAGAACCTGGCCCTGGTGCTCGGCGTGGTCTTCATCGTTGCCGGTCTGGCATTCAAGCTGGGCGCGGCCCCTTTCCACATGTGGGTGCCAGACGTCTACCACGGCGCGCCGACCGCGATCACGCTGCTGCTGGGCGCCGCGCCCAAGCTGGCAGCCTTCGCGATCACGCTGCGCGTGCTGATCGAAGCCATGCATACGCTGGCCGCCGATTGGCAGCCCATGCTGCTGATCCTGGCCGTGGTGTCGCTGGCCGTCGGCAATATCACGGCCATCGCGCAGAGCAACTTCAAGCGCATGCTGGCCTATTCGACGATTTCGCACATGGGCTTCGTGCTGTTGGGCTTGGCGTCCGGCGCGGCGGGCGGCCAGACCGGCGCCGCGGCCTACGGTTCGGCGCTGTTCTATATGGTCACCTACGTGCTGACCACGCTGGGCAGCTTCGGCATGGTCCTGCTGCTGGCGCGCGACGGCTTCGAGTGCGATCGCATCGACGACCTGAAGGGCCTGAACCGCCGCAGCCCCTGGCACGCATTCATCGTTCTGCTGCTCATGGTGTCCCTGACCGGCTTGCCGCCCACGGTGGGCTTCTACGCCAAGCTGGCCGTGCTCCAGCCGCTGGTGCAGAGCGGTCACGTCACCATCGCGGTCCTGGCGGTTCTGTTCTCGCTGATCGGCGCGTTCTACTATCTGCGCGTGGTCAAGGTCGTGTATTTCGACGACCCGGTTGGCGATACGCATCCGGTCACGGCATCGTTTGCGCAGCGTGGCCTGATGTCGCTGAATGGCGCCTTGCTGCTGCTGCTGGGCCTGCTGCCCGGCGGCCTGATGGCGGCGTGCGTGCGTGCGGTCCAGACCTCGCTGGGCCTGTAACCATCCCGGTGTGGCGCGCCATCGCGCGCCACATCCAGTGCTAACCGTGGGCCGATGAGTCAAACCCTTGCCGTCTGGCTATTGATCGCGTTGGCCCTGGTCTGCGCGAACCTGCCGTTCGTGAACGAACGGGTATTCGCAGTCATCGTGTGGCGCAAGGACGGCGCCCCGGCCGCCAAGCCGTTCTGGCTGCGGCTGATCGAACTCCTGGTTTTCTATTTCATCGTCGGCGGCCTGGGCTTCGCCTTCGAATCCGCGCTGGGCAACCGGTTCTCCCAAAGTTGGGAGTTCTATGTCATCGCCCTCTGTCTTTTCCTGGTCCTCGCCTATCCCGGCTTTGTCATCCGCTATCTGCTCAAGCGCCGCCGCCCGGCGCGGTTGGATGAATAACCGCCCATAGCAGCCAAAGCGCGATCGCGGCGATCGCAATCCATACCGCCACGACGAACACCGCGCCCGCCCGGCTGCGCGGCCGGGCCAGCTTGCGCGCGGACCACGCCTGCGCACGCTGCGCGCTTTCCTCGCGCACGGGGCGGGGCAACATCCGCAAGGCGGCCCACATCAGCACCGGCACCAGCACCAGGTCGTCCAGCAGGCCCAGCACCGGAATGAAGTCCGGAATGAGGTCGATCGGGCTCAGGGCATAGGCCACGACCAATATCGCCAGGCCCTTGGCGTACCAGGGCGTCGCGGGGTGGCGCAGGGCAAACCACAAGGTCATTGCGTCCTGCCGGGCACGCAACGCCCACAGGCGCCCCAACTTCAGCCATCGCATCGTTCCTCCCCGGCGCGCCTCCGCCTGTTCACTGCCATGTCCCAACCACGTACGCGAACTTGCCGTCGCCAGCTTGCGGTCGCGAGCGTGCGGCGGGGTTCCGGCAGGCGTCCGGTCGCGCCGGCGTGCCCGCGATGCAACACCGAACAATTCCGCGCAACACCCGGTGCGATATAGGGACTTCGTTAAGAATCAACACTATAGCCGCCGCCACCTCACCACAATCTCTGCGAAAGATTAATAAAGATTGTTCAAGGCTTCTAAATTGTCTATGATGCGAAACGAATTCGAAAACAAGAATCGTTGTCATTTACATTCGCTGGAGAAGCGCCTTGAAGGAGCACGACTCGTATTCCCTGAATACGCTTACGCAGTCCCTGGCCGCCGCCTTGGCGACACCGGCCCTGTTTCTTTCGCCGTACGCATCCGCACAGAATGCCGCCGGCGTCACGGAGCTCGCGCCAGTGCGGGTAGAAGGCGAGGCCTCCCCATACCAGGCGACCACGTCGGAATCGCCGAAGTTCACGGCGCCATTGCTGGATACCCCGCGCACGGTGCAGGTGGTGCCGCAGCAGGTGATTCAGGATCAGGTGGCCAATTCGCTGCAGGATGTGCTGCGCAATTCACCCGGAATCACGTTCGGCGCGGGCGAGGGCGGCCGCCCGGGTGCGGATCTGCCCATCATCCGGGGCCAGAACTCCGCCAACAGCATCTTCGTGGACGGTGTGCTCGACCCCAGTCTGCAGATTCGCGATACCTTCAACATCGAGCAGGTGGAGATCATCAAGGGACCGGATTCGGTGTACTCTGGCCGTGGCGGCGCCGGCGGCAGCATCAACCTGGTGACCAAGACGCCTCACCTGGGCAATGCCGCCTCGGGCCAGGTGCAAATCGGAACCGACAACAACTACCGCGCCAGCGCTGACGGCAATTTCCAGTTGAGCGACAAGGCGGCGTTCCGGTTGAACGTGATGGGCGCCACGGGCGACGTGCCGGGCCGGGACAGCGTGGTGGATTTCAAACGCTTCGGCATCGCGCCCTCGCTGACCGTGGGGTTGGGCACATCCACGCGCATCACGGCAAGCTACTTCCACTATCAGGATGACAGCATGCCGGACTTCTCGATGCCCTACGACCCGCGCACCGGCGAGCCGGTCACGGAAAGCAAGGGTGTGAAGCGCTCGACGTTCTACGGCCTGAACGGGCGCGACTTCATGAAGACCCGCAACGATGTGGGGACGCTGGACATCCAGCACGACTTCAACGACAAGCTGACCCTGCGCAACGTCACGCGTTACGGGACGGCGGTGACGGACTACGCCGCGACCAACCCGGACGACAGCGCCGGCAACGTCAATCGCGACCTGGTCTATCGCGCGCTGAAGGCCGGCTACTACAACACCGAGACCTTCACCAACCAGACCGACCTGAGCGGCAGCTTCAATACCGGCAGCCTGAAGCATTCCTTCGACGTGGGCGTGGAGTACACGAACATCAAGCAGGACAAGGACGGCTATACGCAGAACATCGCCAGCGCGCCCACGGCTTGCACGCTGCCGCGCAACGCGGTGAACAATCCGGCCCTGTGCACCTCGCTGTACGATCCGGACCCGCATACCTATTACCCCGGGTCGCTCTCGCGCAATGGCAACCCCGCGCGGTACAACACCGACCTGATCAGCATCTACGGCTTCGATACCGTCGAACTGAACAGGCACTGGCAGGTAAGTGGCGGCCTGCGCTGGGACCGTTACGACACCACGGCAACGAACGTTTCCGGCGCCACTGGGGCATTGCGCCGCACCGACAACATGTGGAACTACCAGGTCGGTCTGGCGTACAAGCCAGTCGAAAACGGTACGTTCTACGTGACGTACGGAACCTCTTCCACGCCGTCGGCGATCTCGTCGAGCGCCGTTTCCGATGCGCTGACCACGACCACCAGTTCGCTGGAGCCGGAACGCAGCCGCACCGTCGAGGTGGGCACCAAGTGGCAGGTGCTGGACGATCGCCTGACCCTCAGCGCCGCGGCTTTCCAGGACATCCGCAAGAACACCAGCGTGGCGGTGTCGGCCAATGAAACGGAGCAGGTGGGACGGGCGCGAGTGCGTGGCATCGAGCTCGGCTTCGCCGGCAGCATTACGCCGAAGTGGAACGTCTACGGCGGCTACGCCTTCATGGACAGCGAGCTGCAGGAAGGCGCCTACAACAGCGGCGCCGTGGGCGAGGAACTGCCGAATACGCCCCGCAATACCTTCAGCCTGTGGACGACGTACCGCCTCATGCCCAAGCTGACGGTGGGCGGCGGGGCGTACTACGTGTCCAAGGTGTACGGCAATTCCGACAAGTCGTATAACCCCGACGGCACGCCCAAGGTGCGGTATGTGCCTTCGTACTGGCGTTTCGACGCGATGGCGGCCTACGAGTTCAACGAGCATCTGACCGCCCAGTTGAACGTCGTGAACATCTTCGATGAGACGTACTACACCAAGGCCTATGCCGCGCACTACGCGCAGCTCGGCACCGGACGTGCGGCGATCCTATCGCTGAATGTGAAGTATTAACCCACCCCCGAAGCGCTGGCGCGTGAGGGACAGCCCACCCCCGAAGCGCTGGCGCGTGAGGGACAGCCCACCCCCGAAGCGCTGGCGCGCTTCCCCCTCAAGGGGGCGACGCGGGTGGACCGGCGGAGCCGGATCCACCGCGTCCCGGGTCTGGGGGATCTGTTTTCATGGGGGGGGGCGGGCTTGCCGCCGAAGCGCCGACCCGCTTTCCCTAAGAGGGCGACGTAGGTGTACGGACTTCGCCGTGTAGTGACGCTGGTTTCCTGGCGCGAATACCAGGTGCGCACCCGGCGGCAACTGCGCGGATGGCGAAGGCGATCCGCGGTGGGGGCTCAGTGTTCGAACCAGTTCAGGACGCCGTCCAGGCCGGAGACGTTGAGGGCGAAGCGGGTTTGCTCGCGCACGACGGGTTTGGCGTGGTAGGCGACCGAATAGCCGGCCAGGCCCAGCATTTTCAGGTCGTTTGCGCCGTCGCCCATGGCGATGATTTGCTCCGGGGATGCGCCGTGCCGCTGGGCGAAGGCCCGCAGGCGTTCGGCCTTGCCTGCCGCGTCGATGATCTCGCCCTGGACGCGTCCGGTCAGGACGCCGTCCTGGATGTCAAGCACGTTGGCGTGCGCTTCGTCCAGGCCTAGGCGTTCGCGCAGGCGTTCGGTGAAGAACGTGAAACCGCCGGAGACGAGCAGCACCTTGATGCCGGCGTCGCGCGCCGTGGAGATCAGCGCTTCGGCGCCGGGGTTCAGGCGCAGCCGTTCGCGGTAGACGCGTTCCAGCGCGTCCGCCGGCAGGCCGGCCAGCAGGGCCACGCGCCGCCGCAGGCTTTCGGCGAAATCGGTAATTTCGCCGCGCATGGCGGCTTCGGTGATCGCTGCGACCTTGTCCTTGACTCCCGCGATGTCGGCGATCTCATCGATGCATTCGATGTTGATCAGCGTGGAATCCATGTCCATGGCGAGCACCTTGCATTGCTTCAGGGCGCTGCCCTTGGGCATGAATGCATAGTCGATGCCGGCCGTTTCGCACCACTGCCGCACTTCGCGCCGCGTGTCCTCGTCGTGCTGCACGTCCAGCAGCCGCGCCGCGGTTGCGCTCAGGCGTTGCAGCCCCTGAGCCTGCGAGAGGGCTGCGGCCTGCTCGCAATGGTCGGCGCCTAGCGCGGGGGACTGGATGACGAGATGGTGGGCGGTCATGTCGGATAAGGGTCCGGTGAAAGAGGAGTTGGGTTGATCGCTCAGGCCAGTGCGCGCAGGACGGCCCGCACGGCTTCCACGCGGGCCGGAATCTGCTGTCCCTTGATCTCCACCCGCAGCTTGTCCTGGCCGGCCAGTTTGATATGGCGCTGCTTCTGTACGAGCTCGATGATGCGCATGGGGTCGATCGGGGGCTTGGGCCCGAACTGCAGCAGGGCCTGGTTTTCGCTGGCGTCGATCTTCACGATGCCCAGCGCCTGCGCCGCCAGGCGCAGCCGATGGGAGGCCAACAGGGTCTGCGCCGGTTCCGGCATCTTGCCAAAGCGGTCGATCAGTTCTTCCTGGATACGGATCAGGTCGTCTTCGCCCGCGGCGTGCGCCAGGCGCTTGTACACCGCCAGGCGGGCGTGCACGTCGGCGCAGTAGTCGGCGGGCAGCAGCGCCGGCGCGTGCAGGTTGACCTCGCTGGCCTGCCCGAACGGCGCTTCCAGATCCGGTTCTTCCCCTGCCTTCAGGGCGCGGACGGCTTCGTTCAGCATGTCCGTGTACATGGAGAAGCCTACTTCCTGGATGTTGCCCGATTGCGATTCGCCCAGCACCTCGCCGGTGCCGCGGATCTCCAGATCGTGCATGGCCAGGTAGAAGCCGGAGCCCAGTTCTTCCATGGCCTGGATGGCTTCGAGCCGCTTCTTGGCGTTGGATGTGATGGCGTCCTCACCCGGCGTGAGCAGGTAGGCGTAGGCCTGGTGATGGGAACGGCCCACGCGGCCGCGCAGCTGATGAAGCTGCGCCAGCCCAAAGCGGTCCGCCCGGTGGATGACGATGGTGTTGGCCGTGGGGACGTCGATGCCGGTCTCGATGATGGTCGTACAGAGCAGGACGTTGAAGCGCTGCTGGTAGAAGCCCTTCATCACCTGCTCCAGCTCGCGTTCGCCCATCTGCCCGTGCGCCACCGCGATGCGGGCCTCGGGCACCAGTTCTTCCAGCCGCGCGCGCCGGTTGTGGATGGTTTCCACCTCGTTGTGCAGGAAATAGGCCTGGCCGCCGCGCTTGAGCTCGCGCAGCAGGGCTTCGCGTATCGTGCTGCCGTCCTCGCGCCGGACGAAGGTCTTGATGGCCAGCCGCTTCTGCGGGGCGGTGGCGATGACGGAGAAGTCGCGGATGCCTTCCAGCGACATGCCCAGCGTGCGCGGAATCGGCGTCGCTGTGAGCGTCAGCACGTCCACTTCCGCGCGCAAGGCCTTCAGCGCTTCCTTTTGCCGCACGCCGAAACGGTGCTCTTCATCGATGATGACGAGTCCAAGCTGTTTGAACCGGACGTCCTTGGACAGGATTTTGTGCGTGCCGATGACGATATCGACACTGCCATCCTTGATGCCCTGGATGGCCGCGGCGACTTCCTTCGCCGAGCGGAAACGCGAAAGCTCCACCACGCGCACCGGCCAATCCGCGAAGCGGTCGGCGAAGGTCTGCGCATGCTGCTCGGCGAGCAGCGTCGTCGGACACAACAGCGCGACCTGCTTGCCGTTGGCCACCGCCAAAAAGGCCGCGCGCAGGGCAACCTCGGTCTTGCCGAAGCCAACGTCGCCGCAGACCAGCCGGTCCATGGGCTTGCCGGAAGTCATGTCCAGGATGACGGCCTGGATGGCGGCCGCCTGATCCGCGGTTTCCTCGAAACCGAAGCCCTCCGCGAATGCCTCGTAGTCATTCAAAGGCAGTTTGAAGGAATACCCTTCGCGCGCGGCGCGCTTCGCGTACAGGTCCAGCAGCTCCGCGGCGGTATCGCGCACCTGCTTGGCCGCCTTGCGGCGCGCCTTGTCCCACTGGCCCGACCCCAGCTGATGCAGCGGCGCGGATTCCGGATCGGCGCCGCTATACCGGGCGATGACGTGCAACTGCGAAACCGGGACGTACAGGGTGCTGCCGTTGGCGTACTGGAGATGCAGGAACTCCATCTCGCCTTCGCCCATGTCCATGTTGACCAGACCGTGGTAGCGCCCGATGCCGTGCTGCGCATGCACGACGGGATCGCCCTCGCGCAGCTCCGACAAGTCGCGGACCATCGCCTCGACGTTGCTGGCGCGTTCCTGCTCGCGGCGTCCGCGTCGGCTGACTGCGGCCTGGCCGGGGTACAGGTCGTTTTCGGTGATGAATGCGATGCCTTCGCCGGGCAGGCTGAAGCCTGAGGTCAACGGTGCGGCCAGCAGAGCCAGGCGCAAGGGCGACGTGCGGAAATCTTCGATGGACGCCGGCTCCGCGTCGGGCGCGAGGCCGAACTCGGTAAGCATCTGCGCCAGCGTCTCGCGTCGTCCCGCGGAATCGGCGCAAAGCAGGACCCGCCACTTGCCGCTGTCCATGACCGCGCGCAGCCGCGCCACCGGGTCGTCGGCGCGCCGCAGCACCGCAACGTCGGGCGCCGGGCCGATGTCCGGATGCGCGCGCTCGGCCGTGAATGCCAGCCGCTCGAAATCCTTGAGATGGGCAAACAGCGATTCGCCATCCAGGAACAGCGCCGAGGGGGGCAGCACCGGACGCTCGCGGTCGCTCTTCAGGAATTCGTAGCGGCTGGATGTGTCCTGGCCGAAGCGGCGCATGGCTTCGTCGATGTCGCCGAGGGTGACGGCGATGGTCGACGAATCCAGGTAATCGAAGAGGGTGGCCGTCTGCTCGAAGAACAGCGGCAGGTAGTACTCCACGCCGGCAAACGCAATGCCATTGCCGATGTCGCGGTACGGGACGGCGCGCGACGGGTCGCCTTCGAAGATTTCGCGAAAGCGCGCCCGGAAGCGGTTGCGCGCCTCCTCGTCCATGGGGAACTCGCGCCCCGGCAACAGCTGGACCTCGTTGACCGGGTACATGCTGCGCTGCGTATCCACGTCGAAGGCGCGGATCGACTCGATCTCGTCGTCGAACAGATCCAGGCGGTAGGGCACCGCGGACCCCATGGGAAAGAGGTCGATCAGGCCGCCGCGCAGACAGAACTCGCCAGGCGCGGTCACCTGCGTGACATGGGTGTAGTTGGCCAGCGTCAGTTGCGCGCGCAAGGCCGCTTCGTCGAGCTTGTCGCGCTGCTTGAACGAGAACGTGTAGGCCGCCATGAACGCCGGCGGCGCCAGGCGGTAGAGCGCCGTGGTCACCGGCACGGTCAGCACGTCCACGGACCGCCGCATCAGCGCGTCCAGCGTTTTGAGCCGCTCGGAGATCAGATCGTGATGCGGCGAAAACGCGTCGTAGGGCAGCGTTTCCCAATCGGGCAGCTGGCGCACGCGCAGGTCCGGCGCGAACAGATGGATTTCATCGGTCAGGCGCTGGGCTTCCAGGGGATCGGCCGTCAGCACGAGCAGCGGGCGGCCGGCGCGGCGAGCCAGGTCGGCCAGTAGCCAGGCATCCCCCGAACCGGGAGGGCGAGGTTGCGTATAGCGGGAGCCGGGTTTCAACGCCGCCAGGATGGAATCGGTCGACGGGACCAGCGGCGCCGTGGATGTGGGAGGGAAGGCAGCAGGCATGAGAAGGAAGATTATAAAATCACCGGCTTATGTCCGCCTCTCTTATCGCGATCGTTCCCGCGGCCGGCGCCGGCGCCCGCGCGCAAACGGGGGACGCCAGCGGCCTCCCCAAGCAATACCGGCTCCTGGCCGGGCAGCCGATGCTGCGGCACGCCGTGCTCGCGCTGCTCGCCGACCCGCGCATCGCCCAGGTCCGCGTGGCGGTTTCCCCGGGCGACCGCCGCGTCGATGACGCGCTTGCCGGGCTGCCGCGCACCGTGTGGCGCGCGTGCGGCGGCGCCACGCGCGCCGAGACCGTGGCAAATGCGCTGTCCGATAGCGGCGTGGCGGACGATGCCTGGGTATTGGTCCACGATGCAGCGCGGCCGGGTCTGACGCTCGAAGCCCTGGCGCGATTGATCGATGCCTGTCTGGACGACGCGGTAGGCGGGCTGCTTGCCTTGCCGGTGCGCGATACCGTAAAGGCCGGTACGGCAAGGGTGGCGAAGACGGTGGACCGCCAGGCATTGTGGCTGGCGCAGACGCCGCAGATGTTCCGGGCGGGCGTGCTGCTGCGCGCGCTGCGCGACGCGGCCCTGCGGGGCGTCGAAGTCACCGACGAGGCATCCGCCATCGAGGCGGCCGGCCATGCGCCGCTGCTGGTGCCGGGGGCCATGCGCAACTTCAAAGTCACCTGGCCCGAGGACTTCGCCTTGATGGAGAAATGGCTGTGAAAATCCCGTTCCGCGTTGGACAGGGCTTCGACGTCCACGCCCTGGTGACCGGACGCCCGCTGATCATCGGCGGCGTCACCATACCGCACACCCATGGGCTGCAGGGGCATTCCGATGCCGATGTGCTGCTGCATGCGATCACCGACGCCATCCTGGGAGGCGCAGGCCTGGGCGATATCGGGCGCCACTTTCCCGATACCGATCCTGCCTATCGCGGCGCCGACAGCCGCGTGCTGCTGCGCGACGCGGCGGCCAAGGTGAGGGCGGCTGGGTGGATGGTCGTCAACATCGACGCCACGGTGCACGCGCAGGCGCCCAAGATCGGCCCCCACGCCGCTGCGATGGTGCGCAATATCAGCGCCGACCTCGGCCTGGAGGAGGACGCGGTCAATATCAAGGCCAAGACCAACGAAGGGCTGGGTTATCTCGGGCGCAAGGAAGGCATCGCTGCCACGGTAGCCGCCCTCCTGTACCGCGCCGAAGCGGCGGACGCCTGATCGCAGCCGTCTTCGGCGCATGCCGCGGCGGCGCTACCGGGGCCGCGCAAGCGAAAAAAGCTCGCGCATCGCGCGAGCCTTCGACCGACGAGCGCGAAGCGCGCCTTCGTCGCGGTTACTTGCCTTGCGCGGTCAGGACCAGCGCAGCGGCGTTGACCACCGACGCGATACGGCCCACGTCGCGCAATTGTTCGACCGTGTAGCCTTCCTTCTTCAGGAGGGCGTAGTGCGACTGCACGCAGAAGTGGCATTTGCCCACGATGGACGCCGCCAGCGCGAACAGCTCGAAGCGTTTTTTCTCGACGCCGCCGCTGGTGGCGTACGCGTTCATGCGCAATTGGGCAGGCAGGCTTTTCAGCTGCGCGTCGTCCGCCATTTCCACATACGGATACCAGACGTTGTTCATGCCCATGAGGGCCGCAGCCGTCAGCGCCGCGTTGGCGTCGGTTTCCGACAGTCCCTTCTTGAAGGCTTCGATCAGCATGGGGCTGCGCGAAGCGAACGCCGCCGCCAGCGCCGCGCCCACCGCGTCTTCGGCGGGCAGCGTGGACCGCGCGATTACGCCGTCCAGGTTCAGCCGGATGTCTTTCGCCCAGTCCGGCACCGCTTCCTTAATGGCTTGGATGAATTCCATAGTTTTTACCTATAACGTGAAGCAGCAAAAGCCCGGCGAACCGGGCTGGGGAAATTACAGCGTTTCGCCGCCGACCTTACGGTTGCAGGGGCAGAGCTCGTCGGTTTGCAGGCCGTCGAGCAGACGCAGGATTTCCTCGGGGTTGCGGCCGACGTTCAGGTTGTTCACCGACACGTGCTGGATGACGTTGTCGGGATCGACGATGAAGGTCGCGCGCAGCGCCACGCCGGCGCCCTTTTCACGGATGCCCAGCTGGTCGACCAGCGAGCCAGTGGTGTCGCCGAACTGATAGTGACCCAGCTTGTTCAGGTCCGGGTGCTCACGGCGCCAGGCCAGCTTGACGAATTCGTTGTCCACGGAGCCGCCCAGCAGCACGGCGTCACGGTCTTCGAATTCCTTGGCCAGCGCGTTGAAGCCGACGATTTCGGTGGGGCACACGAAGGTAAAGTCCTTCGGGTAGAAGTAGATCACCTTCCACTTGCCAGGGAACGAGCTCTCGGTGATGTCTTCGAACGCAGAGACGCCGTTTTCTTCGTGGTGGTTGAAGCCGGGCTTGACGCCGATGACCTTGAAGGGCTCGAGTTTGTCGCCAACAGTTTTCATGTGGACTCCTATGCGTTTGGGGTGATGAAACTCAGAACTAAATTTTACGCTATTAAGATTCGCTGTCTAATTGATAATTTCTAAGTCGGGCTTTGGGCAACTCTATCCTGGCCGTCAGGCCCCCGCCGGGCCGCGGCAGCATTTTCAGCGTTCCACCCACGTGCTTGAGAAGCCGTTCCACGATCGCCAGTCCCAGCCCCGCGCCGCTGACGCCCGTACGGGCGGCCTCGCCCCGCGAGAACGGGCGCAGCAGGCGGTCGACGTCGTCCGCCGCAATCCCGGGGCCGCGATCCGAAACCTCGATGGCGATGATATTGCCCTCGGATTGCACCGCCATGTACAGATGCGCCTGCCCGTCGCCCGAGCGGCCATAGCGGCGGGCGTTCTCCAGCAGGTTGCTGACGATGCGCTTCAGGTCCAGTGCGGTGATGCGGGCGCGCAGACCCGGCGTGATCGACGCTTCGATTTCGCCCCCGGTCGACGCCGTGTGGCTGCGCTCGCGCTCGAGCAGCTCGCTGAGTACGCTGGACACATCCGTGGCCATTTGCGGCAAGGTCCCGGCCGGCCGTGCATACTCCATCAACTGTCCGATGCTGTGGTCGATCTGGGCAAGGTCGTCATCGATGGCCTGCCGCGCATCTTCGGACACCCCGCTCATTTCGATTTCCAGCCGCATGCGGGCCAGCGGCGTGCGCAGGTCATGCGAAATGCCGGCCAGCATCAGCTCCCGATCCGCCTCGGTCTGGCGGATGTCCCTGGCCATGCGGTTGAATGAAGCGTTGAGGTCGCGGATTTCGAGGGGGCCGTTTTCCGGCAGTGGCGCGGGCGTCTCCCCGCGCGACAGCACCTGGGCGGCGCGCGCCAGCCGCGACAGCGGCCGGTTCACGAAGCCGACGCTGACCGCGGCCCCCACGAGCGAAAGCAGCAGGGCGGTGGCGCCCCAGCCCAGCCATTCGATGCCCCCGGTCAATCCGATCTGCTCGCGTTCGAACACCAGCCAGTACAGGTCGTTATCGATGCGGAAGCTGACCCAGAACCCGGGTACCTGGTTGACGCCCCACGCGATCTGCGTATCCGGGCCGAAGCGGCTGCGGATATGGTCGGCCACGCGCTGCCAATAGTCGTCGTTGGGAAGCGGCTCGGCGAAATCCGTCAGTTCGCGCGGGTAGACCTGGATGCCTTCGTTCGTCGCAAGGTCGAGCAGCAGCTTGCTGCGCTCGTCCGCCTGCGCGTAGACGAGCGCCGTGCGCGTGATGTTGACCGCCGTGATGACGCGCTGCGCCATCTGGTTGGCGCGCGGGCCCAGCTCCATGCTGAAGAAGACCTGCAGCCAGGCGCCCAGGCTGACGAGCATCAAGGCCGCGAGAAGCAGAAACGTACGGCCGAACAGGCCCAGACGTATCCGCGACGTCATGGATTTGAGCGTGCTGCGAAAACGGAGCATGTTGCGGCGTTCCTGCCCCGGGAACGATCAGGTTTCAGCTGCCACCGTCCGGTACGAATACGTAGCCCAGGCCCCATACCGTCTGGATGAAGACCGGCTTGGAGGGATTCGGTTCGATGAGTTTGCGCAGGCGCGAGATCTGTACGTCCAGGCTGCGGTCGAACGCTTCGTATTCCCGGCCGCGCGCCAGTTCCATGAGCTTGTCGCGCGACAGCGGAATCTTGGGGTGGCGGGCGAAAACCTTCAGGACCGAAAATTCGCCCGTGGTGATGGGAACCTGTTCATTGTTGCGCGTGAGGGTGCGCGTGGAAAGGTTCAGGACGTAAGGCCCGAAGGCGATGGACTCGTTTTCCTGGCTCGGGGCGCCCGGGTGTTCTTCCGTGCCGCGGCGGCGCAGGATGGCATTGATGCGCGCAAGCAGCTCGCGCGGGTTGAACGGCTTGGAAAGGTAATCGTCCGCGCCCATTTCCAGGCCCACGATGCGATCGATTTCCTCGGCCTTGGCCGTCAGCATGATAATAGGCGTATTGTCGTGCCCACCCCGGAGGCGACGGCAGATGGAAAGGCCGTCTTCGCCGGGCAGCATCAGGTCCAGCACCAGCAGGTCGAAATGCTCGCGCTGCCAGAGCTTGCCCATTTCCTTGGCGTCTTCCGCGACGAAGACGTTGAAGCCCTGTTCCGATAGATATCGCCGCAGCAGATCGCGCAGGCGGGGGTCGTCATCGACAACGAGGACTTTGCGCGTCGGAGTGGTGTTTTGAGTATTCATGGCCGGAAATGTAACAGTGCCCGGAACGGCGGACTAGTGGGCGTTCACAAGATATTACACATTGGGCGAGATGGTTGAAATCCCCCTTACAAGCGAGGGCAAGTCTTTGGTATTACGTACAATTCCGGCCTATGACTTCCACTCTTTTGGCGCTTGAAACCTCGTCCTCGCGGTGCAGTGTGGCGCTGTTGCGGGACGGTCCCGGCGGCCTGTCCATCTCGGCGCTCGAGCACGATGGCGCGCAGGAACACGCCGAGCGCCTGTTGCCGATGGCGCGGGACTTGCTGCGCGATGCCGCTCTTGGCCCGGGCGATCTGAAGGCCGTCGCTTTCGGCCAGGGACCCGGCGCGTTTACCGGCTTGCGAGTGGCGTGCGGCGTGGCCCAGGGCATCGCGATGGCGCATGGCTTGCCAGTGGTGCCGATCGTCTCGCATCTGGCCGTGGCGGCCCAGGTGCCGGCCCGGCCGGAGCAGGCCATCGTGGTGGCGCTGGACGCCCGCATGTCGGAGGTCTACCTGGCGGTTTACCGCCGCACGCAAGGCGCAGCCGACAACACCCCCTGGGAAGTGCTGGCGGCGCCCATGCTGATCGCCGCGGCCGAAGCCGTGCCGTGGGTCGAGGGTCACTTGCCGCTATGGCGCGAGCGCACGGGACTGGTGTTGGAGCCGGTGCTGGCTGGTGATGCCTGGGAAAGTTACGCCGCCTTGATGGTGCCCAGCGCCGATTGGACCCGCTACGACGCACAGCGTCCGCATGCCCGCGACGTGGCCCGTCTGGCCTTGGAGGCCTGGAAGCGCGGCGAAGGCGTGCCGCCGGAGAACGCGGCGCCGCTTTACGTGCGCGATCGCGTCGCCTACACGACGGCGGAACGGCTGGCCGGACAGGGCGGCAACCCGAAGGCGCCGTCCGCGCTCCATGCATCGGCCGGCGCCCGGGCGAATCCCGCCGCGCCGAACACCGCCCCGTCCGTCGCCCCCGCCTCGGCCGACGCTTCCTCGGGGGGCGCTTTGCTTCTTCCGCCGCATGCCGCTGCGGCCGATACGGAGGGCTTGCCGGTGGAAATGGCGCCCATGACGGCCCAGGATCTGGACGAAATGGCTCGTATCGAGGCTTCCGTCCAGGCATTCCCCTGGACGCGCCGCAATTTCGCCGACGCGCTGGCGGCTGGCTACGATACGTGCGTGTTGCGGCGTGCCGGCCAGGTGCTGGGGTTCTGCATCCTTATGCATGCCCCCGACGTCTCGCACCTGCTGGTTATCGCCGTGGACAAACGGGCGCATCGCCAGGGTCTGGGTTCGCGTCTGATTGCCTGGTGCGTCGAACGGACGCGTCAACGCGGCATTGCCGGGCTGCTGCTGGAAGTCCGGCCTTCCAACGTAGGCGCTATCGCCTTCTACGAACGTCACGGCTTCCTGCACGTCGGCGTGCGGCGGGGCTATTACCCTGCGGGACGCGGCAAGCGGGAGGACGCGATGGTGATGCAGAAGGCCATCCCCGGCGTTGGGGACGGCCATGGCTGATCTGTCGGCGATGCCTGGAGCACCCCGCCTGAATCCGCTCCAGCGCGCCTGGCTGCGCGAGCTGGGCATGGAGAAGATCTGGCTGCGGCAGGAATCGGGTCAGCCTGCCGATGCGACGCCCGCACGCGGCCCCCTGACGGTCCCTGCATCACCGTCCTCGCGACAGGTTCAACCGGCGCCGGCCGCGGCGCCGACAGCCGTGCGGGATGCCGGGGGCGTGCCGCCAGGCGCCTCATCCCTCGAGCAGGATACGCGGAGCGTGTCGGCCGGCCCGGCCGGGCCGGCGGGCGTCGCGATGCCGCAGGCCCGGGCGAACGGCCCGGCGCCCGCCGCGGACACGCCCGTAGCGTCGCCGGGCAAGATTGCCGCCCCATCACGGCCCGTCCGGCCTGC
Organism: Bordetella genomosp. 9; assembly: GCF_002119725.1. Lineage (NCBI taxonomy): Bacteria > Pseudomonadati > Pseudomonadota > Betaproteobacteria > Burkholderiales > Alcaligenaceae > Bordetella > Bordetella genomosp. 9. The sequence continues at coordinate 1,355,257 of NZ_CP021109.1, forward strand.
CAGCCCTGTGGCGCCATCCGCGAAGGACCCGGCCGCGCCAGCGCAGCCCGCGCCCACGCCCGAAGCTTTGGCCGCCATGGACATGGAAACCTTGCGCGGCTGCGTAGCGGCGTGTACGGCCTGCGGGCTGTGCCGCGGCAGGCGGCAGGCGGTGTTCGGCATGGGGCCGGCGCCCGAGCAGGTGCGATGGCTGGTGGTCGGCGAAGCCCCAGGGGAGCAGGAGGACCGGCAGGGTTTGCCGTTCGTCGGCCGTTCTGGGCAATTGCTGGATGCCATGCTGGCCGCCGTCGGCATGAGCCGCGAGCGCGACGTCTATATCGCCAACGTGATCAAGTGCCGCCCGCCCGGCAACCGCAATCCGAAGCCGGAGGAGATCGCCGCGTGCAGTCCCTACCTGATGCGGCAGATTGCCTTGTTGAAACCCGAACGTATCCTGGTGCTGGGCCGCTTCGCAGCGCAGACTTTGTTGGGGACCGACGCGGCCATCTCCGGGCTGCGTGGCCGAGTCCATATCTTGAAAACCGACGGCCGGGACATTCCGGTTGTGGTGAGCTACCACCCCGCGTATCTATTGCGCAGTCCAGCGGAAAAAGCGCGCGCCTGGCAGGACCTGCGGCTCGCTCTGAATCTCTAGCGCGCGCCGCACGCGGTGCGGCGGCTCAGTGGACGCGGCCTTCCAGCGCCTGCCCGTGGCCTTCCTGGCCAATCTGCGACAGCAGCTCGGGCCGCGATTGCAGATTGCGGTGGCTCCAGCGCATGAAGATCAGCATCAGGATCGCAACGATGGAGCCGAAGATCACGATGACGATGCCGATGGGCAATTGCAGCCACAGCAGCACGGTATAGATGGCGACCATGAGCAGGATGTTGAGCTGCTCATTGAAATTCTGCACGGCGATGGAGTGGCCCGCTGATAGCAGCACGTGGCCGCGGTGCTGCAACAGCGCGTTCATCGGCACCACGAAAAACCCGGCCAGGCCGCCGACGATCAGCAGCAGCAGGTACACGCTCCAGGTCGCGTGCACCAATGGCATCAGCAGCACCACCAGGCCCATCGCGGCGCCCACTGGAAGCACGCTCAGCGCCTTGCGCAGCGGAATCCGGCCGGCCAGGATGGACCCGATCACAGTGCCCACCGCCGCCACGCCCATCAGAATCGACGCCTGGTCCAGCCGGTATCCCAGCTGGCTGCGGCCCCATTCGATCACGATCAGTTGCAGCGTGGCGCCGGCGCCCCAGAACAGCGTGGTCACGGCCAGCGAGATCTGGCCGAGTTTGTCTTTCCATAGGACGCGGACATAGCCGCCGAACGTCCGGATCAAACGGATGGGGTTCTTTTGCTGGGGCGGATATCGCACGTGGGTGTGCGGAATGAGCAGGTTGCACACCGAGGCCAGCAGATATACGCCCGCGATGACGAGGATGGCGGCCTCGGCGGGCGTGCGCACCAGTCTGCCGCTCACGGGGTGGCTCAGGATGATCTGTGAAATCTCCGGCGATATGAGCGCGCCGCCAAGCACGGTGCCGAGGATGATTGAAATGACGGTCAGACCTTCGATCCAGCTATTGCCCTTGACGAGCAGTTCGGGCGGCAGCATTTCGGTGACGATGCCGTACTTCGCCGGCGAGTAGGCCGCGGCGCCCACGCCGACCAGCGCATATGCGACGCAGATCAGATAGGTTTGCCCCGTGTGCGGCAGGCCCAGGCTTGCATAGGAGAACATGAGCAGACAGCCCGCCACCTTCAGCGCATTGGTGGCGAACATCACGCGGCCCTTGGGGTAGGAGTCGGCCACGGCGCCTACGAAAGCCGCCAGAAGCACATAGGCCAGCGCGAACGACCATTTCATGATTGGCGCCATCCAATCGGGCCCATGCAGTTCCTGGATCAGGGCAATCGCAGCGATGAAAAGGGCATTATCCGCCAGCGAGGAAAGGGCCTGCGCGGCCATGACCAGATAAAAACCTCGTTTCAAAGACATGTCCCCATTCACGTTGCCGGGTCAGTATCCGGCAGCGGCCGCGGTCTGGATAGCCCCAGTCCCGAAAAATTGTCAGCGAGTATAGCGTCCGCGCAGGGCAGGTCGCCTCGGATTTGCCCTATGGCGGGGCAGCGCCGCGAAGTTTGCCGCGCGGCGGCGCCGCCATGGCCGGGCAGCGCGTGCCGGAATGGCGCGCCGCAAAGGCGAGCCGCATGCGGGACCGGCGGGCGGTGGGGTATCATAAGCCCCGAAAAAAAGGCCGGTGCCCGCTGGGCCGGCCCATGGATATCGGCCCTGCGGGGCCGATTTGCCATGCGGGCGGCAGGTCCGTTCAACGCCTCGTTCAACTCTCCGGTCCGTCAAACAGATACTGTGCGTCTCACCCAGATAAAACTCGCCGGCTTCAAGTCGTTCGTCGATCCCACGGTCATCCCGGTCCCGAGCCAGCTGGTCGGCGTCGTGGGCCCCAACGGCTGCGGCAAATCGAACATCATCGACGCGGTTCGCTGGGTCCTGGGCGAGGCCAAGGCCTCGGAGCTGCGCGGCGAGTCCATGCAGGACGTGATCTTCAACGGATCCGGCAACCGCAAGCCGGCTGCGCGCGCCTCGGTGGAAATGGTCTTCGACAACAGCGAAGGCCGCGCCGCCGGGCAGTGGAGCACGTATTCCGAAATCTCGGTGCGCCGCGTGCTCACGCGCGACGGCACGAGCAGCTATTTCATCAACAACCAGCAGGTGCGCCGCCGCGATATCCACGATATCTTCCTCGGCACCGGGCTGGGCGCGCGCGGTTACGCCATCATCGGCCAGGGCATGATCAACCGCCTGATCGAGGCGCGCCCCGAAGAACTGCGGGTGTTTCTGGAAGAGGCGGCCGGCGTCTCGCGCTACAAGGAAAGGCGCCGGGAAACCGAAAACCGCCTGTCGGATACGCGCGAAAACCTGACGCGGGTCGAGGACATCCTGCGCGAACTCAATAGCCAGCTCGAAAAACTGGAGGCCCAGGCCGAAGTGGCGCGCGAATACCGCGAGCTGCAGGCCGACGGCGAGCGCAAGCAGCATGCGCTCTGGTTCTTGAAGGAATCCGGCGCGCGCGAGGAGCGTCAGAAGAAAGCGCAGGAAATCGAAAAGGCGCAGAACGAGCTGGAAGCCGCGATCGCCGAATTGCGCGCGGGCGAAGCCGCGCTGGAATCGCGGCGGCAGGCCCATTATGCGGCCAGCGACCAGGTGCATGCCGCCCAGGGCCTGCTTTACGAGGCGAACGCGCAGGTCAGCCGGCTCGAGGCTGAAATCCGCCACGTGGTGGAATCACGCAACCGGCTGCAGGCGCGGCGCGAACAACTGCGCCAGCAGATCGAGGAATGGGAGGCGCAGCAGACGCATTGCGCCGAGCAGATCGCCCAGGCCGAGGAAGACCTGGCCGTTGCCGGAGAACGCGCCCAGGAAGCGCGCGCAATGGCCGAAGATGCGCAGGCATCGCTGCCCTCGGTCGAAGCCAGGGTGCGCGAGGCGGCCCAGGGCCGCGACGGCATGCGCAGCGCGCTGGCCCGTGTCGAACAGGAGCTGGCCCTGGTGGCCCAGAGCCAGCGCGATGCCGACCGGCAGTTGCAGGCGCTGGAGCAGCGCCGCGAGCGTGTGCAGCAGGAAATGCGCGATCTGCAGACGCCGGATCCGGCGCGCCTGGAGGAATTGGCCGGCGCGCTGGCGGCGGGGCAGGAACAGCTGGATGCCGCCCAGGAAGAACTGGCGTCGCTGGAAGCCCGCCTGCCCGAAGCGGATGCGGAACGCGGCCGCGCCCAGGCGGCGGCGCAACAGGAAGCGCAAACCGTCGCCCGCCTGGAAGCCCGCCTGGCGGCGCTGGTCAAGCTGCAGGAAGACGTACAGAAGCAGGGCGCGCTGGAACCGTGGCTGGCGAAGCACGAGCTGGCCGGCATGGCGCGCCTGTGGCAGAAGCTGCATATCGAGGCCGGCTGGGAAAACGCGCTCGAGGCGGCCCTGCGCGAACGCATGGCGGCGCTGGAAGTGCGCAGCCTGGACTGGGCCAAGGCCTTCGCCGACGATGCGCCGCCGGCGCGATTGGCGTTCTATCAGCTTCCGCCCGCGGCCCCCGCGCCGGCGGCCGCGCCGGGCCTGCAACCGCTGACGGCGCTGCTGCGCATCACGGACGCGGACCTGCGGACCCTGATGAACGACTGGCTGCGCGATATCTACGTTGCCGACAGTCTGGGCCAGGCGCTGGCCGAGCGCGCGGCACTGCCGCCGGGCGGCGCCTACGTCGTGAAGGGCGGACACCTGGTGGACGCCCACAGCGTGCGGTTCTATGCGGCCGATTCCGAACAGGCCGGCATGCTGGCGCGCCAGCAGGAAATCGAGAACCTGCAGCGCGAACTCAAGGCGCAGCAGCTCATCGCCGATCAGAGCCGTGCCGCCGTCGCGCGCAGCGAGGCCGCGTGGCAGCAGGTGTCGCAGGCCCTCGTGCCCGCGCGTCAGCGCGTCGCCGAGCTCACCCGCCGGGTGCACGACATCCAATTGGAGTATTCCCGGCTGCAGCAGCAGGCGGAACAATCGGGGGAACGCGGCGCCCGCCTGCGCGAGGATCTGGCCGAAATTTCCGCGCAGGAAGAAGAACTGCGCGCGGCGCGCGAAGACGCCGAGGTGCGTTTCGAAACGCTGGACCAGGAATTGGCAGAACACCAGTCGCGTTTCGCCGATGCGGAAATCGAAGGCGAAAGCCTGGCCGCACAGGCCGAGGCGGCTCGCGCCCGTTTGCGCGAACTCGAGCGCGGCGTGCACGAATCGGAATTCGCCCAACGCGGTATCGAAGCGCGCATCCAGGACCTGCGGCGAAACCAGCAGCTGGCGGCCGATCAGAGCCAGCGGGCGCGCGCGGAACTGGAGCAGTTGCAGGGCGAACTGTCCGAGCTGGACGCATCGGCGTCCCAGGCCGGTTTGCAGGACGCGCTGGAGCTGCGCGCCGAGCGCGAAGAGGCCCTGGCGCGTGCGCGGATCGAGATGGACAACCTCGGCGCCCAGCTGCGGGGCGCCGATGAGGACCGCATCCGTCTGGAGCAATCGCTGGAGCCGCGACGCGCGCGCATCATGGAGCTGCAGTTGCAGGAACAGGCCGCGCGGCTGGCCGAGGAGCAGTTCAGCGAGCAGCTGAATGCCCGCGAGGTGGACCGCCAGGCGCTGGCGCAGTCGCTGGAATCCATGCCGGACGAATGGCGCCGCACCAGCTGGCTGCAATCGGAAGTGACCCGGATTTCCCGCCAGATCGATGCGCTGGGTTCGGTGAACCTGGCGGCGCTGGACGAACTCGCGACGTCGCGCGAACGGAAGGAGTTCCTGGACTCCCAGCAGCAGGACCTGATGACCGCCATCGAAACCCTGGAAGACGCGATCCGCAAGATCGACCGGGAGACGCGCGAACTGCTGCAGGAAACCTTCAATACGGTGAACGGCCACTTTGGCGAGCTGTTCCCGAAGCTGTTCGGTGGCGGCGAAGCCAAGCTGATCATGACCGGCGACGAGATACTCGATGCCGGGGTGCAGGTGATGGCGCAGCCGCCCGGCAAGCGCAACAGCACCATCCATCTGCTGTCGGGCGGGGAAAAGGCGCTCACCGCGACCGCCCTGGTGTTCGCGCTGTTCAAGTTGAATCCCGCTCCCTTCTGCCTGCTGGACGAAGTGGATGCGCCGCTGGATGATGCGAATACCGAGCGCTACGCCAATCTGGTCAGCGCGATGAGCGAACAAACCCAGTTCCTATTCATCTCTCACAACAAGATCGCCATGCAGATGGCGAAGCAACTGGTCGGGGTTACGATGCAGGAACAGGGCGTGTCCCGCATCGTCGCCGTGGATATCGATTCGGCGGTTCAGCTGGCGGCCGAGGCCGCATAAACCTAGCTTCAAGAGGCGTTGCCGCAAAGGCGCGGGATTCATACATGAGTGATTTGCAGATCGGGCTGATCGTCCTGGGCGTACTGCTCATCCTGATGGTTCTGGGCTTCAACTGGTGGCAGGACCGCCGGGTGCGCCGCAGGATGCAGGCGCATTTTCCAAGCAACGAGCACGATCCGCTGCTCGGCGCCGCCGGCCAGGATGGCGCCGGTTCTCACGGCAATCATGGCGGCAATTCACATGGGGCGCCGCAGCGCCGAGAGCCTGGACTGGGCAACGGACCTGCGGCCGCTTCGACTTCCGCTTCCGCGGCCCAAGCAGCGGCGCATGCCCCAGCGCATGCCGACGGCGACGATGCCGAAGAGGCGGATCCGGCGTGCGAGGTCGTCATCGAAGTCACCTTCGCCGAACCCGTGCGGGGCGGCGACCTGCTGCCGGTGACGCAGAGCATGCGCGCCGCCGGACGCAAACCCATGCGCGTTTTCGGCCAAACGGATAAGGCGCGCCATCGCGCACGTCTGCGTCCGGACGAGCATTACGCATCCCTGCAGATCGCCGTATTGTTGGCCAACCGCTCCGGCCCGTTGACGGCCATCGAGTGGTCGCAGGCATGGGCGCGCGCGCAGGATTTGGGCGAGCGGTTCGACGCCGCGATCGAAGGCCCGGACCAGCAGGCGGTGCTGGAACAGGCTGCTCGCCTGGACGATACGTGCGCGGCTCTGGACACCCAGGTCGGCCTGACGCTGCTGCTCGGCGGGGCGCAGCCGGCGGCGGAAGTGCTTGCCGTGGCGCGCGACCTGGGATTCGTGCACGATGGTCCGCGTCTGGTATGGATGTCCGACACGGGCTTGCCGCGCTTCACGCTGACGCGGGCGGACGGCGCCGCTTTCGACGCCGGCATGGCCGGCGTCGAGCGCCTGAATCTGCTGCTCGATGTGCCCTGCAGCCCGCCCGACGACCGCGCTTTCGGCCGCATGGTGGACGTGGGCCGGCAGCTGGCCCAGCGTCTGCGCGCCGAACTCGTGGATGACCAGGGCAAGCCTCTGGCCGATGCGTCGGTCGCCGTGATCGACGAGCGTCTGCAGGTCTTGTTCGGACAGTTGGAGCAGGCCGGCCTGCGCGCCGGCAGCGAACGCGCGCTGCGGGTGTTCTCGTGACCACGAGCCCGGCCAGCGGCCCCAACACCGACGCGCAGGAAGAGATCGCGCGTTTGCGGGTCGAGATCGAACAGCATAACTACCGGTATTACGTCGAAGACGCGCCCGTCATTTCAGACGCGGAATACGATGCGCTGATGCGACGCCTGATGGCGCTGGAGCAGGCGCACCCCGAGCTCGTCACGCCGGAGTCGCCGACGCAGCGCGTGGGCGCCACGCCGCTTGCGGCGTTCGGCGCCGTGACGCATGCCGTGCCGATGCTGTCGCTGGGCAATGCCTTTGACGAAGACGAGGTCCGGGCGTTCGACAAGCGCGTCACGGACACGCTGCGCGCGGCGGGATTGCTCGGGCCCGCCGCGCAGGCGGATTACTTCTGTGAATTGAAGCTGGACGGGCTGGCGATCAGTCTGCGTTACGAAAACGGCAAGCTGGTGCAGGCCGCCACGCGAGGCGACGGCCAGACGGGCGAGGACGTTACCGCGAACATCCGCACCATCCGTTCGATCCCGCTGCAGCTCAAGGCCGGCGCTCCCGAAGTGCTGGAAGTGCGCGGCGAAGTGCTCATGAACCGCCGCGACTTCGAGCGGCTCAACGAAGCCCAGGCCGCGCGCGGCGACAAGGTATTCGTCAATCCCCGCAATGCCGCGGCGGGCAGCCTGCGCCAGCTCGATCCTCGCATCACGGCGCAGCGGCCGCTGCGCTTCTTCGCCTACGGGTGGGGCGAAGTGCACGGACTCGCAGGACGGCAATCCGGTCTGTTCGACGAGCCGGCGCCGGGAAAGCGCGAGGTTTCCACCTTGCCTCGCGAAGCGCATAGCGCGATGCTGGCTTGGCTCGGGGAACTCGGGCTGCCGATCAATACCCAGCACAATCACAAGGCCAAGGGCGCGGACGGCCTGCTGGCCTTTTACGAACGCGTGGCGGGGCTGCGTCCGGTGCTGCCCTACGACATCGACGGGGTGGTCTACAAGGTCGATTCGCTGCCCGCGCAAAAGGTTCTGGGTTTCGTGGCGCGGGCGCCCCGTTTCGCGCTGGCGCACAAGTACCCGGCCGAAGAGGCCACCACGACGCTATTGGACATCGAAGTCCAGGTCGGCCGCACCGGCGCAATCACGCCGGTGGCGCGCTTGCAGCCGGTGTTCGTCGGCGGGGTCACCGTCACCAACGCCACCCTGCATAACGAGGACGAAGTGCGCCGCAAGGATGTGCGCATCGGCGACACCGTTATCGTGCGGCGTGCCGGCGACGTCATCCCCGAGGTCGTCGGCCCCGTGCTGGCGAAACGGCCCGCCGACGCGCGCGAGTTCCGCATGGTGACCGCGTGCCCTGTCTGCGGATCGGCGATCGAACGGCCGGAAGGCGAGGCGGTGGCCCGCTGCACCGGCGGGCTGTTCTGCGCGGCGCAACGCAAGCAGAGCCTGCTGCATGCGGCAGGCCGCAAGGCGCTGGACATCGAGGGCCTGGGCGAAAAGCTGGTCGATCAATTGGTGGACCGCGACCGCGTGAAGTCGCTGGCCGATATCTATAGCCTGACCGCCGAAGAGCTGGCCGGTTACGAACGCATGGGCGCGAAGTCCGCGGAAAACCTGGTGCGTGCAATCGATAAGGCGCGCACGCCCACGCTGGGGCGGCTGCTTTTCGCCTTGGGCATCCGCCATGTCGGCGAAAGCACGGCGCGCGACGTCGCACGCCACTTCGGCAGCCTGGAGGCCATCATGAACGCCACCGAGGCGCAGTTGCTTGAGGTGACGGATGTGGGGCCTGCGGTGGCGGCGTCCATCCACCGGTTCTTTGCGGAACAGCATAACCGGGACATCGTCCATGCCTTGGAAGAACAGGGCGTCAGGCCATCGGCCGAAGCCGGCGCGCGCACCGGCGCGCTCACGGGGAAGACCTTCGTGCTGACCGGCACCTTGCCGAACTGGACGCGCGATGACGCGACCCGCCATATCCTTGCCGCGGGCGGCAAGGTGAGCGGGTCGGTTTCGAAAAAGACCGCGTATGTCGTCGCGGGCGAAGAGGCCGGCAGCAAGCTGGCCAAGGCGCAGGAGCTGGGCGTGCCCGTTCTGGACGAAGACGGCCTGAAGCAATTGCTCGGCGTCGACGAATAGCCAAGCAGTGCGCTTGCAGGCAAACAAAAAGCCCCGCGTGCGGAGCTTTTTGTTTCGGGCCGCGCGGGCAGGAGCGCCCGCATTGCCGTCTTACTGGATCTTCGCCTGGTCGCGCAGCGACTTCTGGTAATCGGCCAGCAGTTGCTGACGCAGCATTTCCTCGATCTGCGGACGCACCTGATCGAGCGGGGGGAATTCGACCGGGCGGGTGTCTTCCACCTGGATGATGTGCCAGCCGTATTGGGTCTGTACCGGCTTGTCGGCGAGTTGACCCTTCTTCAGCGCGGTCACGGCCTGCGCGAAGGGAGCGACGTAATTGCTGGGGGGCGCCCAACCCAGATCGCCGCCCTTTTCGGCGCTGCCGGGATCCTTGGATTCCTTCTTCGCTGCGTCTTCAAATTTCAGCTTGCCGCTCTTGATCTGGGCGAGAAGGTCGTTGGCGGTTTTTTCGTCCGCCACCAGAATGTGTCGGACCTTGTATTCCATCTTGCCGGCTTGCTGTTTCTTGATGTCGTTGTATTCGTCCTGCACCTGCTTGTCCGTGATGGGGTGCTTTTGCAGGTAATCGGCCATCAGCGCGCGGACCAGGATGCCCTGGCGAGCCAGGTCGACTTCGGTCTGAACGTCCGGCTGCTTGTTGATGCCAGCTTTTTCGGCCGCCTGGACGAAGACCTGGCGGTTGATCATTTCCTGCTTGACCTGTTCGCGCAGTTGCGGCGTATCGGTCGCGCCCTGGCCGACGAGCAGTTTGACGAATTGATCGAGGCTTTTCTGGGTAATGGGCTTGCCATTGACCGTTGCCACGTTCTGGGCCAAAGCGGGGGCGGCAATCACGCAGGCCGCCGCCAGCAGGATGATGCGTTTCATGTATGTCCTTTCAGGGAGTTCTTGTTTCCAGCGCCAGGGCATGGAGGGGAAACGGCATTAAGTCGTCGAGCCGATCATACACCAGGCGATGTCGCGCCACGGGGCCAAGACCAACGAAACATGACGACGTTATCCGCACTGTGAAATGCGAAGCGCCGCCTTCGCTTGCGGCGTGGCCGGCGTGCAGGTGCGAGTCATCCTGTATTTCGAGCGCCACGGGGGAGAGGGCCTGCAGCCGCTGCCGGATAACCTCGGCCAGATCGGCGTTCGGCTTTGCCGCGGATTGTGCGGTTTCAACCATTTACCGTTTTCCTCCTTCGCTGCTCTGGTCGCCGGCCTCGCCTTCCGGATGCTGCAGGTGGCGGCCGAGCCAGATGGATTGGGCCACAACGAAAACGATCATCAGGCCCATCAGCCCGAACGCCTTGAAAGTGACCCATTGCGCCTCGGAAAAATGCCCCGAGAACGCCACATAAAGATTGATGGCGCCAGCGGCCAGAAAGAAGACGGCCCAGGTGGCGTTCAGGCGGTCCCATACCGGCTCGGGCAGGGCGATCTGTTTATCCAGCAGCCGGCGAATGAGATTGCGTTTGAAAACCCAGCGGCCGATCAGCAGCGCGCCGCCGAAAAGCCAGTAAAGCACGGTAGGCTTCCATTTGATGAAGACATCGCTGTGCAGCCACAGCGTGGCGCCGCCGAAAATAACGATAACCGCCAGATTGATCCAGTGCATGCCCTCGATGGGACGGCCGGCAACCTTCAGCCAGAGTATCTGCACGATCGACGCCGTAATGGCGACCGCCGTGGCGGTATAAATGCCGGCATAGCGGTAGGCGATGAAAAACAGCAGCAGCGGAAACAGGTCGAATAAAAACTTCTTCATTTGCGTACTTTTTGCGGGCGCCGCCAAGGGGCGGCGCCGGGAACCGGTTCGTGCATAATCGCGCCCCATGTTAATCGAGTTTGATCATGCCGTCGTGAGGACGCCCCAGGCCGAAATCCTGCATGGGCTCAACGTCGCTTTGCACGAACGCCGCATCGGCATCGTGGGACCGAACGGCGCGGGCAAGAGTACCTTCGCGCGGCTCATCAATGGACTGGTGCTGCCCTCTGCCGGAGCCGTGCGCGTCAACGGCCACGATACCGGCCGGGCGACGCGCCAGGTCCGCCGCGAGGTCGGTTTTGTATTCCAGAACCCCGAAAACCAGATCGTCTTTCCCATCGTACGCGAAGACATGGAGTTCGGCCTGAAGGGCCTGCTGCCGGACCGCGCCGAGCGCGAGTGCCGCGCTGCGGCGCAGCTGGAGGCGCTGGGGATTGCGCACCTGGCGGACCGCGCCAGCCATACCCTGTCCGGCGGCGAGCGCCAGTTGGTGGCCTTGGCCTCGGTGCTGGTCATGCGGCCGAAAGTCGTCGTCTTCGACGAACCGACTACCCAGCTGGATCTGCGCAACCGCAACCGGGTGCAGCGCGCCATTGCGGACCTGGACTGCGCGGCGGTGGTCGTCAGTCATGACCTGCCGCTGCTGGAGGACTTCGACCGTGTCCTGGTCATCGCCGACGGGCGTATTGCCGCCGACGATGCGCCGGCGCCGGCGCTGCGCTGGTACAGGGAGCACTACGCATGATGGAGCCGCTCTATGTCCAGGGCGGCGGCATCCTGCACCGCCTGCCCGCCGCATTGAAGCTTGGCGTGCTGCTCGCGGCAGGCATCGGGCTCTTCTTTGCTCATCGTCTGGACGTGCTCGGCGGCGCATTCATGGCTGCCGCACTGCTGGTGGCGGCGTCGGGCGCCGGAGCGGGCGCGGTATGGCGCCATATCAAGGGCCTGCTGCCCATCCTGCTCGTGGTGGGCGGCTGCGCCGCCTGGTTCGATGGATGGGGCCGCGCCGCCGAGATGCTGTTGCGGGTCGGTGCGCTGGTGGCGCTCGCGCTCGCCGTGACGCTGACCACGCGCACCAGCGATCTCGTCGATGTCTGCGAGCGGACCTTGTATCCGCTGGACCGGTTGGGCTGGGTGGACGCCCGCCGCCTGGCGCTGGCCCTGGCGCTGACGCTGCGGTTCATCCCGGAAATCTGGCGCAATTATCAGGACATCCGCGAAGCACAGGCCGCGCGCGGGTTGTCGCGGAACGTGCTGGCGCTGGCGGTCCCGCTGCTGGTGCGCACGCTCAAACGCGCCGAGGAAGTGGCCGACGCCATCGATGCCCGGGGGCCATAGTCCCGGCGAGGCGGGGCCGCAGCAGGTTCACCGGCGGTGTTATATGAGCAGGCGGCTTGAGCCGTTGGCAGTCTACATTTTGTGAGCAGGAGAGCGCCATGCGCACCAGGGATACCGTTACCGTCGCGATGTTTGCGGCGCTTATCGTCGTTTTGAGCCTTGCGCCCCCCATTCCGGTGCCGGCGCTGCCGGTGCCGATCACCCTGCAGGTGCTGGGCGTCATGCTCGCCGGCTGCATGCTGGGGCCCGTGCGGGGCGCAGCCGCGGTGGGGCTGTACCTGCTTCTGGCGGCCGTCGGGCTGCCCGTTCTGCCGGGCGGGCGCGGGGGACTCGGCGTCTATGCCGGGCCGACCGGCGGCTTTCTGGTCGGCATGTTCCTCGGCGCGGCGGTCTGCGGCGCCATCGCCCGCACGGCGGCGCGCGCCGGCCGCTCCACGCTGGTCGCCATGGCGGGCTACTTCCTTGCCTCCCTGGCGGGGGGCCTGGTCGTGGTGTACGCCGTCGGCATACCGTGGCTGGCCGTGGTGACCGGCATGACCCTGACCAAGGCGGCCCTTGCCATGGTGGTCTTCCTGCCCGCCGACATCGTCAAGGCCGTGGTCGCGGCGGTCATATCGCAGCGGGTAAGCCGGGTTTGGTCGTTCTCCCGCGACCGCGGCCCCGCAATCTGACGCGCCTGGCGGGCCGGATACCGGCCCTGAACCTATAATCCCGCTTCCCGTACAGGCCCTTTCCGGAGACAAAGGATGCATTCCAAACATAAAACAGGCATCGCGGCCGCCGCGCTGGCGCTCATCTTCCCGCTCGCGGTCCATGCGCAGGTCAAGGTGGGCGTGACGGTTTCCAGCACCGGCCCCGCTGCCTCGCTGGGAATCCCCGAGCGCAATACCGTCGCGCTGCTGCCCCAGGAAGTGGCCGGGCAGAAGATCGAATGGATCGTCCTGGACGACGCGACCGACACCACGCAGGCGGTGAAGAACATGCGCAAGTTCGTCAGCGAGGACAAGGCCGATGTGGTCATCGGCACCTCGGCAACGCCCGGCTCGCTGGCGATGGTGGACGTGGCGGGAGAGACCGGCACGCCGATGATCAGCGTGGCGGCCAGCGTGAAGATCGTCGACCCGGTCGAAGGGGCGCGCAAGTGGTCGTTCAAGACGCCGCAAAACGACGCGCTGATGGCCGCCGCCCTGGCGGATGCGATGGCGCACAACAAGGTGAAGACGCTCGGCTTCATCGGATTTTCCGACGCCTACGGCGATAGCTGGCTGCAGGAAATCAAGGGCGCCGCCGAGAAAAAGGGCATCAAGATTGTCGCGGTCGAAAAGTACGCCCGTGCGGACACAAGCGTGACGGGTCAGATCCTGAAAATCATGGCGGCCCGTCCGGATGCGGTGCTGATCGCCGGTTCCGGCACCCCGGCCGCGCTGCCGCAGAAAGAGCTGCGCTCGCGCAACTACGGCGGACAGATCTATCAGACGCACGGCGTGGCCAACGGCGACTTCCTGCGGGTGTGCGGCAAGGGCTGCGAAGGCATGTTGTTGCCCGCCGGTCCGCTGCTGGTCGCCGAGCAATTGCCGGACGACCATCCCGTGAAGCGGTCGGCCCTGACCTATGTCGCCGCTTATGAAAAGGCCCATGGCGCCGGCTCGGTCAGCACCTTCGGCGGCCATATGTGGGATGCCGGCCAACTTGTGGTGGCGGCGATTCCGGTTGCGTTGAAGACGGCCCAGCCCGGCACGCCCGAATTCCGCAAGGCCATGCGCGATGCCCTGGAAAACGTGAAGGATCTGCCTGCCTCGCAGGGCGTCTTCAACATGGGTCCGGCCGATCATGCGGGCCTGGACGACCGCGCCCGCGTCATGGTGAAGGTGCAGGGCGGCAAGTGGGTCTACCAGCCGGGGCTGTAACGGCGGTCTTATGGATTCCTCCATTGCGCTGATCCTGCTGCAGGACGGCATTGTCAGCGGGGCCATTTACGCCCTGCTGGGCATGGCCCTGGTGCTGGTGTTCGCGGTGACGCGCGTTATCTTCATCCCGCAGGGCGAGTTCGTCGCCTTCGGCGCGCTGACGCTGGCGATGCTGGTGGACGGCAAAGTGCCCGGCACGGTGTATCTGTTGCCTTTGCTCGGCGGCGTCGTATTCCTGATGGCGCTGGCCCGTGCGCTGCGCACGCGCAGCGCTGCCGGGTTGCCGACGGCGTTCGCGGCGAACATTGTGTTGCCCGCGGTGCTGTATTGGCTGACCACGCATCTGGCGGGGCCCGATACGCCGCTATGGCGCAACATGCTGTTGACCCTGCTGCTGATCGTGCCGATGGGGCCGATGATCTATCGCATCGTGTACCAGCCCCTGGCCGAAGCGTCGGTGCTGGTGCTGCTGATTCTGTCTGTGGCCGTTCACTTCGTGCTGGTCGGGATGGGGCTGCTGTTTTTCGGCGCGGAGGGGTGGCGCACGCCGGTCTTCATCGACGGCCAGGTGGACCTGGGCGTCATGGCGTGGTCTGGCCAAAGCCTGTTCGTGGTCGGGACCTGCGCGGTGCTGATCCTGGCCTTGTGGATTTTCTTCGGCAAGACGCTGTACGGGCGCGCGCTGCGGGCGACGGCGGTGAATCGCCGCGGCGCCCGGCTCGTCGGCATCAGCAGCACGATGGCGGGCGGCATCACGTTCACGCTGACGGCGCTGATGGGGGCGGTCTCCGGCGTTCTGATCGCGCCGGTCACAACCGTGTATTACGACACGGGTTTTTTGATCGGGCTGAAGGGCTTCGTCGGCGCGATCATCGGCGCGCTCGCCAGCTACCCCGCCGCCGCCGCGGGCGCATTGCTGGTGGGCCTGCTGGAGGCCTTCTCGTCGTTCTGGGCCAGCGCGTACAAGGAAGTCATCGTGTTCACCCTGATCATTCCGGTGCTGCTGTGGCTCTCCCTGCGGGGCGGCCATGCGCAGGCGGAAGAATAGGGGGCTGCCATGAGGGGAACGGCGGTGCGGCGCCTGCCTTTGTTCGTCTTTCTCGCGGTGCTGGCCGCCTTGCCGGTCATCGGCGCCACGCCGGAGTTCTGGATTACCCAGCTCAATTACATCGGGCTTGCAAGCCTGGTCGTGCTGGGGCTGGTGGTGCTGACCGGCGTGAGCGGGTTGACGTCGTTCGGGCAGGCGGCTTTCGTCGGCATCGGCGCCTATGCCACCGCCTGGACGACCACCGTGCTGGGCTGGTCGCCCTGGCTGGGACTGCTGGCG
This sequence comes from Bordetella genomosp. 9, assembly GCF_002119725.1. Lineage (NCBI taxonomy): Bacteria > Pseudomonadati > Pseudomonadota > Betaproteobacteria > Burkholderiales > Alcaligenaceae > Bordetella > Bordetella genomosp. 9. The sequence continues at coordinate 1,370,732 of NZ_CP021109.1, forward strand.
GGGCTGGTCCTGACCGGCGTCGTGGCGTGGCTGCTGGGCGCCGTGACGCTGCGCCTGTCCGGGCATTATCTGCCCCTGGGAACCATCGCCTGGTGCCTCGCCTTGTTCTACCTGTACGGAACGGTGGATGCGCTGGGCGCGCACGATGGCATCGCGGGCATCGCGCCTCTCAGCCTGTTCGGCATGTCGCTGGCGAGCGGGCGCCATATCTATTACCTGATCTGGGCACTGGTGCTGGCGGCGGTCTGGGCCACGGCCAATCTGCTGGACTCGCGCCCGGGCAGGGCCATCCGCGCCTTGCGCAACGGCGCCGGCATGGCCGAGTCCATGGGCGTGAACACGGCACGGTACAAAGTCATCGTCTTCGTCTACGCGGCGCTGCTGGGCAGCGTGTCCGGCTGGCTTTATGCGCATATGCAGCGCGCCGTCAGTCCCAGCCCGTTCGGGCTGAACTACGGCATCGAGTATCTGTTCATGGCGGTGGTGGGCGGTGCCGCCCATGTCTGGGGCGCGCTGCTGGGAGCGGCCGTCATCCTGGTGCTGAAGGACCAGATCCAGAACCTGTTGCCGCAATGGCTCAACGCCAGCGGCAATTTCGAGATGATCGTTTTCGGCATCTTGCTGATCCTGATGCTGCAATACGCGCGCGATGGCGTGTGGCCCCTGCTGGGGGCCGGATGGCGCCGCCTGACGCGTCAGGACGGCGGTCCGCGTTCGGCCGGACGCCCCGCGCAGGCGCGCGCATTGCCGCACCGAACCCGCCCGCAGGCTGGACAGCCGGTGCTGGAGGTGCGCGACATACGCAAGACATTCGGCGGTCTGGTGGCGGTGAATGACATCTCGTTCACGGTGCGCGCCGGCGAAATCATGGGTTTGATCGGCCCGAACGGCGCCGGCAAAAGCACGACGTTCAACCTGATCACCGGCGTGCTTCCGTGCACGGCGGGTGAAGTACGCTTCATGGGGGAACGCATCGACCGCTTGCCGGCGCGCGAGATCGCGCGACGCGGGGTCGGCCGCACTTTCCAGCACGTGCAACTGCTGCCCGGCATGACGGTGCTGGAAAACGTCGCGCTGGGCGCGCACCTGCGCGCCGATGTGGGCGTCATGGCGGGGGCCTTGCGGCTGGACCGCGCGCCAGAGGCGCGACTGTTGCAGGAAGCGGCGATCCAGCTCGAGCGCGTGGGACTGGGCCACTGCATGGGCGAGCAGGCCGGCAACCTGGCATTGGGCCAGCAGCGGATCCTGGAAATCGCCCGTGCGCTGGCGGGCGACCCCATCCTGCTGCTGCTGGACGAGCCGGCGGCCGGCCTGCGCTACAAGGAAAAGCAGGCGCTGGCGCAGGTGCTCGCGCAATTGCGCGATGAAGGCATGAGCATCCTTCTGGTGGAACACGATATGGATTTCGTCATGCGCTTGACCAACCACCTCGTGGTGATGGATTTCGGCACCAAACTGGCGGAAGGCGTCCCGGCCGACATCCAGCGCAATCCCGCCGTCCTGCAAGCCTATCTGGGCGGGCTGGACGACGACGTTGCCGCGCCGGCAGCCGTGGCCGAGGAGGCACGATGACGGCATCTCCTTCCGTGCAAGCGCAAACGGCGACAGCCGGCCGCGCTGCCCCGGACCGCGGCGCGGCGTCCGATTCCGCCGTGGCCCTGTTGCGCGCCGATGGCCTGTCCGTGCGTTACGGCAAGGTGGCGGCGCTCGCGCCCATGTCGCTGTCGGTGCCGGCGGGCAGCATCGTGACCGTGATCGGCGCCAACGGGGCCGGCAAGTCGACGATGCTCAACGCCATCATGGGGGCATTGCCGAGCACCGGTCAGTCGCAGGGCGGAATATGGCTGGGCGGACAGGACGTGTCGGCGTGGCCAGTGGAACGCCGCGTGGCCGCGGGCATGTCGCTGGTGCCGGAACGGCGCGAGCTTTTCTCAAGCATGTCGGTGGAGGACAACCTGCTGCTCGGCGGTTTCCGCCGCTACCGGATGCGCGAAGCGGGATGGCGCGAGAGCATGCAGGATGTCTACGAACTCTTTCCGCGCTTGAAGGAGCGGCGCACGCAGCAGGCCGGTACGCTGTCCGGCGGCGAGCGCCAGATGCTGGCCGTCGGGCGCGCCCTCATGGCCAAGCCGCGCCTGCTTATGCTCGACGAGCCCAGCCTGGGGCTGGCGCCACGTATCGTTCGCGAAATCTTTCACATCATCGCGCGGCTGCGTGAGGGCGGGGTGTCCATCCTGCTGGTGGAACAGAACGCCCGCGCCGCCCTTCAGGTCGCCGACCAGGGCTATGTGCTGGAAACCGGAGAGGTCGTTCTGTCCGGGCCAGCGGCCGAACTGGCGAACAATCCGCGGGTGGTGGAAAGCTACCTGGGCCTGGGCAACAAGGGCTGAACGCGGATCGTGGCGGCTCGGCCGCGTCCATGCCGTCGCGGCGCGGACACGGCCAGGGAATCAAACCTCGTCCACCGCCATGCCGGCGCGCAGTTCCGCCGGCGCCTTCCCCTGGCGGAACACCCACCCGGCGTGCGGACCCTCCAGCGTCATGCGGCGCCCATCGCCGGACAGCCAGTCTCCCTCGGGCAATCCGACCACCGTCACGGAGGGGTTGGCGACCAGGAATTCGGCGATGCGGTCGTTGCGCGTCTCGCCCTGGTGGCCCGCCGGCAACGCATTGGTGTAGTGCGGGTTGATCTGGAACCCGATCAGGCCCAGCGCGTCGAATCCGCCAGGGTCGACGATGGGCATGTCGTTGGTCGTGCATAGCGTCGGGCACGCCAGGTTCGCGCCCGCGCTCCAGCCCGAGTACGGCGTTCCCGCCCGCACGCGTTGACGGATGGCCTGCAGCCATCCGCGCCGGCGGCATTCGGCAACCAGCTGAAAGGTGTTGCCCCCGCCGACCAGAATCAGTTCGAAAGCGTCGGCCTGATCCGCATCCACGGTATGCGCGCCGGTGAGCGAAAAACCCAGCGGATCGAGGCGCTTCTGTACGTTTGCCGTGTAGTCGTCCCAACTCGTCGTGACGCCGGCAAACGGCACGAACAGGATTTTGCGCCGTTCGCCGGCGAGCGCCCGCAGGGGGTCGAGCGCGTGCGTCAGGTAGCTGCCGTCGGGCGAGCGGGAATTGCTGAAAAGAAGCAGGTGCATGGACATCTGGTGAAAAGCTCCGCGACTGTGGGTGATCCGGGAATGGGATCGGATCGCCGCCGCGCGATGATACCAACCGCGATGCAGCGCCGTTGCGGCGCACCATCGAAGCAGCGGAAACGCCGCATTCTCAAAACGGCAAGGCGGCCGCGTGCGCCGGCACTAACATTTCGTCAAGCGTACGGCCACGGCCCCGTTCCAGGAGATATCGCCATGATGAAGCACGAACTGAAAATTTCCTCGATGAAAGAGCATTGCTCGCCGGAAGAATGGGAAGCCCGCGTGGACCTGGCCGCCTGTTACCGCCTGGTCGCCCACTACGGCATGTCGGACATGATCGCCAACCACATTTCCCTGCGCGTGCCGGGAGAGGAAGGCACATTTCTGATCAACGCCTACGGACTGCTGTATGAGGAGATCACGGCGTCCAGCCTGCTGAAGATCGACCACCAGGGCAACATCCTGAGCAAGCCGGATTTCGGCCCGCATCTTTCGTACGGAGTGAACAAGGCGGGCTTCGTCATCCACAGCGCCATCCACGAGGCGCGTCCGGAAGTCGATTGCGTCATCCACACGCATACCTGGGCGGGCATGGCGGTGTCGTCGCTGGCCTGCGGGCTGCTGCCGCTGAACCAGACGGCGATGCGCTTCGCGAAAATCGGCTATCACGATTACGAAGGCGTCGTGCTGGACGTGCGGGAGAAAGAATCCCTGTGCCGCGACCTCGGCCAGAACGAAGCGTTGATCCTGCGCAATCATGGCCTGCTCACGGTAGGCCGCACCATCGGCGAAGCCTTCAATTGGATGCATCGCCTGGAGCTGTCCTGCAGGGCCCAGCTCGCCGCCATGGCCTGCAACGCGCCGCTGAACCCGGTTCCGAAGGACGTCGTCGAGGCCACCTGGAATCAATACCAGCCGGGCACCCGGCGCCCCTACGGGCAGATGGAATGGCCGGCGCTGCTGCGCCTGGCCGACCGCCTGGATCCCTCGTACCGGACCTGAAAGCCCACGCAGGCGACGCGGCGCGCATGGAGGCGCGCGTCCGTCGCAACGCCCCGGCGCGGCGCGCTGCGCCCGCACGCATAAGTTTCATACGCAGTACGGAGACGTCAATGAAGAAGTTCGAAGGCGCTGTCAAAGCGCTGGGGATAGCTATTGCCCTGAGCCTGGGGGCGCACTCTGCCGCCGCGCAGACTTACCCGGACAAGCCTATCCGGCTGGTCGTTCCTTATCCTCCCGGCGGCAACCTGGATATCACCACGCGCGCCATCACGACGGCAATGGCGCGTCATCTGAAGCAGTCGATCGTCGTCGAAAACCTGGGCGGCGCCGGCGGCTCCATCGGCGCGGGCAATGTGGCGCGCGCCGCGCCTGATGGCTACACCGTGCTGTCGACCACCATCGTGCCGCTGGTGGTGAACCCCACGCTGGTGCCCGGCACGAAAGTCAAGCTTGGCGACTTCGATCCGGTTGGCATGCTGGCGGTCGTGCCCTCCGTGCTGGAAGTCAATGCGAAGAACAAGCAGGGCATAAAGGACTTCAAGAGTTTCATCGCCTATGCCAAGGCGCATCCCGGCGAACTGGCGGTGGCGCATTCCGGCACCGGCACCACCAACCACATCGCGGGGCTGCTTATCGAGCAGGACTTCGGCATCAAGCTGAACCCCATCCCATACAAGGGATCCGCGCCCGCGCTGGCCGATTTGCTGGGCAATCAGGTGGACGGCATGGTGGACCAGCTGACCAGCTCGCAGCCGCAGATCCAGACGGGCGCGCTCAACGCGCTGGCCGTTACTTCCGCCAGGCGCGTCGCGCAGCTGCCCGACGTTCCGACCGTGGCCGAACTGGGCAAGCCCGATTTCGAGATGGTGACCTACTCCGCGCTGATGACCCCCAAGGGCACGCCGCTGGCGGTGCGGCAGGTGCTCAACCAGGCGCTGGCCAAGGCCGTCGCCGATCCCGAGGTGCAGCGTCAATTGCAGAACATCGGATCGGAAGTGGTGCCGTCCACCATCGACCAGACGGCGCAGATCTTCGCCAAGGAAGAGGCCAAGCTGCAGCCGCTGCTGTCCTCAGGCGTGCTCAAGCCCGAGAGCGCGCGCTGACTTCGCCGTACTTCGCTCAATCCACGTCCGCCAGAAAAGGATGGAGACATGACCAAGCCCTGTTTGCCGCCCTTGTCCGAAATCTCCGCGGTGCGCGAGCCCGTGCCGCCGGGCGCGTGCGACTCGCATGCGCACGTGTTCGGCCCGTATCGCGAATTCCCGCTGGCGGATGACCGCAGCTACACGCCCCCGGAAAACGGGCCCGGGCGCTTTATCGCGCACCTCGACCGGTTGGGGCTCAGCCGCGGCGTGCTGGTCACGGCCAGCGCGCAGGGGGATGACAACCGCAATGTGCTCGCGGCTTTGCGCGCCTACCCCGACCGGCTGCGCGCGGTGGTCGTGGTGCGGGCCGATATTTCGGATGCCGAACTGGACAGCCTGGCCGAACAGGGCGTGCGCGGGGCCCGCTTCAACCTGTACAAGCACGGCGGCAAGGCGGTTTACCGCAACGGGGTGGGTCTGGAAGACTTCATCGCCCTCGCGCCCCGCCTGAAGGCGCGCGGCTGGCATGCGCAGATCTGGATCCACGCGCCCGACCTGCCCGAGCTGGCGCCGGCGCTGCTGGCGCCGGGCGTGGAGCTGGTCGTCGACCACATGGGGCGCATGAATGCCTCACGCGGCGTCGAAGACCCGGGATTCCGGTTCCTGTGCAAGCTGCTCGCAGAGGGCAAGGCATGGACGAAGATATCCGGGGCGGACCGCAACACCGCTCAGGGCTCGCCATTTGCCGATATCGCTCCCTTCGCCACGGCGCTGTTGCAAGCCAACGCCGAACGGGTCGTATGGGGCACCGATTGGCCGCACATCAATTACTACGAGGCCCCTCAGGTTCCCGACGACGGTCTGCTGTTGAACCTTCTCACGGAATGGATGCCGGACGCCGCAACCCGTGCGAAGGTCCTGGTCGACAATCCGGCGCGGCTTTACGGTTTCGCGAAGCCGTGAGGGCGCACGCCCGGGAATAAGCGAACCGCGGATGCGGCGTGTCCGGACGGTCATGCCGCATTGCGTTCGACCGGCGACCGGCGACCGGCGGCCTACGCTGCCGGCCGGCCGATTCCGACCAGAAAATCGAACAGATCGCCAGCCGCCATCCGCATATGGGCGCGGTCGCGGGCGCACACGTAGAACTGGCGGCGGGCCCATTCATCCAGCAAGGGCACCTTGACCAGTCCCAGCAAGCCAAGGTAGGTATCGGCGATCAATTCCGGCATGACCGCGATGCCCAGCCCCTCGCGCACCATGCGGCAGCGCGCTTCGTAATTGGCGACCTGGATCTTCACGTTCAAGGGGCCGGTCAGGGTAGGGCCGGCCAGCTCCAGGAATGCTTCGAAGGAATGGCGCGGGAAGTAGCCCAGGAAATCGTAGGACCGCGCCTCGTCCAGGTGCAGGCCGGCCGCCTGCGACAGGGGGTGGCCGACCGGCACCACCAGCACCACGCGGTCCGTGCGGTAGGGATAGGACATCACGCCCGGCGCGGCGCCCGCCGCGTGATAGATGCCGATGTCCACTTCCTGGTTGGAGACCATGCGGGGAATGTCTCCGCTATAGGCTTCCACGAGATCCAGGCGGGACTTGGGGCTTTCGGCCTGGAACGCGCGGATGTCTGCAGGCAGGAATTGCACGATGGCCGAGCGGTTCGCCGCCAGGCGTATCTTGGGGATCCCATCCGGCGAGAATTCCTCGCACATGTCCTGCAGCGTGCGTACGCTGGTCAGGATGGCCTTGGCCTTGTGGTACAGCGCCGCGCCGGCCGGCGTGGGTTCCACCCCCCGGTTGTGGCGCACCAGCAGCGTGGTGCCGACCTGGCGCTCCAGCTCCGAAATGCGCTTGCTGGCGGCCGAGGTGACCAGGTGTTCGCGTTCGCCCGCTTTCGCGAGGCTGCGTTCCTCGACGGCGGCCACCAGCATTTGCAAGGCGGATAGATCGATCTTCATTGCCATGGCAGGCGGCGCGACGCCCGCGAGCCCCAATTCTTCCAGGCCACGAGTGTACATGCGGCCCGCGCCGGCTCAGAAATCCACCGCGACCGACAGCTTCACCGTGCGCGGGTCGCCCTGGATCAGGTATCCGCCGTAGGCCGAGGTCCAGTAACGCTTGTTGGCGATGTTTTCCACGCCCAGGCGCCAGACTACATCGTGGCGCTCCACCCTCGTGGCGTAGCGCACGCCAAGATCGACCGTGGTCCAGGGTTTGACTTTCACCTCGTTGGCGGTATCCAGATATTGGGAACCCGTTCGCGTGACCCGTCCTTGCAGCGTCAGGCCGGACACCCATGGCAAATCCCATTCGGCATTGAGCACTGCGTTGTAGTTCGGCACGCCAGGCGCCTTGTTGCCCGACGTGTCATCGCCGGTATCCAGAAGTTTGCCGTCAATGAACGCAATGCCGCCGATCACTCGCACGCCGCGAGCGGGCTCACCGTATACGTTCATCTCCACGCCCTGATTGCGCTGCTTGCCCAGCGGCGCGAATATCCCCGTGTTGGGATCGGTCACCCCATTGGGAGAGGGCTGGCGGATTTCGAAGAATGCAAGGTTCGCGCCGTAGTCCCCCATATCGAGCTTGACGCCGACTTCGTTTTGCTTCGACTTCCCCGGCGCGAAGGTCTGCCCCTGGTTCGCCGTTCCCGACGGCGCGGTCGGCCCGGGTTGCAAGCCTTCGATGTGGTTCGCATACAGGGACACCCGCTCCCACGGTTTCACCACGATGCCGTAGACCGGCGAGGTCGCGGAGTCGTCATACTTCGTGTCCACCTCGCCCGTGTAGCTGTAGTTCGTGACCCGGATCTTCTGGTGACGCGCGCCCACGGTGAGCAGCACGCGATCGTCCAGGAACGACACCGTGTCGGACAGCGAGACGCCGGTCATGCGGTTGCGTCCCGTCACGCCGGGGTCGTCCATGTCGCCGCCGCTCAGGATGGTAGAAGGCGAGGGCACGTGCGGCGTGTCTTCCAGGCTGGTCGCGAAGGAAGAACCGAAGGTGTAGGCGGACCGCTTTTTCAGATAGACGCTGGAGAAGGCGGCATTCACCGAATGCGCGAGCGGGCCGGTCTCGAACTTGCCCCGCACGCCCGCCATCATGCCGTAGGTGTCGGATTCGTAGGGCACGTCCAGGCGCCCGGCCATGCCAACCCCATCGCCATCCACCGTCGGATTCGAATAGGAGCCTTTTTCCCGTGCATGGTTGCCGCCGATGGCGGCATAGGCGGTCCAGCGCTCCGCCAGGTCATATTCCGCTTTCACCATGCCGAACGTGTTTTCCGTCATCGACCACGTCCACGGCTGCGCATAGTTGCTGCGCGCCGAGGGGGGGTCGGGCAGATCGATGCCCGACACCTGCACCATGGGGCGCCCCTGGTCGGTGCGTTGCTTCTGATACCCCAGGTCCAGCGAAGCCCGGAAGCGCTCGCCGCGGTAGTCCAGCCCCACCGATCCGAACGTCATGCGGGCGCTGTTGTCGTGGATACCCGTATCGCCTTCCCGTTGCAGCGCGTTGACGCGAATGCCGAACTGATTGCTGGCGCCCCAGCGGCGCGCGATGTCGGCGCTGGCGCCGCGCTGCGAGGATGTGCCGTAGTCCAGCGAAACGCGCGTCAGCGGGTCGTCGCCGGCGCGCTTGGGTTCGATGTTCACCATCCCGCCCACGCCTGACCCGGTAGCGGGCACGCCGTTCAGGAATGCACTGGGGCCCTTGAAGATTTCGATGCGTTCGGCGCCCTGCGGCGAAATGATCTGGCGCGGCATGACGCCGAACAAGCCGCCATACGATATATCGTCGCCCGCCAGCGGAAAACCGCGGATCACGAACATCTGCGCATCGTTGCCGAAGCCCCGCGTCACCTGCACCGACGCATCGTTGCGCAGCACGTCGCCGAGCGTGCGTGCCTGCTGGTCTTCCACCAGTTGCGAAGTGAAGCTGGTGACGCTGAACGGCACGTTGGCCGCATCTTGTTCTCCCAGCACGCCCAGGCGTGCGCCCTTGGCTACCTGGCCGCCCGCATAGGTGGGCGGCAGTACGTCGCCTTCGGTCTCCACCGTGCCGGTCACCGATACCGGCGCCAGGGTGGTTACCGGCGCCGCGCCCGATCCCGATGCCTGGCCGACGGCGGCAGGCGGCGAAGACGGTGGCGTGCCGGCCGATTGCGCCCATGTGCCGGCGGGCGCCGATGCCGCGCTAGCGGCCAGGCCGGCCATGGCCAGCCGCAGAGCCAGCGCCCCGGAGATCGGCGGCAGGGGGCGGGGTGCGGACAATGCGGGTTCCGACGAACCGGGGCGTTCTGGAGATGCGAAAGGCATAGGGGTTCCTGGAAGGCGGACGCGCGCGCCGGCGCGATGCGGGCCGGCAGACCGGCGAGGGTCGAAGCAACATCCGCTATGGCGATCGGCGCTGAACGAAATTGGCTCAATTAATGCGAACTGTTCGCATTATCATTAATATATTGTCACAGCGCAACGGGGTGGTAGGCTCCAGGGTCCTCAGGGGCCGTACGCCGCTCAGCGCCGCATAGGCGCCGCCACGCGCGCCGCGGGCGCGAACGATTGCCGGCGGCGCGATCGCCCCAAAAGACAAAACCCCGCCGAAGCGGGGTTTTGTCCTCGGCGCGGAAAAGTCCGCGCCAGGCCGATCAGACTTCCACGACGTCGGCGACGTCCTTGTAGTCCTCGATCTTGTCGAAGTTCAGATACTGGTAGATCTTGTCGCCGTTCTGGTTGACGACGCCGATCTCCGCCATGTATTCCTCGCGGGTCGGGATGCGGCCCAGCTTGGAGCAGATGGCGGCCAGTTCGGCAGAACCCAGATACACATTCGTGTTCTTGCCCAGACGGTTCGGGAAGTTGCGGGTGCTGGTCGACATGACGGTCGCGCCCTCGCGCACCTGTGCCTGGTTGCCCATGCACAGCGAGCAGCCCGGCATTTCCGTGCGCGCGCCGGCGCTGCCGAAAACGCCGTAATGGCCTTCCTCGGTCAGTTGGCGGGCGTCCATCTTGGTCGGCGGCGCCACCCACAGCTTGACGGGAATATCGCGCTTGCCTTCCAGCAGCTTGGACGCCGCGCGGAAGTGGCCGATATTCGTCATGCAGCTGCCGATGAAGACTTCGTCGATCTTCGCGCCGGCCACGTCCGACAGCGTCTTCACGTCGTCAGGGTCGTTGGGGCAGGCCACGATGGGTTCGGTGATTTCCGCCAGGTCGATCTCGATCACAGCCGCGTACTCGGCGTCGGCGTCCGGCTCCAGCAATTGGGGATTCGCCAGCCACGCTTCCATCGCCTGGATACGGCGGCGGATGGAACGCTCATCCTCGTAGCCATTGGCGATCAGCCACTTCAGCATGACGATGTTGCTGTTGATGTACTCGATGATCGGCTCTTTGTTCAGCCGCACCGTGCAGGCTGCGGCGGAACGTTCGGCCGACGCATCCGAGAGTTCGAAGGCCTGCTCGCATTTCAGGTCGGGCAAGCCTTCGATTTCCAGGATGCGGCCGGAGAAGATGTTCTTCTTGTTCTGCTTTTCGACGGTCAGCAGGCCTTGCTTGATCGCGTACAGCGGAATCGCGTTGACCAGGTCGCGCAGCGTCACGCCGGGCTGCATCTTGCCCTTGAATCGGACCAGCACGGACTCCGGCATGTCCAGCGGCATCACGCCGGTGGCAGCGGCGAAGGCCACCAGCCCGGACCCTGCGGGGAAGGAAATGCCGATGGGGAAGCGCGTATGCGAATCTCCGCCGGTGCCGACGGTGTCCGGCAGCAGCATGCGGTTCAGCCAGGAGTGGATCACGCCGTCGCCCGGCTTGAGCGAAATGCCGCCGCGCGTGCTCATGAACTGCGGCAAGGTGTGGTGCGTCTTCACGTCCACGGGCTTCGGGTAGGCGGCGGTGTGGCAGAACGACTGCATCACCAGGTCGGCCGAGAATCCCAGGCAGGCCAGGTCCTTCAGCTCGTCGCGCGTCATGGTGCCGGTGGTGTCCTGGCTGCCCACGGAGGTCATGCGCGGCTCGCAGTACGTGCCGGGACGCACGCCCTTGCCTTCGGGCAAACCGCAGGCGCGGCCGACCATCTTCTGGGCCAGGGTGTAGCCCTTGCCGCTGTCGGCCGGGCTGACAGGCAGGCGGAACAGGGTGGAGGGCGGCAGGCCCAGCGCTTCGCGCGCCTTGGCGGTCAGGCCGCGGCCGATGATCAGCGGAATGCGGCCGCCGGCGCGCACTTCGTCGAACAGGACGTCGGACTTCACTTTGAATTCGGCGATGACCTTGCCGTCCTTCAGCGCCTTGCCCTCATAGGGGCGCAGCTCGATGACGTCGCCCATGTTCATCTGCGACACGTCGAGCTCGATGGGCAGCGCGCCCGCGTCTTCCATCGTGTTGTAGAAAATGGGGGCAATCTTGCCACCAAGGCAGACGCCGCCGAAGCGCTTGTTGGGCACGTAGGGGATGTCCTGGCCCGTGAACCACAGCACCGAATTGGTGGCCGACTTGCGCGAGGACCCCGTGCCGACCACGTCGCCGACGTAGGCGACCAAATGGCCCTTTTCCTTGAGCTGATTCAGGAACTTGATGGGGCCGACCTTGCCGGGCTCGTCCGGTTCGATGCCCGGGCGCGGATTCTTCAGCATGGCCAGCGCGTGCAGCGGGATGTCCGGGCGGCTCCAGGCGTCGGGCGCGGGGGACAGGTCGTCGGTGTTGGTCTCGCCGGTCACCTTGAACACCGTCAGCGTCAGGCTTTGGGGCACTTCCGGACGGGAGGTGAACCACTCCGCATCGGCCCAGCTCTGCAGCACGGCCTTGGCGTTGGCGTTGCCCTTGTCGGCTTTGTCCTTGACATCGTGGAAGGCGTCGAACATCAGCAGGGTCTTCTTCAGGCCGTCCGCGGCGATCGTGCCCACCTGGGCGTCGTCCAGCAGCTCGATCAGCGCGCTGATGTTGTAGCCGCCCAGCATGGTGCCCAGCAGCTGCGTCGCCTTCGCGCGATCGATCAGCGGACACGATTCCTTGCCCAGCGCCACGGCCGCCAGGTACGACGCCTTGACCTTGGCGGCATCATCCACGCCTGCCGGGACGCGGTGCGTGATCAGTTCCAGCAAAAAGGCTTCTTCGCCGGCGGGCGGCGCCTTCAGCAGTTCGATCAGGTCGGCGGTCTGCTGCGCCGACAGGGGGAGCGGGGGAACGCCCAAAGCCGCCCGTTCGGCGACGTGTTGGCGATAGGTAGCTAGCATGAGATGCCCTGGTCGTTGTTGGGGGAATGTCGGCCGCGATTGTAGTGGTCCGCCCCCCCGCCGCGCAAGACGTCTTATATCTTATATAAGACTACGCCGGCGCGCCGAGACAGGAGGCCGCCGATCGGATTATCGTTACGCCTGCTCACGACGAGGACCCGCATGACAGCTTCATTCCGCACGCGGAAGCGGCAGCGCCAACCGGCCCGCCACGATGCCCGCGCAACCCGCCATGCCGGCGCATTCCCGTTTCGGCCCGCGGCGCATTCGTGATCGCCTTCCCTCGCATGCGTCCCCGCTGTCGCCGCCTCATCGCCGCCGTACTTAGTTTTCTGCCGCTGAGCTGGCTGGCAGGTTGCGCGACGTCGCCGCCGCGCAACCCGGACGACATCTGCGCGATCTTCCGGGAAAAGGACGACTGGTACGAAGCCGCCCTGGACGTCCAAAAGAAATGGGGCGTGCCGGTCCAGGTGCCGTTCGCCATCCTGTATCAGGAGTCGAGCTTCCGCCACGACGCCCGGCCGCCGCGCGTCTACCTGCTCGGCTTCATTCCCTGGGGCCGGGTCAGCTCCGCCTACGGCTATGCGCAGATCAAGGACGAGACCTGGGACGACTACGTTCGGCAGAACAACCGGTGGTTCGCCAGCCGCGACGATTTCGACGACGCCATGGATTTCATGGGCTGGTACATCGACAAGACCCAGAAGCTCAACGGCGTATCGAAGTGGGACGCCTACGGCCAATATCTGAACTATCACGAAGGCTGGACCGGCTACCGCGCCAAAAGCTACCGCGGCAAAGGCTGGCTCCTCGGCGTCGCGCGCAAGGTGCAGGCGCGCGCCGACCGTTTTCGCCAGCAATACGCGGCATGCAAGGACGACCTGGACGGCGGCTTCTGGCCGTTCTAGGAAGCCGGCCCCGCTTCGGGAGGCGTCCGGCCGTCGCCTGCCGGACGGGGAAGGATGGGTTTGTCCGCGCTCACCAGCATGGTCGGCGGCTTGCCGAGCGAAATATCGGCGGCCGACAGGCGCTCCAGCACCTCGAATAGCAGCGCGCTTCGCGTCGAATAGGACTGGCGCGGGGACCCGACATACCCGGTGGCATTGAAAACGAGGTTGCTGTTGTCGATGCCATCCAAAAATACGTTCGGCGCCGGCGTCTCCAGAATATCGGGGTGGTCCTTGAAGGCGGCCAGAATGATTTCCCGTGCCCGCGCCGCATCCGTACCCAGGGGCATGGGCAGCTTGATCTGCACCAGGCCAAGCGGGTTGGCGTGCGTCACATTGCGCACGGTCTTGGTGATGAACTCGGAGTTCGGCACGATGACCGTGGACCGGTCGCCCATCTGGATTTCGGTGGCGCGCACGTTGATGCGGCGGATATCGCCTTCCACGCCGCCCAGCGACACCCAGTCGCCCACCTTGACCGGCCGTTCGGCCAGCAGGATCAGGCCGGAAACGAAGTTCTGCACCACCGCCTGCAGGCCGAAACCGATGCCGACCGACAGCGCGCTCGCCACCCAGGCCAGGCGTTCCAGGCCGATGCCCAGCGCCGACAGCGCCAGTGCAACGGCAACCACCACGCCGAGATAGCCGAACAGGGTCGTCGCCGACGATTGCATGCCGGGATCCAGCGTGGTCGTCGGCAGATAGCGCGCCTTCAGCCAGCGCTTCAGGATGCGCACTGCGAGCAGGCCAACGGCCAGCACGATGAAACACTGCAGGATGGCCGCGGGCCGCAGTTGCACCTGGCCCACCGTCAGGCCGTTGAGCAATTGTTCCGCGCGCTGCACCAGCTCAACCGGCCCTTCGGCAAACTGGCCGAGCACCATTACGAAGGCGACCACGCCGATAAGCACGCGAGCCATGCCGGACAACAGCACGGCGGCCTGGTCCCGTATGCGCGGTTCCTGTCCGCGCTCCTGGGCGTCGTCGTCGCGGTGCGATGCGCCGAGCAGGGTCATGAAGAAATCGTCGATGAGCACGCTCAGCAGATACGCCGAGCTCAGCACGATCACCGTCCACACCACCTGCTTGGCCGCGAAATTGCCGAAGGCCACATAGCCGGTCAACATGGCGAGCACGGCGACGCCAAGCACGATCCAAAGCAGGCCCACCGTAATGACCAGCCAGAGCTGGCGGGGCGGCGCCTGCCCCGTCTCGGGATCGCGCAGGGCTGCGCGGCGCACGCGCTCTGCGCGGACGAGTCCGGCCGCGGCGATGACGACCAGCAGCACCGTAACCAGGCAGTTCAGTGCGATGGTGGTGCTGAGGCTGGCGTTCAGCACGACGGGCAGGCGTTCCAGCAGCCAGATGACGACGACCAGCGGACCCAGCGTGGTGGGGAACCAGCGCATTTTCTCCGCCACCGGATCGGGCACGGGCGGCAGACGCCACGATGGCCGCGAGGGCGACAGCAGGGCCAGTCCCAGGCCCGTGACGAAGCCGCCCAGGCACAGGATGCCGGCGAACCCTTCGACAAGCGACTGCGTGTCTTCCGCCAGTTGCCCCTGCCAGTCCAGGCCCACCGCCAGGAATTGGCCGATCAGCCCGGGCGCCAAGGTCGCCACCAGCACGATGAACAAGGCCTGGAAGGATCGCCGCAGCCGTCCGGCTGGCACGCGCGCCGCGGTGAAACGGCGGATCAATCGGCTGGCTGCCACCGCGGCGCCGATAACCACCGCCGACAACAACACCAGGATGGTCCAGACCCACCCGGGCGTTCCCCGGATGGCCGCTGCCAGCTCGTCGCCCAGCGTCTGCAGCCGGCTCGTGTCGCGCGGCAGATCGTCGCCGAAGTCCGACCAGAATGCCGTGCTCAGGATCGATGCGCGCCGTTCACCGAGCCGTGCCTGGAACTGGGAGCGCCGCATCGTGGACACCATTTCCGCCGTCTGCACGCCTTCCACGGAAAGCAGCCGGGCCAGCTTGATCTGCGCGTCCAGGGTGGACCGGGTCTTCTCCAGGTCGGCGCGCTGCGCCGCCACGTCGTGCGCCTCCTTGCCCGTGTCCGCAGCAGGACCAAGCTCGGTCAGCCGCGCCTGCACGGATGTCAGGACCGGCGTCAATTTCTCGGCGATGGCGTCCGCCTTCGCCTGGATGTCCAGCGCGGCGGCGCGCCGGCGCAGCAGCTCGGCGTCGTCGGTCTGTTCCGAGAGGTTTTTGCGCAGCGCCTCCATATCCTTGCGCGCGGCGTCCAGCGCCTTGTCCACTTCCTGGTGGGTGGCGGGCGCTTGCGCCTGGGCGGTTGCCGTTCCCAGGGCCAGGCACAACGCGAGCATCAGCGCGAACGCGAGTCGGATAGGGGCGAATGAAAGGGGTGAGGAAAGCGCCAGGCGGCGCGGGGCGGCGCCGGCGGCCGCAAGCGCGCGAAAAGAAGAAGAATGCATCGGGCTCGAGCAAGGTCGAAGACGCGGCAGCATACCGCGCCGAAACGGTGGGCGCTGCAACAAAAGTTATGTGCAGCACGGCGGATTTGGACGGCGCGGGAAGGATGGGTACAACGGTTGCTGAACGTCGCCTTTCGACGGGAGACGCAGCAATGACTTACGACCTTTGGTATTGGGACGGCATTCCGGGACGCGGCGAGTTCGTTCGCCTGGCGCTGGAAGCGGCCGGCATCGCCTATCGCGACCGTGCGCGCGAGCCGGGCGGGGACGAGGCCCTTGCGCGCGACATGAAGGCGCGCGACGTGCATCCGCCGTTCGCGCCACCCTACCTGGTCACCAGTGAAGGCATGACCATCGGGCAGACGGCAAACATTCTGCTGTTTCTGGGCGAACGGCACGGACTTGCCCCGCAGGACCCGGCGGGGCGCTTGTGGGTGCATCAGATCCAGTTGACCATCGCCGACCTGGTCGCCGAGGCCCACGATGTTCATCATCCCATCGCCAACAGCCTCTATTACGAGGACCAGAAGAAGGAAGCGGCGCGCCGCGCCCGCCACTTCAGGGAAGAGCGCATCCCGAAGTTCATGGGCTGGTTCGAGCGGATTCTCGTCCATGAAGGTCTGTGGCTGGCGGGCGGCGATCGCTGGACCTATGCCGATCTCTCACTTTTTCAGCTGATCGACGGCCTGCGTTTCGCCTTTCCGCGGCGCATGGCCACCTTGGCGGGCCAGTATCCCAAGGTGATGCGGTTGCACGAGCGGGTAGCGGCGCTGCCTGAACTGCAGGCTTATCTGAATAGCGATCGTCGCTTGCCGTACGGAGACGGGATTTTCCGTCACTATCCGGAATTGGACGCCGCATGACGTATCCGGCCCTTTCTTCGTGAAGACCGGCCGGCGGCGTCAGGCGGCCGCCGGCCGCTCATGCAAGGCTCGTTGCGATTGTTCCAGTTCATCGCGGATCCAATTGCGCAGCGCCGCGAGGGGCGCCCAGTCGCGTAGCGCCGGCGGATAGACCAGGTGATAGCCGCGGGCGCCTTCGTACTCGATGGAGATGGGGGAAAGCCGTACCAGCCTTCCGTCCCGTAAGGCATCCGCGGCCAGCAGCTCCCTGGCGACAGCGAGCCCCAGTCCCTGTTCCGCCGCGGAAAGCAGCAGCGCGGCGTCGTTGAACACGGCCACGGGCGTGACTTCGCGTGTTATGCCGGCGGCCCCGAACCAGGCTTGCCACAAGCCCGCTTCGCCCAGCAGCGGCTCCTCCAGAAAAGTCGCCGGCGGGGCGTCCGCAAGCCGTCCCGCCATGGCCGGACTGGCTACCACGATCATCGACATCGATTCGTTGAACAGCCGTTCCGCCACCAGGCCCGGCCAGTCGCCAAGCCCTTGCCGCACGGCGGCGTGGAATCCCTCGCGCTGCAAGTCCACGACCTGTTGCGAGGTCTCGATTTCCAGGGCGAGTTCCGGATGCCGCTGCCGCCATCCCGTCATACGCGGCAGCAGCCAGCGTTGTGCAAATGAAGGCAGGACGCTGATGCGCAGGCGCTGCTCCAGCGCCCCGGCCGCGGCGGCGGCGGTTAGCACGCCTTCATCTAGTACCGCAAAGGCCCGCTGCACGCTGCTCAACAGGGCGGCCCCCGCGCGGTTCAATACGACCCGGCGCCCACGGCGGTCGAACAAGGGGTGTCCCAGCCGCGACTCAAGCAGCCGTATCTGCTGACTGACGGCACTGTGCGTCAAATGCAGCGCATCCGCTGCCGCGCGCAGATTCTGTTTCTCCGCGACGGCGCGGAATACCGGCAACGTGTTCAAGGGAAGCCGTGGCATCTTGGTAAGAAAAACTGACCAAAATGGCAAGAATATAGCGTTTCCTTCTCGGATGTTGGTCGGATAACTTGCACAGCAAGCATCCAGACGCGCGGCCGTCGTTGAAGTGGCTCCTTGGCCCAATGCCCGGCGGTTGAGATGCGCGCCGAAAGTCGGACCGATACCGGGAACGTACGTCCGTGGTGACGTGACTTTCTCGGCCGTGGCCACTTTCCCGATCCAACTTTTCGAACAAGGAGACACCCATGTCCGACACTTCATCCCTCCCCACGGTCGCGACCGGCGCAGAGGCCGGGCAGGCCACGGTCTGGCGTCACCTGGCGGCAAAACTGGGGGCGGCCTGGAAAGGCGTCTTGCGGGCGGAGAGCGGCGAGACGCGGCTGTCCCTCGACGGGGTGTCCATCGCTGAGATGCGCCAAATGGGGCTGCCGCCCGAAGTCATGGCAGACGCCGAGGCGCGCCAGGAATACGAACGGATCCGGGCGTTCGACATCTACCTGTTCCCCAACTGGTAGGGATTTGTGCCGGTGGAGCCGCGACGAAAGGGGACGGGCGGCAGACGCCGGTCAAGCCGGACCGTGCCCATCCAGCTCCGTTTCCACTCCATCGGGCGGCTGGATGTCGAAGGCGCCCAGCGTCATGGCGATCAGCGTGTAGTAGCCGGCAATGCTGACCAGGTCGATGACGCCCGCTTCGCCCAATCGATGCACGATGCGATCGTACAAATCCTGGGGAATGCGCCGTGTCTCGTGCAGCACGTCCAGGAATTCATGGATGAGCGCCTCATCGTCATGCGAATACGGCACCGGTTTGCCGTCGCGTAGCGCTTCGATCATCGCCGGCGCAACCCCGGCCTTGATCGCCAGCGGCTTGTGCGCCCACCATTCATATTCGGAGCGCCAGTGGCGCGCGAGGATCAGGATCGCCCATTCCGATAGGCGCGTGGGCAGGCTCGTCTCATAGCGGCAATACTGCCCCAGGGCCTGCGCGTGTTCCGCCATCGCGGGCCGATGCAGCCACACTGCCAATGGGCCGCGCACCTGTCCGCGCGGCCCGGACGCAATGACGTCATGAATGCGCTTCTGTTCGGGGCTCATTTGCGCGGGTTCCAGCAGGGGAACACGAGGCAAACGGGACGTGGTCATCGCGGCTCTCCAGTGCCCGGCGGGTCCTGCCCGGCGCAGCGGCATGGCGGAGCGGCGGGGCAGGGCGGGCGGCAAATCCATCGGAGTGCCATTGTGGCCGCTGCGCGCCTACATCGATCTGAAACGCGGCACGTTCGCCGGCAGTGTGCTATAGTCGCGCCCCTTCGCTGTTCGCGGTGCTCCACCGTGTCCCGCTTGCGGCGAAGACGAGTGCGTGAAGCGCCGGCAGAAAAAAAAGAAGCGACGCTTCGATTTGACAGCCAAAAAAAACTTCTTCATAATCTCGTTTCTCTGCTGCTGACACAGCAACGACGCAAACGACGCGACGGAAACGAAGCGACGGCCCGGCAAGCGAAAGCGACCCGGCAAGCGGATGCGGCGAAGTGAGCCAAGGCGTGGTGACACGGCGCGGCGTGTGGTGGTAGAGCTTGTTCTTTAAAAACGAAACAACCGATAAGTGTGGGCGCTTGATAAGACTGAGGCGCACCTGCTTGGCGAGCAAGATGCCGGGACGCGAGTCCTGGGGTTGAGTGAGCCGGGCGGGGCCGAAGAAATCAAGTGCTCACAGAAGTAAGTTTGAATCAGGCAGAGCAATCTGTCTGGGTTCTCACTTCCTTTGAGAGCGCTAAGCGAAAGACGAATCCGGTGGCTGTTCCTGTAATGGGGGTGGCGCGGGATTCGTACGAACAGAGATTGAACTGAAGAGTTTGATCCTGGCTCAGATTGAACGCTGGCGGGATGCCTTACACATGCAAGTCGAACGGCAGCGCGGACTTCGGTCTGGCGGCGAGTGGCGAACGGGTGAGTAATGTATCGGAACGTGCCCAGTAGCGGGGGATAACTACGCGAAAGCGTAGCTAATACCGCATACGCCCTGAGGGGGAAAGCGGGGGATCTTCGGACCTCGCACTATTGGAGCGGCCGATATCGGATTAGCTAGTTGGTGGGGTAACGGCTCACCAAGGCGACGATCCGTAGCTGGTTTGAGAGGACGACCAGCCACACTGGGACTGAGACACGGCCCAGACTCCTACGGGAGGCAGCAGTGGGGAATTTTGGACAATGGGGGCAACCCTGATCCAGCCATCCCGCGTGTGCGATGAAGGCCTTCGGGTTGTAAAGCACTTTTGGCAGGAAAGAAACGGCGCCGGCTAATACCTGGCGCACCTGACGGTACCTGCAGAATAAGCACCGGCTAACTACGTGCCAGCAGCCGCGGTAATACGTAGGGTGCAAGCGTTAATCGGAATTACTGGGCGTAAAGCGTGCGCAGGCGGTTCGGAAAGAAAGATGTGAAATCCCAGGGCTTAACCTTGGAACTGCATTTTTAACTACCGGGCTAGAGTGTGTCAGAGGGGGGTGGAATTCCACGTGTAGCAGTGAAATGCGTAGATATGTGGAGGAACACCGATGGCGAAGGCAGCCCCCTGGGATAACACTGACGCTCATGCACGAAAGCGTGGGGAGCAAACAGGATTAGATACCCTGGTAGTCCACGCCCTAAACGATGTCAACTAGCTGTTGGGGCCTTCGGGCCTTGGTAGCGCAGCTAACGCGTGAAGTTGACCGCCTGGGGAGTACGGTCGCAAGATTAAAACTCAAAGGAATTGACGGGGACCCGCACAAGCGGTGGATGATGTGGATTAATTCGATGCAACGCGAAAAACCTTACCTACCCTTGACATGTCTGGAATCCCGAAGAGATTTGGGAGTGCTCGCAAGAGAACCGGAACACAGGTGCTGCATGGCTGTCGTCAGCTCGTGTCGTGAGATGTTGGGTTAAGTCCCGCAACGAGCGCAACCCTTGTCATTAGTTGCTACGAAAGGGCACTCTAATGAGACTGCCGGTGACAAACCGGAGGAAGGTGGGGATGACGTCAAGTCCTCATGGCCCTTATGGGTAGGGCTTCACACGTCATACAATGGTCGGGACAGAGGGTCGCCAACCCGCGAGGGGGAGCCAATCCCAGAAACCCGATCGTAGTCCGGATCGCAGTCTGCAACTCGACTGCGTGAAGTCGGAATCGCTAGTAATCGCGGATCAGCATGTCGCGGTGAATACGTTCCCGGGTCTTGTACACACCGCCCGTCACACCATGGGAGTGGGTTTTACCAGAAGTAGTTAGCCTAACCGCAAGGAGGGCGATTACCACGGTAGGATTCATGACTGGGGTGAAGTCGTAACAAGGTAGCCGTATCGGAAGGTGCGGCTGGATCACCTCCTTTCAGAGCGCGCGTCTTGGTTTTGCAAGCGGCCACACTTATCGGTTGTTGGATAGACTGGATCGGTGATGCCTTGGGGGCGCGGGTGTTGGTGCGCGTCTTCGGGGGTCAGCAAGCGGATCCGATGCGAATTGGGTCTGTAGCTCAGTCGGTTAGAGCACCGTCTTGATAAGGCGGGGGTCGTTGGTTCGAATCCAACCAGACCCACCAAGTTAGACTGGGGGTGTAGCTCAGCTGGGAGAGCGCCTGCTTTGCAAGCAGGATGTCATCGGTTCGATCCCGTTCACCTCCACCATTTTCCTGGGTTTTTTGCTTGGCGAAGTGGGTTGGACAGTGGTTTGGAAAGGGGATCCGCGTTCGAGAGTCTAACGGTCAGTGCCGCGTGCGGTGTTGAGCGTTGGGTTTTTTGGCCCGACGGTTTATCGGTTTATTCGTTCTTTAACAATCTGGAAGAAGCACAACGAGAAGTATTGGCGGTGCATTGTTGTTTGATGCGCCGTTGGATACGGGTTGTGATTGCATGATTAGTTCAAACTCAAGTGAATTGAGGGTGAACGGCACAAATGCGCAAAGCATCATGTCAGTAGCAAGACGGTTGCTAGGAAGGTTTTATAGCCATTAGCGTTATAGGATCAAGCGACTAAGTGCATATGGTGGATGCCTTGGCGATCACAGGCGATGAAGGACGTTGTAGCCTGCGAAAAGCTGCGGGGAGCTGGCAAACAAGCATTGATCCGCAGATGTCCGAATGGGGAAACCCACTGCCGCAAGGCGGTATCCTGAACTGAATCCATAGGTTCAGGAGGCGAACCGGGTGAACTGAAACATCTCAGTAGCTCGAGGAAAAGAAATCAACCGAGATTCCGAAAGTAGTGGCGAGCGAAATCGGAAGAGCCTTTACGATTTAGCACGCAGGATAGCCGAACGGGATGGAAAGCCCGGCCGTAGCAGGTGATAGCCCTGTAGGCGAAATTCTGTGTGTGGAACTAAGCGTAAGAGAAGTAGGGCGGGACACGTGAAATCCTGTTTGAAGATGGGGGGACCATCCTCCAAGGCTAAATACTCGTGATCGACCGATAGTGAACCAGTACCGTGAGGGAAAGGCGAAAAGAACCCCGGAAGGGGAGTGAAATAGATCCTGAAACCGTATGCATACAAACAGTCGGAGCCTCGCAAGGGGTGACGGCGTACCTTTTGTATAATGGGTCAGCGACTTACATTCAGTGGCGAGCTTAACCGGATAGGGAAGGCGTAGCGAAAGCGAGTCCGAATAGGGCGATTCAGTCGCTGGGTGTAGACCCGAAACCAGATGATCTATCCATGGCCAGGTTGAAGGCACGGTAACACGTGCTGGAGGACCGAACCCACTAGTGTTGAAAAACTAGGGGATGAGCTGTGGATAGGGGTGAAAGGCTAAACAAATCTGGAAATAGCTGGTTCTCTCCGAAAACTATTTAGGTAGTGCCTCAAGTATGACTGCGGGGGGTAGAGCACTGTTATGGCTAGGGGGTCATGGCGACTTACCAAACCATGGCAAACTCCGAATACCCGCAAGTCCAGCTTGGGAGACAGAGCACCGGGTGCTAACGTCCGGACTCAAGAGGGAAACAACCCAGACCGCCAGCTAAGGTCCCCAATTACCGCTAAGTGGGAAACGAAGTGGGAAGGCTTAGACAGTCAGGAGGTTGGCTTAGAAGCAGCCATCCTTTAAAGAAAGCGTAATAGCTCACTGATCGAGTCGTCCTGCGCGGAAGATGTAACGGGGCTAAGCGGTAAACCGAAGCTGCGGGTGTGTACTTTGGTACACGCGGTAGGAGAGCGTTCTGTAAGCCTGTGAAGGTGACTCGTAAGGGTTGCTGGAGGTATCAGAAGTGCGAATGCTGACATGAGTAGCGATAAAGGGGGTGAAAAGCCCCCTCGCCGTAAGTCCAAGGTTTCCTGCGCAACGTTCATCGGCGCAGGGTGAGTCGGCCCCTAAGGCGAGGCAGAGATGCGTAGCTGATGGGAAGCTGGTTAATATTCCAGCACCGTCGTACAGTGCGATGGGGGGACGGATCGCGGAAAATCATCAGGGTGTTGGAAGTCCCTGTTGCTGCATTGGAGAGGGCGCTTAGGCAAATCCGGGCGCGTGACTCAAGGGTGTGGCACGAGCGAGCAAGGCTCGCGAAGTGATTGGAAGGGGTTCCAGGAAAAGCCTCTAAGCTTCAGCTGTACGAGACCGTACCGCAAACCGACACAGGTGGACGGGATGAATATTCCAAGGCGCTTGAGAGAACTCGGGAGAAGGAACTCGGCAAATTGATACCGTAACTTCGGGAGAAGGTATGCCCCGGTAGTGTGAGGCGCCTGCGCGCCGAGCATGATGGGGTCGCAGAGAATCGGTGGCTGCGACTGTTTATTAAAAACACAGCACTCTGCAAAGACGAAAGTCGACGTATAGGGTGTGACGCCTGCCCGGTGCCGGAAGGTTAAGTGATGGGGTGCAAGCTCTTGATCGAAGCCCCGGTAAACGGCGGCCGTAACTATAACGGTCCTAAGGTAGCGAAATTCCTTGTCGGGTAAGTTCCGACCTGCACGAATGGCGTAACGATGGCCACACTGTCTCCTCCCGAGACTCAGCGAAGTTGAAGTGTTTGTGATGATGCAATCTACCCGCGGCTAGACGGAAAGACCCCATGAACCTTTACTGTAGCTTTGCATTGGACTGTGAACCGGCCTGTGTAGGATAGGTGGGAGGCGCGGAAACCGAGTCGCCAGATTCGGTGGAGCCGACCTTGAAATACCACCCTGGTCTGTTTGCGGTTCTAACCTTGGCCCGTTATCCGGGTTGGGGACAGTGCATGGTGGGCAGTTTGACTGGGGCGGTCTCCTCCCAAAGCGTAACGGAGGAGTTCGAAGGTACGCTAGGTACGGTCGGAAATCGTGCTGATAGTGCAATGGCATAAGCGTGCTTGACTGTGAGACTGACAAGTCGAACAGGTGCGAAAGCAGGACATAGTGATCCGGTGGTTCTGAATGGAAGGGCCATCGCTCAACGGATAAAAGGTACTCTGGGGATAACAGGCTGATACCGCCCAAGAGTTCATATCGACGGCGGTGTTTGGCACCTCGATGTCGGCTCATCTCATCCTGGGGCTGTAGCCGGTCCCAAGGGTATGGCTGTTCGCCATTTAAAGAGGTACGTGAGCTGGGTTTAAAACGTCGTGAGACAGTTTGGTCCCTATCTGCCGTGGGCGTTGGATACTTGACGGAGCCTGCTCCTAGTACGAGAGGACCGGAGTGGACGTACCTCTGGTGTACCGGTTGTCATGCCAATGGCATTGCCGGGTAGCTATGTACGGAAGAGATAACCGCTGAAGGCATCTAAGCGGGAAACTCGTCTGAAGATTAGGTATCCCGGGGCCTCGAGCCCCCTGAAGGGTCGTTCAAGACCAGGACGTTGATAGGTCGGGTGTGGAAGCGCAGTAATGCGTTAAGCTAACCGATACTAATTGCCCGTGCGGCTTGATCCTATAACCCTGATGGTTGCAACACCCATCCCAAGCAAACACCGGCTTGCATAGCCATGATGCTTGCCCACTGTGCCGGCAGCACCTGCCCCGAACAGGCAGCGCTGCCCTGCAGTCCAACCCATCCAAACCCCAATACCCTCGCCGCGACGTCGCCTGCGACGCCGCGCGTGCTTTAACCAGATTGGCGTGGCGCGACCCCCGAAAGGCCCGGACCTTACCCGGCCCCACAAGGACCCCGCACCGCGCAACCCTTTACGCCTGACGACCATAGCAAGGTGGTCCCACTCCTTCCCATCCCGAACAGGACAGTGAAACGCCTTCGCGCCGATGATAGTGGACGGACGTCTGTGAAAGTAGGTCATCGTCAGGCTCTTATCCCGCAAAACCCCGCCGGCTTCCGGCGGGGTTTTGTCTTTGTGCGCGCCCATCCTCCAACGCGCCCGTCGCGCCGCAGCCTGCACGCCTGCAACCCTGTCCGGCCCCAGGCCCGGACCGCGACGCTTGCTTCAGCTAACGTCGCCGTCCACATAGAACCAGCGGCCGTCCTCGCGCAGGAAGCGGCTGACTTCATGCAGGCGTTGCCCTTTGCCGCCGGAGCGGCCGCGCGCCACGAACTCCACTTCGGCGTGCCTGTCATCCAGCACCGTATGGCGTTTCACCCGCAAGCCGAGCCATTTCCAGTCTGGCGGGTTGGGCACGATGTGCGCTGGCCGGGTCGTGGGGTGCCATGTGTCGCGCAGGTAGTCCAGCAGATTCAGGACATACGCGCTGTACCGCGACCGCATCAGTCTTTCGGCGTCGGGCGCCTGCAGATGCTGGGGGCCATGATGCCAAGGGCCGCAACAACGCCCGTAGACAATACCGCTACCACAGGGGCAAGGAAGAGAAGGGCTGTGCACCGCGACGGTCTCCAATGAATGAGAACCGGCAGTTTAGATCGCGCGTGTCAGCCGCTAGCCATTCGCGTGTCCGATCCCGCAGGCGCCGGCGGCCGCCGGCGCGTCGGATCTGCGTGCCACGGTCCCCACGCCTTTACGGCATCGTTCAGGCGAGCAGCGGCGTGTACTCGGGATGCCGGCGAAAGTAGACGGCGGCGTATGAGCACAGGGGGACGACCTTCCAACCCTGCGCCCGCGCATATTCCAGGGCGGATCGGGTCAGTTCGGCCGCGATGCCGCGGCCGCCGACGGCGGACGGTACGCCGGTGTGCAAGATCGTCATTACGTTGTCGCGAATGGAGTAATCGAGCTCGCATTCATGCTGGTCCACGACTGCGGTGAAGCGGTGCGATTGGGCGTCGTGCGTCACGGAAATATCCATCCTCGGCTCCAGAAGCGGGTGGCGGCAGCGCTATCGCGCTGCTTTGAAATGCGCAAAGGCAAAAGGCGCCCCGGCATTTCCTCACTTTACCCCTCAGCGGCATGGCGCGCTGGCGCGCGCCGCGCCGGAGCCCGTACGGACCCGGCCATCGTCGCCACCCCGCAAGTATCGCCATACCAAGGCCGCCGCCATGAAGTAAACCGCTGCCATGGTCCCATAGGCGACCGGGAGCGCGCCGCCCCAGTCGGCGAAGAGATGCAGGATGCTGCCCATGACGGCCACGCCGACCAGCACGCCGATCTGGCGGTTGGCGTTCAGGCAAGCCGCTGCGATGTTCGCGTAGGATTGTCCGGCCACTTGCATGACGACGGCCGTCATGGACGGTACGGACACCCCGATGCCCAGGTTCACCACGCAAACCAAACCGATGAACACCCAGTAGTCCGTCTGCGGCGTCAGCACCCCGGCGGTCACCGTTGCCGCGACGCCGGATAGCGCCATGCTCGTCATCAGTGTCCCGCGCGGCCCAAGGCGGGCCAGCACGGACGAGGCCGCCAGATTTCCAAGCGTGAACATCGCCATGGCAGGAACCAGCTGCGTGCCGGCCTGCAGCGGTGTAGCGCCACGGGCTTGTTGCAGGTAAAGGCTGAGAAGGAAAAACTGCCCGTATCCGCCGAAATTGGTCAGGAAACCCAGCCCGTTGGCGGCGGGGAACCGGGACGTGGCGAACAGGTCGCGGGGCAGCAGGGGATGCGAGCTGGTGCGCTGACGGAAGACAAAGCCGGCGGCGGAAATCAGCATAAGGGCCGCCGCCCCCAGGATCGGCAAGGCAGTCCACCCGTGCACCGGTCCCTCGATCAGGACGAAGCTCAAAGCCCCAAGCGCCGTGATGCCCAGGATGTGGCTGTCCATGTTGAGGGCACGAGATCGACGCGACGACCGGGGTATGGCGCGCTGCGCCATCGCCAGCCCGATCAGACCGATGGGCAAGTTGATCAGGAATATGCTGCGCCAGCCGAAGAGCTCGATGAGTACGCCGCCGACGAATGGCCCCGATGCGCCTGCTACCGAAACGATTGCCGACCACAGCGCCAGCATTCGCGCGCGCACATGGTCGTCTGGATAGGCTCGCGTCAGCAGGCTGAGCGAGCTAGGCATGAAAAGGGCCGCGCCCACGCCCTGCAGGAACCGGGCGACGACGAGCACCGTACCGCTGGGCGCCACGCCACACAGCACCGACGCCAGCACGAACACCGCGAGTCCGGCCTGATAGACCGCTCTCGCGCCGAAGCGGTCGGCCAGGCCGCCGCCCACGAGCAGCATCGCAGCGAAGGTCAGGGTGTAGCCGTCCACCACCCAGACCAGGCCGGACAGCGGCACCTGTAGTTGCACGGAGATATTCGACAGCGCCACGTTGACGACCGTGACGTCCAGCATAGCCATGATGAAACCCATGGCGAGCGTGAAAAGGGGAAGGTACTGGGCGCGAGCCTCGCCGGCGATGGGCGGCGTTCGGGAAGAGCGGTCGGGCATGGCGTTGATCTGTTGGCGGCAATCGTGGCTGCGCGGCGGAACCGCAGCATGTCTGTCCTTCGCGCCGCATGATAGCCCCCGGGCTTGGCATGCAAAAATACGTACAATTGCCGCATAGTCATGCAAAAATGCATCGCCATGGATTGGGACGACGCACGTGTCTTTCTTGCCGTTTATCGCGGTGGCACGCTAAGGGCTGCGGCCGCTTCGCTGCAGGTCGACCAGGCCACCGTGGGGCGCCGCCTGCGCGCGTTGGAAGAGGTTTTGGACGCCCGGCTGTTCTTGCGCACGCCTCGCGGCTATGTCCCCACGCGGGCTGGCGAGGTGGCGTTGTCCGCGGCCGAAGCCATGGAACGCGCCGCAGACCAGATGCTGCGCCTGACGCAGGGAACTGACGAGCGGGTATCCGGGACGGTGCGGGTGGCGACTTCGGACACCATGGCGCGTTTCTTCATGATGTCGGCGATCCAGCGCGTGCACGAGGCTCATCCGGACCTGCGCGTCGTCCTGACGACATCGACGCACCTGAGCAACCTGACCCGGCGCGAAGCCGATATCGCCGTGCGCAACGTCCGCCCCGACAATCCGGATCTGATCTCGCGCCGGCTTGCGCGCCGCGAACTGGGCGTCTATGCCAGCAAGCGCTATTTGAAACAGCACGGCGAACCCCGCCGGGGCACCGCCTTCGAAGGCCATTCGGTCATCGTCTATCAGCGGGCATATTTCGGCGCGCGCGCCGAAACCCTGTGCGGCGAGCCGTACGGCAACGCGCGTGTGGCGCTGGAAGTCAATTCGGGCTTGATGATGATGGAGGCCGTCACGCGCGGCATGGGCGTCGGCGAGCTCGCCAACTACATGGCCGACACCACGCCGAACCTGGTGCGGATCTGGCCCGACTGCCGGGAATTCTATGACCTGTGGCTGGTGATGCACGGCGACCTGCATCGCACCGCGCGCGTGCGTGCGGTGGCGGACGCGATCATCGCCGTGTTCGAGCAGGCCGATACGGAGCAGGCGGCGGCTTCGAAGGGTCGGACCTGATCCGACGCAGGCCTATTTGACCGAGGGCCAGCGTCCGCCGAGCGACTGTGTCGCCGCGCGGGCCGCCTCCTGCACCAGCTTCGACATCTTCTTGACGGCCGCGGGAACGAAGCGCTCTTTCGGTCCGGATAGCGAAATCGCGCCGCACAACTGTCCATCGGGACCGAAGACCGGGCTGGCCACCGCCGCACAGTTCGGGTCGCGCTCGCCCATGGATATCAGCAGCAGGCCCACGTCTTCGGGCGTTTTTTCCTGCACCAGATAGGCGGTGATGAGCCGTCCCGCTGCGCCTTTGTCCAGCGGCAGCAGATCGCCGACCCGGATGCGGTCGAGCGTCGAGTGATGCGAGTCCACGCGCAGCAGGCACATGCGGAATGCCGGATCGTGGTAGACGTGAAACGATGCGCTTTCCGTGCCTTTCTCCACCAGGCCCTGCAGGATCGGCAGGATGTGCTCGGTCAGCCCGTAGGTGGCCTCGTAGGCGCGTCCCAGGCTGTGGGCGAAGGGCCCCAGCGCATAGCGGCCGTCGGCGCGCCGCACCACCAGCGACGCCTTTTCCAGCGAAGCGATCAATCGCAGCAACGTGCTTTTGTAGAACCCCGTGGCGCGTGACAGATCGGCCAAGGTGATGGGTTCGGTGCGCTGGGAGATGGCGTCGACGATGGCGAGCGCGCGCTCGACGGCGGCGACGCCATCGCTGCTGGTGTCCTGACTGGCGGTACGGCTCATTCGGGCTGAAACGTGGGTTGGGGCCTATCCTAGGCGTTGCTTCCCGGCTCGGCATCGATGACGCGGCTGACGACGGGAAAGTAGCGGTCGCCATGGCCCTGCGCCTGCGCCGCCTCGAACCAATGGTCGACGTTGCGGGCATTCAGCGCCTGGACGCCGGTCTGCTGCGCCAGCGCCAGCGCGTAGCGCAAATCCTTGCGCGCGTACCGCACAGGAAAGGCCTTCTCGGGAAAATCACCCGGCAGAATAGCCTTTAAGCCATGGTTGCGCAACGCGAAGCTATCGGCCGACCCGCGCGTGAACGTCTCCAGGACGATCTTGGGATCCACGCCGGCACGGCGCGCGATCGCCCGCGCTTCCGACAGCGCAACGACGGTTTCGAAGAGCACCATGTTGTTCAGGATCTTGACGACCTGGCCGCTGCCGACCGGTCCGCACAAGGTGATTTCCTCGGCGAAAGTGGCAATCAAGGGCTTGACGCGTTCGAACACGGCCGCGTCGCCGCCCACCATCACCGAAAGCGTGCCGGCTTCGGCGGCCGCGCGGGTGCGGGCGATGGGCGCGTCGATGAAGATCATGCCGCGCTGGGCGAAGTCGGCGGCCAGTGCACGAGTCGTATCGACGGGGGAAGTGCTGGTGTCCACGACGATCTGCCCGGCGCGTCCGAGCGCAAGCAGACCCTGTGCGTCGCGCGCCAGCTGGTCGACGATTTCGCCGGAGGGCAGGGACAGGAACACCACGTCGCACTCGCGCATGATGCCGGCCACCGTCGCACGCTGTACGCCATGCGCAGCGCTGCGTTCCAGCGGTTCGGGATTCGTATCGAAAGCCAGCACGGGCAGGCCGCACTTTTGCGCCAGATTGCGGCACATGGGTTCTCCCATCACGCCCAGACCGATAAAGCCGATACGCTTGAATTCACTCATGAATCATTCTCCGTGGGTAGTTTGCGCGGCCGCGGTGCCGCGGCGTTCAAAGTCCGAAGTAAATGCCCTTGGCCTGCTGGTACAGGCGGACGCCGTTGATGCCTTTCTCACGCCCGATACCGCTTTGCTTGAAGCCGCCGAACGGCGTACTGATCGAAAGCTGCTTATAGGTGTTGATCCATACCGTTCCGGCTTCCAGGGCGGTGGCGACGCGCCATGCGCGGCGATAGTCCCCGGTCCAGACGCCTGACGCCAGTCCGTATACGCTGTCGTTGGCCTGCGCGATCAGATCGTCTTCATCGTCGAACGGCAGCGCGCAGAGCACCGGTCCGAAGATCTCCTCGCGCACCACCAGGGCGTCGCGCGACAGTCCCGCCAGAATCGTGGGCCGGTAGTAGGCGCCGGGCTGCAGCGCCGCGTCGCCCGGACGCTCGGCGCCGGTCAGCACCTGCGCGCCGTCGCGGCGCGCGGACTCCACCATCGACTCGATTTTTTCCCGGTGCGTGAACGAGGCGATGGGCCCCATCTGGGCTCCCGCGGCCTGCGGCAGGTCCAGCTTGATCGCATTGGCGCGGGCGACGAGTTTTTCCAGGAACCGGTCGGCGACGGCGCGCTGGACGTAAAGCCGTGAGCCGGCCACGCAGGATTGCCCGCTGCCTTCGAAGATGCCGCCGGCCACGCCTTCCACCGCGGCATCCAGGTCCGCATCGGCGAACACGATGTGCGGGGACTTGCCGCCCAGCTCCAATGCGACCGGCATGAGCTTGTCGGCCGCTACGCGCGCGATGGCGCGGCCGCTCGCGGTGCCGCCGGTGAACGACACCATGCGGACGCCGGGATGTTCGACCAGACGTTTTCCAGCGACGGCGCCGGTGCCGGTGATGACGTTCAGTATGCCCGCGGGCACTCCGGCTTCGAGCGCCAGGCGGCCCAGCTCCAGCGCCGGCGACGATGTGACTTCCGATGGCTTGAGGATGACGGCATTGCCCGCGGCAAGCGCCGGCGCCACCTTCTGCGCTTCCATGGTCAGCGGCGAATTCCATGGCGTGATCGCCGCCACCACGCCATAGGGTTCATAACGCGTCATCGAAAGATAGTTGCCGCGCGGCGGCGTGACTTCCCCGCATACGGTCTCGCACACGCCGGCGTAGTAGCGGAAGGTGGCGGCGGCGCTGGCGACCTGCGCCTGGCATTCCTTCCACACTTTGCCGTTCTCGATCATCTGCAAACGCGCGAACAGTTCGGCTTCGCGCTCCATGCCGTCGGCGATCCTGCGCAGGATCGCGGCGCGCTGATGCGGCAGCATGTCGCGCCACGCCGGCTGGCGCACCGCACGCCAGGCGGCGTCCACTGCGGCATCGACGTGCTCGGCGGTTGCGGCGCTGATCAGGTAGTTCTGCGAACCGGTGGCTGGGTCCACCGACGCGAAGGCGTCCGCCTGCGCGGTCACCCACGCGCCGCCGATAAGCATGGGTTTTACGGAGTCGGGAGAGGTCGGGGAAAGGGACATGAGGCGATGCTTCCTTTGAGGACTGCGCAGCGCACGGGCGGCGCCTGACGCGATTTGAATTGACAAGCCGGGTGCCGAAAAATATAAAATAGAATACGCGTTCTGTACAGAGGAACGCGTCGCCATAGCGAAATCGACACGACGCCATAGCGAAATCGACACGACACAAGGAGACACCCCATGCGCAGCAAATGGATGCGTGCTTGCCTGCTGGCCGCCGGTCTGCTGGCCGCGAATGCACACGCCGATTCCTACCCCGACAAACCCGTGACGATGGTCGTCCCCTATCCGGCAGGCGGGGCCACCGACGTGGTGGCGCGCGCGGTGGCCGAAAAACTGACGGGGGTCTGGAAGCAATCGGTGATCGTGGAGAATCGCGCCGGTGCGGGCACGACCATTGGCGCCAGCTATGTCGCACGGGCCGCTGGCGACGGCTATACCCTGTTCATGACGACCTCCGCGCACACGATCAGCGGGCACCTCTATCCCAAGCTGCCGTACGATCCGGTGAAGGACTTCGCGCCGATCACGCTGGTGACCAAGGTGCCGCTGGTGCTGGTCGTCAATCCGGCCGTTCCGGCGAAGAGCCTGCAGGACTTCCTGGCGTATCTGAAGCAGGATGGCAGCAACGTGAACTTCGCCTCGCCCGGAACCGGCACGGCGCAGCATCTCAGCGGCGAGCTGTTCAAGATCGCCACGCACGCCAACCTGACCCACGTGCCGTACCGCGGCGATGCGCCCGCGTTTACCGACCTGGTGGGCGGACAAGTGCAGATGATGCTCGCCACCATCACCTCCGCGTTGCCGTTGATCGAATCAGGCAAGCTGCGCGCGCTGGCCGTCGCCAACGACAAGCGTGTGCCGGCACTGGCGTCGGTCCCGACGTTCGGCGAAGCCGGCATGCCGGGATTCGAGGCGGCCACCTGGTTCGGCCTGCTCGCGCCGGCTTCCATCCCGCCCGAGCGGGTCGCGCGCATTCACGATGACGTGGCGCGTATCGTCGATACGCCCGACATGCGCAAGCGCATCCAGGATCTGGGCGGGGAGGTCGTCAACAGTACGCCGCAAGCCTTCGCCGAGTTCATGCGTGCCGAGCAGGACAAATGGGGGCGGGCCGTAAAGGCTTCCGGTGCGACGGCTTCGAATTGAGGGCCGTCTCCTGGGTCGCCGTCGCGGTTTGCATACCGGGTTTCCGGCTGTTGACTTCCCGATGGCACGCCCTAGAATGTTCTCCATAAAAGAATAGACATTCTGTGCAACAGAATACGTGCAACGGCATGACGCCCCCCGCCACGGCGCTGCCGCCGGCAGGTTCCACGAAAGGCTGGAGACATGTACGAACAACCGAATCCGTCTGAGCAGGACCTCGTCCACCGGTTTTCGGCGGCGGCGCGTCATTACGCGCGGCCGCGCGACCTCGACGCCGACATCCTCGTGCAGTTTGGCGCGGCGCCGGTCATCGTGCGGGTCCGGAGCGGCGCGGTGGCGGATGTGGCCGCGCCACACGCGCCATTGGCATCCTGGGATTTCGCCATCCGCGGCAGCGTCCGCGGTTGGCAAGCGCTCTGGCAGGCCATGCCGGCGCCCGGCTGGCACGACATCTTCGCGCTGACCAAGCGTGGCGAATTCGCCATCGAGGGGCGGCTGCAGCCGCTCATGGCGCATCTGCAGTTCGTCAAGGACCTGCTTGCCGCACCCAGGGAGGGACGCGCATGAACGCCATGGAACCCATGGTCGGCCGCTACGTGCATATGCCGGTGCAGGGCCGATCCTGCCGCGTGTATTTCGAAGAGGCGGGACAAGGCGTGCCCCTGGTATGCCTGCATACGGCGGGTGCCGACAACCGGCAATACCGTCACTTGATGTGCGACCAGGCCATCACATCGCGCTTTCGCGTGCTGGCCTTCGATATGCCGTGGCACGGCAAATCGTACCCGCCGCAAGGCGCCATGCGCGATGAATACCGGCTCTCGACGGCGCTTTATGTCGATACCATCCTGGCGTTTTGCGATGCACTGGATCTCTCGCGCCCCGCCGTGCTGGGGTGCTCCATCGGCGGACGCATCGTGCTCGAGCTGGCGCGCGCCCACGCGCACCGTTTCCGCGCGCTGATCGGCGTGGAAGCGGCGGACTTCCAGTCGCCGTGGTACGACACCCAGTGGCTGCACCGCGGCGACGTCCACGGCGGCGAAGTCTGCGCCGCGCTGGTTTCCGGTCTGGTCGCGCCCCAGGCGCGGCGCAGTATCGCGACGAGACCTTGTGGCAGTACATGCAGGGCGGGCCCGGCGTCTTTCGCGGCGATCTGCACTTCTATCGCGTCGATGGCGACCTGCGCGGCCGGCTGGGCGGCATCGACACCGCAGTCTGCCCGCTTTATCTGTTGACCGGGGAGTACGACTTTTCCTGCACGCCGGAAGACACCTTGCGCACCTCTGCCGCGATCCCGGGCGCGGAGGCGACCATCATGCGCGAACTCGGTCACTTCCCGATGAGCGAACATCCCGAGCGCTTCCGAGAGTACCTGCTGCCTGTCCTGGAGAAGATCGCGCTGCAGGATCGCGGCGACGCCTGAGTCCGCAGAACGGGTCCAGGAGGCGGACCGTCGGCGTTCGCGCCCGCTGCCCGATCCAGGCCAAGCAAATTCCAAACTTCAAGGCCCTGGCGGTCCGCCGCCAGCCATCCATAACAAGGAGACGATATGAAAGTTACGACCACAACCGCGCTGCTGGTGGCGTGCGCGGCTTTCGCCGCCGGCGCGGCCCGCGCGGACGAAACCCTGAAAATCGGTGCGCTGGTCACGCTTTCCGGACCGGGCGCGTCATGGGGGCAGGGCATGCGCAACGCCGCCGAACTCGCTGCCGACCAGGTCAATGCGAACGGCGGTCTGGAGGTCGGCGGCAAGAAATACCGCGTCAGCGTGGTGGCCTATGACGACAAGTACCAGGCCAATGAAGCCGTCACGGTGGCGAACCGCCTAGTGTTCGAAGACAAGGTGCAGTACATCATCGGACCCGTGGGCTCGGCGCCCGTGCTGGCGATCCAGCCGATCACCGAGAAGAACAAGGTGATCGTGCTGACGCTCGGGTTCACGGCCAAGGCGCTGGGACCGGACAAGGCATATACCTTCCGCCCCAACGTCACCACGGCGGAGGTCGCGCAGCCGCAGATCGATTGGCTCGTGAAAACGCAGGGAGTCAGCAAGGTGGGGGCGCTGTTTCCCAACGATGAAACGGGACAGCAGATCGCCAGCGATCTGGAGGCGGCCTACAAGAAGGCGGGCGCAAGCCTGTCGGCGAAGGAGTTTTTCGAGCGCGACCGCGTGGATTTCGTCCCCATGCTGACGCGCATGATGGCGCGCGGCATCGATGCCATCGAGCTGGACGGCAATTCCCCCGCCACGGCGGGGCTGATCGTCAAGCAGGCGCGGGAGCTGGGCTTTGACGGCAAGATCGTGCGCACCGGCGGCCCTGCCACGCAGGAAATCATCAATGTCGCCGGGGCGCAGGCGGCCGAAGGCATGTTCGTGCATACCCCCATCGACCCCAACCTGCCGTCAACCAAAGCCTATGCGGAACGGTACGCCGCCAAGTACAAGCAAGCGATGAACGGCTTCAGTCCCGCCTTCTATGACGGCACGCAGCTGCTGTTCGAAGCCATGCGGCGCGCGGGAACGGTAACCGATACCGCTCGCGTGCGGGACGAGATGGAAAAGTTGTCCGATGTGGACGGTGTGCTGGGCAAATTGAGCTGGACGGGCAAGGCGATGTACGGCATCGATCACCAGCTGAACGCGCCTTTCTACGTCGCCGAAGTGAAGGCAGGCAAGGAAGTGGTCCGCGCGCGCTGCACCGTGGAAGGCTGCCGCTGACGCGGCGGGAGGCACCGTGGACTGGACCTTACTGGCCGGCCAGGCGACGATCAATGGCTTGATCGTCGGGCTGCTTTACCTGTTGATGGCCGTGGGCTTCACGCTGGTGTTCGGCGTGATGCGCATGGTCAATTTCGCGCACGGCGAGTTCTACATGCTGGGCACGTTCGCCGCGTACTTCCTGATGACCCACGGCGGCATGAGCTTCCTGCCCACGCTGGCCATCACCTTCGTGCTCGCGGTCGCCGGCGGCGCGGTGGTGGAATGGGGTGTCCTGCGATCCTTCAGGCGCGATGAACTGAACGGCATGATCGCGACGCTCGGCCTGGCGATGATCCTGCAGAACCTCGCGTTGATGCTGTTCGGCCCCGATCCGCTGTCGATGCCCGCGATCGCGCGCGGCGCCATGCGCTTCGGCAAAATCGTGGTGCCGGCTTCGCGCGTCTACGTCGTCGGCTTCGCCCTGCTGACGCTGGCTCTGCTCTATGGATTCCTGCGTTACTCCAAGCCGGGCCGCGCGTTGCGCGCCGTCGTGGAAGACTTCGAAATCGCATCGGCGCAAGGCATACGCGCACGCATCTACTACCCGCTGGGCTTCGGCCTGGGCGTCGGTCTGGCCGCCGTGTCGGGCGCCTTGATGGCGCCGTTGTTCTCGGTATCGCCCTTCGTGGGGGCCACGCCGCTGCTCAAAGCCTTCATCGTCGTCATCCTGGGCGGCCTTGGAAGCCTGCCGGGCGCGGCGGTGGCCGCGCTGGCCCTGGGCCTGACGGAAAGCTATGCCAGCCTGTTCCTGAGCGGCAGCGCGGCTGACATGCTGATCTTCGTCATCGTTATCGCGATGCTTGTCGTGCGCCCCGCGGGTCTCATTGGACGGGGGAACTAGATGAAATCCACATCTCAAGCGCTGGACGGCGCTTCTTTTGCCCGCACGCTCTCAGGGCGGGGCGCGCCTTGGCTGCTGGGACTGCTCGGCGTCGCCGCCCTGGTGCCATGGTTTTGCGGTCCCTTCGTTCTGCACCTGGCGGTGCTGGTGTGCCTGAACGCCGTGGTGGTGTCGGGGCTGGCGCTCATCGCACGCACGGGTCAGCTATCGCTGGGGCATGCCGCCTTCGTTGCGATAGGCGCTTATGCGGCCGTGTTGTGCCAGCGTTTGCTGGGGCTGCCCTGGCTGGCGGCCTGCGCGGTGGGCGTGGGCGCCGCGCTCGTGGCGGCGGCCGCGCTGGGTTGGGTAATCGTGCGGCTGCGCGGCGTCTACTTCGTGCTGGTTACCTTCGCGTTCGGCGAACTCGTCAGGCTCGCGCTGCTGGACTGGGCGCCGCTGACTGGCGGGGCAAACGGTCTGGCGAACATTCCGGCAGTCCGCATCGCCGGCTTCGCCTTCGACCAGCGCGCCACCTTCTATGCCCTGGCGTTGGTCGTCGTGGCGGGCTCGATACTGGCGATGCGGGCGGTTTTTCGCCGGCCTATCGGGCAGGCCATCGACGCCGTGGCGGAGAATCCCCAGCTTGCCGAGTCCACCGGCCTTAGCGTGCGGCGCATCCAGCTGCTCGCTTTCGCCTGCGGCTCCGCGCTGGCGGCGCTGGGCGGGGTGCTGCAGGCTGGGTATGTAGGATATATCTCGCCGGAGTCCTTCAATACCGGTATCTCCATCGGCTACATCATCATGCTGGTCATCGGCGGACGTGCGTCGATCTGGGGCCCGCTGATCGGCGCGATGGTCCTGACGCCCTTGCCGGAGCTGTTTCGCGGCGCCGTGCAGACCCAGCATATTTTCTACGGCGCGGCGCTGATTCTGATCCTGAAGTTTTTGCCGCAGGGGCTCGCCGGATTGGGCGGGCTCACGGCGCGCGCGAAGGAGGCCCGGCCATGACCGCTCCCTTGCTTGATGTACAGGCCGTTTCCCGTACGTTCGGCGGTCTGGCCGCCTTGCGCGATGTGTCGTTCCAGGTGCAACCGGGCGAGATTGTGGGCTTGATCGGGCCCAATGGCGCTGGCAAGACCACGGCTTTCAACGTCATCAGCGGGACCTTGCCGCCAACCGCGGGCCGTGTCCTGTTCGAGGGCGCCGATCTGAGCGGCGGACCCCCGAGCCGCGTGGTGGCGGCCGGACTGGCCCGCACCTTTCAATCGACCTCGACCTATCCCTCCGCCACGGTGGCCGACAACGTCGCCCGCGGACTCCTGTCGCGCCTGCGCGGATCTTCGGTGCGCCTGCTTGCGGGGCGTCGCGACGGCCTTTTGGCGCCGGCGCAGATGCATCAGGAAGTCGATGCGATTCTCGCCATGCTGGATCTGCAGCCGTGGCGCGACGCGGCGGCAGGCGCCTTGCCCTACGGGGTGCAGAAGCGGCTGGGTATCGCCATCGCCTTGGCCGCCCGTCCCCGCATGCTGCTGCTGGACGAGCCCGCCGCGGGACTGAATCACGAGGAATGCAACGAGCTCGGGCGCGTCCTGCGCAAGCTGCACGACGAGCACGGGCTGACTTTGCTTCTTGTGGAACACCATATGGCCCTCGTCATGTCGCTCTGCCACCGGATCGTGGTGCTGGTCCAGGGAGAGAAGATCGCCGAAGGCAGCCCGCAGGAAATCCGGCAGCATCCCGCCGTGATCGAAGCCTATTTGGGAGCGCCCGACTATGCCCATGCTTGAAGTCGATGACCTGACGGTGCGCTACGGCAATCTCGCCGCCGTTCGCGCGATTTCCTTTGCGGTGGAGGCCGGCCAGATCGTCGCGCTGATCGGCGCGAACGGAGCTGGAAAAAGCTCCACGCTGAAGGCGATCATGGGTCTGGCGCCGGTGTCGCAGGGCGCCATCCGGATGGATGGCGAGGACGTCGCGCGCCGGCCCTCCTCGGCGCGCGTGTCCAGCGGAGTGGCCTTGTCTCCGGAGGGCCGCCGGCTGTTCGGCCGCATGACGGTGCTGGACAATCTGTTGACCGGCGCCCACGCGGTGCGCTCGCGCACCGCTACCCGCCGGCGCCTCGACGAAATCTACGCATTGTTTCCGCGCGTGCACGAACGGCGTGGGCAGCTCGCGGGATCGCTATCCGGCGGCGAGCAGCAGATGGTGGCCATTGGCCGAGCGCTGATGGCGCAGCCGCGGCTGCTGATGCTCGACGAGCCGTCGCTTGGCATCGCGCCGAAGATTGTGGGCGAAATCGCGCAGGCCATTCAGCGGATCAACCAGGAAACGGGGATATCGATCGTGCTTGTCGAACAGAACGCGCGGCTGGCATTGCGCCTGGCGCACCAGGCGTATGCCTTGGCCAACGGCGAAATCGTCAGGGCGGGCGCCGGCGCCGAACTGCTGGCCGACCCTTTCGTGCAGAAAGCCTATCTGGGAGTGTGAAGCATGGCTGGCTCATTGCCCGCGTACGAAGTGTTCGCGCTGCGCTATGCGCGCATGCCGCGCCAGCGGCGCGACAACTTCCTGGGCGGCGACCCGCACGACGGGTCCATGCCTATGGATTTTTTCGTGTGGCTGATCCGCGGCGCAGACACCGTGGTTCTGGTCGACACGGGTTTCAACGCGGCGGCTGCCGCGCGCCGCCGCCGGGAGCTGTTGCGCTGTCCCGTTGAAAGCCTTGGGACGCTGGGCGTGCGCGCCGAAGACGTCGCTCACGTCATACTGACCCATCTGCACTACGATCACGCGGGCAATCTCGACCGCCTGCCGCGCGCGACGTTCCACGTGCAGGACGCGGAAGTCGAATATGCCACCGGCCGCTGCATGTGCCACGGCGCCTTGCGCCACGCCTACGAAGCCGACGACGTGGTGACGCTGGTGCGCCGCGTCTATGAGGACCGCGTCGTATTCCATGACGGGGATAGCGGCCTGATGCCCGGCATCGGCCTGCTTAAGATCGGCGGCCATACCAAGGGCCTGCAAGCCGTGCAGGTTCACACGCGGCGCGGGTGGGTCGTTTTGGCATCGGACGCAAGCCATTACTACGAGAACATGGGCGCGGGCCGTCCGTTTCCCATCGTCTACAACACGGCGGACATGCTGTCAGGCTATGCCCGGTTGCGGCAGGCCGCCGACAGCGACGATCACATCGTGCCGGGTCACGATCCGCTTGTGCTGGCGCGCTATCCCGCCATGGCGAACGAACCGGACATCGTGGCGCTGCACGAGCCGCCGAGCCGCCAGCGTCAGTGACGGTTCCGTTTGGAAATCAACATGTCGCCGCCGCGATGCCCCGCCAATCTTTCCACAGTTGCTGTGGACAACCTTTTGGACATTCGACGGACAAAATAAAAAAAGCCCGTCGCGTCAAAGAGATAGGGTTCCTGGGTCACGAAACGCGCAGCACGTTCTGGTGCCCCGACTGCCCTATACACGAAAACGCCGCGCCTGGAAACGCGTTTGCCAGGCGCGGCGCGCGAAAGGGGATCAGAGCGAATCCAGCTTGACTTCGAAGCCGCGCCGGGTGGCGGGCCGGGCCATCATCGTTTCATACCAGCGCTTGACATTGGGGAAATCCGCCAGGTCGACCTTGTGGCGCTCGTGACGCCAGGCCCAGCCCACGATGGCGAAATCGGCCACCGATATCGGGCCAGCGACGAACTCGACCTGCGCCAGCCGACGGTCCAGTACGCCGTAGAGGCGGCGCGTTTCATCCACATAACGCTTGGCGCCATAGCGTTTGTCGTCTTCGTTCTCCAGCCCCAGGAAGTGGTGCGCCTGGCCGGGCATCGGCCCGAAACCGCCCATTTGCCACATCAGCCACTCCAGCACCGGGATGCGGTCGGCAAGCTTGGCGGGAAGGAACTTGCCAGTTTTTTCTCCCAGGTACAACAGGATGGCGCCGGACTCGAACACGCTGACGGGTTTGCCTTCCGGCCCGTCGGGATCGACGATCGCCGGAATGCGATTGTTCGGGCTGATGCGCAGAAACTCCGGCCTGTGCTGTTCGCCATTGCGGATATCGACGGTGCGCACGGTATAGGGCAGCCCCATCTCTTCCAGCGCCACGCTGATCTTGCGGCCGTTCGGCGTATTCCACGTAAAAAGTTCGATGCTCATGATGTCTCGGATACCTTTGAAAAACCCTCGTCGCCCAAAACATAAATGTCCCCCAACCCGGGACGCCGCGGATCCGGCTCCGCCGGTCCGCCAGCGTCGCCCCCTTGAGGGGGAAGCGCGCCAGCGCTTCGGGGGTGGGCCACACCCTCGGCTTTGCCGGTCCGCAGGCGCGCCCCCTTGAGGGGGAAGCGCGCCAGCGCTTCGGGGGTGGGCCTATTTCTCCCCGGGGTGGGCTGATCAAGTCAAAGCCGGGGCGATGTGGCGCTGGAAGGCGGGGCGCTGCTGCAAACCGTCGTACCACGATTGCAATGCCGGCGTCTGCGGGCGGGCAATGCCGTCCAGACCGATGAAGCGCCGGCAATACGCGCCCAGTACGATGTCGGCGAGCGTGAACCGGTCACCCTCCATGAAACGGCGGCCTTGCAAATGGGCGTCGATCATCAGCCATAGCTTGCCGGCCTCATCCGCGAAGGATTGGATGGCGGCCATATCGCGCTGTTCCGGCGGCGTGCGCACCATGCCCCAGAAAACGTGGCGTTCCACGGGCTGCAGCGTGGACAGGACCCAATCCATCCAGCGGTCGACCGATGCGCGCAGCTTCGGCTCGTCCGGATAGATGCCGCTGGCGGCGCCATACTGCATTGCCAGATAGCGGATGATGGAGTTGGATTCCCACAGCACGAAGCCGTCGTCCTCTAGCGTGGGCACCTTGCCGTTGGGGTTCTTCGCCAGATAGTCCGGCTCGTTATTGCGGCCGAAATGCAGGCCCGCGTCGATACGCTCGTAGGGCAGCGACAGTTCGTCGCAGCACCACAGGACCTTCTGCACGTTGACCGAATTCACACGGCCCCAGATTTTGATCATGACGGTCTCCTCCTTGTGTCGCATCGGGCCGGTCGCGGCGGCCTGCCATTCTGGTTTTGAAAGCGCCCGGCGTTAACCAGCCCTAGTGTCGCACCAGCAGCAAGGCCCATACGGTGATCATCGCTGCCAGCCCGATCCAGCAGCCCGCCCAGAGACCCATGATGGGCCATTTGATGGCCATCGGCACATGCGCCGGATCGACATGCGCCAGGTTGCGGTTGGCTTGGCCGAACAGACCCTTGCGTGCGCGGGGAAACAGCAGGCGCAGGAAGTAGTCCAGAAAAATGCCGGCCTGAATCGCCCGCGGATATTCGCGGAAGGGGCGATGTTGCAGCAGTGGATGCCGCAGGGTGTCGTTGATGCGGTCCAGCTTGAAGAACCAGATCGCCGCCAGCGAAATCGCGGCAACCGCAGCGCAGGCGACGAAGATATTGAACGCCGTGGTCAGCGCGTAGACATAGATGGTTGAATTCATTGCGTAAGCATAACCGCCGGCGACCCCGGGCAGGGGCCGCCGGGCAGACGCCGTCAGATCACGTACAGGTCCACGTATTCATGGACCGGCATGGCTTCCAGCTTCTTCTGGTCCAGCGATACATCCAGGATGCGGTTCTGCTGGCGGGCCGGAAATTGCCGCGCAAGATTGGTGCGGAACTTCGCTTCCAGCAACGGGATGCCTTCCTGGCGGCGGCGTTTGTGGCCGATCGGATATTCGCAAACGACCTCGCCGAGGCGGGTGCCGTCATTGAACTCGATGGTCAGCGCGTTGGCGATGGAGCGCTTGTCCGGATCGTGGTAGTCGCGCGTGAAGGCGGGATCCTCCACGCACTCGATCTTGTCGCGCAACGCGTCGATACGCGGATCGCTGGCGAAGGCGTCTTCATAGTCGGCCGCCGTCAGATGGCCGAAGATCAGCGGAACCGCCACCATGTACTGGATGCAGTGGTCGCGGTCCGCCGGGTTGTTCAGCGGCCCCTTCTTGTCGATGATGCGGATGCAGGCTTCGTGCGTGCGGATCGTGATCTTCTTGATGTCCTCCACCCGCTTGCCCTGCGCCGCCATTTCGCGGTGCAGCTGCATCGCGCATTCCACCGCCGTCTGCGAATGGAATTCGGCCGGGTAGGAAATCTTGAACAGCACGTTTTCCATGACGTAGCTGCCGTAGGGGCGCTGGAACTTGAAGGGCTGGCCCTTGAAGGACACATCGTAGAAGCCCCAGGTCTTGGCCGTCAGCACCGAGGGATAGCCCATTTCGCCCGTGCGGGCGATCAGGGCCAGGCGCACCGCCCGGCTCGTTGCGTCGCCCGCCGCCCAGCTCTTGCGGCTGCCTGCATTCGGGGCATGGCGGTATGTGCGCAGGCTCTGGCCATCGACCCAGGCCAGCGAGACGGCGTTGATGATTTCCTCGCGGCTCAGGCCGAGCATTTCGGCCACGACTGCAGTCGAGGCTACCTTGACCAGCACGACGTGATCCAGTCCCACCTTGTTGAAGGAGTTTTCCAGCGCGATGCAGCCCTGTATTTCATGCGCCTTGATCATGGCGGTCAGCACCTTGCGCATGGTCAGCGGGGGCTTGCCGGCGCCCACGGCATTGCGCGACAGCCAGTCCGCGGTGGCCAGGATGCCGCCCAGGTTGTCCGATGGGTGGCCCCATTCCGCGGCAAGCCAGGTGTCGTTGAAGTCCAGCCAGCGGATCATCGCGCCGATGTTGAACGCCGCCTGCACCGGATCGAGCTGGAACTGCGTGCCCGGCACTTTGGCGCCGTTGGGCACGATGGTGCCGGGCACGATGGGTCCGAGCAGTTTGCGGCAGGCGGGATACTCCAGCGCCTCCAGCCCGCAGCCCAGGGTGTCGATCAGGCAATTGCGCGCGGTCTCATAGGCCAGGTCGCTCTTGATCTCATAGTTCAGTACATAGTCCGCGATGTCGACCAATACCTGGTCGGGTTCCGGACGGACATTGGAAATATGCGTGGACATGTGCGTGCCTTTGCGCGAATCACTTGCGTTTGTCGAGGGGAACGAACTTGCGGTCTTCGGGCCCGACGTAGTTGGCGGTGGGGCGGATGATCTTGTTGTCGATGCGCTGTTCGATGATGTGCGCGGACCATCCCGCCGTACGGGCGATGACGAACAGCGGCGTGAACATCGCCGTGGGCACGCCCATCATGTGATAGCTGACCGCGGAATACCAGTCCAGGTTGGCGAACATCTTCTTGGCATCGGCCATGACGGTTTCGATGCGTTCGGCGATGTCGAACAGCTTCATGCTGCCGTTCTGCCTGGACAGGTTGCGGGCGATTTCCTTGATGACCTTGTTACGCGGATCGGAAACCGTGTAGACCGGATGGCCGAAGCCGATCACCACTTCCTTGTTTTCCACCCGGCGACGGATGTCCGCTTCGGCTTCGTCTGGCGTTTCGTAGCGGCTCTGCACTTCGAAAGCGACTTCGTTCGCACCGCCATGCTTGGGGCCGCGCAATGCCCCGATGCCGCCGGCGATGGCCGAGTACATGTCCGAGCCCGTTCCCGCCACCACGCGGCATGTGAACGTGGATGCATTGAACTCATGTTCGGCGTACAGGATCAGCGAGGTATGCATCGCCTTGACCCATTCATCGCTGGGCGTCTCGCCATGCAACAGATGCAGGAAGTGGCCCCCGATGCTGTCGTCGTCGGTCTCGACGTCGATGATGCGGCCGTTGTGGCTGTAGTGGTACCAGTAGAGCAGGGCGGAGCCCAGGCACGCCATGAGCCGGTCCGCAATGTCGCGCGCCCCGGGCAGGTTGTGGTCATCCTTTTCCGGCAGCACGCAGCCCAGCACCGACACGGCGGTGCGCATGACGTCCATGGGGTGGCTCGACGCGGGCAAGGCTTCCAGCGCCACTTGCAGCTGCGCGGGCAGGCCGCGCAGGGCTCGCAGCTTGCGCTTGTACGCCTTGAGCTCGGCCGCGTTCGGCAGCTTGCCATGCACGAGCAGGAAGGCGATTTCCTCGAATTCGCTGGTATCCGCGATATCCAGGATGTCGTAGCCCCGGTAGTGCAGGTCGTTGCCGCTGCGGCCGACGGTGCACAAGGCGGTATTGCCCGCGACGACGCCGGACAAGGCGACGGATTTCTTGGGCTTGAACCCGGGTTGCTGGGTGTCCTGATCGGATGTGGTCATGTCTGCTCCTTTCCTCTTTTAGGGGCGTGGCGCTGCGGCGCGGGTAGCGCCGCTACTTGGACTTCTGCTGCTGGAACAATGCGTCCAGCCGCGACTCGAACTCGTGGTACCCGATGCGGTCGTACAGTTCGTCGCGCGTCTGCATCAGGTCCAGCACATTCTTCTGGTGTCCATCGCGCCGGATCGCGGTGTACACCGCTTCGGCGGCCTTGTTCATGGCGCGGAACGCGGATAGCGGATAAAGCACCATGCCGACGCCCACGCTCTTCAGTTCGTCGACGGTGAACAGAGGCGTCTTGCCGAATTCCGTGATGTTCGCCAGCACGGGCACCTTGACTGCCTTGACGAAGCGGTCGTAGGTGGGCAGGTCGTAGGCCGCTTCGGCAAAGATGGCGTCCGCGCC
This sequence comes from Bordetella genomosp. 9, assembly GCF_002119725.1. NCBI lineage: Bacteria > Pseudomonadati > Pseudomonadota > Betaproteobacteria > Burkholderiales > Alcaligenaceae > Bordetella > Bordetella genomosp. 9. Next base: position 1,415,670 of record NZ_CP021109.1, read on the forward strand.
GGCTTCGACGCAGCGGCATGCGCGGTCGATGGCCGCTTCCACGCCGTGCGAGGCGATGGCATCGGTGCGGGCAATCAGATAAAAGTCCGTATCGGTACGGGCGTCGGCCGCTGCCTTGACGCGGTCCACCATTTCTTCTGTGGACACGATCTCCTTGCCGGGCCGATGCCCGCAACGCTTGGCGCCCACCTGGTCTTCGATATGGCATGCCGCCGCGCCGAACTTGATCAGGCTTTTGACCGTGCGGGCGATATTGAACGCGGATGGCCCAAAGCCGGTATCGATATCCACCAGCAACGGCAGATCGCACACATCGGTAATGCGCCGCACGTCGGTCAGGACGTCGTCCAGCGTATTGATGCCCAGGTCCGGCAGACCCAGCGAGCCCGCGGCCACGCCGCCGCCCGACAGGTAAATGGCCCGATACCCCGCACGCTTGGCCAGCAGCGCATGGTTGGCGTTGATGGCGCCAATAATCTGCAGCGGCGATTCTTCAACGAGCGCCTGACGAAACCGGGCGCCAGGCGATGAGGGTCGTGACATGCTGTCTCCCAAATGTCCAGTCCACATTGCTGCCGGCTCCACCGCACGAAACCGATGCATCCCAATCGGGGACGCCGCGGATCCGGCTCCGCCGGTCCGCCAGCGTCGCCCCCTTGAGGGGGAAGCGCGTTAGCGCTTCGGGGGTGGGTTTTCCCCGCCGGTCCGCCAGGGTCGCCCCCTCGAGGGGGAAGCGCGTTAGCGCTTCGGGGGTGGGTCTCAAAGAAAGGCCCGTTCGCACGGGCCCCTTTTCTTCTTGTTGCTTGCTTCGGCTTACTTCAGCAGGTCTTTCACGCCGTCGCGCTCTTCCAGCAGCTCTTTCAGCGTCAGGTCCATGCGTTCACGCGAGAAGGCGTCGATTTCCAGGCCGGTGACGCGCGTGTACTTGCCGTTCTCCGTGGTAACCGGCACGCCATAGATGATGCCTTCGGGGATGCCGTAGGAGCCATCCGAGGGCACACCCATCGTGACCCATTTGCCGTTGCTGCCCAGCACCCAGTCGCGCACGTGATCGATGGCGGCGTTGGCGGCGGAAGCGGCGGACGACAGGCCGCGCGCGTCGATGATCGCCGCGCCGCGCTTGCCCACTGTCGGGATGAACACGTCGCGGTTCCAGGCGTCATCGTTGATCAGCTTGGCCAGGCTCTGGCCGCCGACGGTGGCGAAGCGGATATCCGGGTACATCGTCGGCGAGTGGTTGCCCCACACGATCAGCTTCTCGATGTCGGCCACGGCCTTGCCCGACTTTGCCGCCAATTGCGACAGCGCGCGGTTGTGGTCCAGGCGAAGCATGGCGGTGAAGTTTTCGGCGGGCAGGTCCGGCGCCGACTTCATGGCGATGTAGGCATTGGTGTTGGCCGGGTTGCCGACCACCAGCACTTTGACGTCGCGCTTGGCGACTTCGTTCAGGGCACGGCCCTGGGCGGTGAAGATCTGGGCGTTGACGGTCAACAGGTCCTTGCGCTCCATGCCGGGGCCGCGGGGACGGGCTCCCACGAGCAGGGCGATGTCGGCGTCCTTGAAGGCGGTGCGCGGATCGCTGTGAGCAGTCATTTCCTGCAGCAGCGGGAAGGCGCAGTCGTCCAGTTCCATCATGACGCCCTTCAGCGCCTTCTGGGCCTTTTCGTCCGGGATCTCCAGCAGTTGCAGGATGACGGGCTGATCTTTGCCGAGCATTTCGCCGGAAGCAATGCGAAACAGCAGGGCGTAGCCGATTTGACCGGCGGCGCCGGTAACGGCGACGCGCAAAGCGGGCTTGGACATGAACATTCTCCGTAAGAGTCGTCGAGAAAAAATCTCGCCGGACAGTGTAATCGTTGTGGCCGCGCGGGCACCTGAATACCGTCAAACGAACGAGGTGGGAAAGCGCTTCGGCAGGGCGTATCCTAAGTGCAAGGTGACGTTTACGTCAATTTCGTCTTATATCTTATATAAGACATAAGACGTTGGACAGCGGTCCGCAGGTTGTGCAACAATGGCGAGCTTGCCCGCGCCGGGCCTTCAGAGGTCCTGGCGCGCTGTCCGGCGAGCGGAAGATTACGGATTCCATGGCAGATCCCAGGCCCGAAACTCCTACGCGAACCAAGGGCGCCGCCGGTCAAGGCGGCGCCAGCGCCGCTTTCAGCCCGCTGTACCGGCAGATCAAGGAATTGCTGGTCCAAAGCCTGGATCGCGGCGAATGGAAGCCGGGTGAACTCATCCCGAGCGAAATCGACCTGGCCGCGCGTTTCCAGGTCAGTCAGGGCACCGTCCGCAAGGCCGTCGACGAACTGGCGGCCGAACATGTGCTGCTGCGGCGGCAGGGCAAGGGCACCTTCGTTGCGACCCATCACGAAGCGCGCGTCCGCTACCGTTTCCTGCGGCTGGCCAGCGACGAAGGTGCGGAAGCCGAACGTGCCGAAAGCCGCATCCTGGAATGCCGTCGCGTGCGGGCCACGGCTGAAATCGCCCGCGCGCTGGAGCTTCGCGCGGGCGAAACCGTAGTGGCGATCCGCCGCCTGCTCACTTTCGGCGGCATTCCCACGGTGCTGGACGATATCTATCTGCCCGGCTCCGTGTTCCGCAGGCTGACGCTGGAACTGCTCACCGCCAACAAGGCGCCCCTGTACGGTTTCCTGGAATCCGAATTCGGCGTGAGCATGATCCGCGCCGATGAAAAACTGCGCGCCGTCGGCGCCACGACGGAAGCCGCGGCGGCGTTGAATGTCGCGCCGGGTACGCCTTTGCTGCAGGTCGACCGGACTTCCTACACTTACGGCGACCGGCCGATGGAGATCCGTCGGGGCCTGTATCTGACCGATCGATACCACTATCGCAATAGTTTGAATTGATGGACTTTTTCCGCCGATTTGATAGCAACCCGTTACATGGGCGAAAATAATACGTTTTTCCCGAAAGGGCCAGGCATTCCCGCCGTTACGATTTTCTAGTTCCGAAACCCCGAGGCCGTCATGTCCGACTCAGCTGCCAAGCCGCGTCCGCAGTTTCGCAATATCAGCATTCCCCAGATCCTCAGTTACCGCCTGCCGCTTCCCGGCAAGGTCTCCATCCTGCACCGCATCAGCGGCGCCTTGCTGTTCCTCTGTCTCCCGCTGGTCCTGCTGCCACTGCTGGCCGCGAGCGTGGGCTCCCCGGAAAGCTTCGCGAGCGTGGCGGGGATCGCGGGCAATCCCATCGTCAAGCTGATCCTGCTGGTTTTGATCTGGGGCTATCTGCATCACTTCTGTGCCGGCATCCGCTATCTGGTGCTGGATCTGCACAAGGGAATCGAAAAAGCCCAGGCGCAGAAGAGCGCCGGCGTGGTTCTGGGGGTCAGCCTGGCGCTGACCGTGGTGTTCGGTCTGAAACTGTTCGGAGCCTGGTAAGCATGGCTGTCAGCAAGAATTACGGCGCGAAGCGCCTGGTCGTAGGTGCGCACTACGGCACTCTCGATTTCATCGCCCAGCGCATCACCGCCATCATCCTGGCGCTGTACACGATCGTGCTGCTGGTCGGCATTCTGATCATGCCGGGCTTCACTTACGAGAACTGGAAGGCCCTGTTCGCCTTCCACGTGTTCGCCTTGCCGCTGGGCCAGATGCTGGCCACGCTGGCCTTCGTGTCGCTGATCTGGCATGCCTGGATCGGTGTGCGGGATATTTGGATGGACTACGTCAGGCCCGTGGGCGTGCGCCTGCTGATGCAAGTCCTGACCATCCTGTGGCTGGTGGGCTCGCTCGTGTACTTCGCGCAAATCATCTGGAGGCTCTAAGCCGTGGTCGCTGTCATGAATTCCCTGCCGCGCCGCCAATTCGATGTGGTGGTCGTCGGCGCCGGCGGTGCCGGCATGCGCTGCTCCCTGCAACTGGCCCAGGCGGGCCTGTCGGTGGCGGTGCTTTCCAAAGTGTTCCCCACCCGTTCGCACACCGTGGCCGCACAGGGCGGCGTGAGCGCGTCGCTGGGCAACATGAGCGAGGACAACTGGTACTGGCACATGTACGACACCGTGAAGGGTTCGGACTGGCTGGGCGACCAGGACGCCATCGAGTTCATGTGCCGCGAGGCGCCGAGCGCGGTGTATGAGATGGAGCACTTCGGCATGCCGTTCGACCGCAACCCGGACGGCACCATCTACCAGCGTCCCTTCGGCGGCCACACCGCCAACTTCGGCGAAAAGCCGGTGCAGCGCGCCTGTGCCGCCGCCGACCGTACCGGCCATGCGCTGCTGCACACGCTGTATCAGCGCAACGTTGCCTCGCGCACGCAGTTCTTCGTCGAATGGATGGCGCTGGACCTGCTGCGCAGCGAAAGCGGCGACATCGTCGGCGTGACCGCGCTGGAGATGGAAACCGGCGAGATCTACATCCTGGAAGCCAAGACCACCGTGCTCGCCACAGGCGGCGCCGGCCGCATCTGGGCCGCGTCGACCAATGCCTTCATCAATACTGGTGACGGGCTGGGCATGGCCGCCCGCGCGGGCATCCCGCTGCAGGATATGGAGTTCTGGCAATTCCACCCGACCGGCGTGGCCGGCGCCGGCGTGCTCATTACCGAGGGCGTGCGCGGCGAGGGCGGCATCCTGCTGAACAAGGACGGCGAACGCTTCATGGAGCGCTACGCGCCCACGCTGAAGGACCTGGCGCCGCGCGATTTCGTGTCCCGTTCGATGGACCAGGAAATCAAGGAAGGCCGCGGTTGCGGTCCGGACGGCAGCTATGTGGTCCTGAAGCTGGATCACCTGGGCGCCGAGACGATCAACAAGCGTCTGCCGTCGATTCGCGAAATCGCGATCAAGTTCGGCAACGTCGATCCGATCAAGGAACCCATCCCGGTCGTGCCCACCATCCACTATCAGATGGGCGGCATTCCGACCAACTACCACGGTCAGGTCGTGACCTGGCAGAACGGCGAATCGAAGGTCGTGAATGGCCTGTACGCGATCGGCGAGTGCGCCGCGGTGTCGGTGCACGGCGCCAACCGCCTGGGCACCAACTCGCTGCTGGACCTGATCGTTTTCGGCCGCGCCACGGGCAATCACATCGTCGCTTCGCATCCCGAACGCCAGCATTCGCACCAGAAGGTGTCGCAGGCCTCGCTGGATGCGTCGCTGGACCGCGTCAACAAGCTGGAATCGCGCACCTCGGGCGAGAAGACCCAGGACGTCGCCAACGCCATCCGTATGTCCATGCAGCGCCATTGCGGCGTGTTCCGCACGCTGGAGCTGCTGAACGAAGGCGTCACGCAGATCGAGGAGCTTGCCAAGCAGGCGGATCACATCGCTTTCAAGGACAAGTCCAAGGTGTTCAACACGGCTCGCGTGGAAGCGCTGGAGCTGGCCAACATGACCGAAGTGGCGCGCGCCACGATCAAGTCGGCGGCCAACCGTACCGAAAGCCGCGGCGCGCATGCGTTGAACGATCATCCCACGCGCGACGACGAGAACTGGCTGAAGCACACCCTCTGGTATTCCGAGGGCGGCCGCCTGGACTACAAGCCCGTACAGATGAAGCCCCTGACGGTCGAGTCCTTCCCGCCCAAGGCGCGTACTTTCTAAGCAGGATGCCGGCATGAGCACCAAGCGAATCGTTAAATTCGAGATCTACCGCTACGATCCGGACAAGGACGAGCGTCCCTATATGCAGAAGCTCGAGGTCGAGCTTCAGCCCAACGACAAGATGCTGCTGGATGCGCTGGTCCGCATCAAGAACGACGTCGATGACAGCCTCGCGCTGCGCCGTTCGTGCCGCGAAGGCGTGTGCGGCTCGGACGCGATGAACATCAACGGGAAGAACGGCCTTGCCTGTATCACGAACCTGCGTGAACTGAAGGAACCCATCGTCCTGAAGCCGCTGCCCGGGCTGCCCGTGATCCGCGATCTGATCGTGGACATGACGCACTTCTTCAACCAGTACCATTCGGTCAAGCCGTACCTGATCAATGACACGCCGCCGCCCGAGCGCGAGCGTCTGCAGTCGCCCGAGGCCCGGGAAGAGCTGGACGGCCTGTACGAGTGCATCCTGTGCGCATGCTGCTCGACGTCGTGCCCGTCGTTCTGGTGGAACCCCGACAAGTTCGTCGGCCCGGCCGGCCTGCTGCAGGCATACCGCTTCATCGCGGACAGCCGCGACGAGGCGACCGGCGCGCGCCTGGACAACCTGGAGGATCCGTACCGGCTGTTCCGCTGCCACACCATCATGAATTGCGTGGACGTCTGTCCCAAGGGTCTGAACCCGACGAAGGCGATCGGGAAGATCCGGGAACTGATGGTGCGAAGGACTGTGTGATTGGCCCACCCCCGAGGCGCTGCGCGCCTCCCCCTCAAGGGGGCGCGCCTGCGGACCGGAGGGAGGAAAGCCCACCCCCGAAGCGCTGGCGCGCTTCCCCCTCACGGGGGCGCGCCAGCGGACCGGCGAAGCCGGATCCGCGGCGCCCCGCTTGGCCTTGCTGCTTGCGTGAGGGCGCAGAGGTATTCGGTCCGAGGGGCTGGCGCGCTTGCCCTGAGGAAGCGCTGCTGGTGGAGCGGGGGCGGTGCGGTCTTGGTGATGTTTTATGGGGCGCGGGATAGGTTGGCGCCTTGGAAAGTTTTATGAACGAGCAAGCTTGCCGGCGGGGGGTGTAAATTGAACGCGCTGACGGAACTGGAGCGCGCGCGCCTGCGCTGGCGGGCGCGTCGTGGGCTGCTTGAGAACGACCTGATTATTACGAAGTACCTGGACGCGTACGAGTCGCAGTTGACCGACGCGGACGTTGCGGCGCTGACGCAGCTTTTCGAGCTGGGCGACAATGACCTGCTCGACTTGCTGCTGGGGCGCAGTGAGCCAGAAGGTGCACTGGACACGCCGAAGCTACGCGAAATCATTGCCAAGATGCGCGAGCTGTAACCCTTGAGAGGAATGTACGATGAAACTGTCAGACAAAAAGGCCACCCTAACGTTTTCGGACGGCACCGCTCCGATTGAGTTTCCGATTTACCAGGGTTCGGTAGGTCCGGACGTTATCGACATTCGCAAGCTGTACGGCCAGTCCGGGATGTTCACCTACGACCCCGGCTTCATGTCGACGGCGTCGTGCTCTTCCGCCATCACCTACATCGACGGCGACAAGGGTGAGCTGCTGTACCGCGGCTATCCGATCGAGCAGCTGGCCGTCAATTGCGATTTCCTGGACGTCTGCTATCTGATCCTGAACGGCGAGCTGCCCACGCCGGAGCAGAAGAAGGACTTCGATTCCCAGGTGACGCATCACACCATGGTGAACGAGCAGCTGCACTTCTTCCTGCGCGGCTTCCGCCGTGACGCCCACCCGATGGCCGTGCTGACGGGCCTGGTCGGCGCGCTGTCGGCCTTCTATCACGACTCGCTGGACATCACGAATCCGCAACATCGCCACATTTCGGCGATCCGCCTCATCGCCAAGATGCCCACGCTGGTGGCGATGGCGTACAAGTACTCGCAGGGCCAGCCCTTCATCTATCCGCAGAACAACCTGTCGTACACCGGCAATTTCCTGCGCATGATGTTCGCCACGCCGTGCGAGGACTACCAGGTGAACGAAGTTGTCGAGCGTGCGCTGGACCGCATCTTCATCCTGCATGCCGACCACGAGCAGAATGCCTCGACGTCCACCGTGCGTCTGTGCGGTTCGTCGGGCACCAACCCGTTTGCCGCGATCGCGGCGGGCGTGGCATGCCTGTGGGGCCCCGCGCACGGCGGCGCGAACGAAGCCTGCCTGCAGATGCTTGAAGAGTTGCAGGCCAATGGCGGCGTGGCCAAGGTCGGCGAGTTCATGGAGAAGGTCAAGGACAAGAACTCGGGCGTGCGCCTGATGGGCTTCGGTCATCGCGTCTACAAGAACTACGATCCCCGCGCCAAGCTGATGCAGCAGACTTGCAAGGAAGTGCTGGCCGCGTTGAACCTGGAGAACGATCCGCTGTTCAAGCTGGCCATGGAGCTGGAGCGCATCGCGCTGGAAGACCAGTACTTCGTGGATCGCAAGCTGTACCCGAACGTGGACTTCTACTCGGGCATCGTCCAGCGCGCCATCGGCATCCCGACCGCGCTGTTCACCGCGAACTTCGCCCTGGCCCGCACGGTCGGCTGGATCGCCCAGTGGAACGAAATGCTGACCGACCCCGATTACAAGATCGGCCGTCCGCGCCAGCTGTTCACCGGTTCGCCCCGCCGCGACGTCAAGCGCGGGAAGTAGGCGTCCCGCAGCAGGAGGCCCGCAGTAAGGGGCCTCCCTTGCAAGAAAAAAGCCTCCTGCGGGAGGCTTTTTTCTTTGGCGGCCACGCGCGCATCGGCGCGAAGCCCGGTCGGGGCTTCTTCCAGCGTTGACAGGCCCTAGCGTATGCCGCGCGCCATCAGCGCGGCGAACAACGGCAGGAAAACGAAGAGATGCGCCTGGGCCATGACCCAGCGGCGTATCCGCTTGATCTCGGTGTTGGTCGGCACGAAGCCGGGCAGCATGCGGGCCTGCCGCTGCCAGCGCAGGAAGGCCAGGGTGGGGCGCAGCGACAGCAGGGCGATGAGCACGAATAGCGTCATCTTGGCGTGAAACCACGGATTGGGCGCAATGAACGCCACGCCCTTGGCGCCGTAGAAAAGCCGCAGCAGACCGGTGACGATGACGCCAAGGGCGCTCGCCAGATAGACGCGGTCGTATACCGCCAGGCGCCGGACCGCGACGGCGGGCATGTCGGGCCGAAGCAGAACGGCCTGGGCTGTCAGGGGAACGATAAGGGTAAAGATCGCCATGAAGTGAAGCCAGGCGAGCAAAGCGTCGGTCAACATGCGGACTCCAGGGTTCGTTGCTTGAGCCGTTGTTCAAAGCCCGACTCTTTTACCTCAACCGCCTGTCATCCGGAAGATCCGCTTGTCATTCGAAAGGCCGCCGGTCATCCGGCAATGAAGCGGACGGTGTGGCCCCTCGGCGCCGCACCGGGCGCATGCCGGCGCCCGAAGATGCCGCGGGCGCCCGCACGCCCGACCCGGCGATGCCAAGGCCGGGCGCCGCGCCAGCGCCCGCCGCCATCAGCGGCGATTGGCGGCTTTGGCCGCTTCCGCCGCTTCCTGCTGCGCATCCACCACCGCCAGCGCCGTCATGTTGACGATGCGGCGCACGGTGGCGCTATTGGTCAGGATATGCACGGGACGCGCCGCGCCCAGCAGGATGGGCCCCATGGCGATGCCGTGGCTGCCGGTCATCTTCAGCATGTTGTAGGTGATGTTGCCGGTATCCAGGTTGGGCATGATCAGCAGGTTGGCCGGTCCCTTCAGCGTGCTGTCCGGATACGAGGCCATGCGAATGGCTTCGGACAGGGCGGCATCAGCATGCATTTCGCCATCCACCTCCAGGTGCGGCGCGCGTTCGGAAACGATCTGGCGGGCCTGGGCCATCTTGTTGGAGGAGGCCGTACGGCGGCTGCCGAAGTTCGAATGCGACAGCAGGGCCACCTTCGGCACCACGCCAAAGCGCAGCATCTCGTCGGCGGCCTGGATGGTGATGTCGGCCAGCTCCTCGGCGGTCGGGTCCTCGTTGACGTGCGTGTCCGCGATGAACAGGGTCTGGTCAGGCAGCATCAACACGTTGAGCGCGGCGTAGGCATTGGCGCCGGGCTTGCGCCCGATGACTTCGTCGACGTACTTCAACTGGTTGTCGTAGCGGCTGCCGACGCCGCAAAGCAGGGCGTCCGCATCGCCGCGTCGCAGGAGCATCGCGCCGATCAGCGTGTTGTGCTTGCGGACCATGGCCTTGGCGATGGCCGGCGTGACGCCGTGGCGGCCGCGCATCTGGTAATAGCTGCTCCAGGTTTCGTTGAAGCGCGCATCGTCCTCCGGGTCGACGATTTCGATCGTCTCGCCCACCGCCAGGCGCAGCCCGAACTTCCGGATGCGCATTTCGATGACGGAGGGGCGGCCGATCAGGATGGGGCGGGCCAGTTTTTCATCGACCACCGTCTGCACGGCGCGCAGGACGCGTTCGTCCTCGCCGTCGGCGTAGATCACGCGCTTGGGCGCCTGCTTGGCCTGGTGGAACAGCGGGCGCATCAGCGGCCCCGAGTGGTACACGAAGCCCATCAGCTTCTGGCGGTAAGCTTCCATGTCCTGGATCGGGCGGGTGGCCACGCCCGACTCGGCGGCAGCCTGCGCCACGGCGGGCGCGATCTTCACGATCAGGCGCGGATCGAAGGGCTTGGGAATGATGTAGTCGGGGCCGAAGCTCAGTTCCTGCCCGGCGTAGGCGCGCGCCACCTCGTCGTTCTGCTCGGCTTCGGCCAGTTCGGCGATGGCCTTCACGCAGGCCAGCTTCATTTCCTCCGTGATGCGCGTGGCGCCGGCGTCCATGGCGCCACGGAAGATGAAGGGGAAGCACAGCACGTTGTTGACCTGGTTCGGGTAGTCCGAACGGCCGGTGGCGATGATGCAGTCCGGCCGCGCCGCCTTGGCGATTTCCGGGCGGATCTCGGGCTCGGGATTCGCCAGCGCCAGAATCAGCGGCTTGTCGGCCATGGTCTTGACCATATCGGCCGTCAGCACACCGGCGGTCGAGCAGCCCAGGAAGACGTCGGCGCCCTTGACGATATCGGCCAGCGTGCGCGCCTGCGTGTTCTGGGCATAGCGCTTCTTGTTCGGCTCCATCTCGGCGTCCCGGCCTTCCCAGATCACGCCCCGGGAATCGGTCACGAAGATGTTTTCGCGCCGCACGCCCAGGTGCACCAGCAGGTCCAGGCATGCGATGGCCGCCGCGCCGGCGCCCGAGCAGACCAGCTTCACCTGATCCATCTGCTTGCCGACCACCTTCAGGCCGTTCAGGATGGCGGCCGACGAGATGATCGCCGTGCCATGCTGGTCATCGTGGAAGACCGGAATTTTCATCCGCTCGCGCAGCTTCTTTTCGATATAGAAGCATTCCGGCGCCTTGATGTCTTCCAGGTTCACGCCGCCCAGCGTGGGTTCGAGCGCGGCGATGATATCGACCAGTTTGTCCGGATCGGTTTCGGCCAGTTCGATGTCGAAAACGTCGATGCCGGCGAATTTTTTGAACAGGCAGCCCTTGCCTTCCATGACCGGCTTGGCGGCGAGGGGGCCGATATTGCCCAGGCCCAGGACGGCCGTCCCGTTGGTGATCACGCCGACAAGGTTGCCGCGCGAGGTGTATTTGGAGGCGGCGTCGTCGCCGCCCGAATGGATTGCCATGCAGGCCGCGGCGACGCCGGGCGAGTAGGCCAGCGACAGATCGTCCTGGTTCGCCAGCGTCTTCGTTGGCGTCACGGAAATCTTGCCCGGCGTGGGATGGGCGTGATAATCCAGCGCCAGTTTGGTGAGGGTTTCGTCCATTTCAGTACAGCCTTATCGATAAGGAAGAAGAACGGGGCGCGCGGCGCCGGTGGCGCGGCACGGCCGGAAAGGGGCGGAAAATTCCGGATCTGGGCTAAGGGGCCGCGGCGCGGGATGCCCGGGATCGGGGCAAAGGGCCCCGGGGTGCGGGGCGGCGGCGCGAGCGGCGGGCGGCCAGCCGTGTATTTCAGCAGAAACAGGCGCGCGGCGCTTGTTGCAGTGCGACGTAAACCGCTTCGGGCCGTGGCGCGCCGGCGCTGGCCGCCGTCCGAAGGGCCGTCCGAAGGGCCGTCCGCACGCGCTCGCCATCCGGCGCGCATCGGTGCGGCGCCTGACCGATCGCTGAACCCGCGCCGCGTTTGTCTCCGCCGCGCCACGAAACCGTCACATGGATGCCGCCGGAGCCGTTTCAAGGCGCTGCTTCAGGGGGCCGTCATGCTTGGCCCCATGCAAAGCGCTATACTGCTCGGATACGGCTTTCAAGGCTTGTACGTGCCTTCTGCCCCCCGCTATCCGCCAACCGGTTGAGCCGTGTCGCGGAAGGTTTTCCTGCATCGCAACGGGTGAAGCACCCGGTAAGGTGAAGCGTTATATGTCCACAGAGATCGAATCCAAGTCAACCTCATATCTTTTCGGGAGCAACGCTCCCTACGTCGAGGAGCTCTACGAAGCCTACCTCGACAATCCCGCCTCCGTCGGCGATAACTGGCGCAATTACTTCGACTCGCTGCAGCACCTTCCCGCGACCGACGGCCAGGAAACCACCCGCGACCAAGCCCACGCACCCATCGTTGCCTCGTTCGCCCAGCGCGCGCGCACCAATGGTTTCGTGCATCGCGGCCAGGAGCCCGATCTCTCCGTCGCTTCCAAGCAGGTATCGGTGCAATCGCTGATTGGCGCCTATCGTTCGCTCGGTTCGCGCTATGCCGACCTGGATCCGCTCAAGCGCCAGGAACGCCCCGAGATCCCCGAACTGGATCCCGCCTTCTACGGCCTGACGGAAGCCGACCTGGACCAGGTCTACTCCGCGACGAACACGTACTTCACCACCGCCAGCACGATGACGCTGCGCGACATCCTGAAGGCCTTGCGCGACACGTACTGCCGGTCCATCGGCGCCGAGTTCATGCACTGCTCGGACCCCGCGGTGAAGCGATGGATCGAGGAACGCCTGGAATCCACGCTCAGCGCGCCGCAGTTCACTGCCGAACATAAACGCCATATCCTGCAGCAGCTGACCGAAGCCGAAGGTCTCGAGCGCTTCTTGCACACGAAATACGTGGGCCAGAAGCGCTTTTCGCTGGAGGGCGGCGAAAGCTTCATCGCGGCGATGGACGAAGTCGTCAATCACGCGGGCGAAAACGGCGTGCAGGAAATCGTGGTCGGCATGGCCCACCGCGGCCGCCTGAACATGCTGGTCAACATCATGGGCAAGATGCCCGGCGACCTGTTCGCGGAGTTCGAAGGCAAGCACGCCGAAGGCCTGACCGACGGCGACGTGAAGTACCACAACGGCTTCTCCAGCGACCTTTCCACGCGCGGCGGCCCGGTGCATCTGTCGCTGGCCTTCAACCCCTCGCATCTGGAAATCGTCAACCCGGTGGTGGAAGGCAGCGTCCGTGCGCGCCAGGAACGCCGCGGCGACCGCGAAGGCAAGCAGGTTCTGCCCGTGCTGGTTCACGGCGATGCGGCTTTCGCCGGCCAGGGTGTGGTGATGGAAACGCTGAACCTCGCGCAAACGCGCGGCTACGGCACCGGCGGCACGCTGCACATCGTCATCAACAACCAGATCGGCTTCACCACTTCCGATCCGCGCGATACGCGTTCGACGCTGTATTGCACCGACGTGGTCAAGATGATCGAAGCCCCGGTCTTCCACGTGAACGGCGACGATCCCGAAGCCGTGGTCTTCGTCACGCGCCTGGCGCTGGACTACCGCGCCCAGTTCCATCGCGATGTCGTGGTCGATATCGTGTGCTTCCGCAAGCTGGGCCACAACGAGCAGGACACGCCCTCGCTCACCCAGCCCCTGATGTACAAGCGCATCAGCCACCATCCCGGCACCCGCAAGCTGTACGGCGACAAGCTGGTGGCGCAGGGCATCATGACCGACGCCGAGGTCGATCAGCTCGTCAAGGATTACCGCCAGCTCATGGAAGACGGCCATCGCACCATCGAGCCGGTGCTGACCGATTACAAGAGCAAGTACGCCATCGACTGGTCGCCCTACCTGGGCGCCAAGTGGACCGACCAGGCCGACACCGCGGTGCCGCTGGCCGAGCTCAAGCGCATCGGCGAACGCATCACGACCGTGCCCGAAGGGTTTACGGTCCATCCGCTGGTGGCGCGCCTGCTGAACGACCGTCGCGCCATGGCGCGCGGCGAGCTGAATCTGGACTGGGGCATGGGCGAACACCTGGCGTTCGCCACGCTGGTGTCTTCCGGTTATGCCGTGCGCATCACCGGCCAGGACTCCGGCCGCGGCACCTTCACGCATCGCCACGCCGTGCTGCATGACCAGAATCGCGAGCGCTGGAACGACGGCACCTACATCCCGCTGCAGAACGTCTCGGAAGGCCAGGCGCCGTTCGTCGTGATCGACTCCGTGCTGTCCGAAGAAGCTGTGCTGGGCTTCGAATACGGCTTCTCGAGCGCCGAGCCCAACACGCTGACGATCTGGGAAGCCCAGTTCGGCGACTTCGCCAACGGCGCCCAGGTGGTGATCGACCAGTTCATCAGCGCCGGCGAAGCCAAGTGGGGCCGCCAGTCCGGCCTGACGATGATGCTGCCGCACGGCTACGAAGGCCAGGGTCCGGAACACTCTTCCGCCCGCATCGAACGCTATCTGCAGCTGTGCGCCGACAACAACATGCAGGTGGTGCAGCCCACCACCGCCGCACAGATCTTCCATCTGCTGCGCCGCCAGATGATCCGGCCGTTCCGTAAGCCGCTGATCATCATGACGCCCAAGTCCCTGCTGCGCAACAAGGACGCCGGCTCTCCGCTGTCCGATCTGGCCAACGGCGGGTTCCGCACCGTCATCGGGGAAGTCGACGAGAACATCAACCCGGCTTCGGTCAAGCGCGTGCTCGTATGCTCGGGCAAGGTTTATTACGACCTGGTCAACGCCCGCAAGGAACGCGGCCTGGACAACGTCGCCATCATTCGCGTCGAACAGCTGTATCCGTTCGCGCACAAGGCGTTCGAGGCGGAACTGCGCAAGTATTCGAAGGCCACCGAGGTCATCTGGGTTCAGGACGAACCGCAGAACCAGGGGCCGTGGTTCTACGTGCAACATCATCTGTACGAAAACATGACCGAGGGTCAGAAGCTGGCGTATGCCGGCCGTCCCGCCTCGGCCTCGCCGGCTGTCGGCTACCTGGCCAAGCACCAGGAGCAGCAGAAGGCGCTGATCGAACAGGCGATGGCGCCCAAGTACAAGGGCTTCATGCTGACGAAGTAAGAAGCACGCGTGATGCGCGGCCCCGGTGCGGCCGCGCGCGTAGATCCATCATCGAATACTCCTTTTCACGGAAAAAAAACTCATGGCCATCATCGAAGTCAAAGTTCCCCAGTTGTCCGAATCCGTTTCCGAGGCATCGCTGCTGACCTGGAAAAAGCAGCCTGGCGCCGCGGTCGAGGCCGACGAAATCCTGATCGAGATCGAGACCGACAAGGTTGTGCTCGAAGTGCCGGCGCCGTCTGCGGGCGTGCTGGCGGAAATCGTCAAGGGCGACGGCAGCACGGTGACTTCTGACGAAATCATCGCCAAGATCGATACGGAAGCGAAGAGCGCCGCCGCCGCGCCGACCGCGCCCGCCGCCGAGCCGCCGAAGGCCGCGCAAGCCGCTGCCTCGGCCGCGCCCGCCGCCGCGCCTGCCGCCGCCGCTTCCACCCCGGTCGCCTCGCCCGCTGCCGCCAAGATCCTGGCCGACAAGGGCGTTGCGCCCGAAAGCGTGTCCGGCACGGGGCGCGGCGGCCGCATCACCAAGGGCGACGCCCTGGAAGCGGGCGCCAAGCCTGCCGCGGCTGCGCCGGCCGCCGCGCCGGCGCCCATGCCGACCCAGCTTTCCCTGGACGGCCGTCCCGAGCAGCGCGTGCCGATGAGCCGCCTGCGTGCCCGCATCGCCGAGCGCCTGCTGCAATCCCAGCAGGAAAACGCCATCCTGACCACGTTCAACGAGGTCAACATGCAGGCCGTCATCGACCTGCGCAACAAGTACAAGGAAAAGTTCGAGAAGGAGCACGGCGTCAAGCTGGGCTTCATGTCGTTCTTCGTGAAGGCGGCGGTTGCGGCGCTGAAGAAGTACCCCGTGCTGAACGCCTCGGTCGACGGCAAGGACATCATCTATCACGGCTATTTCGATATCGGTATCGCCGTGGGCAGCCCGCGTGGCCTGGTGGTGCCGATCCTGCGCAATGCCGACCAGCTCAGCATCGCGGAAATCGAAAAGACCATTGCTGACTTCGGCAAGCGCGCCGCCGAAGGCAAGCTGGGCATCGAAGAGATGACCGGCGGTACGTTCTCCATCTCGAACGGCGGCGTGTTCGGTTCGATGCTGTCCACCCCCATCATCAACCCGCCGCAGTCGGCCATCCTGGGCATCCACGCGACCAAGGAACGTCCGGTGGTGGAAAACGGCCAGATCGTGATCCGTCCGATGAACTACCTGGCCATGTCGTACGACCACCGTATCATCGACGGCCGCGAAGCGGTGCTGGGGCTGGTCGCCATGAAGGAAGCGCTGGAAGATCCGCAGCGCCTGCTGCTGGACCTGTAAACCGGCGGTCCGGCGCCCGCGTCGCGCGCCCAGCCCGGTTGCGGCCGGGTGGCATCGCAGAATGCGGGCGCCTGCATCACCGCCCCCGTCGCGCCGACCGGCGCATGCGCGGGGGCGGCTTTCCAGCCTTGCTTCATACCGCCGGTCGGCCGGCGTCACGCCGCCCGACCGCACCAACTCGCGAGAATCACCATGTCCAAGCAATTCGACGTCATCGTCATCGGCGCCGGCCCCGGCGGCTACATCGCGGCCATCCGCGCCGCGCAGCTGGGAATGTCGGTCGCCTGCATCGACGCCTGGCAGAACGCCCAGGGCGGTCCCGCTCCCGGCGGCACCTGCACCAATGTGGGCTGCATTCCGTCCAAAGCGCTGCTGCAGTCTTCCGAGCACTACGAGCAGCTGAACCACCATTTCGCCGAGCACGGCATCGAGGTCAAGGGCGCCAGCGTCAAAGTTGACAAAATGCTTGCCCGCAAGAACTCGGTGGTCAAGCAGAACAACGACGGCATCCTGTACCTGTTCAAAAAGAACAAAGTGACCTTCTTCCATGGCAAGGGCGAGTTCGCCGGCCAGGTGGAGGGCGGCTGGGCCATCAAGGTGAACGGCGCCGCGCCGGAAGACCTGGTGGGCAAGCACATCGTGGTGGCGACCGGTTCGGCGCCGCGCGCGTTGCCCGGCCTGCCGTTCGATGAAAAGAACGTGCTGTCCAACGACGGCGCGCTGGCCATCGAAGCCGTGCCGAAGAAGCTGGGCGTGATCGGCGCCGGCGTGATCGGCCTGGAAATGGGCAGCGTGTGGCGCCGCCTGGGCGCCGAAGTCACCATCCTGGAAGCCATGCCGGAATTCCTGGCCGCTGCCGACCAGCAGGTGGCGAAGGAAGCGCTGAAGGCCTTCACCAAGCAGGGCCTGAACATCCAGATGGGCGTGAAGATCGGCGAGATCAAAGCCACCGGCAAGTCCGTCACGGTGCCCTACACCGACGCCAAGGGCGAGCAGCAAACCCTGACCGTGGACAAGCTGATCGTTTCCATCGGCCGCGTTCCCTACACGGACGGCTTGAAGGCCGATACGGTCGGCCTGAAGCTGGACGAGCGCGGCTTCGTCGCCGTGGACGGCGACTGCAAGACCAATCTGCCCAACGTGTGGGCCATCGGCGACGTGGTCCGCGGCCCGATGCTGGCGCACAAGGCCGAAGAAGAAGGCGTGGCGGTTGCCGAGCGCATCGCGGGCCAGCATGGCCACGTCAACTTCGACACCGTGCCCTGGGTCATCTACACCTCGCCGGAAATCGCCTGGGTCGGCAAGACCGAACAGCAGCTCAAGGCCGAAGGCCGCGAGTACAAGGCGGGCAGTTTCCCCTTCCTGGCCAACGGCCGGGCCCGCGCCCTTGGCGACACCACGGGTTTCGCCAAGGTGATCGCCGATGCCAAGACCGACGAGGTCCTGGGCGTGCATATCGTCGGTCCCATGGCGTCGGAACTGATTTCCGAAGCGGTCACCATCATGGAGTTCCGTGGTGCTGCCGAGGACATCGCCCGCATCTGCCACGCGCATCCCACGCTGTCCGAAGCAGTGAAGGAAGCCGCGCTGGCGGTGGACAAGCGCGCGCTGAACTTCTGATGCGTCGCGAGCGGTTCCACCACGTCCGTGCGGCGCGGTGGACCGCATCTGACCAACCGGTTGCCCCGCCAGTCGGGGGCCGGGTCGATGGACCAAGAGGGCGGACTGCGAAGCTTCTGCCCTTTTTTTTGCCCGTCAGGAAAGGCGTTCAACGATGAATGTCCGCGAGTACTATGAGCGTGCGCTCGCCGAGCGCGGCTATCGCTCCGATGCGGCGCAGGAACGCGCCGTGGACCGCCTGCAGAAGTATTACGACGATTGGGTCGGCTTCAAGGCGATGCGGTCGAATGCGCTCAAGAAGCTGCTGAACCGGCCGGATGTGCCCCGCGGCGTCTATCTTTGGGGCGGGGTGGGCAGGGGCAAGAGTTTCCTGATGGACGCCTTCTACGCCACCGTGCCCGTGGTGCGCAAGACGCGCGTGCATTTCCATGAGTTCATGCGCAGCGTGCACCGCGAAATGCAGGAAGTCCGGGGGATGCCGGATCCGCTGGACGAAGTGGCCCGCCGGGTAGCGAAGCGGTATCGGCTGATCTGCTTCGACGAGTTCCATGTGTCGGACGTGGCGGACGCCATGATCCTGCACCGCCTGCTGCTGAAGCTGTTTGAGTACGGGACGTCGTTTGTCATGACGTCCAACTACGAGCCCGACACCCTGTACCCGGACGCGCTGTATCGCGAACGCATCCTGCCCGCCATCGAGCTGATCAAGGCCCGCATGGACGTATTGAATGTGGATGCGGGCGTTGACTACCGGCGCCGTTCGCTGGAGCAGGTGAAGGCTTACCACGCCCCTCTCGGGCCAGAGGCGGATGCGGCATTGAAGGAAGCGTTCGACAAGCTCGCCGATCGTCCGCCGGAAAAACCGGTCCTGCATATCGAGCATCGCGAGCTTCGCGCAAAGGCTTTGGCCGGCAGCGTGGTCTGGTTCGATTTCGCGACGTTGTGCGGCGGGCCGAGGTCGCAGAACGACTATCTGGAACTGGCCAGCCGGTTCCAGGCCGTGATCCTGTCGGACGTGCCGAAGATGGCGCCCCGCAACGCGTCCGAAGCGCGCCGCTTTACGTGGCTGGTGGATGTGTTCTATGACCATCGCGTGAAGCTCATCATGTCGGCGGAGGTCGAGCCGGAACAGCTCTACACCGAAGGCACGCTGGCCAACGAGTTTCACCGCACGGTATCCCGCATTCTCGAAATGCAGTCCAGGGAATACCTGGAATCCAACCGGCGCGATACGGTCGCGCTTTAGGGCTGTAACGCGTCGGGCCTCGGCGTGTGGCGCGCTGCTTCCGGCGAAACCCGGGGCGTCCGCGCCATCGATCGCCCGCACAGTAAACTTTCCGCTTCTGCTTTCTGTCACAACGCCATGAACACCCGCGTCCTTACCGGCATCACCACTTCCGGCACCCCGCATCTGGGCAATTACGCCGGCGCCATCCGTCCCGCCATCCAGGCCAGCGAGCAGCCCGGCGTGGACGCGTTCTTTTTCCTGGCGGACTATCACGCGCTGATCAAAACGACGGAAGACCCCGAGCGGGTGGCGCGGTCCCGGCTGGAGATCGCGGCGACCTGGCTGGCGGCGGGCCTGGATCCCGAACGGGTGACGTTCTACCGGCAATCCGATATTCCGGAAATTCCCGAGCTGTGCTGGCTGCTGACTTGCGTCACGCCGAAGGGGCTGATGAACCGCGCCCACGCCTACAAGGCCGCGGTGGACCAGAATACGGAAAAGGGCATCGAGCCGGACGACGGCGTCAGCATGGGATTGTTCTCGTACCCCGTGCTCATGGCGGCGGACATCCTCCTGTTCAACGCGCACAAGGTGCCGGTGGGGCGGGATCAGATCCAGCATTTGGAAATGGCGCGCGATATCGCCCAGCGCTTCAACCATCTGTACGGCGACGAGTATTTCGTGCTGCCCGAAGTCGTGATCGCCGAAGAGGTGGCCACGCTGCCGGGCCTGGACGGCCGCAAGATGTCCAAGAGCTACAACAATACGATTCCGCTGTTCGAGGGTGGCGCATCGGCCTTGCGGTCGGCCGTCATGCGTATCGTGACCGATTCGCGCCAGCCTGGCGAACCGAAGGACGCGGAAAACTCACATCTCTATACGCTCTATCGCGCCTTTGCGTCGGCCGAGGCGTCCGCCAGCTTCCGCCAGGCGCTCGAAGCAGGCATGGGATGGGGCGATGCCAAGCAGGCCTTATGCGACCTGCTGGAGCGCGACCTGGCGGCAATGCGCGAGCGTTATGTCGAACTCATGGCCCGGCCCGAGCGAATCGAGGAAATTCTGATGGCCGGCGCCGAGAAGGCTCGCAAGCTGGCCGTGCCTTTCATGGCCCGGCTGCGCCATGCCGTGGGGCTGCGCCGTCTGGAAGCGGTTCGGCAGAGCGCGCCGGCGAAAGCGGGCAAGAAGCAGGCGTCGCGGGGGGCGCGTTTCGTCAGCTTCCGCGATGAATCGGGCAGCTTCCGCTTCCGCCTCCTGGCACAGGACGGCGAAGAGCTGCTTTGTTCCATCGCCTACGCCGATCCAAAGCAGGCCGGCGCCGTCATGCGCAGCCTGCAATCCGCGCCGGTGTCGCTGCGCGCGGAAGGTCTTGGCTATGCCGCGATGGTGAATGGCGCGACCGTGGCGCATGGTCCCGATCGCGCCGACGAGGCCACTCGCGACGCGGCCATGACGCGCACGAGCGACGCGCTGGCTGCGCTTGCCGCCGCCCAGGAATAACCGGCCGGGTACCATCAAGAACAGGCCGAATCGCTAGGACGGGCGGAACCGCGGCCCCGCCATACCGACCCATCCCGACATGGCGCGTCGGGATCGCCGGCCGGCAAGCCGGCCATGGGCTGCGCCGCTTCGCTGGCGGCCTGGCCGCGCTGCCGGACCGTATCAGGAGCAGCCTGGCCCGATCGGCCGCGCAAACGTGGGGCCGGCTGCGTCCCCTCGATATCCAGCGCGTCGCCGCGGCATTGCGGCCGGGGGCGCCTCAGCTCGCGCACGCGCTCGACCGGCTTGTCGCGACGGTACGCCGCTACAGTATTCCCGACGGCGTGTGGCGCGTTCGTAGCCATAGCACGGCGCGCGCCACCGCGGCCAACGAGGCCATCGGCGTCCTGCCGAAAATCTCCGCGCATAACCATCAAGGCGACCGGCTCACCTTGCTGCCCTATGGCGGCGCCTCGGGAATGTATACCCAAACCGATACCGCAGGTGAGCGCGTGGGGGCGCTGTTGATCGCGGATACTGGCGGCTGGCTGCACAACGTCATGCCCCTGGCGAGTCTGGAGCGCTATCGGGTCGCGTCGCCGTCGACTTTGCGCGCGCTTTCGGGCCGCCGGCCGAGAGGGGATGGCACGGTCGTCCTGGACGGTGCACATTACGCTTGCCTGGGCGCCGACTATGTCGAAGTGGCGAAGGATGCGGCCGCTTCCACGGCCGCGCGGCGCATCTGGCGGGTGGTCGCGCCGCCGGGAATCGTGGCGGATATCGTCGCGTACAGGCTGGTGTTCGATCGCGCCGAAGGCTTGTGGCGGCAGGCCGGCGCGCCCAGTCTGGCCGGCGGTATGCGGCGCCTTCGCGCGGGTTCGCAGGGCCGCGCCCGGGTGGGCGCGGCATCGTCTTTGAACGTACGGATGACGCCGGATGCCGCCCAATTGACCCGGTTCCACAACGCCTTGAGCCAGGGCCTCCTCGGTGCGAGCGGGGAGCGCCTCGAAGCCTTCCGCGCCTTGCTGGACCGGGTCGCCGGCACGCCGCGGGGCGTGGCGATCCTGAATGCGATGGCCGCGTATTACGAACGGCTCGATCAGGTACCTCATATCGTGCTGGGCGAACACGGCGGCGTGGCCGGCACCAGGCCGTCACTGGATGCGCCGGTGCGCGGCAACACCTGGCATCTGGATCTGGATGCGCTCCGATTCGGTACGACCGAGGCGGCGGTCCAGGAGTTTGCGGCGGTGTACAACAACATGACGGGCCTGCTGCAGAACGAGCACCCGTTCGAAAATCCGGCCGCCGCAGGCGAGCCTGCCCTGGATCCGGCGCTGGAAAGCGCCTGGTTGGAATGGCTGGTGCACGATCCCGACAGGGGACCGCGCGTGGGCATGCCGCTATCGGACGACGAAGGACTGATCACGGCGCGGCAACTGGCGGTGAACTATCTCAGGACCCAACTGCGCGAAATCGCCTGTTATGGGGGGCTGGACAGCTCCGCACTGAAGGCGGCGCTGCGCGGCGCCAGCGGGCGCTGGGAGATGCGGCTCAATCTGTCTCATCGCGGGCTGAACAGCGTGCCACCGCTCCCGGCGGACCTCAGGATATTGGATATCTCGAACAACCCGATCCGTGTCTGGCGCAATCTTCCGCCGTCGCTGCTGGTGCTGGACGCTTCAGGAACCGGCATTTCGGCATTGCCATCGAACCTGCCCCAAAGTCTCGAGGACCTGAACCTTGCCAACAACCGGTTGCGGCGCACCGTTCTGGCCCTGCCTCCACGGCTGATGCGGCTGAGCCTTGGCGCAGGTGGTGCGGCACTGGTGGACCGAACCGTCGGTCCAGGCGCAAAGCCGCTGGGAAGCCATCGATCGGGCGTTGGGGACGCGCGCCGACGCCAAGGAATTCGCCATCTTCCTGGACCGGTTGCGGGCCACCCTCAGCTATCGCGACCCCGCATTCCGGGCGCAAGTCCACGATTGGCTGGCGGAGCTTTCCAAGCCGGATCGCGCGACGCTGCTGGACGAAACGCTGGCCGTATGCCGGGGTGGAACCGAAAGCTGCGAGGACCGCCTCGTCGCTACCTGGAACGACGCCCAGAATCTGCGCCGCAACGACGACATCCGGAACGGCGTCTATGACGAACGTATCGACGAGGTGCTGGATACCGCGCGGCAGATGTTCCGCATCGATATATTGACGGACATCGCGCGGCGCCATGAACGCGGCCATGCGGTGGAGGATCCCGTCGAGCTGTACCTGGCGTATGTCGTGAGGCTGCGCAGCGTCCTCGGCCTGACCACGGTAGCGCCCGCCATGCAGTTCTACCCGCTTTCGGGGTTGAGCCAGGCCGACCTGACGGCCGCCCGGGATACCGTGCTCGCGCGGGAGCGCGAAGAATTCGATGACTTTCTGGTGCTGGACTACGAGCCGTGGCAGACCTTGCTGCGACGCCAGGACCCGCAGGCGTATGCGCAGGCGGAACAGGAAGCGCATCGGCTGCTGGCATCGACGTTCAAGCAGCGATTGCAGGAAGAAGTCGACAAGCTTGGGCTGGATGCCGCCGACCGCGATGCGGTGGAAGATGCGCGCAAGGACCTTGGTCCGTCGATCATGCGCCGTATCCGGTACGAAGCACTGGCGCCGTTGACGCGCGCGCGCCTGCAGACCTTGGAACAGGCGCCGGAACGCGAGGCCGTGGAAGAGGCGGCGGCGCGGGAAGACGCCCGCACGCCGCCGGGCTAGGGCCGTCGACGAAGGGTGCGGCTAGCGCTTCAGCTTGGCCAGCGCCTGCGCCATGGCGTCTGCCATGGCGCCGCCCGCCGGCGCGCTTCGCCCATCCGCGCCGTTGCGGCGCGACCGGTCTCCGGCCTGCCGCGCACCGCCTGCGCCGCGGCTGTCTCCGGACGCGGCCCGCCGGGGCGCAGCCGCGGTGTCGTTCAAGCGCATGGTCAACGCCACGCGTTTGCGCGGGACGTCCACTTCCAGCACTTTCACCTGCACGGTCTGGCCGACACGCACGACGTCGCGCGGATCCTTGACGAACTTTTCCGACAGCGCGGAGATGTGGACCAGCCCATCCTGGTGCACGCCGATGTCGACGAAGGCGCCGAAGTTCGCCACGTTGGTGACCACGCCTTCCAGAATCATGCCCTCGTGCAGGTCGTTCAAGGTTTCGACGCCCTCCTTGAACTGCGCCGTCTTGAATTCCGGACGCGGATCGCGGCCCGGTTTTTCCAGTTCGGCGAAGATGTCGCGCACCGTGGGCACACCAAACCGCTCGTCGGTGAATTCGGCCGGCGACAGGCCTTTCAGCGCTTCCCTTTGACCCATCACGGCGCGAACGTCGGCCTGGATCTTCGCCAGGATGCGTTCGACCACGGGATAGGCTTCCGGGTGCACCGACGATGCATCCAGCGGATTCTCGCCGTCGCGGATGCGCAGGAAGCCCGCGGCCTGTTCGAAAGCCTTCTCGCCAAAGCGCGGCACCTTGCGCAGCGCTTCGCGCGAGGGGAAGGCGCCATTTTCGTCGCGCCAGGCAACGATGTTCCTGGCCAGCAGGGCGTTCAGGCCAGACACGCGCGCAAGCAGCGGCACCGACGCCGTGTTCACGTCCACACCGACGGCGTTCACGCAGTCCTCGATGACGGCGTCCAGCGAGCGGGCCAGCTCGCGCTGATTGACGTCGTGCTGGTATTGGCCCACGCCAATGGCCTTGGGTTCGATCTTGACCAGTTCGGCCAGCGGGTCCTGCAGGCGCCGCGCGATCGAAACAGCGCCGCGCAGGCTGACGTCCAGGTCCGGGAATTCCTGTGCCGCCAGTTCCGAGGCCGAATACACCGACGCGCCCGCCTCGGAAACCACCACGCGGGTCAGGCCCAATTCCGGATAGCGCGACATCAGTTCGCCCACCAGCTTCTCGGTTTCCCGCGATGCCGTGCCGTTGCCGATGGCCACCAATTCGATCTTGTGCTTGGCCGCGATGGCGGCCAGCGCCGCGATGGCGCCTTCGCGATCGCGGCGCGGTTCGAAGGGGTACACCGTGGCCGTCTGCACCACTTTGCCGGTGCGGTCGATGGCTGCGACCTTCACGCCGGTACGGATGCCCGGGTCCAGCCCCAGCACCGCGCGCGGGCCGGCCGGCGCGGCCAGCAGCAGGTCCTTCAGGTTGGCGGAGAACACTCGGATCGCTTCGGCTTCGGCGCTTTCGCGCAAGCGTCCGATCAGTTCGCTTTCGAATGCCGAAAGCAGTTTGACGCGCCAGGTCCAGCGGCAGACTTCACCCAGCCAGCGGTTGCGGGGCGTGGCATCGATGTCGAACAGCCCGGGACCGAGCTTGAGGAAATTGGCGATCCGCACCACGCAAGGGTGCGGCGTTTCCGCTTCCCGCTCCGGTTCCAGGCCCAGACGCAGCTCCAGCACGCCTTGCTGGCGGCCGCGCAGCAGCGCAAGCACGCGATGCGAGGGCAGGGTGCGCAGCGGTTCGCTGAAGTCGAACCAGTCGCGGAAATTCGCTCCTTCTTCTTCCTTGCCTTCCACCATCTTGGAATAAAGCAGTCCGGTGGACCAGAGATGTTCCCGCATGTTCTCGAGCAGGTCCGCGTTTTCCGCGTAACGCTCGGCCAGGATATCGCGCGCGCCGTCTAGCGCCGCCTTGGCGTCGTTGATCGAGGCTTCCGCATTCAGGTATTGCTGCGCCAGTGCGGCGGGGTCGCAGGCCGGGTCGGCCAGGATGGCATCGGCCAGCGGCTCCAGGCCCGCCTCCCGCGCGATTTGCGCGCGGGTGCGGCGCTTCGGCTTGTAGGGCGCGTAAAGGTCTTCCAGCCGCTGCTTGGTGTCGGCCGCCTCGATTTCCTTCTGCAGTTCGGGCGTCAGCTTGCCCTGCTGGCCCACCGATTCCAGGATGGCCGCGCGTCGTTCTTCCAGTTCGCGCAGATAGCTCAGCCGTACTTCGAGGTTGCGCAGCACCGTGTCGTCCAGGCCGCCGGTCGCCTCCTTGCGATAGCGCGCGATGAAGGGCACCGTGGCGCCGTCGTCCAGCAGTTCGACCGCGGACGCCACCTGGGCGGGACGCACCCCCAGTTCGGCGGCAAGTTGCGCGACGATGCGGGCTTGGTCGATGGCGGGGGCTGCAGACGTAGTGGCGTTGGTTTCAGGCATCTCTTGGGCGACGAAGAAGGAAAAACGAGGAAAAACAAGCGCCGGATTTTGCCACAAGGGCTCGTGTCCAAAAAATGCGCCCGGGACCATATCGTCCCTTTTTGAAGGATCGCCCGATGACGGGCGGTATGATGCAGGCTGTCCCGCCCGCTTGTTTTTCATGCTGCACCTGGAGCTCGCCGAATATTTCGCCGAAGACGGCCCGCTTGCCAAAGCGTCGCCGGGCTATCGCATGCGCCCGTCGCAGGTGGCGCTGGCGCAGGCCATCGAAAAGGCCATCTCCAGCCGCGCCACGCTGGTGGCCGAGGCGGGCACGGGTATCGGAAAAACCTGGGCTTACCTGGTGCCGGCTTTCCTGGGCGGCGGCAAGGTGCTGATTTCCACCGGTACGCGCACGCTGCAGGACCAGCTCTTTACACGCGACTTGCCCCGGGTGCGCGCCGCCTTGGCCGTGCCCGTCACGGCCGCCTTGCTGAAGGGGCGCGGCAACTACCTGTGCCATTACCACTTGGACCGCCTGTCCGGCGACGATCGCGCGTTGAAGTCACGCGCGGAAATCGGCCAGCTCCGGCACATTCAACGGTTCGCCGCGGTGACGAAAACCGGGGACCGCGCTGACCTTCCGCAGGTGCCGGAAGATGCCGACATCTGGCAGCGCGTTACCTCCACCCGTGAAAACTGCCTGGGCCAGGAATGTCCACGCATTCGCGATTGCTTTGTGGTGAAGGCGCGCCGCCAGGCCCAGGAGGCCGACGTCGTGGTGGTCAACCATGCGTTGTTCATGGCGGATCTGGTGCTGCGGGAAGAAGGCGTTACCGATCTTCTGCCGGAGGCGGATACGGTCATCTTCGACGAAGCGCATCAGTTGCCCGACACCGCCACGCGTTTCCTGGGTACGAGCCTTTCCACCCACCAGCTGCTCGACTTCGGGCGTGCGGCCGAAGCCGCCGGCCTGGCTTACGCCCGCGAGGCCAACAACTGGGGCGAGGCTTCGCGCAAGCTCGAGCATGCCGCCCGGGAGCTGCGGCTGGCATGCGCCGCCATCGAGACCATGCCGGGCCGCAAGGCCACCTTCGAAGCCGTGCCCGAACCGGAAGGCTTCCACGCGGCGCTGCGCGTGTTGAACGAAGCCGTTCACACGGTCACGCGAGCCCTGACGCAGGTCGCCGAGAAACATCCGGATCTGGCTGCCGCCGCCCGGCAGGGGGCGGATATTCTGCTGCGGCTGAAGCGCTGGGCGCCGCCGCCTCCCCCCGAAGGGGTGCCGGCCGCCTCCGTGGAAGACAGCGATGAGGCGGTCATCGCGGCATGGTCGGCCGCCATGGCCGCCGGCGTGCCGGCTACGGGTGTCGACGCGCCCGCATCGGACGCTGCCGGCGACCGTCCCCGTCATCCGGCTGCCACGCCGCCGCCGCTCACGGACTGGACCGGGCCGGCGGTGCGCTGGGTGGAGCACGGTACGCACCACGTACGTCTACATGCCGCGCCGCTTTCGGTGGCGCAGGCGTTCTCCCGTTACCGGAAATCCGGCCAGGCGTGGGTGCTGACGTCCGCGACGTTGTCGGTGCATGGCGATTTCGGTCATTTCACGCGCCAGCTTGGTTTGCAGGACGCCGAAACCGGCCACTGGGAGTCGCCGTTCGACTACGCCACGCAAGGGCTGCTGTTCGTGCCCAAGGATTTGCCGGAGCCCCAGGCGCCGCGCTTTGCCGAACGCTTCGTCGACACCCTCATGCCGTTGCTGCATGCGAGTCCAGGCGGCGCCCTGGTGCTCTGCACGACGCTGCGCGCTGTGGAGCGCTTCGCGGGATTGCTGGCCGATGCATTCGAGGCCGACGGCGTCGATTGGCCGCTGCTGCGCCAGGGAGAAGGCACGCGCCGCGATCTGCTGGACCGGTTCCGTACGCTGACGCACCCGGTCCTGGTGGGAAGCGCGAGCTTTTGGGAAGGGATCGATTTGCCCGGCGAGATGCTGACGCTGGTCGCCATCGACAAGCTGCCTTTCGCGCCACCCGACGATCCGGTGATCGAGGCCCGGCTGCGGGAGTGCCGCTCGCGCGGGGGCAATCCATTCGCGGAGTATCAGTTGCCGGAAGCGGCCATTGCCCTGAAACAGGGCGCCGGACGCCTGATCCGCACCATGGGCGACTGGGGCGTGCTGATGGTCGGCGACGTGCGCTTGGTCGAAAAAAGCTATGGCAAGCGCCTATGGCGCGGTTTGCCGCCGTTTGCCCGCACGCGCGACTTGGCGGCAGCCGTGGAGTTTTTGAGGGAAGGCCCATCCCTGGGCAAGGCTCGCCCCGGAAGCGCTGGCGCGCCACCGCCTCAAGCGGACGACGCTGGCGGACCGGCGTAGCCGGATCCGCTGCATCCCGGCCGTAAGGCCGCACATTCATGCGGCGGTCCGTTTGCCGCGCACGGGTGACCTGGAAAGCAAAACGCCTCCCGAAGGAGGCGTTTGGGGTGGCTTACAGCCAGCTCCAGGGGTCCCACCAGTTCTTGTCCTGCGCGAAACCCTGGGTGGGGTACTTGCTGTTCGGGAAATTGGCGTCCAGCACCCGCTTCGCGTCCTTTTCCAGCTGAGGCATGTTCAGCTTTTCGTAGGACTTGTACAGGATGTACAGCGCTTCCTCGGTCGCCGGGGCACCCTGGAAATCCGTGATCACCGTTTGCGCCCGGTTGGCCGCCGCCACGTAGGCGCCGCGTTCGTAGTAATAGCGCGCCACGTGGACTTCGTTGCCGGCAATCGCGTTGACCAGCCAGACCACGCGCAGCTTGGCATCCGCCGCGTACTTGCTGTCCGGGTAGCGCTTGATCAGCTCGTTGAAGGCGTCATACGACGCCCGCAGGCCCTTGGGATCCCGTTCGCTGGGATCCTGGCCGGTGAGATTGGTCATGAATGCGCTGGCGGGCGTGAAATTGATCAAACCCTTCAGGTAAAGCATGTAGTCCGTGCCGGGGTGGTTGGGATACAGCTGCTGGAAGCGGTCGATGGCGGCCAGGGCCTGCTCATTCTCGCCGTCCTTCCAGTTGATGTACGCCAGGTTCATCAGCGCCTGCTGCGCGTAGATGCCGAACGGGTAGCGGCTTTCGACGGCCGTCATGCGGTCGCGGGCGTCTTTCCAGTTGCCGGCGTCCATTTCCTGCTTGCCGTCGTTGTAAAGCTGTTCGGCGCTCCAGCCGGCGGTCTTATCGACCTTGGTGCCGCTGGACGCGCAGGCGGCGAGCAGCACCGTGAAGGCGAGCGCAAGGCAGAGGCGCGCGACCGACCCGAAGCGGGAGGCGGAAAACGAGGGGACGGGAACGCGGTGAATCACGAGGTCATTTCCTTGGTGTTAGCATGGCTGCGTCGATTATATGATTTGTCTCCATGTCCGATATAGCCGCCGGGGCCGATCTGCCCTCCGACGACGATCCCCAGATTTTGCGCGTGCCGGAAACCGTCCGAGCCGACCGCCTGGACAAGGTTCTATCGGGCCTGCTCACCGAACATTCGCGCAGCCGGCTGCAGGGCTGGATCGAGGCCGGCTACGTGCATGTCAATGGCGCACCCGCCAAAGTGCGGCAGGCCGTCGGGCCGGGCGACGTGATCGCGGTCTGGGAACAACCGGCGCCCGACGATCAGGCCTTCGAGCCGCAACCCGTGGATTTCCGGGTCGTGGCGGACAGCCCGGCCTGGATCGTCGTCGACAAGCCGGCGGGGCTGGTCACGCATCCGGGCGCAGGCAACTGGCGCGGCACCTTGCTCAACGGGCTGCTCTTCCGCTACCCCGAGCTGCGCGGCGTGGCCCGCGCCGGCATCGTGCACCGGCTGGACAAGGACACGTCGGGGCTGCTGGTGGTGGCCCGGACGGAGCAGGCGCAGACCCATCTGGTGCGGCAACTGCAGGCGCGCACCATGGGGCGCGAATACCTGGCGCTGGCGCACGGCTGGATATCGGCGGCCGGCACGGTGGACCGCCCGATCGGGCGCGACGCCCGCGTCCCGGTGCGGATGAGCGTGGAGCGGCCCATCGCGCCGAAACAGGCGGTCACCCATTACCATCCGGAAGCGCTGGGCGCCGCGGACAACGTGCGCGTGTCCCGGGTCATCTGCCGCCTGGAAACCGGGCGCACGCACCAGATCCGGGTCCACCTGGCCAGCCTGGGACACCCGTTGCTGGGCGATACGTTATACGGCGGCAAGCCGGCCGCCGGCGCAACGCGCCAAATGCTCCATGCCCGGTCGCTGCGGTTCGAGGATCCCGCCGGCGCAGGGCCTTTGTCCTTCGATGCGCCGCCGCCCGACGACATGGCGGCCGCCTGTCGCGCCATAACCTGGAACGAATGAAAGAAACCGTGGATTTTTTCGAACGCCCGGGCGCGGCGCAGCTGCCCATCGTGACCGGCCCGCAATGGACCGGTGTGCGCTATTTCTGCACGACCCGTATGGGCGGCGCGGGCTCGGAGCCTTATGACAGCTTGAACCTGGGGTTGCGCGCGGGCGACCGGCCCGAAGTCGTGGCGGAGAACCGGCGCCGGCTGCGCGCCGTGCTGCCGGCCGATCCCCTCTGGCTCAGGCAGGTGCATGGCAATCGCGTCATCGACGCCGACGGACCGGTTGAAGAAGAACCGGCAGCCGATGCGTCGGTGACCGCGGCGTTGAACCGTCCGCTGGCGATCATGGTGGCGGACTGCCTGCCGGTATTGATCGTCGAGACGCGCGGACGTGCGGTGGGCGCGGCGCACGCCGGCTGGCGCGGCCTGGCGGGCGGGGTATTGGAAAACACATTGAACGCGCTGCGCGCCAAGTGCCCCGATGCGGCGGGCTGGCATGCGTGGATAGGGCCAGGGATCGGCCCGGGCGCCTTCGAGGTCGGACAGGACGTCTTCGACGCGTTCGCCGGCGATGGCCCCGGCACGGCAGACCGATTCAGCCCTGTCGCCGGCCGGCCCGGGAAATGGCTTGCCGATCTGCCGGGCCTGGCCGCGGCGCGTTTGCGCCGGGCGGGTGTTGACACAGTGCATTGCAGCGGACATTGCACGGTTTCCGACCCGGGGCGGTTTTTTTCCTATCGGCGTGATGGGCAGACCGGCCGCATGGCGCTGCTGGCCTGGCTTTGCCGGGACTGAAGCCGGTGTGGCGGGGAACCGGCACTGAAGCCGGTGTGGCGGGAAACCGGCGCGGCGCGTTGGGTTTGGCGCGGCACGGCTCCCCTGAGAATCCCGCATTGACACTCCCACACCCGCAATGCACCATGCTTTTCGGAAGAGACCATAACAAGGTGTCAAGGTGAGTGCCCATCCATCCGCAGCATGGCCCGTTCCGGTGGGGGTTGCGCCGGACATCCTGTCTCAGATACAGGCCGATTTCTCGCGCGAGTGGCTTCGCCTTGCCGAAGACGCGCGGGCCGGCCGGCTGGAGCCGCCTGCGGACAAGCGCTTTGCGGGCGAGGCCTGGCGCAAAAGTCCGTCGCATTTGCTCATGGCGCACGCGTATCTGCTGTCGGGCCGCGCAATGCTGCGCATGGTTGACGCGGCCGACGTCAGCGAAGCCATGCGGTCGCGGTTGCGGTTTTCCATCATGCAATGGCTGGACGCCATCGCGCCGTCGAACTTCCTGGCCCTGAATCCCGACGCGCAGGCGTCCATTCTCTCGACCGCCGGCAAGGCGCTGGACGACGGCATGGCCAATCTGATGAACGACCTGCGCAAGGGCCGCATTTCGCAAACCGACGAAAGCCAGTTCGAAATCGGCGTCAATGTGGCCGTCACGCCAGGGCAGGTCGTCTTTGAAAACCCGCTGTTCCAGCTGATCCAGTACACGCCGGCCACGGCCAAGGTGCATGAGCGTCCGCTGGTCATCGTGCCGCCGAACATCAACAAGTTCTACATCCTGGATCTGCGCCCGGAAAACTCTTTCGTGCGGTACGCGGTCCAGGCCGGTTTCACCGTCTTCATGATGTCGTGGCGCAATCCGGTCCCTGCCGACCGCGATGGCATCGATCGGGCGCAATGGGCCGACTATCTGGATAACGCGGTGTTGCCCGCACTGCGGGTCGCTCGGGAAATCACCGGCCAGGAGCAGGTGAACGCGCTTGGCTTTTGCGTCGGCGGAACGCTGCTGGCGTCCGCGCTGGCGCTGGCGCACGGGCGCGGCGAGAATCCGGTTGCTTCCCTGACGCTGTTGACAACCTTGCTCGATTTCCGCGACACCGGCGTGCTGGAGGTTTTCGTCGATGAAACCCATGCATTGCTGCGCGAGCGTCAACTCGGCATGGGCGGTCTTATGTCGGGCCGCGAACTGGCCACCACGTTCTCGTTCCTGCGGCCCAACGAACTGGTTTGGAACTATGTCGTTGAGAATTACCTGAAGGGGCGTACGCCGCCCGCCTTCGATCTGTTGTTCTGGAACGCGGACAGCACCAATCTGCCGGGTCCGTTCTTCGCCTGGTATTTCCGCAATACCTATCTGGAAAACAATCTGAAGGTGCCAGGGCGTTGCGTGGTGGGAGATGTCCCGCTGGACCTGACCCGGCTGACAATGCCGGCGTACGTATTCGGTTCGCGCGACGATCACATCGTGCCGTGGACCTCCGCCTATGCGTCGACGCAGTTGCTGCGCGGTCCGCTGCGCTTCGTGCTCGGCGCATCAGGCCATATCGCGGGCGTCATCAATCCGCCGGAGAAAAAGCGGCGCAGCTATTGGGCCATCGGCACGCCCGACGACGATGGCCGCGAGCCGCTGCCAGGCGATCCGACGGCGTGGCTGGAACGGGCCCAGGACTGCCCCGGAAGCTGGTGGCCGGACTGGGCGGCGTGGTTGCAGCGCCATGCCGGCAAGCAGATCAAGGCGCCGGCGCGCGCCGGCAACCGGCGATATCCGCCGATCGAGCCTGCGCCCGGCCGCTACGTCCGGGTGCGCGCAACCTAGAGGCACGGCCCGGAGCAATCTGGCAGGAAAACAGCAGGAATCGGAACGTTCGCAGGGACGGTCGCAGACAGGAGAATACCGATGAGTGAAAAACTCGCATATGTGACAGGCGGCATGGGCGGCATAGGAACGTCGATCTGCCAGCGGCTCGCCAAGGACGGCTTCAAGGTCGTCGCGGGGTGCGGCCCCAGCCGTAACTACCAGCAGTGGCTCGATGAACAAGCGGCCCAGGGCTACACCTTCTATGCGTCGGTGGGGAATGTTTCGGATTGGGATTCCACCGTGCGCGCTTTCGAGAAGGTGCGCGAAGAACTGGGCCCCGTCGATGTGCTGGTGAACAACGCGGGCATTACGCGCGATGGATTGTTCCGCAAAATGTCGCTGGACGACTGGCGCGCGGTGATCGACACCAATTTGAACAGCCTGTTCAACGTTACCAAACAGGTGCTGGAGCACATGGTGGATCGCCAGTGGGGCCGCATCATCAACATCAGTTCGGTGAACGGCCAGAAGGGCCAGTTCGGGCAAACCAATTATTCGACGGCCAAGGCCGGCATCCACGGTTTCACCATGGCGCTGGCGCAGGAGGTTGCGAGCAAGGGCGTCACGGTGAACACGGTATCGCCGGGTTATATCGGCACGGATATGGTGCGCGCCATCCGGCCCGATGTCCTGGAAAAAATCGTCGCCACCATTCCCGTGCGCCGCCTCGGTACGCCGGAGGAAATCGCTTCCATCGTTTCCTGGCTGGCGTCGGACCAGTCAGGCTTCGCGACCGGCGCGGACTTTTCGCTGAATGGCGGCTTGCATATGCACTAGGGAAGCGAAGCGAAAGCGAAGGAAAAGCCAAGGAAAAGCCAAGGAAAAGCCACCCCCCGAAGCGCTTTCGCGCTTCCCCTTCCAAGGGGGCACGCTGGCGGACCGGCGGAGCCGGATCCGCGGCGTTCCCGATTGTTGGGGCGCCGGTTTTTCATGAGGGGAAAGGCGGCTGGCGCGCAGCGCCCTGGATAACTAAGATATAGGCCGTTGCACGGCGACGCGGCGTTCGTATCGGGCCGATCCGAACCGATGTCGTTCTCATAAGTACAACACGATGACCCGCAGGGGACAACCATGACGCAAGCCCAAGCAGGCGGCAGCACGCGCCTGATCAAGAAGTACCCGAACCGCCGCTTGTACGACACGCAGACCAGCACGTACATCACCCTGGCGGATGTCAAGCAGCTGGTGCTGGCCAACGAGTCTTTCCAGGTCGTGGACGCAAAAAGCGGCGAGGACCTGACGCGGAGCATCCTGCTGCAAATCATCCTGGAGGAAGAGGGTGGCGGCGTGCCGATGTTCTCGTCCAACATGCTGGCGCAGATCATCCGTTTCTATGGGCACGCCATGCAGGGAATCATGGGGTCCTACCTGGAAAAGAACATTCAGGCCTTCATGGAAATCCAGGAACGGATGGCCGAGCAGTCCAAGGGGCTCTACGGCAGCCAGTTCGGTCCCGAGGCCTGGGCGCAATTCATGAATGGCCAGGCGCCCATGATGCAGAACATGATGAACAGCTACATCGAGCAGAGCAAGAATCTGTTCGTGCAGATGCAGGACAAGATGCAGGACCAGACGCGTTCAATGTTCTCGTCTTTCCCTTTCCCGGGCGCCAGCCAGGGGAATCGCAAGTAGCGCGGTAACGCGAGGCGCGCAACGTTGAAAGGGGCTGGCGAACCTGCCAGCCCCCTGTTCACGATGGCGGGAACCGCTGGTTTGCGGGTGTGTCAATATGCTTCGGGTGGCCGGTCGGCTGCCCGGGTGGGTGCAAGGCAAAGCGGGCACGTCGGCGGATGAGCAATTCCGCATCTGCATGAAAACGGTTCTTGTTTGCATTCCGCTTTGCTTTTCCCTATGCTTTCAACTTTACGGTCGCATGCCGGCGCTTCGCGCGCCGAAAGGAAGAAATCGATGATCAAACAGGCTCTGGTGCTGGCTGCCAGCCTTGCCATTTGCGGCACGGCCTCGGCTGCGGAATATCCGATCGGCAAGCCCACGGAAAAAGGCGGAATGGAGATCGGCGCCGTCTACCTGCAGCCCATCGAAATGGATCCTCCGGGGATCATGCGTCCGGCCAAGGACTCGGACATCCACCTGGAAGCCGACATCCACGCCACCGCGGATAACCCCACCGGGTTCCCGGAGGGCGAGTGGATGCCTTATCTGGTCGTGAAGTACGAGCTGCAGAAGGTCGGCAGCGACAAGGTGCAGAAAGGCACGCTGATGCCGATGGTGGCCAATGACGGCCCGCATTACGGCGAGAACGTCAAATTGGAAGGACCGGGCAAGTACAAGCTGAAGTACTCCATTTCGCCGCCCACGGCCGATGCGCACAGCCATTTCGGCCGGCACATCGACAAGGAAACCGGTGTGGGGCCATGGTTCAAGCCGTTCGAGCTGGACTATGAGTTCGTCTATGCCGGCACCGGCAAGAAGGGTGGCTACTGATGATGCGCAGCTGCCGCGCCGTGCTGTTTGCAATCGCGCTGGCCTCGATGGCCGGCGCCGGCGCGGCGAGCGCCGATGAACTGCCCACGTTCACGCTGACCTTCAAGGCCGACGGCACCTTCGAACCTGCGCGGCTCGAGGTGCCCGCCGGCCGTTTCAAGATCGAGCTGAGCAACGAAAGCAACGAGCCGGTGGAATTCGAGAGCATTCCCCTGCGCAAGGAAAAAGTGCTGGGACCCGGCGTGAAGTCGTTCGTCGTCATCACGATTTCCCGTCCGGGCGAGTATCCCTTCTTCGACGACTTTCATCAGGACGTCAAGGGAACACTCGTCGTCAAACCCAAGGATTGAAGGGCGCAAGCGCCCGCGGTGTCATGGAACAGGTTTTATTCATAGTCTGGCGCGAGTCCGTGGAAGCCCTGCTTGTCGTGGGCATTCTGTACTCCTGGCTGCGCGCCACGCCTTCCGGCCGGCGCGGTTTGCCGTATCTGTGGGGCGGGGTGGCCGCGGGACTGGTTCTGGCGCTGATGCTCGCGCTGGTGCTGCTGGGCGTTTCCTCCTGGCTGTCCGACGAGGGGCAGGAGTGGTTCCAGGCCGGCATGGCGCTGGTTGCCTGCGTGCTGGTCGTTCAGATGGTGGTCTGGATGAAAAGGCACGGCCGCACGCTGAAGGGCGAACTCGAAAGCGGCGCGCGTACGTCGCTGCAGAACGACAACTGGTGGGGCCTTCTGGTCCTGGTGATGATTGCCGTTGCACGGGAAGGCAGCGAGACCGTGGTCTTCCTCTATGGCACCGTATCGGCCGGGGCGGAAAACAGCAGCGGCTGGATGCTTGCGCTGGCGGGCCTGGGCGGGTTCGTGGTGGCGCTGCTGACGTTCTGGCTGCTTCAACTGGGCGGCAGGCTGATCACGTGGCGGCGCTTCTTCCGCCTGACGGAAATCCTGCTGTTGCTGCTGGCCGGCTCGCTCCTGGTGGGGGGGCTGGATCATCTGATTTCGCTGGGTGTCGTCCCGCCGCTGGTCGACCCCGTCTGGGATAGCAGCTGGCTGCTGGACGACAGCAGCGGCTTCGGCAAGGTGCTGGCCGACTTCGCCGGTTACCGGGCCTATCCCGCGCTGGTTTCGGTGTTGGCCTGGGTTGCCTACTGGGTGGTGGTATGGGCGCTGCTGAGCCGCGTGCGTCCCGCCTCGCCCAGCGGCGCCGGGGCGGGCGGAAAGGCGGCACAGGCCGACGCGAGGTAAGCTGCCGTGCGGTCCGCCATCCGGCATGCGCCCCCCGCAGGCGCCGCCGGAGGCGGCGGTCAATGTGATCGAAGTATCGAAAGGGTTTCACCGATGGCTGTAGCAGTGGCGCGGGCAACCGCCCGCGTAGCCGATTACCTGCGTGACCATGCCCCGCTGCTGCGCAAGCTGCAGTGGGGCATCGTCGCGCTGTACGCGTTTCTTCTCATCGTTCCGGCGATGATGCCGCTGCCCGACAACACGGCGTCGGTCTTCAACAACCTGACCGTGGTCGCGCAGTTCGCGTTCTGGGGCATCTGGTGGCCATTTGTCCTGGTGTCCATGCCGATCATGGGACGGGCTTGGTGCGGCCTGTTCTGCCCGGAAGGCATGCTGACCGAATGGGCGAGCGAACGCGGCCAGGGACATGCCATTCCCCGCTGGATGCGCTGGGGCGGTTGGCCCTTCGTGGCGTTTGCCCTGACCACGATCTACGGTCAACTTGTCAGCGTGTATCAATATCCGCTTGCGGTGCTTGCCGTGCTGGGCGGATCCACCCTGGCGGCCATGGCCGTCGGCTGGCGCTACGGCCGCAGCAAGCGCGTCTGGTGCAAATACCTGTGTCCGGTAAACGGCGTGTTTCACCTGCTCGCCAAGCTGTCGCCCTGGCACTACCGGGTCAACGAAGAAGCCTGGCGGCATCCGGTCATCCGCATCCAGCCGGTCAATTGCGCGCCCCTGGTTCCGCTGCGCCAGATGAAAAGCGCCGGCGATTGCCACATGTGCGGCCGTTGCAGCGGTTACCGCGGGGCAATCACGCTGGCGCCCCGTTCCCCCGAGGATGAAATCGTGCGCGTTGCCGATGGCGACGCGTGGCAGACCGCGCTGCTGATCTTCGGCATGATGGGCATCGCGATGGGCGCGTTTCTGTGGACGGCCAGCCCCTGGTTCGTGACCATCAAGCAGGCGGCCGCCACCTGGCTGATCGAGCGCGACATCATGTGGCCGCTGCTCGATAACGCGCCATGGTTCGTGCTGACTCACTATCCGCAGGTCAATGACAGTTTTTCGTGGCTGGACGGCGCCTGCATCCTGTTCTTCATCGGCGCCACGACGGCCATCGTGGGCGGCGCGCTTTACCTGGCGCTGTGGCTGGCGGACCGCCTGCTTCCCATGCGGGCGGACGCAAGCCGCTCCACGCTGGGTGGCGCAGGGGTGCACAAACTCGCGCAGGCCTTGATACCGAGCGCCGGTATCGGCGTCTTCCTGGGGCTGTCGGCCACCACCATCACCCTGCTCAAGCACGAGGGCGTGAGCGCCCATTGGGCCAATCCGGTGCGGTTCACGCTGCTGACCCTGGCGATCGCGTGGACGCTGCGCCTGGCCTGGCGTGTCATGGGCCAGCGTACCGGCGCCGTGGGCCGCCGGGTGGCCGCTTGGCTCGTGTACGCGGCGGGGCTCGTGCCGTTCTGCGTTGCCTGGGTGCTGTTTTTCGTCATCTGGTAAGGCGATTGCGCATGCCGCACGGCGCGAGCCGCGTCCGTGCGGTAGCATGCGCGCATGAGAACCTACCGTTTCCGCATTCTGAACGTGTTCGCCGAATCGGCTTTCGGCGGCAATCCCCTGTGTGTGTTTGAAGACGGCCGTGGTCTCAGCGACGCGGAGATGCAGGCGCTGGCCCTGCAGTTCAACCTGTCGGAGACCACCTTCATCCTGCCTTCCGAGGCCGCCACGGCGCGAGTGCGCATCTTCACGCCCGGCTACGAGATGCCGTTCGCGGGCCATCCGACGCTGGGTACGTCGCAGGTCGTGCGGGCGCTGACCAACGCCGGCGATCGCATTACCCTGGAAATGCAAGCGGGCATCGTGCCGGTGCAGGCCGAGGGGAACGTCTGGACTTTCGCGGCGCCGGGTGGCGCATCCCCCAAAGTCACGGCGCCATCGCTGCCGGCGGAACGGATCGCCGCGCAGATGGGCGTGATGCCCCGGGATCTCGCTGGGGCGCCGCTGTGGGTCGATACCGGCGCCCATCAATTGCTGATCCCCTTGGGAAGCGCCGACGCAGTACGGCGTGCGGCGCCCGACCCCGCGCTGCTCGCGGAGTGGGAAATCAGCAAGGCGGGCAGAAAGACTGCCTACCTGTTTGCCTTCGATGGCCATGGCCCGGACGGCGCCGAGCGCGTGGTGGCGCGCTATTTTTTCGTCAAACCTGGAGGCGGCGTGGTGGAAGACCCGGGAACGGGCTCGGCATGCGCCAACCTTGGCGGCTGGGCGGTTGCCACGGGGCGAGCCTTGCCCTTGCGGGCGCGTATCGAACAGGGCGAGCAGACGGGGCGTCCCTGCGTGCTGGGCCTGGAGGTAACGGCGGACAAGGAAGTCCGCGTCCAAGGTCAGGTCTGGGAGTTCGGCGACGGGGTCATCTCGTTGCCGTGAAGCTGGCAGCCTGGACGCCAGGCAGCGCCGGCATCCTCCGCGATGCGAAGCGCCAGGTCCTGGCGCTTCGCATCCCGCTTACTTCCGGGCTTTGCTGGCATCCACCTTCAGCTCGTTCTTGACCTGCTTGACGCCCTCGACGCCGCGGGCCACGTGAGTCGCGGTGTCGCTTTGCGCCGCGGACGGGACGGTGCCCGTCAGCGTGACCACGCCGTTATTGGTTTCCACGGCGACGTCCAGCGCGCTGAGCGACTTGTCCGCCACGATTGCGGCCTTCACTTTGGTCGTGATGACGGCGTCCGAGGCATATTCGCCGACAGACTGCTTGGATTTTCCGTCCGTGTTGTCGGCCGCATGCGCGAACGGCAGCGCGGCGGCATTCAGGCCCAATACGGCGGCGGCGATGATATGGCGAGTGCGCATCGTGTTTTCTCCTTATGCGGGTTCAGATGGTCCGAAGCGGTGAATGAAGCGCCAGCTACCTTCGGAACATGCCGCCCAGGATGGAAAGCAGCGCCAGTACCAGGAAGACGAAGAAGAGGATCTTGGCAATGCCAGCCGCGCCCGCGGCGATGCCGCCGAAACCGAGAACGGCGGCGATGATGGCAATAACGAAAAAGACTGCGGCGTAGTACAGCATGGTTCCCTCCCGATGGGAAAAAGCGTCGAGGCGGGAAGCCCCGGCTCGGAATCGGCGCCCGGGGCGACAAGCCGCGGGCGTTCGACGTAGGACTACGCTACGTGCCGAGGAGAGGGAGGGTCAAACCGGGATGTGGGCAAATGTAAACGGCCGGGTCCAGCCCAGCCGTGCAGCCGCATGGCGGCACCGCTGTTACAAATGCGCAACCCTTGGCTGGGTTTTGAGCGATGCGGTTTACACGCGTCACTGCGCCATGCCGGTCGTTTCCCCGATGCGCCGCGCGATGTGGGCCAGGGCTTCCTCCACCTGGTCTACTAGGATCAGGCACAGGTCACCCGCTTGCAGGCGCGCCAGGGCTGCGTCGATGGCTTTGAATTCGCCACGTATTTCATCGATGTAGCGGGTGCGGGTCGCGCCGCGCAGGCCTTCCCTCAGCAGGGCCAGGACTTCGCCGTCCGCGCGTCCGCGCTGGCATTGGTCTTCGTACAGCAGAACGTCGTCGAAGGCATCGCCCAGGATCTCGGTCTGCCGCCGCAGGTCTTCGTCGCGGCGGTCGCCCGCGCCGCTGATCAAGGCCACGCGCCGCCTGGCGGGCATGGTTTCGACCGCGCCCACCAACGCAATGATGGCGTCCGGGTTATGACCATAGTCCGCGATAACCGTCGCGCCGCGATAATCGAAGACATTGAACCGGCCCGGCGCGCTCGCGGCATCGTTGACGAATGTCTTCAGGCCCTGGCGGATCAGCGCCCATGGGACGTCCAGCCCCCACGCCGCGCCGATGGCGGCCATGGCGTTTTCCACCTGGAATCCGATGGTGCCGTTGCGGGTAAGAGGAATGTCGGCCAGCGCGATGCGCGTAACGTCGGCGCCCTGGGCGGCCACCAGATGGCCGCCGTCCCGATACACCACCCGTCCGCCCTGCGCGCGATGCGTGGACATGCGGGGATGGTGTCCGTCGGCGGCAAAAAAGATGATGCTTCCGGGGCAACTGGACGCCATGTCGGCCACGATGGGATCGGCGGCGTTCAGCACGGCATAGCCATTGGCCTGCACATACTGCACGATCACGCGCTTGACCACGGCCAGCTCTTCCACGGTGGTGATGTAGCCCAGGCCCAGATGGTCGCCCATGCCGATATTGGTCACCACCGCGACATTGCAGCGGTCGAAGGCCAGGCCCTCGCGCAGAATGCCGCCGCGCGCGGTTTCAAGCACCGCGGCGTCGACGTCGGGGTGCAGCAGTACGCTGCGGGCGCTGCGCGGACCGCTGCAATCGCCCGTATCGATGCGCCGCTGGCCGATGTACACGCCATCGGAATTCGTCATGCCGACACGCTTGCCGTCCTGGCCCAGTATGTGCGCCGTCAATCGGACCGTGGTCGTCTTGCCGTTGGTCCCGGCCACGGCAACCAGGGGAATGCGGCCGTCCTCGCCGTCGGCGAACATGTTGGCGATGATGGCCTCGCCGACAGCCCGGCCTTTGCCGAACGAGGGGTTCAGATGCATGCGCAGGCCGGGCGCGGCATTGATTTCGACGATGGCGCCGCGCTGCTCCTCCAGCGGCAGATGGACGCTTTCGGCCACCACGTCCACGCCGCACAGATCCAGGCCGATCATGCGCGCGGCGGTGACGGCGCGGGCCGCCAGTTCCGGATGGACTTCATCGGTCACGTCCGTGGCCGAGCCGCCCGTGCTCAGGTTGGCGTTGTTGCGCAGCACCACGCGGGCGCCTTTGGGCGGCACGTCGTCCACGCCCAGGCCCTGTTTGGCCAACGTCGCGATGGCGATATCGTCGATGCGGATCTTGGTCAGCGCGGTGGCGTGGCCGTCGCCGCGCAGCGGGTCCCGATTGACCTCGTCGACCAGTTCGCGCACGGTATGAACGCCATCGCCCGAGACCTGCGGCGGATCGCGGCGCGCGGCGGCGACCAGCGTGTCGCCCACCACCAGAAGCCGGAAATCGTGGCCCGGGATGTAGCGCTCGACGATTACGTCGCGGCTGATCTCCGCGGCGGCCGCATACGCGGCGGCGATGCGTTCGCGCGTTTCGATGTTGACGGCCACGCCGCGGCCCTGGCTGCCGTCGCGCGGCTTGACGACGACCGGGCCGCCCAGCTCCTGCGCGGCGGCCCAGGCGTCATCGGCGCTGGAGACCGTGCGTCCGAGCGGGACCGGCACGCCGGCGGCGTCCAGCAGCATCTTGGTCAGATCCTTGTCCTGCGCAATCGATTCCGCGATGGCGCCGGTGCGGTCCGTTTCGGCGGCCTGGATGCGGCGCTGCCGTGAGCCCCAGCCGAATTGCACCATGCTTCCCTGCGTCAAGCGCCGATAAGGGATGTTGCGCGCCACGGCCGCCTGCACGATGGCGCCGGTGCTCGGGCCCAGGCGCACGTCCTCGTCCAGCTCGCGCAGTTGCCGCAGCGCGCCGGACAGATCGAATCCCGTATCGTCGAGCGCCGCGCGGCACAATGCTTCCCCAAGCTCGAACGCCAGCCGCCCGACGGCTTCTTCCGTGTATTCGACCACGACCTGGAAGACGCCCGGTTCCACGGTGGCGGCGGTGCGGCTGAACGCCACCGGGCAACCCGCATGCGCCTGCAGCGTCAAGGCGACCTGTTCCAGCATGTGCGCGACCGATATGGTCCCTTCGTAGCCTTCGGGACGCAGCAGCCCCAATTGCGGAAAGCGTGCGCGCAGGCGCGGTTCAACCTCGGGCATGCGATCGATGGAACACTCCAGATCGTCGCAGGTAACGATGGCTTCGATGGCGGTGTTGCGGCTCCACAGGTTGGGGCCGCGCAGCGCGCGTAGACGGGAGACGTGCATGGATTTTCCTGTCGGCCGCCGGATCGGCGCGGCGGCGCTGATCCTTAGTTCTGTCCGATCCAGTGACGGAGGCAATGCAGGGTGGTGTCCGCACTGCCTTCGTCGCACTGCAGGACGATCAGGTCGCCGGGCCGGGCGGCCGCGAGGGCCGACCGGATCGCGGTTGCATGATCGGGCTCGTCAGCGATGGCGGCGGCGCGCGTGCCCTGATGCGCGCCGGTACGCAGCAGCGCGCGCGCTTCACCGGGCGCGCGTTGCGTCGGCACCGTGGCGTCGTCATACAGCACCACGTCGTCGAAGGCCTCGCCCAGCAGCCTGCCCAGGTCGAGAAGATCCTGGTCGCGCCTGTCCTTGCCGGCGCCGTACACGATGCGGCGGCGCGATGCCGGAAAGTTCTCCGCCGCCGCGATCAGGGCACGCAGCGCCGAGGCGTTGTGGGCGCCATCGACAACCGCCGTAATGTCCCGGTGCTGCACCACGTGAAACTGCCATGGCGGGTCCGGCCGGTCCGCTTCGAATGCCTCGACACCGACGCGGATGATGTCGGCCGGCACGCCAAGCGCCCAGGCGCCGGCCACGGCGGCAAGCACGTTTTCCAGTTGGAACGCAACGCGGCCGCCGACCGTCAATGGGATCGCCGCGACTGCGGTCAGCCGCTGCTCATGTTGTCCTTGCGCCAGCACGACATCGCCATCGCGCACGAACACCGCGCGCTTGCCCAGCGCCAGATGCGAGGCGATGGCGGGCAATTGCGCATCCAAACCGAAAAACACCACCTCGCCGTCGCACAGCGGGGCCATGGCGGCGACCCGCTCGTCGCGCGCGTTCAGTACCGCCGCGCCGGTCGGCAGCACGACGTCGACCTGGGTTCGCATGACGTTGACCATGCCGTCCAGATCGCGGATGTCGTGTTCGCCCAGATGATCCGCCTGGTCGATGTTGGTGACGATGCCGACCTGGCAGCGATCGTAGGCCAGCCCTTGGCGCAGGATCACCGAGCTGCTGTTTTCGATGACGGCCGCATCCACGGAGCGGTTCATCAGCACGCGGCGGCCGCTGGCCCAGTCGGCGCGGTCGCCTCGCTCGACCTGCCGTTGATTGAAGTACAGCCCTTCGCTGCAAGCCAGGCCCACATGCCGGCCCCACAGTTGCAGCAGACGCGCCGTCAAGCGCGCGACCACGGTTTTTCCGTTCGTGCCCGATACGCCCACGACGGGTATGCGGCCGTCTTCACCGGGCGGAAAGAGATGGTCGATGATGGCTTGCCCCACCGGACGCGGCTGGCCGTCCGCGGGCTTCAGGTGCATCAGGAGTCCGGGCCCGGCGTTAACCTCGACGATCGCGCCGCGCTGTTCTTCCAGCGGGCGTGAAATGTCCTCGGCCACCAGGTCCACGCCCGCGACGTCAAGCCCCACGATGCGCGCGGCAAGCGTGACGGCGTGGGCGACTTCGGGATGCACCTGGTCCGTGACGTCGAAGGCGACATTGCCGTTGCGCTGGATCAGTACGCGGCGTCCGGCCGGCGGCACGCTATCGGCCTGGAACCCTTGGCGCGCGACTTCCAGCGTGGCGGCCGAATCCAGCCGCACCAGATTCAAGGGGCAGTCCTCGCCGCGGCCGCGGCGGGGATCGGTATTGATCTGCAGGTCGATCAGTTCCTCGATGGTGTGCTCGCCGTCGCCGGTCACCCAGGCCGGCTCCCCACGGGCAGCCGCGACCATGCGCTCGCCCACCACCAGAAGGCGGTGCTCGTTGCCCGGGACGAAGCGTTCGACCAGTACGCCGCTGCCTTCTTCCACGGCTACTTCGTATGCGGCCTTTACCTCTTCATAACTGTTCAGGTTGGTGAAAACACCCCGGCCATGATTGCCGTCATAAGGTTTGACCACGACCGGCGTGCCGATGTCGCATGCCGCTTCCCAGGCCTGGCCGACGGATTCCACCACACGGCCCTCCGGCACGGGTACGCCGCACTCCGCGAGCAGCCGCTTGGTCAGGTCCTTGTCGCGCGAGATGCCTTCGGCGATGGCGCTGGTGCGGTCCGTTTCCGCCGTCCATATCCGCCGTTGGCGCGCGCCGTAGCCCAACTGCACCAGATTGCCTTCAAACAGGCGGATGTAAGGAATGTCGCGATCGTCGGCGGCATCGACGATACACGCCGTGCTCGGTCCCAGGCAGTGGCGATCGACCATGCGTCGCAGGCGGGAGATCGTTGCTTCCACATCGAAAGGGCGG
Source organism: Bordetella genomosp. 9 (assembly GCF_002119725.1). Taxonomy (NCBI): domain Bacteria; kingdom Pseudomonadati; phylum Pseudomonadota; class Betaproteobacteria; order Burkholderiales; family Alcaligenaceae; genus Bordetella; species Bordetella genomosp. 9. Next base: position 1,460,054 of record NZ_CP021109.1, read on the forward strand.
TCTTCCATGGCCGCCATCACCAGATCGCGCGCCTCGCCCAGCGCCGCACGGGTCACGTCTTCCTGCCAGGCGCGCACGATGACCTTGTATACCCCGCGTTTGGCGGTTTCGCGCGCCTTGCCGAACCCTCCGGGCAATCCGGCCAGGTTCTGCAGCTCCAGCGTGACGTGTTCGAGGATATGCGCCGGCCAGGTGCCTTCGCGCAAGCGCTGCAGGAAACCGCCGCGCACGCCGGGGCTGCATCGGTGTTCGATCAGCGTCGGCAGCCAGCTGGACAGGCGTTCCGGGAAGCCGGGAATGGTGTTGGACGGATGGTCTTCCAGCTCACCGATATCGACCCAGGCTTCCAGCACCGGACGATAGGTCCAGATGTTCGGGCCGCGCAAAGCCACGACATCGAGAAATTCAATGTCTTTCTTTTTCATGTTCTAATTTGCCGAAATCCGATGGCGAACGGAAGAGTTCCTGGCTGGTGGGCGGTTATGGTTTTGGTAGTGCCGTGCCCATGCACGGTGCGCGTATCGTCGAAGCCAGCGGTAGTCTGTGAACGCCGCCGATTATAGAAATATCGGTAAGCAGGCGGCGACGCGGATTCTATCCATGACGTCCGTTGTGTTGCAAGGAAGGCACACGTTTCCCGCTTTTCGCGGAACTCGGGTGACCGGCCTGATGGTTGCGCCGCGGATGTGTATGCGTTTTCCATGAAAAAACCCGATCCAGTGTCCGTCCAGGACGGAAATGCCCTGCCGGCCGAGCGGCGGGCTGAAATGCTTGCGCAACTGGCCGACGGCGAGACGTTGCTCGCCTGGCTGCCGCTAGACCTCGATGCTTCGCTGAAGTTCCGCGATGGCGTGATTTTTCTTACGGATCGAGCCATCGTCGCCCGGGAGCCGGGCGCCGCAAACTGGCGGCGGTGGCCATACGAAACCACCGAAGACCTGATCGTGTCCGATCATGCCGGCGCGGGGTGCCTGGAACTGCAGAGCAGGGACGCGCGTTTGGCGATATGGCGATATACCCTGGGCCGGCACCCGGCCGCGCTTCGGTTGCGCGATGCATATGTGCGGCAACGCCAGATCGCGCAGGGCATGGCGCCCGCCGAACCCCCTGCCGAACGCGTGTGCACGAACTGTCTTGCGCCGCTCGCCGCAGACCAGGAGGCGTGCGCCGGGTGCAATCCGCCGGTCCCGGCGGCGCCATCGACATGGGCTTTGCTGCGATTGTGGCGCTTCGCGGTGCCGTACCAGGTCCCGCTGACGATCGGCTTCATCCTCACGGTACTCGCCACCGCCGCAACGCTGGTGCCGCCGTACCTGACAATGCCCTTAATGGATGACGTCCTTATCCCATTCCAGAATGGCGCGCCGATCGATTCGCAGCGCGTCATCCTGTACTTGTCGGGGCTGTTCGGATCCGCCATCCTGGCGTGGGTATTGGGCTGGGGCCGCACCTACATTCTCGCCTGGGTCAGCGAACGCATCGGCGCGGACCTGCGCACCACTACCTACGAACATCTGCAGCATCTTTCCCTGGCCTACTTCGGCGGCAAGCGCACTGGCGACCTGATCGCGCGCATCGGCAGCGAATCCGATCGCATCTGCGTCTTCCTTTCGCTGCACCTGCTCGATTTCGCCACCGATGTGCTGATGATCGCGATGACAGCGGCCATCCTCATCTCCATCAATCCCTGGCTGGCGCTGGTGACCCTGGTGCCGCTGCCGTTCATCGGCTGGATGATTCATATCGTCCGCGACCATCTGAAGCATGGCTTCGAGAAGGTCGACCGCGTCTGGTCGGAGATCACCAATGTGCTGGCCGATACGATACCCGGCATTCGGGTGGTGAAGGCCTTCGCGCAGGAAAAGCGCGAGGTGCGCCGCTTCCGCGAAGCCAACCAGCGCAACCTCGACGTGAACGACCGCGTGAACCGGGTGTGGGCCCTGTTTTCCCCGACCGTCACGCTGCTCACCGAGATCGGCCTGCTGGTGGTGTGGGTGTACGGGATCTGGCAGGTCTCGCGCCATGACATCACCGTCGGCGTGCTGGCGGCCTTCCTGTCGTACATCGGCCGTTTCTATACCCGCCTGGATTCGATGAGCCGTATCGTTTCCGTGACGCAGAAGGCGGCTGCCGGCGCGAAGCGCATCTTCGATATTCTCGACCATGTTTCGAGCGTTCCCGAGGCGCGCAATCCCGTTCAGGTGGGACGCGTGGACGGACGCATCGAGCTGCGCGACGTGGGGTTTCGCTACGGCAACCGGTCGGTCATACGCGGGCTGAATCTGCGCATCGAGCCGGGAACCATGGTGGGGCTGGTGGGCCACAGCGGCTCGGGCAAGAGCACGCTGATCAATCTGATCTGCCGGTTCTACGACGTATCGGAAGGCGCCGTGCTGGTGGACGGCACGGATATCCGCACCATGGGCATCGCTTCGTACCGCCGCAATATCGGTCTGGTGCTGCAGGAGCCCTTTCTGTTCTTCGGCACGATCGCGGAGAACATCGCCTACGGCAAGCCGGACGCCACGCGGGAAGAAATCGTCGCCGCCGCGCGCGCGGCGCACGCCCATGAATTCATCCTGCGGCTGCCCCATGGCTACGATTCGCTGGTGGGCGAACGCGGACAGGCCCTGTCGGGCGGCGAACGCCAACGGATTTCCATTGCGCGCGCCTTGCTGATCGATCCGCGCATCCTGATCCTGGACGAGGCCACGTCGTCCGTCGATACCGCCACGGAAAAGGAAATCCAGAAGGCGCTGGACAACCTGGTGCGCGGCCGCACCACGATTGCGATCGCTCATCGGCTCAGCACCTTGCGCAAGGCCGACCGCCTGGTCGTGCTGGATCGCGGGCGCATCGTCGAACAGGGCAACCACGAGCAACTGATGGCTGCCGGCGGCGCCTACTACGCGCTGTATCAGGCCCAGGCGCGGCACGCCGAAGCGGGCGGGGAAGACGCTGCCGGAGATGACGACGATGACGATCTCGTCGCGCAGGCCTGATGTCGGCTCGATGAAGGGGGGATACGATGGGCGCGCCTGATTTCCGCTTGCGGCGCAATCCGCATGGACGTTTGGTGTACGAGGGCCGCGACGGCGCCGTGGTCGATGGCGTCGTGCCGGTGCGCGCGTTTCCGATCTCGGCGCCGGAGGCCGGCTGTTCGCTCGTGGACGCCGGCGGCCACGAGGTGGCCTGGATCGACCGGGTGGACGACCTGCCTCATCCGATGCGCGTGCTGGTGCAGGAAGCGCTGGCGGCGCGGGAATTCATGCCCCGCATCCAGCGCATTGCATCGGTGTCCGGGTACGCGACGCCCTGTACATGGTCCGTCCAGACCGACCGCGGGCCGACGGCCTTCGTGCTGCGCGGCGAAGAAGACATCCGTCGGCTGGGCGGCCAGGCGCTGCTGATCGCCGACAGCCACGGGATCCATTACCTGATCGGCGACATGCGGGCTTTGGACAAGCAAAGCCGCAAGCTGCTCGACCGGTTTCTGTAGGCCGCTACAGGCTGGCGTAGCGCCGGGCGGTGGCCAGGGCGCCGTCGCGGCCCAGGGCGTCGTAGGCGTTTTTCAGCGAAGCCGAGAAGCGCGGATCTTCCGCCAGCGCCGCCGGGAATATTTCCCGCACGGCGAGTACGCGCTCGACCAGGCCGTCCGCGCCTTGCGCGGCCAGCGCGGACAGCCGCGCCGCCATGGGATCGCTCAACTCCAATGCCGCGCCGCTTTCCGAGCGCCCCAGCAGGAACCGCATCCAGCCGGCGACGCCCAGGGCCAGGCGGTCCACGCCGTAGCCCGCGCGCAGGCGGTCGGCCGCCGTGCCGAGCAGGCGCGGCGGCAGCTTCTGGCTGCCGTCCATCGCGATCTGGATGCAGCGATGCTTCAAGGCCGGATTGGCCAGGCGTTGCAGCAGCTGGTCCCGATAGGACAGGCGATCGAAACTGGCGGGCACCGTCAGGGTCGGGGCGATATCGTCCGTCATCAGGCGATGCAGCAGGCCGCGCAAATCGGGATTGGCCACGGCCTGATCGACGGTTTCGATATCCGCCAGCAGCGATAGATAGACCAGCGTGGAATGCGAGCCGTTGAGCATGCGCAGCTTGGCCGCTTCATACGGCGTGACGTCGTCGACCATCAGCGCGCCGGCCTGCTCCCACGCCGGCCGGCCGGCGGGGAAGCGGTCTTCGATGACCCATTGCCGATAGCTTTCGCTGGGCACCGGCCACGCGTCCACGCACCCCAATGCGCGCGCGGCGGCGTCGCGATCGGCGTCGGTGGTGGCGGGAACGATGCGGTCAACCATGGTCGAGGGAAAGGCTACGGCGTCCTCGATCCATCGTCCCAGCGCGGGATCGAGCGCCGTTGCGTAATCCACCGTCACCCGGCGCAGGGCTGCACCGTTGTGCGACAGGTTGTCGCAGGACAGCACCGTGAACGGATGCTGGCGGCGGCGCTTGAGCGCGGCGACCAGGTAACCCGGCACGCTTTGCGGATGGTCCGGATCCTTCAGGTCGCGGACGATCAAGGGGTGTTCGAAATCGAGCCCGCCGGTCTTCGGGTCCTGGCAATAGCCTTTCTCCGTCACCGTCAGCGAAACGATCTTCACGTGCTCGTCGCACATGGCGTCAAGGACCGCCTGCGGTTCTTCCGGCGCCACCAGGATACGGCGCAGGGCGCGGGCGATGCGTACCCGCTGGCCGTTCGTATCGCGCACCAGCACGCTGTACAGATAGTCCTGCGGCGCCAACGCGTCGCGGGTATCGGGCCGGCGCAGGGAAACGCCGCAAATGCCCCAATCGCCGCCGCCGGCCAGCATGGCGTCTTCCGTGTACATCGCCTGATGGGCACGGTGGAAATTGCCCAGACCCAGATGGACGATGCCAATGCGCGGTTCCTTCCATGGGATGGCCGGCAGGTGATCGGAAAGCTGGGGCAGGCGTTGGCGGTTCAGGCGGGGCAGGGCAGCGTTCATTTTTGCGGCTTGCAGCAAAGTTCGGGGATTGCGTCGATCCGACACTATATCGGCCGGGGCGGGTTAACACTAGACAGGATGCCGATGCTGGTATGGTAGTATCCCACCCAGCCATGAGCAAGCGGAGTTTCCATGAAGATCACCCATGCCGAAGTCATCGTCTGCTGTCCGGGCCGCAACTTCGTCACCCTGAAAATCGTCACGGATCAGGGCGTGCACGGCGTCGGCGACGCCACGCTCAATGGCCGTGAGCTGGCCGTCGCGGCCTACCTGAAAGAGCATGTCTGCCCGGTCCTGATCGGCCGCGATCCGGGCCGGATCGAGGACACATGGCAATACCTGTACAAAGGCGCCTACTGGCGCCGGGGACCGGTGACCATGTCGGCCATCGCGGCCGTCGACATGGCGTTGTGGGACATCAAGGCCAAGATGGCCGGCATGCCGCTCTACCAGCTTCTGGGCGGCGCGTCGCGCGAGCGGGTGATGGTCTACGGCCACGCGACGGGCCGGGACATCGAGGAAGCGCTGGATCGCTATGCCGAGCACGTGGAGCAGGGCTACCAGGCCATACGCATCCAGTGCGGCGTCCCGGGCATGAAGTCGGTGTACGGGGTGACCAAGCACGGCGAGGCCTACGAGCCCGCCACCAAGGGCTGGCCGGAAGAGCAATCCTGGTCCAGCGAGAAATACCTGGATTTCATCCCGAAGCTGTTCGAAGCCGTGCGCAGCCGCTTTGGCTTCGATACGCATCTGTTGCATGACGTCCATCATCGCCTGACGCCCATCGAGGCGGCGCGCCTGGGCAAGGCGGTGGAACCCTACCGCCTGTTCTGGCTCGAGGATCCCACGCCCGCCGAAAACCAGGAGGCCTTCCGCCTGATCCGCCGGCATACCGTCACGCCCATCGCCGTCGGCGAAGTGTTCAACAGCATCTGGGACTGCAAGCAGCTGATCGAAGAGCAATTGATCGACTACATCCGCACGACCATCACGCATGCGGGTGGCATCACCCACATGCGCCGCATCGCGGATTTCGCGTCGATGTACCAGGTCAGGACCGGCAGCCACGGTCCATCCGATCTTTCGCCCGTTTGCATGGGCGCGGCCCTGCATCTCGACCTGTGGGCGCCGAACTTCGGGGTCCAGGAGTACATGGGTTATCCGGAACCCGCGCTGGAGGTCTTTCCGCACGCGTGGTCGTTCCAGGACGGCGCGATGCACCCCGGGGACGCGCCCGGACTCGGCGTGGATATCGACGAGGCGCTGGCGGCGAAGTATCCCTACGAACCGGCGTATCTGCCGGTGGCAAGGCTGGAAGACGGCACGCTGTGGAACTGGTAGCGGCGTGCGCGAAATGAACCGTCCCGCTGGCGTGCGTCCGGTGCGCCGCACCGGATAGGCGCCATGACAGGCATGAATCAAAAAAGACGTGGAGCAGACATGAGCACCATCACGAGTCCGAATTCCGCCCGCGGGGCGGGCGCCGGCGCGGCGCCGCAAACCATGCTAAGGCGCGCGGCCGTCGCATCGACCATAGGCACCGCCGCGGAATACTACGACTTCTTCGTGTATGCGACGGCGGCCGTGCTTTTCTTCGGCAAGCTGTTCTTTCCCAGCTCCGACCCCATGGTCGGCACCGTCGCCGCATTCGCCACATATGCCGTGGGGTTTGTCGCGCGTCCCATAGGCGGCATCGTGTTCGGGCATTTCGGCGATAAGCTCGGCCGCAAAAAGGCATTGGTGATCACCATCCTGATCGTGGGGCTGGGCACCTTCGTCATCGGGCTGATGCCCACCTACGAGCGCATCGGCTTCTGGGCGCCGCTGGCGCTGGTGGCGATCCGCATCCTGCAGGGTTTCGGCGTGGGGGGGGAACAGGCCGGGGCCGTGCTCATGACGGCCGAATATGCGCCGCGCGAGCGGCGCGGCTTTTACGCCAGCTGGGTGCAGCTGGGCGCCCCGGCTGGCTTCCTGATTCCCGCCGGGCTGTTCGCGGTGCTCACCGCCACGCTCGACGAAGAGCAGTTGCTGGCGTGGGGATGGCGCATTCCCTTCCTGCTCAGCCTGGTGCTGGTGATCATCGGCCTGTATGTGCGCCTGCGCATCGACGAGTCGCCGGTCTTCGACGAGATCCGCAAGACCAAGGCGGTGGAATCCCGCCCCGTGTCCGAGGTGTTGCGCGCGTATCCCGGCATCATCGTCAAGGGCGTTTTCGCCAAACTGGTGGAGGCCTGCGCCTTCGCCATGTACAGCACCATCGTGCTGGCCTACGGCAAGGCGAACCATCTGAACGACGCGTGGCTGCTGCAAAGCATTCTGCTTGCCGTCGGCGTGGAGCTGTTCACCATCCCCATCGCGGGCATGCTTTCCGATCGGTTCGGCCGCAAGCCCGTGTATATGGCGGGGGCCTTGCTGCAGATCGTCATGGTGGTGCCTTTCTTCCTGATGCTCAATACGGGCGATCGGCTGCTGACGCACGTGGCCATGATTCTCGTTCTGTCCATCGGCCACGCGCTTTGTTATTCGCCGCAGGCATCCCTGTTTCCCGAGCTTTTCCCCGCGCGGGTGCGATGCAGCGGCATCGCGCTGATCTGGCAGATCGGTTCGCTTATCGGCAGCGGCATGCTGGGCCTGCTGGCCGTGAAGATCATCCAGGCCAGCGGCGGCCATTACGCCGGCCTGGCCGGCTATATGGGCGTGCTGGCGCTGGCGTCCATCCTGGCGCTGCGGCTGTTGCCGGAGACCGCGCCGCAGCGCCGTGGCGATGACCTGCACGACTGGGGGCACCGCTGACCTGCGGCAATGCGACGATATACTTGCGCCTTGCCGTACCGCCCAGGACGCAAATCCGAACACGAGGGGATGAACGATGAGGTCGCGCGCGAATGCGGGCAGCGAAGCCCCGGCGCTGCCCAGGCTGGACGACATGCAGGGGCCGGTGAACCAGCGCATCTACCGGGCCTTGCGCGAGTCGATCGTCAAAGGCGTTTTCCCGCCAGGATCGCCGCTATCGGAAAAAGATATCTCCGATCGCTTCGGCGTCTCGCGGCAGCCGGTGCGCGAAGCCTTCATCAAGCTGGGCGAAGCGGGCCTGGTGCAGGTGCTGCCGCAGCGCGGCACTTTCGTCATGAAGATATCGCCCAAGCGCGTCGAAGATGGCCGCTTCATTCGCGAAGCGGTTGAAGTCGCCGTGGCCGCCAGGGCGGCGGAACGCGTCACGCCGGCGCAGATCGACGCCATTGCGGGCCTGCTGGCCGGCCAGCGCGCCGCCGCGCGCCGCAACGACACGGCGGCCTTCCTCGACCTGGACGATGCCTTTCACCAGGCGGTCGCCAACGCCGCCGATTGTCCGTCGGTCTGGCAGACGATCGAAAACATCAAGGCCAACATGGATCGCGTCCGCTATCTGAGCCTGGCGGACGTGACTCCGCTGGACGTGCTGATCGCACAGCACGAAGCCATCTTCGAAGCCCTGCACGCCCGGGATGCGCAGGCGGCGCGCGCCGCCATGCAGCAACATCTGCGCGAGCTTACGATCTCGTTCGAACCGATACGCGCGCGCAATCCGGATTGGTTCGGCGTCGCCGAGGGCTGAGCCGCATGCCGCGCGCATCGCGCGGCGCGCCGGGCGGTCATTGGGCGCCTTGCCGGAACGGCGTGTGGGACGACAGCGCTTCGCGGTAATCCTGCATCGCGGCGCCTTCCTGGTCCAGGAAGTCCGCGATGGCATGAGCGAAGCGGCGGTCGGCGATCCAGTGGGCGGAGTACGTAGGCGTGGGCAGCAGCCCGCGCGCCATCTTGTGCTCGCCTTGCGCCCCGCCCTCGAAACGATCGATGCCGTTGGCCAGGCAGTATTCGATGCCTTGCACGTAGCAGGTTTCGAAGTGCAGCCCGGGAACGAATTCCAGGGTGCCCCAATGTCGGCCGTAAAGCGCGGCGCCGTCCGTCATGTTCAGGGCCGCGGCGATGGGCGTGTCCCCGCGGCAGGCCAGTATCAGGACAAACGCATCGGGCATTGCGCGAAGGGCGCGTTCGAAAAAACCCAGGCTCAGGTACGGCGAAGACCAGTGGTTCCGGTAGGTCTCCTGATAGCAGCGATGGAAGAATCGCAAGGTGTCGCCGTCGATCTGCTGGCCGCGCAGCCACCGGAAGGAGATGCCGGCGGCGGCGACGCGCTTGCGGTCCTGCCGCAGCTTTTTGCGCTTGTCGTGGTTCAGCGCGCCAAGGAAGGCGTCGAAGTCGGCATAGCCCTCGTTACGCCAATGGAATTGCACGCCCTCGCGCACCAGGTAGCCGGCGTCGCGCAGCGCCGCCAGATCTTCTCCGGCGGGAAACAGCACGTGCAGGGACGACAGCTTCAGCCGCGCCGCCAGTTCCATCGCGCCGCGCGCCAGCGCCACGCGGTCTTCATGCGCGGCCGCCAGCAGGCGCGGCCCCGTCACGGGCGTAAAAGGCACGGCCGACAACAATTTCGGGTAGTAGCGAAGGCCATGCCTCGCGAAGGCATCGGCCCACAGCTGATCGAACACGTACTCGCCGCGCGAGTGCCCCTTGACGTACAGGGGCATCGCGCCGGCGAGCCCGCCGTCGCGCCACAGGCTCAGGTACAAGGGCGACCAGCCGGTATCCGGGGACGCGCAGCCGGTATCGTGGAGGGCGGACAGGAAAGCATGCTGTAGAAACGGCTGCGGGCCCGCCAAGGCGTCCCATTGGGCCGGGTCCACATCGTTGAGGGTATCCAGGACTTGCAGGCGTAGGTCGGCGGTCATGATGTTTCACAGGCAGGCTCAGGCAGTATAGGGCAGCCGTTTTCAAGTACGCTTGCGCGATGGTCGATGTTTTCGTTTCTTCCGCCGGCGGGCCTTGCCGGGTCGATGGCTGCGCCGCCGATTTGCGGCGCTCGGCGCTGCATGCGCTTGCTCTATCTTCGTGGCCGGACAAGCTGGCCGCCGTTCAGGCCATTCCGGCCGATGCGCCGGTGGACGTCGAAGCCGTACTGGCGCCCAGCGGGGAATTGCCCGGCCGGCCGGCCCGCCCCGAACTGGTTCCGCCCGCGCAGCTCAAGCCGCGGCCGGTCGGCACGCCCGACGGCCGCGCCGCGCTCATCCATGCCCTTGCGCATATCGAGTTCAACGCGGTCAATCTGGCCCTGGACATCGTTTGGCGCTTTCCCGGCATGCCGCCGGATTTCTACCGCGACTGGATGCGCGTGGCGCGCGAGGAGGCCGGGCACTTCCGGCTGCTGGCCGGGCATCTGGCCACGCTGGGACGGGCGTACGGCGATTTTCCGGCCCACAACGGGCTATGGGAGATGGCGGAAAAAACCCGCGACGATGTGGCCGCGCGGTTGACCCTGGTGCCGCGCGTGCTGGAGGCGCGCGGCCTGGACGCGTCGCCGCAGATCCGCGACAAGCTGCTATCCGTGGGCGATGAGGCCGGCGCGGCCATCCTCGACATCATCCTGCGGGACGAGATCGGCCATGTGGCCATCGGCAACCGCTGGTGGCGCTATCTGTGCGAGCGCCATGGACGGGACAGCGTGGACTGGCATGCGGAGCTGGCGCGCCGCTATGCCGCGCCCAGGCAGCGCGGGCCGTTCAATTTGCAGGCGCGGCGCGCGGCCGGCTTCGATGAGGCGGAGCTATCCGCGCTGGCCGGGCAAGCCCAGGGCGGTGCGGCTCAGCCCTTGGCGCCGCCCTGCGCCAGATAAGCAATCATCTCGGGCACGGCGGCGTCGGCGATGCCCGCCCGCGTGGCGGCGGCATAGGTGTCGCGTACCGCCTGGGCCGTGCCGCGGGGCGCGCCGGTTTCTTCCGCCATGGTGGTGTAGTACCCCATGTCCTTCAGCGCATTCGAGATGGAAAAGCGGAAGTTGCCCGTATCGCCGGATTCGATGAAGGGCCGCAGTCTTTCCAGCACCACGCCGCCGCCCCCGCCCTTCGCCAGGATATCCAGCAGTACGGCGGAATCGACGTTGGCAAGCTTCGCGCATGCCGCGGCTTCGGCGAGCACCGCGGAAAAACCCAGGGATACATAGTTGTGCAGCAGCTTCAAGCGATGGCCCGAGCCGACCGGGCCGGCATGCACGATGTTTTCCGCATAGGCCTGCAGGACCGGTTTGCATTCTTCGAACAGCGCCGGGTCGCCGCCGACGATCAAATTCAGGCGCCCCTCGGCGGCCTCCTTCGGCGTGCGTGTCATGGGCGCATCCAGGAAGCGTCCGCCGGCGGCTTGCACCGCCTGCGCGACCTTCAGCGTGGACGAGGGTATGGCGGTGGAGCAATCGATGACGATCGTGCCGGGCCGCATCCCGGCCAGCACGCCCTCGGCCTTGAACAGGACGTCTTCCACTTGCGGCGTTCCGGTCACGCACAGGATGACCACGTCGCTCCTGCCCGCGACTTCCGCCGGCGTGGAGGCCTTGGCCGCGCCGCGCGCCAGCAGATCGTCCACCGGTTGGTTGCCGGGATGATCGAGCAACACCAGCGGGTAGCCGGCCTTGACGATGTTGAAGGCGATGCCGTGGCCCATCTGGCCCACGCCGATGATTCCGATACGGATTTTGCCGGCCTGCATGTCTCGTCCTCCTTTGGAAGCGGATGGCCGCCCCGGACTGGAGGCGGGAGGCCATCATATAACGGCCGCCCCTGCGTGGCGCTTACGCCCGTCCAGCCAGTTGCTTCATCTCGGCAATGAGCGCGTCAGGCACATTGACGCCGCTTTCCCGTGCCTGCCGCGCCAGACCGGCGCGGCGCTGCCCGGGCAGGCGCACGCCCTCGTCGGCCAGCATCGCCGCGACCAGGGTTTCCACGCGATCCAGATAGGCGGCCCGGCCGGCCAGGGCGTCCGGGTCGATGACCAGGAAAGCCTGGCCGATACGCGCCCGGTTGCCTTCCTCGGTGAAGAAGGAATCGGCCTCGAAGCCGAAATGCGCGCCGGTCAATGCGCAGGCCAGCAATTCCACCGTAAGGGCCAGCATGGCGCCTTTGACGCCTCCCATGGGGAGCATGCTGCCGGCCAGGCCCGCCTTCGGATCTGTCGTGGGATTGCCCTGGGCGTCCAGGGCCCAGCCGATGGGAATCTGCTTTCCTTCGCGGGCGGCAACCATCAGCTTGCCGCGCGCCACTTCGGAAAGCGAAAGGTCGATCACCAGCGGCAGTTCGTCGCGGCGCGGAAAGGCGGCCGCGATGGGGTTCGTGCCGAACAGGGCGCGCTTGCCGCCCCACGCCGGCATGGCGGCGGGCGAATTCCCCATTGCCAGGCCGACCATGCCGGCGCGCGCGACCGCGTCCAGATGGTAGGCCGCGACGCCGAAGTGATGGCTGTTGCATACCCCCGCGAACGCCACCCCGTTCTCGCGCGCCCGCCTGATCGCCTGTTCGATGGCCAGGGCGCAGGCAGGGAAGGCCAGACCGTCCGCGGCGTCCACCAGGACCGCGCCGCCGCGCTCGCGCGCGATGCGGGCTACGGCGGCGCCGTCCGCGCGGCCATTGCGCAGATGCGTCGCATAGAAGGGCACGCGCGAAACGCCGTGCGAGGCGATGCCCTGCGCTTCGGCGTAGAGCAGGGCGCGAGCGGTATGCGCGGCCATCTCGGGGCTCGCGCCGGCGCCTTGCAGCGCGGCCACGGCCAGTTCATGCAGCGCGTCGAGTTGAATCGTTGCCATCTTTCCTTCCTGGTGTCGGCTGGTCAGCCTTGCTTCAATGTTTCCGCCACCCGCTGCGCCACCATGTCGGAGACACGTGTATTCGCCTCTTCGGACAGACCCGCGATGTGCGGCGTCAGGATCAGATTCGGCGCGCCCGCCAGCGGGCTGCCCGCCGGCAGCGGCTCCTCGCCGAAGACGTCGATCGCGGCACCCGCCAGCTTGCCGGCGCGCAACGCCTGCGCCAGCGCGGCTTCGTCGACGATGCCCCCGCGCGCGGTATTCACGAGCACCGCGCCGTCCTTCATGGCGGCGATGCGAGATGCATCGAACAGGTTGCGGGTATTTTCGGTCAAGGGGATGTGCAGCGTGACCGCGTCCGATTGCGCCAACAGCATCGCCAAGGCCAGCGGCGTCACGCCGGTTTCCGCCCAGACCGGATCGTCTTCGGCCAGCATCGGATCATACGCGACCACGCGCATGTCCAGCCCGCGCGCCAGCCGCGCCGTCAGCCGTCCGATGCCGCCGAAGCCCACCACGCCAAGCGTGCGGCCATCGATTTCGTGGCCGTTGGACATGGCCGCTCGCGGCCATCCGCCTTCGGCAACCTGCGCGCTGCCGTGGAAGACGCCGCGCGTCAGGACCAGGACGCTGGTAACCACATATTCGGCCACGGCGCGCGCATTGGCCCCCGTCGCCGGCAACACCGCGATCCCGCGTTCACGGCACGCCGCCACGTCGATGTTGTCCAGGCCCACGCCCAGCCGGCCCACCGCCTTCAGGGCGCGTCCGGCGGCCAGCACCTCGGCGTCCACGCGGGTCCGGTTGCGTACGATCAGGGCATCGGCCTGCGCCAGCGCGCGCAGCAGATCGGCGCGGCGGTCCACCAGGTCCGGCTCGTACCGGACATCGAAGTCGCGCCGCAGCCGATCGGCGGCCGCGGCGTCCATGAACTCGGAAATGACGATATGCATGGCTGCGGGCTCCGGGTGTCAACCGACTTGAATGTTGGCCTGGTGAATGGTCTTGCTCCAACGCGCCACCTCGCTGGCCAGGTACTGCTTGAATTCCTCGGGGCCGCGCGGCTGCGCGACGAAGCCCAGCTGGCTCAGCGTCTTTTTCATCTCCGGCTGCGAGACCTGTTTTTCGATGGCCTTGCCGATGCGTTCCACCAGTTTGGGGTCGGTGCCCGCCGGGGCCATGACGCCGGTGAAATTCTCGACGACCAATTCCGGCAAGCCAGCTTCCGCCACCGTTGGCACATCGGGCAGATCCGGGCTGCGCTGCTTGGTCGTGACGGCCAGGGCCCGCAGCTGGCCGCTTTTCACGTAGGAAAGCGATTCCGGATAGTTGGAGAAGATCACATCCAGCTGTCCGCCGATCAGATCGGTCAGTGAAGGCGCGCCGCCCTTGTACGGGACGTGCAGCAGCTTGGTGCCCGTCAATTGCTGATACAGCGCCAGGGTCAGGTGCGGCGGCGTGCCGTTGCCGCTGGAGCCGGCCGACAACCCGCCGGGCTTGGCCTTGGCGGCGCGCGTCAGATCATCCAGCGTCTTGATGTCGCTCTTGGCCGGTACCACCACCATCATCGACGATGACGCCAGGCCTGCCATGGGCACCAGGTCTTTCATCAGGTCGTAGCCGGCCTTGCCCGCGAACAGGGTGGCGTTCGCCGCGTGCGACATGGTGATCGCCAGCCATGTGCAGCCATCAGGCTCGGCGCGGGCGACATAGGCGGCGCCGATGTTGGCGCTGCCGCCCGGCTTGTTTTCGACCACGATGTTCCAGCCTTCCGCGGACGTGACGGCCTTTGCGACCTGGCGCGCGGCCACGTCGGTCAGGCCGCCGGGCGGAAAGGGTACGACGTAGTTGATCGGTTTCGAGGGCCACTGGCCGCCTTGCGCCAGGGCCTTGGAAAGCGGCGTCAACAGGGTGAGTCCGGCTGCACCCATCGCCGCCAGGGTGGAACGGCGGCCAGCCGAAAGCGGCAGAGCCGTGGATACGCGTTTCATGGGGTGTCTCCTCCGATTTGGGGACGCCCGCGCAAGCGGGTGTGCGCGGGCGGGCGGCGCCCGGCCATCTGCGGGCCGGTGCGCCAGGGAATGTCAGCCCCTGCGCCGGTACGTCTGAAAAAGCCGGCCTGGGGCCGAGGCGCGGGCGCTGCCAGCCGGAACCGGCAGCGCCAACGCCGGCGGACGTCAGGCGCTTTCGAACAGGCGCGTCAGCACGAACTCGCGGTGACCCAGCGCTTCGGCGGAGGTCCAGCGGCCGTTGACCGTGGCGAGCATGCACTCCAGCAGTTTGTCGCCGGCCTGGTCCAGGTCGATCTCACGCTGCAGCAGGCCAGAGGTGTCGACGTCGATATGCTCGGACATGGTGCGCACCGTGCGCGGGTTCGCGCAGATCTTGATGACCGGCAGGATGGGATTGCCGATCACGTTGCCCTGGCCGGTCGGAAAGAAGTGCACGACGTATCCGGAAGCGGCGCAGAGGGTGACCATTTCCGCCGCGGCCGAGGACGAATCCATGAACCACAGGCCCGGATGGGTCGGCGTTTCGGCCTTGTCCAGTACGCCGTCCACGCGGCATTTCTTGCCGATCTTCTGGATGTTGCCCATGGCCTTTTCTTCGATCGTCGTGAGGCCGCCGGCGATGTTCCCCTTGGTGGGCTGCGATTCGGACAGGTCGCTGGTCTTCCAGCGATCGATCATTTTTTGGTAGCGGTCGAACATGAACATGAAGCGTTCGCGCACCGCGTCGTTGGCACAGCGTTCGGCGACGATGTGTTCGCCGCCGGTCAGTTCGGAGGTTTCGCCGAAGACGAGGGTCGTACCGAGCGGATACAGCTTGTCGAAGGCATTGCCGACCGTGGGGTTGGCGCCGCAACCCGACGTGGTGTCCGACTCGCCGCATTTGGTCGAGACCCACAGATCGCTGATCGGACACTCCGTGCGCTGCAGGGACGTTGCGTAATGGACGAATTCCTTGGCGGCCTTGGAGGCGCGCATGATGGTGTCCAGGTCGCCGTGCAGTTCGATCGAGAAACCGGCCACCGGCTTGCCGGTTGCGGCGATGGCGTCCACCACGCGCTTGGTCCAGCCTTCCTCGATGCCGATCACGACAACGGCGGCGACGTTGGGATTGCAGCCGGTGCCGATCAGGGTGCGGAAATGCAGCTCCAGATCCTCGCCGAATTGCAGGCGCCCATACGGATGGGGCAGGGCCATCGTGCCCTTGATGTTATTGGCAACGGCCTCGGCGGCGGCGTTGGAGATATCGTCCACGGGCAGCACGATGACGTGGTTGCGCACGCCGACGCGGCCGTTGTCGCGGCGATACCCGCGGAAGGTGGTGGATGCGGAAATAACAGCCATGGAAGTTTCCCCTTACCAACGCTTGGTCTTGATGTTGTGAACGTGCGCGTGCTGGCCCACCTGGATGTCGGCCACCACCTTGCCAATGTCGACCCCGTACTTGTAGACGGTGTCGCCGACCTTCATGTCCTTGAGCGCGACCTTGTGGCCGATGGGAATGTCCTGCTTGGCCTTGACCTGGATGACCTTGTCCTCATCCATGATCCAGGCGTTCAGATCGGTGCCCGCGGTGATGCCCTCGACGACGGCCACGGCGACCGTGTCCTTCGCGTCGTGCAATACGGCATGAATCATGTCCTTCCTCCTGGTGGCGGCACGGCCGATTGCACCTTGCGCCGTGCCCGCTGTTGATCGTGCCAGCCATGTTATTTTCGAATTTCATGCATGTCAATCAAATCATATATATGAATTGAGGTGGCGAATTGAGGAGGCGGCGAAGGACGCATGAGGCGGCGCTTTGGGGGCAGGAAACGGGGCCGCGGCCTTGTGGGGCCGCGGCGCACGAGCTCAGGGACGGCGGGCTGCGCGGCGCTGGCCGACGGCCGCGGCCAGCTGGCGCAGCACCGGCTCGGTCTGCGCCCACCCCAGGCACGCGTCGGTGATCGAAACGCCGCGCCGCAGCGGCGCGCCCGGTTTCAGGTCCTGGCGTCCTTCTTCCAGGTGGCTTTCGATCATGACCCCGGCAATGCGGCCATCGCCGCCGGCGATCTGGCGGGACAGGTCGGCGGCCACTTCCACCTGCCGGCTGTGCGACTTGTTCGAGTTCGCGTGCGAGCAGTCCACCATGACCTTTTCACGCAGGCCGGCGCGCTTCAGGATGTCGCAGCAGGCGTCGATGCTGGCGGCGTCGTAATTCGGGCCTTGTTTGCCGCCGCGCAGAATCACGTGCGTATCGTCATTGCCGCGGGTTTCGAAGATCGCGGCCATGCCCATCTTGGTCATGCCCATGAAGGCATGCTTCGCCCGCGCCGCGACGATCGCGTCGGCCGCGATCTGGACACTGCCATCGGTGCCGTTCTTGAATCCCAGCGGACAGCTCAACCCCGAAGAAAGCTGCCGATGGCTCTGGCTTTCGGTGGTCCGTGCGCCGATGGCGCCCCAGGCGATCAGATCCGCGATGTATTGCGGGCTCAGCAGGTCCAGGAATTCCGTGCCGGTCGGCAAGCCGAGTCCGGCGATGTCCAAAAGCAGTTCACGCGCGCGGCGCAGACCTTCGTTGATGCGGTAGCTGCCGTCCAGGCGCGGGTCGTTGATATAGCCCTTCCAGCCGACCGTGGTGCGCGGCTTCTCGAAATACACACGCATGACGATCAGGAGGTCTTGCCGGAATTCATCGGCGGCCGCCTTTAGCAGGCGGGCGTAATCCATGGCCTGATCGTGGTCGTGGATGGAGCAGGGGCCCACGACCGCCACCAGCCGATCGTCCCGCCCGTGCAGGACGTCGGCGATGGCCGCGCGCGTGCCCTCCACCAGGTCTTGTATGGCCGGCGAAACCGGCAATTCATCCAGCAGAAGGGCGGGGGAAATCAGGGGGCGGACCGCGCCGATGCGCACGTCGTCGATACGTGTGGTATCCAGGGTGGAGTCGGCGCTGCCGACCTCGCGGTCGTGGTGAGGGTCGTCCAGACGGTTCAAAACGGTTCTCCAGGGCAATCCGCGATTTTATCCCTCCGGGCCTAGGGGCCGCCGTCCCTTCCACACGCTTGCTTACCGTTTATGCAGCGCGCAAAAGCGCACGGATTGTTACCTTCTGTCGTTATAACGGTGTACATTTCTGTCCGGCCAATGCTCATCCATGTGGGCATGCCGGGAGGGGCCCGATTCATCGTTTCTTGGGGCCAAGCGTCGCAGACGCTGAGCGCCTGAAGATGCGGCGAGCCGCGGCGGCCGTTTTTCACAGGAGAGCAATGATGATGGGCAAGCGTTGTCTGGCGGAGTTTTTCGGTACGTTCTGGCTGGTGTTCGGGGGATGCGGATCCGCTGTGCTGGCGGCCGCCTTTCCCGATCTCGGTATCGGTTTTGCCGGCGTGGCGCTGGCGTTTGGCCTCACGGTGGTCACCATGGCCTACGCGGTGGGCCATATTTCCGGGGGGCATTTCAATCCTGCCGTGACGTTCGGCGTGTGGGCCGGCGGCCGCTTCGCGACCAAGGACATCGTGCCGTACGTGGTTTCCCAGGTGGCCGGGGGCCTCGCCGCTGGCGCAGTCCTGTACGTCATCGCCAGCGGGAAAACCGGCTTCGACCCGACCGCCGGCTTCGCGTCGAACGGCTATGGCGCCCATTCGCCCGGCGGGTATACGCTGGCGGCGTGCATGGTCGCGGAATTCGTCCTGACGGCTTTCTTCCTGCTCGTCATCCATGGCGCGACCGACAAACGGGCGCCCGCCGGCTTTGCGCCGCTGGCCATCGGTCTGGCCCTGACGCTTATCCACCTTGTCAGCATCCCGGTGACGAATACCTCCGTCAACCCGGCCCGCAGCACCGGCGTCGCGCTGTTCCAGGGTAGCTGGGCGGTGGACCAATTGTGGATGTTCTGGCTGGTGCCCATCCTGGGCGGCATTGTCGGCGGCGTGGTGTATCGCTGCCTATCCGCGCCCGAGGCCGGCAGCCAGGACCTGGGCGCCGTCCACAAATCGGCCGCGCGCGCTTGATCTGAAGACGCTGGCGTCCCTTGGCCTGAACGCGGGCAAGGGACGCCGGGCCTTGACGATCGGCCCTGCCTGGTGTGTAACCCTGATCATGGCTACCACCAGCGCGGGCATCCTGATGTATCGGCGGGCGATCGACGGTCCGCTGCTTCTTCTCGTCCATCCCGGCGGACCGTACTGGTCCAGGCGCGATGACGGTGCCTGGTCGATTCCAAAGGGCGAGATCGGGCCTGGCGAAGAGCCCGCCGCCGCGGCGGTGCGCGAGTTCGAGGAAGAACTGGGCGTCGCCCCGCAGGGCAAGCTGTGGTCGCTGGGGCAGGTGCGGCAACGCGGCGGCAAGCTGGTCATTGCATTCGCGGTCGAGGGCGACTTCGAGCCCGCGCAACTTCGCAGCAACACCTTCGAAATGGAGTGGCCGCCCAGGAGCGGCCGCCTGCAGCGCTTCCCAGAGGTGGATCGCGCCGCATGGTTTTCGCTCTCGCAGGCCCGAGAAAAAATTCTGCCCGCCCAGGCGCCGTTGATAGAGCGCCTGTGGCACGTGCTCGTCAACGAGGATCAGCGCTGACTCGCTGTCTCGGGGCTGCTGAATCGGACATATCCTTTCCGCCCAAAGGGGCACCAAACGGCCGGTGGCGCACACTGACGCCTTTTTTTGCGATTTAGGAGAGCATGAATGCGCATTGGCACCGGCCGCGCCGAAACCCCCACGATTCCGTTTCCGCAGGCTGAGCACTTCGCCGATACGGCCACGTCGAAGCGTCGACAGACACGCGCGGTGTTCTATTACGGCGCAACAGGGGCGCCGGAAACCTCCCGCGCCGGACAGCCCCAGGATTCCAACGCGCCAGCGATATCGATGGAAAAGGCGATGGCGGCACTATCGAAACTGGGCGCGCTGTCTCAGCAGGCGCGCAAGGCCGCCGATGCATGGCAGGCGTCGCGTCGTCCTGAAGACCGCGCCCGGCTGGAGGCGTTGCTCGAGCGCGATGTCGCTGCGCTGAGAAACGTTGCTTCCAGAATGTCGGCCTGACGCCGGCTGGCTGTCGATCCCACCGGTGTGTGCGTTCCCTATGCTTGGGCCGGCGGGCCGGCGGGGCGGCCGGGTTCAGGCCGCTTTCTTCACGGGTTCGGCGGCTTTTACGATCACATCGCGCATATGGGTATCGCCCCAGGTCTTCAGCGCGCGAATCACCGGCCCCAAGGTGCGTCCGCGTTCGGACAGGCGGTACTCAACGCGCGGGGGAACCTCGGGATAGACGGTGCGGACGATCAATTCATCGCTTTCCAGCTCCCGCAGCTGATTGGTCAGCATGCGTTGCGTCACATTGGGCAGACGACGGCGCAGTTCGTTGAACCGCAGCACTTTCTCCAAGGACAAGTGGTAAAGAATCACGCCTTTCCACTTTCCGTCGATGACGCTGAGTGTGGCTTCGACGGCGCAGCCGGGGCTGCAGTCGAGTCGATCGTGACGGGTTCGCGGCATATATCGGCTCCAACGGGGTAGCAGGGGGGTAGTAGGGGTAGTATCTTTTTTGACACTATGGGCGGTTTATGTGCGTTCTTGCACGGTGTCGTTATACGTAGCATAGTCGCTTTCATGGATGACGGCCATCGCGCCCATCGGTACTTTTTGAAGGAGAACCTCCATGAAAGCGGTTGCGTACTACAACAATCTTCCCATCGGCGACGCCAAGTCGCTGGTCGACATCGAAGTCGACAAGCCCACTCCCGGGCCGCGCGATCTGCTGGTCCAGGTGCAGGCCGTATCGGTCAACCCGGTAGACGTCAAGCTGCGCTCGGGCGCCACGCCGCCGGCCGGCCAGCCGCGTATCCTCGGCTATGACGCCGTTGGCGTCGTCGAGGCCGTGGGCGCCGGCGTCACGCTGTTCAAGCCGGGCGATGAAGTGTTCTATGCCGGCGCGATCGACCGTCCCGGCACCAACGCCCAATACCATGTGGTGGACGAACGGGTCGTCGGCGCCAAGCCGCGCAGCTTGAACGCCCAGCAGGCCGCCGCGCTCCCGCTCACGTCGCTCACGGCGTGGGAGCTGCTGTTCGGCAAGCTCGGCGTGCCTTTCGGCCGCATGATTTCCGATGACGCGATCCTTATCGTGAACGGCGCCGGCGGCGTGGGATCCATCCTGACGCAGCTGGCGCGGCGCCTTACCGGCCTGACCGTCATCGCCACCGCCTCCCGTCCGGAAACCATCGCGTGGTCCAAGGCCATGGGCGCGCATCACGTCATCGATCATCGCCGGCCCTTGAACGAAGGCCTGAAGGAAATCGGCATCCCGCAGGTCCGGTATGTCGCGGGGCTGACCGCCACGGACAAACATCAGGCCGCCATCCTGGAAGCGCTGGCGCCGCATGGCGCGTTGGCCTTGATCGACGATCCGCAGGCCTTCGACATCGTGCCCTTCAAGCGCAAGAGCCTGTCCGTGCACTGGGAGCTGATGTTTACGCCCACGCTCTATCAAACGCCCGACATGGTGGGGCAGCACAAAATCCTGATGGAAGTCTCGGCGCTGGTCGATAGCGGCGTCCTGCGATCCACGCTGCAGGAAGACTACGGCCCCATCAATGCCGAAAATCTCAAGCGCGCGCACGCCGCGATCGAAAGCGGCCGCGGCATCGGCAAGATCGTCCTGAGCGGCTTCTGAGCCGTCGCCTTCACGGAGCGCACATCATGAAGTTGAAGCGAACGATTCCGGCATTGGCCGCCGTCCTCTTGCTGCAATGGGGGGCTGCCGCGCATGCCGACGCCGGGCTGCGCCGCATCGAAACCGTAGCCACCTTCAACGATGCCATGCCGACCGGCGTGGCGGTCAGCGGCGGCGGCCGCATCTTCGTCAACTATCCGCGGTGGGGCGACGACGTCCCCTTCACCGTCGCGGAAATCGTCAACGGCAAGGCGGTGCCGTACCCGGACGCCGCCTTCAACAAAGCCGATCCGGATCGTCCCGTCGATACGCTGATCAGCGTGCAAAGCGTGGTGGCGGATGGCAGCGGCCGGCTTTGGATCCTCGATACCGGGGCCCCGGCGTTCAAGCCGCCGATCCGCGGCGGCGCGAAGCTGGTCGCCGTTGACCTGAACACCAACCGCATCGCGAAGATCATCGTTTTGTCCGACGATGTCGTCCTGCCGACCACCTATGTGAACGACGTCCGCTTTGACTTGAGGCAAGGGAAAGAGGGCGTGGCATACATAACGGATTCGTCGATGAGCGGCCCCGGCGGCATCATCGTGGTGGACCTCGCCACCGGGCGCGCGTTCCGGCGGCTGAGCGGCGACCGCACCACCTCGCCGGATCCGGATTTCCAACCGGTCATCGACGGCCAGCCGCTGATGGTTCGTCCAAAAGGCGGCAAGCCCTCGAAGTTCCGGGTGGCGAGCGACGGCATCGCGCTGTCCGCCGATGGCGGCACGCTTTACTACTCGCCGCTTTCCAGCCGTCATCTCTATGCGGTACCCACGGCGGAGCTGCGGGACCGCTCCATCAGCGACGCCCAGCTGTCGCGGCAGGTCAAGGATTTAGGTTTGAAAGGGGCGTCCGACGGGCTGGAAGCCGACGACCGGGGCCGCGTTTACGCCGGCGACTACGAAAACCATCGCGTCCGCATGTTCGAAAACGGCCAGTGGACGACCATCGCGGAGTCCTCCGAAATCCAGTGGCCCGATACCTTCGCGACAGGCAGCGACGGGTATCTGTATTTCACCGCCAACCAGCTGGATCGCCAGCCCAATTTCCATGAGGGCGCGGACCTGCGCCGCAAGCCCTACAAGCTGCTGCGCATTCCGATCGATGGCGGCCCGGTGTCGTTGAAGTAAGGCTGGCAAGGCGCCGGCATCAGCGCCCAAATTCGGACGCGCTCATGATTGAAGGCGCCTTCACCGCTATGTAAGCCCGTGCGCGTTGGAGTCTCCCATCAGCGCCGGACGCGGCGGGTCCCCTGTGGGTGCAATCCGATTTTTATGAATCCTTTCTCACACGAGAAAACACAGCCCCAGGCCGTAGCCAGCGAAACGACGAGATACATAACCCATGGCAAGAATATCAAGTCGTTCCTGTATGGGGCTGGACTGTCCCAGGGTGATTCCGAAAGAGGGCGTATGGATTGAGACCGCTGAGTCGCCTGGGCCTTAGCCAGCCGACAGACCGGACCGGCCGGCATCATCCACGTGATCCGACAATGCGTGCGCCGCGGCTCCAGTCGCTCGCCATCTGAGCGCCAGGGCCAGCAGGGCTGCGCACGTTCCCACCGCGGTCACGCCCAACCAGCCGAAGTTGGCCAGGGCCAGGCTGCCCAGCACGCCGCCGATCGCCATGCCGACGAACACGCCGACCATCAATACGGCGTTCAACCGGCTGCGGGCGGCAGGATCCAGCCCGTACACGATCGTCTGATGCGAAATCAAGGCAACCTGGATGCCGAGGTCGAAGCCGACGGTGCTCAAGCCCAGCAGCCACAGTGCGCCCGTGGCCGGCAAGGAAGGCATCAGCACCATCGCGGCGAAGGACAAGGCCGTCAGGCCCGCTCCGGCTTTGCTGACCACGCCCGGACCGTGACGATCCGCCATGCGGCCCGCCACCGGCGCGGCCAGGGCGCCCACGGCACCCGCGATGCCGAATGCGCCCGCCGCGCTGGGGCCCAGGTTGAAAGGCTGGCCGTGCAGCATGATCGCCAGGGTCGACCAGAACGCGCTGAATGCGAGCGACAGCATCCCTTGCGACCACGCGGCCAGACGCAGGGCAGGGTGCTTGCGCCATAGTTGTCCGATGGAAGCCAGCAAGGCGGCATAAGGCAGCCGGGTCGTCGGTGCGAACGAAGGCAGGCCGCGCCACAGGATCACTGCCAGCACCAGAACGGCGAAGGCTGCGGCGTGGAACATCGTGCGCCAGCCGAAGTGGTCGGCAACAAACCCGCTGATGACACGCGACAGCAAAATCCCGAGCAGCAAGCCGGTCATTACCGTGCCCACGGTCTTGCCTCTTTGATGCGGCTGGCTGAGGACCGCTGCAGCGGGAACGATGTCCTGAGCCAAGGTCGCGGAAAGTGCGATGGCGAAGCTGGCCGCCAGCAAGGCGCCGGACGATGGCGCCATACCGCTGGACAGAAGCGCCACGCTGAGGAGAACGGCCTTGATCAGGATGATGCGCTTGCGATCGTAGCGGTCGCCAAGCGGCGCCAGGAACAGGATGCCAGCGGCGTAGCCCAGTTGCGTCAAGGTCGGCAGCCAGCCTACTGTCCTGCCGCTGGCGCCGATATCCGGGCCAAGGACGCCCAGCATAGGCTGGATGTAATAGAGCGATGCGACGCCGATTCCGGCCGAAATCGCAAGCAGCAACAGCAGTAAAGGGGAAAGCGGGCGATATGCTGTCTGCCCTTCATGCGTTGGTCGTATGGTTGCCATGATGTAGTCCAGAGTTCGCTGTGGTGCCGCATTCTGTCCTCAAGAGAGACGATGCGGTAGACGGCTCCGACGAAGATCGGTTATACGTCTGACGCATGGCCGATCCGATAACCGACAAAGGCGGCGCCGACCGCCTGACCCTCATCGATACGTTCGTGCGTATCGTCAATGCCGGCAGCCTCAGCGCCGCCGCCGAACAGTTGGGCGCAACGCAGCCCACCGTAAGCCGCCGGCTGCAGGCGCTGGAGCGAGCTGTGGGCGTACGCCTGATCCAGCGTTCCACGCATGGCATGCAACTTACCGAAGACGGACGACGCTGCTACGACCGGGCCGAGGAGCTGATCGCGTCCTGGCAGGCCTTCGACAGCGAGGTGCGTGGAGCCGGCCAGCAGCCTGTGGGCACCCTGAGGATCGTCGTGCCCCACGCCTTCGGCCAGCAGCGCTTCGTCGGGCCGCTGGCCACCTATCTGGAGCGCTACCCCGGGATGCGGGTGGAATGGCTGCTGAACGACCGCATGCCGGATTTCGTGGCGGACGGAGTGGACTGCGCGATTCGTGTGGGCGAGGTCGCCGACGAATCCGTCGTCGCGATCAAGCTGGGCGACGTGCCACGCATCATCGTCGCCGCCCCGTCCTTGCTGCCAAACGGCGTCGTGCCGCAGCATCCCGGCGAGCTGGCGGGGCTTCCCTGGCTGGCCCTGCGCACCTTCTATCGCGACGGGATCGCCCTGAGCAATACGGCCACCGGCGAATCCGTACGCGTGCCGATCCAGCCGCGCATGGCGACCGACAGCCTGTATGCCCTGCGCACCGCCGCCATACTGGGGTTAGGCGTCGGGGTGGCATCGACATGGATATTCGAGGAAGACCTGCGCGAAGGCCGGCTGCGACAGCTCGCGCCGCAATGGCAGGCCAGCGCGCTGCCCCTTTACCTTGTCTACCCCGCGAGCCGGCTGCAGCCGCGCAGGCTGCGCGCTTTCATCGATACGATGCGCGCGGAACTGGGGCAGTGGTTGAACATAGGGCCTCAAGCGCTGGGGTAGCGCGACGAGGCGGTGAGGCCGGCCCGCGATGCTCCCGTATCCCTGCGGGTTCGCATCCCCGTCTCGACGACCGGTTCGGCAATCCGCCGATCCGCCTGGTAGGGGCGCAGGCAAAAAAATAGCCAGCTTATAGGGCTGGCCATCTTCTAACGTCTTGATTTCCCTGCGAATCTGGTGGAGCCGGGGGGAATTGAACCCCCGTCCGCAAGCCCTCTGCAGGCAGTTCTACATGCGTAGTCGACCTATTTGGTTTTAACCCTGGCCTTAGCCAGCCGACAGGCCGGACCAGAGCGATTCACGTAATTTAAGCATGGACCGTGTGACCCCAGTACATGCCGATTCTTTGTTCGATGACACTGCTGCGGTTCGAGGTTGCCCTCTAGGAAGTTTTACCTTCCTCCGCCTGACCCAAAGACAAGTCAGTGCAGCGGCTCATTAAGCGTTAGCGGCTTGAGCGAAGAACGCGTCGTTGGCGTTTATGGTTTTCCAGTGGATTTACGAGCGGACTGGTGCTCGGCATGCCCTGCACTGTTTCGCGACCCACGTCGAATCCGGATCGGCCCCAGTTGTCTCCATTGTACTCTCAATGGGATCTTGATGCTGCCTTATCGCCCCCGCTGTGCGGCAGACAAAAAGGCGGCAGTTCCACGTATATAGGGGCAAGATGCGGCCAATCAAGCCCGAGATCGCAAAAAGCACCCATAGCTCAGGCCGTGGATGCTTGCGCGCCCGGCATCACGCTTTCAATCGCTTCCCATAGCGCTTCAGGACTATCCGCGCGGGCGTCGGCTTCCCACAGGGTGACGTCATGGTCGCCGCCCAGGTAGCCGTAGGCAGCGGCAACGGCCGGCATGCCGGCGGCGTGCGCAGCTTGCACATCGCGCAGGTCGTCCCCCACATACACGCACTGGCCGGTGGCGTAGCCCGCATCGCGGGCGGCGTGGAGCAGGGGGTCGGGGTAGGGCTTGGCGCGCGGCGCGGTATCGCCGCAGACCAGCGTGGCGGCTTCGTCCGTCAGGCCGAGAAACTCGACGATGGGAAGGGTCAGGCGGGTCACCTTATTGGTGACGATGCCCCAGGCATGGCCTCTGGCGCGGATGTCGTTCAACAGCTCCCGGATGCCCGGGAAGAGCCGTGTTTCCACGGTAGAGCTGGCGGCATAGTCTTCCAGAAACTCGGCGCGGGCCGCCTCGAATTCCGGGTGATCCGGCAGCATGCCCAGCGCCACCCGCAACAGGCCGCGGGCGCCTTGTGATGCGACGGGACGCAGCAATTCGTAGGGCATCGGCTCCAGCCCGCGGCGCACGCGCTGGCGGTTCGCAGCCCCCGCCAGATCGGGGGCGGTATCGGCGAGCGTTCCGTCGAAGTCGAACAGGATCAGGGCGCTCATTTGCGCGTGCTCATCAAATAGTTCACCGAGGCGTCGGAGCCCAGGGCGTAGATCTGCGTGATTGGGTTGTAGGTCATCCCGGTTATCTGCACCGGCTCCAGACCGGCAGCCCGGGCGGCGGCGGCCAGCTCACTGGGCTTGATGAAGTTCTCGTAGCTGTGCGTGCCGCGCGGCAGCAGGCGCAGCACGTATTCGGCGCCGACGATGGCAAAAAGAAAGGATTTCGCGTTGCGATTGAGCGTGGAAAAGAAGACCCAGCCGCCCGGGCGGACCAGGGTGGAACAAGCGCGCACGACGGACGCGGGGTCCGGTACGTGCTCAAGCATTTCCATGCACGTGACGACGTCGTATGCGCCCGGCTGCTCTACTGCCAGGTCCTCGACGGCGACGGCACGGTATTCCACCTTGACGCCGGACTCCAGGCCATGCAGTCGTGCGACCTTCAGGGACTTCTCAGCTAGATCGATGCCGGTGACGTCCGCTCCGTCGGCAGCCATGCTTTCGGACAATATTCCGCCGCCGCAGCCCACATCCAGAACCCGCTTGCCTGCCAGGGTGCCGACGCTCTGGCGTATCCAATCCAGCCGCAGCGGATTGATGGCGTGCAAGGGCTTGAACTCGCTGTCGGGGTCCCACCACCGGGCAGCCAGGGCGCTGAATTTGGCGAGCTCAGCCTGGTCGGCATTGGCGGCGGGGGAGGTGGGCGTGTGGGTCATGACGGGAAATGAGTAATGAAGGCTTATATATATTAGAGGCGTGCCGCCTGGCGTGCCTGTCTCTGTCATCGGCCCGCCAGGAAGGCGGGCCGGCATGGAGATGCCCAGGGACCCGCCGGCGCCCCGCTGGTTCCGTCTACCGGGAACGCGTCACGCCTCGGCGCCCGGCACAGAAAGACAACCGAGCAGGCGAAAAAAAAGGCCTCGCCGAAGCGAGGCCCTTCATTGTAGCGTCGGCAGCGATTACTGACCGGCCTTGCGGGTACCGACGATTTCGATTTCCACGCGGCGGTTCTTGGCGCGGCCAGCGGCGGTCTTGTTGTCCGCGATCGGCTGCGATTCGCCCTTGCCCTGCGTGTAGATACGGTCGGCCGGGACGCCCTTGCTCACCAGGTAGGTCTTGACCGCGGCGGCACGGCGCTCGGACAGCTTCTGGTTGTAGGCTTCGGTACCGATCGAGTCGGTGTGGCCGACGGCGATGATCGTTTCGAGGTCGATGGTTTGCGCTTGCTGAGCAACTTGATCCAGCAGTTGGCGGCCTTCCGGCTTCAGGGTCGACTTGTCGAAGTCGAAGAAGGTGTCGGCGTTGAAGACGACCTTGGCGGCCATCGGGGTCGGAGCCGGAGCCTTGGGCGCGGCTTGCGCAACGGGCACGCCGTCGCAACCCGGGATGCCGGTGGCAGGGGTCCAGAACGCGTCACGCCAGCACAATTCGTTGGTGCCGTTTTTCCACACGTTGCCGAACGGGTTGCGCCAGTTGTCGACGGTCTGGGCCGAGGCTGCACCGGAGGCCGTAACGGCGGCAAACGCGAGCGCCAGAGCGAATTTG
The DNA here is from genome assembly GCF_002119725.1 of Bordetella genomosp. 9. NCBI lineage: Bacteria > Pseudomonadati > Pseudomonadota > Betaproteobacteria > Burkholderiales > Alcaligenaceae > Bordetella > Bordetella genomosp. 9. The sequence continues at coordinate 1,488,082 of NZ_CP021109.1, forward strand.
GAGGGTTTGTTCATGTTTCTCCTCGTTGAGCTTGAAGCTGGATAAGTGACTCGCAGCGAACCCCCGCCGCTATCAGGAAAACGGGGCCAGTATAGCAACGCCAAGAACAGGTTCAAAGGATTGCGACTGGGTTTCCTGCGTGCTGGAAACAATCTTAAGGCATTTGTCGTGCACTGGCCCGCGCATTCATGCCGGACTGGACCATTTCGCCGCCCAGTCCTTGCCCTATGTTGGTTTTTGGCAACAGGCCGGGAAGCGTCGCGAAACCGCCATGGATGAGCACGGCGGCCCCGGGCCAACCCGTTTCCGGCCCCGCCGCCGGAGGCGGCTGCGGCGATTGGAATGATAGAATTTCCTGTTTCCCCGACGCATGCCGCACTCGCGTCCGCGGCTTCAGGTCGTTCCAGACCTGCCCGCGAACCGGACCGTGCGGCGGTCGGGGCCAGGTCGTCTGGCCGCCGGCGGTCGCCATGGGGCCACGGCTTCAATCGAGTCGCCACTGCTTATATATATGGATTCCTTCGCCAAGGAGACGCTTCCGGTATCGCTGGAAGAAGAGATGCGTCGCAGTTACCTCGATTACGCCATGAGCGTGATCGTGGGCCGGGCCCTGCCCGATGTGCGCGACGGGCTGAAACCCGTGCATCGGCGTGTGCTGTTCGCCATGCACGAGCTGAACAACGACTGGAACCGCCCATACAAAAAGTCCGCTCGTATCGTTGGCGACGTCATCGGTAAATATCACCCGCACGGCGATCAGGCGGTATACGACTCGATCGTGCGCATGGCCCAGGACTTCTCCCTGCGGTACATGCTGGTGGACGGGCAGGGCAACTTCGGCTCCATCGACGGGGACAATGCCGCGGCGATGCGGTATACCGAAATCCGCCTGTCGAAGATCGCTCATGAGCTGCTGGCTGACATCGACCAGGAAACGGTCGATTTCGGGCCCAACTATGACGGCAGCGAAAAGGAACCGCTGCTGTTGCCGTCGCGATTGCCCAACCTGCTGGTGAACGGCAGCTCCGGCATCGCGGTGGGGATGGCGACGAACATCCCGCCCCACAATCTGCATGAAGTCATCGACGGCTGCCTGTACTGCCTGCGCAATCCGGAATGCACGGTGGACGAGCTCATCGAGCTGATCCCGGCGCCGGATTTCCCCACTGGCGGCATCATCTACGGGCTGTCCGGCGTGCGCGAAGGCTACCGCACCGGCCGCGGCCGGGTCGTGATGCGGGCCAAGACCCACATCGAAGACATGGAAAAGGGTAACCGTCAGGCCATCGTGGTCGACGCGATCCCGTTCCAGGTCAACAAGAAGACGCTGCAGGAACGCATCGCCGAACTGGTCAACGAGAAGAAGATCGAGGGCATTTCCGATATCCGGGACGAGTCGGATAAGGAAGGCATGCGTTTGGTCATCGAGCTCAAGCGCGGCGAAGTGCCGGAGGTTGTTCTCAACAACCTCTATAAGAATACGCAGCTGCAGGATACCTTCGGGATGAATCTGGTGGCGCTGGTCGATGGTCAGCCGCGCCTGCTCAACCTGAAGCAGCTGGTGGAGTACTTCCTGCAGCACCGCCGGGAAGTGGTGACGCGGCGCACGGTTTTCCAGTTGCGCAAGGCGCGCGAGCGCGGCCACGTGCTGGAAGGTCTGGCCGTGGCGCTCGCGAACATCGACGAGTTCATCGCCATCATCAAGGCCGCGCCCACCCCGCCGGTGGCGCGGCAGGAATTGATGTCGCGGTCCTGGGACTCCTCGCTGGTGCGCGAGATGCTGGCCCGCGCCGATGGCGAAACCCCGGGCGGCATCGCTGCCTACCGGCCGGACGACCTGTTGCCCAGCTACGGCATGCAGAGCGACGGCCTGTACCGCTTGAGCGACACGCAGGCGCAGGAAATCCTGAACATGCGTCTGCAGCGCCTGACCGGGCTGGAGCAGGACAAGATTGTCGGCGAATACAGGGAAGTGATGGAGACCATTGCGGACCTGCTCGACATTCTCGCCAAGCCGGAACGCATTACTTCGATCATCAGCGACGAGCTGCAGGCCATCAAGGCGGAATTCTCCACGGCGGCCAAGGACGTCCGGCGTTCCGAAGTCGAACTGAACGCCACCGAGCTGGATACCGAGGATCTGATCACGCCGACCGATATGGTCGTGACGCTGTCGCATGGCGGTTATATCAAGAGCCAGCCGTTGTCCGAGTATCGCGCCCAGAAACGTGGCGGCCGGGGCAAGCAGGCCACGGCAATGAAGGACGATGACTGGATCGACCAGCTCTTCATTGCCAACACGCACGATTATCTGCTCTGCTTCTCCAACCGCGGCCGCGTGTATTGGCTCAAGGTGTGGGAAGTGCCGCAGGGCACCCGCACGTCGCGCGGCAAGCCCATCGTCAATATGTTCCCGTTGGCCGAAGGTGAAAAGGTCAACGTTGTGCTGCCGGTGAAGGAGTTCAGCGAAGATCACTACGTGTTCATGGCGACTTCGCGCGGGACGGTAAAGAAGACCCCGCTGTCCGACTTCTCCAACCCGCGCAAGGCCGGCATCATCGCCGTTGATCTGGACGAGGGCGACTATCTGATCGGCGCCGACCTGACCGACGGCAAGCACGACGTCATGCTTTTCTCCGACGGCGGCAAGGCGGTGCGCTTCGATGAGAACGATGTGCGCCCGATGGGCCGCAATGCGCGCGGCGTGCGGGGCATGATGCTGGAAGAGGGCCAGGCGGTCATCGCCATGATCGTGGCCGGCGACGAAGCGCAGAGCGTTCTGACCGCCACCGAAAACGGCTTTGGCAAGCGCACCCCCATCACCGAATACACGCGCCATGGCCGCGGAACCAAGGGCATGATCGCCATCCAGACGTCTTCCCGCAACGGCAAGGTCGTTGGGGCAGTACTGGTCAAGCCCGAGGATGAGATCATGCTCATCACCACGGGCGGCGTGCTGGTGCGTACGCGCGTGGCGGAGATCCGCGAAATGGGTCGCGCGACGCAGGGCGTGACCCTGATCAGCGTGGACGACGGCAGCCGTCTGTCGGGCGTGCGCCGGGTGGTGGAAAGCGATGCCGACCTCGACAGCGAAGCCGAGGCCCAGTGCGACCCGACTGGCTCCGAGCCCGGTACGGCGGACGGCGGCGATTCCAGCGATTCCAGCGATTCCAGCGAGTCTAACGAGCCGACGGAGGAATGATGGCGCGTCTGTGGAATTTCTCGGCGGGGCCGTCGGCGCTGCCCGAGGCGGTGCTCAGGCAGGCCGCCGAAGAGATGCTCGATTGGCATGGCAGCGGCGTGTCCGTGATGGAGATGAGCCATCGCGGCAAGCACTTCGTCCAGATCTGCGACGAGGCGGAACAGGATCTGCGCGAGCTGCTCGGCGTGTCGGACGATTACGCCGTGCTCTTCATGCAGGGCGGCGCGACGGCCGAAAACGCCATCGTCCCCATGAACCTGATCGGCCGGCGCGGCGCCGGCGCGGCGGACTATGTGCTGACCGGCCAGTGGTCGGTCAAGTCGCACAAGGAAGCCGCCAAGTACGGGGACGTGCACGTCGCGGCCTCCAGCGGCAGCGAGACCGAGCTGGACGGCAAAACGCAAAAGCCCTGGACCTGGGTGCCGCCGGTCGAAACCTGGAAGGTCCGCAAGAACGCTGCCTACCTGCATTTCTGCAGCAACGAAACCATCGGCGGCGTGGAAATCGCGGACTGGCCCACGGCCGGGCAATTGGGCGTGGATGACGTTCCGCTGGTCGTCGATGCCTCGTCCCATTTCCTGTCGCGCCATCTGGATGTGTCGCGCACTGGCATGGTCTACGCAGGCGCGCAGAAGAACGCGGGCCCGGCGGGCGTGACGGTCGTGGTGATCCGCCGCGACATGATCGGCCATGCCTTGCCCATCTGCCCTTCCGCCTTCGACTACGCCAATGTGGCGCCGGAGCATTCTCGCTTCAATACGCCGCCCACCTATGCGATCTATATCGCCGGCCTGGTGTTCAAGTGGATCAAGGCGCAGGGCGGCGTGGCGGCGATGGAACGCATGAACATTGCGAAGTCCGAGCTGCTGTACGGTTACCTGGACAACTCCGGCTTTTACCGCAATCCCGTCCACGCGCCTGCGCGTTCGCGCATGAACGTGCCATTCGTCCTGGCCGACGAATCGCTCAACGACGCTTTCCTGAAGGGCGCCGACGAGGCGGGGCTGACCCAGCTGAAGGGGCACAAGAGCGTGGGCGGCATGCGGGCGTCCATCTACAACGCGGTGCCCCTGGAGGCGGTGCAGGCGCTCGTGGCCTATATGCAGGACTTCGAGCGACGCCATGGCTGATTCCCTCGCCGACAAACTGCGGCCCTTGCGTGAGCGCATCGACGCGATCGACGCGCAGATTCTGGAATTGCTGACACAGCGCGCGCGGACGGCGATGGAGGTGGGCGAGGTGAAGCACGCCGAAAATGCCGACGGGCCCGTGTTGCGGCCGGACCGCGAATCCGAAGTGGTCCGCCGCCTCCAGCAGCTGAACAACGGGCCGCTGCCGCGCGAGGCGGTGGCCGCCATCTGGACAGAGATCGTGTCCGCGTGCCGGGGCCTGGAGCGCGGCCTGACGCTCGCCTACCTGGGGCCGGAAGGCTCCTATTCGGAACAGGCCGCGCTCGAGCATTTCGGTCATGCCGTCAACAAACTGCCGTGCCCGTCCTTCGACGAGGTTTTCCGCGCTTTGGAGGCGGGGCAGGCGGACGTCGGTATGGTGCCGGTGGAAAATTCCACCGAAGGCGCGGTCAATCGGACGCTCGATCTGCTGCTCAATACCACGCTGACGGTGATGGGCGAGCGCTCCTTGGTGATCCGCCACTGTCTGATGTCCCAGGACGGCACCATGGACGGCGTGAAGACCGTCATGGCGCATCCGCAGGCGCTGGCGCAGTGCCAGGTCTGGCTGAGCCGCAATCACCCGGACCTGGCGCGTTCCGCCGCCGCCAGCAACGCCGAGGCGGCGCGCGTCGCGGCGCAGGATCCGACCGTGGCGGCCATCGCCGGCGAGTCGGCGGCGGCGACCTGGGGATTGCGCGTCGTGAGCGCCGGCATCCAGGACGATCCCCACAATCGCACGCGTTTCCTGGCGCTGGGTTCGATTCCGTCGCAACCCACCGGCAACGACAAGACCAGCCTGATCCTGGCCGTACCCAATCGTGCGGGCGCTGTCTACGAGATGCTTGCGCCGCTGGCGGAGAACAAGGTTTCCATGACGCGCTTCGAATCGCGTCCCGCTCGCACGGGCCAGTGGGAATACTATTTTTACGTCGATGTGCTGGGGCACGCACAGGATCCGCATGTCGCCCGCGCGTTCGACGCCCTGCGGTCGCAAGTGGCTTTCTTCAAACTTCTCGGCTCCTATCCCGCGCAATGAAGGCGCCCTGCGCCGTCGGCGGACGTTTCCGGCCCGCGGCGGCGCGAACGCTCAATCGCTATGACTGACACCCAAAAAACCCTGGCCGCGCCCGTCCACGTGAGCGCGATCGCGCCTTACCAGGCGGGCAAGCCCATCGAGGAACTCGCGCGCGAGTTCGGGCTGGACCCGGCCGCCATCGTCAAGCTGGCGTCCAACGAGAATCCGCTGGGCATGCCGGAGTCGGCGCGCGCCGCCATGCTCGCCGCGGCGTCGTCGCTGGGGCGTTATCCGGACCCCAACGGTTTCGATCTGAAGGCGGCGCTTGCCCGCCGCTACGATGTCCCCATGGACTGGATCACGCTGGGCAACGGCTCCAACGACATCCTGGAACTGGTGGCGCTGGCCTTGCTGGAGCAGGGCACTTCGGCGGTCTATGCGCAGCACTCCTTCGCGGTGTACCGCCTGGCGACGCAGGCGCGCGGCGCCCGCCACATCGTCGTGCCGGCGCGCGATTATGGGCATGACCTGGACGCCATGCTGGCCGCGATCCAGGGCGACACGAGGGTCGTGTTCATCGCCAACCCCAACAACCCGACGGGCACTTTCCTCCCCGCGCCCACCATCCAGTCTTTCCTGGAGCAGGTGCGCGAGCGGCACGGGGAACGGGTCGTGGTGGTGCTGGACGAGGCCTACAACGAATACCTGGACCCGGAACTGCGCTTCGACAGCGTGGCATGGGTGCGCAAGTTCCCCAATCTGGTGGTGTCGCGCACTTTCTCCAAGGCCTATGGCCTGGCCGGGCTGCGCGTCGGTTTCGCCACTTCGCAACCGGTGCTGACGGATCTTCTCAATCGCGTTCGCCAGCCGTTCAACGTGAACACGCTGGCCCAGGCCGCCGCCGTGGCGGCCTTGCAGGACCGGGACTTTCTCGAACGCTCGTACCGGGTGAACAAGGAAGGCAAGGCGCAGCTCTGCCAGGCCTTCGATGCCCTCGGGCTGAAGTACGTGCCGAGCTACGGCAATTTCGTGCTGGTGCGCGTGGGCGATGCGCCACGCATCAACCTGGAGCTGCTCAAGCGAGGCGTCATTGTGCGCCCGGTCGCGGGCGACGGCCTGCCCGAGTGGCTGCGCGTCAGCATCGGGCTGCCGCAGGAAAACGCCCGCTTCATCGAAGCGCTGACCGCCATTCTGCAGGCGTCATGATGGCGACGCCGGCGGATGCGCGGAGCGGCGATGCGGCGCCGCCGATCCCCGTGCTGGCCGTCGTCGGCGTTGGGCTGATCGGCGGCTCCTTCGCGGCGGCGCTGCGCCGCGCCGGCTTGGTCGGGCGCGTTCTTGGCGCAGGCCGCAACGGCGCTTCGCTGGCGCGGGCGCGCGAGCTGGGACTGATCGACGACGTCGTAACGGTGGCGCAGGCGGCGGCGCGGGCGGACCTGATCATGCTCGCCGCGCCGGTAGGCAGTTTCGCGGCCGTTCTTGGCGAAATGGGGACGCTGCTCAAGCCGGGCGCCGTCATCACGGACGCAGGCAGCACCAAGGCCGAGGTCGTGCGGCACGCCCGGGCTGCCCTTGGCGCGCGTGTCGGCGCGTTCGTCCCCGGACATCCCATCGCGGGCGCCGAGAAGATAGGTCCTGACGCGGCGGATCCGGATCTTTATACTGGCCGCAACGTGATCCTCACCCCATTGCCGGAAAACGCCGCGGCTGATGTGGACCGGGTGCGCACCGCCTGGGAAGCCTGCGGCGCGCGCGTCCTGGACATGGATGCGGACGAGCATGACAGGGTATTGGCGTCCGTCAGTCACATGCCCCATTTTCTGTCGGCCGTGTACGTGGCGCAGGTTGCACGCAGCGCGGACAGCGCACAGCGTTTGGCCGTGGCCGGCAGCGGGTTTCGCGATTTCACGCGCATTGCCGCCGGCTCGCCGGAAATGTGGCGCGACATTTTCCTGTCGAACCGCCCGGCCATGAAGGCGGAATTGGCGGCAGTCCGCGCGGTGCTGGATGAGGCCGAGCGCGCGCTGGATGCGGGCGATGCCGAGCGGCTGGAAGGCCTGCTGGATGAAGCCGCCCGCTTCCGGCGGGGATGGAAAGCGTAGCGTCAGGCAGCGAGGCGCGCCGCCCGCGGCCGGGGAAGGCCCGCAGCCGCCCGGCGTGAAAGGGCGATGCGGCGGCGCGGAACAAATTGGTGTGCGTAAGGAGAAGGTTTACATGAGCGCAGCTTCTTATCTCGATCTGCCGCGAGCGGGCCGCGCCCGCGGCGCGGTATCGCTGCCGGGCTCCAAAAGCATATCGAACCGGGTGCTTCTGCTCGCGTCGCTGGCGGAAGGCACCACCGAAATCACTGGCCTGCTGGATTCCGACGATACGCGGGTGATGCTCGCAGCGCTGCGCGCCCTGGGCATCGACGTGCGGGCGCAGGGCGGGGACAGCGTGTCGGTGCGGGGAGCCGCGCGGTTCCCGGCTTCTGCGGCCGAGCTTTTCCTGGGCAACGCCGGGACCGCTGTGCGGCCGCTGACGGCCGCCCTGGCCCTGATGGGCGGCGACTATACGGTGTCCGGCGTGCCGCGCATGCACGAACGTCCCATCGGCGATCTGGTGGACGCCCTGCGGGCGCTTGGCGCGACCGTCGATTACACGGGCCGCGAAGGATATCCGCCGCTGCGCATCGGCCGCGGCTCACTGGCCGGCGACGGTACGGTCCGCATGCCCGGCGCGGTCTCCAGCCAGTTCCTGACAGCCATGCTGCTGGCGGCCCCGCTGTACACCCAGGCGCGAGGCACGCCGCTGGTGATCGAAATCGTCGGCGAGCTGATCTCCAAGCCCTATATCGACATCACCTTGAACCTGATGGCGCGTTACGGCGTGACGGTGCAGCGCGACGACTGGGCGCGCTTCACCGTGCCCGCAGGCGCCGCCTATCGCAGCCCCGGCCGCATCGCGGTGGAAGGCGATGCGTCTTCCGCGTCGTATTTCCTGGCGTTGGGCGCCATTGGCGGCGGCCCCGTGCGCGTACAGGGCGTGGGGCGCGACAGCATCCAGGGCGACGTCGCCTTCACCCGCACGTTGGAGGCCATGGGGGCGGACATCCAGGCCGGGCCCGACTGGATCGAGGCGCGCGGCGTCAACGTGGCGCGCGGCGAGCGTTTGCGAGCGTTCGACGCGGACTTCAATCTGATCCCGGATGCCGCCATGACGGCCGCCGCGCTGGCCCTGTTCGCCGACGGCCCCTGCCGGCTGCGCAATATCGGCAGCTGGCGGGTGAAGGAAACGGACCGCATTCACGCGATGCAGACCGAACTGGCCAAACTGGGCGCGCAAGTTGCGTCCGGCGCCGATTGGCTGGAGGTCGTTCCGCCGGGGCCCGGGCAATGGCGCGACGCGGAGATCGGCACCTGGGACGATCACCGGATGGCGATGTCGATGTCGCTGGCCGCCTTCGGCCCGGCGGCGGTGCGCATACTGGACCCCGGTTGCGTAAGCAAGACCTTTCCAACGTATTTCGACGTTTATGCCGGCCTGGTCGGCGGCGAGGAGCGTCCATGATGCAGCCCGAAAGCGCTATGAATTCCCCCGAAAACGACGTCCCGGTCATCGCCATCGACGGACCCACCGCCTCCGGCAAGGGAACGGTCGCGCATGGCGTCGCCAGGCGGCTGGGCTGGGCGGTGCTCGACAGTGGCGCGCTGTACCGCCTGACCGCGCTTGCGGCCCTGGACCGCGGCATTGCCGCCGACGATGAGCCCGCCGTGGCGGAAGTTGCCCGGGCGCTGGCCGCCCGCTTCGAGGGCCCGCACATCTATCTGGACGGCCGCGAGGTCGGCTACGACATCCGGCAGGAACGCGTTGGCAACTACGCTTCCCGGGTCGCGGCCTTCGGTTCGGTGCGCCAGGCCTTGCTGGAGCGCCAGCGCGCCTTTCGCCGGCCTCCGGGCCTGGTCGCCGATGGCCGCGATATGGGGACGGTTGTGTTTCCCGACGCAGCGCTGAAGATATTCCTGGTGGCCGACGTCGCCGCGCGCGCCGAGAGAAGGCGTAAGCAGTTGATGGAAAAGGGGATTTCCGCTAAACTTGACGACCTTCTGCGAGATATGCGCGAGCGCGACGCCCGCGATACCCAGCGTTCCGTGGCGCCGCTCGTGCCCGCCAGCGACGCCCGGGTGTTGGATTCGTCCAAGATGACGGCCCAGGAAACGGTGCAAGCCATACTCGATCTCTGGAATGGTCCGCGCACCGCCGGGCAGCAAAAGCCCGGTGCCGCGGCAGGGTCAGGGAAAGCAAAAGGATTTACCGGTGCCGGCGGGAACATCGCTCCAAGATAGCGGTGCGCTTGCCGGTTGTGTTCCACTCCGCTGGCGCGGGCAAACCGCGTTGGCGTGTATATAACCAGGCCGTTCCGGCCTATGGATTTCAATTCAATGTCTTCCAATCCCTCTACTGCCGTCCTTGAACAAGCCACGGGCGGCGAAAGCTTTGCCGACCTGTTCGCCCAGAGCCTCAAGAACCAGGACATGAAGTCCGGCGAGGTCATCAGCGCCGAAGTCGTTCGCATCGATCACAACTTCGTCGTCGTCAATGCTGGGCTCAAGTCCGAAGCTTTGATTCCGCTGGAAGAATTCCTGAACGACCAGGGCGAACTCGAGGTCAACCCCGGCGACTTCGTCTCGGTGGCCATCGACTCCCTGGAAAACGGCTACGGCGACACCATCCTGTCGCGTGACCGCGCCAAGCGTCTGTCGGCCTGGCTGCAGCTCGAGCAGGCTTTGGAGAACGGCGAACTCGTCACCGGCACCATCACCGGCAAGGTGAAGGGCGGCCTGACCGTCATGACCAACGGCATCCGCGCCTTCCTGCCGGGTTCGCTGGTCGACCTGCGTCCGGTCAAGGACACCACGCCGTACGAAGGCAAGACCCTCGAATTCAAGGTCATCAAGCTCGATCGCAAGCGCAACAACGTCGTGCTGTCGCGCCGCCAGGTGCTGGAAGCCAGCATGGGCGAAGAGCGCCAGAAGCTGCTCGAAACGCTGCACGAAGGCGCGATCGTCAAGGGCGTGGTCAAGAACATCACCGACTACGGCGCGTTCGTCGACCTGGGCGGCATCGATGGTCTGCTGCACATCACCGACATGGCATGGCGCCGCGTGCGTCACCCCTCCGAGGTCCTGCAGGTGGGCCAGGAAGTGGAAGCCAAGGTCCTCAAGTTCGACCAGGAAAAGAGCCGCGTGTCGCTGGGCGTCAAGCAGCTGGGCGAAGACCCCTGGGTCGGTCTGGCCCGCCGCTATCCGCAGGGCACCCGTCTGTTCGGCAAGGTCACCAACCTGACCGACTACGGCGCGTTCGTGGAAGTGGAAGCCGGCATCGAAGGCCTGGTGCACGTCTCCGAAATGGACTGGACCAACAAGAACGTCGACCCGCGCAAGGTGGTGACCCTGGGCGAGGAAGTCGAAGTCATGGTTCTGGAAATCGACGAAGACCGCCGCCGCATCTCGCTGGGCATGAAGCAGTGCCGCCCGAATCCGTGGGAAGAGTTCGCCACGAACTTCAAGCGCGGCGACAAGGTGCAGGGCGCGATCAAGTCCATCACCGACTTCGGCGTGTTCGTCGGTCTGCCCGGCGGCATCGATGGCCTGGTGCACCTGTCCGACCTGTCCTGGACGGAAACCGGCGAAGAAGCCGTGCGCAACTTCAAGAAGGGCGACGAGATCGAAGCCGTGGTTCTGGGCATCGATACCGACAAGGAACGCATCTCGCTGGGCATCAAGCAGCTGGAAGGCGATCCCTTCAACAACTTCGTTGCTACCCATGACAAGGGCGCCGTGGTCCCGGGCACGATCAAGTCGGTCGAACCCAAGGGCGCCGTGGTGACGCTGTCGGTGGACGTGGAAGGCTACCTGCGCGCTTCCGAGATCTCCTCGGGCCGCGTGGAAGATGCTACGACCGTCCTGAACGTCGGCGACAACATCGAAGCCATGATCGTCAACGTCGATCGCAAGACGCGTTCGATCCAGTTGTCCATCAAGGCTCGCGACAACGCCGAAACCGCCGATACGATCGCGCGCATGTCGGAAGCCAGCGCTTCGTCGGGCACCACCAACCTGGGCGCCCTGCTGAAGGCCAAGCTGGACCAACAGCGCAACGACGGTTAAATCGTCGTGACCAAGTCGGAGCTTATCGCCGCCTTGGCGGCCCGCTATCCCCAGCTGGCCGCCCGCGATACCGATTACGCCGTCAAGACGGTGCTCGATGCGATGGCCCAGGCGCTTGCCGCTGGCCAACGCATCGAAATCCGCGGTTTTGGCAGCTTTTCGCTATCGCGGCGGTCGCCCCGCATCGGACGCAATCCGAAGTCGGGCGAGCAGGTGCTGGTGCCGGGCAAGCAGGTGCCGCACTTCAAGGCGGGCAAGGAATTGCGGGAGCGGGTCGATCTGGACGGCAATAACAACGAGGGCGCCCCCTCGTCGAAGTCCTCCTCGTCGGACACCTCCAGCGATACCGTCGAAGCCGCGGTGTCGGGCGTCCGCGCCCACGCGATGCTCTGATCGCGCGGCGGCCATCCGTTGCCGCCGCGCCGGTCCCGCCGGTCTGTCGTTATCCAAGAAGCCGCCTTCATGGCGGCTTTTTTTGGTCGTCACGGAAGGCGCCCGCCGATCGATGGGTCCGGCGCGCTTACAATCTCGATACTGAACCCTCTGGAGCTCGCGTCATGCGCTATCTTGTCTGGGTGCTGCGACTCGCTGTGTTCGTCGCGGTGCTGATGTTCGCGCTCAAGAACACCAACCCCGTCCAGGTCAATTTCTACGGCGACTACATCATGCATGATGTGCCGCTGATCGTCGTCATGCTGGTCACTTTCGTGGTGGGCGCCATCTTCGGTTTGCTGCTGACCGTGCCGGCCTCGATGCGCCGCCGGCGCGAGGCCCTGCGTCTGCGCCGCGAGGTGGAGCGGCTGCAGGCCGCGATGAACAACCAGCCTTCGCAAGCGGGTGACGTGCCGCCCGAAACCATCGCTCCCATGTCGCCCCTGTGATGCGATCGCACCATACTTCCATCGCGCCCGCGGGCGTGTCCGACATCTGCGAGAACGAGCGCCGTGGATTTTGAGCCCTGGTGGTTGATATTCGTCCCATTGCTTTTCGCATTGGGCTGGCTGGCGGCGCGCTTCGATATCCGCCAGATGTTGTCCGAAACGCGCGTGCTGCCCGACTCTTATTTCCGCGGCCTGAATTTCCTCTTGAATGAGGAGCCGGACCGGGCCATCGACGCCTTCGTGGAAGTCGCCAAGCTGGACCCGGAGACGACGGAGCTGCACTTCGCGCTGGGCAGTCTGTTCCGCCGCCGCGGCGAGATGGAACGCGCGATCCGGGTGCACCAGAGCCTGCTGAATCGGGCCGACCTGCCGGCCGCCGAGCGTGAGCATGCGCAGCACGAACTGGCGCAGGATTTCCTGAAAGCCGGCATGCTGGACCGCGCCGAGGCGGGGTTCAATCAATTGCGGGACACGCGTTATTCCCTGCAGGCGTTGCGCTCCCTCATCCGCATCTATGAGTCGGAGCACGATTGGCCGCGTGCCATCGATGCCGTCAAGACGCTGCGCGGGCTGGTCGACGAACCGGTCCCGCAGTTGGTGCACTATCACTGCGAGCTCGCGCAGCAGGCGCTGTCGCAGCAGCCGCCCGACCTGGAAGCCGCCCAGACCGCGCTGGACGCCGCCGACCATGCCGCGAATATCGCCACGGACGCGGGGTCGCCGAGCAAAGGCTCCGAGGTCCGTATCGCCATGCTGCGCGCCCGGCTGGCCGCGGCCGAAGGCGACGCCAAACGCGAACGCCTGCATCTGGAATCCGTGCTGACGGACGCGCCGGACTATGCGGGCCTGGTGGCCGAGGACCTGCTTGAAAGCTACCAGGCCAGCGGCGAGTCCGCGGCCGTACTGGATCTGTTGCAGAAGCAGTACGCCAAGCACCCCTCGCTAGACCTCTTCAACACGGTATTTCGCGAACTGCGCGCGCAGCAGGGCGCGGCGCCGGCCTGGGCGTTCGCCCGTTCCGCCTTGCGGCATCATCCGTCGCTGCTGGGTTTGGACCGCCTGCTGGAGGCCGAACTGGCCGCGCCGGGCGGGGATGGGGAAGTTAGCCCGGTGCCCGGCGCCGACCTGAGCCTGCTGCGCACCCTGATCCACAAACACACCCAGCGGCTGGATCGCTACGCGTGCCGCAACTGCGGTTTTCAGGCCCGCCGCTATTATTGGCAATGTCCCGGTTGCAACGCATGGGAAACCTATGCGCCGCGCCGTCTGGAAGAACTCGAATGAGCGCTTTTCCCGTTGACGCTATTTCCAAGCGCCGCGTCCTGGTCGTCGGCGATGTCATGCTCGACCGCTATTGGTTCGGCGAAGTCGATCGCGTTTCGCCAGAGGCGCCGGTACCGATCGTGCGCGTCGCCCGCCGCGAGGATCGCCTGGGCGGAGCGGCCAACGTGGCGCGCAACGTCGTCGCGCTGGGGGGGCAGGCTACGCTGGTTGGCGTCGTGGGCGCCGACGAGGCTGGCGAACGCATCCGCGCGCTGGCCCATGACGCGGGCATTGCGCCCGGCCTGGTGGCCGACGCGCGCCACCCGACCACGCTGAAGATGCGCGTGCTGGGCAGGCAACAACAGCTGCTGCGCGTGGATTTCGAAGAATCGCCGGGCGCCTCGGCGCTGGACGTCCTTGACGCCGAGTTCGACCGCCAGCTGGAAGGCCATGACGTGGTTGTCCTGTCCGACTATGCAAAGGGCGCGCTCGGACGGGTGCAGAACCTCATCGCCCGCGCCCGCGCAGCCGGCGTTCCCGTGCTGGTGGACCCGAAAGGCGATCATTACGATATCTACCGCGGGGCCACCCTGGTCACGCCGAACCGCGCGGAAATGCAGCAGGCGGTCGGCCGCTGGCGGTCCGAGGACGATCTGGCGCAGCGCGCGCAACAGTTGCGCGAGAAACTGAATCTGGAAGCGCTGCTGGTTACGCGTTCCGAGCAGGGCATGACCCTGTTCACCGACATGGGGCGCGAACATGTCGACGCCCAGGCGCATGAAGTGTTCGACGTGTCCGGCGCCGGCGACACGGTCCTCGCCACCCTGGCGGTGACGCGCGCCGTCGGCATGCCGTGGCCGCAGGCCATGCGCTGGGCGAACCGCGCCGGCGGCGTCGTGGTCGGCAAACTGGGGACGTCCACGGTAAGTGCACAGGAATTGGGAGACCTATCATGATCGTCGTCACCGGAGCGGCAGGCTTCATCGGCAGCAATCTCGTTCGCGGCCTGAACCGGCGCGGCATTCAGGACATCCTGGCGGTGGACGACCTGACCGACGGCGATAAGTTCGTCAATCTGGCGGACTGCCGCATCGCCGACTACATGGATAAGGATGACTTCCGCCGGCTGGTGAACAGCCGCAGCCTGCCCAAACCCGATGCCATTTTTCATCAGGGCGCGTGCTCCGATACCACCGAGCGCAACGGCAAGTACATGATGGACAACAACTACCGCGTCACGCTGGAGTTGTTCGACTATTGCCAATCCGAATGCGTGCCTTTCCTGTACGCGTCGTCGGCGGCGACCTATGGCGGCTCGTCGGTCTACGCGGAAGATCCTGCCAACGAGCGGCCGCTGAATGTCTACGGCTATTCCAAGCTGTTGTTCGACCAGGTGCTGCGCACGCGTCTGCACGCCTTGACCGCCCAGGTCGTCGGCTTGCGGTATTTCAACGTCTATGGGCCGCATGAGCAGCACAAGGGCCGCATGGCCTCCGTAGCGTTTCACAACATGAATCAGTTCCTGGCGGAAGGCCACGTGCGCCTGTTTGCCGGCTGGGACGGCTATCCCGATGGCGGACAGAGCCGCGACTTCATCTCCGTCGATGACGTCGTCGCCGTAAACCTGCATTTCCTGGACAACCCGCAGACCTCCGGCATCTTCAACTGCGGGACCGGACGCGCCCAGCCGTTCAACGACGTGGCGATGGCGGTGGTCAATACGCTGCGCGAAGAACAGGGGCAGCCCGCCTTGCCGCTGGACGAACTGGTCGGCCAGGGCCTGATCCGCTACATCCCCTTCCCGGACGATCTGAAAGGCCGGTATCAAAGCTATACCCAGGCCGACGTCAGCCGGCTGCGCGCCGCCGGGTTCGACCAGCCGATGCGAGACGTGCAGACCGGCGTCGCGGAATACGTGCGTTACTGGCGCGCACGGCCGTAGGCCGTCCGCGCCGCACGCGCGCGGTCCGGATATACGTAGAACCGCGCAGGGACGTTTCCGTTCAGTCTGGTCCTGCCCAGGGCAGCCCTGGGCGATGATGGCCGTGGCGTTTCGACGCTGCGTCTGCAGGCCGCCTTGCCGGCCTGTTTCCGCCATTTTTTCACCGCTGTCCGGAGGCTCCCATGAACCCTTTCCTGCATGATCCCGTGGCGACCGTCCACGCGCCGCCTGTGCGTCTGACCGCGCGGCGTCCGTCCCTGGCACGCGGCGCGCCGCGCTGCCGCAAGCCGCCGCGGCAAGCCAGGTGGCCCCGCGTGCTTGGCCTGATCGCGTTGGCCACGGGGCTTTCCATGGCCGCTTCACCTGCCGGCGCGCTGGATGTGAACACCGCTACGATCGAGCAGTTGCGTGGCGTCCGCGGCCTGGGGCCGAAGACGGCGGAAACCATCGTCAAGGAACGCGAGCGGGGGGGCCGCTACGAGTCCATGGAGGATCTGTCGGACCGCGTGCGCGGCATCGGAATGCGCAAGGCTCAGGCGTTGGAAGCTGCCGGGCTCCGTGTGGAAGGCGTACGCGGGGCAGAGGGCGCGCGCAGCGCGGCCGGGGCAAGTCCGGCAAGCCGCGGTTCCGCGGCGGGGGGACAGGCCAAGGGCGGCGCCCAGCAAGCGGCGGGCGGGCGGCAGGATCGACAGGCGCCCCGCGGCCAGCGCTAGTCATCGCCGCGCCGGCGCGCCTTCCCCCTTGCGCCGGCGCGGCCATCCCCGGCGCCATACATCGGCGGCGTTATAGTTGCAGCATGAAAACCGTCACCTACCCAACCGTTGAGCAGACCGTCGGCAACACGCCGCTGGTGCGGCTCCAGCGCATTCCGGGCGCCGACAATGCCGCGCGCGGCAACGTCATCCTGGCCAAGCTCGAAGGCAACAACCCGGCTGGATCGGTCAAGGACCGGCCCGCCCTGTCCATGATCCGCCAAGCCGAGGCGCGCGGCGAAATCAAGCCGGGCGACACCCTGATCGAAGCCACCAGCGGCAACACCGGCATCGCGCTGGCCATGGTGGCCGCGATGCGCGGCTATCGCATGATCCTCATCATGCCGGACAACCTTTCGGTGGAACGGCGCGCCGCGATGACGGCGTATGGGGCGCAGCTGATCCTGACGCCGGCCGATAAAGGCGGCATGGAATACGCCCGCGACCTGGCCATGGCGATGCAGAGCGAAGGCAAGGGTAAAGTCCTGGACCAGTTCGCCAACCCCGACAACCCGCGCGCACATATCGAAGGGACCGGCCCCGAGCTGTGGGCGCAGACCGATGGCACGATCACGCATTTCGTCAGCGCGATGGGGACCACGGGGACCATCATGGGCGTGTCCACGTATCTGAAATCGCGCAATCCGGCGATCCAGGTCATCGGCGCGCAGCCCGAGGAAGGGTCGCAGATACCCGGCATACGCAAGTGGCCCGAAGCGTATCTTCCGGCCATTTTCGACCGCGACCGCGTGGACGCCTACGAGTACATCCTGCAGGCCGACGCCGAAGCCATGGCACGCCGGCTGGCTGCCGAAGAGGGCATCTTCGCCGGCATTTCCTCCGCGGGCGCCCTGATCGCCGCGCTGCGCGTGGCCTCCCGGGTAGAAAACGCCACAATCGTCTTTATCGTGTGCGACCGCGGCGATCGCTATCTTTCCACCGGCGTGTTCAACTGAGCGGGGCGGGCGGCCACGGCCCGCATCCTCGCCTGTATGGCTGCCGCCAGGTCGGCCACCGAGGCCGCGTAGAAATAGCTGCGGTTGTATTGGGTCACGGCGAAGAAGTTCACCGTGGCCGTGCGGTATTCCGCCGTGCCGGCGGATTCCTCCGGCAGGTCGATGACGCCCAGCATGCCCGACTGCCAGCTGACGTCGCCGGTCGCCATTGGCGAGGGTATGGCCGTAGCGCCCGCGGCCTGCAACTGCGGCCATGTCCGTGTCGGCGCCAGGCCGCCATCGACCAGCCGTGCGGCGTCCGCCGGCAGTGCGACCGGCGCGAAGATCGGGCGTCCCCGCTCCCAGCCATGCTGCATCAGGAAGTTGCCCACGGACAAAATGGCGTCGCGCGGGCTGTTGGCCAGATCGATATGGCCGTCGGCATCGCCGTCCACGGCATAGCGCATGATGCTGCCCGGCATGAACTGCGGCATGCCAATGGCGCCGGCGTAGGAACCCAGCGTCTGCAGGCTCAGCTTTCCTTGCAGCACCAGCGTCAGGAAATCCGCCAATTGCCCCTGGAACATTTGCGCCCGTTCCGGCTTGTTGGGATCCGGATAATCGAAGGCCAGGGTCGACAGCGCGTCCAGCACGCGGAAGCTGCCCATGTTGCGGCCGTACAGCGTTTCGACCCCGATGATCGCCACGATGATGGATGCGGGAACGCCGTAGCGCTGCTGCGCCAGTTCCAGGGTGTCGGCGTTTTCCTGCCAGAACGCCATCCCCCAGCCGATACGCTTGGGCTCGACGACGCGCGACCGGTAGGTCAGCCAGCTTCGGGAAATCTTGCGTCCCGGCGCCGGCGCGATCAGCCGCGCCACCGTGGGGCTGAAGCGGGCGTCGGCCAACGCGCCGCTGAGCTGCGAGGCCGGCAGGCCGCGCTCCGTGGCGAGTTGCTGAATGAAGGCCTGCACGTCCGGCCGCATGCGGCCGTCCGGGGTCGTTACGGCCGACCGCTGCTCATCGGCGGCCGCAGCGTCGCCTTCGCTGCCTATCGTCGAGGCCGCGCCCTGGTCGGGCGGCGGGCCGATGCGGATGCGGGGCACGGAGGCGTCCGGAACAGAGGGGGCGGGAGCGTTGGGACCGGCGGCCAGCGCCGAGGCGCCGGGGCTGTGTTGAGCGGTGGAGCAGCCGGCCAGCAGGGCCGCCATGATGCCAAGTTGCAGTAAGCGCCGACAGGTGAACATAATCTTCCTATGGAGACCCTGTATCTTACCCACCCGTCCTGCCGGCTGCATGAGATGGGCGAGTGGCATCCGGAATGTCCGCAGAGACTCGATGCCATATCCGACCAGCTGCTGGCGAGCGGCATCATGTCGTATCTGGACGTGCGCGA
The DNA here is from genome assembly GCF_002119725.1 of Bordetella genomosp. 9. Classification (NCBI taxonomy): domain Bacteria; kingdom Pseudomonadati; phylum Pseudomonadota; class Betaproteobacteria; order Burkholderiales; family Alcaligenaceae; genus Bordetella; species Bordetella genomosp. 9. Next base: position 1,506,789 of record NZ_CP021109.1, read on the forward strand.
GGCGCGGCCCGCGCCGCGCGAGGCGTTGCTGCGCGCGCATAGCGCGGCATACGTGGACGCGCTGGCGCAGCGCACGCCGGCGCAGGGCTATCGCGCCCTGGACCCCGACACCCTGATGAACGCGCATTCCTACGAGGCTGCGCTGCATGCGGCGGGGGCGGGCCTGCAGGCCGTCGATGCCGTCATGGCCGGAGGGGCCGCTACGGCGTTCTGCGCGGTCCGGCCGCCGGGGCACCATGCCTGCCGCGATCGCGCAATGGGGTTCTGCCTGTTCAACAACGTTGCGATCGCCGCCTATCACGCCATGGCGCAACACCGGGTGGAGCGGGTGGCGATCATCGACTTCGACGTGCATCACGGCAATGGCACCGAAGAAATTTTCGCCGGCGATGCCCGTGTCCTGATGTGCGGCATATTCCAACATCCGTTCTACCCTTACAGCGGCGCGGAGAGCGCAGCGGAAAACATGGTCAACGTACCGGTGCCGGCCTATACGGGCGGCGCCGCCGTGCGCGACATCGTGACGCAACGCTGGCTGCCCCGGCTGGAGGCCCACCGGCCGCAGCTCATCCTGGTGTCGGCCGGGTTCGACGCCCACCGCGAGGACGACCTGGGTCAGTTGGGCCTGGTCGAGGCCGACTTCGCCTGGATGACCGAACAGATCATGCAAACGGCGCAGCGTCACGCCAACGGCCGTGTCGTCAGCATGCTGGAAGGCGGCTACGATCTTTCCGCCTTGGGCCGCAGCGTGGTGGCGCATATCCGCGCACTCGCCAGCCTGTGAGTCCACTCCGTGGACTCGGTGCGGGCGGGGCGCCAGGCCGAGGTTGTAGAATCAGGCGATTCCAAAGGATCGCGCGGCCCGCCGCGCCGTTCGATTGCTCGAAGACTCAATTATTTGTGGAGGCTGCTGGATGAAGGTCCTGGTACCGGTCAAACGCGTGGTGGACTACAACGTCAAGGTGCGCGTCAAATCCGATCAAACGGGTGTGGACATCGCCAACGTAAAGATGTCGATGAACCCGTTCGACGAAATCGCCGTGGAAGAGGCCACCCGGCTGAAGGAAAACGGCAAGGCCACCGAAGTCGTGGCCGTATCGTGCGGGGTGGCGCAATGCCAGGAAACGCTGCGTACCGCGATGGCCATCGGCGCGGACCGCGGCATCCTCGTGCAGACGGACGCCGAGCTGCAGCCCCTTGCGGTCGCGAAGCTGCTCAAGGCCCTGGTCGACAAGGAACAGCCGCAATTGGTCATCCTGGGCAAGCAGGCCATCGATGACGATGCCAACCAGACCGGCCAGATGCTCGCCGCGCTGCTGGACTGGCCGCAAGCCACCTTCGCCAGCAAGATTGAAATCGCCGACGGCAAGGCCACCGTCACGCGCGAAGTCGACGGGGGTTTGGAGACGGTCGCGCTGAAGCTGCCGGCCATCATCACCACCGATCTGCGCCTGAATGAGCCGCGCTACGTCACGCTGCCCAACATCATGAAGGCCAAGAAGAAGACCCTGGACACCTTCACGCCCCAGGACCTGGGCGTGGATCCCGCTCCGCGGCTGAAGACGCTGAAGGTCACCGAGCCGCCCGCGCGCAAGGCGGGCGTCAAGGTGCCCGATGTGGCGACCTTGGTGGACAAACTGAAGAACGAAGCGAAGGTGGTCTGACTATGACGATTCTGGTTATTGCCGAACACGACAACGCCCAGTTGAAGGGCGCGACGCTGAATACCGTGGCAGCCGCCGCCAAGCTGGGCGGTGAGATCCATGTCCTGGTCGCAGGCAGCGGCGCGCAAGCGGTGGCCGACGAAGCGGCGCGCGCGGCGGGCGTGTCCAAGGTGCTGCTGGCCGATGCGCCGCACCTGGCCGATGGCCTGGCGGAAAACCTTTCGGCGCAGGTGCTGGCCGTGGCCCAGAACTACAGCCACATCCTGTTTCCGGCGACGGCCTCCGGCAAGAACGTTGCGCCGCGGGTCGCCGCCAAGCTCGACGTCGCCCAGATTTCCGATATTTCGGGCATCGAATCGGCGGACACCTTCCAGCGCCCGATCTATGCGGGCAACGCGATCGCCACCGTGCAGTCGGCCGATCCCATCAAGGTCATCACCGTCCGTACCACCGCGTTCGACGCCGCGCCGTCGCAAGGCGGATCGGCGCAGGTCGAGACCGTTGCGCCGGTAGCGGACGCCGGCATCTCGTCCTTCGTGGGCCGTGAAGTCGCCAAAAGCGATCGCCCCGAACTCGCCGGCGCACGCGTCGTCGTCTCCGGCGGCCGCGGCATGGGCAGCGCCGAAAACTTCAAGATCCTCGATCCTCTGGCCGACAAGCTCGGCGCCGCGCTGGGCGCGTCGCGCGCGGCGGTGGACGCCGGCTACGCCCCCAACGATTGGCAGGTCGGCCAGACCGGCAAGATCGTCGCCCCGCAACTCTACGTCGCGGTCGGCATCTCCGGCGCCATCCAGCACCTGGCCGGGATGAAGGACTCGAAGGTTATCGTCGCCATCAACAAGGACCCGGAAGCCCCCATCTTCGGCGTGGCCGATTACGGCCTGGTGGGAGACCTGTTCCAGGTCGTGCCGGAGCTCGCCAGCGCGCTCTGATCCGCGTCACGGGCGCGCGCTCGGAAGGCGCGAATTGACGGCCGTCCCGAAGGGACGGCCGTTTTGCTTTGAAGCGCCCCTGCAGCGCCGCATGCAAGACCATACAAGCCCTGATGGCGCTCCCCCGCCAAACTGGTATGGTCGACGGGCGGCTCGGATCCGGCCCTGTTGCCATCAGGGATGCGCAGGCCTGGATTGAAGTCCGCATTCATCCAGCGTTGAGCCAAACGACATTCACCTGCTTCGCAACAAAGGACGCCACGGGACCGGCTCCCCTGTGCGCCAGCGCTCCCGGAAGGGGAAAGCGCCAACCGCTCCGGGGTGGACTTTACTTCGCAAGAAGTAGGGCCCGACCGGGGACGCGCGGATCCGGCTCCGCCGGTCCGCCAGCGTCGCCCCCTGGGGGAAAGCGCGAAGCGCTTCGTGGGGACCTTATGTATCAAGCACCGCTGACGGACATCCGCTTCACCCTCAAGGAGCTGGCCGGCCTGGACGACGTGCTGGCCCTGCCCGGATACGATGAGGCGACGCCCGATCTCGTCGAAGCCGTCCTGCAGGAAAATGCGCGCTTCGTGGAGCAGGCGATCGCACCGCTGAATCGTGCAGGAGACCGGCAACCGCCGGTGTGGCGCGATGGCGCCGTCGCAACCAGTCCGGGCTACGCCGCCGCCTACGCGGACTACGCCGCGGGCGGCTGGCAGGGCTTGCAGCATCCGGTGTCCTGGGGCGGGCAGGGCCTGCCCAAGCTGGTGGCTGCTGTCGCCAACGAAACGATCAACTCGGCCTGCCTGTCGTTCTCGCTTTGTCCCCTGCTGACCGATGGCGTCATCGAAGCGCTTTTGACGGTGGGCAGCGAGTCGTTGCGCAATACCTACGTGCCGAATCTCGTGTCGGGCAAATGGACCGGCACGATGAACCTGACCGAGCCCCAGGCAGGATCGGATCTGGCCCAGGTGGCAATGCGCGCCGTCCCGCAGCAGGACGGGACATACCGGCTGTCCGGCCAGAAGATATTCATCACGTACGGCGAACACGACATGGCGGAAAACATCGTCCATCTCGTGCTGGCCCGTACGCCGGACGCGCCGGCGGGCGTGAAGGGGATTTCGCTGTTCGTGGTGCCCAAATTCCTGCCCGGAGACGGCGGACGGCTGGGGCCGCGCAACGACGTCTGGTGCGCGTCCATCGAACACAAGCTTGGCATCCACGGAAGCCCGACCGCCGTGCTGCTGTATGGCGCCGGCAAGGGCGAGGCGGGTGAGGGCGCGGTAGGGTACCTGGTCGGCGAAGAGAACCGCGGCCTGGAATACATGTTCATCATGATGAACGCTGCGCGCTTCGCGGTGGGGCAGCAGGGCGTGGCGGTGGCCGAGCGTGCGACGCAGCAGGCGTTCGCGTATGCACGCGATCGGATACAGGGACGTGCGGTGGAAGGCTCGCCCGGGCCGGTCGCCATTGCGCATCATCCGGATGTGCAGCGCATGCTGCTTACCATGCGCGCGTTGACGGAAGGCGGGCGGGCAATTTCGTATATGGCCGCCGCTGCGCGCGATACCGCCGCACATCATCCGGATGCTGGCACGCGCGATCGCCATCGCGCCCTGTACGAGCTCCTGGTGCCAGTGGTCAAGGGCTTCTGCACGGAGTCGGCGGTGGAAGTCGCCTCGCTGGGCATCCAGGTGCATGGCGGCACCGGCTATATCGAGGAGACCGGCGCGGCACAGCACTATCGCGACGCCCGCATCCTGCCCATCTACGAGGGAACGACGGCAATCCAGGCGAACGATCTGCTCGGACGCAAGTTGTTGCGAGACGGCGGCGCCACGGCAGCGCGCATCCAGCAGGACATGCAGGTCACATTGGCGGCCTTGGATGCGGCGGCCGGGCGAGCGCAAGGCGATGATGCGCAGGGGCTGCTTCTTTTGCGGACGAACCTGGCGACGGCGATGCAGGCCCAGCAGCAGGCGCTGGGTTTCATGGCGCGAACCGCGATGACGGACGTGCGGGCGGTGTTTGCCGGCAGCGTGCCGTTTTTGATGCTGACCGGAGTCCTGGTCGGCGGCTGGCAAATGGCGCGTGCGGCCGTCGCCTGCCAGCGGGAACTTGCGGATGCGGCGGGCGGCCGCTGGCCGCGGGAGTTCCTGCACAACAAGATGACGACGGCGGTTTTCTACGGCGCGCACATCCTGCCGCGTGCCGGCGCGTGGTCAAGCGCGATCCAGGCGGGCGGCGTCATCGAGGCATGCGTACGGCGTTCGGATATTGCATAAGGTTATATGCAATCCATACTTTCCGGCATTTCAGTTTGGTGTGAGAATTGGCCGACCCCCGAGGCGCTGGAGGGCTTTCCCCTCAAAGGCGCGCGCCTGCGGACCGGCGGAGCCGCGGGAAAGGCTCACCCCCGAAGCGCTGGCGCGCTTCCCCCTCAAGGGGGCGCGCCTGCGGACCGGCGGAGCCGCGGGATAGGCCCACCCCCGAAGCGCTGGCGCGCTTCCCCCTCAAGGGGGCGCGCCTGCGGACCGGCGGAGCCGGATCCGCGGCGCCCCGGTTATTGTCTGTTTTGGGAGGTGGTGGCATAGGGAGCTTCGGTGGTTAAGGAGCTTCGGTTTTTGGTCGTGGGCGACCGCGGCGGACGGGTGGGGCCGGGCGCCTAACGTTTTCGTTTATTTGAAAAAAGGACAGATCATGGGACAACTCCGTTTGGGCGATACCGCCCCCGATTTCGAACAGCAATCCTCCATCGGCCCTATCCGGTTTCATGAATACCTGGGTGACAGCTGGGGCGTTCTTTTTTCGCATCCTGCCGATTTCACCCCTGTGTGCACGACGGAACTGGGCTATACCGCCAAGTTGGCGGACGAATTCGCCAAGCGCAATGTGAAGGTGCTGGCCCTGTCCGTGGATCCCGTGGACTCGCACACCAAGTGGATCGAGGACATCAACGACACCCAGGGTACGACGGTCAACTTTCCGATCCTCGCCGACGAGGACCGCAAGGTGTCCGAGCTGTACGACATGATCCATCCGAACGCCAGCGCAACCGCCACGGTGCGTTCCGTGTTCATCATCGATCCCGCCAAAAAAGTGCGCCTGATCATCACGTACCCCGCCAGCACGGGGCGCAATTTCAACGAGATCCTGCGTGTCATCGATTCGCTGCAGCTGACCGACAGCCACAGCGTCGCCACGCCGGTGAACTGGCAGGACGGCGACGACGTCATCATCGTGCCGTCGCTGAAGGACGAGGAAGTGATCAAGCAGAAATTCCCGAAGGGCTATAAGGCCGTGCGGCCGTACCTGCGGATCACGCCGCAGCCCAATAAATAACCCGGCATCCGCGTGATCGACGCCCCCTTGCAAGGGGGCGTTTTTTTTTCGCGCCGCGCACGTCCGAATGGCCGGCACGGCGCCGTCGGCCGGTATTTCGAGATTGGGGGTTTCCGGTTCGCCTTATTGCGCCAGCGGAAATATACAAACAAGAACATCTTCGTTTGAGGCGTTGGCCGTTGCCTTCACAATGCGTCCTCATTGAACGGCGCTGCCTGATGCAGGCGCGCCGCCTGTCAACAGACGCGGTGAATGCGGGACGAAGGGCGATGGCGCACGATACGCAAAAACGGGAATTTCTGAAGCGGTCTTTCGGCCTGTTCGCGGCCGGTATCGGTTTGCCCGCGCTTGCCGCGACGGGTGCCGCACGCGCCGCGGGCCGGCCGGTCGAGCTGCTGAATGTCTCGTACGACCCGACCCGCGAGCTTTATGCGCAGTACAACCCCTTGTTCGCGAAGTACTGGAAGGCCAAGACCGGCCAGGACGTAACGATCAAGAATTCGCACGGAGGTTCGGGCAAGCAGGCGCGCAGCGTCATCGACGGCGTCGATGCCGACGTGGTGACGCTGGGCCTCGCGCCCGACGTGGAGGCGCTGGTCCAGCACGGCGGACTTATCCGGCCGGGATGGCAGGACCGCCTGCCCGACAATTCCTCGCCCTACACGTCCACCATCATCCTGTTGGTCCGCAAGGGAAACCCCAAGAACATCAAGGACTGGAACGATCTTGTCCGGTCTGGCGTGTCGGTCATCACACCCAATCCCAAGACCTCGGCGGGTGCGCGTTGGAATTACCTCGCCGCCTGGGAATACGCCCGCCGCCAGGGTGGCGAGGCTGCTGCGCGCGACTTCATCGGCAAACTATTCCGCAATGTTCCGGTGCTCGACTCCGGCGCTCGCGGCTCCACCATCACGTTCGCGCAGCGCGGCGTGGGCGACGTCCTGATTTCGTGGGAGAACGACGCTTTCCTGGCGTTCAAGGAATTCGGCCCAGGCGAGTTCGAAATCGTGGCGCCCAAACTCAGCATCCTCTGTGAGCCCACCGTGGCTGTGGTCGACAAGAACGTGGACCGCAAGGGCACGCGCGAGGTGGCGGAGGCCTATCTGCGCTATCTGTACTCCGAGGAAGCCCAGGACCTGATCGGGCGCAACTACTATCGCCCGATTTCCGCGCAGGCGAAAGCCAGGTACGCGTCGCAGTTTCCAAAGCTGGATCTGTTCACCATCCGCGACCTGGGCGGCTGGCCGGCCGTGGACAAGACCCACTTCGCCGACAACGGGGTATTCGACCAGATCTATGCCAAGTAGCGGTGGCGGTCCCGCACTGCGCGGCCTTGCCGCGCCCGGCGTCCAGACCCGGCAGCACGCGGGCCTGGGCGTGGTCGCGTCCGTCCTGCCGGGCCGCCGCAAGGGCCGTACGCCGCGCGTGCTGCCCGGTCTGAACCTGACGCTGGGCTACACGCTTTTCTACCTGGGCGCGTTGGTCCTGTTGCCGCTGTCCGCGCTGGTGATCAAGGCGGCCGGGCTCAGCTGGGACGCCTTCGTCGCGGCCGTGACCTCGCCGCGCGTCCTGTCCGCCTATCGCATTACCTTCGGCGCTGCGCTGATCGCCGCGGTGGTCAATCTGTTCTTCGGTCTGCTCGTCGCCTGGGTGCTCGTGCGCCATTCGTTCCCCGGCAAGCGCGTGCTGGATGCCCTGGTCGATCTGCCCTTCGCATTGCCTACGGCCGTGGCCGGCATATCGCTGGCCGCGCTGCTGGGGCCGCACGGATGGATCGGCCAATGGCTGGCGCCCCTGGGCATCAAGATTGCCTATACGCCCGCGGGAATCGTGGTGGCTCTGATATTCATCGGCATCCCTTTCGTCGTCCGCACCGTGCAGCCCGTGCTGGAGGATCTGGAGAAGTCGCTGGAAGAGGCGGCGGCCAGCCTGGGCGCGAGGCCCGTGCAGATCTTCCTGCGCGTGTTGCTGCCCGCCATCGCGCCCGCGCTGCTGACGGGGTTTGCGATGGCGTTCGCACGCGCGGTCGGCGAATACGGTTCTGTCATTTTCATCGCCGGCAACATGCCGATGGTTTCGGAAATCGCGCCGCTGCTTATCCTGGTCAAGCTCGAACAGTTCGACTACGCCGGCGCGGCCGCCATCGGTTCGGTGCTGCTCGGCCTGTCGTTCCTGATGCTGCTCGCCATCAATGGGTTGCAGGCGTGGCAGCGTCGCGCGCATGGAGGCGAGGCATGACGTCGCCCACGCCGAACCTGAACCGTGGCAACGCCGGTATCGCGCCCTGGCTCTTGATCGCGGGCGCCGTCGCCTTCCTGTCGCTATTCCTGATCCTGCCGCTTTGCGTGGTGTTCGCCGAGGCGCTGCGCAAAGGCGTCGCGGCCTACGTTTCCGCATTGACCGAGCCGGACTCCTGGTCGGCCATCGTGCTCACGGTGGTTACCGCGCTGATCTGCGTGCCCTTGAACATGGTGTTCGGGCTTGCGGCGGCATGGGCGATCGCCAAGCACGAGTTCCGCGGCAAGTCGCTGCTGATCACGTTGATCGATCTGCCTTTCTCGGTCTCGCCGGTGGTGGCCGGCGTCTCATACATCCTCGTGCTGGGCGCGCAGGGCTGGCTGGGTCCCTGGCTGCTGGCGCACGACCTGAAGATTGTCTTCGCCGTGCCGGGCATCGTCCTGGTCACGGCTTTCGTGACGCTGCCCTTGGTCGCCCGTGAGCTGATTCCCTTGATGCAGGCGCAGGGCAGCGAAGAGGAAGAAGCTGCCGTCGTGCTGGGAGCGAGCGGCTGGCGGACCTTCTGGCACGTGACGCTGCCCAACGTACGCTGGGGCCTGCTGTATGGCGTCATTCTGTGCAACGCCCGGGCCATGGGCGAGTTCGGCGCGGTATCGGTGGTGTCGGGGCACATCCGGGGCGTGACCAACACCATCCCCCTGCAGGTCGAGATTCTCTACAACGAGTACCAGATCCAGGCAGGCTTCGCGGTCGCGTCGCTTCTGGCCGTGCTGGCGCTCGTGACCTTGGTCATCAAAACCGTGGTGCAATGGCGGCACACGCGCGGGCTCGCGCGCGACGATGCTGCGGCGGATGTCATGCCGCGGCAAGCGGCGGCGGCGCCGGCACGCGCCTAGGCACGGGACAAGGAAAACCTATGGATATCGAAATCAAATCGGTCAACAAGCGCTTTGGGTCGTTCCAGGCGCTGCGCGATGTGAACCTGCACATCGATTCCGGCGAATTGGTGGCCTTGCTGGGGCCTTCCGGTTGCGGCAAGACGACCTTGCTGCGCATCATCGCGGGGCTGGAAACGCCGGACAGCGGCAGTATCTATTTCTTCGGCGAAGACAGCACCGGCGTGCACGTGCGCGAGCGGCAAGTGGGTTTCGTCTTCCAGCATTACGCGCTATTCCGTCACATGACCGTGTTCGAGAACGTCGCCTTCGGCCTGCGCATCAAGCCCCGGTCGCAACGTCCGAACGAAGCGGCCATCAAGGAGAAAGTCCATGCGCTGCTGAACCTGGTTCAGCTCGATTGGCTGGCGGACCGTTACCCGGGGCAGTTGTCGGGCGGCCAGCGCCAGCGCATCGCCCTGGCGCGCGCCCTGGCGGTGGAGCCTCGCGTGCTGCTGCTGGACGAGCCTTTCGGGGCGCTCGATGCCAAGGTGCGCAAGGAATTGCGACGCTGGCTGCGCCGGCTGCACGACGAACTGAACGTCGCCAGCGTCTTCGTGACGCACGACCAGGAAGAGGCCCTGGAGGTAGCGGATCGCGTGGTGGTGATGAACGCCGGGCGCATCGAGCAGGTGGGCACGCCGGGCGAAGTCTGGACGCATCCGGCCACGCCTTTCGTGTACGGCTTCCTTGGCGATGTGAACCAGATCGAAGGCTATGCCGCCGGCGGGCAGTGGCGCGCCAGCGGCATTTCGCTGCCCGCGCCGACGTTCGACGGCCTGGATGAACAGCGCGCCGTGGCATACGTGCGTCCCCACGAACTCGAGGTCGTGCCCTTCGCACCGGCGTCCGAGGGCATCGCCGTGAAGCTGAACCATGCCTACCTGGCGGGGCCCAGCGCGTACCTTGAGCTGCAGCGCGAAGATGGCGCGCTGCTCGAGGCCCAGTTGCCCGAAGAGGATTACCGCGGCATGAATCTGCGCGAAGGCGCGATGCTGCTCGCCCGCCCGCGCCGCGGACGGATTTTCCGGGTATAGCGAGTGATTGGATGACCGATTGGATATGAACAGTACCGAACCCGATTCCGCCGTTGCGTCCGCCGTCGCCACCCGGTGGGCCGAGCTGTTGCGCGTGCTGGCCGATATCGCGGCCCGCTACCCGGACGCCGCGCTGGCGTCGTCGATGGCGGCAGAAGACATGGTGCTGACGCACGCCATCCATACCAGCGGCGCGCCGATCGAAATCTTTACGTTGGACACCGGACGGCTGCATGCCGAAACCGTCGCGATGCTCGACGTCATCGAACGCCGCTACGGGCGTCGTCCCACGGTTTATCGGCCCCAGCCCGACGCGGTACAGGCCCACGTCGCCGCCCATGGAGCCTTTGCGTTCTACGAAAGCCAGGCGTTGCGCAAGGCCTGTTGCCATATCCGCAAGGTCGAGCCGCTGACACGGGCGCTGGCGGGGCGGGGCGCATGGATCACCGGTCAGCGGCGCGCTCAGGCCGCGACACGGGGCAACCTGCCGGAGGAGGAGCACGATGCCACCTTCGGTCTGTACAAGTTCAATCCGCTGGCCGCATGGACCGAGGACGACGTCTGGAACGCGATCCGCACGCTGGACATTCCCTACAACCCCCTGCACGACCGCGGCTATCCGTCCATCGGCTGCGAACCCTGTACCCGTGCGATCCGGCCAGGCGAGGATGTGCGCGCCGGCCGATGGTGGTGGGAATCCTCCGATAGCAAGGAATGCGGGCTGCACGCCGGCAACCGCACCGTGGCCCAGGCCTGATCTCCGGGCCAGTCCCTATCCCAAGCAAACCGAGAAGCGACATGTCTACCGTTCATACCCGCAGCCACCTGGATTGGCTGGAGTCTGAAGCCGTTTTCATCCTGCGCGAGGTCGCCGCCGAGTGCGAAAAGCCGGTGCTGCTGTTTTCCGGCGGCAAGGACTCCTGCGTGCTGCTGCGTCTGGCCGAAAAGGCCTTCCGGCCGGCGAAGTTTCCCTTTCCGCTCATGCACATCGACACGGGCCACAACTTCCCGGAGGTGATCCAGTTCCGCGACGCGCGCGCCGCCGAGCTGGGCGAGGACCTGATCGTACGCAGCGTGGAAGACTCCATCGCGCGCGGGACCGTCAGCCTGCGCAAGGAAACCGATTCGCGCAATGCGGCGCAGGCGGTGACGCTTCTGGAAGCCATCGCGGAGTTCGGTTTCGATGCGTGCATCGGCGGCGCCCGGCGCGATGAAGAAAAGGCGCGCGCGAAGGAGCGCATCTTTTCCTTCCGCGACGAGTTCGGGCAATGGGATCCCAAGAGCCAGCGCCCGGAAGTCTGGAGCCTGTACAACACCCGCGTTCACCGCGGCGAGAACATGCGCGTATTTCCCATTTCCAACTGGACCGAGCTGGACGTGTGGCAATACATCGAGCGCGAGAATCTGGCGTTGCCGTCGATCTACTATGCGCACCGGCGCGAGGTCGTGCGCCGTCGCGGCCTGCTGGTGCCCGTCACGCCCCTGACGCCGCCGCAGCCGGGCGAACAGGTTGAGACCTTGTCCGTGCGCTTCCGCACGGTGGGCGATATTTCGTGCACGTGCCCGGTCGCATCCGAAGCCGCGGACAACGCGGCCATCATCGCCGAAACGGCCCTGAGCGACGTCACTGAGCGCGGCGCGACCCGCATGGACGACCAGACCTCGGAAGCATCGATGGAACGGCGCAAGAAAGAAGGTTATTTCTGAGCGCCAGGGAGCAAGCATGAACGCAGTCAGCGAATCTTTCCTTCCGGCGGGCGAGACCGCCGTCATCCGGCTCATCACGGCCGGCTCCGTGGACGACGGCAAGTCGACCCTGATCGGCAGGCTGCTCTACGACAGCAAAAGCGTGTTCGCCGACCAGCTCGATGCGATCGGCCGCGCGAAGTACAAGCGGGTGGCGGGCGACGGCATCGACTTCGCACTGCTGACGGACGGCCTGGAAGCCGAGCGGGAGCAGGGCATCACCATCGACGTTGCCTACCGCTACTTCGCCACCCCGCGGCGCAAGTTCATCATCGCCGACGCGCCGGGCCATGAGCAGTACACGCGCAACATGGTGACTGGTGCCTCGACGGCCGATGTCGCGGTCATCCTGATCGACGCAACGCGCGCGGCCGACGGGCGCCTGTTGCCGCAGACCAAGCGCCATAGCACCATCGCGCGTCTGCTTGGGATCCGCCACATCGTCGTCGCCATCAACAAGATGGACCTGGTGGACTGGGACCGGGCGGTGTTCGAGCGCATCCGCGGCGCGTACGCCGACCTGGCGCGCCGTATCGGCATCGAGCGCTTCCACGCTTTGCCGATGTCGGCGCTGAACGGGGACAACGTGGTCTCGTCTTCGCCTCGATCGCCGTGGTACGACGGCGGGCCGCTGCTCGCACTGCTGGAGTCGCTGGATCCCGTGCAGCGCGATGATGGCGCGCCGCTGCGTTTTCCGGTGCAGTGGGTCGTGCGCCATGATGGCAGCAGTGCGAAGGATTTCAGGGGGTATGCCGGCCGTATTGCAAGCGGGACGTTGCGTCCTGGCGACGAGATCGTGGTGCAACCTTCCGGCGTTGCCGCGCGTGTTGCCGAAATCCGCGCCCACGAGCGCGTGCTGTCGCATGCCGAGGCGGGGGACTCCGTCGTCGTCGTGCTCGACCGGGACGTCGATGTGTCGCGCGGGGACGTGCTGTCGCACGCGGCGGCTCCGGCCAGCGTCGGCAAGAATTTCGAGGCGGAGATCTGCTGGCTCGATACGCAGCCGCTGAACCCGGCGCGCAAGTATCTGCTCAAGCACGGTACCCGCCTGACCACGGCCGTGGTGCGCGAGGTGGCGACACGCCGCGATATTCACGAACTGCGGGAAGTGGAGGGCGATGTCGGCACGCTGTCGATGAACGATATCGGCAAGGTACGCATCGCCACGCGTGATCCGCTTGCCATGGACCCTTATGACGAGGTTGCCGCAACCGGTGCGTTCATCCTGATTGACGCTGCCACGCATCAGACCGCCGCGGCCGGGATGCTGCGCTGAGGGCTGCCCGGGGGGCGCTCTTTTACCACGGTGGCGGGCCGCAGAGCCTTGCTTCATGCGGGTTTTGCGGCAAAGCCACACTCGCGGATTTCGCAGGCGGCGGCGCGGGGACTTGGAGTAAAGTGGGGCGTCGCCAGAAAAACGGCGGCGGGTGCTTGCCAGGAATACTGTATGGATGTACAGTACCCTCATGGCACGTACCGATCATTCCGTTTTTGCCGGTTCTGGGTCCCCGGCTGCCGCCCCCGCCGCCTTGCGCGGTCGGGGTGCGGTTACTAATGTTCGGCACCGCTTCCAGTCCGAAGAACGCATCGCGGATCCGTCCGCGAATCCGTCCGCGGACGCAGGCTTGGATGAAGACGCCGCAGCCCGGATCGAACCGATCGCATCATCCGGCTCGCCCGCGGCGCTCCCACTGCGTACCACCGTTTCGGTCGAACAGGCCCGCAAGCTGCTGTCCCGCAATGATTCGCCGGACGTGCCTTTCGATCGCGCCATCAATACGTATCGGGGGTGCGAGCATGGCTGCGTCTATTGCTATGCCCGCCCGACGCATGCCTACTTGGGATATTCGCCGGGCCTGGATTTCGAAACCCGGCTCATCGCCAAGGCAAACGCCGTGGACGCGCTGCGCGCGGAATTGGCCAAACCGGGTTACCGGGTCGAGCCCATCAATATTGGTTCCGCCACCGACGTCTACCAGCCGATCGAGCGCGATTGGCGGCTGACGCGCGGGGTCATTTCGCTTTTGCTCGAAACCGGGCACCCCCTGACCATCGTCACGAAAAACGCCCTCATCGAGCGTGACCTGGACCTGCTGCAGGCCCTGGCCCGGCGCAAGCTGGTGGCGGTCTATATCAGCATCACGTCCCTGGACGATGCTCTTTCGCGCACGCTGGAACCGCGGGCGTCGGCGCCGTGGCGCCGCCTGCAGACAGTGCGCAGGCTGGCAGAAGCCGGCGTGCCGGTGGGCGTGCTTGCCGCGCCCATGATTCCTTTCATCAACGACGAATACCTGGAACGCATCGTTGAAGCCGCGGGGCAGGCGGGCGCCTATTACGCCAGTTACACGGTGGTGCGGCTGCCTTGGGAAGTCAAGCCGGTGTTCGAGGAATGGCTGCAGGCGCATTTTCCCGATCGTGCCGAACGCGTGCTTCACCGTATCGAAGACATGCGCGAAGGCAAGCGCAACGATCCCAAGTTCGGCTCGCGCATGCGCGGTACGGGTATCTGGGCCGAACTCCTGCGCCAGCGATTTGCCATCGCGGTGCGCAAGGCGGGCCTGAACCAGCACCGCCTGCAGCTCGATACCCGCCAGTTCGTCCCGCCCGCGGCGGTGTCCCAACCCTTTCCCGGCCAGCCATCTCCCGGCATGCCATCTCCCGGCATGCCTCGGAGCGCGGGCGTCACCGGCGGCGGCCCCCGATCCCTTCCCGAATCTGCCCGTGCGACGTTGCATCCCATGCGGCAGCTGGGTCTCTTCGACCAGATGTAGTCTCCCAAGGAGCACGTTCATGAACTTTGCCGCAGATCAGCAGTTCCCGACGAAATGGCCCTTTCCGCCGGCCCCGCCCGCGCGGCGCGGTCTGAAGCGCCTGTTGTCCCCCGCGGTGCAATGGTTTCGCGGGGCCCCCATAGGCCTGCCGAACCATCCGGGCAATCTTGTCGATCGCGCCGGTTTCGCCCATGGCGCTCTGCCGGCGGCGGCGGCTCCTGCATCGGACGGCACGGCGATCCCGCTGTCCGCCTTCCCCGCCGGCTCTGCCGTTGCCTCTGCGCCCGCCGCCGCTCCGGTCTCCGGGGTTTTGGCTTCCCAGGCGATGACAGTGCGCCAGATGGTGGTGGACGTGTTGCTTGTCGCCATGTGGGGCGCCATGATTCCGGCCCTGATGTGGCTGGGTGCCGCCGCGGGGTTCTGAAGGGTCTGGATTGCGCGGGACAGCCCCGGTGCGGTTTACCTAAGCCGCTGATTTCATGTAGAATGCCGGGTTTACCAAATCTCATCCTCTGCGCGCGGGCCGCATTCCTATCCCTCCAAAACCGCGCGGCATGATGACTCCGGAGTTCTCATGAACCTTATCGCTATCCTGGAACAGGAAGAAATCCAGCGCCTGACCGGCGACAAGACCCTGCCGTCCTTCGCCCCCGGCGATACGGTGGTCGTCAACGTGAACGTCGTCGAAGGCACCCGCAAGCGTGTCCAGGCCTTCGAAGGCGTGGTGATCGCCAAGCGCAATCGTGGCCTGAACTCGGCCTTTATCGTGCGCAAGATCTCCTCCGGCCAGGCCGTGGAGCGTACGTTCCAGCTGTACTCGCCGCAAATCGCTTCCATCGAAGTGAAGCGCCGCGGTGACGTCCGCCGTGCCAAGCTGTACTACCTGCGCGATCGTTCGGGCAAGTCCGCTCGCATCAAGGAAAAGCTGGTCAGCCGTCAGGCTGCTGCGCAATCGGCTCAAGCTGCCGAGGCCGCCGCTTCCTGATTGCGGTGATGGGTGCCGCCAGCCGGTTCCCTGCGCAGCAAAGGCACCCATGGGGTGCCTTTTTCATGCCCGCAGGAATCGCCTCGCAGCCGTCTTCCGAGTCAGCACGGGGCACCCGCGGGGGTGCCTTTTCGTTCTCTGCCGGAGGGTTTTATTTCCGCGCCCGCCTTACCGGCGGGTATCCTGTTCCCTATCCATCGCTGTCCCTTATCGCCGTCCGTATCGCGCCGCCTTTCTGAACGCCCCGCCCCCATGTCCGAACAGCCGTCCAGCCGACCCCGCCGCCCCATCGTCCGACCCGCTTTCGATCCGGCCGAACAGCCTTGGGTCGTTGCCAACGAAGGGCTGCAGGCGCTGTCTCAGGAGGCGCTGCGGCCGGAGTCCTTGCGGCGGGCCTTGGCCCAGCCGGAGAGCTGGTCGGTGCAGATGCCCCTGAACGGCGATTCGCGCTATCCGGGACGCGAAGGCCCGCCCGTGCTCGCGGCCGTGCTGATCCCGCTCGTCATGCGCGAAGCTGGCGTGACGGTCATGCTGACCCAGCGCACGGCCCACCTGCACGATCACGCCGGCCAGGTGAGTTTTCCCGGCGGGCGTATCGAGGAAACGGACGCCAGCCCAATCGCGGCCGCCCTGCGCGAGGCGCAGGAAGAGACCGGCTTGACCGCGGAATGGGTTGAGGTGCTGGGCGCGATGCCGCCGTATCTGACAGCGACGGGGTTTTCAATTACCCCTGTCGTCGCGCTGGTCAGGCCGGGCTTCACGCTGTCCCCGGATGAATTCGAAGTGGCCGAGGTTTTTGAAGTGCCGTTGGCCTTCATTGCGGATCCGGCGAACCACCGGCTGCACCGCGCCGAATTGCCGGATGGGCGGGTGCGCCGGTTTTATTCCATGCCCTGGCAGGGATACTTCATCTGGGGTGCGACGGCGGCGATGCTCCGCAATCTGTACTACCTGCTGCGCGGTCCGGCAGCGCCGGACGAGACGCAAGCGCCTCAATAGCGCTGCGCGGCCGCGTTTTCCTGCACGATGCGGGTATAGAGCGCATGCCGGGCGGGATCGATGCGGCCCTCGGCCAAGGCCGCGAGCACGCCGCAGCCCGGTTCGTGCTGGTGCGTGCAGTTGTAGAAGCGGCACTGGGCGGCGTAGGGCGCGAACTCCGGGAAGCCGCGTTCGATCTCTTCGCGGGACAAATGCTGCAGGCCGAAGGCCTGGAACCCCGGTGAATCGATGACGTCGCCCCCTTCGGGCAAGTGGTAAAGCCGGGTGCTGGTGGTCGTGTGCCGCCCCATGTCCAGGGCCGTGGAATGCTCCCGCGTGGCGGCATTGGCGCCGGGCACCAGGGTATTCAGCAGCGTCGATTTCCCCATGCCGCTCTGGCCAAGCAAGAGGTTGACATGGCCGGTCATGTGCGGGAAGAGCGTTGCCCGGGCGTGCTGGGGGTCGAGCGCGCTGACCTCCAGCACGGGCACACCCAGCTTGGCCAAAGAGGCCAGCCGAGCGCGCGCCTGCGGCAGGGCATGGGTAAGATCGGCCTTGTTCAGAACGATGAAGGGTGCGATGCCGGCGCTCCAGGCGCCCGCCAGCGCCCGCCCGGCCAGGTCGTCGGAAAAGGTTGGCTCGACCGCCACGACGATGAACAGCCGGTCCACGTTCGCGGCGAACTGCTTGGCGCGCATGTCGTCCGAACGATAGAGCAGGTTGCTGCGAGCAAGGATCTCCTCGATGGCGCCTTCGTCGCGGCCCTGCGGCGCCACGCGAACGCGGTCGCCGACCGCAGGGCCAGCCTTCTTGCCGCGGGGATAGCACTGGCGTTGGCTGCCGTCCGGCATTTCGACCAGGAAGTGCCGGCCATGTGCGGCGATGACGCGGCCTTCGAGCAGGCCGGACTGGCCGTCGGCGCCGGCCTGCGACGTGCGCCGATTGCCATTTTTTTGAAGACCGGCGTTCTGCCCCGCAGGGGCGGACACCGGCGACGATGCCTGGGATCGGGACGGGCGGCCTGGGCGACTCATCGGGCGGCCGCGCCCAGGTGCCGGATGCGAACGGCTGCCGGGGGATGGCTGTCGTAGAACGCGGAATGGACAGGGTCCGGGGTCAGTGTCGCGGCGTTGTCGTCATACAGCTTGACCAGGGCGGACACCAGTTGTTCGGCCGAGCTTTGCTGGGCGGCGTAATCGTCCGCCTGGAATTCATCGCGGCGGGAATACCAGCTGGCGATGGGCGTGAAGGGGAAAGTGAATACCGGCACGACCAGGAAGAAAAGCAGCAGCGCCATGGCGTCGTTGCGCCCGTCCATACGGGGCAGTACGCCGAGCTGCTCATAGAACCACGGTTGCTGCGCCAGCCATCCGAGCAGGGCGAAGAAGAGCAGCGCCACGGCGAAACTGACGACGATGCGTTTGACGATATGGCGGCGCGCGAAGTGGCCGAGCTCATGCGCGAGCACGGCTTCGATTTCGTCGCCATTCAGGCGCGCGAGCAGCGTATCGAAGAATACGATGCGGCGCGATTTGCCGAAGCCGGTGAAATACGCGTTGCCATGCCCGGATCGCCGCGAGCCATCCATCACGAACAGGCCGTTGATGGCAAACCCGCAGCGCTGCATCAGTTGCCGGATGCGATTGGACAGCTCCTGGTCGGCCAGGGGGGTGAATTTGTTGAACAGCGGCGCAATCACCATGGGGAACAGCAGCAGCGTCAGCAGACTGAATCCGACCCATACCGCCCATGCCCAGATCCACCACAAGTCGCCCGCCCGGCCCATGAGCCAAAGGATGGCCGCAGCCAGCGGCAGTCCTATCACGGCAGTCAGGGCCACGCCCTTGATTGCATCCGAGACGAACAGCCCGGGCGTCATACGGTTGAAGCCGAATCGCGCTTCCAGCTTGAATTGACGCCATACCGTAAACGGCAGCTCCAGCACGCCCAGCAGGACGGCCGCCATCGCGAGCAACAGAAGCTGGCGCAGGAAATCGTTGCCAGCCAGATGTCCCGCCCAGAGATCCAGCGCCTGCAGCCCGCCCAGCAAGGTCAGGCCGACCAGCACCGCCGCGTCGAAGACGCGTTCCAGCATGCCCAGCCGCACGCGCTCGACGGTGTAGTCGGCGGCGCGCTGATGGCTGGCCAAGCCGATGCGGTTGGCGAATTCGGCCGGAACACGGTCGCGATGGCGGATGACGTGGCGCACCTGCCGGGTGGAAAGCCAGAGCCTGATGCCGATATCGACCAGCAGGAATACGACGAACAACAGTGTCAGCATGGGATGGCCGGCGTAGGAATTCCGATATGAGAAAATCGGGTTTTAAAAAGGCAAATTATATGGCTCTGAACGAGAACCGCCTGGTGTGGCTGGACATGGAAATGACAGGTCTCGATCCTGAAAAGGAACGGATCATCGAAGTGGCCGTGGTGGTGACGGAGCCCGATCTGACGGTGGTGGCCGAAGGGCCCGTGCTGGTTATCCACCAGCCCGACAGCCTGCTGGACGCCATGGACAGCTGGAACAAGTCCACCCACGGCAAGAGCGGCCTGATCGACAAGGTCAAGGCGTCCACGCTGACCGAAGCCCAGGCCGAGGACGCGCTCATCGCCTTCCTGTCCCAGCATGTGCCGCCCGGAAAATCCCCGCTGTGCGGCAATACCATCAGCCAGGACCGCCGCTTCATGTTCCGCTACATGCCGCGGCTGGAGCAGTTCTTCCACTATCGCAATCTGGACGTCAGCACCCTGAAGGAACTCGCGCGCCGCTGGCGTCCGGACGTTTACAAGGGGTTCGAGAAGAAGAGCCGGCATGAAGCCCTGGCCGACATCTACGAGTCCATCGACGAACTCAAGTATTACCGCGAGCACTTTCTGAAGGTTTAAGGCCGTCCGGGCCGCCGAAACGGCGCCGCGCTTCGGGCGCAAGCGGGCCGAAGTGGCTGGGGTCGGCCCCGGCGATATCCGCCAGGTGGCGTTCCGACGCCTGAAACAGCATCCAGTACAGCCGGCGGCACAGTGTCCGCGCGGCGTGCCCCGGCCAATCGGCGGGCAGCATGCTGGCCGGCAGACCGGGGTCGTGCAGGACGAGCCGGCGCCAGCGGTGCAGCAGGACCATGCGCGCCGCGAAAGCCGCGGGGGGCGGGATGCCGTCGCGCGTGTCGGCGCCGTCCAGCGCGTTTTCCATCGGGGCGAATTGCCGCAGGAAGTGGCGGTATTGCTCGGCCAGGCCGGCCAAATCCCAGCATTGCGGCGCCAGCGCCTGCAACGGCAGCGCGCCGGCGCCCGGAAGGTCGCGCGCCGTCAGCACCAGCGCCTTGTCCCGGATCCGCAGCGTTTCCAGGATGCTGCTGGCGGTATCCTGGCGCGCCCGCGGATGCGCGAAGACGCCCGGGGCGACAACCCCGTAGCCTTCCCATTCCAAGGCCTTGCGCAGTTCGGTCCGTTCGGCCAGGCCGTTGTTGCCCGAGCGCGGAACGACGACCAGCGTCCATTGCCCATCCCAGGGCGCGTCCCCGGCGCCGTAGATGCGCGGCGCCGCGTGTGCCGTGTTGCGCGCCCCTTGCGCAGACAAACGGTACAGGCTGCGGCGGCCGTGCCGTTCCGCCTGCAGCCAGCCTTCGGCGACCAGCCGGAACACACTCGTGCGCAGCAGCCTTTCGTTGATGCCAAGCGGCAGCAGAAGGGCGATCAGATCGCCCAGCCAGATCGCCCCGCCGTGCGGTTGCAGCGCGTCGCCCAGCAGCGTGACGCACAGCGACTTGGCGCGGGGCGGATCGGCGCGCAGCAGGCGGGCGGTAAGACGGTCCAGCGCGGAGGCGGCAGCTGCCATGGCGAGCCGAAAAAGGACGTTATGAACATCCGCGACATGATACAGAAATCCAATGTGATACAGAAATACGTTTGACATTGGAATTTCTGTATTAAATAATCGGTCGGCATCGTGCGCGAAGACGCATGGAGAAGACCCCTATGGACGCATACGCGCCGCCCCCGGCCACGTCCGGCGGCCGGCAGGCCGATCCGGACGAAGCGTTCCAGCGCCGCATCGACGCCGGCGTGCGCATCGAAGCACGGGACGATATGCCGGAGGCATACCGCAAGACGCTGGTCCGGCAGATATCGCAGCACGCGCATTCCGAAATCGTGGGCATGCTGCCCGAAGGCAATTGGATATCCCGGGCGCCCACGCTCAAGCGCAAGGCGATCCTCCTCGCCAAGGTGCAGGACGAATGCGGTCACGGCTTGTACCTGTATAGCGCCGCCGAAACGCTTGGCGTGTCGCGCGACGAGATGGTTGCCGACCTGTTGGCGGGCAAGGCCAAGTACTCCAGCATCTTCAACTACCCGACCCTGAGCTGGGCCGATATCGGCATGATCGGATGGCTGGTGGACGGCGCGGCGATCATCAACCAGATTCCGCTGTGCCGCTGCTCCTATGGCCCCTATGCGCGCGCCATGGTGCGCATATGCAAAGAAGAGTCGTTTCATCAGCGCCAGGGTTACGACCTGCTGATCCAGATGTGCCGGCACGGCACGCCCGAGCAGAAGGCGATGTGCCAGGATGCGCTGGACCGTTGGTGGTGGCCGGCCCTGATGATGTTCGGCCCGCCGGATGCAGAATCGCCCAACAGCGCGCGCTCCACCCGCTGGCGCATCAAGCTGTTTTCCAATGACGAGCTGCGCCAGAAAATGGTGGACCAGACCGTGCCGCAGGCCGAATACCTGGGCCTGAAAATACCGGATCCCCATCTGCGCTGGAATGCGGAGCGCGGCCATTACGACTTCGGCGAGATCGATTGGTCGGAATTCCAGGCCGTGCTGCAAGGCCATGGTCCCTGCAACCGCGAACGCTTGGCCGCGCGCCGGCGCGCGCACGAAGAGGGCGCGTGGGTGCGGGAAGCCATGGCAGCCCATGCCGCCAAGCGCCGGCGCGCCAATGGCGCCGGTGTGAACGAGATGGACGGCGACGCCCGCGCCGAACTCGCGGAGGCGCATCATGGATGAGAAACAGTGGCCGTTGTGGGAAGTCTTCATCCGCAGCCAGCATGGGCTGGCGCACAAGCATGTGGGCAGCCTGCATGCGCCCGACGCGGAAATGGCCATCCTGAATGCGCGCGACGTTTATACGCGCCGCAACGAAGGCATGAGCATCTGGGTCGTGCGCGCGAACGATATCGTCGCCAGCGATCCGGACGACAAGAGCAGCCTGTTCGATCCTGCCCGCGGCAAGATCTATCGCCACCCCACTTTCTTCCCGATGCCGGAAGAAGTGAAGCATATCTAGGATGCGCCGATGGACCGCTGCCTGTTCGAGTTCGCGCTGCGCATGGGGGACACGACGCTGATCCTGTCGCAGCGCCTGTGCGCCTGGTGCGGCCACGGGCCTATCCTCGAAGAGGACCTTGCCCTGACCAACACGGCGCTGGACTTGCTGGGGCAGGCGCGTCTGTGGCTGTCGCTGGCCGGCGAAGCGGAAGGCGCCGGGCGCGACGAGGACAGCCTGGCCTATCTGCGAGACGCCCATGCCTTTCGCAATCTGCTGCTGGTGGAGAGGCCCAACGGCAGCTATGCCGATACCATGGCGCGCCAGTTCTTCTTCGATGCCTGGCACTACTTCCTGTTGCGCCAGCTTAGCGCATCGGCCGAGCCGCGCATCGCCGCCATCGCGGAAAAGGCCGTGAAGGAAGCCGCCTATCACGCGCGGCGTTCCGCCGATATCGTGGTGCGGCTGGGCGATGGCACCGCCGAAAGCCATGCCCGCATGCAGGCGGCGATCGATCAGGCATGGCCTTATACCGGCGAGCTTTTCACCGATGACGACATCGACGCCGAGCTTGCCCGCCGCGGCATCGCCTGCCTGCCTTCCACGCTGCGCGAATCGTGGTCGGCGCACGTGGGCGCGGTGATCGCGGAAGCCACGCTGGTCCTGCCGGCCGCCGACCTTGCCTCGCATGCCGCCTATCGGGGCGGCCGCCAGGGGCGTCATACCGAGGCACTGGGGCCGCTTCTGGCCGAGATGCAGTTTCTGCAGCGCGCGTATCCGGGGGCATCATGGTAGCGGCCGCGATCACGCCGGAACACCGCTTCGCGCCGGTCACGCCCGACCACATCGCGCGTTGGCTCGAATCCGTGCGCGACCCCGAAATCCCGGCGCTGTCCATCATGGACCTGGGCATCGTCCGCGACATTGCCTGGGAAGACAGTGCGTGCATCGTCACCGTGACGCCCACCTATTCCGGTTGTCCGGCGATGCAGGAGATCGCACAGGACATCGAACGGGTGCTGCGCGGTCATGGCCTGTCGCAGGTGCGGGTGCGCACCCGGCTGGCGCCGGCGTGGACGACCGACTGGCTGTCGGCCCGTGCCAGGCAGGCGCTATCCAGGGATGGTATCGCGCCGCCCGCCGAGCGCGCGGTCGACGCTTCCGGCATCGCGCGCCGCGCTGCGCCCGCGGTGGCGTGCCCGCGTTGCGGGTCCGCGAACACGCGCATGCTGAGCGCTTTCGGCGCCACGGCTTGCCGGGCCTTGTACCGCTGCAATGCCTGCCGCGAACCCTTCGATTACTTCAAGGCGCATTGAAAGGCTTGCGCGCCTTCATTCCCCGAGGAAGCCAACCGGACCCAATGGCGATGCCGACCAGCTTTCATCCGCTCAAGGTTGCCGAAGTGGCGCGCGATACGCGCGATGCGGTCGTGCTGACGTTCGAACTGCCGCCGTCGCTCGCGCCAGCCTTTGCCTTCCGTCCCGGCCAGTATCTGACCCTGCGCACCCGCGTGGGCGGCGAGGCGCTGCGCCGGTCCTATTCGATCTGTTCGTCGCCCGGCGACGGCGTGCTGCGCGTCGCCATCAAGCGCATGGACGATGGCGCGTTCTCCAGCTGGGCCAACCGCGAAATCAAGCCGCGAAATCAAGCCCGGCATGGTGATCGAAGTCATGCCGCCGGACGGCGCCTTCACGGTGCCGTTCGATCCGGGCAATGCGCATCATTACGTGGCCTTCGCGGTCGGCAGCGGCATCACGCCGGTGTACTCCTTGATCAAGACGGCGCTGGAGACCGAGCCGCACAGCCGCTTTACCCTGTTCTATGGCAATCGGGCCTCGTCCTCCGTGCTGTTTCGCGAGCCGCTGGAGGATTTGAAAAACCGCCATATGGGGCGCTTTGCGCTGTGCCATGTGATGAGCCGCGAGGCGCAGGACGTGGACTTGTTCAATGGCCGCCTGGACGGCGACAAGGTGCGGCGGCTGCTGACGCAGTGGCTGCGCGTGCGCGATCTCGACTATGTATTCCTGTGCGGCCCCCAGGCCATGGTGGAAGAGGTCGTGCCGGTACTGCAAGCGCTTGGCATCCCGTCCGAACGGATCAAGTACGAACTGTTCGGCGCGCCGCGCGGGCCCCGCGCCCCCGCATCCCGGCCTGCAGCGCCCGGCAGCGCGCAATGCCGCGTGACGGTGGTGCAGGATGGTCACCGGCGCAGCTTCAGCATCGACAAGAACCGCGACAGCGTGCTGGATGCCGCGCTGGCGCAAGGCATCGAACTGCCCTACTCGTGCAAGGGCGGCGTCTGCTCCACCTGCCGCTGCAAGGTGGTGGAAGGCGAGGTCGATATGGACGCCAATTTCGCGCTGGAAGACTACGAGGTCGCGCGGGGCTTCGTGCTGAGCTGCCAGAGCTATCCCGTCAGCGATACGCTGGTGTTGGACTTCGACCAGGAGACCTGATGCCGGCCCGCCATTCATGTTTTCAGGCCCGAGGAGACCGTCGTGACCCAAGATTTTTTCGAGCGCCACCGCGCCTTGCTGGAGGATGCCGTACGCGCCACCGAAACCCGCGCCTACTGGAGTTCCTATCCGGAGTCCCCAAGCCCGCGTAACTACGGCGACACCGCCAACGAGCAGGGCCGGCAGGCTTTCGATGCGCTGCGCGAGGGCGATTTCCCGATGGATATCGCAGGCGCGGGCCGCATGGCGTCGCACGAGCGTTCGCCCTACGGGCTTGCCTTGCAGATTCGTTATCCTCACCTGTCTGCCGATGCATTGGTGGCGGCGTCGTCCCGCGCGCTGGCCCAATGGCGCCGCGCCGGGCCGCGCGCGTGGGTCGGCGTGTCGCTGGAAATCCTGAGCCGCCTGAACCGTGCCAGTTTCGAAATCGCCCATGCCGTGCAGCACACCACCGGGCAGGGCTTCATGATGGCCTTCCAGGCCGGCGGTCCGCATGCGCAGGACCGCGGCCTTGAGGCAGTCGCTTATGCCTGGCGCGAGATGTCGCGCATACCGGAACGGGTGCTGTGGGAAAAGCCGCAAGGCAAGCAGGATCCGCTGCGCATGGAAAAACGCTTCACCATCGTGCCGCGCGGCGTCGCGCTGGTGATCGGTTGCTCGACCTTCCCTACCTGGAACGGATATCCCGGACTGTTCGCAAGCCTGGCGACAGGCAACACGGTGATCGTCAAGCCGCATCCCACGGCGATCCTGCCGCTGGCGATCACGGTGCGCATCGCCCGCGATGTGTTGCAGGAAGCCGGCTTCGACCCGGACGTGGTGCTGCTGGCCGCGCATGCGCCCGCCGAGCAAACCGGGCAGACGCTGGCAACGCACCCTGACGTCAGGATCGTGGACTTCACCGGCAGCAAGACCAACGGCGAATGGCTGGAACGGCATGCCGCGCAGGCGCAGGTCTATACGGAGAAGTCCGGCGTCAATCCGGTCGTCCTGGATTCCGTGGAAGACCTGAAGGCCGCGGCGCGCAACCTGGCGTTCTCGCTGGCGCTGTACAGCGGCCAGATGTGCACGGCGCCTCAGAACATCTACGTGCCGCGCGCCGGTATACCCACTGCGCAGGGAAAGGCCTCGTTCGACGACGTGGCCGCCGCCATTGCGGACGCTTTGCATGCCCTGACGGCCGACGAAGCAAAGGCCGCCGAGCTGCTGGGCGCAATCCAGAGCGAGGCCACGCTGGCCCGCTTGGACGCAGCCTCGGCGCTGGGACTGCCGGTGCTGGCCCAGAGCCGCCCGCTGGCCCATCCGCAGTTTCCGGATGCACGCATCCGGACGCCGCTGCTGTTGCGCGCGGACGCCGATCATCCCGACATCCAAAGGGAGTGGTTCGGCCCCATCGCCATCGTTGTACAGGTGGCGTCCACGGACCAGGCCATCGCGCTGGCCCGCGACGGCGCGCGCGAACACGGAGCGCTGACGTGGTCCGCCTACACCACGGATCCCGACGTGGCGCGGCGGGCGCAGGAGGCCGCCGAGGACGCGGGCGTGTCCCTGTCGTTGAACCTGACGCGGGGGGTGTTCGTCAACCAGTCGGCGGCGTTCAGCGACTTCCATGGCACGGGCGCCAATCCCGCCGCCAACGCCTCGCTGTGCGACAGCGCCTTCGTGGCGAATCGCTTCAGGGTGGTGCAAACCCGTTGGCACGCCTGAGGGAGCCGCCATGACGACACGAGACGACGCGCCGGACTATGAGGACATCCGGTTTTCCTTGCAGGACGGAATAGCGCGGCTGGTGCTGCACCGGCCCGACAAACTCAACAGCTTCACCGCGCGCATGCACGGCGAGGTGTCGAGCGCCCTTGACGAGGTGGAGTCAGGCGGGGCGCGCGTACTGCTGATCACCGGTCAGGGACGCGGATTCTGCGCGGGACAGGACTTGAGCGAACGGCGGGCCGCGCCAGGCGCGGGCCCCGTGGATCTCGGCGAAACGGTCGAGAGATACTATGCGCCGCTGGTGAAGCGCCTGCGTGCCTTGCCCATGCCGGTGGTGGTCGGCGTCAACGGCGTCGCGGCGGGCGCAGGCGCCAACCTGGCATTGGCGGGCGATATCGTCATCGCGAAGGAGTCGGCCAGCTTCATCCAGGCCTTCTGCCGGCTCGGGCTGATCCCCGACACCGGCGGAACTTATATCCTGCCGCGGCTGGCCGGCCACGCCCGGGCCCTGGGCCTGGCCATGTTGGGCGAGAAGATCAGCGCTCGGCAGGCGGAGCAGTGGGGTTTGATATGGCAATGCGTGCCCGATGACGCCTTCGAAACGACGATCGAAAAGCTGTGCCGCCATTTCGCCGCGGCGCCCACCAAGGGGCTGGCCTATACCAAGCGGGCGTTGCAGGCCAGCCTGAACCATACCCTGGACGAACAGCTGGCGCTGGAAATCGGCATGATGCGCGAGCTGGGGCGTAGCGAGGATTACGCCGAAGGCGTGGCCGCCTTCCTTGAAAAGCGTGAACCGCGATTCAGGGGGCGATGATGCGCGATCCCCAGGCGCTGGCGCGCGAAGTGGCGCGCGCCATGTATGAGGCCGACGCGGCGACGCGCTCGCTCGGCATGCGCATGGACGAGGTGGGGCCTGGTCATGCAGCCCTGTCGATGCGCGTGCGCGCCGACATGCTCAACGGCCATGGCACTTGTCACGGCGGCTTCATTTTTTCACTGGCCGACAGCGCTTTCGCCTTTGCCTGCAATGCCCGCAACGTCAGCACGGTCGCCTCGGGGTGCACCATCGACTTCCTTGCGCCCGCCCGCGAAGGCGACGTGTTGACGGCAGTTGCCAGGGAGCGTTCGCTGGCGGGACGCACCGGCGTCTACGACGTGACGGTGAGCAACCAGCACGGCGAGGCCGTGGCGCTGTTCCGGGGCCGCTCGTATCGGATACGAGGCCAGATCATCGACACCCAGAGCGAGCAGGGCGGGGACGGACATCCATGATCCACATGACCCACCGCCGACGACCGGGAAAGGAGACAAATCATGCCAACGCCGGGCAGAAGGGGACTCGATCCCATCGAACATGCCAGCCGCGACGAAATCCAGGCCCTGCAGCGGCGGCGCCTGAAATGGACGCTGACGCACGCCTATACCCACGTCCCGCACTATCGCCGCGCGTTCGATGCGGCTGGCGTGCATCCGGATGATTTCCGGGACCTGCCTGACCTGGCGAAGTTTCCGTTCACCACCAAGCAGGACCTGCGGGACAACTATCCGTTCGGCATGTTCGCCGTGCCGCGCGAGCAGGTCATTCGCGTGCACGCGTCCAGCGGCACGACGGGCAAGCCCACTGTGGTGGGTTATACGCGGGCGGATCTGGATACTTGGGCCGGTCTGGTGGCGCGCTCCATCCACGCCGCGGGCGGCAAGCCGGGGGACCTGGTGCACGTGGCCTATGGCTATGGACTGTTCACGGGCGGACTGGGCGCGCACTACGGCGCCGAACGTTTGGGATGCACCGAGATTCCCATGTCCGGCGGCCAGACAGAGAAGCAGGTGCAACTGATCCGGGATTTCCGGCCGGACATCATCATGGCGACCCCTTCCTACTTCTGCAACATCCTGGAGGAAATGACGCGGCAGGGCATCGATCCGCGGGCATCGTCACTGCGCGTCGGCATTTTCGGCGCGGAGCCCTGGACCGGCCGGCTGCGGGAAACGCTGGAATCCCGGGGCGGTCTGGACGCGGTCGATATCTACGGATTGTCCGAAGTGATGGGGCCCGGCGTGGCAAGCGAATGTGTGGAAGCCAAGGATGGGCCCGTGGTGTGGGAAGACCACTTTTATCCCGAGATCGTGGATCCCGAGAGCGGCGCGCCGGTGCCGGAGGGGGAACCGGGAGAGCTCGTCTTCACTTCGCTGACGAGGGAAGCCATGCCGGTGATCCGTTACCGCACGCGGGATCTGACGCGCCTGTTGCCGCCGACCGCGCGCGCAATGCGGCGCATGGGCAAGATCACCGGCCGCAGCGACGATATGCTCATCGTGCGCGGCGTGAATCTGTTTCCCACCCAGGTGGAGGAACTCGTCCTGAAAACCGGCCGGCTGGCGCCGCACTACCAGCTTGTGCTGACGCGCAGGGGCGCGCTGGACCAGCTCGAAATACTTGCCGAACCCAGCCCGGAGCTGGAAGGCATGCCGGAGGACCAGCGCTCGGCGCTCGCGGCGCAGTTGTCGCAGAGCGTGAAGGCGTATATCGGCGTGACGGCGACGGTACGGGTGCTGGAATGCGGGCAGGTCGAGCGCACGCTGACCGGCAAGGCCCGCCGGGTGGTGGACCGCCGTCTCGCATAGAGGCCGCCGTTACGGCGCCGCGGGCGCTGCCACGAGGCTCCGGTGCACGATGTGCCGGTACCAGGCGTGCAGCAGGGCCGCCGACAGCCCGAGCCCCGCAATGGCCATCAGCCACATGGTCCCCGCGCCCACCGGGGAACCGGGCAGCAGCAGGTTGCGCAGGGCGTCCAGGTCGCCGCGCCGCGGCCCGAAGCCGTAAAGCCAGCCGCCGCCCAGGCCGATCACGCCCAGCGCCGACGTCTGCAGCACCAGCGGCATGACGGCCACTTTGTACGCGCGCAGCAGGTAGGAGTTGATGCACTGCATGGCGTCGCACAGGTGAAACAGCGGAATCACCTGCAGCAGCGTGGCTGCCACGGCGGCGACCTGCAGGTTGTCGGTATAGGCCTGCAGGATCAGCGGCCGCCCCGTCCACAGGACCAGGGACGTCAGCGCAGCGCCGGCCAGTCCCAGGACCAGCCCCGCCATGCCGGTGCGGTGGGCCAGCGCCAACTGGCCCGCGCCTATGGCCTGCGCCGTCAGGGACGCGCTGGCCACGCCGATGGCCATCGGCATCATGTAGCACAGCGCGGCCAGGTTGGACATGATCTGATGGCCGCCCGTCACGAAGGTGCCTTCGCGGGCCACCAGCAAAGCCATGAACGTGAAGGCGCTGACTTCGACCAGGTAGGACCCGCCCATCGGCAGGCCCAGCCGCAGCAGTTCCTTCTGGGCTTTCCATTGAGGGCGGCCGATGCGCAGGTGCAGCCGGGCATAGTAGCGGTCACGCGTGATGATCCACAGGCCCCCGCCGAGCATCATCCAGGAGACCAGCGCGGAGGACAGCCCGGCGCCGGTGGCGCCCAGCGCGGGCAGGCCCAGCTCGCCGTAGATGAGGACCCAGTTGAACAGCGCCTTGAACACAATGGCGACCAGGTTGATCGCCATCACGAGTTTGGGGCGCGAGACGGCCGTCCCGAGCGCGTAGATCGTACGGAAAATCAGTGTGGCGGGCAGGGCCAGCGTCAGGGCCTGAAGATACGATGCCACGCGCGCGCGGACGTCCGGCGCGACGTCGCCCGAAAACGACAGCCACATATCCGGAAACAGCATCAAGGCGCCGCCGAACACCGACAACGCGATGGCCAGCCACACGCCCTGGCCCCACATGGCGCCGACGTCGCGCATGCGTCCCGCGCCGAAATGCTGCGCCAGGATGGGTATCAGCGCGTGGATGACGCCCATCAGGCCGACGAACACGGTGATGAAGACCGACGCGGACAATGACATGGCCGCCAGGTCGTCCGGACTGGCGTGCCCGGTCATGGCGGTGTCCAGGACGCCGAAGGCGATACCGGCCCACTGGCTGATGAGCACGGGCCACGCTTGGCGCGCGATGCCGCGCAGCGCGGCGCCGAAGGACGTCGCGGAGGACAGGGATGTAGTCATCGGGCTGAGGGCGGCACGCGCAGCAGGCGGAAGACTTCACTGCGGTCGGACAGACGGCCGCCCTGCCACAGGACATCCGCGCCTTCGCTGTATGCGGCCGTGCCGTCCTTCAAGCTGCTGCGCGTGGTCTGCTGCAGGATCAGCGTGCAGCGGTTGTCGTAGGGGAAGTTCAGATTCTCGAACACCAGGAACGAGGCGCGTTGCCCGTTGCCCAGACCCAGGCCGCGCACGCATTCGCCAGGGCGCTTGTTGCGCGCGATCGCATCGGCCAGTTCGGCCGACACCTGGCGGTAGCTGCGCGCGTAGTTGACCGGCGGCTGCCACAGCAGCACCAGCAGGATCCAGGTGGCGGCCAGGCCGGCGGCCGACATGACCGTTCCGCGCCACAGCGCCGTGGGCCTGACGCGCAACCGCCACACCACCAGGACAATCCATCCGGTGGTGACCGCAAGCGCCAGCGCCACGGCGGGCCAGGAGATCTCCGGCACATAGCCGGTCGTTTGGCGCTGGATGTTGTGTGCGATCTTCGGGGGAAAACCGAAGTTCAGCGCCACCCATCCCAGCCACACCGTGGCGGCCGTCAGGGAAAAGCACATGACGGCGAACCAGTCCAGCGTGTTGACGACGCCACGCCGCAACGTCGGCAGGGAGAACGCCGCCAGGCAGGCGCAGGGCACGGCCAGCAGGATGAACTCCGCTTCGGTCGGTTCATCGGTGAAGCCGATCAGCAGCAGGGGGCAGACCGCCATGGCCATCGGCAGCCAGACGTGGGGCGCGTAGCGCCAGCCCCGCCAGCGCCACAGCGCCAGAATGGCGAATGGCCAGGTCGGCCACAGGTACCAGGGCAGGTCCCGCAGCGTGCGCAGCAGATCGCCCGGGTCCGGCCAGGCATAGTTGTCGATGTTCCACAGCTTCCAGTTGCGCACCCAGTACTCGCTGGTGCGGGTCGCCGGGATCCACCATGCCAGCATGATGGCGGCGCACAGCACGACGCTGACGGCCAGCCAGCGGCGCTGCGTCCACAGAGGGCTTTTCGGATGGAAAGCCAGCAGGCTTCCCAGCATGATCGGCAAGGCGCCGACCCAGCCACGAATCAGGAAGGAGGCGGCCAGCGCCAGCCCCAGACTGGCGGCGCCGAGCAAAGGCCGGTCCAGCATCCGCGCCAGGGAATAGAAGGCGAAGGCCTGCGCCGCCATGATGGCGGGGATTTCCGAGGTCTCGTGGACGCGCTGCAGGATCCCGACGGTGGCCAGCAGCAGCAGCAGG
Organism: Bordetella genomosp. 9; assembly: GCF_002119725.1. Classification (NCBI taxonomy): domain Bacteria; kingdom Pseudomonadati; phylum Pseudomonadota; class Betaproteobacteria; order Burkholderiales; family Alcaligenaceae; genus Bordetella; species Bordetella genomosp. 9. The sequence continues at coordinate 1,538,156 of NZ_CP021109.1, forward strand.
GCGGCGTCCGCCAACATGCGCCCGTAGTCGCGCACCGTGGGTTCGCCGCCGAATGGCAGAGCCAGCGGTTGGGCTTCCGGGCGCCGGCCCAGCAGGTAGGTGCCGTACCACAGCGAGATCGTGGTGATCGCGAACCACAGCAGGTTGGGCAGGCGGCCCGCCGTGATCTCACCCATTTCGGAACCGAAGAGCCACATGGCGCCGCCGCCCACCCAGGTGATCAGGGGGCCTTCTTCGGCGTGCGCAAGGTGGCCCACTTGCGGCAGCAGCCAGGTGTGCCCGCCATCGCGCACGGCCGTCAGCATGGTCGCCAGGCCCACCACGTCGTCCGTCTTCCACGGATCGCGCATGAACAGGCCGAAGACGATATAGGCAACGCACAGCCCAAGCAGTGCCAGCCGGGGCAGCTTGACGGTGGCCGGCGCGGTCAGCCGGGCAGGGGTGGTGTGTGATATCGGGGACACGAAGCGTACTGTACCGGATTGGCGAGCGTGGACTTACTGCGCTGATGGGCGACCCCTCGTTGGGGCGGGATCCTGAATGGCGCCGGCATGGCCGGCTTGCTGCCCGGACAAAAAAAAGCAGCCCGCAGGCTGCTTTTTTTCCGGCGTGCGCGCTGCCGCGATCAAGCCGCCTTGCCGGCGCCCGTGGTGCGGGCGAAACGCGCGCGGAATTTTTCCACACGGCCGGTTTCGACGATACGGGTCTGCGCCCCGGTGTAGAAGGGATGCGACTTCGAGGTCACATCGCACTTGAACAGCGGATAGGTCTTGCCGTCCAGATCGATGGTTTCACGCGTGTTGACGGTGGAGCCGATGATGAACTTGTCGCCCGTCTGGACGTCCATGAACACCACTTCGCGGTATTCGGGGTGGGTATTCTGCTTCATGACTAATCCTTGAATATGCGGGTCGCCGGCCGAAAGCGGTGAAAGCAACGAAACTGCCGCAGCCAGCCCAGAGCTCGCTCGGCCAAGTCCGCCATCGGTCACCGTCACCTGTCGGTCACGTATCCAGAAAGAACTCGGCATTCTAGCCCGAACGCGGCCGCATCCGCAAGCGCAGCGCCCGTATCGGGAGGGGCGGTCACATCCTCCCTTGCTCCGCCATGGACAGGGCTGCGCCGCCCGCCACGATCAGGTGATCCAGCAGCCGCACGTCGACCAGCGCCAGCGCTTCCTTCAGATGGCGAGTCAGCCTTTGGTCAGCCTCGCTGGGGGTGGCCAGGCCGGAAGGGTGGTTGTGCGCCAGGATGAGCGCCGCGGCGTGGTGGCGCAGCGCGTCGCGCACGACCTCGCGCGGATAGACCGAAGCCTGCGACAGGGTGCCGCGGGCCACCTCGCCGGTGGCGACGAGCCGCAGCCGGTTATCCAGATAGAGCGCGATGCAATGTTCGACTTCGCGGTGCCCGAGCAGCGCGACGCAGTATTGCTTGACGCGGGCCGGCTGGTCCAGCGCGCAGCCCGCGCCCAGCTCTTCCCGCATGGCGCGCCGCGCCAGCTCCAGGACGCTCAGCACCTGGCAGCTTTTGGCGCTGCCCAGGCCATGGACTTTCGTCAGGGTCTCCGGCCTGGCCGCGAACAGGCCGCGCAGGCCGTCGAAATGCGCCAGGATGTCGCGGGCCAGGGCCAGCACGGGTCGGCCCGCCGTGCCGGTTCGCAGCACGATGGCGAGCAGTTCGGCGTCGGTCAGCACGGCGGGGCCATGCCGAAGCAGCCGTTCGCGGGGACGCTCTTCGGCGGCAAGGGGCGGGCGGGCAAGCAGCATGGCAGTATCCCTGGGTCTAAAATGGCGGATTCACCCCATTACGGTGGCATATCTTGAGCACCGCTACGTCCAGCACGAATGTTTTTGTCCGTCCGGATTCCTACCTGACGCTGCACTACCGCATCGTCCTTGCCTCGGGACCGGGCGAAGGATCCGTCTTCGCCGATACCTTTACCGGGCGGCCGGCCACGCTGCAATTGGGCGCGGGCCAGTGGGCCCCCGGCATGGAGGCCGCGCTGGTCGGACAGGCCGAGGGCAGCCGGTTCAGCGTGACGCTGCCGGCGGCCGATGCCTACGGCGAGCGCAACCCCGACCTGATCCAGCGCGTCAGCCGCGCCATGCTGGCCGAACACGCCGGCGCCGACGCCAGCTTCGATCCGGGCGACCTGGTCGAATTCCAGGCGCCCAACGGCGGCCGATATTCCGGCGTGCTGAAATCGATGGACGACGATGGCGCGCTCTTCGATTTCAACCATCCGCTGGCCGGCACGGACCTGAGGCTGGACGTCCACATCCTGGGGGTGCTGTGATGAACCGCCCCGTCACGCGTCCCGACGCCGAGGTCGTGCTGGCGCAGCCGCGCGGCTTCTGCGCCGGCGTCGATCGCGCCATCGACATCGTCGAGCGTGCGCTGGAACTGCACGGCGCGCCCATTTACGTGCGTCATGAAATCGTCCACAACCGCTATGTGGTCGAGGACTTGCGCCGCAAGGGCGCGATCTTCATCGATGAACTGGATGAGGCGCCGGCCGGCGCCATCGTCGTCTTTTCCGCCCACGGCGTATCCAAGGCGGTGCGCGCCGAGGCCGAAGCCCGCGGGCTGCAGGTGTTCGACGCCACGTGTCCGCTCGTCACCAAGGTGCACGTGGAAGTTGCCCGCATGCGGGCCGCCGGGCGCGAAATCATCATGATCGGCCACAAGGGGCACCCGGAAGTCGAGGGCACGCTCGGTCAGTCGCGAGACGGCATGTACCTGGTGGAAACGGTCGAAGACGTGCAGGCGCTGCAGGTGTCCGACCCGGAACAGCTCGCGTTCGTGACCCAGACCACGCTATCGGTGGACGATGCGGCGGCCGTGGCGGCCGCGCTGAAGGCGCGTTTCCCCGCCATCGTGGAGCCGCGCAAAAGCGATATCTGCTATGCCACGCAGAACCGCCAGGATGCGGTAAAGCTGCTGGCGCCGCAATGCGACCTGGTGCTGGTGGTAGGCAGTCCCAACAGCTCGAATTCGAATCGCCTGCGCGAGGTTGCCGAACGCAAGGGGGTCGCCGCGTATCTGGTGGACAGCGCCGACGGCATCCAGGCAGAGTGGCTGGAAGGCCGCCAGCGCATCGGCATTACGGCCGGAGCCTCCGCGCCCGAAGTGCTGGTCCAGCAGGTCGTGGACCGCGTGCGTGAATTGGGGGCGGTGTCCGTGCGGACCATGCCCGGCCTCGAAGAAAACGTCGCCTTCCCCTTGCCGAAAGGCTTGTCGCGCAAGACCGCCGACGCCAATCGCACGCCCGCGTCCTGACCGTCGCGGCGTACTTCAGGAGTCCGCATGCAGCTGTACAGCTATTTCCGCAGTTCCGCCGCGTATCGCGTCCGCATTGCCTTGAATCTGAAGGGCCTGGCCTACACCTGCGTTCCCATTCATCTGCTGAAGGATGGCGGGCAGCAGCTGAAGCCGGACTACACAAGGCTGAATCCCCAGGCGCTGGTGCCCACGCTGGTGGACGGCGATGCGGTGCTCACGCAATCGCTCGCAATCATCGAGTATCTGGACGAAACTTACCCGTCGGCGCCCTTGCTGCCGGCCACGCCGCTCGCCCGCGCGCGGGTGCGCGCATTGGCGCAGAACATTGCCTGCGACATCCACCCTCTGAATAATTTGCGAGTGCTGCGTTATCTGAAGCGGGAAATGAATCTGCCCGACGAGGCGCGCGATACCTGGTACCGGCACTGGGTGGAAACGGGCCTGCTGGCGCTGGAAAAGATGCTGGCGGATTCTCCGGAAACGGGCACGTACTGCCATGGCGATACGCCGACGCTGGCCGATACGTGTTTGGTCCCGCAATTGTTCAACGCGCGCCGGCTGAAGTGCGATCTGTCTGCGATGCCTACCGTCGTGCGGATCGACGAGGCATGCCGCGCCTTGCCGGCCTTCCAGCAGGCGGCGCCGGAAAACCAGCCCGACGCGGAATAGGCGGTTGCCCGGCGCGGCCGACGTGCGCTGGCGCCGGGCGCGGCTTCCCAGAAACCAGGCCGTCAGGTCACCGGCGCCGGATTGAACAGCGCCAGGGAGTTGTGCAGGCGCAGCGCTTCCGCACAGCTTTTGCGGCGTCCGCTGGCGACGTCGAGCATCGTGTGGAACAGTTCCCAACCGACGTCGGCAATGCTGGCTTCACCCGTGGCGATTCGTCCCGCGTTGACGTCCATCAGATCGTGCCACCGCCGCGCCAGATCGTTGCGCGTGGCCACCTTGATCACCGGCACTTCCGCCAATCCGTAGGGCGTGCCCCGGCCCGTGGTGAAGACGTGCAGGTTCATGCCGGCGGCGAGCTGCAGCGTGCCGCAGATGAAGTCGCTGGCCGGCGTGGCCGTATAGAGAAGGCCCTTGACCGTGGCCCTTTCGCCGGGCGGCACCACCCCCGATATCGCCGAACGGCCGGATTTGGCGATCGAGCCCATCGCTTTTTCGACGATATTCGACAGGCCGCCCTTTTTATTGCCTGGCGACGTATTGGCGCTGCGGTCGGCCGCCCCGCGCGCCAGGTAGGCGTCGTACCACGCCATCTCGCGGATCAGGGCCTGAGCGATCTCGGGCGTGGCGGCGCGCGCGGTCAGTTGCGCGATACCGTCCCGCACTTCGGTGTTTTCGGAAAACATCACGGTGGCGCCGGCGCGCACGAGCAAGTCGCTGGCGTAGCCTACCGCCGGATTCGCGGTGATGCCGGAAAAGGCATCGCTGCCGCCGCACTGCACGCCCACAACGAGGTCGGAGACCGGACATTGCACGCGGCGCCGCTGGTCCAGGATGGCCAGGTGGCGCTTTGCCGTTTCCATGATGGACCGCACCATCGAGTCGAAGCCGACGTGCGCTTCGTCCTGCAAGGTGACCAGGTCCACGCGGTTGCCGCCGTCCAGGACGGGGATGCTGCCGGGCGGCATGAGCCGGTCCGGCTGCAGCTTTTCACAGCCCAGGCTCACCATCATGGCCGTGCCGCCGAAATTGGGATTCAACGCGATGTTGCGCAGCGTACGGATGGGAATGATGGCGTCGGGCGCGTCGATGGCGACGCCGCAGCCGTAGGTGTGTTCCAGGCCGATGACGTCATCGACGTTGGGATAGCGGGGAAGCAATTCTTCCCGTATGCGTTTCACCGCATGTTCGACGACGCCGGAAACGCATTGGACCGTGGTGGTGATGGCCAGGATGTTGCGCGTGCCAACGGACCCGTCGGCATTGCGGTAGCCCATGAAGGTATAGCCCTCCAGCGGTTCGGCGGGGGGCGGAACCCGGGTGGAAAGCGGCAGCTCATCGAGCCTGGGCGCGGCCGGCAGGGTAGTCACCCGTTCGTTCACCCAGCTGCCGCGGGGCAGGGAGCGGGCAGCGTAGCCGATCGTGACGCCGTAGCGGACGATGGCATCGCCTTCTTCGAGGTCGCGCAAGGCGACTTTGTGGCCCTGCGGAACGGCTTCACGCAGGGTCAGACCGTCGTCGAACACGGCGCCGGCGGGCAGCCCGCCGTCGTTCACGACGATGGCGACGTTGTCATCGTCGTGGATGCGGATATAGAGGGGTGTCTGGGGCTCGGACATGATGGCGGTGTGGAGGCAGGGCGGGGGTTCCCGTCCGACGTAATGTTTGTCATCGTACAAGGAACGGCCCAGCTTGTCAGCCAAGTTTGGCTTGCAGGGCGGAAATGTATGTGCGGATCAGGCGGCAACTGGTTGGCTGGCAGTGGAGTTGGCGCGGTATACCGATATGTTGTACGATAACGTATAACTTCAACGACCCACCACGCGCCCACATGACCACGCCGCAAGAACTCAAGCAAATCATCTCCCATGGCCTCCTGTCTTTTCCGATCACGGACTTCGACGAGCAGGGCGATTTTCGTCCGAAGTCCTACATCGAGCGCCTGGAATGGCTGGCGCCGTACGGCGCCAGCGCCCTGTTCGCCGCCGGCGGCACCGGGGAATACTTCTCGTTGGCCCCCGCCGAATATGCGGACGTGATTCGCACGGCCGTGCAGACCTGCGCGGGCAAGGTGCCCATTCTTGCCGGGGCGGGCGGTCCGACACGCACGGCCATCGCCTATGCGCAGGAAGCCGAGCGCCTGGGCGCCCATGGCATCCTGTTGATGCCCCATTACCTGACCGAAGCCAGCCAGGACGGCATCGCGGCGCACGTGGAGCAGGTGTGCAAATCGCTGAAGATCGGCGTCATCGTTTACAACCGCGCCAATTCGCGCCTGGGGCCGGACCATCTGCGCCGGCTTGCGGATCGCTGCCCGAACCTGATCGGGTTCAAGGACGGCGTCGGCGACATTGAGAACATGGTGCGCGTGCGCCGGGCGCTGGGCGACCGTTTCGCCTATCTGGGCGGCCTGCCGACGGCGGAAGTCTACGCGGCGGCCTACAAGGCGCTGGGCGTGCCGGTGTATTCCTCGGCCGTTTTCAATTTCATCCCGAAGACTGCCATGCAGTTCTACCGCGCTGTCGCCAGCGACGACCACGCAACCATCGGCAAACTGCTCGACGAGTTCTTCCTGCCGTACCTGGACATACGCAACCGCCGTCCGGGGTATGCCGTCAGCATCGTGAAGGCGGGCGCCCGCCTGGTAGGGCGCGATGCCGGGCCGGTGCGCGCGCCGTTGACGGATCTTACCGACGAGGAAATGGGCATGCTGGATGCGCTCATCCGCAAGCTCGGTTCGCAATAAGCGCCGGGCGGTCGGGCGCGGTGTGCCCGCGCCCGCTTATTGTTCCGATCGGCTCAGCGCGACCTGACCCAGCACGGCCAGGTCATGTTCGCCCAGGCCTTGTTCCACGGCCGCGCGCAGGCGCGCCGCAACGACCTCGCCCAGCGGCAGCGCGGCGCCGGCTTCACGCGCGGCTTGCTGCGCCAGCCCCACATCCTTCAGGCCCAGGCTGGCCTTGAATCCCGCGGGCTGATACTCGCCCTTCGCCATCAGCGCGCCGTAGCCGCTGTAGACCGGGCCCGGAAACAGCGTGCCGCCGATCAGCGTGACGAGGGTGTCGGTTTCGATGCCGTAGGCCTTCGCCAGTGCGGCGCTTTCGGCCAACGCCTCCACGGCGCTCGCCAGCATGAAGTTCACCGCCAGTTTCATCGCGTTGGCGCGATACGGCGCGTCGCCCAGCATGACGGTTTTCTGGCCAATGGCATCGAACAACGGTGCAACCGTCCGCATGCGATCGGGCGCGCCAGCGGCCAGCAGCGTCAGCTTTGCCGCCGCCGCCGAATCGGGCCGTCCCATCACCGGCGCGGCGACATAACCCACCCCGCGCGCGTCATGCGCCTGCGCGAGACGCTTGGCAGCCGGGATGGATATCGTCGCCATGTTCACGTGGACGGCCGTGGCGTCCATGCCGGCCAGCGCCCCGCCTTCCAGGAAAACCTGCTCGACCGCCCGGTCGTCGGCGAGCATGCTGAACACAACCGGGTTGGCGCAGGCCTGCGCGGGGTCCCTGGCGATGCGGGCGCCCTGGCCGGCGAGCGGCGCGGCGGCGTCGGCGGACCGGTTCCACACCGTGACGGTATGGCCGGCCTTCAAAAGATTGGCCGCGATCGCGCGGCCCATATTGCCCAAACCGATGAATCCGATGTCCATGGCGTATGCCTCCAGACTCGCCGGCGGAAATTCAGGCGCCGCCGGTGTATTCCTGGCCCAAGTATTCGTAGGCGTCGGTATTCACGTGCGACACGCGCCATTCCACCGGCTGACGGTGATAGGAATAGGCCACGCGGCGGATCTGCAGCAGCGCCTGGCCTTGCGCGATGCCGAGCCACGACGCATGCGCCGGGCTGGCCTGGCAGGTTCGCAGGCGCTCGTCGGTGGCGATGACGTTCACGCCGAACGTGTCCTGATAAAGACTATACAGGGTGCTCGGGCGCTCCCGCAGCGTGCGTTCCGTCATCCCGGGGAACAGCGCTTCGGGAAGCGTGACTTCGTCGACCATCACGACGTCGCCGTTCAGCGACAGCACGTTGCTGAACTCGAAAACCTGGGCGCCTGCCGGCAGTCCGAGCTTCTCGCGTGCCAGCGGCGTGGCGCGTACGCGCCTGAACCGCATGAGTTCGGTGGTGGGGTAGGCCTTCTTCCCATCCTGACGCACGATGCGGAAGAACTTGAAGAAATGCGAATTGCGCGTGTGGACCGCCACATAGGTGCCACGCCCCTGGTGCCGGACCAGGATGTTTTCGGCCGCCAGTTCGTCCACGGCCTTGCGCAAGGTGCCGATGGACACCCCGAAGCGTTCGGCCAAGACCTTCTCCGGCGGTATGGCTTCGCCCTGTTTCCACTCCCCATGCGCGAGGGCCGTCAAGATCGCTTGTTTGACCTGTTCGTAAAGCGGGCTGCCCAGAGGCACTGCAGACGACAGCGGATAATTCATATCGCTTCCAACATAATGGGGCGGATTGTAAGGCGTCGCCGATTGCGCAGGGATGGCGGCGAGCCGGGCCCGCACCGGATCCGGACGGATTATATATATCATTCATATGACCGGATCCGCGGCGGCCCGTCCCACTTCTGGTAACGAGATGTGGGACGCTCGTCAGCCGCCGGCGGCTCGCTCCAGATCCTGGAACGGCGCTTTCGATCCGCGGCCTGGCAGCGCCAGTGCAAACAGCAATCCCAGAAGCATGCCGGCGCACGCCATGCAGAAGGCATGCCGCGCACCGGTCGCGATGGCATCGCGCAATGCTTCGCCCGCCATTCCTTCGACACCGCGGTTGGCGAAAGCCACCAGCACGGCGATGCCGATCGCATTGCCCACGTTCAGCGTGGTCGACGCCATGCCCGAGGCAACCCCTTGTTCATCGTGCGCCACGCCTGATGCGGCTGCGATCCACATGGCCGTCCATACCACGCCTTGGCCGATGCCTGACACGATCAGCCCGGGCACGATGGCGCCGTAGGGTGCGCCGACGAAGACGGCGGGAACCAGGCCCAGCGTGCCGGCGATCCCGACCAGGAAGCCCACGAGCAATGTGCCGCGGACGGACATGCGGTTTGCCAGCCGGGCGCCGAACTGCGTGCCCGCAAGGATCGCGACAGAGGGCACGATGAACGCCAGCCCGGTCTGCAAGGCGCTGTAGCGCTGCACATTCTGGAACAGTACGGTCAGGAAGTACGGCAGCGCCCCGAAGGTGCCCATGTAGATGAAGGTAATCGCCATGCCGGCGGCCAGGCCGCGATGGCGGAACAATCGCACCGGCATCAACGGGTCGCCGCTGCGGGTTTCGATCACCGCAAAGGCGATCAGGAAAACGATGGCCAGCGCGAGCGCCGCGACGATGTGCGGCGCCCGCCATCCGTCTTCGGGGCCCTGGACCAGTGCGTAGACCAGCAGCGTGGCGCCGGCCGTAACGGTCAGCGCGCCCGGCAGGTCGAAGCTGCGGCGCTGCGCCCGCGCGTCGTCCCTGGGAATGACGGCGAAGGCTGCCACGATGGCGAACCCCGACAGGACGACGTTGACGAAGAAGACCGATGGCCATCCATAGGCGCTGGTCAGCACGCCGCCCGCGATCGACCCGATGGTCAGTCCGCTTGCGCCGGCGCCGCCCCAGATCGCCACCGCACGATTGCGCGCAGGACCTTCCGCGAACAGCCGATTGATCAGGGACAGCGTGGCAGGAAACAGCAGCGCCGCGCCGACGCCCTGCACGGCCCGCGCGGCCACGATTACCACCGGGTGCCACGCCAAGCCGCCGGCCAGCGACGACAAGGCATACAGCCACAGCGCGAATATGAACATGCGCCGCTGGCCGAGCAGATCGGCCGCCCGGCCGCCCAGCAACAGGAATCCGCCGCAGAAGACGGTGTAGGCGCCGACCACCCACTGCAAAGTCTGTCCGGAAAAGCCGAGTCCCTTGCCGATCTCGGGCAGGGCGACGAACACGATGTTGATGTCCAGGGAATAGATGAGCTGGGCAAAGGCGAGCAGCGCCAGGCTCCAGCGGAGGGACCGATGGCGGTTGCCGGCGGATGGCGGGGAGAGCAGGGAAGGCATCGAAAGGATCTCCGTAGTCTGTTCGAATGTACGAGGAAATGCGTACTATAACGATACGAAGATACTCGAACAATAGTTCAAAGTAGAAAATGTTTGTCTATACTCGTACCGTAGGACAGCGACATGCCGTCCTGAGGCAAGCCGCCGAGATATCCCATGACTCCCAATCATCCCGACCGCAATCAGATCCGCCTGGAAAACGTGCTCGCCGCACTGGGCAACCCGCTGCGCCTGACGGTGGTGCGGGTGCTGGCCGGTGGTGGAGAGCATGCCTGCAGCGCGGTGCTGCAAGGCATCCCTAAATCCACGCTGACCCACCACTGGCGGGTGCTGCGCGATAGCGGCGTGATCTGGCAACGGCCCTATGGCCGCGAGAATCTGCTTTCGCTGCGCCGGGAAGATCTGGACGCGCGCTTTCCCGGACTGCTCGACGCCCTGCTGGGCGCGGTCCGGGAAGACAGGCTTACTCAGGAAGCGACGGCGAAGAACCTGCCGCCGCCGCACCAGTTCACTGCTTGACGGGCATCGGCGAGCGCCGCGCCTTCCTGTCCTGTCCGCGGGCCTTCAGGCCACGCAACAGTTCTTCGGCGAAAGGCAGGATCTCCAGCAGCACCGAGGCGCCCAGGACGAACACGATATAGCCCGTCGGCAGCGGGGCTTCTTTCAACCTGAGGGACCACTGCGCGGGCTCGTCGCCCAGCCCGAACAGCGCCAGGAATTGCGGCCAATGCAGCGTTGCCAATAGGACGCCTGCCATCAAGGACAACAGCTCCAGAAAACTGTGCACATGCTGCTCGAATGGCCGGACATCGCGACGCCGGGTCGCATAGCCGACATCCCACAAAGCCGTGGCTTCGTGGGCGAAGAACGCGACGATCATGACCAGGAAGATCAACGCGTTGATCTCCAGGAAGAGGCAGGCGAGCAGCGGCACTCCGATCTCCGCGAACATGAGCAGATGCAGAACCGATTCCTTCGGTCCTGCCGTGCGCGCGATATCGGTGCGCCGGTGGCATAGGTAGTCGGCCACTCCCGCGAGCATCCAGAGCGGCATGACGAAGTACATCAGAATCCATAGGGCCGGCGCGTCGGCGCCCTGTGTTTCGTTCACCTTGCGTGCTCCCGAAATTGCGGCCGGCGGAACGCGCCGCGGCGCCCGCTGCCTGGTTTGCTTTTTTTCCTGTGTGCAGCACGAGCCATGCCGCCGATGCGCGCTGCGGCCGGCCGCGCCGCATCGCCCCGTAAGAGGCGCGTTGGCGCCCCCGGACTGCGCTCGCATGGCGCTTGCTGGAGCCGACGACAGGCGGCGTGCCGCGCGCCAGCGATTGCGCGGCGGCACGGACCGACGGATAGGTCCTGAAAGCACGGATCTGCCTACTGATCAGGAGCGATATATGAAAGCTGTCGTATTCCATGCCATCGGCGACATCCGGCTCGAAGATGTGCCGGATCCCCAATTGCAGGAGGACACGGACGCCATCGTGCGTTTACAGGTGAGTGCGATCTGCGGGACGGACCTGCATTTCATCCGTGGCACGATGGAGGGCGTGGCGCCGGGCACCATCCTGGGCCATGAAGGCGTCGGCGTTGTCGAGCAGGTGGGCGCGGGCGTGCGCAATCTGCAGGTGGGGGACCGCGTCGTTATTCCATCCACGGTTGCCTGCGGATACTGTTCGTACTGCCGCGCCGGCTACTACGCGCAATGCGACAACGCCAACCCGCATGGCAAGTCCGCCGGGACCGCGTTCTACGGCGGCCCGCAGCAGGCCGGCGGATTCCATGGCCTGCAGGCGGAGAAGGCCCGCATTCCCTACGCACATGTCAACCTGGTGAAGCTTCCGCCGGAAATCAACGACGACCAGGCCATCATGCTGTCCGATATCTTTCCCACTGGCTATTTCGGCGCGGATCTGGCGGATATCGCGCCAGGACGGACCGTCGCGGTGTTCGGGTGCGGTCCGGTGGGGCAATTTGCCATCGCGTCCGCCAAACTGATGCATGCCGGGCGCATCTTCGCGGTGGACGCCGTGCCGGACCGGCTTGCCATGGCGCGCGCGCAGGGCGCCGAAACCGTCGACTTCAACGCGGAAGATCCCGTGGAGACCATCAAGCACCTGACCGGCGGCATCGGTGTGGACCGCGCCATCGACGCAGTGGGCGTCGATGCCGTGCATCCCCATCATGGACCGGCCGCCGATCCGCAGCAGAACGCCGCCATGGAAGCGCAATCGCGTGAGCTGGCGCCGCACGCGCACCCCGATGGCGCGAACTGGGTGCCGGGCGATGCACCGTCGCAGGCGCTGAACTGGGCGGTGCAGGCGCTGGCCAAGGCCGGCACCTTATCGATCATTGGCGTATATCCGCCCACCGACAACGCTTTTCCCATCGGCCTGGCCATGAACAAGAACCTGACCGTGCGGATGGGGAACTGCAATCATCGCAAGTACATCCCCATGCTCATCGAGCTCGTGCAGTCGGGTCGTATCGATCCGGCCCGGATCCTGACCAAGCGCGAGCCCCTGACCTCGGTGCTCGAAGCCTACAAGGCCTTCGACACGCGGCAGCCCGGCTGGATGAAAGTGGAATTGGCTCCGGTGGCGTGATGCCGCCTAGACAACCAGGAGAGAGTCATGAAGGCACGCAACAGAACGACGGCGCTGCGCCGTTGGGGCAACGTCGGCTGGCTCGCCGCGCTCGCGCTGGGCGCGGCGGCGATTCAAAGCATGGACGCCGTGCATGCGGCGCCGTCGGGCGGCGCAAGCCTCATTGCGCAGGCAGGCCCGGGTAGTGGCGGCCAGGGTGCTGACGGCGGTGCGGGATCCACCGGCGGCGGCCAATGGAAGCATCCCGAGTCCGGCGCCACCAGCCCTTCCGGGTCGAGCGCCGTGGGACCGGGCGACAGCCAGGGACAGGCGCGCGACGCGTCCCCGGGGCAAGGCGGCGACAGCGGCAAGCACAGCGGCAACGATACGAAGCGCGGTTCGTCCAAGGGTGCGTCCGGCATGAGCGGCAGCAGCAAGGGCAGTGCCGCGAACAGCGACAAAGGCCCCGGACACCGCGGCATGGAATCCAAGCCGGGACACTAGGGCGAGGGAAACGCGGCTCTCACAGGAGCCGCGTTTCGCTCCTGGCCTTCAGGGCTGCCGCATGCCCGAATAGTATTTGACGAGGGCCGCCTGATCTTCGGCGCTGAGCCGCTTGGCGATATCGCGCATGGTGCCCAGATCGTCATTGGCGCGCTGGCCGCTGCGGAATGCGTCCAGCTGCGTGGCCAGATAGGTGTCGGATTGCCCCGCCAGACGGGGCAGCATCGGGTTTTCGCCTTCCCCGTTCGCGCCGTGGCAATTGGCGCACGCCGCCAGCGCAAGCGCGTTGTCGCCGAATCCATGCAATACCTGTCCGCGGTCCTGCGGATTGGGCGCCGGCGGCTTCAACGGGGGCGCGGGCAGACTGCCGTAGTAGCGCGCGACGGCGGCGATGTCCTGGTCGCTCAAGCCTTTGGCGATGCCCGTCATGATCGGATGCTGGCGCGTGCCGTCGCGGTAATCCAGCAGTTGTTTGACCGTATAGGCGGGCGACGCGCCGGCCAGGATCGGGAAAGGCGTGCCGGCCGCCGGCACCCCTTGAGCGCCGTGACAGGACGCGCAAGCGGCCACGCCCGCTTCCGGCTTGCCCGAGTTCGCCAGCGATGCGCTGGACGCTGTGTCTCCCGATTGCGCCAGCAAGGCGTCCCAGCGGGCCTGGGGAAAGGAAAAGTCGGTGCCCTTGCGTGGGGGAGGCGGGGGCGGCGCGGGTTGAATCTGGGGCGCTGGCGGGCTCTGCGCGGACTGCTGGCCCTGCGGGGCCGCCGCGGTCTGCGTTGCCGCCCCGCCCGCTCCCGCTGGCGCCTGTGGCGTGCCCGTTGGCGCCTGGGCCTGACCGGGTGAGAGCGTCGCGCCGCCCGCCGACGGCTGCGGCGCGCCAGGCTGGGCCGGCGCAGGCTGGCCCGGCGGTCCGCCGGCCGGCGTGCTGCGGTGTACGGAAATATGAAACAGCGAAGCGGTTCCGGCCACCAGCACGCCAGCCACCACGACCACCGAAATGGCGCCCTTGGCGAGCGCCGCCATGTTGTCGTTCATACCTTCACCAGCGGTCCAGGAGCTTTCAGGTAATCGCGCTTCACCGCATCCACGATCCAGTACGCGGTCGCGCCCACCGTGCCGGTGGGGTTGAAGCACGAGTTCTGGGGGAACAGCGAGGCGCCGGTCACGAAAACGTTGGGCACGTCCCAGCACTGCCCGTAGCGGTTCACCACGCTGGTGCGGGGGTCGTCGCCCATGGCGGCGCCGCCGGTCAGGTGGGTGGACTGATAGCTGGCAGCCGAGTAAGGCTTGCTGCGCGGCGCGGGCTCGGTGCGGATCACGCCCTTCATCGCCTTGCCGATTTCATCGCCCTTGGCCGTCACGAAGCGCGACATGCGGATGTCGTTGTCCGGGAAGTCATACGTGATGCGCAGCAGCGGCTGCCCCCACGCATCCTTGTACGTGGGGTCCAGATCCAGATAACTGCCGCGGGTCGGCAGGGCCGAACCCGTGATGGTGATCGGTATGGCATGGTTGTAGTAGCGCTTGACCGCCTGCTTCCAGGCGGAGCCCCATGCAGGTGTGCCGCTGGGCACGGGATGGTTGCCGATAGGCGTGCCGCTTACCACCTGGATCTGTATGTACGCGCCGCCCACGAAGCCCAGCGGGCCGTGGTCGAAATTGTCGGTACAGAAGTCGTCCATGGTGACCGCGACGGCGCCCGCGCCCATGAACGGGTTGATCGGCGTCTTCTCATCGAAAAACAGGCCGACGCCAGACGTGGTCTGGTGGGTGTAATTGCGGCCCACCACGCCTTCGCCCGTTTGCGGGTCGTAGGGCTTGCCAATCCCGGAGAGCAGCAACAGGCGCACGTTGTTGATGCTGAACGCGCACAGGAAGACCAGGCTGGCGGGCTGGAACACTTCTTCGCCGGCTTCGTCGATATAGGTCACGCCAGTGGCGCGCTTCTTGTCCTTGTCCAGCTCCACCCTCAGCACATGCGTGCCCGTCCGCAGCTCGAAAGTGTTCAGCTTCATCGCTACGGGCAGTATGCAAACCTGGGGCGATGCCTTGGCGAAATGCTCGCAGCCGTAGTTGGAGCAGAAGCCGCAATAGACGCAGGCGTTCATGTGCAGCCCTTCGGAGTTCACATAGGGCCGGGTGCAGAGCGCCGACGGCTGCACGTACGGGTGATATCCCAGCTTGCGCGCCGCTTCCCCGAAGAGCGCCGGCGCGTAGGGCACCTTCATTGGCGGATTGGGGTAGGGATTCGAGCGCCAGGGTTCGAAGGGATTGCCTCCTTCCTGCTTCTGGCCCTTGATGTTGCCCGCGAATCCCGATGCACCGATCAATTTGTCGAAGCGGTCGTAGTAGGGCTCCAGTTCCTCATAGCTCACCGGCCAATCCTGCGCCGTGATGTCCTCGTCGAAAATCTTCGCGCCGTACTTCTGGGTGTAGTGCGAGCGCAGCTTGAACTCGACTTCGTCGAATCGGTAGTAGGCGCCCGACCAATGGTTGCCGGCGCCGCCCAGGTGTGTGCCCGGGTAGGCGAAGGTCCACCGCCGCATCGGCAGCGCGGTCTGGCCGACGTTGTTGCGGAAGGTGAAGGTTTCCGTGGCGGTGTTCTGGTGCAGGGCGTGGCGGCGCGTGTACTTCAATTCGTCATGCACCATGGGGCCCTGGAAATCGGGCGAGGGCCAGCGCGGCTGTCCGCGTTCCAGCACCACCACTTTCTGGCCGTTGGCAGCCAGCTCCTTGCCGATGATCGATCCGGTCCAGCCGCCGCCAATGATGGCGACGTCGACTTCCGGCAGTTTGCGGCTCATGCTGCCTCCTTCACCGTCGGAGCATCCAGCTGCGTCCGCTTTTCGGGCTGCGGCGTGGGGCCGTGCATCGGCATGTCATGCACCGGACTGTTCGCAATCGATACCGGTTCGCGCACGAACGCGACGCCGTGGCGCTCGATGTCGTTGGAGTAGCTGGCGTATGCGCCGGGAAACTGTACGAGCTTCCAACCCACCATGTCGCGGTTGCCTCCGTGGATGGGATCGCAGAAAAATCCCTCGATGGTCGCATCCATCAGCGCGCCGAAGAATACGGCGGACGGCAGGGGCGAGAAATCCAGCTTGCCTGCTTCCATGCGGGCAAGCATGTCGTCCTGCGCTGCGGCGTCCAGTTCCGTGAAGGACTTGCCGTTTTGCGCCTGCCGCACCGCCTGCGCGAAGCGCGCCAGGCCGGTGCGGAACATCTCCGCCGGCGTGTACGAAAGCTGGTAGCCCTGCTGCGGCGTCCCCGAAGCAAATGGACCGGACCGGTAGAAATGGTCGCCGCTGCCCCAGGCGCCGGCAAGCTGGCGGTCAATGTACGTCGTTACGCCGGCTTCCCTGGCGCCCGGTCCAAGGTCGTCCGCAGGAATCAGCCGGGCCACGATGGCGTCCATCAAGGCGGCCTCTTCGGCGTTGAAGAATTGCCATGCCGGCATCCCGCCTGTCGCGGCGGCGGCCGGCGGGGTGGCAGGGGAGGGCGCGCTCTGCGGCGGTGTGCCGGGCGCCGGTGCACCCGATTCCGGCGCGGGAGGATCTGCCGCGGTGGCTCGTCCGGCCAGCGCCGCGGCGGGCAGGCCGACAGTGATCGCCTTCAATACTTGGCGGCGTGAAGCGGGATCGACGGGTTTTGAGTTCATACGGTTCCCCCAGGCAAACTCGGCGCGCCGCTGCAACCGCTATGCCCGGCCTTGCGCCGTGACGCGCCATCGGTGGACATTGGGATGGCGGACGAAATCGCCGCCGCCGTGCCGGAAACCGTGCAAAAAATGCGCACGGGTGAGCCGCGTCATCGACCGCCGTGGCGCCGCCATTCCTGGTGGAGCGTGATCATGCGCTCCAAGGCATAGGCCGCGGCGGCCTTGCGTATGCCATGCCGGCCGCCATCGAAGCGCCGGGTTTCCGTGTACACCGCGGGGGTGGCGTCGGCCGCGCTGAGCTTGAACACCCATGCGAAGCATTGTGTGCCCGCCGGTATCTCGTCATCCGTACCGTCGGCCAGCCCGGTGTTGGCGATGGCCACATTCGCCGGGCTGCGCTGCGCGGCGCCCAACGCCATCTCCCGCGCGACGGCTTCGCTAGTCAGGTTGTGCGTGTCCAGCGTGCGCTGCGAGACGCCGACGCAGCGGCGCTTCGCGTCAGGCGAATAAACGACGAATGCGCAATCGAGCAGGGCGCCTGCCCCCGGCACGTCGGCCAGCATGCTGGCAATCATTCCCGCTGTGCAGGACTCGGCGGTGACGAGCGTCAGCCCGTTCTCGCGCATGAAAACGGCGACGCGATCGATGGTGTTCATGGCTTTCCTCCAAATGAAGAGAAAGCAACTGTCGGACCCGGGCCTGACGGTTGCTCGTCAGCAGCGCCGCCAGGTGGAATTGGCGCTGGCTGCGGGACCGAGGAGAAGTTGCATGGACATCCAGTGGGAAAACATTTTCACGTTCAGCATGTCGCCCATCGAAATCATCATTCGGGGCACCATCACCTATTGGTTCATCTTCATCCTGATGCGCTTGGCCGGCCGCCGCGACGTCGGTTCTCTCGGGATGGCGGACGTGCTGGTGGTCGTTTTGATTTCCGACGCGGCGCAGAACGCCATGGCCGGCGAGTACAAGGCCGTGCCCGATGGCATGGTGCTGATCGCCACGATCGTGTTCTGGAGCGTCTTCATCGATCGGCTGGCATATGCGTTCCCGCGCGTGCGTCCGCTGTTGCAGCCGCCCAAGCTGTGCATCGTCAAGGACGGGGAGCTGCAGCGCCGGGCGATGCGGCGCGAAAGCATCACGCCGGACGAGCTGGAAAGCGAATTGCGCCAGAAAGGCATCACCGATGTGGCGGACGTGCGGCGCGCGTACATCGAGCCGGACGGCTCCATCAGCGTGATCAAGAGGCCGGGCGCTTGAGCGACGGGATGGCGGGCCTGGCGCGCGGCGGCGTCCGCGCGGGCGGCGCGTGGGTTGCGGCCGCCGCCGGCGCGGATGCGGGCACCGGCGGCCTTTCTTTCAGGCGCCGGACGTACGAGGGCAGGAAACGGCGCAGTTCGCCGTTGGGAAAGCGGATGTCCACCCGCTCGAGCGTTACGGATTCCACGACGCCGGCGCCATACCGGCGCACGCGCACGCCATCGCCCACGTGGAGGGCGTTCGGCTTGCTTTCGGGCTGCTCCCGATCCGGCAGGTCGCCGGCCTGCGCCGCGGCTTCGGCCTGACGGGCCAGGTCGCAGCTGTCGCAGTGGCTGCACCGCTCCCAGGCCGGTTCCTCGCCGAAATGCGCCAGCAGCATGTGCCAGCGGCATCGCCCGCTGCGCGCGTAGGCGACCATGGACTCGAGCGTCTTGCGGTCCGTTTCGGCTCTTTCTTCGTAAGCGCGCGCGGCGTTCGCGATCTGCTCGTCCCGGTCGGCGCCGTTTGACGGCGCGTCCTTCAGTCGCAGGATGGCGTCACGGCCGTCGCGCGCCTCTCGCGCCACGATATCCGCGTCGGCCAGCAGCTTCACGGCGACCTGCAATTTCCGCAGTCCGGCATCGGCCAGGGCTTCGTGCAAGGCGTCGAAGCGCAGGCCTTGTGGCGTGTCGGCCAACGTGTGCACCACACGTTTCAAAAGTTCTTCGCCGGGATAGCGGTTGGCCAGGAAGAACTGCTGGATGCGCTTGTCCTTTTCCTCGTGGATCAGAACGCAACGGGCCGGCTTGCCATCGCGGCCCGCCCGGCCGGACTCCTGGTAATAGGCATCCAGGCTGCCGGGCAACTGGGCATGCACGACCAGCCTGACGTCGGGCTTGTCGATCCCCATGCCGAAGGCATCGGTCGCGACCATGATGCGCAGCGATCCCGACATGAAGGCATTCTGCGCCTCTTCGCGCCGGGATCCGGCCAGCCGCCCATGGTAAAGGCCCGCCGGTTGGCCCGCTTCCGCAAGCATCGCGTGCAAGGCCTCTGCCTCCTTGACGGTAGCGGTGTAGACGATTGCGGGGCCGTCCGTGCCGGCGACCAGGTCGCGCACGGCGGCCTGTTTGCTTTCTTCACCGGCAACCTGCCGGACGGCGTAATACAGATTCTCCCGATAGACGCCGACCTTGATCACGCAGGCCGCCCGCAGATCGAGCGATTCGGCAATGTCCTGGATGACTTCATCGGTGGCCGTCGCGGTCATCGCCAGCACGGGAGGCCCCCCGAGCGCGCGCACCGCGCTGGGAATCTCCAGATAAGCGGGGCGGAAATCATGCCCCCATTGGGAAATGCAATGCGCCTCGTCGATCACGAAGAGCGATACCTGCTGGCGCGTCAGCCAGCGCATGAAGTCGGCGTCCGCCAGGCGCTCCGGCGTGACGAGCAGAATGGGGCGGCGCTGGCGGGCGGCATCGCGGCGGGAATCCGCCTGCTCCTGCTCGGAAATGGCGCTGTTGAAGACCGCCGCATCCACGCCGTATTCGGCCAGTTTCTCGTCCTGGTCCTTCATCAGTGCGATAAGCGGCGATACCACCACCGTCAGGCCTTCCATGCAAAGCGCCGGCGCTTGATAGCAAAGCGATTTGCCGCTGGCGGTGGGCATGACCGCAATCGTGTCGTTGCCTCGCATGACGCTGGCCATGACCTCCGCCTGACCCGGGCGCAAAACCCGGATGTCGAACTGCTCGTGCAGCACGTGCCGCAGTTGCACCGGGATGCCATCGAAGGGCGACGAAGGCTTGCGCTTACTCTTCGACGCCGGCATAGCTTGCATCGGACATATTGATGAGGCGGGGTTGCGCTTCACGCGCACGCTGGGACGCCGCCCGCAAGGCGCGGGGCAGCGAATAGGCGGGTCCTGTCGTCACCACGCGCGCGGGGGCGACGGTGGGGGCGCCATGGGCCGCAGCCGTCACGGCCGCGGGCTGGCGAGCGTCATCTTGGGCGGATTGCGCGGCCCCGCTCTTCGCTGTCGCTTGGGGAATGTCCTGGATGAGCGGAGCGGCCCCGCCGCGCGCGCCCGGTTCGGGGCGCGGTTCGGTTTTGGATCGGTTCGCGGCTGTCATGCGACGGCGTTGCGCCGGCCGCGATTCCTGCGGCGCATCGTCATCGCCGATGCGGTGGATCAGTACGCCGGGCGCGGCGGCAACAACCATGCTCTTGCGCTCCCGCTTCGGGGCAGCGTCACGGCGGATGTGATGGCCCTGCGGGATGGACGTGACGAACAGGGCCGGGCCGGCCACGGTTTTGGTTTGCTCCTTCATCGTGTACTCCCTTTGGTTCCTGTGGTCGCCGCCGCAACAGCCGCGGCGCGACGGCTCGGAAGCCTGAGCGCATCGAGCAAGAACGGTGCCGCGCGCGGCAGGGCTGCGAAAGCAGCAGGCAAAAGGGGGAGGAAGGGCAAGAAAAAGGCAGCCGGTGGGCTGCCTTTTCTGTATCGGCAGCCCCATGGGGCTGCCCTTCAAGTGTATGCGGCAGCCCATAGGGTTGCCTTGCGGTATTCGGTGGTGCCGGCAATAGGAGTCGAACCTACGACCTTCGCATTACGAATGCGCTGCTCTACCAACTGAGCTATGCCGGCTTGCCAGTCGGGGTGCGACCCCCGGCAAAGACCGAAATGATAGCAGAGTTTTCGGCTGCTAGGGAAGAGGGTGCAGCATGCGTCGTAGCTTTCATGACGTGCATCCGAAGGCGACCGGCGCCCGCTCCGCCTGTCGGGGCAAATGGCGCGTTCTTCGTTGGGTGTCATCAGGCGTCGGAACTTGCCGATTCGGGTTTCCCCCCATTCGGGCACAGTGATATATCAGAGTATTATCACTTGCGTTTTAGACGGATCCGCCATGGCCACCACACCGATACGTGCGCGCTTGCAGGCCGCAGACATTTCCGCCCCTGCCCCGGCGGCCGCGAAGGCGTCGTCGGGAGCCGCCCTGCGCGAGTTGGCCTATGCGGAGATAAAGCGCCGCATCATTTCGTGCGAGTTCCGGCCGGGTGAGGCGATCAATGAATCGCAGGTGGGGGCGCTGCTGGGGCTCGGGCGTACGCCGGTGCACCAGGCGCTGCATCGGCTGGAAAGCGACGGATTGGTATCGATCCTGCCCCGCAAAGGGGTGCTGGTCGCGCCGCTGTCCCTGAATGAAGTGCTCGACATGATCGAAGTGCGCCTGACGAACGAGCTGCTTTGCGTCACGCTTGCGGCCGAGCGGGCCCATGGCAGCGACATCCAGGCAATGCGCGACATCGTCCAGCGTTCGGAGGCCCTGCTGGCGCACCGGGACATCAACGGCCTGATGGAACTCGACCTGAAGTTCCATAACGCGATATCGGCCGCGTCCCGCAACCGCGTCCTGGCGGAACTGCTGCGGGGCCTGCACGAGAAACAGGCGCGCTTCTGGTTTCTGTCCCTGCAGGATCCGGTGCACCTGGCCAACGTCTATCACGAGCACATGGCGGTACTGGACGCGCTGGAAAGGCGCGACATCCCGGGCGCGCGCGACGCGATCCGGGCGCATATCGACGAGTTTCGCAAGAACATCATCCGCTCCATCTGACCCGAGGGCGGAATCACCGCGGCCGTGCGGCCGCATCCAACGGGGTTCATTGTCATGCCGCAATTGCAGTTCAACATCGCCGGAGTGGGCGAGCGCAGTATCCAGATCGATCGTCTCGTCATCGCCGGCTGGGCCGGCCGCGACGAGGCCGCCGTGCAGCACCACATCCGGGAGCTGCAGGAAATCGGCGTCAAGCCGCCGTCCACGGTTCCGTGCTATTACCCGCTTGCCGCCGCGCTGCTGACCACCGACACGGAAATCGAAGTGCCGCGCGCCGACTCCTCCGGTGAAGTGGAGGCCGTGCTGTTGTCCACGCCCGAAGGGCTGCTGGTGGGCATCGGTTCCGACCACACCGACCGCAAGGTCGAGGCCTACGACGTCACGGTATCCAAGCAGATGTGCGCCAAGCCGGTCAGCCGGGACCTGTGGCGCTTCGAGGAAGTGGCCGGCCACTGGGATCAGCTGGTGTCGCGCACCTGGCGTGTGCGCAACGGCGAGCGCGCGCTGTATCAGGAAGGACCCATGACCAGCCTGCGCGATCCGCGCGAGCTGGCCAGCAAGTACGCCGCCGACGCCGGTCTGCCGGTGGGAACGGCCATGTATTGCGGCACGCAGACCGTCATCGGCGAGCTGGGCTATGGCGAGGCGTTCGAAATGGAACTGCACGATCCGGTTTTGAACCGCACGCTTCGGCACGCCTACCGCGTCCGTGTGCTTCCCGTCTCCGACTGAACCGGCTAGTCCGAAAAAGGGGTGCTTTCCATGCAGACCATTCAGCAGTTGCAGGCCGACCTGGCGGCTGGCCGCGTGACCAGCGTCAGCCTGGTCGAGCAATCGCTCGCCGCTATCGAGGCCCATCGCAAGGGCGGCGGCAGTGCTTTCGTGCACGTCGACCCGGAAGGCGCGCTGCGCGCAGCACAGGCCAGCGACGCGGCGCGGCGGGCCGGCTTCGTGCCGTCGCCGATCGCCGGCCTGCCGGTTTCGATCAAGGATCTGTTCGACGTGCGCGGACAAGTCACCACCGCGGGCTCCAAGGCGCTCGCCGGCGCGCAGCCGGCCGCTCAGGACGCGGAAGCGGTGGCTCGTCTGCGCGCGGCCGGGGCGATCCTGATCGGCCGCACCAATATGAGCGAGTTCGCGTTTTCCGGACTGGGGCTGAACCCGCATTACGGAACGCCCCGCGCGCCTTTCGATGCGGCGCGTGTCGCCGGCGGCTCGACCTCGGGCGGCGCGGTCAGCGTGGCGCAAGGTATGGCGGTCGCAACCCTGGGCACCGATACGGGCGGTTCCATCCGCATTCCTTCCGCATTTTGCAACCTGACGGGATTCAAGCCCACGGCCCATCGGGTGTCGTTGAAGGGCGGGGTGCCCTTGTCGCGAACGCTCGACTCCGCGGGGCCGTTGGCGCGGTCGGTGTCGTGCTGCGCGATCCTCGATGGCATTCTCAGCGGCGAGCCGCTGGACGCCCGCCCCGCGGTGCTGAAGGGACTGCGGCTATACGTCACGCGGGATTTCGTGTTCAACGATGTGGATCCCGCCGTGGCGGCCGCGTTCGATGCGGCGTTGTCGCGCCTGTCCGCGGCCGGGGCTTCCATCGTGCCGTTCGATTTTCCCGAGCTGCACGAACTGCCCGTGATCAACGGCGGCGGCGGTTTCACGGCCGCCGAGGCTTGGCACTGGCATCGCGAGCTGCTGCGTACAAAGGGCGACGTTTATGACCAGCGCGTGGCCATGCGCATCCGGCGCGGCGAACAGCAATCCGCTGCCGACTATCTGCAATTGATCGACGCGCGCGCCCGCATGATGGCCGTTGCCGCCGACCGTCTGCGCGATGCGGATGCATGGCTGATGCCAACCGTGGCCGTGCGTCCGCCGCGGGTGGATGATCTGCAGCAGGACGATGCGTTCTTCTCGACCAATGCGCTGGTGTTGCGCAATACCAGCGTGATCAATTTCCTGGACGGATGCGCGGTGTCGCTGCCTGCCGGCGAGCCCGGTATCGGGCTGGCCGTATGCGGCCTGCACGACGCGGACGCAAGAATCCTGCAGGTTTCCGGGGCCATCGAACCCGTATTGGCCTGACATCACCCATCCCGCCGCGGGGCGGGCAACTATTACTACTTCCGGAGTTTTCCATGTCGTCCACCGTTACCCCGGCGCCGGGTGGGGCTTCTTTTGCGCCGCTCCCGGCGGAGCGCACGCTTGCGTACCGCAAGATCGCAGTACGTTTGATTCCGTTCCTGGTCTTCCTGTTCGTGCTGGCGTGGATCGACCGCGTGAACATCGGCTTTGCGAAACTGCAGATGCTGCAGGACCTGCAGTTCAGCGAAACCGTCTATGGGCTCGGCGCGGGCATCTTCTTCATCGGCTATTTTCTGTTCGAAGTCCCGAGCAATCTGCTTCTGGAGAAGATAGGCGCGCGCCGCACGCTGGCCCGCATCACGATCCTGTGGGGTTTGGCCTCCATGGCCATGATCTTCGTGAAGACGCCCACGCAGTTCTATGTGCTTCGATTCCTCTTGGGCGTTTTCGAGGCGGGCTTCTTCCCGGGCGTCGTTCTGTATTTGACGTACTGGTTCCCGGCCGACCGCCGTGCCCGCATCAACGGCTACTTCATGACGTCTTTCGCCATCGCGGGCGTGGTGGGCGGCCCGCTCGCCGGGTTGATCATGAGCGTGATGTCGGGCGTGGAAGGGCTGACCAATTGGCAATGGCTGTTCGTGATCGAAGGCATCCCGTCAGTGCTGGCCGGCTTCGCCGTCCTGGCCTGGCTGCCGGAAAAGCCGGCCGATGCGAAATGGCTGAATGACCGCGAACGCCAGATCGTGCAACGCGATTTGGACGCCGAACGCCGCGACCCCGCCAAACATTCGTCCCTGCGGCATGCCTTCAACGGCCGGGTGTGGCTGTGCGCCCTGATCTATTTCTGCATCGTGAGCGGCAACGCCACCATCGCCTTCTGGACGCCTTCGATCATCAAGGAACTGGGCGTGCAGGGCAACTTCCATATCGGCCTGGTCTCGGCGATTCCGTTCATTCTGGGCACGATCGCCATGGTGCTGAACGGCATACATTCAGACCGCACCGGCGAGCGCCGTCTGCATAGCGTCTTCGCCAGCGTGATCGCCGCCGCCGGCCTGATGGCTACCGGTTATCTGCTGGGCAGTCCGGTGATGGCACTGTATGCGCTGTCGTTCGCCGCCATCGGCATCCTCGCCGCATTCCCTGTGTTCTGGTCGCTGCCGGCGGCGTTCCTGACCGGTACCGCCGCCGCGGGCGGCATCGCGCTGATCAACTCCGTGGGCAACCTGGCTGGCTTCGCCGCCCCTTACCTGATGGGTTGGCTGAAGGACAAGACCGGCAGCCTGGCTTCGGGCTTGTACAGTGTGGGCCTGATGGAACTGTGCGCCGCGCTGCTGGTGCTGCTGTTCATCAAGGTCAAGCGGGACCTGCCGAAGGCTTGAGGCAATGGCGCTACGCCGGTTTCGTGCAGCAGGAAGCCGCGCGAAACCGGCGCACCAAGCAGGCGGGGCGCCGAGCCCGCCGCAAAAAAACGAGCGGGTGTTGCACAACCAAAAAAATTCGTGCTATAGTCTCGCTTCTCTAGCAGTTCCCCGATAGCTCAGTCGGTAGAGCGACGGACTGTTAATCCGCAGGTCGCTGGTTCGAGCCCAGCTCGGGGAGCCAAAAACTCTAGAGAGAAGTACCGATAGATCAAGCATTTAGGCCATCCTCAGGGGTGGCCTTTTGCTTTTCCGGCGCCGAATTTTGGGTTCGATTTTGGACGGATGTTGGACAGCGTCAAATATCCACCACCCATCCAGCACTGGACTTTAACCAGCCAAGAGCGTTGTCCATCGGCACGCCGGCGCGCCACACGTCGGTGGCTTCCTTGCCCTTGCACTAGCGGCTTGACCCGAGCAGGTTCTGCTGGGGGCATTACAGCCCGACAATGGGCGGTGGTGCCAGGTCCCGTTTCACTGATGTGAATGAGTCTTGGATTTTTCTATGGTTCGAGCCGGGACTTCATGGTTGCAAGAACCTTGGCTTTGCGCGAAGAGATGTTCCTTCCGCATTCATTGGCCAGTCTCAGGAGGTTGTGACCATGCTAGTCAACAATGTCAATTCAGGTCGTGTCGTCGACACCTACCCTAACGCGATTTCGCAGAGTCTGCCCGTTTATGGCTCGCCGGCCGAGAAGGCATTCTCGGAATATCAATCAGGAAGCGCAGCGCAGATCGGTAAGGGGCGCGCCAAGCGCGATACGCTTTGGCAGGAGATAGAGTTGAAAGACGTTCCCGAATCGGGAGCGTTGAGAGATAGCAATCGCGATCGCCTGAATGAATTGGGCAACGAGATAAAAAAAGATCCAAATAAATTCACGAAAATAGAGATGGACGGTTGCTATAAGCGGGTCAAGGAAGGCGCGAAGAAAAGCGTAGCCAATGCGGAAGAATACCTAGAAGGTTATCTACGAGGGGCGGGGATCGAAAAGGATATCGAAACCGGAGAAAAACGGTGCGGCCGGTCCAGGGATGATTTCCGCAACAAACATAAGGTAGAAGTCAGGGTGTATACGGCCTAGTAGGCTAAACATTCCCCGTGACTGTCCACGACCGCAACATGCGGTGATATTCCGTTCTTGCGGGATACTTGCTCCGTTGTTCAGGCTGCGGCGCGCAGTGCGTTCTCCGCGTCGCAGTTTTCTCCCGCCACGCCGACCGTTTAGCCGCTGTTGCCAGCACTGCCGCTGGTGCCCTAGCACTCCCGCCGGCACCACGCGCTCCCACTCGATGCTTTTAGCACGCGTCGGATTCTCTCGAGCTTTGTAGCCGCACGATTCGAGGTCTATCTTTTTCTGGTGTATATGCAGCCGCAATACAACTCGGTTTTGGTGGAACTCGGTTTGTGCCCTTTCGCTTGGAACAGCAGCCTTTCTCCCGCTACATACACCGCCGTGTTGGCCAACACGCAAACGTAGCTGTATTTCACGGGAGAACTTCAGAATGACCCTATCCGCATGCCGCAATGATTGTTCGCGATCCGCCGCATCGCCCAACGTATCCGCCGACTACTCCCAGAATGGGGCGCGCGGCGATATGAAGGCATCGAAAGACGGGCGTTACGCCGACATGGCGGCGCTTCTGGACGCCGCGGCGAAGGACCCAACGCCGATCTTCGATAACGCGAACTTCGGGCCTCTGAGCCCAGAGGAACGCGCCGCATCGGATCGGAGCCTGTTGACGTCAGGGCTGAAAGCCTAGCGGACGACGCCCACCCATTCCACCGGAAAGCGCGCGGCCTGCGATGCCGGCCTTCAACACGCCGGCGTCCTGCTTCGGTACCTGGGCGGCTCCCGCCGCCTACAATCGGCGCTAGAGCAGGGCGGGGGCGGCCGGACAACGCGGCCCGTGTCCGGCATCCCGTTTCCAGCGCCGGCGCGCGCCGGCATGCCGACACGTTTACCCGCCACCGCGTGCCATCACCGGGAGTGACCATCATGAAAACGATCCGTTCGGCTTTGCCCCTCGTCTTGCTCGTGGCCGCCTGCGCCGTAATGGCGGGGTGTGCCGATGGGTCGTCCCGACGGGCCGGCTCGGGACCCTACAACGCGCCGGCTCCCACGACGCCGTCCAATGACATGGGCAGCCGTGCCGGCGGATCCAGGCCAGCCTTGAGCATTCAGGCAGGCGAGGGGGAGAAGCTGTATCTGCCGTGGTTCATCAACGACGTCGCAGGCTGGGTGAACGCCCGCAACGCGCCAGATGCGCTGGAGCGGCCTCCTGGTACGCCTTGATCATTTCGCGCGTTCGCTGCAATCGTCCAATGGCTTGGCGGCCCGCAATCTTCCGCCTTGGAGTGCAACTGACGCTCCCAATGAAGCGTGGCTCCTCCGGGCGCGGCCATGCTGCCGTGCAGCGGCTTCTCGTCGTGCTTGCCGTGGTGGCGATGATGCTGGCGCGCCCGGCCGTAGCGACTGAAGCAAGTTCCGCAGAGCCGTATTCCACAAACGCCATTACGCTCGTGGTCGGCTTTCCTCCGGGCGCGGACGCGGACGCACTGGCCCGGCTGATTGCCCGCCACGTCGGCGCCGCCCTCAAACAGAAGATCATCGTTGCGTACAGGCCGGGCGCGGCGGGCAATATCGCCGCGGCTTACGTGGCGCGCGCGCAAGCCGACGGACAGACGCTGTATCTGGCCGTGCGTCCGAACACCCTGCATAAGGTGCTGTATCCGGACGTGGCGTACGACTTCTCCCGTGACCTCTCGCCGGTCGCGCTGGTCGCCACAATGCCCTTCGTCATGGTGACCGGTGCAAATTCTCCCATCGCGACGATCCAAGACCTGCTGCAGCGGGCTCGCCGCGATCCCGGCGCTTTGAGCTGCGCCTCGGACGGCATGGGCTCGGCACCGCATCTGCTGTGCGAACGGCTGCAGCAGCAGGCGCGCATCGGGATGCTGCACGTGCCGTATCGGGGCGCCGCCCCTGCGCTGACCGACGTGATGGGGGGCCGCATAGACGTGCAGATCGTCCCCGTTGCGGCGGCCCTGCCGCACATCGCGTCCGGCAGGCTGCGGCCGCTGGCCGTGATGTCGGCCACGCGGCTTCCGGCGCTGGCCCATGTCCCAACCATGGAAGAGGCCGGTGTGCCGGGCCTGTCGCTGCAGGCGTGGTACGGGCTGGTGGCGCCCGCCGGCACGCCCGCTCCGGTCATCGAACGATTGAACCGCTCGACGAACACGGCGCTGCGCGGCCCGGGTTTGCGTGATGCAATGGCCCGGCTGGCGTACGCCGTCCCCGCACAGCCCAATACGCCGGCGATGTTCCAGGCATGGATCGCCGAAGAGACGGCGCGATGGACGGCTGTCCTGCAAGGGGGCGTGGGGCAGCCGCGCCGCTGAGTCCGGCGGGCGGGTGCGGCGACGGCGCCACAAGTCCATGCCGGCGGCAGTGGATTCAGGGCATGCCGGGGCGGGCCTTCGTACAATGCCTTCGCTGCATTGCAGCAATTCTCTGGCTCTTCCGCTACACCAGGACAATTCGATGTTGGATCAACCCGCCGCGCCTGCCCGGCCCGGCCCAGTACTTCTTGCGCTCGCGGTTGGCAGCTTCGCCATTGGCACGACCGAGTTCGCGACCATGAGCCTGCTGCCGTATTTCTCGAAAAGCCTAGGCATCGACGCGCCCACGGCAGGCCACGTCATCAGCGCCTACGCCCTCGGCGTGGTCGTGGGCGCGCCGGTGCTCGCGGTGCTTGGAGCGAAGCTTCCGCGCCGCACGCTGCTGATCCTGCTGATGGCGTTGTTCGCCGTCGGCAACGGCCTGAGCGCGCTGGCGCCCGACTATCACTCGATGCTGTTGTTCCGTTTCCTGAGCGGACTGCCGCACGGGGCCTATTTCGGCATTGCGTCGCTGGTGGCCAGTTCGCTGGTGCCCGCGAATCGCCGGACCGTCGCGGTGGGCCGGGTGTTTCTCGGTTTGACGTGCGCCACCATCGTCGGCGTGCCGCTGGCCAATTGGCTGGGGCAGGCGGTGGGATGGCGCTGGAGCTTCGGCCTGGTGGCCTTGCTGGCGATTCTGACCATGGTCAGCGTACGGCTGTTCGCACCGAACACGCCGGCGGATCCCGATTCGAGTCCGCTGCGCGAGCTCGGCGCGCTCCGCCGCGCGCAGGTCTGGCTGACGCTCGGCATCGGGGCGGTCGGGTTCGGCGGCATGTTCGCGGTCTACACCTACCTGGTGGACACCCTGACGGCGGTCACCCACGTGTCGGCCGCTACTGCGCCGCTGGTCCTCAGCATCTTCGGCGCGGGATTGACGGTGGGCAATATGGTCGTGCCGCTTTACGCGGACCGGGCCCTGATGCGCACCGCCGGCGCATTGCTGGTCTGGGCCGCAGTCATCCTGGCGCTGTTTCCGCTGATGGCGGGCAACCTCTGGCTGGCGATGATCAATGTCTTCCTGATCGGCATCGGCGGATCGCTGGCCAGCGTGTTGCAGACGCGGTTGATGGACGTCGCCGAGGACGCGCAGGGCCTTGCGGCCGCGCTGAACCATTCTGCCTTCAACACCGCCAACGCGCTCGGCCCATTCCTGGGCGGACTGGCGATCGCGGCGGGCTACGGATGGACTTCCACAGGCTGGGTCGGCAGCCTGCTGGCGGTCGCCAGCATGCCTTTGTGGGTTATCTCCGTGGCGCTGCAAAGGCGGCGCCGCGCCGCCCTTGCCGTGGCCAACCAGGCTGGCTGAACGCGGACGCATCGGTCCCCGGGGCGTTGGTCATGTCGCTCGGCTTTCGGGGGGCGTTCGGCAGGCGGAGGGTCTTCGGGCGGCGAGCGGGCGCGCCGTCTGCCCGCCACCGGGCGGGGACGTGGGACGCCCAGACCGAGGTTCCACGCCGAGGCTGGTCTACGCCTTCGCTGCTGTGCGGATCAGGGCGGCGCGGCGGGCCCGCAGGGCCGCGAGCTGTTTCTCCATTTCCCGCGCTCGTAATTTCTCTCCCAACGCCCGGCTTCCCTGCAGCCGCAGGACGGCGATGCGGCGGTATTGGCATTCCAGCTGGTGTGCGCACTCGGCGATCAGAAAATCCGTCTTGCGCAGATCGATGTACGGCTCGTGGTCCTTGATCATGGGAGCTCCGGGATGGTTGGGAACGGGCTGCGCGCGGGATGCGGAGCGGCGAGTATGCGCGTTTGCCGGGAGCGCCAGCAGGGGAGCAGTGTGTTCGGTGGGCGACGTTCAGTTGGCTGCCATCGCCACGGCGTCATCGGATAATCCTTCGGGATACGCGCCGCCGCATCGCACCGCCCATGCAGCGGTCGTGGCCCAACGGTGATCCTGCCCGCCAGGCTGCCGCGGCCCGGACCTGCCGCCTGAGCGCGGCAGGCGATGAGCGGTCCGTCGACACGGAGAGCCGCAGCGTTCATTCGCTCAGATGCAGCGACGCGGCCATGGCGGACAGCCGCGTCGGAAGGTCATAATCCGGAAACCGGCGTGACCCGCCACGCCGTTCCGCAAGGAACGATGCGGTGCGCGGGCCGCGCGTGTCCCACGGAGAAGGCGCGCATGACGAGGTTTGCCGCGAATCTAAGCTTGATGTACCCGGAGTTCGAATTCCTGGACCGCTTTCGCGCGGCCGCTCAGGACGGTTTCACGGCGGTGGAGTGCACGTTCCCCTATGCCTGGGACACCGGCGACTTGCGCAATCGTTTGGACGATTGGGGCTTGCGACAGGTGCTGTTGAACGCGCCCCCGGGCGATGCCGACGCCGGCGAGCGCGGGCTCGCATGCCTGCCACATCGGCGCGAGGCCTTTCGCGATGCCATCCTGCGCGCGCTGGACTACGCGGCGGCGCTGGCTTGCCCGCGCATCCACGTCATGGCGGGGATATGTCCGCCAGACGCGGACCGCGAGCGCCTGCACGAAACCTATCTGGAAAACCTGGCCTGGGCGGCCGAGCGGGCGCGCGGCGCCGGCCGCGACGTCATGATCGAACCGATCAATCCGCGCGACATGCCGGGCTATTTCCTGAATCGGCAGGAGCAGGCGCACGCCGTCCTGGCGGCCATTGGCGCGCCGAATCTGAAGGTTCAGATGGATCTCTATCACTGCCAGATCGTCGAAGGCGACCTGGAAACGCGGCTGCGTCGCTACATTCCCACCGGCAACGTCGGCCATGTGCAGATCGCCGGGGTCCCGGCGCGCCAGGAGCCCGACCGGGGAGAGGTCAACTATGTCCATCTTTTCGGCGTGCTCGACGAGCTGGAATACGATGGATGGATCGGCTGCGAGTATCGGCCCGCCGCCGGTACGCACGAGGGGCTGGCGTGGCTGCGCACGCTGGCACGGCAAGGACTAGCCAGGAATCAAGCATGATCGAACGTATCCAGACGGCCGATGCGCCGGTGCCCGCGGGGCATTACTCGCAAGCCATCAAAGCCAATGGCTTCGTCTTCGTGTCGGGCCAGCTGCCTTTCGCGCCCGGGCCGCACCGCGTCATGCCGCAAGGCATCGCCGCGCAGGCCCGGCAATGCCTGGAAAATCTGCGCGCCATCCTGCAGGCCGCCGGAACGTCCGTGGATAGCCTGACCAGCGTGCAGATTTTCATTCCCGACGTCGCGCTCTGGGGGGAGGTGAATGCGGTGTATGAATCCTTCATGGGACAGGCGCGGCCGGCGCGCACGGTCGTTCCGACCAATGCCCTGCACCATGGCGCCCTGATCGAATTGAACGCGGTGGCGGTCTGTCCTTGACCGTATCGGGCATGCCTTCCGACACCCGCATCGGCGTCACGGTCCTGACCGGCTTCCTGGGCAGCGGCAAAACGACGCTGCTCAACCGGATGGTCGGTACGCCGCGCTTCGCCGAGTCGGCCGTGGTCGTCAATGAGTTCGGCAGCGTGGGCGTGGACCATCATCTGGTTCGCCACGTGGGCGAAAACGTCAGGGTGCTCGAAGGCGGCTGCATCTGCTGCATGGTTCGCGGCGGCTTGGCCGATACGCTGCGCGACCTCTTTCTGCTGGCGTTGCGGCGGGCGATCAAGCCGTTTCGCCACGTCCTCATCGAAACCAGCGGGCTGGCCAGTCCGGCGCCCGTGCTGTTCACGCTGCGGCACGAACCTTTTCTTGCCGAGCGCTACGTGTACGAAGGCACCATTGCGGTCGTGGACGCGCAGCGTGCCAGTATGCAGGTCGACACCCAGCCCGAGGCCGGTCAGCAGATCGCCCTGGCGGACGAGGTCGCCGTTACCAAGCTGGATCTGGCCACGCCGGTGCAGCGGCAGGCCGCGCTGGATGCCGTGCGCGCGGTGAACCCGGCAGCGAACGTGCACGAACTCGCGCCGGATGGCGCCGTGCCGCCGGCCCTGCTCGCGACGCGCCTTTACCGGGGGCGGGCAGGCGCGGCATCCGCGGGCAGTCCCTGGCTGGCGCGTTACGGCGCCACGGCCGGGCGCGGCGCGAAGATCGTGGCCGCGCACGATGTGGCGGTGATCACGTTTGTCTTGCCTCCCTCTACCACGCGCGCGGGCTTTTTGCGCGGCATGGCCGCGCTGCAGACCGAACTGGGCGCTTCGCTGCTGCGCATGAAGGGTTTGGTCCGTTTCGCGGACGATGGAAAGCCGATGGCCGTGCATGGCGTTCACGACCAGCTATACCCAATGGTGGAGCTGTCCGAATGGCCCGACAGCGAAGAGGACGCCCGCGTGGTGTTCATCGCGCGCGGTATTGAACCGGCCGTGCTGGACCGGCGGGTGCGCTGGCATCTTGGGCAGGGCCAGGCGCGCGGCGCCGAGCCGTATTAAGGCGTCAAACGATGGCGATTTTCCCCCTCTGAAAAGTTAATAGGGGTATAATTTGTAGCGTTCCTGCAGACGGTTTGGCTCGAACACAGCGGCCAACGACGGGCATAGTCCCGGCACAGGCAGGGCTCGCCGGGTCAAGTTTCCCCAAGCTCTCACGCCCGCTTTCGCCTTTTCCGTCCACGCGCAGGTTGAAAGGCAATAAGAATACGCTCCGGTTACCGGAGCAACGCCGGACGGCTCAGTTCAATCTTTATCGACGCCGCGCCACGTCGCCCGATTCATGGGGCGCGGATACTGTCCGCCCGTCGTCCATTGCCAATATCGTTCCTTTTCGGCTTTTGCGGTTCGTGGTAGCTCTTGCATGCCCCGGCGCCGCACGGGTATTGCAGACCAGCCTTATTGGCCGAGGTTTTTTTGCAAGCGTATTTCTGCTTCGAGCCGCATGCCGCGGCTGCTTCCGCACAGACGCGCGTTCGCGCCGTGTTCCCCGCTGCCACGGCGTCTGCCGTGCGGCAGGGTGGCGCGCGCTGCCTCAGCTTGACGAAGCCGGCACGTCCGCTGCAACGTCACGCGGTGCAGCAACAAAAAAGGCTTGGTGCGGTTGTGACCGGCACCAAGCCTTGTTTGCGAATCTGGTTGCGGGGGCAGGATTTGAACCTACGACCTTCGGGTTATGAGCCCGACGAGCTGCCAGACTGCTCCACCCCGCGTCTGGAGAAAGAGATATTACTCCGGTTTTTTTGCCTTGGCAAGTCAAGGCGCCATCCCACGACGATAGTGAAGTATCGATGAACGATAGCGAGGCAACACTGGTACTCGAAACGGCGCTGTTATGTGCGCCCCAACCCATGCCACGCGCGGAGCTGCGCCAGCTTTTCTCGGAAGAGGATGGCGTGGACAATGCGCGGCTCGATGCGCTGCTCGAGGGCTTGCAGGCCGCATGGTCCGACCGCGGTCTTGAGCTCGTGTCGCTGGCCAGCGGTTGGCGTTTCCAGAGCCGGCCCCAGATGCAGCGTTATCTGGCGCGCCTGAATCCGGAGAAGCCGCCCAAATACTCGCGCGCCGTGCTCGAGACGTTGGCGATCGTGGCGTGGCGCCAGCCCGTCACGCGGGGCGATATCGAAGACATTCGTGGGGTCGCGGTATCGTCGCAGATCGTCAAAACGCTGGAAGACCGCGGCTGGATCGAAGTCATCGGCCATCGCGACGCGCCTGGCCGGCCGGCGCTGTTCGGCACCACGCGGCAGTTCCTGGACGACCTCGGATTGCGTGCCTTGGACGAGCTGCCCCCGCTGGAGGCCGGCGGCGCCATGGCGGCGCTTGAGGGCCTGGACCTGGGCGGCGGCAATGCAGCCGACGACGGCAAGGAAGGCGGCGAGGCGCAAGCAGGAGCTGCGGATTCGTCCGCGGCGGATCAGCCTGACGTCGACCAGCCGGATGCGCCGCAGGCGGATGCGCAACCGGGCGAGGGCTTGCAGGCCGACGGGCAGTCCTCTGATTCGGACCTGAGTGGCGCCCCGGCCTCCGAGGCGGAGGCTTTTGAAACGGCGTCCCCCTCCGAAGCGGACGAATCGATAGGGATCAGCCGGCCGCGTGCGGCGCCGGAGCTTGCGGCGCTGGAAACGGCGCAGGACGCCGAGGTGACCGCGATCGCTCGGGAGGCCGGACACCGGCGCGAAGCGGACGGCGACGCCGACGAAGCGAACGGCAGAGACGCGGACGCAGCCGTGAACGATCATGGAGCGTTGCCCGTCGGCGATGCCACGCCCATCGCGCCCACGGCTGGCAATGACGTGTTGTCCGCCGCCACGCGGCCGGGGCCGGACGAGCCCGAAATCCGCGTGCCTCAAGGAGATTCCATCGAGCCCGGCGTGCATCGTCCCGAGATTGTGCCGCCGAGCCCGGAGCCCGAAATCACCCCACCCGGCGGATCGCCGGAGATCGATCCGCCGGAGCCGGCGCCCGAAATCGCGCCTCCCGCGCCAGAGCCTTCGGCGCCTGAACAGCCGCCCGAAGCGCCCCCCGCCCAACCCGATGAAGACGCGCCCGGCGCGCCTCGCAAAGTTTGAATTCCGGAGTAGTCCCAGTGAGTATCAATAAGAACGTGCAGGACGATGTCATCGAACCCCGTGATACGGCGGGCGTAGCGCAGACGCAGGCGGATGCCGCCACGGAAGCCGCGCCGCGCGCCCGGCGGTCCGCATCGAAAGCGGCGGATGCCGGCGAAGCGGCGGCGCGCCCTCGCGCCCGGCGGACGACCCGAGGCAAGGCGGCCGGCGAGGATGCGGCAGCGGCCACGGCCGTGCAAATCGCGCCGCCCGCGCCCGCCGCTTCGGACTCGGCCGGCTCCCTGGACACAGGCGCGGCACCGGCCAGGAAGACGCGCACCCGTGCCGCGAAATCCGCCGTGAAAGCGGATGCGGCGCAGACGCGCGACGATGGCGCCGCCGCGTCGGCCGGTGCAGAGACGGCCGTAGCGGCGGAAAGCGCGCCACGCGTCCGGAGCCGCAAGCCGCGCGGCGCACAGGCGGCCGCCGCGACGACCGAACAAGGCACGCTTCCGTTGGCGCTGGATGAACAGGGCGCCGCGTCCCAGACCGATGGGTCGCCCGTCAAGCGCACGCGCAAGCGCAAACCGGCGGACGCGGCGGCTCTGCCATCCCATGACGCGTCTGCGCCGGCGATGGCGACTGCGCCGCGTGCGCCGGAGGGTGTCGCTCACGCCGCACCCGCGCAAGCCCACGCTGCCTCAAATTCGCAGTTTTCGGCGCCTGCCGCGGCTGCGCGCGCCGGCTCCGGCGACGGCAGCGGCGACGCGTCCGTCCACGCATACATGCCGCCGGCCGGCGCTTCTATCGAGCGCGCCGGCGCCATGCCCTCGGGCGCGGACGACCTCGGCGGTTCGTCTTCGGCGGCCAGCAGCGTTCAAAGCGCCGTGGAAGGCGCCGGGGATGTGCCGTCGTTCGCGTCGGCGCAAGCAGGGCAGGGCGAAGACACCGCCGCCGCCGGGAACCGCGGCCGTGGGCGCAAGCTGCGCACGCCATTCCGCCGGCGCCGGGGCGATGCCGTGGCGAGCGGCGACACGGCGCCGGGCGCTGACGGCGGTCCCGTTACGGGTGCCCGCGGCGGCGCCGCTGTCGACCCGGACGCCGCCTCGCCGTCCGGCGAGCGGGAAGCCGAGCAGGCGCTGGCGTACCTGGACAAGGCGGCGCGCATGGAGCAGCGGCTCAACAAGTACCTGAACAGCGAAGCGGTCATGCCCAAGCTGCACAAGGTGCTGGCGGATGCCGGCATCGGGTCGCGTCGCGAAATGGAAGAGTTGATCATCGCGGGGCGGGTTTCGGTGAACGGCGAGCCGGCGCATATCGGCCAGCGCGTCGCCAGCAGCGACCAGGTGCGTGTGAATGGCAAGCTGATTGCCCGGCCCAACACCCGCAAGCCGCCGCGCGTGATCCTGTATCACAAGCCGGCCGGCGAAATCGTCAGCCATGACGATCCGGGCGGACGCGCCAGCGTATTTGCGCGCTTGCCCAAGCTGCGCACCGGTAAATGGCTGTCGGTCGGCCGCCTGGACCTGAACACGGAAGGCCTGCTGATCTTCACCACGTCCGGCGATATGGCCAACCGCATCATGCATCCCCGCTATGGGACCGAACGCGAGTACGCGGTGCGCGTCCTGGGCGAGATGGATGACGCCCAACGCCGGTCCCTGGTCGAAGGCATCGAGCTGGAAGACGGCAAGGCCGCTTTCGGGACGCTGGAATACCTGGGCGGAGAGGGCAGCAACCGCTGGTATCGCGTCACCCTGCAGGAAGGGCGCAACCGCGAAGTGCGGCGGATGTTCGAGGCCGTCGGCGTGACGGTGAGCCGGCTGATCCGCACGCGCTTCGGCGATATCGTGCTGCCGCGCAACCTGCGCCGCGGCCGTTGGGAAGAGCTGGATCCGAACCTGGTCACGGCGCTCATGGTGCAGCTGGGCCTGTTGCGCGACGATGATGGCGGCGGCAAGCGCTCGCGCCAGCCGCAGTCGCATGACAGCGCCTTGCCGCCGGGCTTCGGGACGCTGGACAACAACGGCATGAATGGCGCGCGCATAGGCCGCCGCGGCAAGCTCCAGGGTGGCCGTGCGGGCAAGAGCGCTGGCGCCACCATGTCGTATCCGTCGGATCCCTTCGGCACTGGCCTGCTGGTCACCGGCGGCTATGCCAACGGCCACCCGCTGGGCAACGACGGAGGCGGCCGTCCCGGCAAGGGGCAGCGCCGCGGGGCCGGCAAACGCCCGCAGGGGCAGCCGGCGGCCGCCCAAGGGCAGCCGCGCGGCAAGGCGGCGCGCAAGGGCAAACCGGCTGGACCCAATCCCGGCCGTCCGCAGGGGCAGGGCCAGCATCCGGGCGCTCAGGCCGCCAACGGGCAGGCGCCCGGCGGGAATGCCGGCGGTCCCAAGGGCGGCCAGCGCGGGCGCCCCGGCAAGGCCGGCGCGCCAGGCAAGAAGCGCAACGCCAACCCCAAGGGCCCGCGCGGGGGCGGCATGGCGCGCGGCGACGATTGGCAGCCGCGGGGCGCGTCGGCGCACGAGTCCCGGTTGGGCGTAGCCGGGCTGCGCGGGCGCGGATCGCGCTGACGCGGCGGGTCCGATACGCCGCCTTGAACACGTAAACCCGCGACGCAACAGGCAATTTCGCATTTTTCTGGTAACATACCGGGTTTTCGTGGGCATGTTGCATCCGCTTGCTGCGGGCGGCATCACCCCGAGGCGATTCATCGGCGCGGACTGCTCGGCAGTACCTGGTATGGCCGGTGGGTCGTGTTGGCGGATCGGACTTTCTCGCGCGGCTTTATCGCGCGAAACGGCGCGCCGGCGCGGCCGGAAAGCAGTAAGCGTGGCGCGCGGCGCCCGTTGCGGGCTTTCCGGGCATGCTTGGCGTGTGATAACGATGGGCTGGGCTGACAGCCCATTTTTTTCGAGTGTATGGCTGATTTATTCGCATTGACCCAAGAGGCGCTGGCCGGCATGGACGTGGAACTCGTCGATGTCGAGCGGGCTCCGCTGGGCCTGCTGCGCGTCACGATCGACCGCCCCGAGGGCGTGCGTATCGAAGACTGCGAGCAGGTCTCGCGCCAACTTTCGCGCGTCTACGAGGTCGAGAACATCGACTACCGGCGGCTGGAGGTCGGATCCCCCGGCGTGGACCGGCCGTTGCGCAACGAGGCCGACTTCCATCGGTTCGCTGGGCAGCGCGTCGAGGTCAAGCTGCGTCAGGCCATCGAGGGGCGCAAGGTCTTTACCGGCACGCTGGTTGCAACGGCCGGGGATGCGGCGCAGGACCAGGGGAAAGCCGTTTTCGGCGTGGAATTTGAGGCAAAGAAGGACGATATCCAAGTGGTGAACTTCACGTTCGATGAAGTCGAGCGCGCCAAGCTGGATCCGGTCCTGGATTTCAAGGGCAAAAAGCGATGAGTCGCGAAATTCTTCTGTTGGTCGACGCCCTGGCGCGGGAAAAGAACGTGTCGCGCGAAGTGGTGTTCGGAGCGCTCGAAAGCGCGCTGGCTTCGGCCATGAAAAAGCGGTTCAAGGAAGACGCGGACATCCGTGTTTCCATCGATCGGGAAAGCGGCAGCCATGAGGGCTTTCGCCGCTGGCTCGTCGTGCCCGACGAGGCTGGTCTGCAGGAACCCGACAAGCAGGAGATGTATTCCGACGCCCGCGAGATCGTGCCGAACATCCAGGTTGGCGAATACATCGAAGAGCCGCTGGAACCGATCGAGTTCGGCCGTATCGGCGCGCAGGCCGCGAAACAGGCGATCCTGCAGAAAATCCGCGACGCCGAGCGCGAGCAGGTCCTGAACGACTTCCTGGAGCGTGGCGAGACCATCATCTCGGGCACCGTGAAGCGCATGGACAAGGGCGACGCCATCATCGAGACCGGCAAGATCGAAGCCCGCCTGCCGCGCTCGGAAATGATCCCGAAGGAAAACCTGCGGGTCGGCGACCGCGTGCGCGCCTACGTGCTGCGCATCGACCATGCGGCCCGCGGCCAGCAGGTCATCCTGTCGCGCACCTCGCCGGAATTCATCCGCCAGCTGTTCGAAAACGAAGTGCCGGAAATCGAGCAGGGCCTGCTGGAAATCAAGGCGGCCGCCCGGGACCCCGGCGTGCGTGCGAAGATCGCCGTTATCGCCTACGACAAGCGCATCGACCCGATCGGCACCTGCGTCGGCATGCGCGGGTCGCGCGTGACGGCCGTGCGCAACGAACTGGGCGGCGAGCAGGTCGATATCGTGCTGTGGTCGGAAGACCCGGCGCAGTTCGTCATCGGCGCCCTGGCCCCGGCCAATGTCGAATCCATCGTGGTGGACGAGGACAAGCACGCGATGGACGTCGTGGTGGACGAGGAAAACCTGCCCAAGGCCATCGGCGCCAAGGGCCAGAACGTCCGGCTCGCATCGGAGCTGACCGGCTGGCAGATCAACATCATGACGCCGGAAGAAAGCCAGAGCCGCCAGGAAGTCGAACGGTCGGCCTTGCGCAGCACGTTCATGAGCAAGCTCGATGTGGACGAGGAAGTCGCCGACATCCTCATCGATGAAGGCTTCACCGGGCTCGAGGAAATTGCCTACGTCCCCATGCAGGAATTGCTGGAGATCGAGGCCTTCGACGAAGACACCATCAACGAGCTGCGCACCCGCGCGCGCAACGCCCTCCTGACCGAAGCCATCGCGCAGGAAGAGCGTCTGGAAACCGCGCAGGACCTGCTCGAGCTGGAAGGCATGACGCCCGAGCTGGCCGCGCGGCTGGCCGAGCGCAAGGTGCACACCCGCGACGACCTGGCCGAGCTCGCCTCCGACGAGCTCGCCGAAATCGCGGGCCTGGAGGAAAGCCAGGCGAGCGAGCTGATCATGCGGGCTCGCGCGCACTGGTTCGATGAAGAAAAATAAGCGGCGGGGGAGCGTCATGGCGCTTCCCCGGCCTTGTCGTATTGGATCTCGCTAGTCATATTGTTATATCGCCGTACACAGGAAGAAAGCCTAATGTCGAGCAACACCGTCGCCCAGTTCGCTACCGAGCTGAAAATGCCTGCCAATGTGCTGCTGGAACAGCTGCGCTCGGCAGGCGTTGACCTCAAATCGGTGGACGACGCCGTCACCGATAGCGACAAGGCGAAGCTGCTCGACTCGCTGCGCCGCGCCCATGGCGCCGGTGCCGGCGAGGGCAAGAAGATCACGCTGACCCGTCGCCAGACTTCGGAAATCCGGCAGGCCGATGCCACCGGACGTTCCCGCACCATCCAAGTGGAAGTG
Organism: Bordetella genomosp. 9; assembly: GCF_002119725.1. Classification (NCBI taxonomy): domain Bacteria; kingdom Pseudomonadati; phylum Pseudomonadota; class Betaproteobacteria; order Burkholderiales; family Alcaligenaceae; genus Bordetella; species Bordetella genomosp. 9. The sequence continues at coordinate 1,578,365 of NZ_CP021109.1, forward strand.
CGCAAGAAGCGCGTCTTCGTCAAGCGCGATCCCGCCGAATTGGCAGCGGAAGCGGCTGCGGCGCGAGCGCAACAGACGCAGGCCGATAACGCGGCGGCGCCTGCGCCCGCTCAGGCGGCACCGTCTGGCGACGGCGCCGCCAAGCCCACGGCGCCCGCAGCGCCCGCTGCGCCGGCCACCGCCGCTCCCGCGCCGGAAACGCGCGCCGCCGCAGCCGCTCCTGCCGAGCCGGCTGCCGCCGACGGCAAGGCCGCCGAGCCCGCCGCCGCACCGGCGCCGGCCGAGCCGGCGCCCGCCCCCGAGGCAGCCGCCCCGCAACCGGCCCCTGCCGCGCCCGCCGAAGAACCGGCGTCCGCGACGCAGTCGTCCCAACCCGAATCCACTCAGCCGGAACCCGAACACGAGGCACCCGTGGCGCCAGCCGCCGGCCCCGCCGCCGAGCCGCCGGTCGCAGCAGTCCCGCCACAGTCCGTGAATACCCAAGCCATTCCCGAGGTTTCCCAGAAGCCGGAAACCCAAGTGTCAACCGCATCGAACGCGCAGTCTCCCGCACGCGCCGCGCCGTCGTCGGCGCCGAGTCCCGCTCCGGAAGATCGCCCGCGCGCCGGCATGCCCGTGCCGCCGCGCCCCGCCGTCTCCAAGGGGCCGCGCGCGGGCGACGCGCGCCGCGGGCCGCCGATTCCGGCTGCCGCGCCTGCCACGACCATGACCACCGCCCAGCGTGAAGAGGCCCGTCGCCAGGCGGAAGCCGAGGCTGCCGCGCTGCGCGAGATGCTGAACCGCCCGCGCAAGGTCCTGCGCGCGCCCGAACCGGAAGCCCCCGCGGCCGGCGCGCTGTCCGGCACGTTGCACAAACCCGCCGCCAAGACGGGCGGCGGCGCCAAGAAGGACGTCAAGGCAGGTCCTGGCGCCGGCACGAAGAAGACCATCAAGACGGCGGAAGTCTCGTCCACGTGGACCGATGACAGCGCCCGCAAGAAGCCCGCCGAGAAGACCGGCGGTGCGCCGAGCCGCGATGGCTGGCGTGCCGGCGGCAAGGCGGGCGGCAAGGCCGGCGGCCGCGGCCGCGGCCAGCAGGGCGACCGCCGTGGCGGCATGGCCGAACAGGCGCAGCAGGAATTCATCGCACGTGAAGTGCACGTGCCGGAAACCATTACGGTGGCCGATCTGGCGCACAAGATGTCCGTGAAGGCAGCGGAAGTCATCAAGCAGCTGATGAAGCTGGGCCAGATGGTGACCATCAACCAGGTGCTGGACCAGGAAACGGCCATGATCGTGGTCGAGGAATTGGGCCACAAGGCCATCGCCGCCAAGCTGGACGATCCCGAAGCCTTCCTGGACGAAACCGCGCCCGAAGGCGAAGACCTGGAGATGCTGCCGCGTGCCCCCGTGGTCACCGTCATGGGCCACGTCGACCACGGCAAGACCTCGCTGCTCGACTACATCCGCCGGGCGAAGGTCGCCGCGGGCGAAGCGGGCGGCATTACGCAGCATATCGGCGCCTATCACGTCGAGACCGGCCGCGGCGTCGTGACCTTCCTGGACACCCCGGGCCACGAGGCGTTCACCGCCATGCGTGCCCGCGGCGCCAAGGCCACCGACATCGTCATCCTGGTGGTCGCCGCGGACGACGGCGTGATGCCGCAGACGCGCGAAGCGATCCACCATGCCAAGGCGGCCAATGTGCCGCTGGTGGTGGCGGTCAACAAGATCGACAAGCCGGACGCCAACCCCGAGCGCGTGAAGCAGGAACTGGTGGCCGAGGAAGTCGTGCCGGAAGAATACGGCGGCGACGTGCCCTTCGTGAACGTGTCGGCCAAGACCGGCGCGGGCATCGACGATCTGCTTGAAAACGTCCTGCTCCAGGCGGAAATCCTGGAACTGAAGGCGCCCGTCAACGCCCATGCGAAGGGCCTGGTCATCGAAGCGCGCCTGGACAAGGGCCGCGGTCCGGTGGCCACCATCCTGGTGCAGAGCGGCACGCTCAAGCGTGGCGACGTGGTCCTGGCGGGCGCCAGCTTCGGCCGCGTGCGCGCCATGCTGGACGAGAACGCCAAGCAGGTGCAGAGCGCGGGTCCGTCCATTCCGGTGGAGATCCAAGGTCTGACCGACGTGCCGGCCGCCGGCGACGAACTGATCGTGCTCACGGACGAACGCAAGGCGCGCGAAATCGCGCTGTTCCGCCAAGGCAAGTTCCGCGACGTCAAGCTGGCACGGCAGCAGGCCGCCAAGCTGGAATCCATGTTCGACAACATGGGAGAAGGCACGCAGACGCTGGCGCTCATCGTCAAGACCGACGTGCAGGGTTCGCAGGAAGCGCTGGTCGCGGCGCTCACCAAGCTGTCCACGGACGAAGTCCGCGTCCAGGTGGTGCACGCGGCGGTGGGCGGCATCTCCGAAAGCGACGTCAACCTGGCCATCGCGTCCAACGCCGTGGTCATCGGGTTCAACGTGCGTGCGGACCAGAGCGCGAAGAAGCTGGCGGAGGCCAACGGTATCGACCTGCGCTACTACAACATCATCTACGACGCCGTGGATGAGGTGAAGGCGGCGATGTCCGGCATGCTGGCGCCTGAAAAGCGCGAGGAAGTCATCGGTCTGGTGGAAATTCGCGAGGTCTACTCGATTTCGCGTATCGGCAACGTCGCGGGCTGCATGGTGCTGGACGGTATCGTGCGCCGCGACGCGCAGGTACGGCTGTTGCGGAACAACGTCGTCACCTGGACCGGCCACCTGGAATCGCTGCGCCGCTTCAAGGACGACGTGCGCGAAGTCAAGGCCGGTTTCGATTGCGGCCTGACCTTGCGCGGCAACAACGACATCCAGGTGGGCGACCAGCTGGAAGTCTTTGAAATCAAGGAAATCGCGCGCACGCTGTAAGCTCGCGCTCCGAGTCCATGAGCCGTCACAAGTCCAAAGCCATCCCCGGCCGCAATCTGCGGCTGGCCGACCAGATCCAAAAGGATCTGGCCGGCCTGATCCAGCGCGAAATCGATGTCGCGCGGGCGGGGTTGATCACGCTGTCCGGCGTCGAGCTTTCGCCCGACTACGCGCACGCGAAGGTCTATTTCACTGTGTTGGGCGCCGAGCCGGAAACGGCCGCCGCTCTGCTGAACGAAAAGGCGGGCTGGCTGCATTCGCAGCTGTACCGCATGCTTCATATCCACACCGTTCCGACGCTGCGCTTCGTTCATGACCAGCAGGTCGCTCGCGGCATCGAGATGTCGCGCCTGATTGATCGGGCCAATCAGCCGGGTTCCTACCGCCCCGATCCCGACGAGCCGGAAGAGCAGTCCTGACGGGCTGTCGTCACGGCGCTTTTTTCTCGGACAAGACGATGGCCAAACGACGCGGGCTGATGCTCGACGGTGTCCTGCTGTTGGACAAACCCGAAGGGTTGTCCAGCAATCACGCCCTGCAGCGCGCACGCCGCACCCTGGATGCCGCCAAAGCGGGGCATACCGGCACTCTGGATCCCTTCGCCACGGGGCTGCTCGTATGCTGCATGGGCAAGGCGACCAAGCTTTGCGGCGTTATGCTGGGCGCGGACAAGGGATACCGCGCCACTTTGCGCTTCGGCGAAGAGACCGACTCCGGCGACCTCACGGGCAATATCGTGGCGCGCGCGCCGGCGGATTTCGCTGGCGTGCAGGAAACCGCGGTGCGCGAGGTGTTGTCACGTTTCCAGGGCACCATCACGCAGGTTCCGCCGATGTACTCGGCATTGAAGCGCGACGGCAAGCCCCTGTACGAGTATGCGCGTGCGGGCGTCGAAGTGGAACGCGAGGCCCGCCAGGTCACCATCCATCGCATCGATTTGGTGTCCTGCGATGGCATGACGGCCGTGATCGACGTGGCGTGCAGCAAGGGCACCTATGTGCGCACGCTGGCGCAGGATATCGGCCGCGCGTTGGGCTGCCATGCGCATCTGGCAGCCCTGCGCCGTACTCACGTGGGGCCTTTTTCGCTGGACGATGCGATAGCGCTGGAGGCGCTTCAGGCCATGCCCGACCCCAAGCAGGCGCTGCTGCCCCTGAACGCGCTGCCCGCCAGCCTTGCCCCTATTCAAACTTAAAGGATTTCTTATGACTCGCGCCTTGCGCAACGTCGCCATCATTGCACACGTCGACCACGGCAAGACCACGCTGGTCGACCAGTTGCTGCGCCAATCCGGCACCTTCCGCGAAAACCAGGCCGTCGCCGAACGCGTCATGGACTCCAACGACCTGGAAAAGGAACGCGGCATCACCATCCTGGCCAAGAACTGCGCCGTGGAATACCAGGGCACGCACATCAACATCGTCGACACCCCGGGACACGCCGACTTCGGCGGCGAGGTCGAGCGGGTGCTGTCCATGGTCGATGGCGTGCTGCTGCTGGTCGATGCGGTCGAAGGCCCCATGCCGCAGACCATCTTCGTGACCCGCAAGGCGCTGGCGCTGGGCCTGAAGCCCATCGTTGTGGTCAACAAGATCGATCGCCCCGGCGCACGCCCGGACTACGTCATCAATGCGACCTTCGAACTCTTCGACAAGCTCGGCGCGACCGAGGAACAGTTGGATTTTCCTGTCGTCTATGCATCCGGCCTGTCGGGCTATGCCGGCTTGACCGCCGACGTCCGCGAGGGCGACATGCGGCCCCTGTTCGAAGCCATCCTGAAGCATGTTCCCCAGCGCAACGACGACCCGAACGGGCCGCTGCAGCTGCAGATCATTTCGCTGGACTACAGCAGCTATGTCGGCAAGATCGGCGTGGGCCGCGTCAATCGCGGCCGCATCCGCAGCGGCATGGACGTGCAGTACCGCTTCGGCCCGGACGGCGAAAGCGGCAAGGGCCGCATCAACCAGGTGCTGAAGTTCAAGGGCCTGGAGCGCGAGGTGGTGAGCGAGGCCGAGGCCGGCGACATCGTTCTGATCAACGGTATCGAAGGCATCGGCATCGGATGCACGGTCATGGACGTGGCCTCGCCTGCCGAGGATGCGCTGCCCATGCTGCGCATCGACGAACCGACCCTGACCATGAACTTCATGGTCAATACGTCGCCGCTGGCCGGCCGTGAAGGCAAGTTCGTCACCAGCCGCCAGCTCCGCGAGCGCCTGGACCGCGAACTGAAGTCGAACGTCGCCCTGCGCGTGCGCGATACGGGAGACGACACGGTGTTCGAGGTGTCGGGCCGGGGCGAACTGCACCTGACCATTCTGCTGGAAACCATGCGCCGCGAAGGCTACGAGCTGGCCGTCTCGCGTCCGCGCGTGGTGTTCAAGGAAGTGGACGGCCAGCGCTACGAGCCGTTCGAACTGCTGACGGTGGACGTCGAGGACGCCCACCAAGGTGCCGTCATGGAAGAACTGGGCCGCCGCAAGGGCGACCTGCTCGATATGCAGCCGGACGGCCGCGGACGTACCCGCCTGGAGTACCGGATTCCCGCGCGCGGTCTGATCGGCTTCCAGAACGAGTTCCTGACCATGACCCGCGGCACCGGCCTGATGAGCCATATCTTCGACGAGTACGCGCCGGCGCGGGAAGGCAGCATCGGCGAGCGCCGCAATGGCGTGCTGATCAGCCAGGACAACGGCGAGGCCGTGGCCTACGCACTGTGGAAGCTGCAGGATCGCGGCCGTATGTTCGTCAATCCGGGCGATCCCCTGTATGAAGGCATGATCATCGGCATCCACAGCCGCGACAACGACCTGGTCGTCAACCCGATCAAGGGCAAGCAGTTGACCAATATCCGTGCGTCCGGCACCGACGAAGCCGTGCGCCTGGTGCCGCCGATCCAGATGTCCCTGGAGTATGCGGTGGAATTCATCGACGACGACGAACTGGTCGAGGTCACGCCAAAGTCGATCCGCCTGCGCAAGCGCTATCTGACCGAAAACGAGCGCAAGCGCATGGCGCGCGCCGGCGCCTGACGAGGGCAGCTCCATAACGCGCTGGCGCCCCTGACGGCTGGCCGTCCGGCCGACGTCATCGCCGCGCATGCGGCGGCCGTGCGGCAAGCGAAAGGCCTCCCGCCTGTACATTCCCGGTTCGGGATTGTCAGGCGAGAGGCCTTTTTTATTGGTCCCGCGGCGCTGCCGCGCCGGCGGGAACGTTACGGGCGCCTGGCGATCAGCGATGGACCCGGAAGCGGTCCGTATCGGCCATGAAGGTTTTTTCGTTGAAACCCGCTTCGTTGGAGCCGAACGGCATCTGCGCACGCAGTTTCCAGCTGGCGGGGATGGACCATTCGGCTGCGACGGCTTCGTCGATCAGCGGGTTGTAGTGCTGCAGGCTGGCGCCGATGTCGGCATTGGCCAGCGCCGACCACACGGAAAGCTGCGCCATGCCGCCGGACTGTTCGGACCAGACGGGGAAGTTGTCGGCATACAGGGGAAATTTTTCCTGCAGGCCCTTGACGACGTCCTGGTCCTCGAAGAAGAGGACGGTGCCCGCGCCGGCGGCGAAGCCGTCGATCTTCTTCTCCGTGGCGGCGAACGCGTCGGCCGGGACGATCTTGCGCAATGCCGACTTGGCGATGTCCCACAGCTTCTGGCTTTGGGCGCCGAACAGAATGACGGCGCGCGAACTCTGGGAATTGAAGGAAGAGGGCGAATGCTTGATCGCTTCCTGGATCAGCTCGACGACGGCGTCTTGCGTCACGGGCAGGTTCCGGCCCAGCGCGTACTGCGTGCGGCGGCGCTTCAGCGCCGCAATGTAGGCGTTATCCATCTTTGGTGTTCCTTGATACGAGGCAAAAGTGCTCAGCCGGGCATCATGGCATGATGCACTGCAGCGTGCGCCAGTATCATCATGACGTGTGGGGGTTTTCAGGAAAAAGTCAGGAGAAACAGGCAGTGAGGGAGCTGCTGTTTCCGCCGGAGCCGGGCGCCTGCGTCATGGTGCTCGCGGCACGCGCGCACGCCCGGACCGACGCATCAGGCGTTCACGCGCAGCAGGCCGCGATCTTCGATGAAGGCGACGATGTCGGCCAAGCCCTTGCCGGCCTTCATGTCCGTCATGACATAAGGACGGCCGCCCCGCATGCGGCGCGTGTCTTCTTCCATGATGACCAGCGACGCGCCTACCATGGGCGCAAGATCGGTCTTGTTGATCACCAGCAGATCCGACTTGGTGATGCCGGGGCCACCTTTGCGCGGGATCTTCTCGCCGCCGGCAACATCGATGACGTAGATCGTCAGATCCGAAAGCTCGGGGCTGAACGTGGCGGCAAGGTTGTCGCCGCCCGATTCGATGAAAACGATGTCGGCGTCCGGAAAGCGCGTCAGCATGCGATCGACCGCTTCCAGGTTGATGGACGCATCCTCCCGTATGGCGGTGTGCGGGCAGCCGCCGGTCTCGACGCCCATGATCCGTTCGGCCGGCAGGGCGCCGGCCACCGTCAGCAGGCGCTGGTCTTCCTTGGTGTAGATGTCATTGGTAATGACCACCAGGTCGTAGGCATCGCGCATGGCCTTGCACAACATTTCGGTAAGCGTGGTCTTGCCGGACCCGACGGGGCCGCCGATGCCGACGCGCAGTGGCGGGTTCTTCTTGGTGCGTTGAGTCATGGTGAGGGAAGTGGTCAGGAACGGAACAGGCGGGAGTACTGGGTTTCGTGCCGGGCTGAAAGAATGCCCAGCATCGGCGAAAAGGTCGACGCTTCTTCTTCGGGAATCAGCGCCGCGCGTTGCGCGGCCCGCGCGATCGCGGCATGCAGACTGAACAGGATGCGCTGCCCGGCGACCTGTCCCAGCGGCACGGCCTTGAGTGCGGCGGCCACCTGGTTTTCCACCCAGGCGAAAAGCCACGCGGTCAGGCAGTCCTGCAGCGTCGCGCCGGCGCGCTGGGCGGCATAGGCGTAGGCGGTGGGCAGGCTCAGCGGGCGCATGTCGCGCAGCGCGGCACGCCCCGCCGCATCGCCCCATTCCAACTCGTCCAGCAGACGGGACAGCGACCAGCCCATTTGCTCGGTCTCCTGCCGCAGTTCGAACGATTCCCGCATGGCGAGCAGAAACCCGTTCAAGGACGCGGCGGCGGCCGTGTCATCGGCGGCCCAGTTACGAAACTGCTGTGCGAGCAACACGGCCTCGCCTTCCGCCGCGATGTCCAATCCGTCGGCGATCCAGCGGGTGGCGCCTTGCGCATCGCGCACGATACCGGCGTCGATGGCGGCTTCCAGCCCCTGGGAATAACTGTAGGCGCCGACCGGCAAGGCGGGCGAAGCCAGATGCAGCAGCGATACCAGTTCAGTGCTTGCGGCCATGGCGATGCCCGGCGGGCGAATGATGATCATGGCCGTGCCCATGATCGTGATCGTGTCCATGGCCGTGACCGTGCGCGTGGCCGTGATCGTGTCCATGGCCGTGCCCGCCATGCCGCTCCTGGTACGCGCGCTGGGCCAGCGCATAGTCCTCGGCGAACGTCTCGTCGTGGCCGTGCTTGTGCCCGCCGCCGTAGGCGCCGGCTTCGGGCTCGAAGGGCGCGTCGATGGCGATCACCGTCAGGCCGAGCCGCAGCAGGAGATCGCGCAGCACCGGATCGTGCTCCAGCTGCAGATAGTCCCGGCCCACCTCCACCGGCGTATGGCGGTTCCCCAGGTGATAGGCGGCGCGCAGCAGCACATGCGGATCGGGGCAGGTGGCGCGCAGCACCGGTTCGGGGGCGGCAACCACGCGGACGAGGCCGCCGTCTTCGGCGATCAGCGCGTCGCCGTCGCGAAGCACCGTGCCGCGCGGCAAAAACAGCGCCACCGCTTCGCCGTTGTCCAGCGTCGCCGACAGCCGGCTGCGGCTGCGCGACTCAAAAGGCAATGTCAGGGTGGGCGCGCGGCGCAGCAGGGCTTTGGCGATGGTGTGGCCCTGGCCCACGGCTTTTTCGATACGTCTCATGGGTAAATCCGGACAGTGACGGCACGCCGCCGCTCAGAACAGGAAATAGCGCTGCGCCATGGGCAGCACCCGGGCCGGCTCGCAAATCAGTTCCTGTCCGTCCGCGACGACGCGATAGGTTTCTGGGTCGACATCGATGCGCGGCTGCCAGTCGTTGTGAACCATATGGGATTTGCGGATGCCCCGGATGCCTTGAACCGGCACGACGCGCTTGGTCAATCCGTACCTGGCCGCAACGCCAGCCTGGTAAGCGGACTGGGAAACGAAGGTCAGACTGCCGCGTGCCAGCGCGCCCGCGCGCGCGCCGAACATCTCCCGGTAGTGTACCGGCTGCGGGGTGGGGATCGAGGCGTTGGGGTCGCCCATCAGCGCCGTCGTGATGATGCCGCCCTTGAGCACCATCTCGGGCTTGACGCCGAAGAACGCCGGATCCCACAGCACCAGATCGGCCCATTTGCCGGCCTCGATCGAGCCGATTTCATGCGCCATGCCGTGCGTCAGTGCCGGGTTGATCGTGTACTTGGCGATGTAGCGCTTGGCGCGCGCGTTGTCGGCGCGCCCGTCGCCGGGCAGCGCCCCGCGCTGCGCCTTCATCTTGTGCGCGGTCTGCCAGGTGCGCAGGATCACTTCGCCGATACGGCCCATGGCCTGCGAGTCGCTGGAAATCATCGATATCGCGCCCAGGTCCTGCAGTATGTCCTCCGCGGCGATGGTCTCGCGCCGGATGCGCGACTCGGCAAAGGCCACGTCCTCGGCAATGGCCGCGTCCAGGTGATGGCACACCATCAGCATGTCCAGATGTTCGTCGATGGTGTTGACGGTATAGGGCCGCGTGGGATTGGTCGATGAGGGCAGCACATTGGGCAGGCCGGCCACCTTCAGAATATCGGGCGCGTGGCCCCCGCCTGCGCCTTCGGTGTGATACGTGTGGATGGTGCGGCCCTTGAACGCCGCGATCGTGCTCTCGACGAAGCCGCCTTCGTTCAGCGTGTCCGTATGAATCGCCACCTGCGTATCGGTGCGCTCGGCGACGTCCAGGCAGCAATCGATGGCGGCTGGCGTCGTGCCCCAGTCCTCGTGCAGTTTCAGCCCGATGGCGCCGGCGTCGATCTGCTCGAGCAGGGGCGCGGGCTGGCTGGCGTTGCCCTTGCCCAGCAGCCCGATATTGATCGGCCAGCCATCGGCCGCGGCGAGCATGCGCTCGATGTGCCAGGCGCCGGGCGTGCACGTGGTGGCGGCGGTGCCCGTGGCGGGCCCCGTGCCGCCGCCGAGCAGCGTGGTCAGACCGGCAGCCAGCGCCTCGTCGATCAATTGCGGGCAGATGAAATGCACGTGCGAATCGATGCCGCCGGCCGTCACGATCTTGCCTTCGCCGGCGATGATTTCCGTGCCCGGACCGATGACGATGGTGACGCCGGGCTGGATGTCGGGATTGCCAGCCTTGCCGATGGCCTGGATCCGGCCATCCTTCAAGCCGATGTCGGCCTTGACGATGCCCCAATGGTCCAGGATGACCGCGTTCGTGATGACGGTGTCCGCCACTTCCGCGCCGATGCGCTGGGACTGGCCCATGCCGTCGCGTATCACCTTGCCGCCGCCGAACTTCACTTCTTCGCCGTAGATGGTGAAGTCGCGCTCGATCTCGATAAGCAGATCGGTATCCGCCAGGCGCAGGCGATCGCCCGTGGTGGGCCCGAACATTTCGGCGTAGGCACGCCGCCCGATTTTGACGCTCACTGTGGTGTTCTCCTGTCGCCGCCTGGCGACGCCAGGCCGGGGCGTTTCATAACCGGCCCATCACGCGGCCGGCAAAGCCGTAAACCACGCGCTCGCCGTCCAGCGCGACCAGTTCCACGGTACGGGTCTGGCCAGGCTCGAAACGCACGGCGGTGCCCGCGGTGATATTCAGCCGGAAGCCGCGCGCGGCTGCGCGGTCGAAGCGCAGGGCATCGTTCACTTCGTGGAAATGGAAATGCGAACCCACCTGTATGGGGCGGTCGCCCGTGTTGTCGACCGCAAGGGTGATCGTGGCGCGCCCGGCATTGAGTTCGATCTCGCCCTCGTCCACCAGCAGTTCTCCCGGAATCATTGCGGCTCTCCCTGGCTCACGCCGTCAGCAGCGCCGCGCCATACAGCGCAACGCCCAATCCCGTCACGCGAGGCACCCAGGCATGCGCGCGGCGCAACAACATGCCTGCCCCGATGCCGGCGCCGTGCAGCGCCAGGGTGGCGAGCATGAAGCCGCCGATATAGGCGGCGGCGATGGCTGTCTCCGGCAGTTCCGCTCCGTGCGCATGGCCATGGAAAAAGGCGAACAGCGCGGCGATCCCCGCGCCCGCCCAATCGGGCAGCCGCGCCCGCGTCGCGACCATGAGACCGAGGACCAGCAGCGAGGCGGCGATCATGGGCTCGACGCCCGGCATGGGCAGACGCGCGAGCCCGAGCAGGGCGCCCGCCAGGAGCACGCCCGCGAAGGCCAGCGGCGCCATCCAGGCGCGCCGTGCCGTCATCGCGCTCCAGATGCCGACGGCGATCATTGCGCATAGATGGTCGGCCCCGGTCAACGGGTGCAGCAGGCCCGCCATGGCGCTGGCGGCCATGCCGCCGGTCTCGGCGATATGTTCGGTCCAGGGATGGGCCGCCGCCGCGGCGCCGTAAAGCAGGGCGGGCACACTGGCGATGGCGGCGATTGTGCCGGCGGTGCGGGCGCGATCGAGTGGGTTCGGTGTCATGGGCTTCCTTGGTATGGCGGACGACGCAGCGGCGTCCCGGGTGGCCGTCAGGGGATAGGGTGGTGGACGGTGACCAGCTTCGTCCCGTCCGGAAACGTGGCTTCGATCTGTACGTCCGGAATCATTTCCGGGACGCCTTCCATGACGTCGTCGCGGGTGAGCAGGGTCGTGCCGTAATCCATCAGCTCCGCAACGGTCCTGCCGTCCCGGGCGCCTTCCATCAGCGCGGCGCTGATGTAGGCCACCGCTTCGGGATAGTTCAATTTCAGTCCGCGCGCCTTGCGGCGTTCGGCCAGCAAGGCGGCGGTGAAGATCAAAAGCTTGTCTTTCTCGCGAGGCGTCAGCTTCATGGGTGTCCGATGTCAGGTCGCCCAAAGGCGCAGAGGGCGGCCGGGGACGCCGTGCACCAGGGGACGGAGCCGCAGCCACAAGGCGGCAAAGAGATTACGTAGCGGTTCGATGTGCGCGGCGGCGGCGCGCACGATAAGCACGCCCGGGACGGGCGAGGTGGCGCCGGCCCGCAGGCCTTCGTCGAAGGGCAACGCGGGGGCCAGCGCTTCAGCAAGCGCCGCCGTGCACGCGGCCCCCGCCGCCCACAAGGTGCCATAGGCGGCCAGGCCGGCCAGCCCCTGCGGCGCCTGGCGCAGCCCCGAACCGGCGCGCAGCCGCTGGCGTTCCGCCCATAGCAGCCGCCCGTCCTCGGACAGCAGGCGGACGTCCCCGCTGATCTGTCCGGCTGCCCACGCTTCGCCGGCTGCCTGCCGGCCCAGAAGGGCCGCGTCCCACCCCAGCGCGGTCGCGCCCCGGCCCAGGTGAATGTCGGTGTGCTGGCGCGCCTGGCTATGGTCGAAGTAAATGTTTTCCAGCGGCAGCCAGTCCAGCCGGGCGCCATCGCCCACGCGCAGCGTCAGCGTCTGACGCGACGGCCATGCGGGGCTGGCCTTGTACCACTTCGTCGCGCCGGGCGTAGTGACGACCGCGTGCGCGCCCTTGGCCAGCGACAGCGCGACGCTGAGGGTGTCGCCGCTTGCCAGACCCCCGGGGGGATGGAGCAGCGTCAGATGGCAGATGCCTGGGTCCGGCTCGGGGTACAGCGGTTTTTGCACCGTCAGGGGACCGCTGTGGCGGCGTTCCACCAGAACCGTGCGCCCGGCGCGGGACGCCAGACCCAGCCGCAGGGTCGCGAGCCATCCCCCGGTATGCGGGATATCGAGGATGGGCAGTGCGGCGTCCATGCGGTTCGAGCGTTCCAGGGTCTTGGCGGGGATGTCTGGCGCCTGCGGCGAACACCTTCATGTCCCCGTGCGCCGATAGGTCGATGCAAAACCCATGCCAGATTTCAGAAGCGGCGCGTCGATACGTTGCACGACGCAAAGGCGCACCAGCACGGACGGCGGACAAAAAAATCGCCCCGGGAAGGGGCAAAAAATGGGGCAAGGAGGGAGGGGAATGCGCCATATCGGTGCAGATGGGTGCACTCCGTTACGATTTTGCACCGGAACGTTCCGGAAGCCTGGCGCCGGGCATGCCGGAGGCTCCGGGGCCCGATGGAACGCTCAAGCAGGCAGAGAGGGCGCGTATTGTTCCGGCGACAGATACTTGGCGTGGAAGTCGACGATGCGCCGAACCACGATCTCGGGGTCGTCCTCCACGATGAACAGCTCCAGGTCGTGGGCGCCGATCATCCCGTTGGTCAACACGGTTTTGGCCAGCCAGTCCACCACGCCATGCCAATATTCCTTTCCCATCAGAACGATAGGCGCTGGCGGCACCTTGCCGGTCTGCACCAGGGTCAGCGCCTCGAACAGTTCGTCCAGCGTGCCGAAACCCCCGGGCAGGGCGACATAGGCGAAGCTGTGCATGAAGAACGTCGCCTTGCGCGAATAGAAATACTCGAACATCAAGCTGATGGTCTGGTATTCGTTGTTGTTGGCCTCATGGGGCAGCACGATGTTCAAGCCAACGCTGGTGCCGCCGGCATCGTAGGCGCCTTTGTTGGCGGCTTCCATGATGCCCGGGCCGCCGCCCGCGATGACCGCGAAGCCTGCCTGGGCGAGGGCGCTGGAAAGCGCTTCGCATTTTTCGTAGTAAGGGGAATCGCGGCTGACACGCGCGCTGCCGAAAATGCTGACGGCCGGACCGAGGTCGCGCAGCTTCTCAGCCGCTGTCAGTATCTCTGACATAATCACCGGTATTTGCTTGCCGGCGGGCGTCTCCCTGCCATCTGTTTTTTTGATCATGAATAAAACCCTGTTGCTGGTTGACGGTTCTAGCTATTTGTACCGCGCCTATCATGCCATGCCCGACTTGCGGAACGCCCAGGGCGAACCCACGGGAGCGCTGTACGGCGTGATCAATATGCTGCGCAAGCTGAAGCAGGACTATGACGCGCAATATGCGGCATGCATTTTCGATGCCCGTGGCAAAACCTTCCGTGACGACCTGTATCCCGAGTACAAGTCGCACAGGCCGCCCATGCCGGACGACCTGGCGGCGCAGATCGAGCCGATACACGAAACGGTGCGCGCGCTCGGATGGCCCGTTTTCGCCGTCGAAGGCGTGGAAGCCGATGACGTGATCGGCACGCTGGCCCGCATCGCGACGGAACATGGCCTGAAAACGATCGTGTCCACGGGCGATAAGGATCTGGCGCAGCTGGTGAACGAGCACGTCACGCTGGTCAACACCATGACCAACGAGACGCTGGATCCGGCTGGCGTGGTGCGGAAGTTCGGCGTGCCGCCCGAACGCATCGTCGATTACCTGATGCTTATCGGCGATACGGTGGACAACGTGCCGGGCGTGGACAAAGTCGGCCCGAAAACCGCCGTCAAATGGCTGACGGAATACGGCTCCATCGAAAGGCTGATTGAAGCCGCCGATTCGATCAAAGGGGTGGCCGGCAACAATCTGCGCAACGCCATTCCGAACTTTCCGCTGACCCGCAAGCTGCTGTCGGTGCGCTGCGACTGCGACCTGAGCGCGGTGGTATCCGGTCCCGAAGGGCTGGTGCCCGCCGAGGAAGACAAGGAAGCCTTGCTGGCGCTGTACGAACGCTATGGCTTCCGCACCTGGCTGCGCGAAATCAGCGGCGAGAGCGAACGCGTTCCCACGGGCGACTCGCGGGTGGCGCCCGAGCGCCCCGCGGCGCCCGAGCAGACCGACTACCGGATCATCACCGATTGGGCGGCCTTCGACGATTGGCTGGAAAAGCTGCGCGCCGCGCCCCTGGCCGCCGTCGATACGGAAACCACGTCGCTTGACGAAATGCAGGCCCGGCTGGTCGGCATTTCGTTCGCGATCGCGCCCGGTGTGGCGGCGTATATCCCGGTCGCCCACCGGGGACCGGAGGCCGGCCAGCAACTGCCCAAGGACGAAGTCCTGCAGCGCCTGCGCTTCTGGCTCGAAGACCCGGCCGTGCCCAAGCTGCTGCATAACGCCAAGTACGACGCGCACGTGCTTGCCAATGAAGGCATACGCCTGGCCGGCGTCGCAGAAGACACCATGCTGCAGGCGTATGTGCTGGAGTCGCATCGCGGCGTCAGCCTGGCCGACCTGGCGCAGCGTTGGCTCGGACGCAGCGGCGTCACCTACGAGGAACTGTGCGGCAAGGGCGCCAGCCAAATTTGCTTTGACGAAGTCGCGGTGGATCGCGCCGGCCATTACGCCGCCGAGGACGCCGATTTCACCATGCAGATGCACGCCATCCTGCGCCCGCGCGTCAGCGCCAACCCGGGGCTGGAGCGCATCTACAGGCTGGAACTGCAGGTTTCCGAAGTCCTGACCGATATCGAGCGCACCGGCGTGCGCGTGGATGCCGAAGAACTGGCCCGGCAAAGCCATGCGCTGGGCCAGGAGATGCTGACCCTGGAGCAGCGGGCCTATGAGCTGGCCGGTCAGCCGTTCAACCTGAATTCGCCCAAGCAATTGGGCGAAATCCTGTTCGGCCGCATGCAATTGCCGGTGGTCCGCAAAACCGCCAGCGGCGCGCCATCGACCGACGAGGAAGTGCTCAGCAAACTGGCGCAGGATTATCCGTTGCCGCAGGTATTGCTGGAATACCGCGGACTTTCGAAGCTCAAGTCCACCTATACGGACAAGCTGCCCCGCATGATCAATCCCGCCACGGGACGCGTGCATACGCATTACGCGCAGGCGGCCGTGATCACGGGGCGTCTGGCGTCTTCGGAGCCCAATCTGCAGAACATCCCGGTGCGCACGCCCGCGGGCCGGCGCGTGCGCGAAGCCTTCATCGCGGAGCACGGCGTCCTTATGTCTGCCGATTATTCGCAGATCGAGCTGCGGATCATGGCGCACGTGTCCGACGATGCCAATCTGCAGCAGGCCTTCGCCGCCGGCGAGGACATCCACCGCGCAACCGCGGCCGAAGTCTTCGGCGTTCCCCTGGAAGCCGTTGCGGCCGAACAGCGGCGGGCGGCCAAGGCGATCAATTTCGGGTTGATCTACGGCATGAGCGTGTTTGGCCTGGCGGCGAACCTGGGCATCACCCGCGACGCCGCACAGGCGTACATCGACCGCTACTTCGCGCGCTATCCGGGCGTGGCGCAGTACATGGAATCCACGCGCGTCCTGGCGCGCGAGCAGGGCTTCGTCGAAACGGTGTTCGGACGGCGTCTCTGGCTGCCCGAAATCCGCGGCGGCTCCGGGCCGCGCCGCCAGGCCGCCGAGCGCGCGGCCATCAACGCCCCCATGCAGGGCACCGCGGCCGATCTGATCAAGATGGCCATGGTCGCGGTGCATCAATGGATTGCCCGGGAAAAACTGCTGACCCGCATGATCATGCAGGTGCACGATGAACTGGTGCTCGAAGTGCCCGAAGCCGAGGCCGAACTGGTCAAGGCCGAGCTGCCGGGTTTGATGTGCAACGTGGCGCAGCTTCGGGTGCCGCTGGTCGCGGAAGTCGGCGTGGGCAAGAACTGGGAGCAGGCGCACTGATATATCGCCCGCGCCGGGGTCGCCCCGGATCGGCACGCGCGGTGCTACGCCGCCGGTACCTCAACCAAGGTCCACGGCGATGGCGAACCAGTCTCCCTTTACCGTTGTTCTCACCGGCGCATCCAGCGGCATAGGACGGGCGACCGCGCTCGCATTCGCCCGCGAGGGCGCAAGCCTGGTGCTGGCCGCCCGGGATCGCGACGCGCTGGAAAGCGTCGCGCAATCCTGCCAACGCGCCGGCGCATCGGCGCTGGCGGTGCCCACCGACGTGACGGAACCCGATCAGATGCTTGCGCTGGCGGACAGCGCAATCGAAACCTTCGGCGGCATCGACGTCTGGATCAATAACGTCGGGACGGGGGCGGTGGGCCGTTTCGACGAGGTTCCCCTCAAGGCACACCGCCGTGTGATCGAAGCCAACCTGCTGGGCCATCTGTACGGCAGCCACGTGGCCCTGCGGCATTTCCGCCAACGTGGGCGCGGCGTGCTGATCAATATGGTTTCCGTCGGCGGGTGGGCGGCCACGCCCTATGCGGCCTCGTACGCCGCCAGCAAGTTCGCCCTGCGCGGTTTCTCCGAATCGCTGCGGGCGGAACTTTCCGATATGCCGGGTATCGCGGTGTGCGAGGTCTATCCGACCTTCGTCGATACGCCGGGACTCACGCACGCCGCCAACTACTCCGGACGAAGATTGCGGCCGACGTTGCCCATGCTTGACCCGCGCGACGTTGCCGCCGCGCTGGTCGCGCTGGCTCGCCGCCCCCGTCCCTCGACAATGCTCGGCAGCGTGGCCTGGCCGGCACGGCTGGCGCACATGGTGACGCCGGACCTTTCGGCGCGCGTCGCGCGGCGCCTGATGGACGCCGGATTCCGGCGCGCTCACCCCGCGGCCATGACGGATGGCAACCTGTTCGCGCCTTCGACCGGCCACCGCATCGACGGCGGCCTGCCGCCGCAGGGACGCCGGCTGGAAACGCTTCTGAAATGGGGCATGGCCGCAATGGCCGGGTTCGCGCTATGGCGCGCCGTCTCGCGCGGCGATGGCCGCTGAGCGGCCCGTGGACGGGCTCGCCAGCCAAGCTTAAGCCAATGCGGGGCATAATCGGCTGAACGGCGTCGATGAAAGGCGCCGGATGAACGGCGCCCCAGCCGCGCGCGGACCGGCGCCTTTCGCCCATGCACCAACCAGCCAGAGGATACCGCCATGAGTTTTTCTCCCGCCGCAGGCAACGTCCAGAGCACGGCCATCCACACCAGCCCTGAGGGTCTGACGCACGGTCTGATCGATCTGCCAGTCAAGGACGGCACCGTCCCGGCCTACTACGCCACGCCGGAAGGCAAAACCAACGTGCCCATCGTTTGCGTGGTGCAGGAGATCTTCGGCATACACGAACACATCCAGGACATCTGCCGCAGGCTTGCCAAGGAGGGCTATTTCGCCATCGCGGTGAACCTGTACGAGCGCCAGGGCGACGCGTCCACCTACACGGATATCCCGACGCTGATCCAGGACATCGTTTCCAAGGTTCCCGACGAACAGGTCATGGCCGATCTGGACGCCAGCGTGGCCTGGGCCGCGCAGCACGGCGGCGATGACAGCCGCGTGGGAGTGACGGGCTTCTGCTGGGGCGGCCGCATCACGTGGATGTACACCGCGTACAGCCCCAAGGTAAAAGCCGGCGTCGCCTGGTACGGCAAGCTCACCCAGGGCCACGGCCCCCTGATCAAGCGCAACGCCGTCGACATCGCGCAGGAACTCCACGGCCCCGTCCTGGGCCTGTACGGCGGCCAGGACCATAGCATCCCCCTGGCCGACGTGGACCTGATGAAACAGCGCCTGGCCGCCGGCAACGCGCACGCCAAGGCATCCCGCATCGACGTCTACCCCGACTCCGGCCACGCCTTCCTGGCCGACTATCGTCCCAGCTACAACGAAAAGGACGCCAAGGACGCCTGGTCCAAAATGCTCGCCTGGTTCGCCCAGTACCTGAAATAAAACGAAAACGCGCCGCGCTTGAGGGAAAGCGCGTCACCCCCAGGGTTGCCACTACGCTGCACAAGAAGCAGGGCAGCCGGGGCGCCGCGGATCCGGCTTTGCCGGTCCGCAGGCGCGCCCCCTTGAGGGGGAAGCGCGTCAGCGCTTCGGGGGTGGGCCCTTCCCCTCGGCTTTGCCGGTCCGCAAGGCGCGCCCCCTTGAGGGGGAAGCGCGTCAGCGCTTCGGGGGTGGTCTCAATTAGCGCTTTCCCGCAGCCTGCTCGGCAGCAGCTCGCCTTCTTTTGCGAGTACCGGATATGCAGCCGCCCCGACAAGGTAGGAATTGACGCCTTTCACATCGCGCAAGATATCCAGGTAAAGCTGGCCGACTTCCGCCGCTTCGATGTGACCGGACTTGATCTTGTCCAGGTGCGCTTCGGACGCCTGTGCTTCCAGTGCGCGGAACCGTTCTTTTTCTCCGGCGAGGGCGCGCGCCTGGCGCAGGTCGGCATTGACGAACAGCGCCGCCGATCGGCGTTCGTTGCTCAGCAGGTGCCCCAGCGATTCATCCAGCTGCGCGCGCTGATCCGGCGCCAGGGTCCATCCCTGCTTGCGCAAACGCGCGGCGTGAGAAAGCAGCCCGCTGTAGACGATGTCCGCCGCATGGCCGATATTGCTGGTGAAGGCCAGGATCTGTTCCATGCGCTGCGTGTCCTCGCTGGTCATGTTTTCCCGATCCAGCGTGGCCAGGTAGAGCGTGATCGCGGTTTCCAGTTTGTCGACCGCCGTGTCGAGCTGCTTGGCCTGGGCCATGCGATGGCGGTTGTCGCGCTTGAATCCGGCGCGCGCCACCAGCAAAAGCGTCTGCAGCATATCGGCCATGCGCAGCGCTTCGCGCGATGCATTGCCCAGTGCGACGGCAGGCACGTCGTGCGCGGACTCGTCCAGGTACTGCGGCCGCGCGGGATCGTCCGGGTCCACCCGTTTCGGCAGCCAGCGCGTCAGCAGGGCGGCGTAGGGCGCGAGCGCCGGCAGGAACACGATCGCGATCACCGTGTTGAACAGCGTATGGAAATTGGCCACCGCGCGTGATGGATCGTCCGCGCCCAGCGCGTGCATCCAGGTGTCCACCCACGGCAGCACCGCCAGGCCCAGCACGACGCCGGCCGCGCGCGTCAGGAGATTTCCCAGCGGCAGGCGGCGTGCCGCGGGATCGTCGCCGGTCACGCCCTCCAGCATCGGATTGATCGCGGTGCCCAGGTTCGCGCCCAGCACCATGGCATACGCGGCCTCCGGCGGCACCAATTGGTGAGTCGCCATCGACATGATCAGCACCACCATCGCGACGCTGGAATGGGCTGCCCACGTCAGCACCGCCGCCACCGCCATCGCGGCGAATGGCTGAGTCGCCAAAGCCTGCAGCACGATGCGCAGCAAAGGCGCATTCTGGAAGGGGATGAACAGGTCGACCAGGGAGTGCAGCGACATCAGCAGCAGGCCCAGACCGATGAACACGCGCCCGAGATCGCGCGTGCGGCCCGGCGGATAGCGGCGGAACATCCACACGCCGCACAGGATCAGGACGGGCGCCAGGGCCGTGAGGTCGAAGGACAGCAGCTGCACGATGAGCGTCGTGCCGACGTTTGCGCCGAGCATGGCGGACAAGGCCGGCACCAGGCCGACCACTCCGCCAGCGGCGAAGCCGGTGATCATGAGCCCGGTTGCCGTACTGCTTTGCAGCGCGGCCGTGATCCCCAGACCGGCGGCAAAGGCGCGCAGCCGTGTCCCAAGCGCCCGCCCGAGCGCGGCCCCGAGGGCGGCGCCGAACGCGCGTTGAACGCCGGTCTGCACCATATGGACGCCCCAGAGCAGCAACGCGACATAGCCAGCGAAGTCGAGCAGGGTGAGGAGTCCGGACATGGGTCTTGCGCCTGTTGCGAAACGATCGAAAAGAGGGGGCTGCCGGCCGCCTTTTGCGGCAGTCCCCAATGATCGCACGGTTCCGTCCCCCGGAACGCACAATCGTTGAAAACGTTCTCATTCGTTCCGCCGCCGCGTTGCCTGCGCATGGATGGCTCGGGCGATGCTGCGCGGGCTATCATAACGAGCGGCCGGCACGCGGGGTGCCCGGAAATGCGCAACGTTCGTGGAGCCATCGTGGCGGTTTCAGTTTTCGATTTATTCAAGATCGGCATCGGTCCTTCCAGCTCCCACACCGTTGGTCCCATGCGCGCCGCCTTGCTGTTCGCCCAGGGCTTGCAGCGGGACGGGCTGTTGCCCAGGGTCGCCAGCGTGCGCGCCGAGCTATACGGTTCGCTCGGCGCCACCGGCAAGGGTCACGGCACCGACAAGGGCGTCATGCTCGGGCTGATGGGCGAGGCGCCCGATACGGTCGACCCCTCCGCGATCGCCGGCATGCTGCAAGCGGTGCGCGCAAGCCGCGTCCTGCCGCTGCTCGGCCAGCACCGCGTGCCCTTCATCGAAAAGGAACATCTGCTGTTCTACCGGCGCGAGGCGATGGCCGAGCATCCCAATGGCATGAAGTTCCACGCGTTCGACGCCGACGGCGCGTCGCTGCGCGAATCGCGCTATCTGTCAGTGGGCGGCGGGTTCGTCGTCACGGCGGGCGCGTCGAACACACAGGTGATCGCGGCGCACGACCAGTTGCCTTTCCCTTTCCGCACCGGCCGCGAGCTGCTCGAAATGGCCGCCGACTCCGGCTTGAGCGTGGCGGGGCTGATGATGCGCAACGAGCAGGTCTGGCGCACCGAAGACGAAGTCCGGGCCGGTCTGGACCGCATCTGGGAAGTCATGCAGCAGTGCGTCGCGCGCGGTTGCGGCCAGGACAATCCGGACGCCGACGGCGAACTGCCGGGTCCGTTGCGCGTGCGGCGCCGGGCGCCGGAGCTTTACCGCAGCCTGACGCAGCGCGCGGAACGCACCTTGTCCGATCCCCTGTCGGTCATGGACTGGGTCAATCTCTACGCGATCGCGGTGAACGAGGAAAACGCCGCTGGCGGCCGTGTGGTTACCGCTCCCACCAACGGCGCGGCGGGCATCATCCCCGCCGTGCTGCACTACTACGATCGCTTCGTGCCCGGCGCCAGCCGGGCCGGAATCCACGACTTCCTGCTCACCGCGGCCGCCATTGGTCTGCTGTACAAGTTCAATGCCTCGATCTCCGGCGCGGAGGTCGGCTGTCAGGGCGAAGTCGGCGTCGCCTGCTCGATGGCGGCCGGCGGCCTTGCCGCCGTGCTGGGCGGCACGGTGTCGCAAGTCGAGAATGCCGCGGAAATCGGCATGGAGCACAACCTGGGACTCACCTGCGACCCGGTCGGCGGTCTGGTGCAGATACCCTGTATCGAGCGCAACGCGATGGCGTCGATCAAGGCTGTCAACGCCGCCCGCATGGCCCTGCGCGGGGACGGACACCACTACGTGTCGCTGGACTCCGTCATCAAGACGATGCGGGAAACCGGCGCCGACATGAAAACCAAATACAAGGAAACCGCCCGCGGCGGCCTGGCCGTCAACATCGTCGAGTGCTGACGCCCAAAGAACGAGAACGCCAGCCGCCAGAAAGATGGTGCCGCCAGCCCCAGGACGCCGCGGATCCGGCTCCGCCGGTCCGCCAGCGTCGCCCCCTCGAGGGGGAAGCGCGACAGCGCTTCGGGGGTGGACTTCCCCCTCCGGTCCGCCAGCGCCGCTCCCAATAAACCACGGTGCCCCACGATCGGGGACGCCGCGGATCCGGCTCCGCCGGTCCGCCAGCGTCGCCCCCTTGAGGGGGAAGCGCGATAGCGCTTCGGGGGTGGACCTCTACCCCCGCTGCAACGCGGCGATGCGGGACTGGATCGGCGGGTGCGAGGCGAACAGCGCGCTGATGGCGCCGCCGCCGGCGATGCCGGACGCCTCGAAGGACTTCGGCAGCGGACCCGATTCCAGCCCGCCCAGGCGCGCCAGCGCGCGGATCATGGGATCGCGCGAACCCAGCAGGTGCGCCGACCCGGCGTCGGCGCGGTATTCCCGCTGGCGGGAGAACCAGGCAACGATGATGGACGCGACGATCCCGAACAGGATTTCGCAGACGATCACAGTGATGTAGTAGCCAGGCCCGATGCCGCGTTCGCTGCGGAACACGGCCTTGTCGATGAAATAGCCCACGACGCGCGCCAGGAAAACGACGAAGGTGTTGACCACGCCCTGGATCAGCGTCAGCGTGACCATGTCGCCGTTGGCGATGTGCGCAACTTCATGGCCCAGGACGGCCGTCACTTCTTCTTCCGTCATGCTTTCCAGCAAGCCCGTGCTGACGGCCACCAGCGCATCGTTCTTGAATGCGCCTGTGGCGAATGCGTTGGGGGGGCCTTCGTAAATCGCCACTTCCGGCCGGCCAATGCCGGCGCGGTCGGCAAGCTGGTGCACCGTGTCGAGCAGCCAGGCCTCCTGCTGGGTGCGCGGCGCATTGGGGGCGATCACCTGCGCCCCCGTGCTCCACTTGGCCATGGACTTGCTCATGAGCAGCGAAATGATGGCGCCGGTAAAGCCGACGACCACGGAAAAGACCAGCAACTGGCTGACGTTCAGCCCGTTCATGGTCAGATAACGGTCGATCCCCAGAATGCGCAGCGTGGCCGACAGCACGAGCATGACGGCCAGGTTGGTGAGCACGAACAAAACAATGCGTTTCATGGTTTTTATGGTCCCTTTGCGAGCGATGTAGCTTTGACGACCCGTCTTGGTCCAGGTTCCGCAGCGTATTGAAAAGTTCGCTGCGGCATTGGGCATCCTGCGATGCCGACACGCGGAGGGGCCGAAGCCAGCGGCAGAGTATAGTATCGCTTCCTTGCAACCCTACCTACGCGCGTTCCCGTCCCATGCAGGCTCTCTGGATGTTGTTGGCGTCCCTCATGTTCGCCATCATGGGGTCCTGCGTGAAGCTGGCAACGGAACACAACGCGTCGCTATCCCAGGTTGTCCTGTTCCGCGGGCTGCCGTCGGTCGTACTCCTGCTGGTTTGGGCACGCGCCGCACGCCAGTCCATCGTTCCCAGCAGCTGGAAGCTCCACGTCTGGCGCAACGTCGCCGGCGTCAGCTCGATGTGGCTGGGATTTTTCGCCCTGTCTCATCTGCCGCTGGCTACGGCCACCAGCCTCACCTATACGTCGCCGCTCTTCATTGCGGCCTGGATGCTGGGGTGGGGCGGGGCCCAGCGCGACATGGTCCGGATCATATCGGTGGGCCTGGGTTTCCTGGGCGTGATCGCCGTCCTTCGTCCCAGCATCGGGGACGACCAGTGGCTGGCCGCCTTGCTCGGGTTGGGCGCCGGGGGCGCCGCCGCGGTCGCCATGATGCAGATCCGCGAACTCGGCCGTATCGGCGAACCCGAATGGCGGACGGTTCTTTTCTTTTCCTGCGCCGTTTCCCTGAGCAGCGCCGTGGGTCTGTTCGCGGAAGGGTGGGGCGGCGCGGACGCCACCGGCTATGTTGCCCTTACCGGGATCGGCGTGGCCGGCCTGTTCGGCCAGCTGGCCATGACTCGCGCCTTCGGCCTGGGCTCTGCGCTGTTGACGGCCGCCTTGCAGTACACCACCATCATTTTCGCGGCCGTCCTCGGGATGGCCTTCTGGCATGATCATCTGGACGAAATCGCCTGGGTGGGCATGGGCTTGATCATCGCCGCGGGCTTGCTTTCCATCTGGCGCACCATGCGGGAAACGCGAGCCGGGTCGGCGGCGAAAAAGGAGAAGCAGGCATGACAGGAGAAACGGCGATGCGTCCCGCTCCACTGATATCCGCATCCGAGCTGGCCGCCCGGTTGAACGACGCGGACGTGCGCGTCTTCGACGTACGGCACGACCTGGGCGATTTCGCCGCGGGGCGGCGCCAGTACGAGGAATCGCACGTCGCGGGCGCGCGCTTCCTGGACAACGAAACCGAACTGGCCGGACCCCGCACCGGCCGCAACGGACGGCATCCGCTGCCGGACCGCGCGGCGCTGGCGGGCCTGATGGCTGCGCACGGCGTGCGGCCCGAGACGCTGGTCGTCGGATACGACGCCAGCGGGGGCCAGTTCGCCGCGCATCTGTGGTGGCTGCTGCGCTGGATCGGCCACGATCGCGTCGCCGTTCTGGATGGCGGTTGGCAAGCCTGGACGGCAGGCGGGTTGCCCGTCGAAAGCGGCCCGGCGCCACAGCCCGAGGCGCCGGCCCAGGCCGTCGTGCGGGCGCCGCTGGTGCAGGCCGTGGACGCCGACGCGGTCCTGGCCAACCTGCGAAGCAAGTCCTTTACGCTCGTCGACGCGCGCGCCGCCGCCCGCTACCGCGGGGAAGTGGAGCCCATCGACCCGGAAGCGGGCCGCATCCCGGGTGCGCTGAACCGGCCCTACACCGACAACCTTGAGGCGGACGGCCGCTTCAAGTCGCCGGCGCAATTGCGGCAGGAGTTCATCGCCGTCATTGGGGATCGTCCCCCCGAATCCATCGTTCACCAGTGCGGATCCGGCATTACGGCATCTGCGAACCTCTTCGCCATGGAAGTCGCCGGCCTTGGCGGCTCGCGGCTCTACCCGGGTTCATGGAGCGAATGGATCAGCGACCCATCGCGGCCCAGGGAAAAGGGCTGACGGCTGCCCGATCGGGATTTCGCGGCAACGGGAAAGCGGCCGCTGCCGGGATATCGCCGCACGGGCAGGCGGGCCGGTCCCGAAAAATCGGGGGCCGGGGCCGCCGCCCAGTCGAAAAGTCGCGGAGGCGATAACCGGCCCGGTTGAAAAAAATCGCGGGCCGGCTATCCGGCCCAGCCAAAAAATCGCGGGCCGGATAGCCGGCCCGCGGTGCTGTCGCAGCGAAGCTCCAGAAAGCGCCGCCGGTGCGGCGCGGCCCAGCGTCACGGGTGCGGATCGGTTTCTTCCATGATGCGCCGGTACCACTCGTGGAAGTGCTGCATGCCGTCTTCCATGGGCGACTGGTACGGCCCCGCTTCGGTAACGCCGCGCTCCATCAAGGCCTTGCGGCCGGCGTCCATCCGTTCGGCGATTTCGTCGTCCTCTTTCGCGGTTTCCATGTAAGCGGCCTGTTGCGCTTCCACGAATTCGCGTTCGAAGGCGGCGATCTCTTCGGGATAGTAGAACTCGACCACATTCACGGTGTCCTGCGGGCCGCGGGGATGCAGCGTCGAAAGGACCAGCACGTGCGGGTAGACCTCGATCATGTGCGTCGGGAAGTACGTGGCCCAGATCGCGCCGAAATCCGGCGCCTGCCCCTGCCGGTAATCCAGCAGCCGGTCATGCCACGCACGGTAGACGTCCGATCCCGGATTGGCCAGAGCCTGATGGACGCCGACGCGCTGCACGCTGTGCCAGGCGCCGAATTCCCATGTCAGGTCATCGCACGTGACGAAGCGGCCCAGCCCCGGGTGGAAGGGGCCGACGTGGTAATCCTCGAGATAGACCTCGATGAAGGTCTTCCAGTTGTAGTTGCACTGGTGGATTTCCACGTGGTCCAGCACGTAGTCGCCGAAATCGAACTCCGGACGCGCGAACAGCCCGCCCAGATCCTGCGCCGGGTCGCGCGGGCCTTCGAACAGCAGCCCATGGCAATCGCGCAGGCGGAAGCGGTCCAGCTTCATGCATGGCGTGCTTTCGAACTGGGGGGCGCCCAGCAGCTCGCCCTGCGGGCTGTAGGTCCAGCGGTGCAGAGGGCAGACGATATTGCCGCCGGTGGCCTTCAGATTGCCGGCGGGATCGGCCTGTCCGCCGACGCCGCCCAGCATCAGGGCCTGGCGGTGGCGGCAAACGTTGGAAATCAGCTCCACGCCCTCGGAGGTATGGACGAGGGCCCGGCCGCCGTTTTCCTGGACGAGCGTGCGCCAGTCGCCCACTTCGGGCACCATCTTCCGATGACCAACGTAAAGCGCGGATTGTTTGAAGATACGTTCTTGCTCGCGCCGGAAGCGGGCTTCGTCAAAGTAGGCACTGACGGGTAGCTGGGTGCGAGCTGGCACGAATTGCGCCATCCGACCAATGTCGGTCATGATTCCCTCCGCTCGGATAAAAAAGCCAGGACGGCACGAATCCGTTCTGGCGCGAAGAAAAATCGGTCTGGCCGATCGAGTGAATTGCGTATTGTACCCCAGTCCCCGTCACCGCGCCGGCGCCGGACGTCTCCTGCGGCCGGCGCGCGCTTCGGCCTATTGCAGGACGATGTTCGCCTGCCTCACCAGCTGCTGAACGACGGGCTGTTCGGCCTTCATCTGGCTGATCAATGCCTCCGCGGTGCCCGATGCCGGTTGTATGCCCATATCGAGCATCTTTTTGCGGACGGTCTCGTCCTTCAGCGCTTCCATCAGTGCGGCGCGCAGCTTCGTCAGCGCCGTTTCGGGCGTGTGCGGCGGCGCCACGAAGCTGAACCAGGCCGTCATGTCGAACTTTGGATAGCCTTGTTCGGCGAGCGTCGGCAGCTTCGGTTCGCTGTCCAGCCGCTGCGTGCTGGTAATGCCGAACACCCTCACCTTGCCTGCGTCCGCCTGCGGCATGCCGGTCGCCACCATATCGAAGAAGATATCCACGTCGCCGGCGATGAGCGCGGGCAAGGCCTGCGTGGCGCCCTTGAAGGGCACGTGCAGCATGTCGGTGCCGGTCTGGCTCTTGAACAGCTCGGCAGCCAGATGCGACGACGTGCCGGGCCCGAAGGTGGCGAAGGTCACTTTGCCGGGATGCTTGTGGGCGTAGTCCACCAGTTCCTTGACGTTGCCGAAAGGCGTCTTCGGGCTGGACAGCAGGACGAGCGGCCCGATACCCACCATGCCGATGGGCGCGAACCCATCCGGGTCGTAGGGCAATGACTTGTACAGGAAGCGGTTCGTCACCAGCGTCGAGTTGGTGGCCATCAGGATGGTGTAGCCGTCGGCCGGTTCACGCTGGACGTAGGATGCGCCGATGGTCGTGCCGGCGCCCGCCCGGTTCTCGACGATCATGGACGTGCCCAGATCCTTGCTCATCCGCTCGGCCAGAAGCCGCGTCAGGACGTCCGTCGCGCCGCCAGCCGGAAAGGGCGAGACGACCTTGATCGGGCGGGATGGATAGTCCTGTGCTTGCGCGATACCGCAGGCCGCCGCCAGGGCGGTGGCGGCGATGATTTTCAACCAGGCATGCATGGATGGCTTTCCCCTTGTGTTGCGGCGCGCCGTGGCGCCGGTGTTGTCCGCCCCCCGCAGGATTGCGGTCGATACGGATTGTTTCGAGCCGGGCCCGGACGACTATAAGAATGCGTCGTCCCGAATGCAATCGGGGTTGGCCAGAGGCCGCCCCCGCCCCGATCTCGTACAATTCCAGGATTATTCACGCGCATCTCAACGGAGACACGTTTGGCCCCCACGCAAGCCGATCAGCAGAACGATTCTTCCGCAGCGGCGTCGGGCGGACGTGGCGAGGCGCCGTTGCCCCAGGACTTCGAAACGGCCCTGGCGCAATTGGAAGCGCTCGTCGCCGCCATGGAAGACGGTTCCCTGCCGCTGGAGGAATCGCTGGCGGCCTACCGCCGCGGCGTCGAGCTCACGCGCATCTGCCAGGAGCGCCTGGCGCAGGCGGAGCAACAGGTGCGGGTGCTGGAAGGCGACCTGTTGCGCCCCCTGGACCCCGACGCGCTGGACGACGAATCGAACGGATGAAGCACGCCCATCTCGCTTTCCAGGACTGGCTGGCGGACCGCGCCGCGCATGTCGAGCGCACGCTCGATGAATTGCTGCCGTCCGTAGACACGGTGCCGGCGCGTCTGCATGAAGCCATGCGCTATGCGGTGCTGGGAGGCGGCAAGCGCGTGCGCGCCGCGCTCGTGTACGCCGCCGGTCAGGCCTGCCCGGTAACCGGCCATGCCGCCGCGATCGACGCCTCGCTGGATCGCGCCGCGGCCGCGGTCGAGCTGATACATGCCTATTCGCTCGTGCATGACGACCTGCCATGCATGGACAACGACACGTTGCGCCGCGGGCGGCCCACCGTGCACGTGCAATACGACGACGCCACCGCCATGCTGGTGGGCGACGCGCTGCAGCCGCTGGCATTCGAGCTGCTGGCCGAAATGCCCATCGCCCCGGCGCTCGTGGTCCAGGCGACCAAGGTGCTGGCCCGCGCCTCGGGCAGTCTGGGCATGGCGGGCGGGCAGGCGATCGATCTGGAGAGTGTCGGCCGTGCGCTGGACCGCGACGAATTGCAGACCATGCACGGCATGAAGACCGGCGCCATGCTGGCCGTCAGCGTGGCGCTGGGCGGCATCGTGTCGGGCGCCAGTTCCAGCGCCCGGCAGGCACTGGACGATTATGCGCAGGCGATCGGACTGGCGTTTCAGGTGGTGGACGACATCCTCGATGTGACGGCGGATACCAGCCGGCTGGGCAAAACGGCCGGCAAGGACGCGGCGGAGAACAAGCCAACTTATGTATCGCTGCTGGGCCTGGATCAGGCGCGGGCCTTCGCACAGGACTTGCGCGCGGCGGCGTTGGATGCGTTGACCCCGCTCGGAGAAGGGCGCGCGCGGCTGGCGGAGCTGGCCGATTTCATCGTATTGCGGGATCGCTGAAGCGGCGTTCGGCCGCCTGCGGCGCCCCGCCCTGGGTTGCGAAAAGCATGACCACTGACTTATTGGAAACCATCGATAGCCCTGCGGACCTGAAGCGGCTGGACCGGCGCGCCCTGAAGAAGCTCGCCGATGAACTGCGCGCGTTCATCCTGGCTTCGGTTTCCCGCACGGGCGGCCATCTGTCGTCCAACCTGGGCACCGTCGAGCTGGCGCTGGCGCTGCACACCGTTTTCGATACGCCGGACGACCGCATCGTCTGGGACGTGGGCCACCAGTCGTATCCCCACAAGATCCTGACCGGCCGCCGCGAAGGCATGGCGCGCCTGCGCCAGGAAGGCGGCATTTCCGGCTTTCCGCGCCGCAGCGAATCGGAATACGACGCCTTCGGTACGGCGCATTCATCGACCTCGATTTCCGCCGCGCTCGGCATGGCGGTGGCCTCCCGCAACGCGGGCGTGTCGCGTCAGCACATCGCGGTGATCGGCGACGGCGCCATGTCGGCGGGCATGGCGTTCGAAGCCATGAACAATGCGGGCGTCACGCCGAACATCAATCTGCTGGTGATCCTGAACGACAACGATATGTCGATCTCGCCGCCGGTAGGGGCGCTGAACCGCTATCTGGCCCGGCTGATGTCCGGGCGCTTCTACGCGGCCGCCAAGAATATGGGCAAGGCGGTGTTGCAGCATGTGCCCCCGGTGCTGGAGTTTGCCCGGCGCATAGAAGAACACGCCAAGGGCATGGTCACGCCGGCCACGCTGTTCGAGGAATTCGGCTTCAACTATGTCGGGCCCATCGACGGCCACGATCTGGACGCGCTGATCCCCACGCTGCAGAACCTGAAGGCGCTGCAAGGGCTGCAATTCCTGCATGTCGTGACGCGCAAGGGGCAGGGCTACAAGCTGGCCGAAGCGGACCCGGTGCTGTATCACGGGCCGGGCAAGTTCGACCCGGCGGTGGGTATCGTGCCGGCAAAGGCGCCTTCCAAATTGACGTTCACGCAGGTGTTCGGCCAGTGGCTGTGCGACATGGCGGAGCAGGACGAGAAGCTGGTCGGCATTACGCCGGCCATGCGGGAAGGCAGCGGCCTGGTCGAATTCGAGCAACGCTATCCTTTGCGCTACTTCGACGTTGGCATTGCCGAGCAGCATGCGGTCACTTTCGCTGCGGGACTCGCCTGCGAGGGGCAGAAGCCGGTGGTGGCCATCTATTCGACCTTCCTGCAGCGCGGCTACGATCAGCTCATCCACGATGTGGCATTGCAGAACCTGGACGTCACTTTCGCGTTGGACCGTGCCGGCCTGGTCGGCGCCGACGGCGCCACGCATGCCGGCAACTACGACATCGCCTATCTGCGCTGCATTCCGAACATGGTCGTGGCGACCCCATCCGACGAGGCGGAAGCGAGGCTGCTGCTGACCACCTGTTACCGCTATCCCGGCCCCGCGTCGGTGCGCTATCCCCGCGGCGGCGGGCGAGGCGCGCAGGTGCCCGCCACCCTGGACGACGTGCCGGTCGGCAAGGGCGTCGTCCGGCGCCATGGCGCCACGATCGCCATTCTGTGCTTCGGCACGTTGCTGCCCGCGGTGGAGAAGGCGGCGGAGGCTTTGGATGCCACCGTTGCCGACATGCGCTTCGTGAAGCCGCTGGACGAGGCGCTGGTGCGTGAACTCGCATCGCGCCACGACGCACTCGTCACCGTGGAAGAGGGCGCCATCATGGGCGGCGCCGGCAGCGCCGTTTGCGAAGCCCTGAATGCCGCCGCCGTCACCATCCCGGTCCTGCAGCTGGGCCTGCCCGATCGTTTCATCGACCATGGCGATCGGCAGGCCTTGCTGGCCGCGGTGGGGCTGGACGAGCATGGCATCGAAACGGCCGTGCGCAACCGGTTCGGTCATCTGCTGGACCGGCCGATCCAGAAAGTGAACCGCGGCTGATCCGGCAGGCTGGCGCCGGCGCGGCGCCGTGCCGGCTGTGCGATGCGCCCGGCGGGACATTATGGGTAAAAGGGTTTTCCCGCCCCTGGGCAGGTCTTTAGGGGATAATGCTCCACCATCGAGATTCAGGACGGTGCTCGAGCAGCCCGTTTGTGAAAGGCCAGACAAATGAATTCCCCTATCGACCCCGCCCTCGTCATGCCGGACATCCAGAGTTCGGCCGATACCCGGCACATCCCCATTCAGCGCGTCGGCATTCGTGGCGTGCGCCACCCCATGCTGGTGCAGGCTGCCGACGGCAGCGCCATGGCGACCGTGGCCAACTGGACGTTGACGGTGGCCCTGCCGGCCCAGGAAAAGGGCACCCATATGTCGCGGTTCGTGGCGCTGCTGGAAAAGTACCGCCAGGTTCCCATGACGCCGGCCGCCTTCCGCGATATGGCGCGCGAAATGCTGCCGCTGCTGCATGCGCAGCGCGGCGACATCACCGCCGCTTTCCCATATTTCATCAATAAGTCGGCGCCGGTCTCCGGCGTGCAGAGTCTGATGGACTATGAGGTGCAGTGGATCGCGCGCGCCGCCGGCGACGAGGTCGATTTCGAACTCGTCGTCCAGGTGCCGCTTACCAGCCTGTGCCCCTGCTCCAAGGCCATCTCCGAGTACGGCGCCCACAATCAGCGCTCGCACGTCACGGTGTCGGCGCGCATCGGCGACGAAGTGGGCGTCGATGAAATCATCCGTTTGATCGAGGATGAAGGGTCCTGCGAGGTCTGGGGGCTGCTCAAGCGTCCCGACGAAAAATTCGTGACGGAACGCGCCTATGACAACCCCAAGTTCGTCGAGGACCTCGTTCGCGACGTTGCCGCGCGTCTGTCCGTTCGCGCCGGAGTAGGCGCCTACCGGGTCGAAGCGGAAAACTTCGAGTCCATCCACAATCATTCCGCCTACGCGGTGGTGGAAGGCCAGGGACCCGCCCAACCCGCCTGAAGCTTGCGCGAAAGCCCGATTCGGGCGATAATCGAGAGCTTTCTTGCTCGATCGCCCGGCGATCGAAGCCCGCCACAAGCGCCGCGCCTTCGCTGTCTACGACGGCATCGGGGTGTGCGCCATGGCGGCGTTTCGACTCGCTGGTCCGGCGGGCTGCCCCCCGGACGCGGTTCCCGTTCGATCAACCGGCGGGCCATATGGAGTCCTCTTGCGGAATCCTCATACGGAATCCCCTAAGGAATCCCATATGGCCTATGCCCAATGGCGAGCGCGGCGGCGTCAGGGACATCCACAAGGAGTTTTACCCATGCGTCACTACGAAGTAGTGTTCATCGTTCACCCCGACCAGAGCGAGCAGGTGCCCGCCATGGTCGAGCGCTACCAGTCGCTGGTCACCGGCCAGGGCGGTACCGTCCACCGCCTGGAAGACTGGGGCCGCCGCCAGCTGGCTTACCCCATCCAGAAGCTGGTCAAGGCCCACTACGTGTGCCTGAACATCGAGTGCAGCCAGTCCACGCTGGACGAGCTGGAGCACTCCTTCCGCTACAACGACGCCGTGCTGCGCCACCTGGTCATCAAGACCAAGAAGGCCCAGACCGCCCCGTCGATCATGATGAAGTCCGTTGAGCGCGAAGAAGCGCGCAAGGCTTCGGCGGAAGCGGCCGCGGCTCAGGCCGAGTAATCGGTCGGCCATCCGGCTGATTCAAGGCTGCAAGACCGGTTTCAGCGGCAGGGTGTTCCACCTGCCCGATATCCAGCCGGGGCGACCCGGCGCGAGCGGACCATGAATGAAACCGCATTGAGCGCACAGGTTCTCGAACGCGAGCCGCTGCGCCATACGCCCGCCGGCATCCCGGTACTGGAGATGACGCTGGGCCATGTGTCGGAAGTCGTCGAGGCGGGGCATCCCCGTCGCGTGGAACTGACGATACAGGCGGTGGTCGTGGGCGACCTGGCCCTCATGCTGGCGGACATCCAATTGGGTACGCCGCTGCAGGTGCAGGGTTTCCTGGCGCCCGTGCGCCAGGGCGCGGTCAAGCTCAGGCTGCACGTCCAGCGCGCTACCCGGCTGGCGGCCGGCGGAGATCCGCCGGTGGCGTGAGGGCCGGGATGGCGCCGGATATCCGGACCGGTTATGGGAACGATGGGGCAGGGATCGCCCTGCATAGGTAAGAGATACGGGTCAAGGACCCAAACGATTCAAGAGGCACATCATGGCTTTCTTCGGTAAGCGCAAGGAAAAACGCAAGTTCGCGCAACAGAACCCGCTGTTCAAGCGCCGCAAGTTCTGCCGTTTCACGGCAGCCGGCGTGGAAGAGATCGACTACAAGGATCTGGACACGCTGCGTGACTTCATCCAGGAAAACGGCAAGATCATCCCGGCTCGCCTGACCGGCACCAAGGCCCACTATCAGCGTCAGCTGGACACCGCCATCAAGCGTGCGCGCTTCCTGGCGCTGTTGCCCTACACCGACAACCACAATTGATCCGGAGCCCGTGATGGAAGTGATCCTGCTCGAAAAAGTCCCCGGCAAGGGCAACCTGGGCGATATCGTCCGTGTCCGTGACGGCTACGCTCGCAACTGGCTGATCCCGCAGAAGAAGGCGCAACGCGCCACGGCGGCGGCCAAGGAAGCGTTCGAGGCGCGCCGCGCCGAACTCGAAAAAGTCCAGGCCGAACGCCTGGCCGCCGCCCAGGCCCTGGGCGAACGCCTGTCCGGCCAGCAGATCAAGATCTCGCAAAAGGCCGGCGTGGACGGCCGCCTGTTTGGTTCGGTCACCAGCGCCGACATCGTTGAAGCCATGCGCAAAGCCGGTTTCGACAACGTCGAGAAGTCGCAGGTGCGCCTGCCCGCCGGTCCGCTGAAGGCCGTCGGCGAGTATCCCGTGCAGGTCGCCCTGCACGCCGACGTGGTGACGGACGTCACTGTCGTGGTCGAAGGCGAAATGGCCTGAGCCCGCGGCGCCGGCGCGCTCAGGCGCCGCTGGCCTTTGGCTGGAACGTATGGACGCATGGTCCGGCGTTCCGCCGATCGACGGCACCCGCTGCAAAAAAATGCCCCGCGATGGGGCATTTTTGCCTTGTGGCGCGGGCATGCGCCAAACCGCCGCGATGCGGACGCCGTCGTACCATCGGCACTTCCCGTGCTGTCCACCCGTCATTCTCACAGGACTCGCTTTGACCCTGCCGCCCCGACACGAAGCGCCGCCCGCCGGCTTGCGCGATTGGCTGGATCGATCCAGGGCGACGCCGCAACCGTCGGTGGATGAAGTCGAGATCGATGGCGTCCAATGCGTCGTCAAGCGCCGGCGCGAGAGTCTGCGCGGGCGCATCGGCTATGTCCTGCGCTACGTGCGTGCGTTCGTCCTGGGCGTGGGGTGCCGGCTGGTGCTTGGGGAGTTTCCCAATCCTGGCGTGCTGCTGCGCAACGGCCTGGACTACGAAGCGGAGCGCCTGCGCCGCCTGCGCGCGGCCGATTGCCGCGTGCCGGACATCTGGTGGCAGGAACCCGGCCTGCTGGTTCTGGAGCACGTCGGCACCGACCTGAACGCGTTGATGCGCCACGGCAGCGAGGAATATCGCGTGGAGCTGGCCCGCCAGGCCGGACGCGACCTGGCCGAGTTCCATCAGCGCGGCTTCTGCCATGGGGGCGCGCAGATCCGCAACCTCACGGTGCGCAACGGCGAGATCTGGCGCATCGATTTCGAGGAGAACATCGGCGAGGCGCTGTCGCGGCCGCTGGGCCAGGCCTACGATTTGTTCCAGATGGTGGCGTCCCTGCTTTCGATGCGCAAACTGCCGTCGGCGGTCATGCCGCGTCTGGGGCAGGTTATGCTGGATGCCTATTTCGAAATCAACCCGGATCCCCAGGTGCGTGCGGGGCTGTTGCGGCTGGGCCGCTTCCTGCGCGTCATTGCGTGGCCGCTGCGGCCGTTGCTCGGCTGGCTGCGATCCCGCGACATCCAGGGCTTCTTCCGCGTGGCCGACGCGTTGCGACCATGAATGAACCGATGACATCTCCCACCGACACCACGCTCGAATATCTGCGCGTGCCGCCGCATTCCATCGAGGCGGAACAATCCGTCCTCGGGGGGCTGCTGCTGGACAACGCCGCCTGGGACCGTATCGCCGACGTGCTGGTCGAAGAGGACTTCTACCGCCACGACCACCGCCTGATCTGGCAGCACATGGCCAAGCTGATCGGGCTGGCCCGGCCGGCCGACGTGATCACCGTGCACGAAGCGCTGGTCACGGCCGGCAAGGCGGAAGATGTCGGCGGCATCGCTTACCTGAACTCGCTGGCGCACAACACGCCGTCGGCGGCCAACATCCGGCGCTATGCCGAGATCGTCCGCGAGCGTGCCACGCTGCGCAAGCTGGTGTCCATCGCGGACGAGATCGCCGCGGCGGCCCTGAATCCGCAGGGCAAGGAAGCGCGGCAGATCCTGGACGAAGCGGAGTCGAAGGTCTTCAAGATCGCCCAGGAAGGGGCGCGCGGTTCGGCTGGCTTCCAGGAGATCCAGCCGTTGCTGACGCAGGTGGTCGAGCGCATCGACGAGCTGTACCACCGCGAGAGCGATTCGGACGTGACTGGCGTGCCGACGGGCTTTACAGACCTGGACAAGATGACGTCCGGTCTGCAGCCGGGCGACCTGATCATCGTCGCGGGCCGCCCGTCCATGGGCAAGACCTCGTTCTCGATGAACATCGGCGAGCACGTCGCGATCGAGCAGGGCCTGCCGGTGGCCGTCTTCTCTATGGAAATGGGCGCGGTGCAGCTGGCGATGCGTATGCTCGGTTCCGTCGGCATGCTCGACCAGCACCGCATGCGTACCGGCAAGCTGATCGCGGAGGACTGGCCGCGCGTCACGCATGCCGTGCAACTGATGCAGGACGCGCAGGTCTATATCGATGAAACGCCGGCGCTCAGCGCCATGGAAGTCCGGGCCCGCGCACGCCGGCTGGCGCGGCAATGCGGCCAGCTTGGCCTGATCATCATCGACTACCTGCAGCTGATGTCCGCGAGCAGCGCGGGCGAGAACCGCGCCACGGAAATTTCGGAAATCAGCCGTTCGCTGAAGGGGCTGGCGAAGGAATTGAATTGCCCGCTGATCGCGTTGTCGCAGCTGAACCGCAGCCTGGAACAGCGCCCGAACAAACGGCCCGTCATGAGCGATCTGCGCGAATCCGGCGCTATCGAACAGGACGCGGACGTCATCCTGTTCATCTACCGGGACGAAGTCTATAACCCCGACTCTCCGGACAAAGGCACGGCCGAAATCATCATCGGCAAACAGCGTAACGGCCCGATCGGCACCGTGCGCCTGACGTTCCAGGGCATGAGCACGCGCTTCCTGAACTTCACGGCGGCGCCGCAGTATTGAGGCCAGGCCTGGGGGCGCAACGGCGTCCCGGCTCAGCCCATGGCGGTCAGTGGCGGCCGCCTTCGTCGGCTTCCGGGCGCCGCGCGAAGCGGCCCGCCAGCACGGCGCACACCATCAACTGCAATTGATGAAACAGCATCAGCGGCAGCACGATCGCGCCCACCGCATGGCCGGCAAAAAGCACCTGCGCCATGGGAATGCCGCTGGCCAGGCTTTTCTTGGAACCGCAGAACAGCAGCGTGATGCGGTCCGGCACGTTGAACTTCATGATGCGGCCCAGCATTGTCGTAAGGAACAACGCGACCGCCAGGATCACGGCGCAGGCGAGAATGAGCCCGGCCAGGGCGGGCAGCGGCGTGTTGTGCCACAGGCCTTCGTTGACCGCTTCGGAAAAGGCCGTGTAGACGACCAGCAGGATGGAACCCTGGTCCACCACCTTCAGCAGCGACTTGCGCTTGTGGACCCAGCCGCCGATCCAGCGGCGCAGGACTTGACCCAACACGAAAGGCAGCAGCAGTTGCAGCATGATCTTGCCGACCGCATCGAAGGACACGGGCGAGCTGCCTGCCTTTACCACCACCAGCCCCACAGCGATCGGCGTGATGAAAATGCCCAGCAGGCTGGATGCCGAAGCGCTGCACACCGCCGCCGGCACGTTGCCGCGCGCCATCGACGTAAACGCGATCGCCGATTGCACCGTGGCGGGCAGGCAGCACAGGAACATGATGCCCAGATATAGCTCGGGCGTGACCAGCGGCATCAGGACCGGCTTGAGCAGCAGGCCGATCACCGGGAACAGGATGAAGGTCGTCGTGAAGATCAGGCTGTGCAGGCGCCAGTGCGTGATGCCGGCAATGATGGCTTCACGCGACAATCTTGCGCCGTGCAGGAAGAAAAGCAGTCCGACGGCGATGTCGGTGATGATTTCGAAGGCGTCGATGCCCTGGCCATGGGCGGGAAGCAGACTGGCGATGATGACGGTGATCACCAGGAACAGCGTGAAGCGGTCCGGCAAAAAGCGAGTGAAGCGGTTCATTGTGCTGCGACGGAGGGCGGTCTGCCACGCGGCAACCGCGCCAGCCGGCCAGTATGGGGATTGTAAGGTGGCGCTATTGTAGTCCCGCGTCCACCCCGATGCTTTCAATCCGCTGTCGATGCGTCAGGGGTCATGGCGAGCGCCAGGTCGAAGGCGGCGACCAGCGAACTGGGGTCCGCGATGCCTTGCCACGCGATGTCGAACGCCGTTCCGTGATCCACGCTCGTGCGCACGAAAGGCAGTCCCACGGTGACGTTGACGCCTTCTTCCACGCCCAGGTATTTCACCGGTATCAGCCCCTGGTCGTGATACTGGGCGACCACGATATCGAAGTCCCCGCGACGGGCACGCATGAACACCGTATCGCCGGGCCACGGCCCGCTGGCATCGATGCCTTCGCTCCGTGCGGCCTCGATGGCGGGAGTGATGATGTCGATTTCCTCGCGGCCGAACTTGCCGTTCTCGCCGGCATGGGGATTCAGGCCCGCCACGGCGACACGGGGACGCGCGATGCCCATTTGCCGGCAGGCGGTGTGCGCCAGCCGTATGGCGCGCAGTTCCGACCCCACCGTGATGCGGGCGAACACGTCGGCCAGCGCCACGTGGATGGTGACGAGCAGGACGCGCAACTCGCGATTCGCCAGCATCATGGCGAACTCGCTCGTGCCGCTGCGCTCGGCCAGTATTTCGGTGTGGCCGGGATAATCGATGCCGCCCGCATGCATCGACGCTTTGTTGAGCGGCGCGGTCACGATGGCGCGGATGCGGCCCGCCATGGCGTCGTCGATGGCGGCGCATACATATTCATAAGCTGCGCGTCCAGCGAGTCCGTTGATTTGTCCGGGCGCCAGGTCCGGCGGCAGGGCCGGATGGCAGGCGACCACCGCAATGGCGTCGGGCGCAGGCGGAGCCTCGCCGGGACCCGCGATTTCGCGCACGGAGACGCGCGCGCCGAGCAGGTCGGCGGCGCGCCGCAGCGCCCCCGCATCGCCATAGACGACCGCCGGCGCCGCCAGCCCCTGGGCGTAGGCCTGCACCACGATTTCGGGCCCGATGCCCGCGGCATCGCCCATGGTGATGCCGACGGGCAGTCCCGCGCGGGATGGCTTGGTGGCGCTCATGCGGCGCTTTCCCTTGCTACAGAACGTCGCCGGCGTAGTCGGCGAGCCTGGACCGTTCGCCGCGCTGCAGGGTCACGTGTCCGGAGTGCGGCCAGCCCTTGAAGCGGTCAACGACATAGGTCAGCCCCGAACTGCCTTCGGTCAGGTAGGGCGTGTCGATCTGCGCGATGTTGCCCAGACAGACCACCTTGGTGCCCGGGCCTGCGCGCGTCACCAGCGTCTTCATCTGCTTGGGCGTCAGGTTCTGCGCCTCGTCGATGATCAGGTACTTGTTCAGGAAAGTCCTGCCGCGCATGAAATTCAGCGACTTCACCTTGATGCGCGAGCGGATGAGATCCATGGTGGCGGCGCGGCCCCAGTCGCCGTTGCCGTCGCCGTCGCCCATGTTCAACACGTCCAGATTGTCTTCCAGTGCGCCCATCCAGGGCAGCATCTTTTCTTCCTCGGTGCCTGGCAGGAAGCCGATGTCCTCGCCCACGGGAACCGTCACGCGCGTCATGATGATCTCGGTGTAGCGCTTGGTCTCCAGCACCTGCGTCAGGCCGGACGCCAGGGCCAGCAGCGTCTTGCCGGTGCCCGCCTGGCCCAGCAGCGACACGAAATCGCATTCCGGATTCATCAGCAGATTCAGCGCGAAGTTCTGTTCACGGTTGCGCGCCGTGATGCCCCACACGTTGTTCTTGCCATGGGTGTAGTCGCGCAGGGTGGCCAGCACGGCGGTTTTGCCGTTGACCTCGCGCACCTGCGCATACAGCGGCATCTGCCCTTCGAAATACACGAACTGGTTGACGACGAACTGCGCGCACAGCGGGCCGTTGATGCGGTAGAAGGTGGTGCCGCCCTGCTGCCACGACTCGACGTCCTTGCCGTGCTTGTTCCAGAAGTCCTCCGGCAGGGCCATGACGCCGGTATAGAGCAGGTCCGAGTCTTCCAGGACATGGTCGTTGAAATAATCCTCGGCCGCCATCCCCAGCGCGCGCGCCTTCAGCCGCATGTTGATGTCCTTGGACACCAGCACGACCTCGCGCTGCGGATACTTTTCCTGGAGGGCGCGTACGACGCCCAGGATCTGATTGTCCGCCTTGCCCATGGGCAGGTCGGAGGGCAGGGTGCTGTGTATGGCCGTGGTCTGCAGAAGCAGGCGGCCGCTGGCGTCCTTGTTGCCCAGCGCGTTCAGCGCCAAGCCTTCCTCCAGCTTCACCGTGTCGCTTACCAGCGCGTCCAGCGACCGGCTGACCTGGCGCGCGTTGCGCGCGACTTCCGACATCCCCTTTTTCTGATGGTCCAGCTCTTCCAGCGTCATCATGGGCAGGAAGACGTCATGTTCCTCGAAGCGGAAGAGCGAAGTCGGGTCGTGCAGCAGGACGTTGGTGTCCAGCACGAAAAGCTTGCGCACGCCGCTCTCGGCGCGAGCGCGCGTCTTGCGCGCGGGCTGCGGGGCAGGCGCAGGTGCGGCGCGCAGCGCCGGCGTGGCGGCGGGCGACGGCGCGCTCGTCTGCGCGGTCGCCGCCTTGCGAGCCGGCTGCTTGCGTGCCGCGGTTTTGCGCGGCGCCTCGGCTTCCGCTTCCGCGATGCCGGCCAGCTCGTGCTGGACTGATTCTTCCGCCGGCTGTGCCGCCGACGGTTTGGCGCTGCGTGCCGCGGGCGGGCGCGCGGCCTCGCCCGAGGGGAAGGTCAGGATGGCGGCGGGACGGGTGGGCAACTTGGGAAGCGGCATGGAGTCACTCTCCTTGGGGGGCCGGCAATATCGCCTGACGGGACTGCATCATTCGGATCAACCGATGCTTTTCGCGGCCTGCAGGACTTCCTTGGCATGGCCGGGCACTTTCACCCCGCGCCACTCCTGCACCAGCACGCCGTAGGCATCGATCAGAAAGGTGCTGCGCTCGATGCCGCGCACCTGCTTGCCATACATGTTCTTCTGTTTAATGACGCCGAACAGATTGCACACGGTTTCGTCCGGGTCGGTGATCAGGGGGAAGGGAAGCTCGTACTTGCACCGGAAGTTCTCGTGCGACTTCAAGGAGTCGCGCGAGACGCCGATCACGACGCAACTGGCTGCCAGGAAGTCGGGATAGAGGTCGCGGAAGTCCTGGCTTTCCGTCGTGCATCCCGGCGTGTTGTCCTTGGGATAAAAGTAAAGGACCACGGCGCGCCCCCGGCACTGCTCCAGGCTGATCGGGCCGATCGTGCTGTCGGCGGTGAAGAGCGGGGCGGGTTTGCCTATGATCGGCTTCATCGAGCGGGGTCTCCGGTGGGAATCAGCGCGACGACGACGCGCCGGCCTTCGGACATGAGAATGTTGTAGGTGCGCGCGGCGGCCTGGGTGTCCATCACCTCGATTCCGATGCCGGCGCCCAGCAGCGGCCGCAGCACCTCGGGGCGCAGGAAGCGCTGGCGGGCGCCGGTGCCGATGAGCAGGACTTCCGGGGCGTTGGGAGGAAGGGCGGGCGCGGTGGCGGGCTCGTCCAGGAAAGCGAGCGGATCGCTGGCGGCTTCAGGCAGGCCGGCGGCCTGGCGCAACAGCGCGGAAGTGATCTGGTCTGCCGAATCGACCGGCCATTCAGCGACCGGGCCTTCGGGGCCGAATGCGACCGCGTGGGAAAAACGTACCTGGTTGACTTCGATATATCCGTCACCGTATGCCGTGACGGTGTTCAGCGCCGACGCAGGCTCAGTATGTAGCTTCAATAAGGACTCCGGCTTGTTGTGCGGATAATAGCGCATCGGAATGGCGGCATGTTGCGCGCCCAACACGAGGGAAATGGCATTTTTTGAGCCTATTTGCCGGGCTGCGCGCCATCGGCTAGATTATCGGGTTAGCCCAACAATTCCCTCCCCGCATCAAGGATTCCCGCCATGAGGAAGTTCTCGCGCATCGAGCGCCTGCCGCCCTATGTTTTCAATATCACGGCCGAATTGAAAATGGCGGCGCGACGGCGGGGCGAGGACATTATCGATATGTCGATGGGAAATCCGGACGGGGCCACGCCGCGCCATATCGTCGATAAGCTGGTCGAGGCGTCGAGCCGGCCGGATACGCACGGTTATTCGGTTTCCAAGGGCATCCCGCGCTTGCGCAAGGCCATTTCCGACTGGTATCAGCGCCGTTATGCCGTGGATATCGATCCGGACAGCGAAGCCATCGTCACCATTGGTTCCAAGGAAGGGCTGGCGCACCTGATGCTCGCCACCCTCGACCGCGGCGATACGGTGCTCGTTCCCAATCCCAGTTACCCCATCCATATTTACGGGGCGGTGATTGCCGGCGCCAATATCCGTTCCGTCCGGATGACGCCCGGCGTGGATTTCTTCGAAGAACTGGAACGCGCCGTTCGCGAGTCCATTCCCAAGCCCAAGATGATGGTGCTGGGTTTTCCCAGCAATCCGACGGCGCAGTGCGTGGATCTTTCCTTTTTCGAGCGCGTGGTGGCGCTGGCGAAGGAGCATGACATCCTGGTCGTCCACGATCTG
Organism: Bordetella genomosp. 9; assembly: GCF_002119725.1. Classification (NCBI taxonomy): domain Bacteria; kingdom Pseudomonadati; phylum Pseudomonadota; class Betaproteobacteria; order Burkholderiales; family Alcaligenaceae; genus Bordetella; species Bordetella genomosp. 9. The sequence continues at coordinate 1,620,415 of NZ_CP021109.1, forward strand.
GCGTACGCCGATATTTGCTTCGACGGCTATGTCGCGCCGTCCATCATGCAGGTGCCTGGCGCCCGCGACGTCGCCGTCGAGTTCTTCACCATGAGCAAGAGCTACAACATGGCCGGCTGGCGCATCGGCTTCATGGTGGGCAATCGCGAGCTCGTGCACGCTCTGGCGCGCATCAAGAGCTATCACGACTACGGCACGTTCACGCCCATCCAGGTTGCATCGATCGCGGCGCTGGAAGGGCCGCAGGATTGCGTGCGGCAGGTGGTGGAACAGTACCGCAGCCGGCGCGACGTGCTGGCCCGAGGCCTGCACGAGGCCGGCTGGAATGTGGAGATTCCCAAGGCATCCATGTATATCTGGGCGCAGATCCCCGAACCCTATAAGGCCCAGGGCTCGCTCGAGTTTTCCAAGCGCTTGCTGGCGGACGCCAAGGTCGCCGTCTCCCCGGGGATCGGGTTCGGCGAGTACGGCGACGAATATGTGCGCTTCGCGCTCATCGAAAACGAGCAGCGCACCCGCCAGGCGGTGCGCGGCATCAAGGAAATGTTCCGCAAGGACGGATTGTTGAAATGAATCCCATGAAGGTGGGCCTGCTGGGCCTGGGCGTGGTGGGCGGCGGCACCTGGACGGTCCTGTCGCGCAACGCCGAAGAAATCGCGCGGCGGGCGGGGCGCCGTATCGAAGTGACGCATATCGCCGTGCGCGACGCCGCCAAGGCGGCCAGCCGCGTCGGCGACGCCGTGGCGATCACGACCAACGCCTACGAGGTCGTGCGCAATCCCGATATCGACATCGTCGTCGAACTGATCGGCGGCGACACGCTGGCGCGCGAGCTGGTGCTGGAAGCCATCGCGCAGGGCAAGCATGTGGTCACGGCCAACAAGGCGCTGCTCGCCAAGCATGGCAACGAGATTTTCGCGGCCGCGTCCGAACGCGGCGTCATGGTCGCCTTCGAAGCCGCGGTGGCGGGCGGTATTCCGATCATCAAAGCCATACGCGAAGGTTTGACCGCCAACCGCATCCAGTGGGTGGCGGGCATCATCAACGGGACGACCAATTTCATCCTGTCCGAAATGCGCAGCCGCGGGCTGCCCTTTGCCGACGTGCTGGCCGAGGCGCAGCGGCTGGGCTATGCGGAAGCCGACCCCACCTTCGACATCGAAGGCGTGGATGCGGCGCACAAGCTGACGCTGCTGGCGTCGCTGGCCTTCGGTGTGCCGGTGCAGTTCGACAAGGCCTATGTCGAAGGCATTTCGGCCCTGGCGCAGGAAGACATCGCGCATGCGGAACGGCTGGGCTATCGCATCAAGCTGCTGGGCATCACGCGCCGGCGTCCGCACGGCATCGAGTTGCGGGTGCACCCCGCGCTGGTGCCCGCCGAACGGCTGCTGGCCAACGTCGAGGGCGCGATGAACGCGGTGCTGGTGCGCGGCGACGCCGTGGGCCCCACGCTGTATTACGGGCAGGGCGCCGGCGAGGAGCCGACGGCGTCGGCCGTGGTGGCGGACCTGGTGGACGTTACCCGCCTGCATACCGCCGATCCGGGCAACCGCGTGCCGCACCTGGCCTTCCAGCCGGACGCCATGTCCGATACGCCCATCCTGCCCATCGAGCAGGTATCCACGTCCTATTACCTGCGCCTGCGTGTGGATGACCAGCCGGGCGTGCTGGCGGACATCGCCCGCATTCTGGCCGCACACCGGATTTCGATCGGCTCCATGATCCAGCAGCCGTCGCACATCGGCGGCGCGGATATCATTTTCCTGACGCACGAGGCGGTGGAAGGCGACGTCAACCGCGCCATCGCGCAGATCGAAGACCTGCCGTTCGTGCGTTCGCGGATGACCCGCATCCGCATGGAGCAACTGTCATGAAGTACGTTTCTACGCGCGGTGGGATGGCGCCGCAGAGCTTTTCCGACATTTTGCTGGAGGGCCTGGCGCCGGACGGCGGACTGGCGGTGCCGGAAACGTTGCCGCGCCTGTCGGCGGAAACGCTCACGTCCTGGCGCGGGCTGCCCTATGCGGACCTGGCGTTCGAGGTGTTGCGGCTGTTTGCGGATGACATTCCCGCGGACGACTTGCGGCGGCTGACGCGGGCTGCGTATACGGAGCAGGTATTCGGCAGCGAGGATATCGTCCCGTTGCGGCCGCTGACGGGCGGCATGAGTCTGCTGGGCCTGTCCGAAGGGCCGACGCTGGCCTTCAAGGACATGGCCATGCAGTTCCTCGGCCATGTCTTCGAATACGTGCTCGCCAAGCGCGGCACGACGCTGAACATCCTGGGCGCCACGTCGGGCGATACCGGATCGGCGGCCGAGTATGCGCTGCGCGGGAAGAAGGGCGTGGCGGTGTTCATGCTGTCGCCGCATGGCCGCATGAGCCCCTTCCAGCGGGCCCAGATGTACTCGCTGCAGGACGAGAACATCCACAACATCGCCTTGCGGGGCGTGTTCGACGACTGCCAGGATATCGTCAAGGCCCTGGCCGGCGACCTCGAGTTCAAATCGGCGTGCCGGCTGGGCGCGGTGAATTCGATCAATTGGGCGCGCATCGCCGCCCAGGTCGTCTATTACATCCACGGCTGGCTGCGCGCCACGACGCGTGCGGACCAGCAGGTATCGTTTGCCGTGCCGTCGGGCAATTTTGGCAACATCCTGGCCGGCCACATCGCCCGGCGCATGGGCTTGCCGGTGCGCCGGCTTGTGCTCGCCACCAACGAAAACAACGTGCTGGAAGAATTCTTCCGCACTGGCATCTACCGGCCCCGTTCAGCGCTGCACACCTATGCGACGTCCAGCCCGTCCATGGATATCTCGCGGGCATCCAACTTCGAGCGTTTCGTCTACGACCTGGTGGGCGCGGATGCCGCGCGCGTGGCGGATCTGTGGCGCGAGCTCGTGCAGACCGGCCAGTTCGATCTGTCCGCCATGCGGCCCGCGTTCGAGTCGCAGTATGGCTTCGTGGCAGGCGCCAGTTCCCATGCGGACCGTCTGTCCACCATCCGTTCGACCTATGACGATACGGGGGTGCTGATCGACCCGCATACCGCGGATGGCGTACGCGTGGCGCGGGACTACGTCGAACCTGGCGTGCCGATGCTGGTTCTGGAGACCGCGCTGCCGGCGAAGTTTTCCGAGACGATCGAACAGGCGCTGGGCCGCCCGGTGCCTCCGCCGGCCGGACTGGCGGATCTGGAGTCCCTGCCGCAGCGCGTGCAGGTGATGGATTGCGACGCGGCCGCGGTACGGGATTACGTCCGGACCCACGCCGTGCTGTAAGGCATTCCGCCGGGGCGGCCGGCTCGTGCGGGCGTTGTATGCGCGCGCCGGCGCAACGGCACGGTCGTCGCGGCCGTGGTCGGTTCCCACTAGAATGGACCGATGACGCTCGCGCCCTCAGATACGATGTCCCGCCTCGCGCCCGATACGCCGGCCCTGCGTATCGAAGGCCTGTACAAGCGCTACAACGGCCGGCCCATCGTGCAGGGCCTGTCGTTTTTTTTGCGCCGCGGCGAATGCTATGGCTTGCTGGGACCGAACGGCGCCGGCAAGACCACCACCCTGAGGGCCTTGCTGGGCCTGACGCCCATTGACGGCGGCAGCGTGACCTTGCTGGGATACCCCGTTCCAGCCCAGGCCACCACCGCGCGCATGCGGGTCGGCGTGGTCCCGCAAATGGACAACCTGGATCCGGACTTCACCGTCGTCGAGAATCTGCTGGTGTTCGGCCGCTATTTCGGCCTGGCCGACCGGCGGATCAAGGAACGCATTCCCGGCCTGCTCGAGTTCGCGGCCCTGACCGCCAAGGCCGACGCGCGCATCGGCGAGCTTTCCGGCGGCATGAAACGCCGGCTGACCTTGGCGCGCGCCATGATCAACGACCCGGATCTCATCGTCATGGACGAACCCACGACGGGGCTCGATCCGCAAGCCCGGCATTTGATCTGGGAGCGCCTGAAAACCTTGCTGGGGCAGGGCAAGACGATTCTGCTGACCACGCACTTCATGGATGAGGCCGAGCGCCTCTGCGACAGACTGGGCGTCATCGACCATGGCAGCATGATTGCGGAAGGCAGCCCGCGCGCCCTGATCGAGAAACATGTGGAGCCGCAGGTGGTGGAGGTCTATGGCGAGGGCCTGCACGCCTGGCTGGCGCAGCACCGGGCGGCGCTGCGGGCGCGCATCGAGGTCAGCGGCGAGACCGCCTTTTGCTACACCGGCGACGCCGAGCCTATCGTCGCGACTTTGCGCGGCGCGGCCGGCGTGCGCTCCCTGCATCGGCCGGCCAATCTGGAAGACCTTTTTCTGCGCCTCACGGGCCGGGATATGCGCGAGGACACGTGATATCGGGCACGCCTCCCGGGGAGATCGTCATGCATTCATCCGTCCAGGACCAGCCGCCATCCTCCGCCGCGCAGCCGATGTGGCGCTGGCCCGCCCTGACGCGCGGCAGCATCGCCGTCATCCGCCGCAATTTCCTGGTGTGGCGCAAGACCGCGCTGACCACCATCCTGGGGGATGTGCTCGACCCCATGGTGGCGCTGCTGGCGCTGGGCTATGGCCTGGGCGGGATGCTGCCGGGCATGGAAGGCGTGCCGTATGTGACTTACCTTTCCGCCGGCTCCATCTGCGTGGGGGCGCTGTACGGCGCCACCTTCGAGGCGACGTACAACGCGTTTTCACGCCTGCAGATCCAGCGCACCTGGGACGCCATATTGAATACGCCTCTCAGCCTGGACGACGTGGTCTGGGCGGAGATCCTATGGGCCACCGCCAAAGCGCTGAAAAGCGGCATCGCGATACTGCTCGTCGTGCTTGCGCTCGATATTTCCCGGGCGCCCACGCTTGCCTGGCTGCCTCTGGTCCTGGTGCCGATGGGCGTGGTGTTCGCGGCCATGGCCATGGTGGTCAGCGCGCTGGCGCGCGGCTACGACTTCTTCATGTATTACTTCACGCTCGGGGTCACGCCGATGGTGTTTCTGTCCGGCGTGTTCTTCCCCGTATCGCAGCTGCCCGCGCCTCTGGTCGCGGTGATGCAGTGGCTGCCGCTGGCGCCGGCTGTGGACATCGTCAGGCCTTTGGTGCTGGGCCAGACGCCCCCGGCATTGTGGGGCGATGTTCTTCAGCTGCTGGCGACCGCCGCGCTGGCCGTTTGGGCGGCCGCGGTGTTGATGCGGCGCCGTTTGCTGCGATAGTTCTTTGCGATAATCCTGCCCGGCTCCCGCCCGCCGCACGTGGCGCGCACGTCGCGTCGCGCGTTGTCGCGGCGCACGCCGGCCGTTTCTCCTATCGACGATCCCATTCCTATGCTGCCGATACTCTCACCCGCGAATTTCATCGCCATCGGCGCCGGCGCGGCGCTGGGGGCATGGCTGCGCTGGCTTTTGGGGTTGTTCCTGAACGCCGGCGGCTGGCCGTGGGGCACCTTCGCGGCCAATCTGCTTGGCGGCTATGCAATCGGCGTGCTGATGGCGCTGGTCTCCGCCCATCCCGACTGGCCGGCCTGGGTGCGGCTCGCGTGCATTACCGGATTTCTTGGGGGCTTGACGACGTTTTCCACTTTCTCGGCTGAAACCGTTGCGTTCGTCGAGGAAGGCGCGCTCGGCATGGCGCTGGCGTATGCGGCAGCAAGCCTGGCCGGTTCGCTCGCGCTGACGGCCGCGGGCCTTTATACGGTACGCGGCCTGCTGTAGGCCCGCGCGCTGTTTCCGGCGCGAGACGAAACGACGTCAGGCGCCGGGCGCTTTTTCGAGAATCGCCGCGGCCGCGCGCAAGCCGCTGCGTACCGCGCCTTCCAGCACGCCGGGATAGCCGGTATCTGTCCAATCTCCCGCCAGGGCGAGCGCCCGCCATGCCGTCGCCTGCGGGGGCCGCCACAGGCCCGGCAGCGCCATGAAAGCCGCCCGCTTGTCGACCAGCAATGTGGCGCGCACGACCGCTGGCATGGGGGGTAGCCCGCCCTGCAGGGCTTGCTCCCGCAGCTGCTCCACGATCGCCGCGATGGCGGCATCGCGCCCGCGCGCGGCCAGCGCCGTGGCGGCGCTGACCACCACGGACAGTTCCGCCGGGCGGCCGACGCGCCCCGCCAGGGCGGCGCGATCGAAGACCCATTGGCCGTCATGTCCGCGCGCCGGCGATTCTGCCAGCATCATCATCGGTTCAGGCAGCGCCCACGGCGCCGCCAGTTGCAGCGTGAGGGTGGCGATGGGCCCATGGGCCATCGTTCCCAGCCCGGCCGCCAGGTCGCCCGCGGCGCCGCGCCGCAACAGGCGGGCGGCGGCCGCCGGCGGAACCGCGATGACGGCGGCGTCGTAGCGTTCCCCATCGACGGCCACGCCGGCCCCGCCGGGATCGACGCGCCTGATGGCATGGCCGTAGCGCATGCGGCAGCGGCGGGCTGCTTCGTCGGGCCACAGCGCCGACATATCGACCCGGGGCAGCAGGATGTCCGTGGCGTTTCCGGGGCCGCCCAGGCTGTCCCGCAGTACGTTCGCATAGAGCTGCGCGCACGCCTGTGCAATGGGGGTGTTCAACGCCGCCAGGCACAACGGTTCCCAGAGCCAGCGTACCGGCCCGGGCGGCTGCCTGTGCCGCTGCAGCAGATCCGCCACGGTTTCGCCGCGCGCGGTTCGCCAGTTCGACGCGCGCAACGAACGCATCATGCGGACGCATGCGAGCCTGTCCCGCCAGCCCAATCCGCGCGCCCCGAGCAGCGCCACCGCCGTGTGCCAGGGCGCGGGCAGGCGCGGCGCCGACAGCCGGAAGCGGTTGTTCAGAGCCGCCAGGCGCAGCGGCTGGCGCAGGAGCAGCGCGCCGGGATCGCGTCCCAGCCGCCGCATCAGCGCCAGGGTTTCGGTATAGGCGCCCAGCAGAATATGCTGGCCGTTGTCCAGCGCCATGGCGAAATCGTCTTTCGTGCCCGGCACGCGGCGGGCCCGGCCGCCCGGCGTATGGCCGGCTTCGTAGACGGTCACGTCGCAGCCGGCCTCGCGCAGCGCCGTCGCCGCGGCCAGCCCCGCCCAGCCCGCACCGACGACCGCGGTTTTCACCGCGACAACCGCCGCACCACGTTCCGTCCGCCGCCTACCCAGGTCTTCCAGGCCAGCCACAACTTGCGCAGGGGCGTCAGCGAGATGCGCTGATGCAGAACCTGCCAGTTGTCGCGTTCGATTTCGTCCAGCAGCGCGTGGTAGATCGCCGCCATCATCAACCCCGGCCGTTGCGCGCGGCGGTCGGCTTCCGGCAGCGCCTGCATGGCTTCTTTGTATAGGCCGCGCGCGCGATCGGCCTGGAAGGCCATCAGCTCGCTGAAGGCCGGCGAATACTTCCCGTTCAGGATGTCTGCGGCCTTTACGCCGAACTGCTGCAGGTCGTTCACCGGCAGATAGATGCGGCCGCGCCGCGCGTCGTCGCCCACGTCCCGGATAATGTTCGTCATCTGGAAGGCGAGCCCCAGCCGCTCCGCATAGACCAGCGTCGAGGGATCGGTATAGCCGAATATGGCCGCCGACATTTCTCCGATCACGCCAGCCACGTGCCAGCAGTACTTGCGCAGCCCCGGCCAGTCCAGGTAGCGCGTCTGGTCCAGGTCCATTTCCATCCCATCGATGACGGCAAGCATACGGTCGCGCGCAATCCCATAGGGCTGCAGATGGGGCGCCAGCGCACGCGTCACGGGGTGCTCGGGCGCGCCGCCGTACATCCGGTCGATTTCGGTACGCCACCACGCCAGCTTGATCCGCGCCACGGAGACATCGCTGACCTCATCGACCACATCGTCCACTTCACGCCCGAAGGCATACAGCGCCGTAATCGCGCGCCGCCGCTCGGGCGGCAGGAACAGAAACGCGTAGTAGAAACTGGACCCGCTCTTGGCGGCCTTTTCCTGGCAGTATTCGTCGGGATTCATCTAATCATCCATGGCGCAGCGCTTTCCAGATCATCAGCGCCCAGTCCTTGGGGCCCAATTCCGGACGGTTCATGAACACGTCGAAGCGCGCGCCCTCTATGCGTTCCAGTATACGGAGGCCGCCCTGGACGACCAATCGCAGTTCCAAGCCGATGCGGCCGGGAAGGCGCCGGGCCAACGGCGCGCCGGAGTGTAACAGCGCCCGAGCATGTGCGACCAACTCGCGCATCAGGCCTTCCCATTCCGGCGTCAGCCGGCATGCCGCAATATCTTCTTCCGTGACCCCGTGCCGAAGCAGGGTGTCTTGCGGCAGATACACCCGCTGTTTGCGCCAATCGATGCGGACGTCCTGCCAGAAATTCGTCAGTTGCAGGCCGGTGCAGATGGCATCGGCGTCGCGCACATTACCCGGCGTTGCCGCGCCGTACAGATGGAGCATCAGCCGGCCCACCGGGTTGGCCGAACGCGCGCAGTAATCGAGCAGGGCGCTCATGTCGGCGTAGCGTTTCACGGTCACGTCCTGTTCGAAGGCGGACAGCAGGTCGTAGAACGGCGTGATCGGCAATTGGTGGCGCGCGATGGTATCGGCCAGCGGGTCGAAGACGCGCGCAAGTTGCGGGTCGGCGATGGGCCTCGCGCCGGGCTTGCCCTGCGCGATCCGGTGCAGCTCGGCGCGATACGCCGCAAGGGCGGCCAGCCGTTGTGCGTCATCGGCGGCGCCTTCATCGGCGATGTCGTCGGCGCTGCGGGCGAAACGGTAGATGTCCGCCACGGCGCGGCGCAGCCGGCGCGGCAGCAGGACGGAGGCAACAGGGAAATTCTCGTAGTGGTCGACAGCCATGTGGGGAGGCGCCGCGCCGGCGCGCCGATTCGAAGAAGGGGCGGCGGCGCGGCCGTACGTCAGGCGTGGATGGGCCGCCTTGTTCCAGGCGTTGATCGGCCGCTTATTTTAGAGGCCCCCGCCACGGCGTCCGCGCCGTTCGCGGCAGGGCAATCGGGTAGACTTGGCATGCCTAAGGATTGCCGCAATGCCACGCCCGATTTCCGTCACCATTTCCGTCTCCGCCCTGGCTCACAATCTTGCCGTCGTGCAGCGGCATCTGGAACAGGCCGCAGCCGCTGCGCGGGGCCGCGGCGATGCCTGCAAGACTCCCTCCATCTGGGCCGTCATCAAGGCCCATGGCTACGGGCATGGCACGGCCCAGGCGGCGCGCGGGTTCGCCAACGCAAACGGCCTTGCCATGCTCGACCTGGCCGAAGCCGTCGAGTGCCGGGAAGCGGGGTGGACGAAACCCATTCTGCTGCTGGAAGGCTTCTTCGAACCTGCCGATCTGGAAATCCTCGACCGCTATCGCCTGACGTCGGTGGTTCACACGCGCGAACAGCTAGACATGCTGGCCGGCTATCGGCCTTCGCGCCCGCTGAACGTTTTCGTCAAACTGAACAGCGGCATGAACCGGCTCGGCTTCGCGCCGCAGGCCTATCGCGACGCTTTCGCCCGCGCGCAGGCGCTGCGCGAACAAGGCGTCCTGGGAGCCGTCGGGCGCATGACGCATTTCGCCAATGCCGACGCGCCCGAGGGCGTGGCGAGCCAGCTGGAAGTCTTCCAACGCACGGCCGGGGATCTGCCCGGCCCGGTCAGCCTGTCGAATTCCGCGGCCACGCTGCGCTATCCCGAAATCGCGCTCGCGCGGCCGGATGGCGAAAGCTGGGTGCGTCCGGGCATCTGCCTGTACGGCGCCTCGCCTTTCTTCGATACAGACGCCGCCACCTTCGGCTTGCGACCCGCCATGTCGCTGCGTTCGCAGATCATCGCGGTCCAACACCTGCAACCGGGCGACGCCGTCGGCTACGGCAGCCTGTTCACCGCGGACCGCCCCTTGCGCACTGGCGTGGTGGCGTGCGGCTATGCGGACGGCTATCCGCGGCATGCGGGAACCGGCACGCCCATCGTCGTGGCTGGCGTGCGCACGCGCGTCCTTGGGCGGGTCTCCATGGACATGCTGTGTGTGGACCTGACGCCCGTGCCGGACGCTGGAATCGGCGCGCCGGTGTCGCTCTGGGGCGCTGACGGACCTTCGGTCGACGAGGTCGCCCAGGCCGCCGGAACCATTGGCTACGAACTTCTTTGCGCGCTCGCGGCGCGTGTGCCGGTCCGCAGCGTCGCCTGATCTCCGCCATGGCGTCGTCGCATCGCGCCGGCGCGGCCGCAGCGGCCGATCCGGGCGGCGCGACGGCGGGTTGCCTGGCCGCGCACGAAACCCGAGACAGACGGTCCGGATGGTGGTCTACTTGGCGCTTTGCGGTAAGCAGTCTGAAGGCGAGGTAACCATGAAAGACAAATGCGTCCTGGTGACGGGAGCCACCAAGGGAATCGGTTGGGCGCTCACGCGGCGCCTGGCGGATATGGGATGCCATGTGGTCGGCATTGCCCGGAATACGAGCGATGTCGATTTCCCGGGTTATCTGTATGCATGCGATCTGGCGGATGCCGGCAAAACCGAGGAAGTGCTGCGCGAAATCCGTGACAAGTATCCCGTCGATGCGGTCGTCAACAACGTAGGCCTGGTGCTGCCGCAACCGCTGGGATCCGTGGAGCTGGCATCGCTGTTCAACGTGCTGGATCTGAACGTGCGCGTCGCCGTCCAGGTCGCGCAGGCTTTCGTCGAGAACATGAAGGCGCGCCGTGCCGGACGTATCGTGAACGTGGTCAGCCGGGCCATCTATGGCGGCTATGAGCGGACCAGTTATTCGGCGGCGAAGAACGCGCTGGTGGGGTGTACGCGCACGTGGGCGCTGGAGTTGGCCGAGTACGGGATTACCGTCAATGCCGTGGCGCCGGGCCCGATCGAAACAGAATTGTTCCGGGCCAGCCGGCCGGTTGGCAGCGACGCCGAAAAGCGGATCCTGTCCACCATTCCGATGAAGCGTATCGGCAGCCCGGCCGATGTGGCGGCCGCCATTGCATTCCTCCTTTCCGATGATGCCGGGTACATCACCGGGCAGGTGCTGTCGGTGGATGGCGGCGGCAGCATCGCCGGCCGCTGACGGCGCCTTGCCGGTACACTGCCGGCATGGCCAAATCCCGAACCGTTTACGTCTGCGCCGAGTGCGGCGGCACAAGCCCGAAATGGCAGGGCAAATGCCCGCACTGCAACGCCTGGAATACCCTGGAAGAAACCGTGGAGACCGCCGCCGCGCCCGCCGCGGCGGCTTCCCATCGCTACGCGCCGCTGGCGTCATCCAGCCCGGTGCGCAGCCTTGCCGAGATCGAAGCGCGCGAGGTGCCGCGCCAACCCACGGGGCTGGACGAGTTCGATCGCGTGCTCGGCGGCGGCCTGGTAGCGGGGGCAGTGGTGCTGATCGGTGGCGATCCGGGCATCGGTAAATCTACCTTGCTGCTGCAGGCGCTGGCATCTTTGTCCGAATCGGCGCGCGTCCTGTACGTGACCGGGGAGGAATCCGCCGAACAGGTGGCGCTGCGCGCGCGGCGCCTGGGTCTGACCACGGGCAATGTCGATTTGCTCGCGGAGATCCGTCTGGAGGCCATCCAGGCTGCGGTCACCGAGCAGAAACCCGCGGTCGCCGTCATCGATTCCATCCAGACGCTGTACAGCGGCGAGCTGACCGCCGCGCCGGGGTCCGTATCGCAGGTGCGCGAATGCGCGGCGCAATTGACCCGTCTGGCCAAGCAGACGGGCATCGCGATCGTCATGATCGGCCACGTCACCAAGGACGGCGCCCTGGCGGGCCCACGGGTACTGGAGCACATCGTGGATACGGTGCTCTATTTCGAGGGCGACACGCACTCGTCCTTCCGCCTGGTGCGCGCCTTCAAGAACCGCTTCGGCGCCGTGAATGAATTGGGCGTGTTTGCGATGACGGACCGCGGACTGCGCGGCGTGGCCAATCCTTCCGCGCTGTTCCTGTCGCAGCATGACCGGCAGGTGGCCGGATCCTGCGTAATGGCGACGCAGGAGGGCACGCGCCCCTTGCTGGTGGAAATCCAGGCGCTGGTGGATGGCGTGCAGGGCTCCAACCCGAGGCGCCTTACCGTCGGGTTGGAAAGCAACCGGCTGGCGATGCTGCTGGCCGTGCTGCATCGGCATGCGGGAGTGGTGACGTCGGATCAGGACGTGTTCGTCAACGCGGTCGGCGGCGTGCGGATCACCGAGCCCGCGGCGGATCTGCCGGTTCTGCTGTCCATCATGTCGTCGCTGCGCGACCGGCCGTTGCCGCGCGGGATGGTGGCGTTCGGCGAGGTTGGCCTGGCGGGGGAGATCCGGCCGGCGCCGCGCGGGCAGGAGCGCCTGCGGGAAGCGGCGAAGCTGGGGTTCAACGTTGCGCTGATCCCCAAGGCGAATGCGCCGCGGCACCCGATCGAAGGGCTGGAAGTGTGGGCCGTGGACCGCCTGGAACATGCGTTGGATCGCTTGAAGAACGGCGCCGGATGACCGGCGGTTCCGTGGTTCGCCAATAGGTATCCGGCGGGCGGGGCGGCACCGTGACGCTGGCCGTCCGGCGGGGTGGCCATTGGCCCTGTCCGGCCCGGTCGGCCGGTCCGGCGCCCGGGCGCCGGACACCGCATCGCTCGCTTCGTCCGGCGGCCGCTCGATGCCGGCGTTCTTTCGGACAGCGGTGCGGCTCGCCTTCCTTCAGCGTCCGCTCGCTCGGCCTCCGACGTGCCGGACAGGGCCAATGGCCACCCCGCCGGACTGCGTCGTGCCTTATCGGCGGCTGCTGGGGCGGGTGGGGTTCTTGCGCTTCGTGGCTGGACTTTCGCGTTCTGGATGATTTTGCGGTGCCCGATCATCGCGCCCGCCCTGCGCGGGCGCGATGATCTTACGCGTTGTGGTGCGGTGTGGGCGCGATGATCTTACGCGTTGTGGTTCGGTGTGGGCGCGATGATCTTGCGCGTTGCGGTTCGGTGTGGAGGTGCTCGCGTTTCGTGGACCGTGAGGCTGCGCGGTGCGTTGGGGCAGCGGTCGCTCAGGACTTTCGTTCTCGCGATGAGTCTGCCGACGTGCTGGCTAGGTGGGGCAAGCAGACGCAGCGTCATTCGGCGAGCAAGCCGATTCGTCCGGCCCGGCCCACCAGCCGCTGTGCAGTTGGACGGGCCGGCGGCGCGCCCGGACCTGGGCGCTGGTTTCCCATGCGTCATCGCGTACGTCCAGTCCCGCATAGATGCCGTACCCAGGGCCTGCCCGGATTTCTTCCCCCGCGCGTATGCTTTCGCCGGCGCGGATGGCGCCTTCGGCCAGTATCGAGCCCGAGGCGCGTATCCCCCATCCGGCGTGGATGTGTCCGGCGCAGCGCAAGGTGGCGCCGCATTCCACGCCGTGCTTGACCGTGATGGCCGCCGCGCATTCCATCTCTTCGCCGACCCGTACGCCGGCCAGACCGTCCAGCGGTCCGTGCAGATGCAGGGAACCGCCGACCCAGACGTCGGCGCGCGCGCGCAGCCCGGCCCCGCCCGTCAAGTCCCAGCCGACACGCAGGCGTTCGGCCGAGACTGCACCGGCGGCATCGAGGTTCCAGGCAACCAGCAGGTCGCCGCCTGCCGCGATCGCCGCATCGCAGGACAGGGCGGCGCCACAGCGTATTTCGCCGCCGGACGTGACGCGGTTGGCGCGTATGCCGCCGTCCACGCGCAAGTCGCGGCCGACGCGCAGGACTGTGTCCACGCGGACGCTGCCTCGCACGTGCAACGTGCCGGCGAAGACGATGGCGTGCGCCTCGATATCGTCCAGCACGCACACGGCGTCGGTGGGGCCGAACTGGTCGAGGAGCCAGCACGCGTCGCCGACGCGGCCGTCGGCGACAAGGGCGTCGAGCAATTGTTGATAGGAATCATCGGCCCTGGCGTTGCGCAGGTACCAGCGATAGCCGTCCGCGCAGGGTTGCTTGGCCTTGATGAAGGCTTTGGTAATGTCCATGTCGATCCTTTCTTCCGCCCGGCAGGCGTGACGAGGCCCGCCGGCGGGCATGGGAAGAGGTCGGGGCAGGGCGGAGCGTCACTGCCGTGTCGGGGCGAAGTGGTGATTACGCATCGAAGCGATGCGGTCGCGGGGCGCCCGAAAGCGATGCAGTCATTGCGCGCCTGTGGCGCGCGGCGTCACAGCCGTGTCATGTGCCGTAGTCGCCGGCAGCTTCGGGCTGATACAGGATCTTGGCGATCGTGCTGGTGTGCACGACGCGGTCGCGTCCCTGCCACTGGATCGTCTGGCCTTCGCGGCATCCAATCAGGCTCAGGCCCAGCGGCGACAGCACCGAGATGCAGCCGTGCGCGGCGTCGGCCTCGGCCGGATAGACGAGCGTCAGCTCCTGCTCGCCGTTGTCCTCGCCGCGCAGCAAGAGCCGTGTGCGCATGGTCACGAGATCGGGCGGCACGGCGGGTCCGGGGACGGTGGGCGCCGTGACGAGCAGGTCGTGGGCGTCCTGGGTGGCGTCATCGTGACGGCTGGCGGTCAGCCGGGTCAGCAGACCGACGAGACGGGCATGGTCGAGTTCGCTCAGGACTCTTTCTTCGGCGGAAACGTGCATGGGGCACTCCTTGTGGGTCGTGCGCCGCACGGCGGTGCGGCACGGTTTCGCGCGGGCTGTGCCCGACGACCTGGAGGAATGCGCTTTGGGGGGAAGGGGTGCTGCGGGTCGCCGGGCTCAAGCATGTGCGGCAAAAGCCGCGGCCGGTCCGGTGTTGTGGCGTCGAAGCGGGCGCGCGCACGCCAGCCCCCGCCGCTGAAGCGGACGGGCGGCAACGAAGGCGTGCACGGGATGCCGGGAAGTCATGAAGGGGATTGTAGGCCGTGCTGTGCGTTGCGTCCAATGACCGTGCCGGTCGCACGTGCGTTCAAGCGCGATCGGAACGCCGCGAAAGAAAATCCGCGACGAAGGCCTGAGCGGTCACGCCGGCGCGGCGCGGCACGCTTGCCACCACGATCTGCGCCGTTGGCGCGGGCGATAGTTCGATCTTGTGGAATCGCAGGGACGAGGTCTTCGCCTTCACCATGGACCATGGCACGACAGCGGCGCCCATGCCGGCCTCGACCAAGGTCAGGATCGACGGCAGGCGGCTTTCCTGCGATAGGCATCGGCAGAAGCATCGTCGCGGTTGAGGTCCTGCGTGCGGCGTTGGCGGTCGCATGCACTGCTGGCGAATGGCCGGACACGCCACAATTTTTCTGAAAAGCGCCTGAAATCGATGGCGGGATTTTTTTTCGGTGTCGACGAAACCTTCGCGCAAAGTCCTGCTCAAACGCAGTACGGGAAACATGGCATGGTGCCGTTCCCGTGGGTTGAGGCCTGATGGCCTTGCTAAATATGGAGTTTCATATGACCAACCGCTCCCGTATCGCTGCTTTCCTGTCCGCGTCCGCCCTGTGCCTGGGTCTGAGCGCGGCGCCCGCCGTGTTCGCCGCTGAAGCCGGTTCGGCCAATGCCAAGCCGGCCAAGGCGCATACCCACAAGCACAAGGCCAAATCGGGCGCCACCGCGAAGAAGTCGGCTGCTCCGGCACCGGCCGCGAAGTAAGCCACGATTCCTTATCGCCTGGCGAAGCTTCCGCAAGGAAGCTTCGCTTTTCTTTTTTATGCGCTTCGGCCGCGCCGTGCGGCCACCGCGGCCCGCCGCATGCGTCGGTGGTCAAGGTCTCCGCGCCGTGGCGGCCGCGCCATCGTGCCTCCGGTCATCGGCGCGCGGTCATTGCCAGGGAACTGTCAGGTTACGATTAGGCCATGCACGATACCTCCGCCGCCCGCCTGGACGCCGCCATTCCGGCATCCGCTCCGACAGGTTTGAGCCACAGCTTGCGGCTGGGCGTGCGCGCGCTGCTGCGCGACTGGCGCGCCGGCGAACTGCGGCTGCTCGTCATCGTGCTCATCGTCGCCGTGGCCGCCGTCACGAGCGTGGGATTTCTCGCCGACCGCGTTGGGCGCGCGCTCGAACGCAATGCCGCCCAAATGCTGGGCGCCGACATCGTGCTGGACGCGGACGAACCGATCCCGGCAGCCTTCGAGCGCCGGGCCCGCGAGCAGGGTTTGCGGCTGGCGCGTACCTACCAATTCCCATCCATGGCCTCGGCCGGCCAATCGTCGCAGCTGGTCTCGCTGAAGGCAGTGGAAGCCGGGTATCCCTTGAGAGGCGGTTTGCGTACGGCTGCAGAGCCGGCGGGCCTGGAAACCGCCACGCGCGACATCCCGGAACCTGGCACCGTGTGGGTCGACGCTCAGGTGTTGTCCGCGCTTGGCGTCCGGATGGGGGATCGCATCGCGCTGGGCGACAGTCAGTTCCGTATCGCGCGCGTGCTGACCTACGAGCCCGACCGCGGCATGCAGTTCGTGAACCTGTCGCCGCGCGTCTTGATGCGCGCGGACGAGCTGGCGGCCACCCATTTGCTCGCGCCGGGCAGCCGTGTCGGTTACGGCCTGCTGGCTGCCGGCGATGCGTCCGCGGTGGCGGCTTACTCCCAATGGCTGCAAGCCCATCTGCAGCGCGGCCAGAAAATCGCAACGGTCGAGTCTGGACGCCCGGAGATCCGGCGCATGCTCGATCGGGCGCAACGGTTCCTGTCCCTGGTCGCGTTGCTCGCCGTGCTCATTTCCGCGGTGGCGGTCGCGCTCGCCGCCACCCGCTTCATGGTGCGCCATCGGGACGGCATCGCGATCATGCGCTGTCTGGGCGCGACGCAGGCGCAGATTGCCCGCATGTTGGCCGCCGAATTCCTGATGGTCGGGCTGATCGCCTCCCTCGTGGGCGGCATGTTCGGCTATATGGCCCATTTGGGGCTGATCGCCGCGCTGGGCCGCATGCTGGACGCCGATCTCCCGTCGCCATCCATGGTGCCGGGCATCCAGGGACTGGCCACCGGCCTGTGGCTGCTGCTCGGTTTCGCCCTGCCTTCGCTGGCGCAATTGCGCCATGTGCCGCCCGCGCGCGTCCTGCGTCGCGACGTGGGTCTCGTGCGTCCGGGCAGCGCCGCGGGCTACGCCGTCGGCGCGGCGGGCTTCGCCCTCTTGATATGGTGGTTCGCTGGCGACGCCATGCTCGGCGTCGTCATCGCGGGCGGCTTTCTGGGCGCCTTCGCCGCCTTTGCGCTGGTGGCGCTGTTGTGCGTTCAGGCGCTTGCGCGTCTGCGGCGGGCTGCTGGTGGAATGCCGGCTTTGCGCTTCGCCCTTGCGGGCGTGGTGCGGCGGCGGGCCGCCACGGTCACGCAGGTCTGCGCGCTGGCGATCGGCCTGATGGCCTTGCTGCTGCTTACCATGACGCGTACCGATCTGGTCGCAGGCTGGCAGCGGACCCTGCCGCAGGATGCGCCCAATCGTTTTCTGATCAACATCCAGACCGATCAGCGTGAGCCGGTGGCCGCCGCCTTGCGGCAAGCGGGCGTCGGCGACGTCACGCTGTTCCCCATGATCCGGGGACGCCTGGTCGCGGTGAACGGCCGTCCCGTTTCGGCCTCGGATTACGCCGAGGAACGCGCGCGCCGCCTGGTGGATCGGGAGTTCAATCTGTCGTACAGCGCGACCATGCCTTCCTACAACAGCCTGCAGGCGGGCCGCTGGATGTCCGCCGATTCGCGCGAAGTGTCGATGGAATCCGGCATCGCGGCGACGCTGGGCCTGGGGATGGGGGACAAGTTGACGTTCGACATCGCCGGACAGTCCGTGGAGGTTACGGTGACTAGTCTGCGCGGCGTGGACTGGGATACCATGCGGGCGAATTTCTTCGCGATGCTATCGCCCGGCGTGCTTGCCGATGCGCCGCAAAGCTGGATCACCGCGTTTCACCTTCCTTCCGGGCAGCGCGAGCTGCTGCCGCGCCTGGTGCAGCGCTTTCCCAATCTGACCGTGTTCGATGTGGATGCCATCCTGCGGCAATTGCAAGGCGTGCTGGATCAGGTCGTACAGGCCGTCCAGCTGCTGTTCGGTTTCACGCTGGCGGCCGGCGTGCTGGTGCTGACGGCCGCGCTGGCCGCCACGCGCGATGAACGGGTGCGCGAGGCCGCCGTGCTGCGCGCGCTGGGCGCAACACGCCGGCAGCTGGCACGCGCGCAACGTATCGAGCTGCTTGCGGTCGGCGGCCTGGCCGGCCTGCTTGGCGCGGCGGGCGCGGGCGCGGTGGCCTGGGCGCTGTCGCGGCACGTCTTCGATTTCGACATTACCTTCAGTCTGTGGCCATGGCTGGCGGGCGTCGCGGTCGGCATGCTGGGCGCCTGGGCGGGCGGCGCGCTGGCGCTGCGCGGCGTGCTTCGCACGCCGCCCCTGGTCACTCTGAGAGAAGCCCTATGACAACCACCACGCGGGTTCAACCGATTTTCGAACCCCTCGATCACACCCGCACGATTTTTGAACAGCTGGGCGGTGAGCCGGCCGTGCGCGAGCTGGTCAACCGGTTCTATGACCTCATGGACATCGAAGAGGACTTTGCCGCCTTGCGGGCGGCGCACGGTCCGAGTCTGGACGCTGCCCGGGAAAAGCTGTTCCTGTTCCTGTGCGGCTACTTCGGGGGCCCCGACCACTACGTCCAGAAGTATGGCCACCCGCGGCTGCGCGCCCGCCACCTGCCGTTTTCCATCGGCGAGGCAGAACGCGATCAGTGGGTGGCCTGCATGGGAAGGGCGATGCAGGACATGAATGTGCCGGCGCCGTTGATGGACCGCCTGCTGCACGCGTTCTACGGTACGGCCGATTGGATGCGCAATCGTGCGGGGTAGGAGGGCCCACCCCCGAAGCGCTGCGCGCTTCCCCCTCGAGGGGGCGACGCTGGCGGACCGGCGGAGCCGGATCCGCGGCGTCCCGGATCGTGGGGCACCTGTTTTCATGGGAGGGAGGGCCCACCCCCGAAGCGCTGCGCGCTTCCCCCTCGAGGGGGCGACGCTGGCGGACCGGCGGAGCCGGATCCGCGGCGTCCCCGATCGCGGGGCATCTGTTTTCTTCGGCGGACCGGCGGAGCCGGATCCGGGGCGTTCGCGGTCGGGCGGCGGCTGGTTTGGGGCTGGCGCCTTGTTTTTTGCTGCGGCTAGGGTGAGGGGCCATGGGCGCTGAGACGTTACGGGTGGCCTGGCAGGGGAAGCGGCCGGGGGCGATGTGTTATGACGCGATGCAAGTGCCGAGGGCGGATCCGGCAATGTTCGACCCTGCCTACTATGGCGCGCGGGCCGAGCCCGTCGCGGTCGGCGGGCGGCAGTCGGCCTGGTTTGTCGATGGGGATTGCGGGCCGGCCGTGCTGCGTCATTATCGGCGCGGCGGCATGGTGGCGCGGATCAGCCGACAGCGCTATATCTGGCTGGGGGAAGCGCGCACGCGCTGCTTCAGGGAGTTCCGGCTGCTGGAGTCCCTGGCCGCCCAGGGGCTGCCGGTGCCTGCGCCGCTGGCCGCCGCGTATTGGCGGGTGGGTGCGCTGACTTACGAAGCGGCCATTCTGGTGCGGCGCCTGCCCGACGTGCGGCCGCTCGCGCGGATGCTGCAAGAACCCGTTTGGGATGCGGCGGCCGATGCCATCGCGCGGATGCACCAGGCGGGGGTCTGGCATGCCGACCTGAACGCGTACAACATCCTGCTGGATGCGCGCGGGAAAGCCTGGATCATCGATTTCGACCGCGGCAGGCAGGGAGGCGTCTCCGGGCCGGCCAAGCGCCGGAATATGGAGCGACTGCAGCGTTCGCTGGTGAAGGTCGGCGGCGCCGCCGGACAGGCGTTTTTCGAGCGTTTGAACCAGGCCTACCAGAATCGCATGACCCGGGCGCCGGCCTGACGGCAGGGGAAAAAAGGAATTATCATTTTTGCCTTTGCGCGCGGCAGGCCCGCGCTGGGGGCGGCTGGCTGGCATTGTCCGGCGCGGCATCATCGATACGGAATTTTCACGGCAAGGGGCTCTGTAACATGGGTATCAACGCGCGTGCGCGCTTGGCGGCGGGAGCCTTGATGGCGCTGACGGCGTTGTCGGCGAAGGCTCAGGAAAACGTGGTCAACGTCTACAACTGGGCCGAATACACGGCGCCCGACACGATTCCGGGGTTCGAAAAGGAAACCGGCATCAAGGTCCGTTACGACACCTACGACAACAACGATACCCTGCAGGCGAAGCTGCTGACGGGCAAGTCCGGCTACGACGTCGTCGTGCCGTCCACGCATTACGCATCCCGCCAGTTGCAGGGCGGCTTGTTCCAGCCCCTGGACAAGGACAAGATGCCCAATCTGAAGTACCTGGACCCAGACGTGATGGCCCTGGTGGCCCAGGTCGATCCGGGCAACAAGTACTTCGTGCCGTGGGGCTACGGCACCAACGGCCTGGGATACAACGTCACCAAGGTGCAGGCCATCATGGGCAAGGACGCGCCCCTGAACAGCTGGGACATGCTGTTCAAGCCTGAGAACGCCGCCAAGCTGAAGGACTGCGGCATTTCCGTCCTGGACGAAGCGGCGCAGGTCTTTCCGGCGGTGCTCCATTACCTGGGCAAGGATCCCAACAGTACCAATCCGGACGACTACAAGGCGGCGCTGGATGTGCTCAAACAGATCCGCCCCTACATCCGCCAGTTCAGCTCGTCAGGCTATATCGATGAAATGGCCTCGGGCGACCTGTGCATGGTGTACGGGTTCTCCGGCGACGTCATGATCGCGCGCGACCGGGCGAAGCAGAACAAGCAGTCTTTCGAGATCAATTACGTCATTCCGCAAGGCGGAGCGCCGGCCTGGTTCGACGTCATGGCGGTGCCCAAGGATGCGCCGCATCCGGAAAACGCGATGAAGTTCATCAACTACATCGAGACGCCGCAGGTCCACGCCGCCATCACCAACAAGATGTTCTATCCGAACGCCAACAAGGAAGCGCGCAAGTACGTCGTGCCGGAAGTGGCGGACAATCCCATGATCTATCCGCCGGCGGATGTCTCGAAAACGCTCTACGTGATCAAGGCGCAGCCCATCAATATCCTGCGCCTGCAGACCCGCATGTGGGCCGAACTGAAGTCCGGGCGATAAGCATCATGAATGACAGCCGTTACGCGGCCCCCCATGCGGCGGATGCCGACGAATTCGTTCGCGTCTGCGATCTGGTGAAAATCTTCGGCGACACGGTCGCCGTGCGTTCGGTGAACCTGGCGGTGCGCCGCAACGAGCTCTTCGCGCTGCTGGGAAGTTCCGGCTGCGGCAAGTCCACGCTGCTGCGCATGCTGGCCGGATTCGAGGAAGTCACTTCCGGGCAGATCCTGCTGGACGGCGAAGACATCACGAACGTGCCGCCTTATCGCCGCCCGGTCAATATGATGTTCCAGTCGTATGCGCTGTTCCCCCACATGTCGGTGGAGGCCAATGTCGCGTTCGGGCTGAAGCAGGAAGGCGTCGATCGCGCCGAAATCCACGATCGGGTGTTTGAGGCGCTCAACCTCGTCCAGATGGCCGGCTACTCCCGCCGCAAGCCGCACCAGTTGTCCGGCGGGCAGCAGCAGCGCGTGGCGCTGGCGCGCAGCCTCGTCAAGCGGCCGAAGCTGCTGTTGCTCGACGAGCCCATGTCGGCCCTGGACAAGCAGATACGCCAGAACACGCAGATCGAACTCGTGCGCATCCTGGAACAGGTAGGCGTGACGTGCATCATGGTGACGCACGACCAGGAAGAGGCCATGACGATGGCGCACCGGCTGGCGGTCATGACCGAAGGCCAGATCGTCCAGGTCGGCACGCCGCAGGACGTGTACGAGTTTCCGAATTCCCGCTTCGTGGCCGGTTTCATCGGCAGTACCAATCTGTTCTCGGGCACCATCGTCGTGGACGAACCGGACCATGTGGCGATCGAAAGCGACCAGCTGTCGCGTCACCTGTACGTCAGTCATGGGGTAAGCGAGCCGCTGGGCATGCCGGTCCACGTGTCCATCCGTCCCGAACGCATCGTCGTGTCGCGTGAGCAGCCCGACAGCGCCTACAACTGGGCGCACGGCGCGGTCACGCACATGGCATGGATGGGCAGCTATGCGCTGTACCACATCCGGCTCGATTCCGGCGCGACGGTAGAAGCCACCGTGCCAAGGCGCGTCTTCGAAAAAACCGAAGCGCCGGCCGTGCACGAAGAGGTCTACGTCAGTTGGGACGCCGACAGCGCCACGGTACTGCCGTCATGAACGGGTCCTTGCTGCGCCGCCTGCTGCCATCGTCGCGGGCGCTGGCGGTCGTGCCGCCATTTGCCTGGCTGGCCTTGTTCCTGCTCGTGCCTTTCCTGCTCGTGCTGAAGATCAGCTTCGCGGACCTGCAGTTCGGGGTGCCGCCGTACACGCCGCTGGTCGAACTGAAGGACGAGGCCCTGAACTTCAGCCTGCACCTGCGGGGCTACGCGCTGCTGTTCACCGACAGCCTCTATCTGGCGACCTATCTCAGCTCGGTGAAGATCGCCGCGATCAGCACGGTCTGCTGCATTCTCATCGGCTATCCGATGGCGTACTACATCGCACGCTCGAATCCCGAGACGCGCAACATCCTGCTGCTCGGCGTGATCCTGCCGTTCTGGACGTCGCTGCTGCTGCGTGTGTATGCCTGGGTAGGCATCCTGCGCAACGATGGCCTGCTGAACAAGCTGCTGCTCGGGCTGGGCATCATCTCGCAGCCCCTGGAGATCTATCGCACCGATCTGGCGGTTTACATCGGCATGGTCTATTCCTACCTGCCGTTCTTCATCCTGCCGCTTTACGCGAACCTGGTCAAAATGGACCTGCGCCTGCTCGAGGCCGCCTACGACTTGGGTGCGCGTCCCTGGCAGGCGTTCTGGCAGATCACCGTGCCGCTGTCCCGGCCGGGCGTCATTGCCGGCGCGATGCTCGTGTTCATTCCGGCCGTGGGCGAGTACGTCATTCCCGAGATGCTCGGCGGCGCCAACACGCTGATGATGGGCCGCGTCATGTGGAGCGAGTTCTTCAACAATGCGGACTGGCCCATGGCCGCGGCGGTGACGTGCGTGATGGTCCTGCTGCTGCTCGTGCCGTTGGCGCTGTTCCAGTACAACCAGGTCAGGCAGGTGGAGATGATGCGGGAGGGCAAGCTGTGAAAGGGCCTCACCGCGGCATGCGTGCGCTGGCCCTGGGCCTGGGCTTCGCCTTCCTGTATATCCCCATCCTCAGCCTGGTGGTGTTTTCGTTCAACGATTCGCCGCTGGTCACATCCTGGTCCGGTTTTTCCTTCAAGTGGTACGCGTCCTTGTTTCATGACGACGCGCTGCTCAGCGCTGCCTGGCTGTCGTTCCGCGTTGCCGCGCTGGCGGCGACGGCCGCAACGGTGATCGGCACGTGGGCCGGCTACATCCTGGCCCGCATGGGCCGGTTCCGCGGTTTTTCCCTCTACATAGGCATGCTCAGCGCGCCGCTCGTCATTCCCGAAGTCGTCATCGGCATCTCGCTGCTGCTGATGTTCGTGGAAGTGAGGAGCACCATCGGCTGGCCGGAGAACGGCATCTTCACCATCTGGGTGGGGCATACCACCTTCTGCATGGCCTTCGTCGCGGTGATCATCCAGTCGCGCGTACGCGACCTGGACCGTTCGCTGGAAGAGGCCGCGCTGGACCTTGGCGCCACTCCGCTCAAGGTCTTTTTCACCATCACGCTGCCGCTGATCGCCCCGGCGCTGGCGTCGGCCTGGCTGCTTTCCTTCACCCTGTCGCTGGACGACGTCATCCTGTCGTCCTTTCTTTCCGGTCCGGGCTATACCACGCTGCCCATCGAAGTCTTCTCGCGGGTCCGGCTGGGCCTGAAGCCCGAGGTCAATGCGCTGGCGGCGTTGTTCATCCTGACCGTCGGCATATGCGTGGTGGTGGCCAACCGACTCCAACGCCGCAAGGAGAGCGCATGAACTTGCCCATACTCTACGGTTTGAAACAGTGCAGCACCTGCGTAAAGGCGCGGACCTGGCTGGACGGGCACGGCATTGAACACGAGTTCATCGATTACCGCGACCATCCCGTGCCGCCGGCCACGCTGAAAGCCTGGGCCGAGCAGTTGGGCGGGTGGGAAAAGCTGGTGAACCGGACCTCCATGACCTGGCGTGCGTTGCCCGAGTCGCGCAAATCCGCGTCCACCGATGCCCAGTGGCAGGCGCTGATCGCCGAGTATCCGGCCCTGGTGCGGCGGCCGGTCACCGTAACGCCCGACGGTGCGGTAGCCGTCGGGTTCTCGGAAAAACGCTATAGCGAACGTTTTGCCTGATCCCGCCGGGCGCATGCTGCCCGATTCCTTCTTCGACCGCGACGCCCAGCAGGTTGCGCGCGAATTGATCGGCATGGTGCTGCGCCGCCGGCACGGCGACCTGTGGCTGTCCGCGCGGATCATCGAAACCGAAGCCTATTACCTGCACGACAAGGGCAGCCACGCGTCGCTGGGATACACGCACAAGCGGCGCGCGCTGTTCATGGACGGCGGCGCCATCTACATGTATTACGCGCGGGGCGGCGACTCGTTGAACATCAGCGCCGGCGGCCCGGGCAACGCGGTCCTGATCAAATCGGCGCATCCCTGGCTGGACGCGGTGTCCGGCGAGGATTCCCTGGCCCGCATGCAGGCGCTGAACCCCGACGCTCAGGGCCGCTCGCGGCCGCCCCAGCGGCTATGCGCAGGCCAGACGCTGCTGTGCCGAGCGCTGGGCCTGAAAGTGCCGGAATGGGATGGCGGCCGCTTCGATCCGTCGTCGTTCTTCGTGGAAGACATCGGCGCACGGCCGCGCCGCCTGATCCGGACCGTGCGTCTGGGCATACCGGAAGGGCGTGACGCCCATTTGCCTTATCGCTTCGTCGACCCTGCGTACGCGCCGTTCTGCACCCGCAATCCGTTGCGCCGGGGGCAAGTGGCGGGGCGCGACTATGATTGGATCACGCGGCAGGGCAGGCCTTGCAAGGGTCAGGCTGACCCAGCCTGACCCTTTCCAGCATCTTGGCGCTTCGCGCTCTTTCCCTTCCCAGTAGGCGATTCAATCGTGCAGCTGCGGCCGCGCAAGACTGCGCGCCTGCAGCTTGGCGCGCAGCATGCGGTATTTACGCTGGATGCGGCGCCGGTTCAATGTCTTGCTGTAGGCGAACAGCGGGATGGCTTGCTTCGAGCCGAAGCCATCGATCAGATACAGACCGGTTTCGCCGTCGGCGTTCAGGCCCATGACCACGTTGCGCGCCGAGACGTCGTTCAGGACGACATGGTGATCCGCGAGCGCGTCGAAGAAATTGTCCAGCTCGCGGGCAAGCGTTTCGTCCAGGCCGCGTTCGCGCACGATCTGTTCGACCGTCGGCGCCAGGCCGCCCTGTCCGTCGGTGATCTTTTCGACCAGCAATCCCAGGCCGAGATTGGTCTGCGCCAGCCCAAGCATGCGCGCCATGGGGATCTTCCAGCGTCCGGCAGCCGCATGCTGGGCGGCCGCATATTCCGCCAGCTCGGCGATGTGGTTGCGATAGGCGCCGTCGCGCTGCAGGTTCTTGCGCCAGCGGCGCAGCGGACGCGTGCTGAGATGATCCGCCAACTCGGCCAGATCGACCACTTTCACAAGCAGGGACGGGTGGGTGGGGTGCTGGTACACCAGCCGCTCCGCGCCGGATGCGATCGGGCGCAAGCCAGCCAGGTCGAGCATATCGAAGGGGGCAAACGTTTCCCCTGCCACCGGCAGCGGCGCCAGGGACGCCAACGGCGGCGCGGCGAACTCGCGCCTGGCCGGGAGGGAAACGATGCTCATTCGGTGTTGTCCGTGCTGTGTGGCGTTTTTGATTTTTGTAACTGCCACAGTTTTATTACGAAAATTCCACGACTGCAGTAGTTTGACCGGTAAACGCGCGCGCGGAAAGCCAAAAAAGACCGGTGTGGCGCCGGCCCTACAATGCGCGGGTGTCATGCATAGGAGAGGGTGTTGCCGCAAAGCGACATTTTGCTGTTGTCCTGGGTGGGTGCGGCCGCGGCCGTCGTGGCCGCCGTCGCGGCGATTGTGGCAGCGTGGCGGGCCGGACGATCCACCGGCGTCGGCGTTCGCCTGGAGGCGCTGGCCGCGGAGCAGGAGCGCACGGCGCGCGAGCTGCGTTTGGAACTCTCCGAAAGCCAGCGCGGGCTGCGCGTGGAGCTCGGTCAGCAGCTGGACGCGCTGCGCGGCGGCATCGCCCGCGACGCCCAGGCCGCGCGTACCGAAAGCGCCGAGTCGCTGGCGCGGTTCGGCGCGGCTTTCGGCGAGCAGGTGCAGCGCCTGATCGATCTGAACGATCGCCGGATGCAGGAGGTCCGGCAGACCGTGGAGCAGCGCCTGCAGGCGCTCCAGAGCGACAACGCCGGCAAATTGGACGAAATGCGCCGTACGGTGGACGAGAAGCTGCACGCGACGTTGGAACAGCGCCTTGGGGAATCCTTCAAGCTGGTGTCAGACCGCCTGGAGGCGGTGCACAAAGGGCTGGGTGAAATGCAGTCGCTGGCGTCCGGCGTGGGCGACTTGAAACGGGTGCTGACCAACGTCAAGTCGCGCGGCACCTGGGGCGAGGTGCAACTGGCGCGGCTGCTCGAAGACACCATGACTCCCGATCAATATGCCTGCAACGTCAAGCCGGTGCCGGGCAGCGACGCCATCGTCGAATTCGCCATCCGCCTGCCCGGGCGTGCGGAAGGCGGCGCGCCCGTGTGGCTGCCTTTGGACGCCAAGTTTCCCAAGGAAGAATACGAACGCCTGATCGAAGCAGAGCAGGCGGCCGACCCCGATGGGGCTCGCAACGCCGCTGCGGCGCTGGCGCGCGCCGTGGAACTCCAGGCCAAATCCATTGCGGCGAAATACATTGCGCCGCCGCACACAACGGATTTCGCCATCATGTTCCTGCCTACGGAAGGGCTCTACGCCGAAGTCCTGCGGCGGCCGGGCCTGCTGGACAAGTTGCACGGGATGCGCGTCAACGTGGCCGGCCCCGCCAACCTGGCGGCGTTGCTGAACAGCCTGCAGATGGGTTTTCGCACGCTCGCCATCGAGCGGCGGTCTTCCGAAGTCTGGCAGGTGCTGAGGGCGGTCAAAACGGAGTTCGGCCGCTTCGGCGAGGCGCTGGCCGGCGTGAAGCGTACGCTGGATACGGCCAGCAGCAAGATCGGCCAGACGGAGGTCCGCACACGCGCCATGCTGCGCAGCCTGAAGGCCGTGGAGGCGCTGCCGGGCGACGCCCCCGGCGCCGGGGCAGGCGCGCCCGAGCAGGGCGGAAACGGCCTGGCGACGACCGTGTTCGATGCGGACGATGACGAGGCGCCACAGGCGTAGCATGGAGACGGCCGTCGCGCGGGGAACCATGTGCCGGCCGATCTGCTAAATTTTCCCGCTTTACTTTCTTCCAGGTTTTCCCATGCTCAGCCAGCAAGAATTGAAGCAGCAAGCCGCCACTGCCGCGCTCGAATTCGTCGAGGAAGTGGCCGGCGCCGATGTGGTCATCGGCGTCGGCACCGGTTCGACAGCGGACCTTTTCATCGATGGACTGGCCCGCTTCAAGGAAAAACTGCGCGGCACCGTCGCCAGTTCCACCCGCAGCGCTCAACGCCTGCAAGCGCTGGGCATCCCGGTGCTGGATTTGAACGACGTGGAACGCATGCCGATCTACGTGGATGGCGCCGACGAAATCGACGGCAATCTGCACATGATCAAGGGCGGCGGCGGCGCGCTGACGCGCGAGAAGATCGTCGCATCGGTGGCCGACCGCTTCATCTGCATTGCAGACGAATCCAAGCTGGTGAAGCGCCTTGGGACATTCCCGCTGCCCGTGGAGGTCATTCCGATGGCGCGCGCCGCGGTCGCTCGCCAGCTCGCCTCGATGGGAGGGCGGCCGGCCCTGCGCGAAGGATTCGTCACCGACAATGGCAACGTCATCCTGGACGTGTCCGGCCTGCCCATCACGGACGCCGCGGCCCTGGAGCTGCGCATCAACAACCTGCCGGGCGTGGTGACCTGCGGACTGTTCACGCAACCGGGCGCGCACGTCGCGCTGCTCGCCACGCAACAAGGTATCCGGCGCTTGTCCCGGCCCTGACCGGGCGGCATGGAGGCAAGGGCCGCAGCCGCCCGTCGGCTGCGGCGTGAAGCAGTTCATAATGCTGTCACATGGGAGTCATAAGCTGCTGCGCGATGCGGCCCGGGACTTCCATGATGGCATTTCTTGGAGGCGCGCATGGCAATGGCAACATCATCAACCCCGCTGGGAGCCCGGATGACCGAGCACACAAACAAACAATTCGATGCCGACCTGGAACGCGTCCGTTCGCAATTTCTGGCGATGGGCGGCGTGGTGGAAGCCATGATCCAGGATGCCATCGACGCTTTGGCGCAGGGCGATATGGCCCTGGTCGACAAGGTGCGCGAGCGCGAAAAGGAAGTGAACCGCTACGAGGTCGAGATCGATCAGTGCATCAGCCAGATCCTGGCGCGGCACCAGCCGACCGCGATTGACCTGCGCATGCTGCTCGCCGTCAGCAAGATGCTGACCGATATGGAGCGCTGCGGCGACGAGGCGGAAAAGGTCGCCACCGTCGCACGGCGCATCCACGAAGGCGAGGTGCGTACCGTCCCCATGGTCGATCTGCGCCACATCGCGAATCGCGTGCTGAACATGCTCCGTCTGGCGCTGGACGCCTTTGCACGTCTGGACCCGGTGCAAGCCGCGCAGGTGGTGCGCAGCGACAAGGAAGTCGACAAGGAATGGAAGGCCGCCCTGCGGCAGGTCATTTCCTTCATGATCGAAGACCCGCGCACCATCACCCCGTCGATCGACCTGATCTTCATCGCCCGCGCGCTCGAACGCATTGGCGACCACACCAAAAACATGTGCGAGCGCGTCATCTACATGGTCCGCGGCGCCGACGTCCGCCACACCGGCGCCAAGAACGCCGAAAAACAGGCGCGCGGCGAAGAAGAAGACACCGAAACCACCGGCTGACGCTTCCCCGCATTCGTCCCCACCAAAGAAAAGGCGGCCCGTCAGTTCATCAGGGCCGCCTTTTCTTCGATCCACTCACTCGCGCAAGTCGCGACTGCCTCCCGATTCGGGGACGCCGCGGATCCGGCTCCGCCGGTCCGCCAGCGTCGCCCCCTTGAGGGGGAAGCGCGTCAGCGCTTCGGGGGTGGACCTATCCAGGACGCCGCGGATCCGGCTCCGCCGGTCCGCCAGCGTCGCCCCCTCGAGGGGGAAGCGCGTCAGCGCTTCGGGGGTGGACCTATCCAGGACGCCGCGGATCCGGCCCGCCGGTCCGCCAGCGTCGCCCCCTCGAGGGGGAAGCGCGTCAGCGCTTCGGGGGTGGGCCTTCCCTTGGGGAAGCGCGTCAGCGCTTCGAGGGTGGGCTACCCCGCCGGAGGCACGAAGCCCTGCGCTTCAACGCTGCCGTCTTCGAACAGATAGCGCTCCATCTGCTGCTGCAGATACTTGCGGGCACGGGCGTCGGCCAGGTTCAGGCGGTTTTCGTTGACCAGGCGCGTCTGGATTCCTTTCCACTCTTCCCAGGCTTCCTTGGAAATGCTCTGCCAGATGCGCTGGCCCAGTTCGCCGGGGTAGGGCGGGAAATCGAGCCCTTCGGCTTCGCGCTTGAGTTTGACGCAATGAACGGTACGGGTCATGGCTGCCACTGCCTGATGAATTCGGAACCGTCGATTTTACCGAAGCGCGGCCTCGCCTGATCCACCGGCCGGAATCGCCCGATCCAGCATGGCTTTCCGGCCTCGACCCACTAGAGCCGTTTGATGAAAACCAGGCTGTTGCGGGACCGGTTGTAGTGCTGTTGCTTTTCGCGAGGCAGGTCGGCCACGCCGCCCTGTACGAAACCGCGCTTCATGAACCAGTGCGACGTGCGTGTGGTCAGCACGAACAGCCGTTTGGCCCCCAGCGCGCGGGCACGGGATTCCATGTGACGCAGCAGCAGTTCGCCTTCGCCCGAGCCCTGCCATTCCGGGTGGACGATCAGGCACGCCATCTCCGCCATCTGCTCTTCCAGATACGGATGCAGCGCCGCGCATCCGTAGATGACGCCATCGTGCTCCAGAACCGTGAAGTTCTCCACGTCGCGCTCGATCACGCTGCGCCCGCGGGGCACCAGCGTACCGTCCGCTTCCAGCGGCTCCACCAGGCTCAGGATGGCCCCGACGTCGTCCACCGTGGCCGGCCGCAAGTCGTCCAGCTTATCTTCCACCACCATCGTGCCCACACCGTCGTGCGTGAAGATCTCGAGCAGGACGCTGCCGTCCAGGCTGAAGGGCACCACGTGTGCGCGGGCGACGCCGCGCTTCACGGCCTTGGAGCTGTATTCGATGAACAAGGCCGTGTCCTCGTCCAGTTCGCCCTTGGCGAGCAGCGCATCGGCATCCACCCGGGCCAGCTCCGTGTCGATGGTGCCGTCCTCGTTGCGCACGCCGTCCGTGGCGGACAGGAAGATCAGCTTCTCAGCGCGAAGCGCCACGGCGACGCTGGTGGCCAGGTCTTCCATCGCCAGGTTGAAGGCCTCGCCCGTCGGCGAGAACCCCAGCGGCGACAGCAGCACGACCGAACCTTTTTCCATGGCGAAGCGCATGGCGTCCACGTCGATCTTGCGCACGTGGCCGGTGTGCTTGTAATCGACGCCATTGATCACGCCCGTGGGCCGCGCCGTGACGAAGTTTCCGGAGATCACCCGGATCTGCGAATGGGACATCGGGGTGTTGGGCAGCCCCTGGCTGAAGGCCGCCTCGATGTCCAGGCGGATTTCACCGGCGGCTTCTTTCGCGCATTCCAGGGCTGCGGCGTCGGTGGGCGACAGGCCGCGATCGAACTGATGGGTGTAGCCCTTCAGGCGCAGCTGCTCATTGACCTGCGGCCGCGAGCCATGCACGAGCACCAGCCTTATGCCCAGCGCGGAAAGCAGCGACAGATCCTGCACCAGCGCATTGAGCGCGCCAGCCTGGACGAGTTCCCCGCCGAAAGCCACCACGAATGTCTTGCCTCGGAAGGCATGCACATACGGAGCCACTTCTCGGAACCAGCGCACGAACTGGGCGGGTGCAAATCCAGGAGCTTCCTGTGCGGAGACGGTGTCTTGATCCAGGTCGGGCATGATGCGGGCAAAGAGCCGGGAAAACGGAAAAGGGCGGCCAGATTGCGTCTGGGGTTAAGCGTGAAATTATAGTGACCGCGGGAGCGTGCCGGCGTATGCGCCTGTGAACGCAGCGGAGGCGCCCCCCGCCGCTTCCGTGGCGTCGAGGCGTGAAACGATGCTGCCGCATTGTCGTTCCGTTGCGCGCCAACGGGGATCTCCATGCCGTGATTTCGCGGCGGAACCGCCCCGGCAAGGGCCTGTCCGCTGGTTCGGTGATGAAACGACGATGGAGCCCCAAGAGAGGCGGCCCCGTCCAGTAATAAAACCGCAAAATAAGGAAAAAAAGGGCCGCAACTTGCGGTTTAGAAATTAATATTCTGAAATACGCACCGCGCCGAGCCGCGAGCGAGCCTATCGCGTGCAACGCCTTCGACCCAACAACGATACCAAGCTGACATGGGGACACGTGATTTACGGACACGTGATTTCCGCATGCCGGTGATTTCATCGAGGACACACGGCTGTGACGCAATCCTATTGGCTGACATTGGATCCCGCCACGCGTGAGCTGCGTGCCGGGTTCCGCGCGGCGGCAGCGGTGGAACCGCCCGATTCCGATATGTTGAAGGCCGCGCTCGCGGCGCGCGGCTGGACCGCCGATGCGTTGGATCGTGCCGCCGTGGCTGCATTCCTGGCCAGATGCAAGGAAGCAGCGGCGCGCATGGGTGGGGAAGCGATGCGCGCGGGGGGCGCCATGCCCGCCGCGCCGGATCTTGCGCGCGTCGCTGATGGCGTGGCCGAAGTGTCGCAGGAGCTGGCCGCCATCGAATCGAATGCGGCACGCCTGGGCGCGACGCTGCAAATGATGGACGCTACGCCGGACGCCGATGCCGATGCCGGTGCCGGCGCCGCCGTTGACGATCAGGGCGTGGTGGAGGCGGTGATCGGCGAAGTGGTCGACGGGGCTTTCGAACTCGAAATCACCGAGGACAAACAGCAGGTCTTCCTGACCTTGCATGCCGCGCGCGGCGGCCGCGGTGTCCAGCTTGCGGAAGTGCGCGCGGCGCTGGCCGGGCACAACATCGTTTATGGCGTGGATGAACAGGCGCTGCTGCAGGCGGTGGAGCAGGGGGCGGTGGAATCGGCGCTGATTGCTTCCGGCATCCCGCCCAAACCCGGCGCGCCAACGCAGTTTGAAAGCCTGTTGAAGCGCGAGCGCGAGCCGGAAGACGACAATGCGCTCGTGGACTATCGAACCTTGGGCAGCCTGGTGCTGGTCAAGGCCGGCATGCCGCTGATGCGTCGTATTCCCGGTACGCCGGGCACCGATGGCATCGATGTGTTCGGCAATCCGGCGCCCCCGCCGCCGCCCGACGATCTGCCGTTCGACGACAACCTGGCTGGCGTCGCCGCGGATCCGGCCGATCCCGATGTGCTGGTTGCCGCCATCGACGGCATGCCTTCGCTGCTGCCGCATGGCGTTTCCGTCAACCCGGTGGTCGAGGTGGACGCCGTCGACCTGGCATCCGGCAACATCGACTTCCAGGGCACGCTGCAGGTGCGCGGCGACGTGACGACCGGTATGTCCGTCAAGGTCAGCGGCGATGTGCTCGTCAGCGGCACCGTCGAAGCCGCCCACATCGATGCCGGCGGCAATGTCGTCGTCAAGGGCGGGATTCTGGGCGCGGCGGAGGGGTCGCCCGGCGCCGAAACCACGCGCCTGGCGCAGGTGTCGGCGCGCGGTTCCGTGCAGGCGCGTTTCATCGGCAATGCGACGATCAGCGCAGGCAAGGATGTCGTGGTCGAGCGCGAGATCCGGCAAAGCGACGTGGCGGCTGGCGATACCGTGACCGTGGGATTGAAGGGCTCGCAGCAAGGCAACATCAACGGCGGGCAAGTGCGGGCCTTGCGGGCGGTGAAAGCCGTCTCCCTGGGTACGATGGCCGGCGTGCGCACGGTCATCCAGGTCGGCGTGAATCCGCATGCACAGGCGCAGAAGGAAGCGCTGCAGCGCACGCGCCAGCGCTTGGTCGAGGAAAAGTCCAAACTGGAGCAGCTCATCATTTTCCTGCGCAAGAACCCGGAGAAAGCCGCCAATGGAATCGGCGACCGGGCGTTGCTGACCCACGGCAAGCTGCTCAAGGACCTTGCCGCCGTGGAGGCGCGCGAGCGCCGCCTGGCGGCGGAAAACACCGTGGCCGAAGACGCCGTCATCCACGCCGCGCGCAAGATGCACAGCGGCGTCGAACTGCGGGTGGTGAACCGGCACGAGGAAGTCACGGAGAACCTGCCCGGCGGCACCGCCAGGCTGGCGCAGGGCAAGATCATCATCCGCTAGCCGTCTCCGCTGGCGCACGATCTTCCGGGATGGCAACGCACAGCGCACGGCGCGGCGCCGGCGAAAAACTATAATTGCGGGGATGACCGTCAAGCCCCAGATACCCTCTCGGCGCGGCCGGGCCGCGCCCGGGCCCGACGCCTCGCCACCGCAGCCTTCCACGCCTTCGTCTGCCGTCCCGCTCCGCTCCATACCAGCGATCCGTTATCCCGAGGATCTGCCGGTCAGCGCGCGGCGGGAAGAGATCGCGCGCGCCATCGCGGCGCATCAGGTCGTCATCGTCAGCGGCGAGACGGGCTCCGGCAAGACCACGCAGTTGCCGAAAATATGCCTCGAGCTGGGACGCGGCCGCACCCGCATGATCGGCCATACGCAGCCTCGCCGGCTGGCGGCGACCTCGGTGGCCCGCCGCATCGCCGAAGAACTCGATACGCCGTTGGGCGAGGTGGTCGGATACCAGGTGCGCTTCAACGACCGCACGGGGCCCAATGCCGCGATCAAGCTCATGACCGACGGCATCCTGCTGGCCGAAACCCAGCGCGACCCGCTGCTCAAACGCTATGACACCATCATCATCGACGAGGCGCATGAGCGCAGCCTGAATATCGACTTCCTGCTGGGCTACCTGAAGCGCGTGCTGCCGCGGCGGCCGGACCTGAAGGTCATCATTACGTCGGCCACGATCGACGCGGAACGTTTCGCGCGGCATTTCGCGGACTCGCCCGAACGGCCGGCGCCGGTCATCGAAGTGTCCGGACGCCTGTATCCGGTGGAGATCCGCTACCGGCCGATTCGCGCCGAGGAAGGGGAAGACGCGGATACGTCGTCCGGGGCGGCGCGCGAGCGCGGGCGTGACGAAGAGCGCGACCTGGTCGATGCCATCGTCGATGCGGTTGACGAGTGCGCCCGGCATGGCCCGGGCGATATTCTGGTTTTTCTGCCCGGCGAGCGCGAAATCCGCGAAGCCGCCGAGGCGCTGCGCAAGCGGCATCCCGTGGCCACGGAAATCCTGGCGTTGTACGCCCGGCTGTCACAGGCGGAGCAGGAGCAGATCTTCCGGCCGCGCGGCAATGCGCGGCGTGTGGTGCTGGCGACCAACGTCGCGGAAACCTCGCTGACGGTGCCCGGCATACGCTTCGTCGTGGACAGCGGCCTGGCGCGCGTCAAACGCTATTCCTGGCGCAACAAGGTCGAACAGCTTCGCATCGAGCCGGTGAGCCGCGCGTCGGCCAACCAGCGTGCGGGCCGTTGCGGCCGGGTGGGGCCGGGCGTGTGCATACGCCTGTATGACGA
This sequence comes from Bordetella genomosp. 9, assembly GCF_002119725.1. Classification (NCBI taxonomy): domain Bacteria; kingdom Pseudomonadati; phylum Pseudomonadota; class Betaproteobacteria; order Burkholderiales; family Alcaligenaceae; genus Bordetella; species Bordetella genomosp. 9. The sequence continues at coordinate 1,654,970 of NZ_CP021109.1, forward strand.
AGCGGATTTCAATGCGCGGCCGCCGTTCACGGATCCGGAAGTGCTTCGCAGCTCGCTCGCGTCCGTCATCCTGCGGATGAAGTCGCTCAAGCTGGACGACATCGAGGATTTTCCCTTCGTCGAGGCGCCGCCCGGACGCGCCATCGCCGACGGCTATCACCTTTTGCAGGAGCTCGGCGCGATCGAACCGGCGTCGCGTCCCGCCCGCGGCGACGACGCCGACGGCGACGCGCCTGGCCCGGCCTATGTCCTGACCCGCACCGGGCAGGAGCTGGCGCGCCTTCCCCTGGATCCCCGGATCGGCCGCATGATCCTGGCTGCGCGCGAACAGCAGTGCCTGGCGGAAATGCTGATCATCGCGTCGGCGCTGTCGATCCAGGATCCGCGCGACCGCCCCATGCAGGAAAGGGAGGCGGCGGAAAACGCGCACGCGAAATTCGCCGACGACAAATCCGAGTTCCTGTCGTTCATCAAACTTTGGCGCTGGTACGGCGAGCAGGTGCAGCACAAGGCTTCCCAACGCAAGCTCGTGAATCTGCTGCGGCAGAACTTCCTGTCGCCGCTGCGTTTGCGCGAATGGCATGACGTGCATTCGCAGCTTGCCTCGGTGGTGGGCGAGCAGGGCTGGCGCGTGAACCAGGCCGAGGCCACCTATGAACAGATCCACATGGCGCTGCTCACGGGTCTGCTCGGAAACATCGGCTACAAGAGCGATGACGGCGCCCATTACCAGGGCGCGCGCGACATCCGCTTTCACATCCATCCCGGATCGCGCCTGGCGAAGAAGGCAGGCCGGTGGATCGTCGCGGCAGAACTCGTGGAAACGACCCGTCTGTATGCGCGCTGCGTGGCCCGCATCGAGCCCGTGTGGATCGAACGCGTGGCGCCCCATCTGCTGCGGCGCAGCTGGTCCGATCCCCGCTGGGAGAAAAAGGCCGGACAGGTGGTCGCCAACGAGCGCGCCATGTTGTATGGACTCGTCATCTATTCGGGCCGGCGGGTGCATTACGGCCGCATCGATCCGGAGCGCGCACGTGAAATCTTCATACGCGAAGCGCTGGTTCCCGGCGACATTGACACGCGGCTGCCGTTCGTCGCGCAGAACCGCCGCCTGATCGCCGAGATCGAGAAGCTTGAGCATCGCGCGCGGCGTCCGGACATTCTGGTGGACGACACGCTTATCCAGGCGTTCTACGATCGCCAGATTCCGGCCGGCATGAGCCAGACCGCCACGCTCGAAAAGTGGTACGCCGGCCTGGACAAACTGGCCGCGCAGGCGCTGCTGCTTACGCGCGAAGATCTGATGCGGCACGAGGCGGCGGGCATCACCACGGACGTCTTTCCGAAGAAAGTGGAATGGCAGGGCGTGGAAATGGCCCTGGACTATCACTTCGAGCCCGGCTCTGCGCGCGACGGCGTGACGTTGTCCGTGCCGCTGTTCGCCTTGAACCAGATCGACGCCCAGCGCTGCGAGTGGCTGGTGCCAGGGATGCTGAAGGAGAAAGTCCACCTGCTGCTGAAGTCCCTGCCGCAGAAGATCCGGCGCCATTGCGTGCCCTTGCCCGACTACGCGGCCGGCTTCTACGAGCGCTGGTTCGACAGGCTGGGCGACCCGCAGCAGGGCTTGCTCGACGCGCTGGCGCAGGACATGTGGGAACAGGTGAAGGTGCGGCCCGCGCCGGCGGACTTCAAGCTGGAGACACTGCCGGCCCACCTCTTCATGAATTTCCGCGTCATCGACGAACACGGGCGCATGCTTGGGGCGGGCCGCAACCTGGCGCAGTTGAAAGCCGAGTTTGGCCGCCAGGCGCAGGCCGATTTCCAGCAGCTTGCCGCGCGCGACACCCAGGTGGCGCAGGCCCTGGCTCAGGATGGATTGACCTCCTGGTCCTTCGGCGAGCTGCCGGAGATCATGGAGATCCGCCGCAAGGGGCAGTCCGTGATCGGCTATCCCGCCCTGGTCGATCGCGGCGACCACTGCGATCTTGACGTGTTCGATGATCCCGAGGAAGCGAAGAGGCACCATCGGGCCGGCCTGCTCAGGTTGTTCCGCCTGGGACTGCGCGAGCAGGTCAAGTACCTGGAAAAGAACCTGCCCGACCTTACGCGGATGAGCATGCTCTTCATGCCGCTCGGCACGCAAGAGGCCCTGCGCGACCAGATCCTGGACTGTGCGCTGGCGCGGGCCTGCCTGGCCGAACCCTGGCCGGTGAACCAGGAGCAGTTCGAGGCGCGGCGGCTGGAAGGCAAGGGCAGACTGGGCCTGCTGGCGCAGGAAGTCGCGCGCCTGGCGGGCGCCGTGCTCACGGAATGGGCCGCGGTGCAGCGCAAACTGCCGCAGGCCAAGCCGCATGCCGCGGCCTACGCTGACCTGCAGCAGCAGGTGGGCGCGCTGGTCCCGCCGACTTTCCTGCGCGACACGCCGCACGCCCAGCTGGCGCATTTTCCGCGCTATCTCAAGGCAGCGGTGGCGCGCATCGACAAGCTTCGGGCCGATCCCGCGCGCGACCAGCGCCTGATGGCCGAAATGGCGCCCTTGCTCACGCAATACCAGCGCGCCCGGGCTGCGCTGAAAGGCGCGCCCGATCCGCGTCTGGACGAGTTCCGATGGATGCTGGAAGAACTGCGCGTCGCCCTGTTCGCACAGGAGCTGCGCACGCCGATGCCGGTTTCGGTCAAGCGGCTGCAAAAGGCGTGGGAGTCGATGCGGCGCTGAGCGCCGCGATTCCGCGCTTCCGGACCTGCATGCGCGCCCGCCGGTCAAAAGAGGACAGTGCTGCCGGCGTTCCGGTCGGGCCCGTCCGGCGATCCGTCAGATCCAGACGAACGCGCCGATCACCAGCACCACCAGGCCCCATTTCACCGCCTTGTACAGCGGCTTGTTCCAGGCCTTGAAGCGCTTGCGCGCCTGGTCCAGGCGGTAGTGGGCGTGGGTCAGCCGATTGATGGCGCCGGTCTGATCGTTCGCATCGTTGGGCGAACTCGCCGCGGACATTACCACGCGGCCGAACCAGCGATTGAAAGCCTCCGCCCAGCGCCACCGCAGCGGCCGTTCGACGTCGCAGAACAGGATGATTCGGTTGCGGCCGGACTGGTTGTGCGCTTCGTGGATATAGGTTTCGTCGAACACCACGCCTTCGCCGTCGCGCCAGCTGTATCGTTCGCCGTCCACCACGATATAGCAGCGATCGTCATTGGGCGTCGCCAGCCCCAGGTGATAGCGGAGCGAGCCCGAGAAGGGGTCGCGGTGAGGATTCAGTTTGCCGCCGTCGGGCAGCTCGGCGAACATCGCTGCCTTGACCTTGGGCAGGCTCTTCAGCAAGGCGACCGTGCGCGGGCACAGGGCTTCCGCGGAAGGATGGCGGGCGTCGTACCACTTCAGGTAGAAGCGCTTCCAGCCGTACTTGAAAAAGGAATTGAACCCGATATCGTCATGCCGCTCGGCCGCCTTGATGCGGCGCAGCTCTGCCATGTGCAGCGCCTCGTCACGGATGATCTCCCAGTTGTCCTGCAGGACCTGCAGTTCCGGGATCTCGCGAGTCGATATATAGGGCGTGGTCGGCACCCGCGAGGCGAGAACCATGAAAGCGTTTACCGGCGCTAGCAGCACGGAATGGTCGAGGAAAACGCGGGACCAGGCCAGCCGCACGCGGCCGCGGTAATGCCCATACAGGATGGCGGCCAGCCACAGGCCAGGGATCAGCCATTTCATAGCGAGAGACAGAAAGTCGGATCAACCGCATATTCTTGCACAGCCGGGGCGCGGCCGGGGCGGCCGATGCGTTGGGCGATGCCGCGGCGGGGAGTCGGCTGAGTACAATCGCGCCATGTCAGAAGAAGCCGTCGTAGCCCCGTCCCCGTTTGTCCATCTGCGCGTCCATTCCGAGTTCTCGGTGGTGGACGGGCTGGTTCGTATTCCCGATCTGGTCAAGCGCGCCGCCAAGCTTGGCCAGCCCGCGGTTGCGCTTACCGACCTGTGCAATCTGTTCGGGCTCATCAAGTTCTACAAGGCCGCGCGCGGCGCAGGCATCAAGCCGATAGCCGGCTGCGACGTCTGGATCACCAACGACGACGATCGCGAAAAGCCGCATCGCCTGCTCGTGCTGGTGCGCAACCGGCAGGGCTATCTGGATCTTTGCGACCTGCTGACTCGGGCCTGGCTGAACAACCAGCACAAGGGCCGGGCGGAGGTGCGGCGCGAATGGCTGCAGCGGGCGCAAGGGCTGATCGTGCTTTCCGGCGGCCGCGCCGGCGACGTCGGCCAGGCGCTGGAAGCGGGCAATGCGGCCCAGGCCCAGGCGCTGGCGCGCCAATGGGCCGCGGCATTTCCCAACGCCTATTACATCGAACTGCAGCGCGCCGGTTTCGATGGCGACGAGGCCTACGTGCAGGCCGCCTTGCGGCTGGCCGGCGAATGCGGTTTACCGGTGGTCGCCACGCACCCCGTGCAGTTCCTGGACAAACATGAATTCCAGGCTCACGAAGCCCGGGTATGCATCGCCGAAGGCGAGATCCTCGCCAATCCGCGGCGCGTGCGGCGCTTCAACGAAGACCAGTACCTGCTGGACAGCCAGGAAATGGCGCGCCGCTTCGCCGACGTGCCTTCCGCGCTGGAAAACACCGTCGAGATCGCCCGGCGCTGCAACCTGACACTGGTGCTGGGCAAGCCCCGGCTGCCCAATTTCCCGACGCCGGAAGGCGTCACGCTGGACGACTATCTGGTCCAACTGTCGGAAGAGGGCCTGGAAAAGCGGCTGAAGTTTCTCTTTCCCGACGAAGCGGAACGCGCCGCCAAGCGCGACATGTATTTCGAGCGCCTGCGGTGGGAGTGCAAGACCATCATCCAGATGGGCTTTCCCGGCTACTTCCTGATCGTGCAGGACTTCATCAACTGGGGCAAGAACAACGGCGTGCCGGTGGGGCCGGGCCGGGGTTCGGGCGCGGGCTCGCTGGTGGCCTACGCCCTGGGCATTACCGATCTCGATCCGATCCGCTACGACCTGCTCTTCGAACGGTTCCTCAATCCGGAGCGGGTTTCCATGCCCGACTTCGATATCGATTTCTGCCAGGACAACCGCGAACGGGTCATCGACTACGTCAAGTCCAAGTACGGCCGCGAGGCGGTCAGCCAGATCGCGACCTTCGGCACCCTGGGCGCCAAGGCCGTCGTGCGCGACGCAGGGCGCGTCCTGGACATGCCTTATACCTTCTGCGATGGTCTCTCCAAGCTGATCCCCTTCAACCCGGCCGATCCCTGGACCTTGGAGCGCACGCTCAAGGAGGAGCCGGCCTTCCGGGAACGCTACGAGCAGGAAGAGGAAGTGCGCGGTCTGGTCGACCTGGCCAAGCCGCTGGAAGGCCTGACGCGCAGCATCGGCATGCACGCGGGGGGCGTGCTGATCGCGCCCGGCAAGCTCACCGATTTCTGCCCGCTCTATTGCCAGCCGGGCCAGGAAAACAGCGCGGTATCGCAGTTCGACAAGGACGACGTCGAGGCCGCCGGCCTGGTCAAGTTCGACTTCCTGGGCCTGCGCAACCTCACGATCCTGGACTGGGCCGTGCGGTACGTGCGCCAGTTCAACGAAGACAAGCGCGACTTCGACATCATGGCCGTGCCGCTGGACGACCCCGCGGCGTACAAGGTCCTGACCGACGCCAACACCACCGCCGTGTTCCAGCTGGAATCGCGCGGCATGAAAGAGCTGCTGAAAAAGCTGCGGCCCAGCACCTTCGAAGACATCATCGCCATGCTGGCGCTCTACCGCCCCGGCCCGCTGGAATCGGGCATGGTGGATGACTTCGTCAACCGCAAGCACGGACGCGCGCCGGTCGACTATTTCCATCCCGACCTGGAAGGCACCCTCAAGAGCACGTACGGCGTCATCGTGTATCAAGAGCAGGTGATGCTGATCTCGCAGATCATCGGCGGCTATTCGCTGGGCGGCGCCGACCTGCTGCGGCGCGCCATGGGCAAGAAAAAGCCCGAGGAAATGGCGAAGCACCGCGAACTGTTCCAGAAGGGTGCGCAGGAAAAAGGCCACGATCCCAACCTGGCGGTCAAGCTCTTCGACCTGATGGAGAAATTCGCGGGCTACGGCTTCAACAAGTCGCACTCCGCCGCCTATGCGCTGATCGCCTACCAGACCGCCTGGCTCAAGGCATACCATCCCGCCGAATTCCTGGCCGCGACGCTGTCTTCCGATATGGACGACACCGACAAGGTGCAGACGTTCTGGCGCGACGCGGTGGAAAACGGCGTTGAAGTCCTGCCGCCGGACGTCAACGCGTCGAATTACCGTTTCGAACCGGTCGCCGATGCGCGCACCGCCAAGGGTTTGCCGCCGCGCACCATGCGTTACGGCCTGGGCGCGGTGAAAGGCACGGGCCAGAGCGCGGTCGAGGAAATCATCCGCGCGCGCAACGAGGGCGGGCCGTTCAAGGACCTGTTCGATTTCTGCCGGCGCGTGGACAAGCACACCGTCAATCGCCGCACCATCGAAGCCCTGATCAAGGCGGGCGCCTTCGACAGCATCGAGCCGAACCGCGCGGCCCTGCTGGCGTCGGTGCCGACCGCCATGGAGGCGGCCGAACAGGCTGCGCGCAGCGCGAACCAGGTATCGCTGTTCGGCGACGACGGCAGCGACGTGGTGGCAAGCGAGTTGGCCAAGGTGCCGCCCTGGAACCTGCACACCAAGCTGACGGAAGAGAAGTCTGCGCTGGGTTTTTATTTCAGCGGACACCTGTTCGACGCGTGGCGCGACGAGGTCCGCCGCATCGTGCCGATGACGCTTGCCCGGCTCGAGCCGCAGCGCGAGCCGCAGTGGATGTGCGGCGTACTGTCCGGCGTGCGCGCAATGATGACCCGGCGCGGCAAGATGGTTTTCGCCGTCCTGGACGACGGCACCGCGCAGGTCGAAATCTCCATCTTCAACGAGCTTTACGAAAAGCACCGCAATCGCCTGCGCGAGGACCAGCTGCTGATCGTGCACGGCAAGGTCAGCAACGACGAGTATTCCGGCGGCATGCGCATCGTGGCCGAGAACCTGTTCGACCTGCAGCTTGCCCGCGAGGCGCGCGCCCGCGCGTTGCGGATCCGCCTGAACGGCAACGCCGACGCGGCCCACCTGCGCAAGCTGCTCAACCCCTATCGCGCCGAGCCGGAGAACGGCGTGCCCGGCACGCCGGTGGAAGTGGTGTACACCCGCGATAACTTCCTGTGCACCGTGCGCCTTGGCGAAGACTGGCGCGTGCGGATGGCGGACGCGCTGCTGGAACGGCTCAACGAATGGACACGCCCGGAAGGCGTGGAGATCGCATACTGATGAAACCCCTACGCATCGTGCATTCGGAGGCCGCGGTGGCCTTCGGCGGCCAGGAGCACCGCATCTTCAAGGAAATGATCGCCATGCGGGCGCGCGGCCATCACATGGAAGCCATCTGCCAGTCGCGGGCCCAGCTGGTCAAGCGCCTGACCGACGAGGGGTTCAAGGTTCACCAGGTCGATATGGACGGTGTGGCCAACTACTTCAAGGGCATTGCGAAGATCCGCCGCATCCTGAAAGCCGGCCGCTTTGACGTGCTGAACACCCACAGCCGGCGCGACACCGTCATCGCCGCGCCCGCGGCCCGCATGGCGGGCACGCCGCTGATCGTGCGCACGCGCCACCTGGCGAGCAAGGTGGGGTCCATGTGGTCTTACACCATCCTGCCGCACCGCGTGACGACCGTCAGCGATCACGTGCGCGAGTACCTCATTACCCGCGGCGTGCCGCGCGACGCTGTCGCCACGCTGTATTCGCCCATCGTGCCGCCGCCGCCCATCGAGCGCTCGACGCTGCGCGACGAGCTGGGGCTGTCCGATACGGACATCGTGGTCGGTTGCGTGGCCGTCATGCGGCCCATGAAGGGGCACATCGACCTGATCGACGCCATGGTGCCGCTCATGCAGACCCGGCCCAACCTGCATCTGGTTTTCGTGGGCAGCGGGTCGCCGACTTTCGAGCGGGTGCAGGCCTATATCGCCGAGCTGGGCCTGCAGTCGCGTATCCACCTGATGGGTACGCGCCGCGACGTGCCGAATCTGCTGGCCGGCTTCGACCTGTTTGCATTGGCGACCCTGCAGGAGGCGTCCGGAACCGTTTACGTCGAGGCCCAGGCCAGCGGCCTGCCGGTGGTCGGCACCAACGTGGGCGGCGTCTCGGAGATGTTCCGCGACGGCATCAGCGGCATCCTCGTGCCGCCCAAGGACAAGGCCGCGCTGACCGCGGCTTTGCAGCGTCTGATCGACGATCCCGACCTGCGCAGGCGCATGGGAGAAGCCGGCCGGCGCATGATCCGGGAAGAGGGCGTGTTCTCGCCCGAGCGCCTGGCCGAACGGACGGAAGCCATCTACCGCAAATGGCTGGCGGAGCGACGCCGATGAAGCAAGCGCACAATGTCCCGGTGCTCATGTACCACCACGTCACGCCGGCGGGTGGCATGATCGCCGCCACGCCGGCGCACTTCGAAAGCCAGATTGCGTGGCTGGCGCGCGCAGGCTATACCGCCTTGACGGCGGACCGCTTCGCCGCGCACCTGGCGGGCGATCCGGCGCCGGAAAAGTCAGTACTCATTACCTTTGACGACGGTTATCTGGACAACTGGGTTCACGCGCATCCCATCCTGCAGCGTTACGGCATGCATGCGGTGATGTTCATTGTGACGGGTTGGATCGGCAGCGGCCCAGCGCGGGCCCATGCCGGTCAGGCCGGCGCACCGGCGGCGCCCGACCACGCGGCCTGCAAGGCGGCGATTTCCGGCGGCCGCGCGGACGAAGTCATGGCGCGCTGGAGCGAAATCGAGGCCATGCAAGCCGCCGGCACGTTCGAGTTCCACAGCCATACCCACACGCACACGCGCTGGGACAAGACCTGCGGCAGCGATGTGGCGCAAAAGCGCGAGCGCATCGCCGAAGAACTCGACAGCTCTCGCGCGACGCTCGCCATGCGCCTGGGCAGGTCCAGCCCGCACCTGTGCTGGCCGCAGGGCTATTTCGACGATGACTACCTGCAGGCCGGCCGCCAGGCGGGATTCCGCTATTTCTATACCACCGACGCGCTTGGCCAGAACACCGTGGGCGCCGACCCCGAGCATATCTACCGGTTCGCGGTCCGCAATCAGCCGGGACGCTGGCTGGCGCGCCGGCTCTGGCTGGGCGGGCATCCCTTCTGGGGGCCGCGCTATCACGCCTGGAAGGCATGGAAACGCCGCCTGAGGGGACGCGCATGAAGCTGTCGGTCATCGTCATCACGAAGAACGAAGCGGCCAACATTGTGGCCTGCCTGGATTCCGTGGCCTTTGCCGATGAGTTCATCGTGGTGGATTCCGGCAGCACGGACAACACGATAGAGCTGGCGCGGGCCATGGGCGCGACCGTGGAGCAAACGCACGACTGGCCCGGCTTCGGCCCGCAAAAGAACCGGGCGCTGAATCTTGCGCAAGGCGAATGGGTGCTTTCCATCGATGCCGATGAGCGGGTCACGCCCGAGCTGGCCAAGGCCATTCAGGACGCCATCGCCGCGCCGGCCTCCGACGCCTATGAGATTGCGCGGCTATCGGATTTCTGCGGCCGTTTCATCCGGCACAGCGGATGGTGGCCGGATTACGTGGTGCGTCTGTTCCGTCGCGACCGCGCCCGGTTCAGCGATGCGGCGGTGCACGAGAAGGTCGTTCCCGCGCCTGGCAGCCGCATCGGCCGCCTGCCGGGCCACTTCGTGCACTATCCGTATCCCAACCTGGATGCGCTGGTGAACAAGGTCAACCGCTACTCCTCGGATGCCGCCGCCATGATGCATGCGCGCGGCAAACGCACCGGCATCTGGGGCGCCCTGGGCCATGGGTTCTGGACCTTCGTGCGCATTTACCTGATCCGCCGGGGATTCCTGGATGGCCGCCATGGACTGGTGCTGGCGGTCACGGCGGCGGCGGGCAGTTTTTTCCGTTATGCGAAGCTGATGTTCCTGACCGAAAACGCGCGCCGCGACGGCGCTCCCCGCCCTTGAAGATCCTGTACACGAACTTCCATCCCCGCAACGGCGGCGGACACGTTACCTACATCATGAATCTGGCGCGCGGGCTGGGCGGTGCGCATGCGATTACGGTCGCCACCCCGGGCACCAGCCGCCTGTACCGCTATGCGGGCGAACTGCCTGGCGTGCGGACGGTCGATATGCGTTTCCGCTCACGCGCGTCGGCCCTGCTGAGCGAGCCGTCCAGGCTGCGCAGGCTGATCGTCGAACAAGGCTTCGATCTGATTCACGTCAACGGATCGGCCGACCATCGCCTCGTCATGCTCGCCACCTTGGGCATGCGGCGTCCGCCCATCGTGTTCACCAAGCACAACGATCTTCGGCTCGATACCATCGGCCATCGCATGCGGGCGCGCCTGGCGACGGACCAGGTGATCGCCGTCAGCGAGTTCGTCGCCGGCCTGCTGCGACGGTCGGCATATGGACGCTTGCCGATCACGACCGTGTATCACGGCATCGATACGGATTATTTTTCGCCGCCTTCCGAGGCCCTGCGGCCGGCGCTGCGCGAGAAATACTTCGGACCGACCGCCCCGGGCAAGATCCTGCTCGGCAGCGCCGGCGGCACCGACTACGAGAAGGGCTGGCTGGATCTGCTGGCCGGCCTGGCGCTGCTCGATCCCGCGGAGCGGCAGCGCTTCCGCGTCCTGGTCGCCGGGGACCCGCCCACCGAGGAAAAAATGGCGCGTGTGCGCGAACTTGGGCTGCAGGACCAGGTGGTTTTCCCGGGGCTTCTGGACGACGTGCGCCCGGCGCTTGCGGCGTGCGACGTGGGCTTCGTCCTGTCGTATCGGGAAGCGCTGTCATTTGCGTGCCGCGAGGTGATGTCGCTCGGTCTGCCGGCGCTGGTCTCCGATGCGGGCGGGTTGCCGGAAAACGTCCGCGATGGGCATGACGGCTGGATCGTGCCGGTGCGCAGTCCGCAGGCGATCGCCGGCGTGCTGCGCGGCATGCTGGCCGACCCGGGGCGGATCGCCGCCATGGGAGCGGCAGCGCGCGAGCGAAGCCTCCATGAATTCAACCTGTCGCGGTTCGTGTCTGCGACGCTGGCCGTCTACAGGCAGGCGCTTGGCCGCGCAGCCTGAATCGGGACAATCCCGCCACTGGCTTGGATAGAGGCCGGCGGCAGCGTCCGTCGGCAGGCTGCCGCCGGGAAGCGGCCTACACGCCCAGGTAGCGTTCCAATACCGTGGGCATCCTCGCCAGTCCGGGGCTGCTGTCCTGATGCGCCAGCACGCCTTTCTCCATGATGACGCAGCGATCGGTGTGGGCCAGCACCGCGCGGTAGTTGCGGTCCACGATCAGCGTCGATATACCGGAGCGGCGGATGTCGGCGATGACGCGCCACAATTCGGCCACGATCAGCGGCGCCAGTCCTTCGGTGGCCTCGTCCAGAATCAACAGGTCGGGGTTGGTCATCAGGGCCCTGCCGATGGCCAGCATCTGCTGCTCGCCGCCTGACAATTGCTGGCCCCCATGATGGGCACGTTCGCGCAGTCGCGGAAAGGTGTCCATGACGCGGGCATAGTCCCAGTCGCGGCGTCCGGACGCGCCGGCGCGCGCCGCTACGAGCAGGTTCTCGCGTACCGACAGGTTGGGAAAGATGCCGCGCCCTTCGGGGACGTAGGCCATGCCCAAGCGCGCCCGCGCATGCGCGGGTGCATGCGTACGGTCGCCGCCGGCGATGCGCACGCGGCCGGCGCTGCAACGCAGGTGGCCCGCCAGCACGCGGATAAGGGTCGTCTTTCCCATGCCGTTGCGACCCAGCAGGCCGACGGCCTCGCCCGGGCCGATGTGCAGGTCGACGCCGCGCAGCACGTGGCTGGCGCCGTAATGCGCGTGCAGCGCTTCGCCTTCTATCCATGCGGGCATGACGGGTCTCCTGCCGCGACGGCCGCGTCGCCGTCCGTGCCGAGGTAGGCGGCGCGGACCGACGCGTCTGCGCGGATGGCCTGCGGGCTGCCGCTGGCGATCACGGCGCCATTGACCATGACCGTGATCGTATCGGCGATGCGAAAGACCGCATCCATGTCGTGTTCCACCAGCAAAATGGCGTGATCCGGCTTGAGGGCCTGCAGCAGCGCGAGCATGCGCCCGGTTTCCTCGGGACCCATGCCCGCCAGCGGTTCGTCCAGCAGCAGTACGGACGGCCTTGTGGCCAGGCACATGGCGATCTCCAATTGGCGCTTGCGGCCGTGCGGCAGCGTGCCGGCGATGCGGCCGCTGTCCGCCGACAGGCCGGCGCGGGCCAGTGCGTCCTCGGCCCGGGAGGCCGTCAGAGGGCAGGTTTCGGCGTGACGCCACCACTGCCAGAATCGCGGCCGCGCGGCTTGCGCCGCCAACCGGCAGTTCTCGCGGACCGTCAGGGTGGGGAACAAGGTGGACCGCTGGTAGCTGCGTCCCAGGCCAGCCCGCGCGCGGCGGGGCTGGGGCCATGCCGTGACGTCGTCGTCGCCCAGCCGCACCGTACCGGCGTCGGGCGGCAAGTCGCCGGACAACAGGTTGATGAGCGTGGATTTGCCCGCGCCGTTGGTGCCGATGACGGCGTGCACGCTGCCTGGCCGCAGCGTCAGCGATACGTCGTTGACGGCCGTCAGGCCGCCGAAGCGGCGGGTCAGCCCTTGTGCGCGCATCAGCATATCGGATCGACTCCCTCGGCATGGCGTTGCCGGCGGGATGCCCGCGCCGCCGTGGCGCCGTCGGTCAGGCCGGCCAGGCCGCGAGGCAGCAAGGCCACCAGCAGGATGATCGTCATGCCCATCGGCAGGTGCCAGTGGCGTGCGTAATCGCCGAACACGGCCTCCGACTGAAAAAGCTCCTGCATCAGCACCAGGGCCGCCGCCCCGGCGACCGCGCCGCCGGGGCGCGCCATGCCGCCCAGGATCACCATCAGCAGCACCAGGCCCGATTGTTCCCAGGCGAAAAGCTCGGGCGTCACGAAGCCATCCTTCAGTGCGAACAAAAAGCCCGCCAGGCCGGCCAGCGCGCCGCCCACCGTATAGGCGGCCAGTTTGTAGGGAAAGGTGGAATAGCCGGCCGCGCGCATGCGTTGTTCATTGATGCGGATGCCTGCCAGGGCGGCGCCGAAGGGTGAACGCCGCAGCCGCGCCAGGAAGGCCCAGGCCAGCGCCAGACAAGCCAGGACGAAGAAATGGAAGGTCGCCGTATCCGTCAGGTCGAAGGGCTGCAGGCCGCCCGGCGCCAGTTCCGGGCGGAAGTACAGATAGGCGCCGTCGCTGCCTCCTCCCAGCTTGGTATCGTGGAACACGTAATAGGCCATCTGCGCGAACGCCAGCGTGACCATGATGAAGTACACCCCCCTCGTGCGCAGTGCCAGCGCCCCGGTTGCCAGCGCGTACGCCGCGCCGCCGCCCATGGCCGCGGCCAGCAAGGGCAGCAGCGGCCCGGCGGACGAGGCCGGCGACAGCAGCGCGGCGGCGTACGCGCCGATGCCGAAGGGCGCTGCGTGCCCCAGGCTGACCAGGCCCGCCTCGCCCACGAGCAACTGCAGGCTCAGCGCGAACAGGGCGTAGATCATGATGCGAGCGCCCAGGCCCACGTAATAGTCGTTGGTCACCCAGGGCAGCAGCGCCAACGCCAGCAGGGTGGCGATCGCTGCGGCGCCCGCGCCTGTAATCTTCATCGCCATCGCTCACCCCTGTTTGAACAAGCCTTCCGGCTTGCACAGCAGGATGGCCGCCATCAGCACGTAGACCAGCACGCCTGCCGCCGCGGGAAAGAACACCTGCCCCATGGTGTCCACGAAGCCCACCAGCATCGCGGCCAGGAAGGCGCCGCGTATGGAGCCGATGCCGCCGATCACCACCACCACGAAGCAGGCGATCAGCACGCCGCTGCCCATGCCGGGATATACCGACGAGACAGGCGCGGCGATTGCGCCCGCCAGCGCGGCCAGCGCGACGCCCGCCGCGAAGACGATGCGGTACAGGCGGTCGATGTCCACGCCGAGCGAAGCGATCATCTCGCGGTTGCTTGCGCCAGCCCGCACCATCATGCCGATGCGGGTGCGCGTGATGACCAGGTAAAGCAGCAGCGCCACTGCGGCGCCCACCGCTGAGATGAACAGGCGGTAGACCGGATACGTCATGACGCCGCCCAGCGCGACGCTGCCCTGCAGCCACGCCGGCATGGCCACGCCATGCACGTCGTTGCCGACCAGGATCGCGCGCGCTTCTTCAAACACCAGGATCAGTCCGTACGTCATCAGCACCTGCTGCAGGTGATCGCGCCGATACAGGAAGCTGAAGAAGACCAGCTCCAGCGCATAGCCCAGCGCGGCGGCCAGGATGACGCAGGCCAGAATGGTCAACGGCAAGCCGCCGCCTGTCGCGCGCTCCACCAGCGGCCCCAGGGCGAAGGCCATGTACGCGCCGGCCATATAGAAGCTGCCGTGCGCCAGGTTGATGATGCCCATGATGCCGAAGATGAGCGTCAGCCCGCTGGCCACCAGGAACAGCAGCAGCCCGTACTGCACCGCGTTCAGGCATTGAATCAGGAAGACGGCCGGATCCATGGCGCCGCTCCGCGCGCTACAGCCTGCAGCCGCGGGCTGGGTCGGCCAGCTTCTTGACGGCCACCTTCACCACCTTGTTTTCCAGCCCGTCGACCTGGCGCAGATAAATGTCCTGCACGGGGTTGCCCGCAGCCGATAGCGTGAAACTGCCGCGCGGGCTATCGATGACGGCGGATCGCATCGCCTTGCGCATCTCGTTCTTCTTCGCCTTGTCGCCCTGCACAGCCTGCAGGCCGGCGCCCAGCAGCTGGGCGGCGTCGTAGCCCTGCACGGCATACACATCCGGCGGCGTGCCCGGGTAGGCCTTGGCGTAGGCGGCGCGGAAAGCCTTGTCGCGCGGCGTATCCAGGCCGTCGGCGTAGTGCAGCGTGGTCAGCAGGCCTTGCGCGGCCTGCCCCTGTGCCTGCAGCGTCCCGTCGGTCAGGAAGCCCGACCCGTAGAGCGGGATGGTTTTGTTGAGCCCTGCGGCCGCATAGTCCTGCACGAACTTCACGGCGCCGCCGCCGGCAAAAAAGGTGAAGACGACGTCCGGCTTGAGCGCGGCGATTTCGGTCAGCAGAGGCTGGAACTCGACGTTGGGGAAGGGCAGGCTAAGGTCTTTCAGGATCTTGCCGCCTGACTTCTCGAAGCCTTCCCGGAAGCCGGCCACTGCTTCGTCGCCGGCGGCGTATTTCCAGGTGATGGTGACAGCCGTCTTGTAGCCTTTTTCCGCCGCGACGGGGCCCATGGCATAGGCGGGCTGCCAATTGCTGAACGAGGTGCGGAATACGCCCAGGCCGCACATGGGGCCGGTGATGGCGTCGGCGCCCGCATTGGTCACGAGCAGCGTGGTGTCGGATTCCTTCGCCGCCTTTGTCAAGGCCATGGCGACGCCGGAATGCACAGTGCCGACCAGGATGTCGACGTGGTCTCGCTTGATCAGCCGGTTGGCGTTCTCGGGGGCCTTGGCGGGATTGGATTCGTCATCCACCTTGTAGTAGACGACCTCGCGGCCGCCGAGCTTGCCGCCCTGTTCATCGACGTAGAGCCTGAAGCCGTTCTCGATGGCCGTTCCCAGGGCGGCGTAGGTGCCGCTGTAAGGCAGCATGAAGCCGATCTTGATCGGCTCCGCACCCGGCGCGGCCGGCTGCTGCGCCAGGGCAGCGGCGCATGTCAGGGCCGAAGCGGCGGCCAGGGCGGCGGTTCGGGCGGCGATTGCGCCGGCCCGCGTGGCGGCGCTTTTCGTGGGCGTGTTCATCGTGTGTCTCCGGTCTGTTTATCGTTATCGCTATACGTACGCGGTGTGCAAGGCGCACATCGCCGGTGAACTGTGCCGCGCCACGGCGGGTCGCCATGGCGCCTTTACGGCCTGATCATGCGCAGGAACTCCTTGATGGCATCGATGACGGCCTGCGGCTGGTCGCGGTGCGGCGAGTGGCCGCAATCGGGCAGCACCCGCATGCTGGCGTGCGGGGCGCGCCGGGCAATGCTTTCCACCTGCGCCAGCGTTCCGTATTCGTCGTCTTCGCCCTGCAACGCCAGCACCGGGCAGACGATGTCCGCAAGAACCGCTTCGATATTCCAGCCCCGGAATGCAGGGTCCAGCCAGATGTCGTTCCAGCCCCAGAAGGCGGAATCGGGGTCGTCGTGATAGCGCCCCAGCTTGTCGCGCAGATCGGTGTCCAGGTAGGCCCGGCGCGCCGCCTCGATATTGCGGACGGTGATGTCTTCCACAAACACGTGGGGCGCGGCTGCAATGACGCCCGCTACGGCATCGGGATACCGCGCCGCATACAGCAATGCGATCGAGCCGCCGTCGCTGTGGCCGAACAGAATGGGGCGGTCGCGCCGCGCGTCCAGATGCAAGGCCTGGAACAGCGCGGGAAGCACCGCGTGGGCCTGCGTATGCATGAAGCCGACCGGCCATTTTTCGCCGGCGGGCCGCGGCGTGGAGCGGCCATAGCCCGGCCGCGAGTAAAGCAGCCCGCGGCAGCCCGCGGCTTCGCAGACCCGCGCCGGCCAATCTTTCCACATCGAGAGCGACCCGAGTCCTTCATGCAGGAAGACCAGCAGCGGCGCATCGGCGCGCTCGCGCGCGATCCATTGGTATTCCAGCCGAAACTCCCGCCCGTCCGCCTGGACGGGAACCGAAGCGCCGTCTACGGGCGGCCGTGCAATATCAGTCATGCCCGCCGCTCCTCCATTTGCCGCAACCGGAAGCGCTGGATCTTGCCGGTAGCGGTTTTGGGCAGTTCCTCGGTGAAGTCGATCTGCCGCGGGTACTTGAAGGGAGCCAGATGCTGCTTGACGTAGGCCTGGAGCGCGGCCCCGGTGTCCGGGCCGGGCGCATACCCTGGCCGCAGCACCACATAGGCCTTGGTCTTGACCAGGCCGTGTCCATCGGGCACGCCGATGACGGCCGCTTCCAGCACGGCTTCGTGCTGAATCAGGACGTTCTCCACCTCGACCGGCGAGACGTACTGCCCGCTGACCTTGATCATGTCGTCGCTGCGTCCGGCATAGGTGTAGTAGCCGTCCTCGTCGCACACATACTTGTCGCCGCTCTTCAGCCAGTCGCCCAGGAAGCATTGCCGCGTTTTTTCCCGGTTGTTCCAGTACATCAGGGCCGCGCTCGGGCCCTTGATGTAGAGATCGCCGATGGCGCCGGGCGGCACCGGCCGCCCCTGCTCGTCGCGCAACTCCACTTCATAGCCGGCCACCGGCATGCCTGTGGTGCCATAGCGGATGCGGCCGACGTGGTTGCTGATGAAGATATGCAGCATCTCGGTGGAGCCGATGCCGTCAAGGATGTCGCAGCCGAAGTGCCGGCGAAAGCGCTCGCCGATGTCGCGCGGCAAGGCTTCACCCGCCGAAGTACAGACGCGCAGCGCGACCGCGTCGCGCGGCGGAAGATCGGGCGCGGCCAGCATTGCCGCGTACAGCGTGGGCACGCCGTAGAACACCGTGGGGCGGTGCCGCGTCAGCCGCTGGAATACGGCCTGCGGGGTGGGGCGCTCGGCCATCAGTATCACCGTGGCGCCCACCGACAGAGGAAAGGTCAACCCATTGCCAAGGCCGTAGGCGAAGAACAATTTGGCGGCGGAAAACACGACGTCGTCCTCCCGGATGCCGAGCACCGGCTTCGCGTAGAGTTCAACGGTGTGCCATAGATTCCCGTGCGTGTGCACGACGCCCTTGGGCTTGCCGGTGGAGCCGGACGAATACAGCCAGAATGCCATCTCGTCGGCCAGGGTGCGTACGGCGGCAATGGCGGGCGTGCCGGCCATCGCGGTCTCCATCTCGATCTCGCCATTGGCCGGCGCCTGTGCCGGGCGCGAGACGATGATGTGCGCCACTTCCGTTTCCGTGCGGTCCATCGCCTGGCGCAGCACGGGCAGCAGGGCGCCCGATACGATGGCGGCACGCGCGCGGCTGTGCGACAGGATGTAGGCATAGTCGTCGGCTGTCAGCAGGGTGTTCACCGCCACCGGCACGATGCCGGCATGCAGGGCGCCCAGGAAGGCCACCGGCCAGTCCACGGTGTCCTGCATCAGCAGCAACACCCGCTCTTCCCGGCGCAGGCCAAGCCGCTTCAGCAGCCCGCCGAAACGGGCCAGGCGGTCCGCCAGTTCGCCGTAGCTCAGCGTGCCGAAATCGTCGATATAGGCTGCCTTGTCTGCCCGCGCCGCGTTCAGTGCGACCAGGTGCCCGGCGAAATTCAGTTCCTGCGGACAGCTTTCCACGGTGCGTCTCCTGTCTTTATCTCGTCCCGCCGCTGGAAGGCCTAGAATCACAGGCCGCCGCGCTTGACGCCATCCGTCCTGCGGCGTCAGCCTGCATTCAACCTTGGCAGGAAAAATAGTGCTTTAATCGCCCCTGGTCAAGCACTATAATGCATGAATCGTTGTACCCTAGGGAAATCTCGGAGCAAGGAGACCCATGACTCAAGCGGTGGATATGGCCGCCCCCGAACCGCGCCGCGACGCCTTTCTGGTGGCCCTGGGGGAACGCGTGCGACGGCTGCGGGCCATCCGCGGCATGACCCGCAAGGCCTTGGCGCAAGCCACAGGGGTTTCCGAGCGCCATCTGGCCAATCTCGAGCACGGCGTCGGCAATGCGTCCATCCTGGTGCTATTGCAGATCGCCAAGGCCTTCAATTGCGCGCTGGCCGAACTGGTGGGCGACGTCACCACGGAATCGCCGGAATGGCTGTTGATCCGCGAGCTGCTGAGCGGACGCAGCGAAGCCGACCTGCAGCGCGCCCGGGAATCGCTGGCGCAGTTGTTCGGCATGGGCGGCGCGCAGCGTCCCAATCGTTTCCAGCGGATCGCGCTGATCGGGCTGCGCGGCGCCGGCAAATCCACACTGGGCCAGATGCTGGCGGACGACCTGGGCTATCCCTTCGTCGAACTCAACGTGGAGATCGAACGGGTAGCCGGTTGCGGCATCCTGGAAATCCACAATCTCTACGGCCCCAATGCCTACCGCCGCTATGAAAAGCGGGCGCTCGAAGAAGCCGTTCAGCTGTATCCGGAGATGGTGCTGGCGACCCCTGGAGGGCTGGTGTCCGAGGCGGCTACTTTCAATCTGCTGCTGGCGCATTGCTATACCGTGTGGTTGCGCGCCACGCCGGAGGAACACATGGGCCGCGTGATGGCGCAGGGCGACTTCCGGCCGATGTCCGGCAACAGCGAAGCCATGGCGGATCTCAAGCGCATACTGGCCGGCCGCGAAGCGTTCTACGCGAAGGCCGACCTGACCTGGAATACCAGCCACATGGACGTGGCGGAGTGCTTCGCCGGTCTGCGTGCCCAGGTCCGCAAGGCGGGCGGGCTGCCCCTCTAGTCCGAAAGTCTTTCCCCGGCGTCTGCATTTTTTTGCACGTCCGCCTTGACTGGCGCAGTGTCATGCACTATTCTGCATCAAACATAGATTCATGCAATATGTTGCATGCTTCGTGCGGTGCAGGAGACCTTCATGACGAACGCCGTAGCTCCGGTCGATTTCCGGACCGATCCCACCCGCTATCGCCACTGGCGCTTGACCACAGACGGCCCGATCGCCACGCTCGCCATGGACGTGGCCGAGGACGGCGGCTTGCGCCCGGGCTACAAGCTCAAGCTGAACTCCTACGACCTGGGCGTCGACATCGAACTGCACGACGCCCTGCAGCGGATCCGTTTCGAGCATCCGGAAGTCCGCACCGTGGTCGTCACCAGCCTGAAGGACCGCGTCTTCTGTTCGGGCGCCAACATCTTCATGCTGGGGCTGTCCTCCCACGCCTGGAAGGTGAACTTCTGCAAATTCACCAACGAGACGCGCAACGGCATCGAAGACGCCAGCCGTTACAGCGGCCTGAAGTTCATTGCCGCGGTCAACGGCGCCTGCGCGGGCGGCGGCTATGAACTGGCGCTGGCCTGCGACGAAATCCTGCTGGTGGACGATCGGTCGTCGGCCGTCGCCCTGCCGGAAGTGCCACTGCTCGGCGTGCTGCCCGGCACCGGCGGCCTGACACGCGTCATTGACAAGCGCAAGGTGCGGCACGACCACGCCGACATCTTCTGCACCCTGGTGGAAGGCGTGCGTGGCGAGCGCGCCAAGGCCTGGCGCCTGGTCGACGACGTGATCAAGCCGCAGCGGTTCGCCGCCGGCGTGCAGGAACGCGCGCTGGCGCTGGCCGAAGGCAGCCGGCGTCCCGGCCAGGGCCCCGGGGTGACGCTGACGCCGCTGGAACGGCGCGACAGCCCAGACGGCCTTTCCTACCGCTACGTCCAGGTGGACATCGATCGCCAGCGGCGTGTCGCCAACTGGACCGTACGCGCCCCGGACGAAATGCCGCCGCAGGACGCGCAGGCCATCCTGGCGCAGGGCGCCGAGTGGTGGCCGCTGCGCATGGCCCGCGAACTGGACGACGCCATCCTGTGGATGCGCACCAACGAACTGGACGTTGGCACCTGGGTGTTGCGCACGCGCGGCGATGCGCGGGCCGTGCTGGCCGCCGACGCCGCGCTGCAGGCGCATGCGGACCACTGGTTCGTCAATGAAACGGCCGGCATGCTGCGGCGGACGCTCGCGCGCCTGGACGTGACGTCCCGCACGTTGTTCGCGCTGATCGAGCCGGGTTCCTGCTTTGCCGGAACGTTGCTGGAACTGGCCCTGGCCGCCGACCGCATCTACATGCTCGACGACGAAGACGCAGCCGATCCCGCGCGCATCGTGGTTGGCGAGCGCAACTTCGGCGCCTGCCCGATGGTCAGCGGCGAAAGCCGCCTGCAGCGCCGCTTTCATGGCGAGACCGGGCCGCTGGAGGCCGTGCGGGCGCAGGCCGGAAAGGCGCTGTCGGCCCGCCAGGCGCTGGACCTGGGCCTTGCCACCTTTACCCCCGACGCCATCGACTGGGACGACGAGATCCGGCTCGCGCTGGAAGAACGCGGCGCGCTGTCGCCCGATGCGCTGACGGGCATGGAAGCAAATCTTCGCTTCGGCCCGCGCGAAACCATGGAAACCCGCATCTTCGGGCGGCTCACCGCCTGGCAGAACTGGATATTCAACCGCCCCAACGCCGTCGGCGAGAAGGGCGCCCTGAAGGTATACGGCAAGGGCGAGCAAGCGGCCTTCGACTGGAACCGGGTCTAACGGGAGCACCGACATGTCAGGCGTCAATTATTCCGACAAGATACCCAACAACGTCAATCTTTCCGGGGACCGCGCGCTGCAGCGCGCCCTGGAACACTGGCAGCCCAATTACCTGCAGTGGTGGCGCGACATGGGCCCCGATGGGGCGCACAACCACGATGTCTACCTGCGCACCGCGGTCAGCGTCGAGCCGGATGGCTGGGCCCATTTCGATTACGTCAAGATGCCCGACTACCGCTGGGGCATCTTCCTGACGCCGCAGGACGGCCAGCGCAAAATCCACTTCGGCGAGAACCTGGGACGCGACGTGTGGCAGGACGTGCCCGGCGAACACCGCGCCAATCTTCGCCGCATCATCGTCACCCAGGGCGACACCGAACCCGCATCGATCGAGCAGCAGCGCCATCTCGGATTGACCGCGCCGTCGCAGTACGACCTGCGCAATCTGTTCCAGATCAATGTGGAGGAAGGGCGGCACCTGTGGGCCATGGTGTACCTGCTGCACCGCTACTTCGGCCGGGATGGCCGCGAGGAGGCCGACGCGCTGCTGCAGCGCACGTCCGGCGACGCCGACAATCCGCGCATTCTCGGCGCCTTTAACGAAAAGACGCCGGACTGGCTGTCCTTTTACATGTTCACCTACTTCACCGACCGCGACGGCAAGTTCCAGCTGTGCGCGCTGGCGGAGTCCGGCTTCGACCCCCTGGCCCGCACGACGAAGTTCATGCTGACGGAGGAAGCGCACCATATGTTCGTGGGCGAGTCCGGCGTGTCGCGCATCATCCAGCGCACCTGCCAGGTGATGAACGAACTGAAGACCGATGATCCCGCGGCCGTGCGCGCGGCCGGGGTGATCGACCTGCCCACCATCCAGCGTTACCTGAACTTCCACTACAGCGTCACCATCGACCTGTTCGGCGCCGACCAGTCCTCGAACGCGGCGATTTTCTACAGCGCCGGGCTGAAAGGGCGCTACGAGGAGGGCAAGCGCCAGGACGACCATCAGCTCAAGCATGACAGCTATCGCATCCTGGCGGTGGAAGGCGGCAAGCTGCGCGAAGTCGAAGTGCCGATGCTGAACGCGCTGAACGAAGTCTTGCGGGATGACTTCATCCGCGACTCCGTGGCGGGGGTAAGCCGCTGGAACAAGGTCATTGAAAAAAGCGGCATTCCGTTCCGCCTGACCGTTCCTCACAAGGCCTTCAACCGCCAGATCGGCACGCTGGCCGGCGTCAAGGTCTCGCCGGACGGTGAAATCGTCGACGACGCACGCTGGCAGGCCGGGCTTGCGCACTGGCTGCCCACCGACGAAGACCGCGCCTTCGTCGCCTCCCTGATGGGCCGCGTGACGGAGCCGGGCCGCTTCGCCAACTGGATCGCGCCGCCCGTCATGGGCGTGAACCGCCAGCCCGTCGATTTCGAATACGTACGCTTCAACTAGGGTCTGTCAACGCCAGAAGGAGCCCCCGCATGAGTACGCAAACAGGCGCCCGGCAAGGCGCGAAGCGTAGACATAGTGGTGCCATGGCGGGCGTTCGCAACGCGGCCAGACGCCTTCCAGCGTTGACACGCCCTGGGCTGCAGTCCGCACTCCCGGTGTCACCATGAACGCGCCTCTGCCCGCCACGCTTTTGAAGCAGCACCTGATCGATCCGGAGATCTGCATCCGCTGCAATACCTGCGAGGAAACCTGTCCCATCGATGCGATCACGCACGACGCCAACAACTACGTGGTCAATCCGGACATCTGCAACGGCTGCATGGCGTGCGTGCCGCCTTGCCCGACCGGCTCCATCGACAACTGGCGCGTCGTCGCGCGTGAACACGCGTACGGCGTGGAGGCGCAGTTCGGCTGGGATGCCTTGCCTGCGCAGGAGCCGGTCGAGGCGCTTCTGGCCGCCGCGGCAGCGGCCGACGTCGGGACGCCCGCGGCGAATGCGACCGCTTGCGTGGACGCGGCGTCCGGATTCGCCGGCGCGCTGGATGCGGACGTCCCCCCCGGCACGATGGAGGCGGCCGTCGGCAACGCGGGCGCGCAGGCCACGGCGGCCGATGTTACGCCCGCGCGCGGCGCCATCGTGCCGCCCTGGTCGGCGGCCCACCCTTACGTCAATCTCTACACGCACAAAGACCCCGTCATCGCCACCGTCGTCGGCAATTACCGCGTGACCGACGACGACGCGGAGAGCGACGTGCGCCACATCGTGCTGGACTTCGGCGAGTCGCCGTTCCCGGTCCTGGAGGGCCAGTCCATCGGCATCCTGCCGCCCGGCGTGGACGCGCGTGGCCGGCCGCACCACGCCCGCCAGTATTCCGTCGCCAGCCCCCGCGACGGCGAACGTCCCGGCTACAACAACCTGTCCCTGACCGTGAAGCGGGTCGTGGGCGGCCGGGACGGCAACACCCATGACGGGCTCTGTTCCAACTACCTTTGCGACCTGGAACGGCACGATACCGTGCGGGTGATCGGCCCCTTCGGCAGCACCTTCCTGATGCCCGGCCGGCCGGGCGCCAATCTGCTGATGATCTGCACCGGCACCGGTTCGGCGCCGATGCGCGCCATGACCGAGCGCTGCCGGCGTCGCATCGGCGGCGGGGAGAACGGCACCCTGATGCTGTTCTTCGGCGCGCGCACGCGCCGCGAACTGCCGTACTTCGGTCCCCTGATGAAGCTGCCGCGCGATTTCATCGACATCAACCTGGCCTTGTCGCGCGAACCAGGCCAGCCGCGGCGCTATGTGCAGGACCTGATCGTGGAGCGCGCGGACGACGTGCGGGCGCTGCTGAACGACGACAGGACCTGCATCTATGTGTGTGGCCTGAAGGGCATGGAAGCCGGCGTGCTGGACGCGCTGCGCCAGGTCGTCGTGCAGGCCGGCCAGGATTGGACTGTCCTGCACCAGGCCTTGTGCCGGCAAGGCCGGCTGCATTTCGAGACGTATTGACGCGCCCGGGCCCGTCTGGCGCGTTCGGGCAGGTCTTGAAAACCATGGGACCCGATCCTATTCTAGGGAGGCTTCGGCTTCCCGCCATGAATGCCGACGCTTGGTCTCTCGTCCTGTCGCAGTTCGTGGAGATATTCGTGATGTATCGGTTCCCGTACGCGTTTGATGCATTCGCCATACCGGGTCTTCTACAACGCGAATGCCTGTCAGCACCGGCCCTGCAGGGCCGCCGAGCGCCGTGTCTGCCCGCAGCGGCGCTGCCTCCCGACCACCCGCCCGATGGCCGCACGCGATCACCGCGGCCGTGCCGCGAGGCATCGCGGGCGGCCCTGTAGCCATCAAGGTCGTCTTTAAACACTGAACCCCTGAGCATCCCGTCCGGCGCGTTCCGGGGCGCGTTGCTGCGCTCGCGGCCGGCAGGCTGTCGCGCACACGCCTGGCCGTGTGCCGCGCATTGCGCCGCGCCTGAATACCGGAAACCGCCGGGCGGAAAACCGAGAGGAAAAGAATGAGGATTGCGCAGATCGCCCCCTTGTACGAAGCCGTGCCGCCCCGTCTTTACGGCGGCACCGAACGGGTCGTCGCCCACCTGACCGAAGCCCTGGTCGAACAAGGGCACGACGTGACGCTGTTCGCCGCCGCCGATGCCCGCACCAGCGCCCGCCTGGCGCCCATGCGGGAGCGGTCCCTGCGGCTGGACCCGCAGGCGCTGAAGTCGGATGTGGCCGCCCATCTGGGCATGCTGCACGCGCTGCGCGATCGCGCGGACGAATTCGATGTCCTGCATTTCCATATCGATCTGCTCCACTTCCCGTTCTTCGAGCATATCGCCGGGCGCACGCTGACCACGTTGCACGGCCGGCTGGACTTGGCCGATCTGCCCCAGGCTTACCGGCGCTGGTCCGCCTATCCGCTCGTATCCATCTCGGATCACCAGCGCACACCGCTGCGGGAAGCGAACTGGATGGCGACCGTCCCCCATGGGCTCGATCCGCGCGGCTACCGGTTCGCCCGCGAACCGGCGGGCGGCTATCTGGCGTTCCTGGGCCGGATCTCTCCCGAAAAACGGCCGGACCGCGCCATCCGTATCGCGCGCGAGGCAGGCATCCCGCTGAAGATCGCGGCCAAGGTGGACAACGCCGACCGCGACTACTTCGAACAGACCATCCGCCCGCTGCTGGACGGCCCCGGCGTGGAGTTCATCGGAGAAATCGGCGACGCGACCAAGAGCGATTTTCTTGGCAATGCGCGCGCCTTGCTGTTCCCGATCGACTGGCCGGAGCCTTTCGGCCTCGTCATGATCGAAGCCATGGCCTGCGGCACACCGGTCATCGCGTGGAATCACGGGTCGGTGCCTGAAGTGGTCGATGATGGCGTCACGGGCTTCGTTGTGGATGACATTCCGCAGGCCGTCGAAGCGGTGTCGCGCGCCCATATGCTCGATCGGGCCCTGATACGGCGTGTCTTCGAGCAGCAGTTCACCGCCCAGGCCATGGCCAACCGGTACGTTCAGTTGTACATGCGCCTGGCGCGCCAGGACCGGGTCAGCATGATGGAAAGCGAGGCGGCATGAACACTCCCACCCTGGCGCCGGGCGATACCGGCGCGACCGGAAGCGACATCATCGAGCCGCGTTCGCCGCAGCGTCTTTTCGTGCTGAAGGAAGGCGACACTTTCCTGGTCGCGGACGCGTTCGGGGACGTGACCGGCGAAGGCGACGGCCTGTTCCACGACGATACCCGCCTGCTGTCGACCTTCCGGCTGCGGCTGGCGGACCGGCAGCCCTCGCTGCTGTCCAGCGCGGTCAGCCAGGACAACGCCTTCTTCACCGCGAACCTGACGAACCGCCCCTTGCCGCCCCTGGGCGGCGCATCGACCCCGGAAGGTGTCATCCATGTGGAGCGCCGCCGGTTCCTCTGGCAGGGCCGGCTGTTCGAGCGGATCACCCTTGTCAACTATGGGGAGCGGGTTGCGCGGGTGCCCCTGTCGCTGCATTACGGCGCCGATTTTCGCGACATGTTCGAGGTCCGGGGCCAGCAGCGGCCGCGGCGCGGTGAATTCCACGTCGGCCACGTCGGCGCCCGGGACGTAGAGTTGTGCTACCGCGGTCTGGACGACCGCTGGCGTAGGCTCGTCATCGCGTTTTCGGAAGTGCCGGCGCGCATCTCGGCGGACCAGGCCCATTTCGACGTCACGCTGGGCGAGCGGCAGCACTGGGAGCTTTACGTCGAAGCCGGCGGCGACGCGGCGGCGTGCGGGCGGACCCGCTGGCGCGCGGCGGCGGCCCAGGCCAGGCGCAGTTTGCGCGTGCGGCGGCGGCGGGGCGCGGCATTGCATGCGTCCAGCCGCCTGTTCCAGGCATGGGTGGACAAGTCGGCCGCCGATCTCGCGTTGCTGACGACCGAACTCCCTACCGGGCCTTACCCCTATGCGGGCATCCCGTGGTTTTCGACGCCGTTCGGGCGGGACGCCATCGTGACCGCTTTGCAGACCTTGTGGCTGGATCCGGCGCTTGCGCGCGGCGTGCTGGCCTTTCTCTCGCGCAACCAGGCGCACGAGACGTCCACCTTCCGCGATGCCGAGCCGGGCAAGATCATGCATGAGACCCGAAAGGGCGAGATGGCGGCGGCCAATGAGCTGCCTTTCGGCAGATACTACGGAGGCGTCGATACCACGCCCCTGTTCATCATGCTTGCGGGCGCCTATGCGGAAAGGACGGGCGACCTCGCTTTCATCGGCTCGATCTGGCCCGCGCTGTTGTCGGCGGCCAATTGGATCGAGGACAACGCCGCCCGGCACGGTACCGGCTTTCTCAGTTACGCCCGTGGCGAGGAGTCCGGCTTGGCGAACCAGGGCTGGAAGGACAGCCACGATTCCGTCTTCCACGCCGACGGCAGTACGCCGCGGGGTCCCATCGCCCTGATCGAAGTCCAGGGCTATGCCTACGCGGCGTACCGAGGCTTGGCCGCGCTGGCGCGCGCGCGGGGCGAGGAGGGGCGAGCCCAGGGCTGGGAGCGCCGCGCCGACGCTTTGCGCCAGGCCGTGGAGCAGCACTTCTGGCAGGACGACATGCAGTTCTACGCGCTGGCGCTCGATGGCGAGGGGCGGCCGTGCCGCGTGCGGGCTTCCAACGCGGGACATCTTCTCTATACCGGGCTGCCATCGCCCGTCCGGGCGCAAGCGGTGGCGCGGCAACTGCTGTCCAAGTCCTTCCGCACGGGCTGGGGCATTCGCACGCTGGCCGTGGAGGCGCCGCGCTACAACCCCATGTCCTACCACAATGGATCCGTATGGCCGCACGACGTCGCCCTCTGCGCGGCGGGGATGGCGCGTTACGGACTGCGCGACGGCGCCGCGCAACTGCTCGATGCGATGTTCGAGGGCGCGTCCTACTTCGGCATGCGGTTGCCCGAACTGTTCTGCGGTTTCGAGCGTGGCGCCGGCGAGGCGCCCATCGCGTATCCCGTCGCGTGCCTGCCGCAGGCATGGGCGGCCGGCTCCGTCTTCATGCTCCTGCAGGCCTGCCTGGGCCTGCGCGTGGATGGGCCGCGGCATCGTGTGATCATCGAACAGCCGCGGCTGCCGCACGGCATGGAAACCCTGCGGATCGCGCGCCTGGCCGTCGGCGGCCAGTTGCTGGATTTCACCTTCCAGCGTTTGCAGGACCGGGTGGTGGCGTTCGTGCGGCAGAACGGCGACGCGCCGCGCGTCCGTGTGGACCTCAGGCTGTAGCGGCGGACCGGCTCGTATAATCGCGCGCATGTCGATCCCCATACTCATGTATCACCAGGTCGGTGCGCTGGCGCCGCGCGGCACGCCGTTTCGCGGGCTGACGGTGGACACGGCCAGCTTCCGCCGCCAGATGACGTGGATGCACCGCCTGGGCTACCTGGGGCTGTCGATGCGCGACCTCATGCCGTATCTGCGCGGCGAACGCAGCGGCAAGGTCTTCGGCATCACGTTCGATGACGGTTTTCGCAACGTGCACGACAACGCGATGCCGGTCCTCGCCGACCTGGGATTCACCGCCACCAATTATTTCGTCGCCCGCCAGTTGGGCGGCAGCAATGTGTGGGACCATGCGCACGGCGTGCCGTCGTCCCCGCTGATGACGGTCGCCGAAATGCGCGAATGGGCCGCGGCCGGCAACGAGGTGGGGTCCCACACCCTGGACCACGTTCATCTTCCGCTGCTGGACCCGGCCGAGGCGCGCCGCCAGATTGCCGGTTCGCGCCAGGCGCTCGAAGACGCGATCGGCCAGCCGGTGACGGCGTTTTGCTATCCCTATGGCGAGTTCACCGAAGCGCACATCGGCATGGCGCGTGAGGCGGGCTACGAGAACGCCACGCTGACCAAGCGCGGGCTCGCAAACGGCAATGACGACACGATGGCGCTGCCGCGCGTGCTGGTTGCCGGCTCCACCGGCATCGTCAGCTTTCTGCGCAAGATGCTGACCTCGTACGAGGACCGCAAGCGCCGCAACTGGTAGCAGGCGTCCGCTAACGGTGCGGCGGCATCGCGGCTTGTGTCCCTCTGGGCAAGGAGGCCGCCGGCGCGGTCAGTTTTTCCAATTGCCCCAACCACACCATCGCGTGTTCGCGAGAAGCGCCGCACATTTCCTGGCTGGGCTGCAGCCCGCCGCATACCGCCGGGCGTTCCGGGCGCCCGAACAGCTCACAATCCATGGCCTCGGTCAGGTGCGCGCAGCGTTCGCCGGCCGGCTTGCCCGCGGGCATTTTCGGCAAGGGCGAGGTGATGGAGGGCGCGATGCAGCATGCCCCGCATCCGCGCCGGCACGCCGCGGCGTCGCTGCCAACCTCCGACGGCTGCGACGTCGCCATTGCGCGTGCGGGCGGGGCACTGGCCGTCATATCCATCCCCGCAGCCAGTACACGAAAAGTCCCGTGTACTCCTTGATGATGGAGCGGCTGGCATCGAACGCCCGCTCGTGCGGCAGCCACGGCGAAATGCGAGGAGACTCCGGAAGCACGATCTGCGGCTGGGACGGAGCGGGAATGGCCGTGATGCCCTGCTTGCGGAAGGCGGCCATCGCGCGCGGCATGTGCAGCGCGGACGTGACCAGCAGCACTGTGCGTATGTTGTGCTCCTTCAGCTGGTTTTCGGTCAGGATGGCGTTTTCATAGGTGGTCCGGCTGTCGTTTTCCAGGATCATCGCGCTGCGCGGCACACCTGAAAGGCGCAATGCGTGCGCCATGCCCTCGGCTTCGCTGACGTCGCCGCTCAGCGCGCCGCCGGACAGCACGATTTTGGGCGCGCGTCCCGCGTCGTACAGCTGCTCCGCGGTCCGGAAGCGCCGGATCGCCGTTTCGCGGTCGTAGGGCAGGAACCAGTTCTGGCGGTCATTGGCGATATTGCCGCCCAGCACCACGATCGCGTCTGCGGTCGGCAGTTCGTTCGGCGGCCGATAGGGATAGGCCTGTTCCAGCATGCCGCCCAGCCACAGCGAGGTCGCGGGCAGCGACCAGGCGTAGGCCCACGCCATTCCGGCCAGCGCCACCGCCAAGCCGGTCTTGCGCCAGCGGAACAAGGCCAGCACCAGGCCGATCGCCATCAGGGTCAGGCACAAATAGAGCGGGATGATGAGGTAAGCAAGCAGACTGACGATAGACATACCGTCCCGATTGTTCAGGCCGGCGCCGCCCCTGTCAATTCACGGGATGCCCCGCCGGGCGCGGGCAGGTTCAACAGATTTTCAGCCGTTTGCGCCACTTCCTGCACCGACGGCCAGGCATCCTCGTCCCCCAGGCAGCAGGCGCCGGCCGACCATGGGCCCGTCCGCGCGCGCTGGGTCACTCCGAACAAGGTGATCTGCCGGGCGCCCACAGCCGCCGCTACGTGCGACACCCCCGAATCGTTGCAAACGACCAAAGCAGCGCGCGTGGCGAGGGCGGCAAAGGCGCCCAGCCCCATGGGCGGCAGCAGCAGGGCGTCCGGGGCGTTGGCGCGCGCGGCCTGCGCTTCGGCCGGCGGCGGACACATGACGACCGGCAGGCCCGCGGCCTTCAGTGCGCGCGTCAGGTCGGCGAAGCCCGGCCACACCTTGTTGCGGCCGCGATGCAGCCCCGTCGCCGTCGGCGCGATCAACACGAATGGCCGGTCGCGCAGCCCGGACTTGATCAGGGCGGCGTCGGCGTCGGCGCGATGCGCAGGCGTGAGCGTCAATCCGAGCTCGGGACCAGGATGCGCGTTGCCAGTGGGCAGCGCCCAACGTCCCAACGCCTCGCGCGCCAGGTAGTACCAGGACTGCACGGCATGCAGCGGCCCGGCCGGCTTGTTCACCGGCCATCGCAGCAAGGGGCTGCGGCCATCGTCCCGATAGCCGGCCACCGGCAATCCGGCAAGCCGGAAGACGGCGGCGCTGGAAAGCGAGTCGGGCAGGGCGAGCGCCACGCCGCCCCGTCCGGCGGTCCGCACGTGCGCCCGCACGGCGCCGCGGTCGTGCAGGAACCCGCCGCGCATGGCGATGAAATCGTCCTGGCCGGCCACGCCGGCGAGCAGATCGCGCGCCCAGGGACGTGCGCACAGGACCACCGGCACGCCCGCGGCGCGCAGCAGCCGCAGCGCGGGAAGGCTCATGCAGACATCGCCCACCCAGTTCGGGAGGCGCACGTACAAACGGGTTATCGGCGGCATAGGGAAGGGCGCACGACGGGCGCGACACGGCTTTTCGATTCAAGGGGATGGGGCGGGCCGCCGGCCGTGCAGGGGGCGCGCCGACGGTACAATGCCCCGCACGATTGTATTCAAGCGGGAGATTTCTTGGATTCTGCCACTCGCACCAAGGTGGCCGGCTCCCATCCGGTCAAGGCTGTGCTATGGAAACGTATTTATTCCCGCGTGGGCTCGCACTGGAAGGCGCTGGTGCTCGCCATCCTGCTCATGGCGGGGGCGGCGGGCACCCAGCCCACGCTGGCCGTCATCATGAAGCCGCTGCTGGACGACGGCTTCAGCGGCGCGAAGCCTTATTACGTCTGGGCGATTCCGCTGGCCGTCGTCGGCCTGATTTTCCTGCGCGGCGTGTGCAACTTCTTCAGCGATTACCTGCTGGCCTGGGTCGCGAATAACGTGCTGCGCGGCATACGGCAGGAGATGTTCGACCGGCTGCTGGGCCTGCCGGACGAGCACTTCAAGCGCGGCGATACGGGACGGTTGCTGAACCGCTTCACCATCGATGCTGGCAACGTCACGGGCTACGCCACCGACGTCATCACCGTTCTCGTGCGCGAAAGTCTGGTGGTGGTGGCGCTGATCTGCGTGCTGCTCTATATGTCCTGGGTGCTGACGCTAATCATCCTGGTCATGCTGCCTGTGTCGGTGTCCATCGCCCGCGTGTTCATTCGCCGGCTGCGCAAGATCAACCGCGAGACGGTCAACATGAACGCCGAGCTGACCCGCGTGGTTGGCGAAGGCATCGACGGCCAGCGCGTCATCAAGCTGTTCGACGGTTACGACTACGAGCGGGGCCGCTTCAGCTACGTGAATTCGCGCCTGCGCCGCTTCGCCATGCGCAGCGCCGTCGCCGACGCCGCCATGACGCCGCTGACGCAGGTCTGCATCGCCTTGTCGGTGGGCGGCATCATCGCCGTCGCGCTGGGGCAGGCCAACGCCGGGATGCTCACCGCGGGCAGCTTCGCGGCCTTCATGGCGTCGCTCGCCCAGCTCTTCGATCCCATCAAGCGGCTGACCAATCTGGCGGGAAGGATGCAGCGCATGCTGATTTCCGCCGAAAGCGTTTTCATGCTGATCGACGAAGTGCCCGAGAAGGAAACCGGCCAGCGCACGCTGCCGCAGCCGGTGCGGGGCCGCATCGAATTCGAAGCGGTGTCGCACCGTTTCCCGGACGCCGATCGCGAAACGCTGAGCAAGGTCACTTTCACGGTGCAGCCCGGCGAGACCGTGGCGTTGGTGGGGCGCTCGGGCAGCGGCAAGACGACCCTCGTCAATATGCTGCCGCGCTTCGTCCACCCGACAGGCGGGCGCATCCTCGTCGATGGCATCGATATCCGCGACCTGACGCTGGGCAGCCTGCGATCCCACCTGTCGCTGGTCAGCCAGGACGTGGTCCTGTTCGACGATACGATCGCGGTCAACGTCGGCTATGGCGCGCTGGGACAGGCGAGCGACGAACAGGTGCTGCAGGCGCTGGAGGCAGCCAACCTGAAGGATTTCGTCAATGGCCTGCCCAAGGGAATCCATACGCCGGTCGGAGAAAACGCGGCGCGCCTGTCTGGCGGGCAACGGCAGCGGCTGGCCATCGCTCGGGCGCTCATCAAGAACGCGCCCATCCTCATCCTCGACGAAGCCACCTCGGCGCTGGATAACGAATCCGAGCGTCAGGTGCAGGCGTCGCTGGAAAGGTTGATGAAGGGGCGCACGACGCTGGTGATCGCCCACCGTCTTTCGACGGTACAGAATGCCGACCGCATCGTGGTCCTGGACGACGGCAAGGTCATGGAGCAGGGCCGTCACGAGGAGCTGCTTGCGGCGAACGGCTTGTACGCCAACCTGTACCGGATGCAATTCCGCGAGTCGGAGTAGCCGGGCGCCCGGCCGAAAGGCTGGGCAAGCCGCGGTTTCCGGCCACTTCCCGTTCGACATTCCAAAGGGGCGCCCATGTTCGACGATCTGCCTCCCGACGCCGCCGCCTTGCTCCGGTTCTGGCGCGATGCCGGCCCCGGCAAATGGTTCGCCAAGGACATGGCGTTCGATGCGGAATTTTCGGGGCGGTTCGCGCCCCTGCACTTCGCTGCCGCACGCGGCGAACTTGACGACTGGGCCGACACGCCATACGGGGCCCTGGCTTTGTTGATCCTGCTCGATCAGTTTCCGCGCAACGCCTTTCGCGGCACCGCGCATATGTATGCCACCGACCCGCTGGCGCGGCGTGTAGCGGCGTACGCCGTGGAACGCGGCTGGGACGACCGCATCGAGTCGGATCTGCTGGTATTCATGTATCTGCCGTTCGAGCACTCCGAAGACCCGGCCGATCAGGCGCGCTCGGTGGCGCTTGCGGACAAACTGGACCCGCGCAGCCGGGATTTCGCCATTCTGCACCGGGACATCATTGCCCGCTTCGGTCGCTTTCCGCATCGCAATCGCCATCTGGGGCGCGATAGCACACCTGAAGAGCTGGCTTTCCTGGCCGAGGGCGGCTTCGCGGGCTAACGGGCGCGAAGCGTCGCCGCGGCCGCATCTTTCGCGCCCAGCGGCGGCCTAGATCAGGATGAGGTCGTACTGCTCCTGGGTATAGCTGGCTTCCACTTCCAGCGAAATCTTCTTGCCGACGAAATCGCCCAGCATCGCCAGGTGCTGGCTTTCTTCTTCCAGGAACAGATCCACGACTTCCTGCGAAGCAAGGATGCGGAACTCCTTCGGGTTGAATTGCCGCGCCTCGCGCAGGATTTCCCGCAGGATCTCATAGCAGATAGTGCGCGCGGTACGGACATGACCGCGCGATTGGCAGGTGGGACAGGGTTCGCACAACTGATGCGCCAGCGAGTCCCGCGTCCGCTTGCGCGTCATTTCCACCAGACCGAGCTGGGTGAAGCCGTTCACCGTCATCCGGGTGCGGTCGCGCGCAAGGGCTTTGCGCAGTTCGGCCAGTACCGTTTCGCGATGACCAGCGTCCTCCATATCGATGAAGTCCAGGATCACGATGCCGCCGAGGTTGCGCAACCGTAGCTGGCGCGCGATCGCCTGCGCCGCCTCCAGGTTGGTCTTGAAGATCGTGTCGTCGAAATTGCGTCCGCCGACGAAGCCGCCGGTGTTCACGTCCACGGTGGTCAGCGCTTCGGTCTGATCGATGATCAGGTATCCGCCGGACTTCAGGTCCACCCGGCGCGACAGGGCGCGCTGGATCTCCTCATCCACATTCGCCGTGTCGAACAGCGGGCGTTCCCCGCTGTAATGGCTGATGCGATCGACCACCGAAGGCGTATAGAGGCGAGCCCATTCGATGAGGCTCGCGGTGGTGGTGCGCGAATCCACCCGGATGCTGCCGGTGTGCGGCCCGACCATATCGCGCAGCACCCGCTGCGCCAGCGTCAGGTCCTGATGCAGCACCGCCGGCGCGGGCTGGCTGCGCGCGGCGGCCTGCACGCTTGCCCACAGCTTTCGCAGGTACTCCAGGTCCGCGCGCAGCTCCTCGTCCGTGGATCCCTCCGCCTGCGTGCGAACGATGAATCCGCCTTTTTCGTCCTCGGGCATCAGTGCTTGCAGCCGCTCGCGCAATTGGATGCGCTCGGCTTCCGAGTCGATCTTCTGCGAAATGCCGATGTGCGGGTCGTGGGGCAGATAAACCAGCATGCGGCCCGCCATGCTGATCTGCGTGGAAAGCCGCGCGCCCTTGGTGCCCAGCGGATCCTTGATGACCTGGACCATCAGCGTCTGGCCTTCGAACAGCAGTTTTTCGATGGGCGTCGGCGTGACGCCCTGGCTGCGTTCCGCACGGTTTTCGCGCAGATCTGCGATATGTATGAATGCGGCGCGCTCCAAGCCGATATCGACGAAGGCGCTCTGCATGCCGGGCAACACGCGCACGACGCGGCCGAGATAAATGTTGCCGACGTGCCCGCGCTGGATGCTGCGCTCGACGTGCAGTTCCTGCACCGCGCCCTGTTCGACCACGGCGACGCGGGTTTCGAACGGTGTGACGTTGATGAGGATGTCTTCGAAAACATCGGAAGGGTTGGCGGACATGGCAGCAGACGAAAAGGGGGAGAACGAAACTGACAGGCATGCGGCGGACCACGCCAGGCGGGGCTGCCCATCAGTCGAAGTCTATCCATAAAGCGCCGCCCGGGCGATGCTGACGTTCCGTTGCGGCGGCATCGCGCGCACTGTGCTATAGTCCCGCCCCTTCGCCAAGCGAAGGCGGGAATGAAGAAGCCGACGGCTGCAGTATCGCCGGCCGGTGTGCGCCGCGGCGCGGTCGATAGGCCTCAGCGCGGATCACAAACAAGCAAACATGACGCCGGTTTGACACGCACAAAAAACTTCTTCATAATCTCGTTTCTCTGCTGCTGACACAGCAACGACGCAAACGACGCGACGGAAACGAAGCGACGGCCCGGCAAGCGAAAGCGACCCGGCAAGCGGATGCGGCGAAGTGAGCCAAGGCGTGGTGACACGGCGCGGCGTGTGGTGGTAGAGCTTGTTCTTTAAAAACGAAACAACCGATAAGTGTGGGCGCTTGATAAGACTGAGGCGCACCTGCTTGGCGAGCAAGATGCCGGGACGCGAGTCCTGGGGTTGAGTGAGCCGGGCGGGGCCGAAGAAATCAAGTGCTCACAGAAGTAAGTTTGAATCAGGCAGAGCAATCTGTCTGGGTTCTCACTTCCTTTGAGAGCGCTAAGCGAAAGACGAATCCGGTGGCTGTTCCTGTAATGGGGGTGGCGCGGGATTCGTACGAACAGAGATTGAACTGAAGAGTTTGATCCTGGCTCAGATTGAACGCTGGCGGGATGCCTTACACATGCAAGTCGAACGGCAGCGCGGACTTCGGTCTGGCGGCGAGTGGCGAACGGGTGAGTAATGTATCGGAACGTGCCCAGTAGCGGGGGATAACTACGCGAAAGCGTAGCTAATACCGCATACGCCCTGAGGGGGAAAGCGGGGGATCTTCGGACCTCGCACTATTGGAGCGGCCGATATCGGATTAGCTAGTTGGTGGGGTAACGGCTCACCAAGGCGACGATCCGTAGCTGGTTTGAGAGGACGACCAGCCACACTGGGACTGAGACACGGCCCAGACTCCTACGGGAGGCAGCAGTGGGGAATTTTGGACAATGGGGGCAACCCTGATCCAGCCATCCCGCGTGTGCGATGAAGGCCTTCGGGTTGTAAAGCACTTTTGGCAGGAAAGAAACGGCGCCGGCTAATACCTGGCGCACCTGACGGTACCTGCAGAATAAGCACCGGCTAACTACGTGCCAGCAGCCGCGGTAATACGTAGGGTGCAAGCGTTAATCGGAATTACTGGGCGTAAAGCGTGCGCAGGCGGTTCGGAAAGAAAGATGTGAAATCCCAGGGCTTAACCTTGGAACTGCATTTTTAACTACCGGGCTAGAGTGTGTCAGAGGGGGGTGGAATTCCACGTGTAGCAGTGAAATGCGTAGATATGTGGAGGAACACCGATGGCGAAGGCAGCCCCCTGGGATAACACTGACGCTCATGCACGAAAGCGTGGGGAGCAAACAGGATTAGATACCCTGGTAGTCCACGCCCTAAACGATGTCAACTAGCTGTTGGGGCCTTCGGGCCTTGGTAGCGCAGCTAACGCGTGAAGTTGACCGCCTGGGGAGTACGGTCGCAAGATTAAAACTCAAAGGAATTGACGGGGACCCGCACAAGCGGTGGATGATGTGGATTAATTCGATGCAACGCGAAAAACCTTACCTACCCTTGACATGTCTGGAATCCCGAAGAGATTTGGGAGTGCTCGCAAGAGAACCGGAACACAGGTGCTGCATGGCTGTCGTCAGCTCGTGTCGTGAGATGTTGGGTTAAGTCCCGCAACGAGCGCAACCCTTGTCATTAGTTGCTACGAAAGGGCACTCTAATGAGACTGCCGGTGACAAACCGGAGGAAGGTGGGGATGACGTCAAGTCCTCATGGCCCTTATGGGTAGGGCTTCACACGTCATACAATGGTCGGGACAGAGGGTCGCCAACCCGCGAGGGGGAGCCAATCCCAGAAACCCGATCGTAGTCCGGATCGCAGTCTGCAACTCGACTGCGTGAAGTCGGAATCGCTAGTAATCGCGGATCAGCATGTCGCGGTGAATACGTTCCCGGGTCTTGTACACACCGCCCGTCACACCATGGGAGTGGGTTTTACCAGAAGTAGTTAGCCTAACCGCAAGGAGGGCGATTACCACGGTAGGATTCATGACTGGGGTGAAGTCGTAACAAGGTAGCCGTATCGGAAGGTGCGGCTGGATCACCTCCTTTCAGAGCGCGCGTCTTGGTTTTGCAAGCGGCCACACTTATCGGTTGTTGGATAGACTGGATCGGTGATGCCTTGGGGGCGCGGGTGTTGGTGCGCGTCTTCGGGGGTCAGCAAGCGGATCCGATGCGAATTGGGTCTGTAGCTCAGTCGGTTAGAGCACCGTCTTGATAAGGCGGGGGTCGTTGGTTCGAATCCAACCAGACCCACCAAGTTAGACTGGGGGTGTAGCTCAGCTGGGAGAGCGCCTGCTTTGCAAGCAGGATGTCATCGGTTCGATCCCGTTCACCTCCACCATTTTCCTGGGTTTTTTGCTTGGCGAAGTGGGTTGGACAGTGGTTTGGAAAGGGGATCCGCGTTCGAGAGTCTAACGGTCAGTGCCGCGTGCGGTGTTGAGCGTTGGGTTTTTTGGCCCGACGGTTTATCGGTTTATTCGTTCTTTAACAATCTGGAAGAAGCACAACGAGAAGTATTGGCGGTGCATTGTTGTTTGATGCGCCGTTGGATACGGGTTGTGATTGCATGATTAGTTCAAACTCAAGTGAATTGAGGGTGAACGGCACAAATGCGCAAAGCATCATGTCAGTAGCAAGACGGTTGCTAGGAAGGTTTTATAGCCATTAGCGTTATAGGATCAAGCGACTAAGTGCATATGGTGGATGCCTTGGCGATCACAGGCGATGAAGGACGTTGTAGCCTGCGAAAAGCTGCGGGGAGCTGGCAAACAAGCATTGATCCGCAGATGTCCGAATGGGGAAACCCACTGCCGCAAGGCGGTATCCTGAACTGAATCCATAGGTTCAGGAGGCGAACCGGGTGAACTGAAACATCTCAGTAGCTCGAGGAAAAGAAATCAACCGAGATTCCGAAAGTAGTGGCGAGCGAAATCGGAAGAGCCTTTACGATTTAGCACGCAGGATAGCCGAACGGGATGGAAAGCCCGGCCGTAGCAGGTGATAGCCCTGTAGGCGAAATTCTGTGTGTGGAACTAAGCGTAAGAGAAGTAGGGCGGGACACGTGAAATCCTGTTTGAAGATGGGGGGACCATCCTCCAAGGCTAAATACTCGTGATCGACCGATAGTGAACCAGTACCGTGAGGGAAAGGCGAAAAGAACCCCGGAAGGGGAGTGAAATAGATCCTGAAACCGTATGCATACAAACAGTCGGAGCCTCGCAAGGGGTGACGGCGTACCTTTTGTATAATGGGTCAGCGACTTACATTCAGTGGCGAGCTTAACCGGATAGGGAAGGCGTAGCGAAAGCGAGTCCGAATAGGGCGATTCAGTCGCTGGGTGTAGACCCGAAACCAGATGATCTATCCATGGCCAGGTTGAAGGCACGGTAACACGTGCTGGAGGACCGAACCCACTAGTGTTGAAAAACTAGGGGATGAGCTGTGGATAGGGGTGAAAGGCTAAACAAATCTGGAAATAGCTGGTTCTCTCCGAAAACTATTTAGGTAGTGCCTCAAGTATGACTGCGGGGGGTAGAGCACTGTTATGGCTAGGGGGTCATGGCGACTTACCAAACCATGGCAAACTCCGAATACCCGCAAGTCCAGCTTGGGAGACAGAGCACCGGGTGCTAACGTCCGGACTCAAGAGGGAAACAACCCAGACCGCCAGCTAAGGTCCCCAATTACCGCTAAGTGGGAAACGAAGTGGGAAGGCTTAGACAGTCAGGAGGTTGGCTTAGAAGCAGCCATCCTTTAAAGAAAGCGTAATAGCTCACTGATCGAGTCGTCCTGCGCGGAAGATGTAACGGGGCTAAGCGGTAAACCGAAGCTGCGGGTGTGTACTTTGGTACACGCGGTAGGAGAGCGTTCTGTAAGCCTGTGAAGGTGACTCGTAAGGGTTGCTGGAGGTATCAGAAGTGCGAATGCTGACATGAGTAGCGATAAAGGGGGTGAAAAGCCCCCTCGCCGTAAGTCCAAGGTTTCCTGCGCAACGTTCATCGGCGCAGGGTGAGTCGGCCCCTAAGGCGAGGCAGAGATGCGTAGCTGATGGGAAGCTGGTTAATATTCCAGCACCGTCGTACAGTGCGATGGGGGGACGGATCGCGGAAAATCATCAGGGTGTTGGAAGTCCCTGTTGCTGCATTGGAGAGGGCGCTTAGGCAAATCCGGGCGCGTGACTCAAGGGTGTGGCACGAGCGAGCAAGGCTCGCGAAGTGATTGGAAGGGGTTCCAGGAAAAGCCTCTAAGCTTCAGCTGTACGAGACCGTACCGCAAACCGACACAGGTGGACGGGATGAATATTCCAAGGCGCTTGAGAGAACTCGGGAGAAGGAACTCGGCAAATTGATACCGTAACTTCGGGAGAAGGTATGCCCCGGTAGTGTGAGGCGCCTGCGCGCCGAGCATGATGGGGTCGCAGAGAATCGGTGGCTGCGACTGTTTATTAAAAACACAGCACTCTGCAAAGACGAAAGTCGACGTATAGGGTGTGACGCCTGCCCGGTGCCGGAAGGTTAAGTGATGGGGTGCAAGCTCTTGATCGAAGCCCCGGTAAACGGCGGCCGTAACTATAACGGTCCTAAGGTAGCGAAATTCCTTGTCGGGTAAGTTCCGACCTGCACGAATGGCGTAACGATGGCCACACTGTCTCCTCCCGAGACTCAGCGAAGTTGAAGTGTTTGTGATGATGCAATCTACCCGCGGCTAGACGGAAAGACCCCATGAACCTTTACTGTAGCTTTGCATTGGACTGTGAACCGGCCTGTGTAGGATAGGTGGGAGGCGCGGAAACCGAGTCGCCAGATTCGGTGGAGCCGACCTTGAAATACCACCCTGGTCTGTTTGCGGTTCTAACCTTGGCCCGTTATCCGGGTTGGGGACAGTGCATGGTGGGCAGTTTGACTGGGGCGGTCTCCTCCCAAAGCGTAACGGAGGAGTTCGAAGGTACGCTAGGTACGGTCGGAAATCGTGCTGATAGTGCAATGGCATAAGCGTGCTTGACTGTGAGACTGACAAGTCGAACAGGTGCGAAAGCAGGACATAGTGATCCGGTGGTTCTGAATGGAAGGGCCATCGCTCAACGGATAAAAGGTACTCTGGGGATAACAGGCTGATACCGCCCAAGAGTTCATATCGACGGCGGTGTTTGGCACCTCGATGTCGGCTCATCTCATCCTGGGGCTGTAGCCGGTCCCAAGGGTATGGCTGTTCGCCATTTAAAGAGGTACGTGAGCTGGGTTTAAAACGTCGTGAGACAGTTTGGTCCCTATCTGCCGTGGGCGTTGGATACTTGACGGAGCCTGCTCCTAGTACGAGAGGACCGGAGTGGACGTACCTCTGGTGTACCGGTTGTCATGCCAATGGCATTGCCGGGTAGCTATGTACGGAAGAGATAACCGCTGAAGGCATCTAAGCGGGAAACTCGTCTGAAGATTAGGTATCCCGGGGCCTCGAGCCCCCTGAAGGGTCGTTCAAGACCAGGACGTTGATAGGTCGGGTGTGGAAGCGCAGTAATGCGTTAAGCTAACCGATACTAATTGCCCGTGCGGCTTGATCCTATAACCCTGATGGTTGCAACACCCATCCCAAGCAAACACCGGCTTGCATAGCCATGATGCTTGCCCACTGTGCCGGCAGCACCTGCCCCGAACAGGCAGCGCTGCCCTGCAGTCCAACCCATCCAAACCCCAATACCCTCGCCGCGACGTCGCCTGCGACGCCGCGCGTGCTTTAACCAGATTGGCGTGGCGCGACCCCCGAAAGGCCCGGACCTTACCCGGCCCCACAAGGACCCCGCACCGCGCAACCCTTTACGCCTGACGACCATAGCAAGGTGGTCCCACTCCTTCCCATCCCGAACAGGACAGTGAAACGCCTTCGCGCCGATGATAGTGGACGGACGTCTGTGAAAGTAGGTCATCGTCAGGCTCTTATCCCGCAAAACCCCGCCGGCTTCCGGCGGGGTTTTGTCTTTGTGCGGGCCGTGCGCGCGAACTGACGAGCGCGGCCTGCCGGATTACCCGCATTTTCGGAAAACCGATTTCAGTATCCAGACAGGATGGCCCGATAGTCATCCCATAAAATAGCGCTACCCGTGCGTATCCCGGGTGGCGCTCTGGGCGGATGCTCGGGC
The DNA here is from genome assembly GCF_002119725.1 of Bordetella genomosp. 9. NCBI lineage: Bacteria > Pseudomonadati > Pseudomonadota > Betaproteobacteria > Burkholderiales > Alcaligenaceae > Bordetella > Bordetella genomosp. 9. The sequence goes on from NZ_CP021109.1 coordinate 1,696,186, forward strand.
CACGCACAGCAGAGTGGATGGAGCAATGATCGAAGTAGATGAGACCGCGGTGCCGCGGAAGCAGAAGTTTTATCAAATCCTATATGTCCAGGTCCTGGTAGCCATCGTCATCGGCATCCTACTGGGCTATTTCAAACCCGATACCGCTGAAGCGATGCGGCCGCTAGGCGACGGCTTCATCAAGCTGGTCAAGCTGATCATTGCCCCGGTGATTTTCCTGACGGTATCCACCGGTATCGCCGGCATGAGCGACCTGAAACGGGTCGGCCGAGTGGCGGGCAAGGCTTTCGTTTATTTCCTGGTTTTCTCGACGATCGCGCTCATTGTCGGCATGCTGGTCTCGCACCTCGTGCAGCCCGGCGCCGGCATGCATGTCGATCCGCAGACGCTCGATAACAAAGCGGTCGCCCAGTACGTGACAAAGGCGCACGACAGCACGGTGACCGGCTTCTTGATGAACATCATCCCGAGCTCGCTGGCCGGACCTTTCGTCACGGGGGATATTCTCCAGGTACTGTTCGTGTCGGTGCTGTTCGGCGTGGCGCTGGCCTTGGTTGGCGAACGTGGCAAGCCCGTTCTGAACCTGCTCAACGCCCTGGCGCATCCGGTCTTCAAGATGGTCGCGATCCTGATGCGTGCCGCGCCGATCGGCGCCTTCGGCGCGATGGCGTTCACCATCGGCAAGTACGGCATTCATTCAGTGTTGAATCTGGCGGCGCTCGTGGGCACGTTTTACGCCACGTCGATTCTGTTTGTCGTCATCGTGCTTGGCCTGGTTGCCCGCTATAACGGCTTCTCCATTATCAAGCTGGTTCGCTACATCCGCGAAGAGCTGCTGCTCGTGCTCGGCACCAGTTCATCGGAGGCGGCGCTGCCAACCCTGATGCAGAAGATGGAACGCGCCGGCTGCTCCAAGCCCGTGGTAGGTCTGGTCGTGCCCACCGGTTATTCCTTCAACCTGGATGGCACCAACATCTACATGACCATGGCGGCGCTGTTCATCGCCCAGGCCTGCGACATTCATCTGTCCCTGGGCGACCAGGTGCTGCTGCTCTTGGTGGCCATGCTGAGCTCCAAGGGGGCCGCGGGGGTGACCGGGTCAGGGTTCATCACCCTTGCGGCTACCTTGTCCGTGGTGCCGAGCCTGCCCCTGGCCGGCATGGCGTTGATCCTTGGCGTCGATCGTTTCATGTCGGAATGCCGTGCGCTCACCAACCTGGTCGGCAACGCGACGGCTTCGATCGTGGTGGCCCGCTGGGAAGGGCAGTTGGACAAGGATGCGCTGGATGCCGCGTTGAACGGGGAGACTCCCGTGTCGGCTCGGCCCGCGCAGCCGGCGGTCAGTCGCTGACGCTATACCCGGTTCTCCTGCGCGGAGATCCGGGGCCGAGGCACTGATATCAGGCCGTCAAACACGCCCGGGACAGGCGTGTTTGACGGCCGATTGCCTTCATTCGCCGGATCCGCTTCCAGCCTTACGCCGGATCAGACGTCCACGCGAAGCCCATGGTCCGGCCTTCGTAGTACAAGCCGCCGTCCTGCACGATGAGGAAGTCGGCTCGCGCATCACCCTCGTTATGGTGCGAGTGCGCCACGCCGGCTGGCGTGACGAGGGTAGCGCCTTCCTCCCACGCGCAGCGCACACCCCCCAACATCGAGTGGCAGGAAGTTCCGGACAGAACCAAGGTCAATGCCGCGGAGTTGTGGCGATGCGCGGCTTGTGAGCCGCCTGGCGCCAGCGTGTTGAGGGATAGCGTCAATGCCGGCATGATGTTGCGCTTTTCCTCCAGCGCCTCGCAGGAGAAGACCACGGCCCGCCCGGAAGTATCCGCATCAGGTGTCGCCGCCTGCACGCTATCCATGTGCGCGGCAATGTCTGCGCGTGTGAAATGAACCGCCTGACCGATTCCTGCCCTGGGCGCAAGCTCAAGCGCGGCAAGTAGCGGCTCGTCAGTCACGACCCAGAGAAGGACGTCGTGGTCCGCATCCGCCGTGAGCTCGGTTCTGCGGCATGGCAAGAGAAACACGTCGCCGGAGCCGAATGCCAGCCGTTCGTCGCTACCCGTGTCAACGCCTGCTCCCGTCGACACGGTTCCGCGGCCAGCCATGACGTACCAGATGGACGACGAAGCGCGCTCGGCAAATGGCGCCACGATGGACTCGCCTGCCTGGATTCGGGCATAACGCGCCAGCATGAACGGCGTCGTGGCGGGATAAGCGCAGCCCAGTTGATCGGACTGATCGCAGGCGTAGAAACCGGAGGCCGCATAGGGCACCGCCGCCATGCGGGGCGGCTCTGTGAAAACACGGGCCGTCACCTCTGGCAGGGCGATATTGAACGCGTTTGCCGAGTTGAAATATCGGGCGCGAGCCTGTGCCGCGGTGGCCGGCGAACGCGCGCGACCCACTGGCAAGGCCGCCATCCGCAGGCCGCTATTTCCAGAAGACATAGCGCCTCTCGAGCAGGTTTACGATGCCGAACAACAGCAGGCTGGCTCCCGACGCCACAAATATGGCCGACCATACCTGTACAAAGTCGATCTGCAGGACGGCCTGGAAAATCGTCCAGCCAAGGCCGCCCGTGGCGCCCAGCATTTCGGTCACGATAGCGACGATCATTGCACGCACCGTAGATACTCGCATGCCGGCGGCGGTCAACGGGATGGCGGCCGGCAGCCGCAACCGCCACAGGATGGCCGCACGGTCGGCGCCGAAGCTGCGCATCAGGTCGACGACGCGGGGGTCCACGCGGTCCAAACCGGCCAGCGCGTGCAGGAACACCGTGAAGCCCACCGCCAGGGCCACCATTACGATTTTCGATTCCGGCCCCACGCCGAACCATAGAAGAATGAGCGGCGCATAGGCGACGACCGGCACGGAGTTCAACGCGGTTGCCAGCGGCAGCAGCACCTGCCGGGCGCGGGGCAGCATGGTCAGGACGACGGCGAACACGATACCCGCGCACGCACCAAGGAGGAAGCCGCATACCGCTTCCATGATGGTCAGGCGAGCGGCCTTCAACAGCGCCTCGTGCTGCGTGGCAATCGCCGCAAGGATCTGGGTCACGCTCGGCAGTACGTAGGGCGGCAGATCGAAAGCGCGGGTGCAGGCTTCCCAGAGCACGGCGACCCCGATCATGCCAAACGTGGCGCGTTTCGCGCTGCGCGAAAGATGCGGCAACCGGTACTTCACAGTTCGCTCCTCCAGAACACGGCCTTGCGCTCGGCCCATGCAACAAGCGCGTAGAACGACGTCCCGAGCAAGCCCGCCATGAGAATGGCGGCCCACAGTGCGATGAACTGTTCGTTGTACATTGCCTGCAGCAGAAGGACCCCGAGCCCGACCGTGTCGCCAAACCATTCGCCAGCGATCGCGCCCAGCAGGCTCAGCGTGCATGCCAGCCGCAGCGCAACGAAAATCTGCGGAAGCGCCGCCGGAAGCTGCAGCCTGAGCAAAAGCTGCATGGGACTGGCCCCGAAGCTGCGCAGCAAATCCAACTGCTTTCGGTCTATCGCTTCCAGTCCATTCAGGGTGTTCACCGTCACTGGGAAAAAGGTCAGGTAGAACGCAATTACGGCCTTCGCGAGAATCGTGTTGCCGAACCAGAGCACTACCACCGCCCCGAACGCAATCACGGGTATCGTCTGTGAAACGATGAACAGCGGAAATATCAGTTCGCGCAGCGCGCGCCAGCGGTGGAATAGAACGCCATTGAGCACCCCTACCGCTGCGCCGGCTGTGTATCCCAGGAGCGTTTCGGATAGTGTCCGGACAAAGCCGGACGCGTAGGCGCCGGGCACCGCCGCGATCGCTTGCAGAATGACGGAGAGCCGAGGCAGGTAGTAGGGGCGGATGCCGGCAACAGCGACCCCCGTCTCCCAGATGACGGCAATCAGCAGGATGGCCGCGAGCGTTCGCAGGAGGGCGTGGGCGCTTGCCGCGAAGCCTGGCGCGCCAGCGTTCATGGCAGTCGCTCCGCGACGGGAATCGCCTGGAGGAAGCGGGCGTCGAACGCCTTCTCGACGTCCATGGGTTTGGCAATGACCTTGTTGGCGAGCAGGAACTGCTCCGCGGCCTTCATCGCGGCCGGATCGATCCAGAACAGGCCTTCCGTTTTCGCATTCCCCGCCGTCATCAGACGATATGCTTCGGTCAGCATGAATTCCTGGTGAGCGCGGTCCAGTGTGGGCGAGGCTTTCATCACAATGTCCACCGCTTCCTTCGGATGCAGCATTGCATCGCGCCAGCCACGTATCGATGCCTTCAGGAAAGCAGTGACGAGTTCCGGTTTCTCCTGCGCCGTCCGAGTGGATACGATCAGCGTGTCGCGCGGGAAGGTGATGCCGTAGTCTTCGGCCTTGAATAGCCGCAGATTGTCCTCGCCGACGCGTTGCCGGATCGTATAGAGCTCGTTGTACCAGGTAGCGGTGACGACATCGACGTCGCCGTTGACAAAGGGCGTCACGCTAACCTGCTGAGGTTGGATATCGACTTTGGCCCGATCGATCCCCTGGTTCGCCAGCATGCCGAAAAGTACATAGTTCGCGCCGGTGAACCACGCTGTAACCTTCTTTCCTTCGAAGTCTTTCAGCGTCTTGATTTTGCTATCCCGGCGAGCCACGAAAACGAACGGCGTAATCTGGTGCGCTACTCCGATGGAAACGATGGGCATGCCCTTGTCGATTGCCGCCATGACGCTGTCCGTCCCCCCCGAAAGCCCGAAGGTGTCCGCGCCGCTGGCCACCAGGTTTTCCGTAAGCAGGTTGGGACCGCCGGGATTGATGGTCAGGTCGATGCCCTCCTGCTTGTAGTAGCCTTTCGCCAGGGCATAGTAGAAGCCGGCGAATTGGGCTTGCGGCAACCACTTCAAGCGCAGCGATGCCTTGACTGGTTCATCCGCTGCCCGCGCAGCGGGCGCAAGCGCGACGACGGCAAGCGCTGCTCCCCATGCCAGCGTGACGAGCATTTTCCTGATGTTCATCGTGGAATCCCCTTGTCTTCAGAATGGCCGCGTGCCCGCGACGGTGGTTCGGTGCATGATGCGCCGGTATTTGGTGTCCTCGTACGGCGTGGCGCAATGCATGGTGCAGCGGTTGTCCCAAATGATCAGGTCTCCCTGGCGCCACTTGTGCCGATACACGAACTCTTCGGATATGGCATGCCGGTTCAGCTTGTCCAGAAGCGCATTGCCTTCTTCCGGTGGCAGCCCATTGACCGACTTGATGATGTCCTGACCGACATACAGGGACAGACGTCCCGTCACGGGATGCGTGCGTACGAGCGGATGAACCACATCAGGCGTGCGCGCCTTCTGTTCGTCGCTCAAGGGTTCGCGGTCCGCGAAGGCTTTGCCGTAGTAGCCAGCATACGAATGCGTGGCGCTCAAATGACGGATGCTGGCCTGCACTTCGGGTGGCAGGGCCTCGTAGGCCAGATGCATGCTGGCGAAAAGCGTGTCGGCGCCGACAGGAGGCACCTCCACGGCGTACAGCAGCGATCCCATGCTCGGTTCAGCGACATAGGAAAGGTCGGAATGCCAGTTCCATCCTTCCTTGTGATTGCCGATGGGTTTGCCGTCCTCCGTCACGTTGGACAACACGTAGATTTCCGGCAAACCGGTAGTCAGGAATTGCTTGAGGACATGTGTCATCAGGTCGCCGAACCGGCGGCTGATGCCGACGTGACGCGCATTGCTCAGGGTCTGGCCGCGGACCAGAATAAGCGAGTGGCGGTCCAGTTCCTTGACGAGCTGATCCACCGCAGCGTCGCTGGCAGGGTCGGATAAATCCAGGCCCACGACTTCGATACCGAAACCGGGGTGCAGGGGCCGTGTGTGCAGCATGATGGTTCCTCTAGGGTGGCGATCCGTATCCCGTGGCGGGATGGGTCTGGGTGGCTTATCGCTTGTAGGAGGTGTCAGCGCGGTCGAGCTGTCTCAGCAGCGCCGGCCATTCGCGCTCGCCGGGGATGAGGATGTCGCCCTGGTTCTCCCAGAACTGCCGGGCCGCTTTCTCGCATGTTTCCGGTTCGGGAAGCATCATTGGTCCTGCGCCTCCCGCGACGGCGGCCTGCATGGCAAGCTGAATGCGCGCCGCTCGTTCGAAGTAGTACAGCAGCATGAACGCTTCACCTGGCGTGCGGCCTACCGTCAAGAGTCCGTGATTGCGCATCAGCATGACGGGATTTGCACCGAGGTCAGCCACGAGCCGTTGCCGCTCGTCCATATCGATAGCCACGCCCTCATAGTCGTGGAACCCCTGGCGCCGGTAGAACCGCATGGCGAACTGAGACAAGGGCAGCAGGCCATCGCGTTGCGCGGAAACGGCCACGCTGGCGTCGGAGTGGGTATGCAGTACGCATGCAGCATCGTGCCGAGCCTGGTGGATGGCGCCGTGGATCACGAACGCGGCCACATTCACCTCGTGCGGCGTATCGCTCAGTTTTCGCCCTTCGATATCGATCAGCACCAGGCTGGAAGCGGTGATCTCTTCGAACTGGAGCCCGTAGGGGTTGATCAGGAACCGGTCCGCGGCGCCCGGCAGGCGCAGGCTGATGTGGTTGTAGATCAGATCGTCGAGCTTCAAGGCCGCAACCAATCTGTAGCACGCGGCAAGAGACACTCTGGCATCCCATTCCACGTCCGAAATACCGTGCGGGCGCCGCACGTCATCCGTTGCGTCATGGCGTGTTGCGCCGTGGATTGCGATCATGGCCGCTTCTCCTGCAGGTCCGGCGTCGTGAACGACTTCATGCTTTCTTCCTCGATAGCGGACAGCAGCGTCCGCTTCATGGCGATGAACTCCGGCGATGTGACGATGTCCGGCAGGCGCGGTCTTGGCAAGGCGACCTTTTGCTCCAGCTTGACGCGGCCGGGCCGCGAGGTCATGACGAGGACCCGATCGCCCAGGAACAGCGCCTCGTCTACATCGTGCGTAATGAACAGGATGGTGCGCCGGTGTTTTTGCCACACGTCCAGCAGCCAGCGCTGCATCATCGTTCGCGTCAGCGCGTCCAGTGCGCCGAACGGCTCGTCGAGCAGCATCAGGTCGCGCTTGAACATGAACGTGCGCATCAGCGCCACCCGCTGCCGCATGCCGCCGGACAGCTGCTGCGGATACTGCTTCTCGAAGCCGGCCAGACCGAACTCCGGCAACATCTCCATCGCGGCGCGACGCGCGTCCGCGCGGCGTACGCCCTCGAGCTCGACCGCCAGGATTGCGTTGTCGATGACGGTGCGCCAGGGCAGGAGCAAGTCCCGTTGCGGCATGAAGGACACTTTTCCGAGCAGGTCGCGCGCGGGGCAGGGCTTGCCGAGGAACTGGATGCGTCCGCCGGCATCCGGCTCTTCCAGGCCAGCGACGATATTGAACAGCGTGCTTTTGCCGCAGCCGCTGGGACCTACCACCGTGACGAATTCGCCTGGCGCGATGTTGACCTGCAGTTCACTCAGCGCTCGCACCGATCCGAACGTCTTTGAAATGTTCGCCAGCGTCAGCAAGGGCTGGGTGGCCGACGCGCGGTCGCCGGGAGACGCGTACGCCAAGGGGGCGGTCTGCGCGTGCATGGGCAATACTCCTCTGGACAAGGGAACAAGCTGCCGTATGGGCGATTGGGCGGCCGCGCTCACGGCGCCGCCCCGGTCGCCAGTCCGGCCAGGACTTCGGCCAGCACCCGCGTGCCGGCATGCAAATCGCCGGGCTGGGCGTATTCCTCTTCGTTATGTGTGACGCCGCCCCGGCAGGGGACGAAGATCATTGCCGAGGGACACACGGTGTGCAGATAGCGTGCGTCGTGGCCCGCCGCCGATATCAGGTCGCGGTGCGGCAGCGACAGCGTATCGGCGGCGCGGCGTACGCGGCGGCGCATGTCCTCGGGGAAGGTCAGCGAATCCGCCTCTGACAAGCGTTCCACCTGCACGTCGCACGGGCCCGCGTGAGCCTTGCACGTGATCTCCACCATGGCAGACAGCCGGCGCAGTTCCGCGGTGTCCGGATGACGGAGGTCCACCGAGAAGACAACCTTGCTGGCCACGACGGACGGCGCGCTCGGGGTGACGTCGAAACGCCCGACGGTGAACTTGACCATGTCGCGCGCGTCGTGAAGCGCGGAAGCCAGGGCCTGGACCATCGCCGTGGCCGCCAGCAGGGCGTCCTTGCGCTCTGCGCGCGCCGAGGTGCCGGCGTGCGCGGCCTCGCCCTGCACGCAGACACGGAAAGTGTGTTTGCCCTGTATCCCGGTGACCACCCCAATGGGTATACCCTCGCGTTCAAGCACCGGGCCTTGCTCGATATGCGCTTCGACATACGCGTGCACAGGGCCGCCCAGGCACCGGAGGGGGATCGCATCGAGCAGGGCGGCTTGCGCGTCCAGCGCTTCGCGCACCGACACGCCGGCGGCATCGCGTACCGCAAGGGCGGCCTCCAGCGTCCGCTGGCCCGCGAATACCGCCGATCCCATCATCCCGGGCGCGAAACGCGATCCTTCCTCATTCATCCACGCCACGACGTCGATTCCGCGCTGCGGCCTGACGCCGGCTTCCTGCAAGGCTTGCACCGCTTCAAGGGCCGCCACGACGCCGTACGCGCCATCGTATCGGCCGCCCGTAGGCTGGCTGTCCAGATGCGAGCCGCTCAACAGCGGCGCCAGCGCGGGTTCCGCTCCCGGCCAGCGCAAAAAGAAATTGCCCGCCGCGTCGCGGGTGGCATGCAAACCGAGCTTTTCCCCCCACGCCGCCATCAAGCGCTGCGCGCGCGCATCTTCGGCGGACAAGGCCGGCCGGTTGACCCCGCCTGCCGCGGTGGCGCCGATCTGCGCCAGTGCGTCCAGGCGGGCCATCAGCCGTTCGGGGTCGACGAAATCGGAAGGGCGTGGCGTCATGGGCGGCATGTCAGGCGGTTTTCATGATTTCGCTGGCAACCGAGCGGGGGTCGCGAGGCTGCCATCTGCCTTGTTCAACCGTCGCAAGGAAATCCGATACGAACTGATTGAACAGTGCCGGCTCTTCCAGGTTCAGCGTGTGGCCGGCCTTGGGCAGCACCGCCAGTCCGCTCGCAGGTATGGTCCGCTTCATGAAGATGCCCGGTTGCAGACAGTGATCGTCTTCGTCACCCACCACGATCAGCGTTGGCACCGGCATCTGGCGCAGCTCGTGTTCCAGGTCGTAAATGGACGGACGGCGCGCCTGCACGCCCCGCATCGTCAGGGCGGAGCCCTTGGCGTCATGTTCGCCCAGTTGCGTCGCGAATTCCTGCCAGCCGCGCGGGTCTTTCAACTGGAAGATGATGCGCGAAGCTGCCCGGGAGTAGGTCCTGGCAAATACCGCGGCACCTTGCGACTCGAACTTGTCCGCTACCTCGCGGGATACCGTACGGAAGTATTCTTCGTACTGCTTTTCCGCCCCGTAGCCGGCCCCCGCAACGACGAGCGACAACGCACGTGGCGCGTTACGCAGGCCGAAATGCAGGGCCGCGAAGCCGCCCATGGACAAGCCGACGACATGTGCGCGTTCGATACGCAGTGCATCGAGCACATCGGCCATGTCATCCACGGCGATGTCCTGCGAATAGCGGTCCAGCGACTCCGGCACGTCCGAAGGCGCATAGCCGCGGGCGCTGTAAGTGATGCAGCGGTAGCGGCGGGCGAAGTAACGCATCTGCGGTTCCCAACTGCGCCAATCTCCGCCGAATTCGTGGACGAACAGGATGGGCGTGCCCGATCCTGCTTCTTCATAGTGCAGCCGGATGCCATCGCGGGTTGTGATCGTGGGCATGTGAAGGGTCCTAGTAAAGCGCGCTGGCGTGCGGTTCTCGCCGGGCCTGATCGACCATCTTGGGAAGCAGCTCGCAGAACCGGTCCGCCCAGGATTCGGGCACGGTCAGGCTGATCTTCACGAAGCGGTCACCAAATCGTTTGGTGTGGTAGGTGCCCTGGCGGATCATGATTCCGTGTTTCTGGTAGGCGGCCACCAGCGCTTCGGGCTTCACGCCGGCATCCACGGTTTCCACGATGACAAGGTTGGCCTGTGAGGGATGGACAGGCAGGCGCAACCCCGGCACCCTTGCGGCGGCTTCGGCCACCGATGCCTGGTTGCGCCTTTGCCGGCGTCGCACATCGGGGAACCAGTCGGCCTTGGTTTGCAAGCCGGCAATGGCGGCCCGTTGCGAAAGCACGTTGCTGCCAAGATTGTTCGGCGGCGCCGTTGCCAGCCGCTCGATGATGTCCGGGTTGGCGATGACAGCGCCAAGCCGCATGCCAGCCAGTCCCAACCATTTCGAGAAGCTGTACGTCATGATGGTTTTTTCGGGATAGAAGCGATAGGCCGGCGTGAAGGCGTCGGCGAAGTGAAAATACGTCGCGTCGTGAATCAGAAAGGCGTCAACGGACCTGGCGATCGCGGCGATTTCACGGATCTCATCCTCGGTGTGGCAGGTGCCGAGCGGATTGTTGGGATCAACCAGGTAGATCGCCGTGGTGTCCGGTCCGACGGCCGCCCGCAGCTGTGCCGGCGTCAGCTTGTATTGCTGCTCAGCGTTGTAGATTGGCAGCTCCACTACGCGCGCGCCTGCCTGCCGGGCGAAATGCATGGGCCACGCCCAGCTGGGGTCCGTCGTGACGAAATCCCTGCCCGTCTGGCATACGTGGCGGCATACGCTGTACAGCGCCTGCACCGCCCCGTCCGTGACAAAGGCGCAGGCATCCGGCACGCCGGCGTCTTCCACGATCAGGCGGCGCAGCGCCTCGAACCCAGCGGGCGGCGCGTAGGCGTGATAGTCGCCGCGCGCGACCGCGTCCATGATTGCCTGGACGACGGCCGGATGCGGGTCGAAGTGATTGGTGTTCTGTCCCAGCCACATCAAACCCGGCGTATTGCACAGGCGGTCGAAATAGGCATTGCGTTCTTCAAAGCCCCGCATGGCGTACCCCGTCAGATGATGGAGCGACGCGACGCGATGCCGCCATCGATGGTGACGATGGTGCCAGTGATATAGCCGGCACGCGCGGATGAAAGCCAGACGATCAGGTCGGCGACTTCCTCTGCGGATGCGGGGCGCTTTGCTGGATACTTGTCGAACAGTTCTTCCCAGCGGGCTTCATCGCCGTACCAGTCCAGCGCTCGCCGCTTCATCAGCTTCACCATGCGATCGGTCGCCACCGGCCCCGGGTTGACGCCCACGACCCGAATGCCATCGTCCAGGCTACGGCCGCCCAGGGCGCGCGTGAAGGCCATCATGGCGGCATTGCCCGTCGTGCCAACGATGTAGTCCGCGTCCGGGTTTTCGCCGGAATTGCCGATGTCGTTGACGATGACGCCGGCGCCGCGGGATTTCATATGGGCATAGATTTCCCGCGACAGCGTGACGTAGGAGAAGATCTTCATGTCGAGGCTGTCGCGCCAGACCTGGTCGGATAGCTTGTCAAGCGGTCCGGCCGCCGAGTCGGCCGCGTTATTGACCAGAATGTCAACGCCGGCGCAGCGGCGCGCCAGTTCCATCGCATTCGCATTCACCGCGAGGTCCATAGGGTGAATATGGACGTCGACGTCATGGGACTGCACGAGCGCGTCGCGCGCTGCCGCAAGTCCTGCTTCGGAGCGCGCGGCCAAATGCAGGGTGCTCACGCCTTCATTTGCGAAGCTGTGCGCGGTCGCCAGACCGATGCCCTTGGACGCGCCGGTAATCAGCGCCGCCTTCCCTTTCAACCCCAAATCCATTGCGATGTTCCTTACCTGAGTATGTACACAGACCCCCGGGTCATGTATGCAACTGGACGCGTGGGGTGAGGCGATCGGCCAACCCGTCGTCGCCGGCGGGGTATCCGATGAAGGAGACAAACGCAACATCCATGCCAAGTCCGTTTACCGCTGCTGGGAAAAGGCGCTAGGTTTCGATGCGCCAAGCAGGTGCCAAACATGGTTCGAGACGCACAATATCGTGCATACTGGGCGATGTTTCTTGTATACAAGAGCGGCTATAATGTCTCGCTAGTGCCATCTCGCGTGGCCGTTCAGTGCGTTGCCCATCGGCAGCCGCGCCTCGGCCCAAGGACAGCAGGAGTGAAAACAGTATCCAAAGCGACTTCGCCTTCATCCCGCTCATCGGACCGATCGGCTACTGCGCCAAGCCGTTCGGCGCAAGTCCAGAAGGCGCTGGAAAGGGAGATCCTTTCTGGGCAGCTCGCGCCAGGCGCCCGGCTGGACGAAGTGGAGCTGGCGCAACGTTTCCGTGTATCGCGCACTCCGGTACGCGAGGCGCTGCGGCACCTGGCGTCCGCCGGACTGATTCGCATACGAAGCCGCCAACCGGCTCAAGTCGTGGAGTTGTCGGCGTCGCGGCTGATCGAGATGTTCCAGGTCATGGCCGAATTGGAAGCGCTTTGCGCCCGCATGGCGGCGCGGCGCATCTCGGCATCCCAGCTCGCCCTGCTTGGCGGGCTGCATGCGCAATTGGCCCAATTGGCGAAAACCGACCAGGTCGAGGACTTTTATGAGGTGAATCGGCACTTCCACGAATTGATCTACGAGGCATCGCAGAACGAGTTCCTGGCCGAACAGACGCGTGCGTTGCGCAATCGCATCGGCGCATACCGGAAGCTCGTTACGCAAAAGCCCAGCCGCCGCGCCGCAACGCTGACGGAGCATGAACAAGTCCTGCGCGCCATCGCCACGGGCGACGAGGATGGCGCCGCGCAGGCGATGCGAGGCCATGTCAATCTGCTGGGCGAGAAGCTGCTGGACTTCATCGCGCTATTCCCGAAGCCGTAGTGCAGACATATTTGGAAACGACTGCGTGGCAACTATTCGGCCCCGCGTTTACGCGGCAAGATGTCAGCAGCGTCTGGCCAACTCCGCCGAACTCCGCGGAGTAGGCGTCAACCTGCCGGTAAAAACGCCATAGAATCGCCATTGCGTGGCGGCATTCCGCTCCCTACGATCCGGCCGTTTTTCAACGCCGCTTCTGGAGTACGCCATGCCGCATACCCGCACCGTTGCGCCACCGCAGCGCGGTTCGCATCGAATTCCATCCCCGGGCCGTTGGACCGGCCAGGCTGTCGCAGCGCTCTACGAGCTGCCTTTCCCGGAACTGATGCACCGCGCGCAGCGGGTGCATCGCCTTAATTTCGACCCCACCGAAATTCAGCTTTCCAGCCTGCTGTCGATCAAGACGGGGGGCTGTCCGGAGGACTGCGGGTATTGCTCACAGTCCGTGCATCACGACACCGGGCTGAAGGCGCAGCCCCTGATGGACCTGGAGGAAGTGCTGACGGCCGCGCGCGCCGCCAAGGCGGCCGGCGCCCGGCGCTTCTGCATGGGCGCGGCATGGCGTTCCCCCAAGCCCAGGCAGGTCGCTGCCGTCGCGCGCATGATCGAGGGAGTCAAGGCGCTGGGCCTGGAAACCTGCGTCACCCTCGGCATGCTGGATGACCAGCATGCGCGGCAACTCGCCGATGCCGGCCTGGACTACTACAACCACAACCTGGACACCTCGCCTGAGTTCTACGGCAACGTCGTGACGACGCGCACCTACCAGGATCGCCTGGATACCCTGCAACGCGTGCGTGAGGCCGGCATCAAAGTGTGCTGCGGCGGCATCATCGGCATGGGGGAAGACCGGCGGGCCAGAGCGGGCCTGATCGCCCAGCTCGCCAACCTGGATCCCTATCCGGAATCGGTGCCCATCAACGGCTTGATGCGGGTCGCCGGAACGCCGATGCACGCAGCCGAGAAGCTCGATCCGTTCGAATTCGTGCGGACCGTCGCCGTGGCGCGTATCGCCATGCCGCGCGCCATGGTGCGACTGTCCGCCGGGCGGCAGCAGATGGACGATGCAACGCAGGCATTGTGTTTCCTGGCCGGCGCGAACTCCATGTTCTACGGCGATGTTCTGCTGACGACTGGCAACCCCCAGGTGGATGCCGACCGCGGGCTGCTGGCGCGGCTGGGTATGCGCACGGGAGATGCCGTATGCAAGGCATAGCGCATCCTGACCGCGCGGCGGATCTGGTCGGTCGCAGCTTGCGCGCGGTCTGGCACCCCTGCACGCAGATGAAGCACCACGAACGCTTCCCTTTGCTGCCCATTGCGCGCGCCAGCGGCCCATGGCTCTACGACACGGCAGGACGCCGCTATCTGGATGGCATCAGCTCGTGGTGGGTCAATCTGTTCGGTCACTCGCATCCCGCGATCAATGCCGCGCTGACCCGCCAGCTGGACACGCTGGAACACGCCATGTTGGCTGGATGCACGCATGAGCCCGCAGTGGCGCTGGCCGAGCGTCTGTCGAGCCTGACGGAGGGCGCCCTGGGGCATGCATTCTTTGCGTCGGACGGCGCCTCGGCGGTAGAGATCGCCCTGAAAATGAGTTTTCACTCCTGGCGTAACCGAGGCCAATCGGGCAAGCGCGAATTCGTGTGCGTCGAGCACGGCTACCATGGTGAAACGCTCGGCGCATTGGGCGTGACGGACGTTGCCTTGTTCCGCGACGCGTACGGCCCATTGCTGCGGCACGCGCACCGCGTCGCAACGCCGGACGCCAGGGGGGCCATGCCTGGCGAAACCGCAGGTGACGTGGCGGCGCGCGCACTGGCCGGTGTCGCGGCCCTGTTCGAGGCGCGCGGCGCCTCCATCGCGGCGATCATCGTCGAACCGCTGGTGCAGTGCGCGGCCGGGATGGCAATGCACGATCCAGCGTATCTGCGCGGCCTGCGCGCCTTGTGCGACCGGCACGGCGTACACCTGATTGCCGACGAGATCGCCGTCGGTTTCGGGCGTACCGGCAGTTTTTTCGCACACGAGCAGGCGGGCATACGGCCCGACTTCCTGTGCCTTTCCAAGGGAATCAGCGGCGGCTATCTGCCTTTGTCCGTGGTGTTGTGCAGCGACGAAATCCATGAGGCCTTCTACGATGACGACATCGCGCGGGGCTTCCTGCACTCGCACTCCTACACCGGGAATCCGCTAGCGTGCGCGGCAGCCCTTGCGACGCTGGACCTGTTCGACCAGCTCGATGTGCTGTCGGCCAATCGCGTTCGGTTCGATGCCTTGGCGGCCGCACTGAGCGACCTCGACGGGCATCCCGGCGTCACGCATTTCCGGCGGTGCGGCGCCGTGCTGGCTTTCGACGCCGTGGTGGACGACGCGTATGCCGCAAGCAGCTTTGCGCGCCGCTATGCAGAGCACGCCCTGGCGGCCGGCGCCTTGCTGCGTCCCATCGGCCGCACGGTTTACCTGATGCCGCCTTACATCCTGGACAAAGAACACATCGGCTTGCTGGCGTTCGCGACGATACAGGCGCTGGACCGCACGCTCAACGACAAGGTGCCACGCCATGCCTGATTCCACTTTCCCCATCCGACCCGCGGCCAACTTCTCCGGCACGCCGCCGGCGGGCGACCGGCGCACCGCCTTCGATACTCTGGAACGCCGTATCGCGGAACTCGAAGCGCAGTCTTTGATACGGCGGCGGCGCGTCGGCGATACGCCCTGCGCGCCGCGCGTCCGTGTCGACGGTCAGGCGCTGGTCGCCTTCGCCAGCAATGATTATCTGGGTCTGGCCAACCACGCGGCGCTCATCGACGCCATCGGGGAGGGCGCGCGCCGCTATGGCGCCGGCAGCGGCGGGTCGCATCTATTGGGCGGGCATTCGCGCGCGCATGCCATTCTGGAAGACGCGCTGGCGAGCTACGTTGGCGCGTTTGCCCGCGACCCGCGCGCCTTGTCATTCTCTACGGGGTATATGGCCAATATGGCGATTCTGACCGCCCTGGCCGGACGCGGCGCGACGGTGTACTCGGATGCCTTGAATCACGCATCGCTGATCGATGGTGCCCGGCTGTCCCGCGCCGATGTTCGCATCTATCCGCATGCGGACGCGGGAGCGCTCGGCGCGATGCTGGAGGCGGATCGCCGCGACGGCGTCAAACTCATCGTGACCGATGCGGTATTCAGCATGGACGGCGACGTGGCGCCGCTGCGCGAGCTGGCGGTGCTGGCCGAGCGGCACCAGGCCTGGCTCGTCGTCGACGATGCCCACGGCTTCGGGCTGCAGGGAATGAACGGCGCGGGAACGGTGGCGGCCCTGGGGCTGCAAACGCCGCTGCTGGTCTACATGGGAACGCTGGGCAAGGCCGCCGGTGTGGCGGGGGCCTTCGTCGTCGCCGAGGCGACCGTGATCGAATGGCTGATCCAGCGGGCACGAACCTATATCTTCACCACCGCGGCCGCGCCGGCGCTGGCGCATGCGGCCACGGTCAGTGTCGCGCTGATGCGGGGACCGGAAGGCGATGCCAGGCGCGCCCGCCTGCGCGATCACATCGAGGCCATGCAGGGATACATCGCGCAAACGATGTGGGGACGGCCGATGTGGGGACGGCCGCCTGAAGCGTCGCCGCGTACGCCCATCCTGCCCATTGTCGTCGGCGCCAACGAGGCTGCAATGGCGCTTGCCGACTGCCTTCTGGAACGTGGCTTCTGGCTGCCGGCGGTCCGGCCCCCCACGGTGCCGGCGGGTACGGCTCGCCTGCGCTTGTCGCTATCCGCGGCGCATGACGCTGGCGATATCGCCCGGCTTGGCGCCGCCCTGGTCGAGGCCTCCCGCCGGCCGCCGATGCACCAGGCCTGACCCCATCCATGCAATCAACCGATCCGGGGCCCTGCCGATCCGTCGCGCGGGCGCCCCTGGCGCGGACAGACACCATGACACGCAGACACGCATCTTATTTCGTTGCAGGAACCGACACGGAAATCGGCAAAACGCTGGCCAGTTGCGGCTTGCTCAGCGCCTTCGCCGCACGGGGGCTGTCCACGGCGGCAATGAAGCCCGTCGCCGCCGGCGCGGCGCCCGATGCAGCCGGCATATGGCGCAATGAGGACGCCGAATTGCTGGCCGGTTGCGCCACCGTGCCGGTGCCGCGCGATCTCTCCACGCCTTTCCTCCTGCACGAACCCGCAGCGCCGCACCTGGTGGCGGATCGGGAAGGCGTGACGCTGGACATCGCCCGCATCGTCAGTTGCCACCGCGATATCGCGGCGCGAGCCGATATCACCATCGTGGAAGGGGTCGGGGGCTTCCGGGTGCCCTTGGGCCGGGACCGTGACACGGGGGACCTTGCGCACGCGCTGGCGCTGCCTGTCATATTGGTGGTCGGCATGCGGCTGGGCTGCTTGAGCCACGCGCTTCTGACGGCCGAAGCCATCGCATCGCGCGGCCTGCGGCTTGCCGGATGGATCGCCAACACCGTCGATGCCGCCATGCGCCTGCCCCGGGAAAACCTTGCCACCTTGCAAGACCGCTTCGCGCGCCACTACGGCGCGCCGCTGCTGGGCGCGATCCCCCGGCTGCCGGCGCCTTCTGGCCGGGCAGCAGCGGCGTGGCTCGATGTCGATCCCATTTTTCCGCCCGGGGCGGCTCAGGCGCACCCGGAATGAGGGGTCGATCCGGGTTGCCGATCAGCCAGGATAGGGGCCGAGGAAGTCCAGCTTGCCGATAGGCACCCCGCAGTGGCGCAGGATGTCGTATGCCGTGGTGATATGGAAGTAGAAATTCGGCAAGGCAAAGGTCAGCAGATAGGCATCGCCCTGGAACGTCGGCTTGAAATCGCCGAAGCTCAATTGCACGGTGCGGCTTTCGCTGCCTTCCAGGGCCGAGGCGGGCACGCTCTGCAGCCAGGCGATCGTATCGGCGATGCGCTTGCGCAGTTCCGGGAAAGTGGTCTCCGTATCCTCGAAGCTCGGCGCATCCAGGCCCGTCAGGCGTTTGACCGCGAACTTCGAAGTGTCGCTGGCGCGCTGGATCTGCCCCGACAAGGGATACATGTCCGGGGCCAGGCGGGCATTGACCAGCGTGGACGGATCCACGCCGTTCTGCGCCGCGTGCGACTCCGCCTTATCGAGCAAAGCGGTGAGCACGTTCAAGGCCCGGACAAATACGGGAACGGAAGCCTGGTACATCGACAAAGGCATGATGGTCTACTCCGTGGCACGAATGGCGGCTCCGAACGATTCGGAGGCGTGACGCCGCAGCCCGGGCGCATGGCAGCGTCCCGGACAGCCGCTATGGTACGTCGATGCCGACGCGCCGGAGCAGGGCGGCGGTTTCATACAACGGCAGACCCATCACGCCGGTGTAGCTGCCGTCGATGCGGGCGATGAAGGCCGCGGCCACGCCCTGTATGCCGTATGCCCCAGCCTTCCCATAGGGTTCGCCGCTGTCGCAGTAGCGCTCGATCTCCGCCCGCGTAATGGTTCTCATGCGGACTTCGGTGATCGACACATCCTCGAACATGCGGCCGTCGGCGCAGACGACGACCGCGGTATGCACCTGGTGGCGCGAACCGGACAGCCGCCCGAGCATGTCGATGGCATGCGCGCGGCCATCCGGCTTGCCGAGCACTTCGCCATCGAGGATCACCGTGGTGTCCGCGGCCAGCAAGGGCAGGGGCGGCAAGCCCTGGTCGCGAATGGCGAGTTCCCCGCGTTGCGCTTTCTCGCGGGCCGTCCGCCGGACATAATCGGCGCCGGCTTCGCCCGGGTGCCGGGGCTCGTCTTCGCCGGGCGGGGCGGGCACGTTCAGGACGCGGTGCGCGATGCCGATCTGATGCAGCAGTTCGCGGCGGCGCGGGCTGGTCGACGCCAGATAAAGACGGGGCACGGGATGCGAGTCAGCGAAGGCCATTACGCGCGATGATAAGGATGATTGGTCAGGATCGCCCACGCGCGGTACAGCTGTTCCGCCAGCAGGATCCGCACCATGGGGTGAGGCAGGGTCAGGGACGACAGGCGTATCGATGCATCGCAGGATCCCTTCAGGGCCTCGTCCAGGCCGTCCGGCCCGCCCACAAGGAAGGCGACGTCGCGGCCCAGGCCGCGCCATTGTTCCAGCGTCCTGGCGAGCGCGGCGGTGGTCAGGTCCCGTCCGCGCTCGTCCAGGGCAACGCGCAGGACGCCCGCGGGCAACGCCGCCTCGATCCGGCGCGCTTCGGCGGCCATCATCTGCGCAGGCGTTTTGCCGCTGGTGCGCGGTTCAGGCTTGATCTCCCGCAATGCCAGGGCACAGTCCGGCGGAAGACGCTTGGCGTAGTCGTCCCAGCCGCTTTCCACCCAGGCTGGCATGCGCGTGCCCACTGCGACGACGAGCAGTTTCACGCTGAACGGACGCTAGGGCGCTCAGAGACGTTGGTCATGCCGGGGCCGCTCCGGAATCAGATGTCGTCTTCGTCGTACGTGGCGCCCGACAGCGCAGGGCGTGTCGATTGCGGCAACAGCTTGACGCGGACCGGCTTGCCGCCCCAGATCTCTTCCAGGTTGTAGTACTCGCGTATTGCCGGCTGCATGATATGCACCACGACATCGCCCAGGTCGACGACGACCCACTCGCCGGTATCCTCGCCTTCGACGGCAACCGGGATGCGCAGGGCACGGGCGCGGTCCGAGACGCTGGATGCCAGCGCGCGCGTCTGCCGGTTCGACGTCGCGCTGGCGATGACCACACGGTCGAACAGGCTGGTCAGGTGCGTCGTATTGAAGATCTTGATGTCCTGCGCCTTTACGTCCTCGAGGGCGTCGATGACGGCGCGCTGTAGTTTCTGTATTTCCATGTTGTAACTATAACCCTCCGGGCCGCCTCGGTGAGGCTGGTAATCCTGCTCCGTCATGCGCTCGGCTTGCCCAAGGCGCGGCAGGCCGGTTTCATCGGCTGTTCCGGCCGCGCGGACCCGTGCAAGCCGGCAGCGCCCGGATGATTCAATCGTGGTAGAGGCGATGCGCGCGTATGTAACGGGATACCGGCTCGGCAAGCAGGCCGTCCACCGGCAAATCATGTGCCAGCCGGTCGCGGATCGCCGAGGCCGATACGGGCATTTCGGCGAAGGGCAGGGTTTCCACCTGCCGCCCCTGAGCAGCCAGCCGCTGCGCCAGTTCCGCGGGCGGCGTCGATGGCGCGCCAGGCCGGGTGGCGACGGCCAGATCGACTCGATCCGCGATGCCCTGCCATTCGCGCCAGGAGCAGAAATTGGCAAGCTGGTCCGTACCGAGCAGCCAGACGTAGCGCCGGTCCGCAGGCAAGGCCCGAATGGTCTCGATTGTGTAAGTGGGGCCGCCGCGGTCGATTTCGGTGGTGTTCAGCACGAGACCCGGCTCGCCGGCGATGGCCAGACGGATCATTTCGCACCGTTGCGCCGGCGTCGCCCGCAAGGGGCCGCGCTGCCAGGGCGAGGCGGCGGGAATCAGTTCTACCCGCTGCAGATCCAGTGCGTGCAAGGCCGTGCGGGCCAGAGCAAGGTGCGCCACGTGGATGGGGTCGAAGCTGCCGCCGAGCAGGCCGATGCGTTTCAAATCCAATCTCTTGCGGTAAGGAAGCCGGCCAGCGCCGCTTCCGGCGAGCCCGGTTCCGGGTGCCAGTCGTAGCGCCAGTGCGCGACGGGCGGCATCGACAGCAGAATGGATTCCGTGCGGCCGCCGGATTGCAGGCCGAAAAGCGTCCCGCGGTCGTAGACCAGGTTGAATTCGACGTAGCGGCCGCGGCGGTATGCCTGAAATGCCCGTTCGCGCTCGCCGTAGGGTTCCTTGCGGCGCAGCTCCACGATGGGCATGTACGCTGGCAGGAAAGCGTCGCCGACATCGCGGGTCAGGGCAAAGCAGGCGTCGAAGTCGGGCTCGTCCAGATCGTCGAAAAAGACGCCGCCCACGCCGCGCGCTTCGGCCCGGTGCTTCAGGTAGAAATATTCGTCGCACCATTTCTTGAAACGCGGGTAGTAGTCCTCGCCATGGGGGGCAAGCGCGTCCCGGCAGGTGCGGTGAAAATGCCGCGCGTCCTCCTCGAACGGATAGTAGGGCGTCAGGTCCATGCCGCCGCCGAACCAGAACGCCGTCGTTTCTGCGCTGTGCCGCGCGGGCGCGGCGAACATCCGCACGTTCATGTGGACGGTCGGAACATAGGGATTGCGCGGATGCAGGACCAGCGACACCCCCATGGCCTGCCAGGGCCGGCCAGCCAGGTCCGGGCGGCGCGCGCTGGCCGAGGGCGGCAGGCTTTTGCCCATGACGTGGCTGAACAACACCGCGGCGCGCTCGAACACATGGCTGTTTTCGATCATCCGCGAAACGCCCCCGCCGCCCTCCGCGCGCTGCCAGGCATCGGTGCGGAAAGTCGCGCCATCGACCTGCTCCAAGGCGGCGACGATGCGGGCTTGCAGGCCCGTGAAGTATTCACGCGCGCGGTCCGGATCGGGTGTGCCGGCGACCATGGAAGAGGAGGCCGGCGCCATCATGCTGCCTTGGGTTTCGCCGGGCCGCGTTTCAGCGCCCGCCAGCCGATGTCCGTACGGTACTGCCGGCCGTCGAAAGCGATGCGGTCCACCGTCTCGTAGACCCGCTCCCGTGCCATGCGCACCGAATCGCCCAGCGCCGTGACGCACAGCACCCGTCCGCCGGCGGTCGTGATTCTGCCGTCATGGGCCCGCGTGGCCGCATGGAATACCATGCAATCGCTGGCGTCCTCCGGCAAACCGGTGATGGTGTCGCCGGTGCGCGGCGTGCCCGGATAATTGTGCGCGGCCAGAACCACGCCCAGCGCCGTGCGGCGGTCCCAGACGATGTCCGCCTGGTCCAGCGTGCCGGCGATGGCATGTTCCACCACATCCACGAAATCACTCTTGATGCGCATCATGATGGGCTGCGTTTCCGGGTCCCCCATGCGGCAATTGAATTCCAGCACCTTGATGGCGCGATCCGGGTCGTCGCCGGATGCGATCATCAGGCCCGCGTAAAGGAAGCCCGTGTAGGGCAGCCCGTCGCGCGCCATGCCCTGCACCGTGGGCAGGATGACTTCCCGCATGATGCGGTGATGCAGTTCTGGCGTTACCACCGGCGCGGGCGAATAGGCGCCCATGCCGCCCGTATTCGGACCCTGGTCGCCGTCCAGCAAGCGCTTGTGGTCCTGGCTGGTGGCCAGCGCCAGGACGTTGCGGCCGTCCACCATGACGATGAAGCTGGCCTCTTCGCCTTCCAGGCATTCCTCGATGACGACGCGCGCGCCGGCCGCGCCGAGCGAGCCGTCGCCCAGCATGGCGTCCACCGCCGCGTGCGCCTCATCGAGGGTGGTGGCAACCACCACGCCTTTCCCGGCCGCCAGCCCGTCGGCCTTGATGACGATGGGGGCGCCTTCCTGATCGATGTAGGCGTGCGCCTGGGCGGGGTCGCTGAAGGTCTGGTAGCGCGCGGTGGGTATGTTGTGCCGCACCATGAAGGCTTTGGCGTAATCCTTGGAGCTTTCCAGCTGGGCCGCCGCCTTGGTTGGCCCGAAGATTTTCAGGCCGCGCGCGCGGAAGATGTCGACCACGCCGGCCGCCAGCGGCGCTTCCGGCCCGACGACGGTAAAGGCGACGCCTTCGCGCTGGACGAAGTCGGCCAGCTCTTCGGCGCTGGTGAACGGTACGTTTTGCAAACTGCCGCGTTGCGTGCCGCCGTTGCCGGGCGCCACGAAAACCTTATGGACGCGCGGGGACTGCGCCAGTCGCCAGGCGAGGGCATGTTCGCGGCCGCCCGAACCGATAACCAGGAGTTTCATAGTCGATGGATAGGATGAATGTAGGCGCGAGGGCAGAACCGCGGGCCGCTGGGGCTGTGCCCCGGTGTTGCAAGCCCGCCGGTGGCGGGCCGGCGGGAATCATGCGTCGGTTTCATCGAGGACGGCCGTGGTGTAGACCTCCTGGACGTCGTCCAGCGCTTCCAGGGCGTCGAGGAGCTTCTGCATCTTGACGGCGTCTTCGCCTGCCAATTCGGTTTCGTTCAACGCTTTCATTACGACGCCTTCGACCTCGGCCTTCAGGCCGGCGGCTTCGAAGGCCTGCTTCAGGGCGGCGTAGTCCGCCGGCGCGCTGATGACTTCTATCACGCCTTCGGAATCGGTGGTGACGTCTTCCGCGCCCGCTTCCAGGGCGGTCTCCATGACCTTGTCTTCCGGCGTGCCCGGCGCGAAGATGAATTGGCCGCAGTGCTTGAACATGAAGGCGACGGAGCCTTCCTGGCCCAGATTGCCGCCGTTCTTCGAAAAGGCGTGGCGGACTTCCGCGACGGTGCGGGTGCGGTTGTCCGTCATGCAATCCACGATGACGGCTGCGCCGCCCACGCCATAGCCTTCGTAGCGGACTTCCTCGTAATTGTCGCCGTCCGCGCCGCCGGCGCCGCGCTGGATGGCGCGCTGGATGTTGTCCTTGGGCATATTGGCGTCGGTGGCCTTGTCCCAAGCCAGGCGCAGCCGCGGGTTGCTTTCCGGGTCAGGGCCGCCCGCCCGCGCGGCGACGGTGATTTCTCGGATGATCTTGGTCCACAGCTTTCCCCGCTTGGCGTCCTGGCGACCCTTGCGGTGCTGAATATTGGCCCATTTACTGTGTCCGGCCATGGCTTCTCGAATAGGAGTGAGGCAAAGGGCAGGTATTTTAACTTGCCGTCCTCCCCGCTGGCGTCACCGCCGGCTTGCAAGCCTCGACGCCCGGATAGAGAATGGCCGCGCCGGAAGGCGTTACGCCGGCCGGCGCACCAGACCGCAACAATCTTCTCCGGAGTCCGCCATGTCCGACAATGCCACCCCTGTTCCGCCGCTACCGATCGCCCGGCACGACGGTCAGGACATTCTGCTGCTTCCCGGCATGGCGAACCGGCATGGATGCATCACCGGGGCCACCGGCACCGGCAAGACTGTCACGCTGCAGGTGTTGGCCGAGCATTTCTCGCGAATCGGCACGCCGGTATTCATGGCCGACGTGAAGGGCGACCTGACGGGAATTTCCCAGGCGGGCAACCCTACGCCCAAGCTGCGCGAACGCCTGGCCGCGCTGGGACTGGCCGAACCGGCCTGGGGCGCCTCGCCGGTCATCATGTGGGACGTCTTCGGGGAACAGGGCCATCCTGTCCGGGCGACCGTTTCCGATATGGGGCCGCTGCTGCTGTCGCGCATGCTGGAACTGAACGACACGCAGGAAGGCGTCCTCAACCTGGTGTTCAAGGTCGCGGACGACGAAGGTTTGCTCCTGCTGGATCTCAAGGACCTGCGCGCCATGCTGCAAAGCGTGGCGGACCGCGCGGCGGCGCTCAAGACGCGGTATGGCAACGTCTCGGCCGCCACGGTGGGCGCGATCCAGCGCGGGCTGCTGGCGCTCGAATCGCAGGGGGCGGACGCCTTCTTCGGCGAGCCGATGCTCGACGTGGCGGACCTGATGCGCGTCGATGCGCAGGGCCGCGGGGTGGTCAGCATCCTGGCGGCGGACAAACTCATGCAGGCGCCCCGGCTGTACGGCATCTTCCTGCTGTGGCTGCTTGCGGATCTGTACGAAAAACTGCCCGAGGTCGGCGACCCGGACCAGCCGCGGCTGGTCTTTTTCTTCGACGAGGCGCACCTGCTGTTCAATGATGCGCCGCGGGCTCTGCTGGAAAAGATAGAACAGGTAGTGCGTTTGGTGCGATCCAAGGGCGTCGGCGTCTACTTCGTTACCCAGAACCCGCTGGATATCCCCGAAGCGGTCCTGGGACAGCTGGGCAACCGGGTCCAGCATGCGCTGCGCGCCTTCACGCCGCGCGACCAGAAAGCGGTGCGGACGGCGGCGCAGACGATGCGGCCCAATCCGGCCTTCGATATGGAGCAAGCCATCACGGAGCTGGGCGTCGGCGAAGCGCTGGTCTCGCTGCTCGATGCAAAGGGGCGGCCCGATATCACGCAGCGGGCGTGGATTGCGCCGCCGGCCGGCCGGATCGGTCCGGCCACCCCTGCCGAGCGGCAGTCGCTCCGCACGACTTCGCCCGTGCAGGGCAAGTACGAACAGCAAATCGATCGGGAGTCGGCTTATGAAGTGCTGGCGGGGCGAGCCGCCAAACCGGCCGGCGACGATGCCGATGCGCCTGGAGGCGGAACGCCGCCCGCCACGGGCAAGGAGGCGGGCGGTTTCATGGACGGGCTGGGCGACGTGCTGTTCGGATCCACCGGCCCGCGCGGCGGGCGCCGGGATGGCGTTGTGCAGACCATGGCCAAAACGGCGATGCGTTCCGTTGCGCGCGAACTGGTGCGCGGCGTTCTGGGCTCCCTGTTGGGATCGCGGCGCCGCTGAGGCGCCGCCTCCGGGCGGAGGCGGCTGCCGTCAGCCTACGACGTGGCGGGTCACATCTTCCAGCGTACGCTTGAAGCGGGACACCATGTCCCGCACTTCCTCCGGCGTGATGATCAACGGCGGGCAGAACGCGACAGTATCCTGGATGCCGCGGATGATAAGGCCATGCGCATGCGCCTGTTCGTAGGCGTACCCGCCTGCCTTGCCCAAGGGATCGAAGGGGCGTTTCGTCGCCTTGTCGGCGACCAGTTCCACGCCGGCAATGAGGCCCACGCCACGGACCTCGCCGATCAGCGGATGGTCAGCCATGGCGCGCAGTTCGCTTTGCAGGACTTCTCCCGAGCGTGCCGCGTTTTCCACCAGCCTGCGCTCTTCGATCAGATTCAGGTTCTCCAGCGCCACCGCCGTGGCTACGGGATGTCCGCTGGCGGTGTAGCCGTGACCCAGCGTCCCGACGCGGCCGCTGTTTTCGGCGATGACCTCGTGCACGCGCGGCGACAGCAGGACGGCGGCCAGGGGCATATAGGAAGAGGTGATCTGCTTGGACAGCACCATGATGTCCGGCTCGATGCCATAGGTTTGCGAGCCGAAGAAGGTGCCCAGCCGCCCGAATCCCGTAATGACCTCGTCGGCGATCACCAGAACGTCGTACTTGCGGCAGACGGCCTGGATCTTCTCCCAATACGTGCGCGGAGGCACGATGACGCCGCCCGCGCCCATCACCGGCTCCCCGATGAATGCGGCCACCGTTTCCGGACCTTCCTGGACAATCAGGGTTTCGAGTTCGGCCGCCATGCGCGTGGCGAAATCTTCCTCTGTTTCGCCCGGATTGGCGTTGCGGTAATGGTGCGGACAGGCGGTGTGCCTGATCTGCGGCAGCGGCAGATCGAAATCGCGATGATTCCCCGGCAAGCCCGTCAGGCTGGCGGATGCCACCGTAACGCCGTGGTAGCCGCGATGCCGGGCGATGATCTTCTTTTTTTGCGGGCGCCCCAGTGCATTGTTGTAGTACCAGACGAACTTGATCACCGTGTCGTTGGCTTCGGAACCGGAGTTGGTGAAGAAAGCGCTCGACATCCGGCCCTGCGTATAGCCGATCAGGCGTTCAGCCAGCGCAATCGAGGGTGAATTCGATTTATGGGTGAACGTGTGATAGTAGGGGAGCTTGGCCATTTGGCGCGATGCCGCCTCGACCAGGCGGGGCTCGCCGAAGCCCACGGCCACGCTCCACAATCCAGCCATGCCTTCCAGGAACTTGTTGCCCTGGTCGTCGTAGACATAGATGCCTTCGCCGCGCTCGATTACCCGCGGACCCACGGTACGGTGCTTGACCGCGTTGGTGTAAGGGTGAAGCTGGTGACGTATGTCCTGTTGGTGGGAGTCGGGCGTGATCGGCATGGGAATTCCGGAAGAGTCGAGGAGGGTGGGCCGTGGCAATCCTGGTGCGCGCTTTCGCACCGCGCATGTCCGACATAGTATCCGTCCGCGCCACGTCCGTGAACGGACCGGCGTTGCCGGCTTTGCGCCATGCAAGGGTCGGATCCGGCCCGCTTGTGTTGCCGCGTCATGGCCGCTGGCCGATAATGGCCCCCGCGCGTCCGTAAGCGGCGGCGCCGCCGGATCGGGCGGCACGATCACAATCGAATCATGGAGACGGCCAGTGGCTGACAAACACAGGATCGCGGTAATTCCCGGGGACGGTATTGGAAAGGAGGTCGTCCCTGAAGGGCTGCGCGTGCTGGATGCGGCGGCCGCCAAATTCGGCATCCAGTTCCAGTGGGACCATTTCGACTGGAGTTGCGACTATTACGCCAAGCACGGCAAGATGATGCCGGACGACTGGGCGGCGCAGATCGGCGGCCATGAAGCCATCTTCTTCGGGGCCATCGGGTGGCCTGAAACCGTGCCGGACCATGAGGCGCTGTGGGGATCGCTGTTCCGCTTCCGGCGGGACTTCGACCAATACATCAATCTGCGGCCTGTGCGGCTGATGCCGGGCGTGGTCTCGCCACTGGCGAACCGCAAGCCCGGGGATATCGATTTCTTCATCGTCCGCGAAAATACCGAAGGCGAATACTCGAACAGCGGCGGCAAACTCTTTGCGGGCACCGAGCGCGAAGTCGTGATCCAGGAGAGCGTTTTCACCCGCGTCGGCGCGGAACGCGTCCTGAAGTTCGCGTTCGAACTGGCGCGCAAGCGGGGCAAGCATCTGACCGCGGCGACCAAATCCAATGGAATTTCCATTT
The DNA here is from genome assembly GCF_002119725.1 of Bordetella genomosp. 9. Classification (NCBI taxonomy): domain Bacteria; kingdom Pseudomonadati; phylum Pseudomonadota; class Betaproteobacteria; order Burkholderiales; family Alcaligenaceae; genus Bordetella; species Bordetella genomosp. 9. Next base: position 1,723,524 of record NZ_CP021109.1, read on the forward strand.
CCATGCCGTGGTGGGATGAGCGGGTGGCGGAAATGGCGCAGCGCTATCCCGACGTGCGCTGGGACAAGTACCACATCGACATCCTCTGCGCGCACTTCGTGCAACGGCCGGATATGTTCGACGTGGTGGTGGCGTCCAACCTGTTCGGCGATATTCTGTCGGACCTCGGTCCCGCCTGCACCGGCACCATCGGCATCGCGCCTTCGGCCAATCTGAATCCGGAACGAAAATTCCCGTCGCTGTTCGAACCCGTCCACGGTTCGGCGCCCGACATCTACGGCAAAGGTATCGCCAACCCGATCGGCCAGATCTGGAGCGGGGCGCTGATGCTGGATTTCCTGGGTTATCCCGAAGCGTCCGCCGCCGTCGTCGCCGCGATCGAGCACGTGCTGGCCAACGGCCCGCGCACGCCGGATATGAAGGGCGACGCCCGCACCGAAGACGTCGGGCGCGCCGTCGCCGAACGCGTGGCCGCGATGTAAGGTATGGCGGCAGTCGCCTGCCGCGCCGCAACAAAACGTAATTAGTGCGTGTACGGGGCAGTCGAGGCGACCCCGCGACGTGCGGCGCGGCCTGGTTCGAGCTTCCGGAAAGGCAGAGCGCCTTGTAAGCGGGTTTTCCCCTGCAAGTTTGTAAATTCCGATGGAAATTCAACCTATTGGAAGCGCTGCGGGGGTATAGTCTGATTGCCGCGGTGCGCGCTGCGGCGTTACATCTCCCGCGACTGCGGCCCGCTCACGGGAACATTTTTGTACTTTTGGTTTTTTTCGTTCGGGTTTGGCATTGTTATCTTCCACAGGTTTGGCTGTCGACAACGCGGAGTCCCTGGTTACGGGAAAGGTTTCCGATCAACCGGAAGCCGGCAGCGCCGTTGCGTCGGGCAATGACACGGTAGGCGACAAGCCGCTCGACCGTTTCTGGCGCAAATGCTATGCGCTGTTTCGTAGCCGCAGGATGCAGCACAATCGCCATCTCTGGCCGTATGTGTCGATCCGCCGTGACGAGCAGGGCGCCATCTCATCGTTCTCCGCCTTCGGACGCCCGGTGCCGTTGACGCCCCTGTCTCAGGCATTCCACGAACAGCACGACGAAGTACACCTTATCCTGAGCGGCCCTTCGGTGGCCGAGATCGCGTACGATCGCCTGCCCATGCAGGCTGCGATGGGGGTCAACGGTTCGATCTCGCTCGCAAGGCAGTTCGATATCCCGTTCAAGTACTACTGCGTGATCGATCAGAATTTCGTGCGGCGCCGGCTCGACCTGATGCGCGAAGTCGTCGACCGCGAGCTCACGCTGTTCGTTACCCCCGATGTGCTGCGGTACATGGTGCAGGGCCTGCCCACGCCGGAACGCTACCGGTGCCGCATCTGCGTCATTGAAGTCGTGTCCGAGCGCGCTTTCCAGCCGCATTGCCGGCCCGAAGAACTGACCGCGATGGCCAGGAAAAACCCCGCGATGTCGCTGTTCGATCCCCGGCGTTCATTGGGATACAGCTTCGATCTGGCCAGCGGCGTGTTCGACGCGGACACGGTCGCCTATGCCGGGCTGCAAATCCTGGTGGCTGGCGGCGTGCGGCGCATTTACATGCATGGCCTGGATCTCGGCTTTTCGGGCGCCCGGCGTTTCTACAAGGAAGCCCGACCAGAAAACAGCCGGCTGGTGCGCAATTTCGACCGCCTGATCGAGCCGTCTTTTCTGCACGCGGCCGCCCTGTTGAAGGAGCGCGGCGTGCATCTGTTCAATCTGTCCATGAACAGCGCCCTGTCCGATCGCATCATTCCCAAGGTCGACTGGCGCAATCTCGTTTCCTGAGCCAGACGGACCGGCGCGCAGCCCTCCGGCGAGATGCACGGCGCAACGCGGCCTGCGCCGCGCCGTGTGCGTACTCAGTGGGCGCCCGCCGCTGCCTCCGTGGCGCCGGCATCCTTGGCGCGCGCGGGACGCGCGAACCAGACCAGACCCGTCAGCAACAGGAAGACGATCGCCGAGCCGTAGAACACGTCCAGCGCCGACATCGTGAAGGCCTGGGTGTCCAGCATGCCATTCAGCGCCTGCAGGGCCTGGTCCGCAGTCATCCCGGCGCTGTGCAAAGCGTCCATGACGGGGCCGTAGGCATGAGCGCCAGGGTGTGCCGCTTCGGTCAAGTGCGCATGGTGCATGGTGGCGCGATTCTCCCAAAGCGTCGTCGCGATGGAGGTGCCGAACGCGCCCGCGGTGAGCCGGCAGAAGTTGGACAGGCCCGCCGCCGCCGGTATGCGCCATGGCTCCAGCCCCGACAAAGTGATCGAGGTCAACGGCACGAAGAACGCAGCCATGGCGGCGCCTTGAATGACCGTGGGCACCATCAACGCGCCGATGTCGGTCTGCGGCGTGAAGCTCGATCGCATGTAGCAGACAAGGGCGAAGACGATGAAGGCGAACGTGACAAGCTGGCGGGGATCGCGGGTTGCCAGCATGCGGCCCACCACCGGGGTCAGGGCGATAGCGAGGATTCCCACTGGCGCGGTGACGATACCGGCGTCCGTGGCGGTGTAGTTCATATTGCTTTGCAGCCACAGCGGCAGCAGCACGACGTTGCCGAAAAACACGCCATAGGCGATGGCGAGCGTCGCGGCGCCGATCGTGAAATTGCGGCCCTTGAAAAGCCGCAGATCGACGATCGGATGCGCCTCGGTCAATTCCCAGATGATGAAGAACACGAAAGCGACCACGACCACGACGGCCAGCGTCACGATGGTTGAGCTTTCGAACCAGTCCAGCTCCTTGCCCTTGTCCAGCATGACCTGCAGCGCGCCCACCCAGACCACCAGCAGCACCAGGCCTGTCTTGTCGATGGGCAGCTTGTGCGTCACCGATTCCCGGTCGCGGTAGATGCGCCAGCTGAACCAGGCGGCCACCAGACCCACCGGCACGTTGATGTAGAAGATCCACGGCCATGTGTAGTTGTCGGAAATCCATCCGCCCAACAGGGGGCCGGCCACTGGCGCCACCAAGGTCGTCATGGCCCACACCGCCAACGCCATGCCGGCCTTGTGTTTGGGAAAGCTCGCCAGCATCAGGGTCTGCGACAACGGGATCATGGGCCCGGCGACGGCGCCTTGCAGTACGCGGAACGCGATCAGGGCTTCCAGCGTGGGCGCGAAACCGCACAGCCACGACGCCAGCACGAACAGCAGCGTGGAGGCCAGAAACAGCCGAACCTGCCCGAAGCGCTGCGTCAGCCATCCGGTCAGCGGCACCGTGATCGCGTTGGCCACGGCGAAGGAGGTGATCACCCACGTGCCCTGGCTGGTGCTGACCCCCAAGTCGCCGGAGATGGTTGGAATGGACACGTTGGCGATGGACGTGTCCAGCACGTTCATGAACACGGCCGTCGACAGCGCGATCGACCCGATTATCCGCGCGCTGCCTTCCAGGGGAGGGTAGGTGCGCGGCGCGGGTGCGGCATTACCGGGCGCTTCCGGTTCCTGCTTCGGGGCCGGTACGGCATTGCTGGAAGGATTCATCTTGCAAGATTGGCTTCGATGATTTTCTGGATCAGAACTTCGGCCTGCTGGTGGTCAGGTTCGAAGGCCCGGGTGGCCAGCGCCGGTTCCGTGCGTTGCGATTGCGTCACGGCCGCGCCTTCCTGAGACCGCAGGTCGACTTCGACGTCCATGGACAGGCCAATACGCAGGGGATGTGCCTTGAGCTCTTCCGGATCCAGCGCGATGCGGACGGGCACGCGCTGCACGACCTTGATCCAGTTGCCGGTGGCGTTCTGCGCCGGCAGCAGCGCGAAGGCGCTGCCCGTCCCCGCGTCAAGGCCGACAACCTTGCCGTGGTAAGTGACGCTGCCGCCGTACAGGTCGGCAGTCAGCTTCACAGGCTGACCGACACGCATGTCACGCAGCTGGCCTTCCTTGAAGTTGGCTTCCACCCACACCTGGTCCAGCGGCACGACGTTCATCAGCGTGTTGCCGGGTGCGACGCGCTGGCCCACCTGGACGCTCCGGCGCGCCACCATGCCGGTGACGGGGGCAGGCAGCACCGTGCGGGAGCGGGCCAGCCAGGCATTGCGCAGTTCCGCTTCCGCCTCGCGCACGTCCGGGTGGTTTTCCACCGTGGTGCCATGGGTGAGCGCCTGGTTGGTTTCCAGCTTGGCCTTGGCGGCTTCCAGCGCAGCCTTGGCCTGCGCCAGACCGGATTCCGCCGCCTTCAGCGTGGTCTGGGCATGCAGGATTTCCTCGCCGCTGACGCCGCCCGATTTGGCCAGCATCTGACGGCGGGCGAAGTCGCTGCGGGCGCGGGTCAGGTCGGCCTGCGCGCGCTCGACGTCAGCCTGGCGCACCGCCACGTCGGCGGCCAGCGCATCGTTCTGCACGAACAACGTGCGCACCTGGCGCACCGTCTGCGCGAGCTTGGCTTCCGCCTGCTGCAGGGCGATGTCGGTGTCCGAGGGATCAAGCCTGATGAGCGGAGCGCCCGCGGTGACCGTCTCGGTGTCGTCCGCTTCGATGGCGACGACCGTACCGGGCACCTGGGGGGTGATCTGGACCAGGTTGCCATGTACGTAGGCGTCGTCGGTGCTCTCGAAGTGCGAGCCGACCAGCCACCACCATGCGCCGTATGCGATGGCGATGAGCACGAACACCGCCGTTGCGATGAGCATCAGGCGCTTGCGTTTGGGGTTCGAGGTTTGAGGGGCGTTCATGACGTCAGAGTCCGGTTCTTCAATGGGTGGTGTTTGCATTCGCCGGGGCCTGGGCCACCGTGGCGTCATCGGATGGGGCGACGTAGCCGCCGCCCAGCGCGTTGGCGAGATCGGCGTCGAGCTTGTAGGCGCGGTAGCGCAAGTCGGTTTCCCGCCGTGCCTGCGCCAGCACATCGTTCTGCGCAATCAATACCGTCAGGTAATTGCCCAGCCCGGCCTTGTACCGGTTCACGGCAAGCTCATATGCCGCGTCAATGGATTCGCGTGCCTGCCGTTGCTCCGCCGTCTCGCGGCCGATCAGGCGCAGCGCATCCAGCGCATCGGCAACCTGGCGCACCGCGTCCAGCACCGTCTGGTTGTAGTCCGACACCGCCAGATCAGCGTCCGCGCGCCGCCCCGCCAGATTGGCGTTCAGTTCGCCGCCATGGAAGATGGGCAGCGAGATCGCGGGGCCGATGGAAGCCGTGCGGCTGGCCGCTTCCAGCAGGTTGTTGGTGCCCAGCGCCTGGAAGCCGATAAAGGCCGTCAGGTTGACGTTGGGATAGAACTGGGCCTTGGCGACGTCGATGGTGCGTCGTGCCGCTTCCGCTCGCCATCGTGCGGCTGCCACGTCCGCGCGGTGACCGAGCAGTTCGAGCGGAACCGCGGCGGGGATGCCGCCGGCCGGCACGGTCAGCGTCACGGGCTGCAGGCTTTGCCCGCGTTGCGGCCCGGCGCCCGCCAGCGCCGCGACCTGATTGCGCAACTGCGCCAGCGTTGTCTCGATCTGCGTCAGTTCGACCTTTGCCTGTGAAAGCTGGGATTCCGCCTGCTTGACTTCCACCTGGGTATCCAGGCCCGCGCCGAAGCGCTGCCGCGTAATCGACAGCGTTTCCTCGCGCTGCGCGATGATGCGTTTGAGCACTTCACGCTGGGCAAAGGCGTTCTGCAGGCTCAGGTAGCTTTGAACCATGGCGCTCGACAGCATGGTGCGCGCCGCCTGCCTGTCAGCCTCGGCGGCTTGTTCGCGCGACAGCGCCGACTGCAGGGCGGCGCGGTTCTTTCCCCAGAAATCCAGCTCATAGCTGAAGTCCAGACCCAGGCGGGTGTCGCTCTGGACCGACCCCGCGAGCGGCTCGGGATAAATGTAGTTCTCGGACATCCGTTCGCGCGTCAGCGAATAATTGGCGTCCACGCGGGGGAAGAGGGGGGCGCGGGCGCCCCGCACGGCGGCATTGGCCTGCGCCAGGCGGGCCTGGGCGGACGTCATGGACGGGTTGTTCGCCAACGCCTCCTGGACCAATGCGTTCAGCTGCGGGTCGCCGTAGCGCTCCCACCACTGGGTTGTCGGCCAGGCAGGCGCCTGATCGCTCAGGCCCAGCTTCTGTCCCGATAGTTCGGGCACGGCGTCCGGGCCTTTGTCCATGAATGCGCAACCGCTCAAGGCGATCACGACCAGTAAACTCGATAGGCGTTTCATAGCTTTGACTTCGCGATACGGAATCCGGGCCCCGGCATACCCGGGCAGCGGCTTTAAGTTTCTTGTCAACTTGCTGACTGTTTACTTACTGACTAGTCAAGTATCTTGGCGGACAATGGCCGGGGCAGGCGCCGGCCGGTCATGACCTGCCCGGCGGCACGGGCGCCGATCCGTTGGCCAGCATGCGGCGCATGAAGTGCATGAGCATCGCGACTTCGGCTTCGCTGAAGCCGCGCAGGTAGTGATTCACGGTGCGCGCGATATTGGCCGGAATGTCACGGGCGATGGCTTGTCCTTCCTCGGTGAGCTCGATGCGCACCACGCGGCGATCCTGCTCGCTGCGCTGCCGGCGCACCAGCTTCTTTGCCTCGAGCCGGTCGAGCGTACGGGTCATTGCGCCGGTGTCCACGCCGTTCAGCCGAGCCAGCTCCGCCGCCGTGTCCGCGCGGCCCAGTGCGATCATGGCCACGGGGCGCCATTGGGTGGCGGTGAGGCCTAGCGGCGCCATTTCCTGGTCCAACGCCCGGTTCATGGAGTTGTAGACCATCTTGATGAGGTAGCCGGGGTTGTCCTCAACCCGGCTGCGATCGCAGCGATAAAGAGGGGAATCTTCTGACATGGCAGTAGTTGCATTGCGCGTGGACGTAAATTTAGCTGCCTAGGCAACTACTGTCAAGGGTGCGATCGTGCCGTTCGGCCGACTTGCCACGCCGATATCGCGCCTTTGTCACGGCCGCGAAGAAAGAGGGTGCAAATCCCCCGACCCCAACCATAAAATCGCTGCCATGAATTCCACCGTCGTCACGCCGGCCGCAGCCGGTCTATCCAGCCGCGCCGTCGGCTTCCTGTTGGCCGCCCTGGGCGCAATTTTGTTTTCCGGCAAAGCCATCGTCGTCAAATTCACATATGCGTACGGCGTTGACGCTGTGACACTTATCGCCTTTCGCATGCTTTTCTCCCTGCCGTTCTTCGCGGTGATCGGGTGGCTGCAGGCGCGCCGCGCGCGGCGCGGGGAGATTCCGGTCCTGACGGGGCGGGAACGCATCAAGGTCGTCCTGCTCGGGCTCATCGGCTATTACCTGTCCAGCTTCCTGGACTTTCTTGGCCTGCGCTATATCAGCGTGGGCCTGGAGCGCCTCATCCTGTTTCTGTCTCCGACGCTGGTGCTGCTCATCACGGCGTTCTGGCTGAAGCGCCCCATTGCGTCGCGCCAATGGCTGGCCTTGCTGTTGTCCTACGCCGGCGTGGTGCTGGTCTTTGCCCACGATATGGCGCAGACGGGCCACGATGCGGTGCTCCTGGGCTCGGCATTCGTGTTTGCGTCGGCGTTGACCTATGCGTTGTATCTGATCGGTTCAGGCGAACTGGTCAAGCGTGTGGGTTCGACCAGGCTGACCGCGTATGCCATGTCCGTATCCAGCATTGCGTGCCTGATCCAGTTTTTCCTGCTGCATCCTGCTTCGACGCTCGTGCAGCCCGCCGGCTTTTACGGCTTGTCCTTCATACATGCCACTCTCAACACCGTCCTGCCGGTTTTCATGATCATGGGCGCAGTTTCGCGGATCGGTCCGCCGCTTGCCGCCCAGCTTGGCATGCTGGGGCCGGTGTCGGTGCTGTTCCTGGCTTTCTGGTTTCTTGGCGAGCCCATCACCGCCTGGCAATTGGCGGGGACGGCGCTCGTATTGGCGGGTGTTTTCGTATTGTCCGGACGCAGCCGGGCGGCCGGCAGGCCGGCCTGATCTTCTCGCGCGAATCGCCACCGTTTATCGACCCATTCATTCACGACAAACGCAAAAGAAAGGAGCGTCGTATGGCCAGCAATACAGTCAAGGCAATCCAGCTGGAGGCGCATGGCGGCCCCGAAGTGCTGAAGCTGGTGGACGTGGAGGTTTCTCCTCCCGCGCCCAATGAAGTGACGGTCCGCCAGCACGCTGTGGGACTGAACTTCATCGATATCTATTACCGCACCGGCTTGTACCCCCATCCTTTGCCGCACGGCCTGGGTTTCGAGGCCGCCGGCGTGGTAGAGGCGGTCGGCAGCGATGTTGCGCACATCAAAAAGGGCGACCGCGTGGCATACGGCCAGAGCCCGTTAGGCGCCTATGCGGAAATGCGCAACGTGCCGGCCAATAACGTCGTCAAGTTGCCGAAAGGGATCGCGTTCGATGAAGCGGCTGCGATGATGCTCAAGGGACTGACGGTGCAGTATCTGTTCCGCCAGACCTACCGCCTGCAGGGACACGAGACGATTCTGTTCCACGCCGCGGCTGGAGGTGTCGGTCTGATCGCGTGCCAATGGGCGCGGGCCTTGGGCGTCAAGCTCATCGGCACCGTATCGAGTCCGGAGAAGGCCGAACTTGCTCGCGAACATGGCGCATGGGAAACCATCGACTATTCGCGCGAGAACGTCGTCGAACGGGTTCTCGAGCTGACCAATGGCAAGAAAGTGCCGGTCGTGTATGACGGCGTGGGCAAGGACACCTGGGAAACTTCGCTCGATTGCATCGAACCGCGCGGGCTGATGGTGAGTTTCGGCAATGCCTCCGGCCCGGTGACCGGCGTCAACGTGAATATCCTCAATCAAAAAGGCTGCCTGTACCTGACCCGCCCGTCGCTTGGCCCGCACGTCAATACGCCGGAGAAGCTCAAAGCCGCTTCCGACGAATTGTTCGACCTGGTGCTGAAGAAAAAGATTCGCATGCGTATCGACCAGCGTTTCCCGCTTGAGCAGGCCGCAGAGGCTCACTCCGCGCTGGCTTCCCGTAAAACGACCGGGGCGACCGTTTTGATGCCGGCCGGCTGACGCTGGCCGCCGGCAGCGCGCGCTCGCTGCCGGCGCATCGCCCCGGTTTGAACCGGATTAACAGACGCTCGCATTTTCTGCACATCCGGTCACCACTGGCCGAGGCCTGCTTCGATACATTGGGTCTGTCCCTCACGAAAGGAGATACGACATGACCAAGAAGTCGATGGTTTTGGCGCTTGTTGCAGCGGGCGTTCTGGCGGGATGTTCGTCGCCTTCCGTTGTGCAGACCAAGGACGGCTCGCAGATCGTGACGCCGGACAAGCCCGAGTACGATAAAAAGTCCGGGATGTACCAGTACGAGAATAACGGCAAGGATGTGCAGATAAACAAGGACGAAGTCCGCTCCATTCAGGAGGTGAAATAACTTCTGCCGCCCTGGAGTAAAAAAAACGGCGCCCCAGTCTGCCTGGGGCGCCGTTTTTTTGAAGATTGCGCCTACTGCGCAGTGTCGTGCTCGCGATGGTAACGAGCCACCGTCTCCACTTCATTGCGCGAACCCAGTATCACGCTGACGCGCTCGTGCAGCTGGGACGGCTGGATATCCAGAATGCGCCGCTTGCCATCGATGGCCGCGCCGCCGGCCTGTTCGACGATGAAACTCATCGGGTTGGCTTCGTACATCAGCCGCAGCTTGCCCGGCTTGGAGGGTTCACGCGCATCCCAGGGGTACATGAAAATGCCGCCACGGGTGAGGATGCGATGCACGTCGGCGACCATGGAGGCCACCCACCGCATATTGAAATCCTTGCCGCGCGGACCGGTCTTTCCCGCCAGGCAATCGTCGATATAGCGCTTCACGGGCGGCGCCCAATGACGCATATTCGACATATTGATGGCGAATTCCTTCGTGTCGGCCGGGATCTCCAGCTTTTCGTGCGTCAGCACCCACGAACCCATCTCCCGATCCAGCGTGAACCCGACCACACCCGCGCCCACGGTCAGCACCAGCATGGTCTGCGGCCCATAGACCGCGTAGCCGGCGGCGACCTGCTGGCTTCCGGGCTGCAGAAAATCCTTCTCCGTGACGGGCTGACCGGGCTCATTCTGATGCGGCGCATGCAGCACCGAGAATATCGTGCCGATCGATACATTCACGTCGATATTGGAGGACCCGTCGAGCGGGTCGAACAGCAACAGGTATTCGCCTTTGGGATAGCGATTCGGAATGGGATGTATCGTTTCCATCTCTTCGGACGCCATCGCCGCAAGGTGGCCCCCCCATTCGTTTGCTTCCAGCAGGACCTCGTTGGACATGACGTCCAGTTTTTTCTGGACTTCGCCCTGGACGTTTTCGGTGTCAAGGCTGCCGAGCACCCCGCCGAGCGCCCCTTTGCTGACCGCGTGGCTGATGGTTTTGCAGGCGCGGGCCACCACTTCGATCAGCAGCCGCACTTCGGGTTTTACGATCTGGGCCTGGCGCTGCTGTTCCACCAGGTATTGGGTCAGGGTTTTACGTTTCAAGCGACTCTCCTAGAACAGATAATCTTCAAGCAGCCAGCTCCAGCGCCTTCGAGACGATCTCCATCACGTTGCGGGACAGGCCGGCGTGGCCGCGCACGCGCTCCAGGGCCGCCCGCATGGGATCGCGCAGCGCGGGAACGAAGCGTGACCAGTTGTCCATTGCGCGCGCCAGCCTGGCCGCGACTTCCGGGTTGAGCGCATCGAGCGCGAGTACCTGCTCTTCCCAGAACGCATAACCGGATCCGTCGGGGACGTGCACGCCACGCGCGTTGTTCAGGCAGAACTGGAATATCAGGGCGCGGGCGCGGTTGGGATTGCGCAGAGTGAAGGCCGGGTGCGCCATCAGCCCGCGCACGGTATCCACAGTGGTCGAGCGCGCCGTGGCCTGCAGGCTGAACCATTTGTCGATCACGAGCGGATCCTGCTGCCACTGTTCGTAGAAGCCGCTCAAGGCGCGCGCGGCGGTTTCCTGGTCGCCGTAATTGACCAGCGCCGTCAAGGCGCCCAGGCGATCCGTCATGTTGCCCGCCTGCTCATATTGCGCGAGCGCCCAGGCTTGCGCTTCGGCGTCGCCTCCGGCCATGAGATGGGCCAGCGCCATGTTCTTCAGGGCGCGCTTGCCCGCGGGCTCGGGCGCGGGGCTGTACGGGCCCGGCGTCTGGCAGCTGGCGAAGGCGGCGCGCCATGCGTCGGCCAATTGCCTGCCCAGCTCGGCACGGACGAAATCCCGCGCCACCGCCAAGGCAGGCGGGTCGATGGCCGCCATGCGCTCGGCCAGCGTTTTTTCCGAGGGCAGCGACAGGGCCCGCGCGCGGTAGGCCGCATCCAGGCCGGGATCCTCCAGCAGGGCGCGCCAGGCGGCGACGAAGGCGGGTTTGACATGCAGCTGCGCGCCCGCCTGGTGCAGCGCGGCCAAGCCCAGAATCTCCCGCGTTGCCAGTTCCTGTCCCGCTTCCCAGCGCGAGAACGGATCGGTGTCATGCGCGGACAGCAGCGCAAGCTCTTCGTCCGTCCATGGGTATTCCACGATGACGGGGGCGGAAAAACCTCGAAGCAGGGAAGGAACGGGGGCACTGGGTATATCTTCGAACACCCACTCCTGTCTTTCCGAAACCAGTTCCAGCAATGCCGTCTGGGTTTGCTTGCCGTCCATGCGCAACGTCATGGGGTTGCCATGCCGGTCGAGCAGGCCCAAGGCGAAGGGAATGTGGAACGGCTGTTTGCCGGCGGGATCGGGCGATGTTTTTTCCACCCCTACGGGGGCGCAGCGCTGGGACAGGCCGACGGTGCAGCGGCGCGCGGCCGCGTCGTAATGCAATTCCACGCTGACGCGCGGCGTTCCGGCCTGCCGGTACCATCGCCGGAAAACCGACAAATCGCGGCCCGGATGCTGGCGGGTATATACCGACTCCATTGCGGCGACAAAGTCGTCGCACGTTACCGCCTGGCCGTCGTGGCGACGGAAATACTCGTCCATCCCGGCGCGGAAGCCCCCCTCGCCCAGCAGCGTATGCTGCATCCGGATGACTTCGGCGCCTTTCTCATAAACCGTGGCCGTATAGAAATTGCCGATTTCCTGGTAGCTTTCGGGGCGGATGGGGTGCGCCATCGGGCCCGCATCTTCCGGAAACTGCGCGGCCCGCAACGTCACCACGTCGTCGATTCGTTTGACGGCGCGCGCACTGGCGGCCGCCCGCTCGTCCAGCCCGCGCGCCATCATGTCCGCGCTGAATTCCTGATCCCGGAACACCGTCAGCCCTTCCTTCAAGCTCAGCTGGAACCAGTCGCGGCAGGTAACGCGGTTGCCCGTCCAGTTATGGAAATACTCATGGCCGATGACCGACTCGATTGCCTCGTAGTTCGCGTCCGTCGCCGTCTGCGCGTCGGCCAGCACGTAAGCAGCGTTGAAAATATTCAGGCCCTTGTTTTCCATCGCCCCCATATTGAAGTCGCGCACCGCGACCACCATGAAGCGGTCCAAATCAAGTTCAAGCCCAAAACGGCTTTCATCCCACCGCAGGGCCCGCACGAGCGATTCCAGCGCCCACTCTGTTTTCGATTCGGATCCCGGGTCGCTGTAAACCTGCAGCAGGACCTCGCGTCCAGAAGCCGTTTTCAAACGGGTTTCGCGATGCGTCAGTTGCCCCGCAACCAGGGCAAACAGATAGCAAGGCTTCGGGAAGGGGTCTTCCCAGACGACCTCTTTGCGGCCGTCCGGCAGGGTGCGGCTTTCCAGCAGGTTGCCATTGCTCAGCAGTACGGGATAATCCGGCCGGGCCCGCAGCGTGACGCGATAACGCGACATCACATCGGGCCGGTCCGCAAACCAGGTAATGCGGCGAAAGCCTTCAGCCTCGCATTGCGTGAAGAAGTTCCCGCCGGACACGTAAAGGCCCATCAGCGTGGAATTTTCAGATGGCCGGCAACGGCTGACGATCTCCACGACGGCCTCATTGCCGAGACCGGGCAGGATGAGTTTGTCCGCGTCCAGCTGGTATGCGCCCGGGCTCAGCGGCCGCCCATCCAGCGACACGGAGATGAGCTCTAGTTCGCTGCCATCGAGCTCGAGAGGCGCGTCGCCGCCGCCGGGGTGCCGCCGTACCTCCAGCCGGGACGTAACCGTCGTGACGTCCGGCTCCAGATCGAAGGCCAGCGAAACCTGCGGAATATCGAAGGGATAGGGGCGGTAATCCTTGCGGTAGACGGTGACGGAGGTTTCAGTACGCATGGCATAGCCTGTCTGAGGAAAGTCGGCCCCTATTGTAGGTCGGGCCTTGGGAGGGCTCGCAAAACTTTGCTTCCAGTTTCCTGTCCAATACTGCCGTGCACCGCATTATGATGACCCGTGGGCGCTCGCGCCTCGTCGTTACGCAGGAGTCCTTATGTATCTGACCAAGCTGTATCGCTCATGGCGCATGGCGCACGCTTTCGCCCTGCTTCTGATCCTGGGGATGGTGGCGGGATGCGCCACGACGGAATCGGTCTCGGCGCGCGTCACGTCCTTCCAGCAATGGCCGGCGGACGCGACGGGGCAGCCCTATCGTTTCGTGCTGAACGATCCCGGGCAGAACAACAACCTGGAATATCAGAATTTTCAGGACATGGTGCGCGCCGGCATCGGCAGCACCGGACTCGTGGAGGCCAAGCCGGGCCAGCCGGCCCGCTTTGACGTCTCATTCGCCTATGGCACGACGCAGACACAGGTTAATGTCCGTCAGCCTTACGACCCATATTTTTATGGGGGGTTCGGCCCCGGCTACTACGGACGTCCTTGGGGCCCCTGGGGGTACTGGGGCCCTGACTGGGTCGATGTGCCGGTGGCGGCGTATCGCAATTCGCTCACGGTCATCATCCGGGACGCCAGCCAGGGCGGCAAGGAGGTTTACCGGGCAACTTCGTATAGCGTCTCGGAACGGGAGGAACTGCTGAAGGTGATGCCTTACCTGGTGCGGGCCATCTTCGACAACTTCCCCGCAAACAACGGCTCGGAACGTCGCGTGCGCTATACCGTAGGCCACTGAGCCGTGGCCGGGAACGCTTGCCCCGCGCCGTTCCATTCGTTCGCCAATAAAAACCCCGCAGCCGGAGCCGCGGGGCAGATGGAAGGGCAGAGACCGGCAGTGCCGGAACGGCCGGGATTTACTGGATGAGGAAACTCTCCCGGGAAGCGCCGGCGGCTTCCGCCGCCGTGAGCCAACGCGGCGCCTTGCCGCGGCCGCTCCACGTTTCCTTGGTTTCGGGGTGCCGATACTTCGGCGCGACCGGACGCTTCGCGGGAGTCGCTGCGGCCGTTGCGGCGCTCTTCTTTGCGGGCCCACGGCGCGCGGCGGCGGGCTTGCCGAAAGCGGCCGCAATTTCTTCTGGAGTGATATCGTATTCGCGCATGGACCGCACGATCGAAGCGATCACAGGCTTGCGCCGCTTGAGCTGAAGCGCTTCCGCCTTTTTACGCAGTTTATCGATCTCTTTTTCGATCCTTGCCTGCTGCGCGGCGTAGGTTTCTCTTGGCATGGTGTATCGATCCTTATTATGGGAATTGATTTTCCGTCCAGATTATAGTTATTTTGTCGACAATAGCACAAAATCACTTCTTGGATTATCCCTGGAATTCTTGAATCTATTTGTTTCCGATGACTCATCCTCCTGATCGTCCCGCGTCCTCCCGCATTGCAGCGGTGCAGATGGTAAGCACGCCCATTGTGAAGGAGAATCTGGACGCCGCGGCTCTATTAATCGCAAAAGCGGCCGAATCCGGCGCCGCGCTTGTCGCGCTGCCCGAATATTTCTGCTTCATGGGACAAAAAGATCACGATAAGCTGGCGATTCGGGAAACCGAAGGGGCAGGCCCCATTCAGGAATTTCTATCGGCGCAGGCGCGCCGTTATGGGGTTTATGTGGCCGGCGGCACGCTCCCGCTGGAAAGTCCGGATGAGCGCCGCGTTTACAACACATCGCTCGTATATGGACCGGACGGCAAGCCGCTGACCCGCTACGACAAAATTCATTTGTTCAATTTCAAGCGGGGCGCCGAGGCCTATGACGAATCCATCGCCATCCGGCCCGGAAGCGGCGTCCGGACTTTCGAGACGCCGTTCGCGAAAGTCGGCTTATCGGTGTGCTATGACCTGCGCTTTCCCGAGCTTTACCGGGCGCTGGGCCAAGTCGACCTGATTCTCGTCCCCGCAGCCTTTACCTACACCACAGGCAAGGCACACTGGGAAGTCCTGCTGCGGGCGCGCGCCATCGAAAACCAGTGCTACGTGCTGGCGCCCGCCCAGGGCGGCCTGCACCCCAACGGACGGCGCACGTGGGGCCATTCCATGCTCATCGATCCTTGGGGCGAGATCATCGACGTGCTGGCGGAAGGCCCGGGTGTGGTAGCGGGTAACATAGACACCGCGAGGCTTGCCGAGGTCCGAACGGCCTTGCCCGCGCTGCGCCATCGCGTCATGTGAACCGCCACCGAGTTGTCCGTATGAAAATCACCGATCCCGACATTCATGCCCTGGCCACCGCCAAATCGCTTCTGCTCGACCCTTGGGGACTGAGCGAGGCCGATATGGCGCGCGCCCTTGGCGAAATATTCACCCACAAGGTCGACTACGCCGACCTGTACTTCCAGTACACGCGCAGCGAAGGCTGGAGCCTGGAAGAAGGCATCGTCAAAACGGGCAGCTTTTCGATCGGGCAGGGGGTTGGTGTGCGCGCTATCAGCGGCGAGAAAACGGCTTTTGCCTATTCCGACTCCTTATCGCCTGAAGCTTTGCTTTCATCAGCGCGTGCCGTGCGCGGCATCGCCCGTCAAGGCGCCGGCAAGGCGAAGGTACGGGGCAATGGCGAAGCGGGGCGGGCCCACGACCTTTATCCCGGTATCGATCCGTTGCTTACCATGAGCGCGCCGGACAAGGTTGCGTTGCTGGAGCGCATCGAACGTATGGCGCGAGCGCGCGATCCTCACGTGATCCAGGTCATGGCGGGCCTGGGTGCCGAGTACGATGTCATCCTCGTGGCGGGCAGCGACGGACGGCTGGCCGCCGACGTACGGCCGCTCGTGCGGCTCTCCCTGACCGTGATTGCCGAACGCGACGGCCGCCGCGAGATGGGCCATGCGGGCGGCGGCGGCCGTACCGGACTCGCGTATTTCACCGACGAGATTCTGCGCGGCTATGTGGAACATGCCGTCCATGAAGCCCTCGTCAATCTCGACGCCCGTCCCGCGCCGGCCGGCGAAATGACGGTGGTCCTGGGATCGGGATGGCCCGGCATCCTGCTGCACGAAGCGGTAGGGCATGGTCTGGAAGGCGATTTCAACCGCAAGGGCTCCAGCGTGTTTGCCGGCCGTATCGGCGAACGGGTGGCGGCGAAAGGCGTGACGGTCATTGACGACGGCACGCTGCCCGACAGGCGGGGTTCGCTCAATGTGGACGACGAGGGCAATCCCACGCAGCGCAACGTTCTGATCGAGGATGGCATTTTGCGCGGCTATATGCAGGACACGATGAACGCGCGTCTGATGAAGACAGCCGCGACCGGCAACGGCCGCCGCGAATCGTTCGCGCACCTTCCCATGCCGCGCATGACGAATACGTACATGCTTGGCGGGGACACGCCGCCCGAAGAGATCATCGCGTCGGTCAAGCGCGGCCTTTACGCCGTGAATTTCGGCGGCGGGCAAGTGGATATCACCAGCGGAAAGTTCGTATTCTCCGCGTCCGAAGCCTACATGATCGAAAACGGCAAGGTCACCTATCCGGTCAAGGGCGCTACCCTCATCGGCAACGGTCCGGACGCCATGACGCGAGTCAGCATGATCGGCAACGACATGCGCCTCGACTCCGGCGTGGGCACCTGCGGCAAGGAAGGGCAGAGCGTCCCGGTCGGCGTCGGCATGCCGACCTTGCGCATGGATGGCCTGACCGTCGGCGGCACGGCCTAGCGGGCGGGCGGATTTCTATGCTAGGATTTGTCGCGATTTGAATTGGCGTGCCCGTATCCGGTCACCCAGGCGCGCCGGGCGAAATCCCGGCAATGAGCAGACGAAATGACGCAAGCAAGCAACCGCGGCTTCACCGCCCGATTTTATTTTTATTTTTATGGCTTTCCGATGCCGCTGGCGGAGGAAGGGTTGCGCGCATACTAAGGTTTGCCTGAATCCCCCCGAAAAAGCCGCCAGCACACTGGCGGCTTTTTTTGTGCCCGCCAGCCTGGCCCGTACCCAGGAAGGAGCTTTCCGTGTCACACAATACCGATGACCTGCGTATCCGCGAAATCAAGGAGCTCACGCCGCCCGCGCACGTGATGCGCGAATTTCCCTGCACCCAGCCGGTGTCCGACATCGTTTACTCGGCTCGGCAGGCCCTGCATCGGATACTCCATGGGATGGACGACCGTCTCGCGGTGGTCATCGGACCTTGCTCCATCCACGATCCCGAAGCCGCGCTGGACTATGCGCGGCGGTTGAAAGGAGTGCGCGAGCGCCTGCGCGGCGACCTGGAGATCGTCATGCGGGTTTACTTTGAAAAGCCGCGCACCACGGTCGGGTGGAAGGGCTTGATCAACGACCCCGATCTGGATGGCAGTTTCAACATCAACAAGGGCGTGCGGGTGGCCCGTGAGCTGTTGCTCGAAATCAACGCGCTTGGCCTGCCGGCGGGCTGTGAATTCCTGGACATGATCACGCCCCAATACATCGCCGACCTGGTGTCCTGGGGCGCCATCGGCGCGCGCACGACGGAAAGCCAGGTTCACCGGGAACTGGCTTCGGGGCTTTCCTGCCCGGTCGGATTCAAGAACGGCACCGACGGCAATGTAAAAATCGCAGTCGATGCCATCAAGGCGGCATCGCAGCCGCATCATTTCCTGTCCGTGACCAAGGGCGGGCATTCGGCCATCGTTTCGACCGCCGGAAACGAGGACTGTCATGTCATCCTGCGCGGCGGCAAGACGCCCAATTACGATGCAGCCAGTGTGGGCGCCGCCAGCCAGGAACTGGCAAAGGCCGGGCTGGCGCAGCGGCTGATGATCGACGCCAGCCATGCCAACAGCAGCAAGAATCCGCAGAACCAGCCGCTGGTCGCGCAGGACATTGGCCGCCAGATCGCCGACGGCGATACCCGCATCGTGGGCCTGATGGTGGAAAGCCATCTGCTGGCTGGCAGGCAGGATCTGGTGCCGGGCAGGCCTCTCACCTACGGCCAGAGCATTACCGACGGCTGCATCGACTGGGAGACGTCGGTGCAGCTGCTGGAAGGGCTGGCGCAGGCGGTGCAGGCGCGCCGGCAGGCGCTCGGCAGCGGCAAGTAAGCGCGTGCTGCGGTGCGGCATACCAAAAGGCACAGCGCGAAGGAGCCGCGTCGTAGAATGACGGATTCCCTCCGGTTCGGACAACAACATGAACGACCTGACCGCTCCTTCCGCCTTGCGCCGGCCGCTGCCTGAAGACTGTCTCGCGGAATTGCGAGCCGTCCTCGGCGAACGGCTGTCCACTGCCCAGGCCGTGCGCGAGCACCACGGCCACGACGAATCCCCATACCCGGACGTCCTTCCCGACGCCGTTGCGTTCGCGCACACGACGGAAGAAGTGGCCGCCATCGCGCGAATCTGCAATGCGCATCGCGTCCCGATCGTCGCGTATGGCGCCGGATCTTCGCTCGAAGGCCATCTGCTGCCTGTGCAGGGCGGTATCACGCTGGACCTGTCCCAGATGAATGCCGTCCTCGAGGTGCATGCGGGCGACTTCACTGCTACCGTGCAGGCTGGCGTGACGCGCAAGCAGCTCAACGAATATCTGCGCGATACCGGTTTGTTCTTTCCCGTCGATCCCGGTGCGGACGCGAGTCTCGGCGGAATGGCCGCTACCCGTGCTTCCGGCACGAATGCGGTCCGCTATGGGACCATGCGCGAAAACGTGGTCTCGCTTACCGTCGTCACGGCCGATGGGCGGGTCGTGCGTACGTCGCGCCGTGCCCCGAAGTCGTCGGCCGGATACGACCTGACCCGCATTTTCGTCGGCAGCGAAGGCACCTTGGGCATCATCACTGAAGTGACGGTGAAGCTGTATCCGCAACCCGAGGCCATATCGGCCGCCATCTGCAATTTCGCTTCGCTGGGCGATGCGGTGGACAGCGTTATCGAAATCATCCAGGCCGGCGTGCCGGTCGCCCGGGTCGAGTTCATGGACGAACACGCCGTGCGGGCGGTGAACCGCTACAGCAAGCTGGAACTGCGTGAAACGCCGCTGCTGCTTTTTGAATTTCACGGCAGTACCGCCGGCGTTCAGGAGCAGGCCGAGGTGGTTCAGGAAATCGTGCGCGGCCACGGCGGGATGGACTTCGAGTGGGCCAACCGTCCAGAAGACCGCAACCGGCTATGGGCAGCGCGGCACAACGCCTATTTCGCCGGACTGCAATTGCGGCCGGGCTGCCGGTCGAGCACGACGGACGTATGCGTGCCCATCTCCGCACTGGCCGATTGCGTGCGCGAAACGGCGCGCGATCTCGCCGAGGCGCCATTCCCCACGACCATCGTCGGCCATGTGGGAGACGGCAATTTTCATGTGCTGATGCTGCTGGATCCCGACAGCACGGAAGAATGGGAAGCATCGGAGCGCATCAATCACGCGCTGGTGCGGCGCGCCATCGCGGCCGACGGCACCTGCACCGGTGAGCACGGCGTGGGGCTTCACAAGATGGGCTTCCTGTTGGAGGAGCACGGTCAGGACGCGCTGGATCTGATGCGCAGCCTGAAACACGCATTCGACCCCAACAACATTCTCAATCCGGGAAAGATCATAGATTGGTAGCCGCGGCCCGGGATCGTGCGTTGGGGTAAATCCCTGACTGTGCGTTTGTCCGCCCCGAGCTATCTTTGTGCAATGAACACCCTGGTAGAGACCGACCTTACGGATGCGCAGGTGGCCCCGCCTGCCGTCCCGGAACTGGTGGCCGCATTGCAAGCGGTGTTGCCCGCGCATTGCGTGCTGTACCGCGAAGAAGACACGCGGCCATATGAGTGCGACGGACTGTCCCTGTATCGCGCTTTGCCGGCCGTCGTTTGCTTGCCCGAAAACGAGGCGCAGGTGCAACAGGTCCTGCGGGTATGCAAGCGTTTGAACGCGCCGGTGGTGCCGCGGGGGGCCGGCACCGGTCTCTCGGGCGGCGCCATGCCGCACAGCCAGGGTGTGTTGCTCGGACTTTCCAAGCTGAACCGCATCAAACGGATCGATCCCGAGAACGCCTTGGCAGTGGTCGAGCCCGGCGTGCGCAATTTGGCAATTTCGGAAGCGGTGGCGCCTTACGGCTTGTATTACGCGCCCGATCCTTCCAGTCAGATTGCGTGCTCCATCGGCGGCAACGTCGCCGAAAACTCCGGCGGCGTACGCTGCATGAAGTACGGGCTGACCGTGCACAACATCCTGAAGGCGCGGGTCGTGACGATCGATGGCGACATCGTCGAACTCGGCAGCGAAGCGCCGGATGCGCCGGGTCTGGATCTGCTTGCAGTCTTCATCGGCTCGGAGGGCATGCTCGGCATCGTGACGGAGATCACGGTGAAACTGCTGCCCAAGCCCGTGTGCGCGCAGGTCGTGCTTGCCAGCTTCGCAAGCGTCGAAGCCGCCGGCCACGCGGTCACGCATATCATCGCGGCAGGGATCATTCCAGCCGGGCTGGAGATGATGGACAGGCAGGCGGTGCACATGGTGGAGCCTTTCGTGCAGGCGGGCTACGACATGGACGCCCAGGCCATCCTGCTGTGCGAATCCGACGGTACGCCTGAAGAGGTGGCGCACGAGATCGCCCGCCTGGAAGCCGTGCTGAGGGAAGCCGGCGCGACGCGACTGCAGGTGTCGACTTCCGAGGCGGAGCGGCTACGGTTCTGGGCGGGGCGCAAGAACGCGTTTCCCGCCGCCGGCCGCGTATCGCCGGACTACTATTGCATGGACGGCACGATCCCGCGGCGGCACCTTGCCCGTGTGCTGGGGGCGATTGAACAGATGGAAGACGAGTTCGGCCTGCGCTGCGCCAACGTATTCCATGCCGGCGACGGCAATTTGCATCCACTCATTCTTTTCGATTCCAACAAGCCGGACGAGACCGAACGCGCCGACAAATTCGGCGTGGCGATCCTCGAGCTGTGCGTACAGGTGGGAGGCACCGTGACGGGAGAGCACGGTGTGGGTATGGAGAAAATCAATCAGATGTGCGTGCAATTCTCGCGCGAGGAGCTCGATACGTTCCTCGCCGTCAAGCGTGCGTTCGACCCGAGCTGCCTGCTCAATCCGCAGAAGGTGATTCCCACGCTGGCGCGCTGTGCCGAGTACGGCAAGATGCACGTGCACGGCGGCGAACTGCGATTCCCGGACCTGTCCCGTTTCTGAAGCAGGTTCGTCATGGAATTCGTCCTGTCGGAGTTGTGCGACCAGGTTATGACCGCGCGCGCCGCGCATAAGCCCCTGTTCATCTGCGGCGGCGGCAGCAAGGCTTTCTACGGCAATCATCGGCCCCTGCGGCCGGAGGACGGCCATTGCCTGCTCGACGTCACCGCTTATCGGGGTATCGTCAATTATCAGCCGTCCGAACTTGTCGTCACGGTGCGCGCCGGCACGCCGCTGCGCGAACTGGAGGCGGAGCTGGCGGCGCAAGGCCAGATGTTGCCGTTCGAGCCGCCGCACTACGGAACCTCCGCCACGGTCGGCGGCTGCGTGGCGGCGGGCCTTGCCGGGCCGCGCCGCATGGCGGTCGGCAGCGTGCGCGACTTCGTCCTCGGTGTGCGGCTGCTCGATGCGCACGGCCGCGTGCTCAATTTCGGCGGCGAGGTGATGAAGAACGTGGCGGGCTACGATGTGTCGCGGCTGCTTGCCGGCTCGCTGGGCATTTTCGGCGTGTTGCTGGAAGTCTCGTTGAAGGTCTTGCCGCGGCCGATGATGGAGCGATCCCTGCGGCTGCAGGGTACGCAAAGCGAAGCGCTGGCTGCATTCGCGACGTGGCGGCGTTTGCCCATGCCGGTATCGGCGGCTTGCTGGATACCCATGGGCCGCGACGACCTGGGCGAGATCCTCGTGCGCCTGTCCGGCGCGCCGCCCGCCATCGACGCCGCACAGGCGCGCATTGGCGGCGAGCCGGTGCCCGATGAACGGGCCGCCTTGCTGTGGCAGTCGCTGCGTGAACAGACGCACGAGTTCTTCGACCGGTCTCAACCGCTGTGGCGCATAGCCGTGCCGCCTGCCACCGCGCCCATGGCCCTGGGGCCGACGCTCATCGAGTGGGGGGGCGGGCAGCGCTGGGTCAGCGGTCAGCAAGAGCCAGCATCGATACGCGCGGCAGCGCAGGCGCGTGGCGGCCATGCGACCCTTTTCCGTGCTGCCTCTCATCGGGATGTTCCGCGCGACGGCGTCTTCCATCCGCTGGCGCCCGGCGTGGCTACCTTGACGCGCCGGCTGAAGCAGGAGCTCGACCCGTCCGGCCTTTTCAACCCAGGCCGCCTCACCCTGGAGCTATAGCGCCATGCAAACCCAAATCGCTTCCTGGGCGCGCGATACGGATTACGGCCGCGAAGCCGACGCCATCCTGCGCCGCTGCGTGCATTGCGGTTTCTGCACGGCCACGTGCCCGACTTATCAGGTGTTGGGCGACGAGCTGGACGGTCCGCGCGGCCGTATCTACCTGATCAAGCAGATGCTGGAGGGCGCGGAGCCGACCCGTTCCACCCAGACCCATCTGGACCGCTGCCTGACATGCCGCAATTGCGAAACAACATGTCCGTCCGGCGTCCAGTACGGCCACCTCGTCGATATCGGCCGTGCATTGACAGCCGAGCGGGTGCGCCGTCCGTGGACCGAGCGTGCCGCGCGGGCCTTGCTGCGCAAGGGACTCAACTCCCGGTGGTTCGCGCCCGCGATGCGTTTGGGACAGACCTTGCGGCCCCTCTTGCCCCGCGCCATACAGGCCAAGGTGCCCGTTCGGCGTCCGGCCGGACCATTGCCCGATACCCGCGCGCATTCCAGGCAGGTGCTCCTGCTCGCGGGGTGCGTGCAGCCTTCCATGATGCCCAGCATCGACGCGGCCACCATACGGGTGCTGGACGCGCTCGGTATCGGCAGCATCGTTGCGGCCGGCGGCGGCTGTTGCGGGGCGATCAACCTGCATCTGGATGACGTCCCGGCGGCGCTGGCCCAAATGCGCGCCAACATCGATGCGTGGTGGCCGCTGGTCGAGAGCGGCAAGGTCGAGGCGATCGTGATGAACGCATCCGGGTGCGGTGCGATGGTGAAGGAGTACGCGCATCATCTGCGCAAGGATTCCGCCTATGCCGGCCGTGCCGCGCGAGTCGTGTCGCTGGTGCGTGATGTTTCCGAAGTGGTGGCGCCGCACGCCGGCGAACTGCGGCAACGTTTGAAAACGCCGGTGCGCGCCGCTTTTCATCCGCCGTGCACGCTTCAGCACTGGCAGGGACTGCGGCCGCTTGCCGACAAGCTGTTGGCGGATCTCGGCTTCGATCTGCAGCCGTTTGCGGACCGTCACTTGTGCTGCGGTTCCGCCGGCGCTTATTCGGTGATGAATCCCGGAATGGCGGCCACGTTGCGGGATCGCAAGTTGGCTGCGATCGCGCCGGCGGCTCCGGATGTCATCCTGTCCTCGAACATCGGATGCATCACGCATCTGCAAAGCGGGACGGCCATCCCGGTGCGCCACTGGATCGAAATCGTCGATGAAGGTCTGCGAAGCCCCGCTGGTGCCTGCAAGGGCTAAGCCACTGCCTTGACCATATCCTCAATGACCTTCTTGGCGTCGCCGAACACCATCATGGTGCGGTCCATGTAGAACAACTCGTTGTCCAGGCCGGCGTAGCCGGCGGCCATGGACCGCTTGTTCACGATGATGGTCCTGGCCTTGTACGCCTCCAGAATCGGCATG
Organism: Bordetella genomosp. 9; assembly: GCF_002119725.1. Classification (NCBI taxonomy): domain Bacteria; kingdom Pseudomonadati; phylum Pseudomonadota; class Betaproteobacteria; order Burkholderiales; family Alcaligenaceae; genus Bordetella; species Bordetella genomosp. 9. The sequence continues at coordinate 1,747,355 of NZ_CP021109.1, forward strand.
CCTGCGATCGGCGATTTCGGATCGTTCTTCGCCGCTGGATTGACCACGTCGTTCGCACCAAGAATCAGCACGACATCGGTCTGCCCGAACTCGCCGTTGATGTCGTCCATCTCGAAGACCTGGTCGTAGGGCACTTCCGCTTCGGCGAGCAGCACGTTCATATGCCCCGGCATTCTGCCCGCGACGGGATGGATCGCATAACGGACGGTGACCCCCGCGTCCGTTAGCTTGGCGGCCAGCTCCTTCAGGGCATGCTGGGCGCGCGCCACCGCCAGGCCGTAGCCCGGCACGATGATGACCGATTCCGCGTTCGCCAGGACAAAGGCGGCGTCTTCGGCGCTGCCGGATTTGACGTTGCGCTGCGTGTCGGCCGCCCCTGCGGAGCCCTGTTCCCCGCCGTTGCCGAAGCCGCCCAGCAGCACGTTGAAGAACGAGCGGTTCATCGCCTTGCACATGATGTAGGAAAGAATGGCGCCGGAGGATCCCACCAGCGATCCGGCGATGATCAGCATCGGATTGTTCAGCGAAAAGCCGATGCCGGCCGCCGCCCAGCCGGAATAACTGTTCAACATCGACACGACCACCGGCATGTCGGCCCCGCCGATGGGGATGATGATCAGCACACCCAGCACGAACGCGATCGCCGTCATTGCGGCGAAAGGCGTCCACGAGGGCTGCAATACAAACGCCACGCCGCAAGCGAGCATGACGATCGCCAGCACCAGATTGAGGGCGTGTTGCCCCCGGAACACCACCGGTGCACCTTGGAACAGGCGGAAGCGATAGCGGCCAGAAAGCTTGCCGAAGGCAATGACGGATCCTGAGAACGTGATTGCGCCAACGAAGGTCCCGATGAAGATTTCCACCCGGTTTCCCATGGGGAGAAGGGCGCCCATGGGCGCGATGCCGAAGGCGTGCGGCTCGGCCACCACAGCGACGGCAATCGCCACGGCTGCCAGACCGATCATGCTGTGCATGAAGGCCACGAGCTCCGGCATCTTGGTCATTTCCACGCGCCCGGCCATGATGGTGCCCGCCGTGCCGCCGATCAGCAGTCCAAGCAACACCCAGCCAAGCCCCATCCCGGCGATTCCCGGTCCGGCGAGGCCGACGATCAACGCGCCCGTCGTCAGGACCGCGATCGCCATGCCCGCCATGCCGAATGCGTTGCCCAAGCGCGATGTGGTGGGATGCGACAGGCCCTTCAACGCCTGGATGAAGCAGACGGAGGCGACCAGGTAAAGCAGGGTAACGACGTTCAGGGAAATCATCAGGCGTCCTCCCCGCGCGTTTTCCTTTCCTTCTTTCTGAACATCTCGAGCATGCGCCGAGTTACCAGAAAGCCCCCGAAAACGTTTACCGCAGCCAGGGCAACCGCCAGCACACCCATGCTCCGCGCAAGGTTGCCTTCGGTCAGCGCGGCGGCAAGCATCGCCCCGACGATGATGATGGCCGAGATGGCATTGGTCACCGCCATCAGCGGCGTATGCAAGGCCGGCGTCACATTCCATACGACGTGGTAGCCGACGTACACGGCGAGCACGAATATGATTACGTTGATCAGGGTCGGACTGATGGCATCCATCTCAGTTCTCCATTGCGCTGCAGCCACCGCATCAAACAAACGCGGCCTCCAAACCAACAGGGGCCCCAAACTCCAGAAAGCCACCCCCCTCAAATGGACCGGCGCACAAAACCGGTACCGTGATCGGGGACGCGCGGATCCGGCTCCGCCGGTCCGCAGCGCCGCCCCCTTGAGAGGGAAGCGCGCTAGCGCTGCGGGGGCGCGTTACCCACAGCACACCCCGTCACGATTTCGTCTTCCCACTGGATCGCCAGCGCGCCGTCCCTGTCCACGATGAGCTTCATGAACTCCAGCAGATTGCGGGCGTACAGGGCCGAGGCATCGGTGGGCACCAGCGCCGGCAGATTGGTCAGCCCGACCAGGGTCACGCCATGTTTCTCCACGACACGTCCTGGTTCGGACAAGGGGCAATTGCCCCCGCGCTCGACGGCAAGATCGACCACCACCGAGCCAGGCTTCATGTTCTGCACCGTCTCGGCCGACACCAGCATGGGCGCCGGACGGCCCGGGATAAGGGCCGTCGTGATGACGATGTCGGCTTGTCTGCAGCGTGCGGCGACCATCTCGGCTTGCCGCGCCATCCAGGCGGCAGGCATGGGCCGGGCATAGCCGCCCGTGCCCTCTGCGATCTGTCGCTCCTCCTCGGTCTCGAACGGCACGTCGATAAACTTGGCGCCCAGAGATTCCACTTGCTCCTTGGCAGCGGGCCGCACGTCCGAAGCCTCTACCACGGCGCCCAGCCGTCTCGCCGTTGCGATGGCCTGAAGGCCGGCAACGCCGGCGCCCAGGATCACGGCCCGCGCGGCCTTCAGCGTGCCGGCGGCGGTCATCATCATCGGGAAGAGTCGGCCGTAGTAATGGGCGGCGAGCAGCACCGCCTTGTAGCCCGCGACATTGGCTTGGGACGATAGAACATCCAGGCTCTGCGCGCGGGTGATGCGCGGCGCGGCCTCCAGGGCGAACGCGGTCACTCCCGTGGCGGCCAGCCGTGCGATGCCTTCGGTATCGAACGGGTCCAACATGCCGATCACGATGGAGCCACGCTTCAAGGCGGCCAGTTCATCGCCATGTGGGCGCCTGACTTTCAGCACCACCTCGGCGGACAGCGCCTGATCCGCCGACACGAGCGTGGCGCCCGCCGCCTCGTAGTCGTGGTCCGGGTAGCGAGCCGCGGCGCCGGCGCCTCGCTCCACCATGACCGTATTCTTGCCCGCCACGTACTTCCTGACGGTCTCCGGTGTTGCCGCAACACGCGTTTCCCCTGGCAGGGTTTCCCGCGGAATACCGATGCGCATGCGCTCTCCTCGTCGGATATCGGGCCGGAGACACTTATACACGACTTGACCTTCCGTGGCGTCAGGGGAAAACCACCGGGTAAAATGCCAGGCGCCCCACCGCTGCCGGTCTGGCCGGTGGGGCGGCCACTTTTTCCAAGCGATTTTCTTCCCCATGTCCTCCATTGCTCCCACCAAAGGCCGCGTCGTCGTCGGCATGTCCGGCGGCGTCGATTCCTCGGTTACAGCCTGGCTGCTGAAACAGCAAGGCTATGAGGTAATCGGGCTCTTCATGAAAAACTGGGAGGACGACGACGATTCCGAATACTGTTCCACCCGCCAGGACTGGCTGGACGCCGCCAGCGTCGCGGATCTGATCGGCGTCGATATCGAAGCGGTGAACTTCGCGGCGGAATACAAGGACCGCGTTTTCGCGGAGTTCCTGCGCGAGTATTCCGCGGGCCGTACGCCCAATCCCGACGTTCTTTGCAACGCCGAAATCAAGTTCAAGGCGTTTTTGGATCACGCGATGAGCCTGGGCGCCGAGCGCATCGCCACGGGGCACTATGCTCGCGTACGGGCGGTGCAGAGCGGCGGACGCACGCAGTACCAATTGCTGAAGGCGTTGGACGGGACCAAGGACCAGAGTTATTTCCTGCACCGGCTCAACCAGGACCAGCTGTCGCGCACCATGTTCCCGTTGGGAGAAATTCCCAAGACCGAGGTGCGGCGGATTGCCCACGAGATCGGCTTGCATAACGCGGCGAAGAAAGACTCCACCGGCATCTGCTTCATCGGCGAACGCCCCTTCCGCGAATTCCTGAACCGCTATCTGCCGACCGCACCGGGACCCATACTGACGCCCGAGGGCCAGCGCGTCGGCACCCATACCGGCTTGTCCTTCTATACGCTGGGCCAGCGCAAAGGCATCGGCGTCGGCGGGGTCAAAGGGCGGCAACGCGAGGACGGCACGGCGCAAGCGTGGTATGCCGCTCGCAAGGATCTGGCAAGCAATACCCTTTATGTGGTCCAGGGCCATGATCACCCGTGGCTCTTGTCGCAGTCGCTGAATGCGCAGGACGCCAGCTGGGTCGCCGGCGAGCCCCCAGCGCCGGGCGCCTACGCGGCCAAGACGCGGTATCGGCAGGCCGATGCGCCTTGCACATTGGGCGACGGCGCAACCGCCGCGTTCACACTCGCATTCGACGAGCCCCAATGGGCGGTGACGCCGGGGCAGTCCGCCGTTCTCTACGACGGCGACGTTTGCCTGGGCGGGGGTATCATCGCGTAGTTTGCGCGCCGGAAGGGGCAGGGCGCCGCTGCGTGGGGCGATGAACCGTGTCGCTGCCGCGCCGCGGCGCGGCGTCACGTCCGGACCGCGACATTCGAACCACGATCATAACGATGGAGCGGGATGTGGATATTCCAATGCTGGTTTTGCTGTTGCTGCTTGGTGCGGGCGCCGGATTCGCGGCGGGTCTGCTTGGAATCGGAGGGGGCATGGTTCTCGTGCCTTTCCTGACCATGCTGTTCGACTGGCATGGCATGCAGGACGACCTGGTGGTCCATGCCGCGATCGCAACTTCCATGACCTCCATCCTTTTCACATCGGTTTCCAGCGTGCGTGCGCATCATGCCGCGCGTGCCGTCATCTGGCGCATCGTGGCGGCCATGGCGCCCGGCCTGATCATCGGGGGCCTGCTGTCCGGCGGCGCGGTCTTTGCGGCGCTGCATACCGGATGGCTATCGGCCTTTTTTGCCGCCTTCGTCGCCTATTCGGGCTATTCGATGCTGCGCAATACCAAGCCGAAGGCATCGCGGCAGATGCCAGGCCTGGTCGGTACGTCTGCAGCCGGGGCGGGTATCGGCTTCATATCCGGACTCGTCGGGGCCGGCGGCGGCTTTCTTTCCGTTCCGTTCATGATCTGGTGCAACGTGCCGCTGCGCAACGCCGTTGCCACCTCGGCGGCACTGGGCTTTCCGATTGCCCTGGCCAATAGCGCGGGTTATGTCGTATCGGGCTTGCGGGAAGCCGGCCACACGCCGGGCATGCTCGGATATATCTATTGGCCCGCGCTGCTGGCCCTTGTGTGCACCAGTGTGCTCACCGCGCCCATGGGCGCGCGCATGGCGCACCGTCTGCCCGTGGCCACGGTCAAGCGGATCTTCGCCGTGCTGCTTTTCGCGCTCGCCGTGTTCATGGCATACAAGGCCTGGCGCGCATTTGCCTGAGCCGGTGCTGGTTGCGCTTCAATGACAAGGGGCGCCGAAAGGCGCCCCGGTGTTTTCCGCCGCGGCTGCGTCGCAGTCGCGGGATTCCCCCGTCTTACGCCCCGGGGGGCGGAAGGGTGTCCGCGAAAGATTGGCGCGCCGCAAGTTTTTCCGCCAGGCGAGCCAGGTTCGTGTGGCCCGACCGCCAGTCCAAATCGGAGAAACGCAGGTCCAGATAGCCCAGGGCGCACCCGACCGCCACATCGGCCAGGGTGTAGTTGATGCCCATGCAGTATGCGTGCTCGCCAAGGCTTTTGTTCATGGCGTCCAGGCTGGCGTGGATCTTGCCGTATTGGCGCGCAATCCATTCTTCGCTGCACTGTGCCTGCGGGCGCTGACGTTCCTTCACGATGGCCACGCAGGCATCCAGGACGCCATCGGCTATGGCTTCCCAGCACTTCACGGCGGCGCGTTCGCGGCCGGACTGGGGAATCAGGCGCGCAACCGGCGACAAAGTATCCAGGTATTCGACGATAACGCGCGAGTCGAACAGCGCGCCGCCGTCTTCCATCACCAGGCAGGGCACCTTGCCCAATGGATTGAATTGCTGGATGTTCGTGTCCGGCGACCAGACGTTTTCCAGCTCAAAGCGGTAATCCAGCTTTTTTTCCGCCATGACGATCCGTACCTTGCGTACGTACGGGCTGGTAAGTGAGCCTATAAGTTTCATGGATATACAGTCATAGTCGGAAAGCGGGCGGCAGTATAGCAGGATGATGCCACGCCGAAACACGGCATGGCGGGGTGTCGGATACGCGGGCGCACGCGGGTGGGGCAGGGAGACCGCGAGTGATAAAATCGCGCGGTTTTTCCGCGCTTTTCAACGTACTTTCCGGTTTTTCGCTGCTCATGCATATCGCTTCCGCCCTCAGTCCGCTCAACGCGCTTTCCCCTCTCGACGGGCGTTATGCCTCCCGCGGCGACGCCTTGCGCGGCCTGCTCTCCGAAGCCGGCTTCATGGCTCACCGCGTCGAAGTGGAGGTCGCCTGGCTGACGGCCCTGGCGGAAGCAGGACTGCCTGAGCTGCCGGCGTTCTCCAACGAGGCCCGCCAGCGCCTGCAGGCCATCGTCGCGGATTTCAGCGAGGCGGATGCGGCGCGCATCAAGGAAATCGAACGGGTCACGAACCACGACGTCAAGGCGGTCGAGTACTGGCTGAAGGAAAAGGTCGCGGACGATGCAGAGCTGTCCCGGGCTGCGGAGTTCATCCATTTCGCCTGCACGTCCGAAGATATCAACAACACCTCGCACGCGCTGATGTTGTCGCGTGCATGCAACGGTGTGCTGCTCCCGACACTGAAAAAAGTGCGGGATAAGCTGGCCGCCATGGCGGAGGCGAACGCCGATCAGCCCATGCTGTCCCGCACGCACGGGCAGCCTGCCAGCCCGACCACGCTGGGCAAGGAGTTCGCCAATGTGGCGGCGCGCCTGTCGCGCGCCATCGACGCGGTCGAGGCGGTGCAGCCGCTTGCCAAGCTCAACGGCGCTACCGGCAATTACAACGCCCACCTGGCCGCCTATCCCGAAATCGACTGGCCCGCCTTCAGCAATCGTGTACTCCGCGGTCTTGGGCTGACGCAGAATCGCCATACCATTCAGATAGAGCCGCACGATTGGATGGCCGCGCTTTTCGACGCGGTCGCGCGCGCCAACGTGATCGTGCTCGATCTGGACCGTGACATCTGGGGTTATGTCTCCCTGGGCTACTTCAAGCAACGGCTGAAGGAAGGCGAGGTCGGTTCTTCGACCATGCCGCACAAGGTCAACCCCATCGATTTCGAGAACTCCGAAGGAAATATCGGGCTTGCGAACGCGATGCTGCGCCATTTGGCCGACAAGCTGCCGGTATCGCGTTGGCAGCGCGACCTGACCGATTCGACGGTGTTGCGCAACCTGGGGGTGGCCTTCGGATATTGCATGGTGGCGTGGGACGCCTGCCTGCGTGGGCTGGACAAGCTGGAAGTCAATGCGGCGGCCATCGACGCCGATATCGACGCATGCTGGGAGGTCCTTGCCGAGCCGGTCCAGACGGTCATGCGCCGCTACGGGCTGCCCCAGCCCTACGAGCAGCTCAAGGCCCTCACGCGAGGCAAGGGAATCACCGAGGCAGCCTTGCGGGAATTCATCCAAGGCCTGGCGCTGCCGCCGCAGGCCAAAGAGCGTCTGCTGGCAATGACGCCCCGGTCGTACATCGGTCTCGCCGCCGAACTGGCCCGGTCGTTGTAAAAACTTCCACGCCCCCCGAAAAGCCGGCAGGTCCTGCCGGCTTTTTTTCGTCCGTACGCCGCGGGCCGGCCCGCAATCCGTTTCGCCGGGGCATCCCGCGACGGCAACGCAATTATGGCCGTTTCGAATCCACACAGTTTTGTGTCGATATGCCTCGCTTCTGCTGCGTTCCCCGGCGAAGTGTCCCCGCTTTTGCCGGCATCCCCAGGCCTCGTCCGGCGGGCTTTTCCCTGGGAGGAGCCGGATAGAGGCGCCTCAGGCACACAGCTTGCTCATGGACCGGCACCATTCCGCAAGGCGATACGCAATGGAAGTTTTCGCAAAAACCTTCAACGCTTGGGGCGCGACGCTGACGGTCCATCCGGAGGGCCAGGGCAAGTACGGCTGGAAGATCGTGGTCGAAGACCGTCGTCAGGGTTCGCCTCGCGTCCAATGCATCTCGTCTCCAATCGGCTTCCCGTCCGTGGACGAAACCATCCTGGATGGCCGCGCCGCGCTTGAAGCGCTGGTGCCGGAGCCTTGCGGTACCGAAGAACTACACCGGCCGTATCAGCCGGAATGACTTTTCATATTCAGCCGTTAGCCATACTGGAGAAAACAATGAGCGCAATGATGTGCCTTCCTTGCCAGAGCATTACCCTCGCCACTCCCGGGCTGCAGGCCCACCAGAATCTGGTTCACGAGGGCTTTGTACGGCCCACGGAAAAGCATCGGGAGAATCACCGCGAGGACCGGTTCCGTTGTTCTTGCTGCCACACCCAGTGGGTTCGCGAGACCGACCGTTGGGGCATGGACTTGGGCTTTCGGCTGGCACCCATTCAGAATGGCGCCCGGCCGCGCTTCGCGTACTCTGAAAACAATCCGCGTCCAGGCGTGCGCGTATATCAAGTGTCGCCGACCTGAGCGGGCGCCGGATGGGTTAATGCAGTTCCGTGTCGATCCTGCTCGGGTCGTAGCCCAGAAGTTGCAGCGCCGCTTCGTACGCCGCCGGCGTTGCGCACAGGAATACGGCGATATCACCGGGGTTGATATTGTCCAGCACGTCGCCGATTTGTTTTGGTGCCGCGGCCGGGTCGCTGACCGCGGTGGCGTGGATTTCTCCTCCTGCCTCCACTTCCGTGCGTGGAACGATGTCGGCGATTGCATTCAGGTCCGGCGCGCTCACCACCACATAGCTTCTTATGAATTCACCTTCCAGGGTGGTCCGCAGGGCCATGCCGGCCGCCAAGTCCGCCGTGCGGACGCTGATGATGCTCATTCTCTTACCTGTCTGTGGCGGGCCGTTTTTCGAAGCGGCCCTCGATATATCGGTATTCCAATATATACGCTTTCCGCCAGCGTCCAGGACAGCCACCGTGGCGGCAAATCCACGGGCGGGCGCCTTCACAATCTTCATGTGCAACGCCGCGTAAGACGACCCACATTTTATGCGCGGCGTTGTAGCACTTAGTTTCAATTATCGTGGAGGAGGCCGGAAAAGCTTTTGACTTCTATTGTGGGGCCGTTCATAGTGTCGTGGAGATTTTCAAGCGGTGCGATCTTTGTACAGTTCAGAGTGCTTCCCGGTCTCCGCTATTGTTCTTGGCCCAAGCTTGAAAGTTTCGTGTCCCGGGCGTTAGCCCTTTGTAATTGCAAGGAAAATCGGTATGGAAACCGGCGTCGTTAAGTGGTTCAACTCTGAAAAAGGTTATGGCTTTATCACCCCCGAGTCGGGCGGTAAGGACCTGTTCGCGCATTTCTCGGAAATCCAGGGCAGCGGCTTCCGCTCGCTCGAGGAAAACCAGCGCGTGCAGTACGAAGTAGCCACGGGTCCCAAGGGTCCGCAAGCTACCAAGATCCGGGTCATGTAAAGCTCCAAGCTTGAATGCCTGACAAAAAGCCCCGCTTGCCGGGGCTTTTTGCTGTCTGGCGGAAATGATGGGGCGGCGCGGCACTGATACCGCCCCGCCAGGAAACTTGGCCGTACAGGCCTTTGCCGCCGGGGAAACATGCCTGCAGCCTTCGCCTGACCGGCTGGCCGCCGGCGGGATAATGTGGTTTTACGGTGGAAGAGGGCGATGGCGACGAGCGGTACATTGGGTGCGGCGCTGAGCACCGCCATTTGGGCGGCCATCGCGGGCGCCGTATGGGCCTCGGTTACGGCTGCGCTTTTACGCGGGCCCGCATGGGTACGCGCCGGGCGTTGGCTGGCCAACGCGGCCGGATGGTTCGTGATCGTCATGGTGCCGCAAGGACTTCGCCTGTGGGCGCCCAGCCCCCTGGTGCACCGGCTGTTACCGCATACCCTTACCGTCCCGGAGCTCGCGCTGCTGGTCAAGATTGCCGCCATTGGGGGAATCGTCGGCACGGCTGCCGCTACCCTGTATCGTCATCTTCTCCGTCGTCTGGGCCAACGGCACTAGCGAGGGCTCCGGCGGCTCGCCGGTGTCCAGAAACCTGATGCCCTTGTCGATACCGCATCGGTACTCTCCCCGCATCGTGACCTCGTCGCTCCCCTCGGGTCGCGAATCGAAGCGGACGATGACGGAGCCGTCTCGCATGGCGCGATATCGGATGTATTCCACGATCGGCCGGCTCTCCGTGTCCAAGGTGGCATGCACATCCGCGAACGCTACGTATTTTCCGTCCGGGATCAGAAAACGGGAGATCATCATCCCGCCCAGAATGTGCGGCGGCGGCTTGATGCTTGTCCCGCGGTCGCATTGGGAGAGGTCCAGTACGGTGGCAAGAAGGCGCCCGCCGGTCAATGCGGACACAAGCTTGTCATAGCTATCCACGGCGCTGGATGCAGATGCGGCCGTTGCGCCAGACGCGATCAATGCGCCAGCGGCGGCCAAGGCCACGCTGGCGAAAGCGCGGGCATGCATGGTGCTTTGCGGGTCTGCGCGTTCCGTTGTGCTCCGGACGCCCGCCATATCCGAATCGGGGTGGCGTTGCGAGGACGCAACAAGCGAGCGAGACTGGGTGCGAGTCATGGGCCAATGCTCCTGAGATGGTGTGGGCAGTATTCCTGCCATGCCGGATTCGCGGTCTGTGAGCCATCCCTGTGCATGGTTCCTGCGCATCCTCGCGCGGATTTTCTTGAGGTCAACGGTCCACAGGAGGTATCAAATGGCCGATATTCGGATAGAAATTGCGATGGCGAAGGGCAGGGAGAGGCTGCTCGGTGCAGCCCCCGAGATCGAGCGCAACGCAGACGCCCGCGCGACCGAGCAGGCCGGGCGCGCTCAGCAGGAACGCATGGCGCTTTACGAGGCGGAAATCGATCGGGAGATCGAAACCTACGCGCAGCAGCAGGGGATCGAGGTGGGTGAACTGCTTCTGCGGCTGGGCGCTGAGTCCGAGGAGCAGGCCGATGAACTCGTGGCCTCCTGGCGCGACCATGGTGGCGGGTCCGCCGGCGATACCGGGGACAACAACGCTTCTGGGTGATCGCGCGCGGGGACGCTCCGCGACTCAGGGTTTCCCGGATACCCGGCCCAAATGCGCAGTGTCCGGGCGCCGCAAGCGGCGGGGCTCATTGACCCGTGGGCGGATAGTTAGGCCCGGCGCCAAAGCCGCGCTCGCTTGCCCACGGATTCGCGGCGCCGGGATGCGGCGGCCCAGGATGTTCGAACCGCCCGTCGCCGGCACAGCCCGCGAGCAGCATGCCGGCGGTGCATAGAGCAGCAAGGCGGCGCCGATGGACGAGGGTCATGCGAAGCTCCTTGTGCCCTGAGCGCAGGGCCCGCGCGGCGGCGCTCCAAATTGCGCCGCCGCCGATTGTCGGCATCGGATGTGCCCGGATCGGACTGCTCCAGGGATTGCGGAGCGCAGGGCAGATTGCGGAGCGAAATGAAGACGAAACGAAAACGGCCCGCATCGCTGCGGGCCGCATAAATACTTGGTGGCGCATCCCTGATTCGAACAGGGGACCTGCGGATTATGATTCCGTCGCTCTAACCGGCTGAGCTAATGCGCCAACTTCCGCGGGTTTCGCCCGGCGATCGGCAGTGCCGAAAGCTACGCTTCCCTGGAAAAGAACGTGATTCTAGCACGCACTTTTCAGGTCTGCAAAACGGTTGGGCAGCTCCTTTGGCATGGCTTGCGCAACGCTGCATTCCGGCCGCCCCCCACGCCTTGCCGGCCCGGCCGCATTGCCGGGGGCGATCCTCATGCATCCCGAGCCAGCCGCAGTCCGGAGAACTGCCAGCGGGCGTCCGGCGGGAAGAAGTTGCGGTAGGTCGCCCGGATATGCGATCGGGGCGTGGCGCAGGACCCGCCGCGCAGCACATACTGGCTGCACATGAACTTCCCGTTGTACTCCCCGACGGCTCCGGCCGCAGGCGCGAAGCCGGGGTAGGGCTCATAGGAGCTCGCCGTCCATTCCCAGACATCGCCATACATTTGCAGCGGCCCCGCACCGTTTGCGGCCGCGGGCGCCCGCGGATGCAGAAGGCCCGATTCCGCCAGGTTGGCGTGCGGGTCCACGCCGTCCAGGGTCGAAGCCATTTGCTCCCATTCCGCCTCTCTTGGCAGGCGCGCGCCTGCCCAGCGCGCATAGGCGTCCGCCTCGAAGTAGCTGATGTGCGTGACGGGAGCGTCCAGGTCCAGATCTTCCATTCCGTGCAGCGTGAAGCTCCGCCAGACGCCGTCGGCATGTTCCCAATAAAGGGGCGCCTCCCAGCCATGGGCGCGCACGGCATCCCATCCGAGGGAAAGCCAGTATTCCGGTCGGCGATAGCCCTCATCCTCCACGAAGGCGAGGAACTCTCCCTGCGTGACCGGACGGCGCGCCAGCTGGAAAGGCTGCAGCAGCACCTGGTGCGCCGGCGTTTCGTTATCGAAGCAGAATCCATCACCGCCATGGCCGACGGTCACAATGCCGCCCGGGTGTTCCAGCCACGCCTGCGTCGGCGCCGAGCCGGCCGCGCGGGGCCGTTTTGCACCGGCGTACGAGGGTTTGAGCGCGCTGCACGACAAAAGATGTTTGACGTCGGTCAGGATCAGTTCCTGATGCTGTTGTTCGTGGTGCAGGCCAAGCTGCACCAGCGCACCGAGCTCGGCATCATCACCGTGGCCCGGCAGCAGACGCGTCATGGCGGCGTCAACGTGGCGCCGGTATGCCAGGATGTCCTGCAAGGCCGGCCGCGTGAGCAGGCCGCGTTGCGGTCGGGGATGGCGTTCACCGATGGCGTTGTAGTAGGAATTGAAGAGAAAGCCGTAGCGCGGGTGGAACGGGGCGTAATCCGCGGCATAGCGCTGCAGGATAAAGGTCTCGAAGAACCAGGTGGTATGCGCCAGGTGCCATTTGACGGGGCTGGCATCCGGCATGGATTGGGCTTGGCAGTCTTCAGGCGTCAAAGGCGCGGCCAGCGCCAAGCTGGCCGATCTGACCATCCCGTAGTCCAGCGACGTACCGCGACGTTCTGGGGCGGCCGGCGTTGCGCGATGTCGAGCGTCCATGAGCGTATCCAATGCAAGCTCCCTTCAGGCGCGCGCGCAGAAAACGGCAAACCATTCCCGTTCGTCCGTCCAGTAGCGGATCTGCCCGAAACCCGCGCGCGCGAGCATGGTCTTGAAAGTTTGAGGGCGGTATTTGTACGAGTCTTCCGTGTGGATCGCTTCACCTTCTTCAAAGCGGCGCTCGCCGCCGTCCCATCTGACCACGGCGGTCTTGCGCGCGCGCAGATGCATTTCCATGCGCGATCGGGCTTCGTTGAAGCAGGCGACGTGCTGCCATTGCGCCGGATCGAAGTCGGCGTTGAGGATGCGGTTCACGTGGCGAAGCAGATTCAAGTTGAAGGCAGCCGTAACGCCGATCGCGTCGTCATACGCCGGTTCAAGTATCTCCCGCGGTTTCACGAGATCCACGCCCACGATGATCGCGCCACCCGGCGCCTGGCGCCGCATATTGGCCAGCAGCTCGGCCGCCTGCTCCGGCGGCAGATTGCCGATGCTCGAGCCGGGATAGAAGAACGCGCGTCCTTCGGGCAGGACTTCGTCGGGCAGCGAGAGGTCGTGAAAAAAATCCATCCCCAGCGCCACCAGATCCGGATCGGGATAGCGGCCCGCAATCCGCCGGACGGCCGCCTTCAGATAGTCGGCCGAGATATCAACCGGCACGTACTGGGCCGGTTTCAAATGTTCGAGCAGCCTTTCCGCCTTCGCGCAATCGCCGGCGCCCAGATCGATCAAGGCGCGGACCCGACCGGCGTGACCGACGATTTCACCGGCGTATCGCGAGAAGATCTGGTTCTCACAGCGCGTCGGATAGTACTCGTCGAGCAGCGTGATGGCGGTGAAGAGGCTGGAACCGAGTTCGTCATACAGGAACTTGGGACTGATCTCTGCCTGTGGCTTCACCAGTCCCTCGCTCAACTCTTTTCTTACGGTATCCGCACCTTCGATGTGACGCTGGTGAAAACGCGGCCGTTGCGGCAATGCAGGGATGTGCGGACTGGAAGGCGGGGGATCGGCGAGCGGTGGCGAGTACGAGGAAGAGCGCATGCGAAGTCCTTTTGAAATAGACGTCAGGCCAACCGGATGGCAGAGCAACTGCTGTTCCTGCAACGCGGCTAGCGCCGGTTTGGCATGGCCGCGCTGAAATAGCGCTTTACCCCTGGTTTCGAAAGAAAAGGGCCAATGCAGAGGTCACGCTCGACAATGGCTCTTACGGTACGCCGTCACCTTTGGCATCTGCAAGGCTTTTTTCCAAGGAGAGACCATGAATACGAATTCCCATAGCGCTGAACTCCTGGCCAGCAAAGAGAAGGTTGCGACGAGCCTGCGGGAATTGATGTCCGGCACCGAAGAACTGCTCAGGTCAACCGCTTCGTACACCGGCGAAGAGATAGACCGTGCACGCCAGCGCCTGAAAGGCCAGTTGGAATCGGCGCGCAGCCTGGCCGGTACTTGGGAAAGCAATGCCGCAGAGCGGTATCGGCGCGTATCGTCCGCTACCGACGACTACGTTCACGAGAACGCTTGGAAAACCATCGGGGTCGCCGCCCTGGTGGGAGCCCTGATCGGTGCCTGGCTTGCATCTGGCGACCGGCGCTAGTCGTGCCGCGCCGGCCCTGATCATGCCAACGGCGCGTTGAGTATGGAGGAGCGAGGGCTACCATGCCGTTGATTGTCGTTGCGCGCTTCGACACTTTGGCCGCCGCCGCAAGCGCCGCGCACGCGCTCATGGGCGAGGGGTTCCGCGACGATGCGGTGGCGGTCTTCCGTGCGGCGGACCAGCGTGAGCGATGGCCCCGTGCGCGGGTTCACGCCGCCATGGCCAGAATCGCCGGCCTTGCGGCTGCGGGGTCGGGCGTCGCCGCCGCTGCTGCGGCATTGCTGGACACGCCGGCCCCGTACGGTGTTGCCATTGCGGCGTGCGGCGCCTTGGCTGGCTCATTGATTGCGACTCTGATCTCGCGCGCCGGCGCGCATCGCGCCCGACCATACCGTGCCCAAGGCGCTTTCGTCGCCGTCGTGGCGGAGCCCGCAAGGGCGGCGCAAAGCGCCCAGCTGCTGCATGACGCAGGCGGCTGGGGAGTGGAACGTCTGGGCGGCCGCTACGTGTCGCCGGAAGCCCTGTATCGGGATGCCGGCTTCGACGAGTTCCATGCGGGCCAAACGATTCCATGATGTCCAAGGAGAAAAACCATGAAAGCTGCACGTACCGATGAACACGACCGTCGTCCTGCCGACACGACACATCCTGCCGGGGAGCAGGCTGAAACGCGGCGTGAAGGGCCGCCTCGTGTGGCGCATGAGCTCGATCGCGAGCAGGAATGGGACGAGGCGGCCCAAGACCGCGGTTATCAAAAAGGCGACCAGGGCGGATACAAGGGCGACTACGACCAGGCGAAGTATGAGAAGCGCGACTTCGGCTTTCCGCGAAAGGAAGACGCCGAGCGGCGGCAGGGATCCCGCCAGGCCACGCCATCGCTGGCTGAAGGCGAACAAAAGCCGAAAAAGTAAACTCCCCTTCCAAGAATAAGAAACCATCATGAACGTGTCATGGCGGGCCGGATGGCTCGCGGTGGTTTGCTGTTTTCTCGCGGCCTGCGCGACGGTACCCGACGCCCAGCCCGCCGCGATTTCTCCTTCCAGCAGCCAGATTCGCATCGCCACCAGCTCCGGATGGCTCAGCTACCGGCGCAGCCAGGATATCGTCAAGAAACTGGACCAGGCAGGCGGTGCGTCGGTTGCTCCAGAATCGCCTGGCGGCGGGGATCCATCGGCCGGTTTTCTCGCCCGCCATCTCAAGGTGGAGGAGGCCATCAACGGCACGCCACTGGTGGCGGGAAACCGCGTCGACCTGCTGGCGGACGGACCCAGCACGTATCGCGCGATGCTGGAAGCCATAGCGTCGGCGCGGCAGTACATCCACATGGAAAGCTACATCTTCGACGATGACGATGCGGGACGCGCGTTTGCCGACGCCTTCATCGCCAAGCGGAAAGAGGGTGTCGCGGTGGCCCTGATGGTCGATGGGGTGGGCACGCTCAGCACGCCGAAGTCCCTTTTCGACCGCATGCGCGACGCCGGCGTCCAAGTGGTCGTTTTCAATCCGGTGAATCCCGCGCATGCCCGTGGCGATTGGTCGTTGAACAACCGGGACCACCGCAAATTGCTGGTCGTGGACGGGCAGGTCGGTTTCCTCGGCGGCATCAATATCAGCGAAGTCTACGAGTCCTCTCCCTCGGGCGGATCGTCTTCGTCGATCTTGCGCGGCAGCAGCACGAGCGACAAAAAGCCCGATCCCAAGAAGGCGCCGTGGCGCGATACCCAGATCCGTGTTCAAGGGCCTGCGGTGGCCGAGATCGAGCGCGTGATGCAGGCCGGCTGGCAGGAGCAGCATGGGCCTGCGCTGGACCCACGGGAGTTTTATCCGAACGCACGGGCGCAAGGCGATCTGATCGTCCGCATTGTCGCGAACCGTCCTGGCGACCGCGACGGCTACACGCTTTACCTGACCTTGATGTCGGCCATTCAAAGCGCTCAGAAGACCATACATATCACGATGGCTTACTTCGTGCCCGACCCGGCGTTTCTACAGGGCTTGATGGATGCAGCGAAGCGCGGCGTCGACGTCACCTTGGTGCTTCCAGGCTTCACCGATTCGTCGCTGGTGTTTCATGCCGGCCGGTCGTACTACAGCGAGCTGCTCGAAGCTGGGGTGAAGATCTACGAGCGGCGGGATGCTTTGCTGCACGCCAAGACGGCGGTGATCGACGGCGTGTGGTCCACGGTCGGTTCCAGCAATATGGATTGGCGCAGCTTCGCTTTGAACTACGAGCTGAATGCCATCGTTCTCGGCGCGCCGTTCGCAACGCAAATGGAGGCGCTCTTCACGGATGACGTGGCGCAGTCCCATCGCATCGACCCGCAGACATGGGCGGACCGTGGCTTCAAGGCGCGTTTCATGGAAGGGGTGGCGCGGCTGTTCGAGCGCTGGCTTTAATGCCTGGTCTGGCGCCGGCCATTTCGACTCGATGCGGTGGAAACAGTAAACCGCCCCGGAAAAAGAAAAGGGCGCTTCGCTCTCGCGAAGCGCCCCTCCAATCTGGGTGCTTACTTGCCGTACCGCGTCTTGGCGTCGGCCAGGCACGCGTCCTTGGCGTTCCCGGACATGGCGTCGCATTTTTCCTTCGCCACGTCATAGTCGGCCTTGCGTTTTTCCTTGGTGGCGTCATGGCGCGCTTCAGCCTGTTCCTTGGCCTGCTTGGTGTCCGCCTTGGCGTTCTCGCGGGCAGCCTTGGCCTGCTTCTCGCAGACGTCCTTCTCGTTGCCCTTCATCGCATCGCACTTCTTCTGGTCGGCCCGGTACTGTGCGTCGATTTCCTTGTTTGTCATAGGCGCCTGTGTCTGCGCCTGCGCAGTGAAGACGAAGGCAGGGATGCTGACGAAGGCGGCGCTCAGGGCCAGTTTGATGGGGCTCATAGATGTACTCCTTGTATTGTTGGAACGGGCCTCACGGCCCACCCTGGATGGGCATATCCGATAAGCAATTGGTATGCCGCGGAAGCGCGCCGCCAGCGCCGCGCGCGCGAGGATGGGCATAGCGGTTGCTTATGAAAGGTCCCACATCGCCAAGAAGGGAGAACGTCAATGAAGCTCAGTCGTATCACGTCCATGTTGATCCTCGCGGCCGCGGTTGGCACCGGTACGGCGATGGCGCAGCAAAACGCGCCCACCATGCCTTCCACCACGCCGAATGACTCCACGGCGACGCCGCCCAACAACGACAAGGTGCCGCCCGGCACGCCGGCTCCCGCGCCGTACTCGTCCCAGCCGAGCACCACGGCGCCGGTGATGCGCGATACGTCGGGCAACAAGGAAACCGAACCTCGCCTGCCTTCCGATCCCAAGAACACCAACGTCTCGCCGACGCAAGGCGGCGGTGCGCCTTATACGGAGCCCGGGAAGCGATAAAGGCGGCGCCGGATGCGGGCGCCAGGGCGCCCGCGGCACCGAAAGACAAACGGGGCGCCTCGGCGCCCCGTTTCCATTGAGCATCGACTCAGTACTGCCGACGCATTTCAGCGGGGGGATACTTCAACTGGCCCCGGTACTTCGAAACGGTGCGGCGCGCCACCACCACGCCCTGCTGCCCCAACATATGGGCCAGATCGACGTCCGACAAGGGCGAGGACGCGTCCTCGCCGTCGATCATCTCTTTGATGAGCGCGCGCACAGCCGCAGCCGAGCAGCTCCCGCCCGTGTCGGTATAAAGCTCCCGCGAGAAGAAGTGCTTGAACTCGAAGATGCCGCGCGGCGTGGCCATGTACTTGTTGCTCGTCGCCCGTGACACAGTGGATTCGTGAATCTCCAGTTCATCGGCGATTTCGCGCAACATGAGCGGGCGCAGTGCAATTTCCCCGTATTCGAAGAACGTCTGCTGGCGCAGGACGATTGCCTCCGCCACGCGCTGAATGGTGCTGTAGCGCTGTTCTACGTTGCGGATCAGCCAGCGGGCTTCTTGCAGTTCCTGCGCCATGGGCGATCGGTCGCTGTACCGGGCATTGCGGAACAGGTCGGCATAAGCGCGATGCAGCCGCGCGCGCGGCATGGCCGCGCGGTTCGGTGTGACGATCCATTGCCCGTTGAACTTCTGTACAACGACGTCGGGCACGACGTAGCTCGAATCGGGTTCGGCATAGCGCAATCCCGGCCTGGGGTCGAGCCGGCGGATCAAGGCGCAGGCCTTGCGCAGTTCGTCATCGCTGCACTGGCATACGCGTACGAGCCCGGAGAAGTCGTGCTTGCCGAGGCGTTCCAATTCGTTTTCGACGATATGCAAAGCCAGCTCGCGCGCGGGCGTATCTTCGTCCATGGCTTGCAATTGCAGTTTCAAGCACTCGGCCAGATTGCGTGCCGCAAGGCCTGGCGTGTCGAGCTGCTGCACAAGCTTCAGGGCGACCTCCCATTCTTCCCGCTCCGGCGGCGGGTCGAACACGCCGTCGCCCGCGAGCTCGGTCAGCTCGGTGCGCAGATAGCCCTCTTCGTCGAGTCCCTCGATGATGTATTCCGCCATCAGCCGATCCCGCGGCGCGAGGCGGTAACTGCATAGCTCGGTGCGCAGGCGGTCGCGCAGATCCTCCGTGCTGCGCGCCCACTGGCCGACATCGCTGTCGCCGTCGCCCGTCGCGCGCGCAGCAGGATAGTCGCCGGAGTATTCCGACTGGAAGTCAGGAAGTTCCGGCAGTTCAGTGACGACTTCCGGCGGCGCTTCGGTGATCGCGGGCGCCTGCATATCGGGCGCCGCCGAGATGCTTTCGCTCATGACCGAGTCGCTGGCGGATGCCGGCGAGGATGCTCCATCAACAGGTGTCGCGGCCGTCTCTTCGTCGCCTTCCTCCAGAAAAGGATTGGTGGCCAGCGCCTGTTCGATTTCGCGGGTGAATTCCAACGCGGACATCTGGAGCAGTTTGACGGACTGTTGCAGCCGCGGCGTCAGGCTGGTCTGCTGACGCGCCCTGAGTTCGTACGTGGCTTGATGTGCCAATTGCTGTCTCCGTGATTGAATGCAGGGAACGGAAACGTCCATTCCATTCAAAAAGGATGAAAGCAAAGTACGTGCCATTTTTCGGTGTCGCAGACGTTTTCCCGATTTCTGGCGTAAGCCCGCGTATTTATTGGCTTTCTGGGGCACGCGATATGCTGACCGGCGGGTACCAGGCTCTTCCCGAGCCGCCGGATGCCCACGTTCGCTTTGCGGAATTTCCACGCCATGTAATAAGTTCCGAGGGCGGGGGCTGGATTTTTTGTACCGCTGTAGCAGGAGAAGCGTCATGGACCATGGCCGGGATAGCGCGACCCCGCCGCGCGCCGCCGCGGCCGGCTCGCCGGCAGAAACCCGCATCGTCGGTTCCGGCAAGAAATCCGGCACGGGGCCGGGGCCGGAGATCATGGCTGCGGCAACCCTCGAAGGCAACGATGTGCTGAACCTGTCAGGAGAAAAACTTGGCACGCTGCAGGACATCATGATCGACGTCCCATCGGGCCGCATCGCCTATGCAGTGTTGGCGCGCGGGGGCGTCATGGGCATCGGCGACAAGCTCTTCGCGATTCCGTGGGGCGCCTTGACGCTGGATACGGACCGCAAGTGCTTCCTGCTCGATATCGACCTGGAGCGTTTGCGCAACGCTGCCGGTTTCGATAAGGACAACTGGCCGCGCATGGCGGACCCCGCGTGGGCGGCGGCGGTTCACGAGTACTACGGGCAACCGCCGTATTGGTCCTGACCGCCGCGCCGAAGGGCACGGCGGGCGCCGGTTCAACCGGAGTGCGGCGACGCCGACGAGGCGTCGTAGGTTCCCAGGCGGTTGTAGAGCGTCTTCAGGCTGATACCCAGGGTGCGGGCGGTGCGGCGCTTGTCGCCCTGGTGGTGCGCGAGCGTCGCGAGGATCAACTCCCGTTGCGCCTGCAGCAGGGAAGTCCCGACGCACATTTTCAAGGTGCCCTGGGCGACTTGCGTCTTGGCCGGCCGGCGCGACAGCGCGGGCCCCGCGATCTCCACGACGTTGTCGGCAAGGATGAAGGCGCGATGTATCGCGTTTTTCAGTTCGCGCACATTGCCGGGCCAGTCATACGCCACCAGGGTCTCCATGGCACGCTTGGAGAACACCTTGCGAGTGGATTCCGCTGCATTGAAGCTGTCCAGGAAGCGCTGCGCGAGATACGGAATGTCCTCGACCCGTTCGCGCAGCGGGGGCACGCGCAGCGGCACGACGGCAAGCCGGTACAGCAGGTCCTCGCGGAAGCGGCCCTCTGTCACCGCCTTGTAGGGATCGCGGTTTGTCGCCGCAACGATCCGCACATTGACCTTGACCGGTTGCAGGCCGCCCACACGGTGGAAGGTGCCCGTTTCAAGCACGCGCAGCAGTTGGACCTGCATATCCAGCGGCATTTCGGTGACTTCGTCCAAAAACAGTGTGCCGCCGCTCGCGTGCTCGAAGTAACCGATGTTCTGCGCGATCGCGCCGGTGAAGCTCCCTTTCTCGTGTCCGAACAGTTCTGCTTCGATCAGCGTGGCGGGAATGGCCCCGCAATTGACCGGTACGAAAGGCTGATCGACGCGCTGGCTGCGGCCGTGTATTGCACGCGCGACCAGCTCTTTGCCGGTGCCGCTTTCGCCCACGATCAAGACGCTGGCTTCCGTACCGGCTACCTTGTCGATCTGCTCGGCCAGCTTGCGCATGGCCTCACACTTGCCCATTGTCCAGGGATCTGGCGGGGTCGTGTGGTCGGGGCGCGCGCCTGCGCGCGTCGACGCGGAAGCGTTTGGCATGGGTGTTTCCTTCCTGGCTTGTCGGGTGCTCCGGCTCGCGGAGGACGCCGGACTCTGAATGGGAAATTCCTATAAGAAAGATCGTACTCAGCCAGCTTACGGGCCATTGCAAGCATCTGAAAGAAGATGAAAATCTTAGCCAACTGTACGAATTCATTACGTTTGGCCGAGAAGCGGCACGATAAGCTTCGCTGCCGAAATCGGCCCGCATTATGCACCGGTCTCCGTCTTTATTGCGATGCGGAGCATGCCTGACCGACGCTAGAATGGAGGACGAGGATCGGCGGGTACGCGGCTGCGCCGCTGCCCATCTATAGGCCTTGGAAGAAAACTCGAACTTCACGGAAACTGCGCATGCCACATGTTTTGATCGTCGATGACGAATCTCCGGTGCGAACCGCGCTGGCAGAGATCGTCAAGGACGAAGGGTTCACCGTTGCCCAGGCGAGCGACCTGCGAGAGGCGAAGATCCAGATCCTGCGCCAATCGCCCGACCTGGTGTTGTCCGATCTGCAGTTGCCGGATGGGAGCGGGCTGGAGATTTTCCAGGCCCTGAGCTCCCCGAATGTGGACGTCGTTTTCATCACTGGGCACGCCAGCGTGGAAAGCGCCGTGGACGCCCTGCGCCTTGGCGCCATCGATTACCTGCTCAAGCCGGTCAACATCCAGCGCCTGAAAATGGTGCTGGGACGGATGCCGCGCAACGCCGATCTGTCGCCGTGGGGCGGCCCGTTCGAGGCGGAAGACCGCTTCGGGAAAATGCTGGGCAAATCCGAGCCCATGAAGCAGTTGTACCGCCAGATCGCCAAGGTGGCGCCGACGGAGGCGACGGTCTTCCTGATGGGCGACAGCGGAACCGGCAAGGAGCTGGCCGCCCAGGCCATTCACGAACTGAGCAATCGCCGCAAGGGTCCCTTCCTACCGGTGAACTGCGGCGCGATTTCGCCCAACCTGATCGAAAGCGAGATGTTCGGCCACGAGCGCGGCAGTTTTACGGGGGCGGATCGGCAGCACAAGGGCTATTTCGAGCGGGCGGCAGGCGGCACGCTGTTCCTGGACGAAATCACCGAAATGCCGATCGACCTGCAGGTGAAGCTGCTGCGCGTGCTGGAAACCGGCCTGTTCATGCGGGTCGGCACAAACCGGGAGATTGCCAGCGACGTGCGGGTGGTTGCGGCGACGAACCGCAATCCTGAGGAGGCGGTCGCGGAAGGGAAGCTTCGCGAGGACCTCTATCATCGCCTGAACGTGTTCCCGGTCGAGCTGCCGCCCCTGCGCGAACGGGGCGACGACGTGATCCTCATCGCGCAGCGGTATCTCGATATGCTGAACAAGGAGCGCGGCGCCAACAAGAAATTCGCGCCGGACACGCTGGAAAGCCTGCGCAACCACAGTTGGCCCGGCAACGTGCGGGAGCTGAAGAACTACGTCCACCGCGCTTTCATCCTTGCCGACGACAACGAGATCCGCGCCGGAATCGTTCCGCTGCAGATGTCTCCCGAGAAGGCGGCCACGGGGACGCAGATCACGGTGCCCGTGGGCGTGCCGCTTGCCGACGCGGACCGGCGGCTGATCTTCGCCACGCTCGAGCAGTGCGGCGGCGTCAAGAAGCACGCCGCCGAGATCCTCGGCATCAGCCTGAAGACCTTGTACAACCGGCTCGAAGAGTATGCGGCTGCCGGCCACTATCCCAAGGTGAACGGCGAAGGCGGAGCCAAGGCAGAAGCGGCCGGCCGAGCCAAATAGCGCTTGCCGTCAGGCACGCGGTGGGCAGGCGACTCTGCTGTAAACCGCTTGCCCGCTTGCGTCATCGCCGCCATGGCGAGGGAAGTCCTGGCCCCTCAGCCTCGTCCCGTCTGGCATCGCACTTGCGGCGCTGCGGGCGTTGGCCCGGCCGTGGCGGCCGGGCCGCTTCCATGACGAGGTGCATAAATGGCAGATGTTCTCAAGGACGTTACCGTCGCCATTCTGGCGGTCGATGGGTTCGAGCAGGCCGAGTTGCTGGAGCCGCGCAAGGCCTTGCAGCAGGCGGGCGCACGGGCGGTAGTCATCTCGGCCCGGCAGGAACCCATTCAGGGATTCAAGCACACGGAAAAAGGCGAGACGGTCGACGTCGATCTGACCTTTGCCGAGGCGGATCCCGAACATTTTGCTGCCGTACTGCTGCCGGGCGGCGTAGTCAACGCTGATGAGATCCGCCAGCATCCCAAGGCGCGGGAGTTCGTCCGTCGCATCAGTGAAGCCGGCAAGCCGCTGGCGGTGATCTGCCACGGCCCCTGGCTGCTGGTCTCCGCCGGATTGGTCCAGGGCCGGACCTTGACCAGCTGGCCCTCGCTGCAGGACGATCTGCGCAACGCGGGAGCGAACTGGGTGGACCAGGAAGTGGTGGTGGACGGAAACTGGGTCAGCAGCCGCAAGCCCGACGATATTCCCGCCTTCAATCGCGAGTTCATCGGACTGCTCTCCAAGGCCGCCCGTCCCCAGGCCGCATAGGGGCGGCTGGACCGCCCGCGGCATGCGGCCGGCGGCTGAGCTGCCGCCAGTGTCGGCGCTACCCCCCGTTGCGGGCGGGATCGGGGCGGGTATGAGCCAGGCCGGCGTCGTCTTCGTCCACAATGCGGTCGGTGGCGATATCGTCGGCGGCTGGGCCGTCCGGATCGCCCTCCACGTCGGCGCGCTCACCGGTGCCGGTCGCATCCGTATCCGTATCGGGTGCGTATGGGCCGACGTCGCTGGCGGAATCCGAAGAATCGCTGGGACCCAGCGCGCGGTTGCCGTGGCCGGGCAGGGACGTGTCGGCCAAATCGGCGTCGGGGTTGTATCGTGTTGCCATGAGTGCCTCCTGATGGGTTCGCCTCGCCCGACATGGCGCGAGGCGACGTTATGTGGCAGGAAGCAATCGCTGTGCCTCGCCATGGGGGAGGCAACCGGTTTGGAGCCTTAGCAGCTGCTGGGCGGAGGCGACTTTTCCACCGCCAGGCCGAACACCGGCCGCAGGCGCACGCCCAGGGCGCTGCCCGCGAACGCCGCGGGCAGCCACAGCCAGGCATGCAGGCTGCCGGAGATGATGCCGCTGAAATAGGCGCCGATATTGCAGCCATAGGCCATGCGGGCGCCGAAGCCGAGCAGCAGGCCGCCCACCACCGCGCCAGCGAGGGACCGGGCCGGCACTTTCCAAACCGGTGCGAACTTGCCGGCGGCCGATGCGGCGGCCAGGGCGCCGAGCATCAGCGCGATGTCCATGACACTCGTCACGTCCTCGCGCACCGGCGCTGCGAGCGCCTTGGATTGCTTGGCCCAGTAGGCCCAGTTCGCCACATCGCCGCCCAGGGCGTCCCATACCTTGGCGCCCCACAAGGCGAAGGCTGACGTGATGCCCCAGGGCCGGCCGGCCAGCGCCAGCGTGGCGAAGTTCAGAACGACCAGCGCCACGCCGCCCCAGACGAGCGGCCAAGGGCCCCGGACCAGGCTGGCGGGGCGGTCGGTGCGCGCGGCGAAGGAAACGAGGCGACCGTGCCGGCGCCGTTCCATATGGGTCGCGATGGCGGCGATGACGCCGAATACCGCCAGGTTCGCCACGATGGCGGGGACCGGACCCCATGCCAGTACGAACGAGGTCGGCTTGATGGCCGGCAATGCGGACCACCACGGGAAGGTGTAGGTGCCCAGCACGGACCCCACGATGAAAAACACCAGTGTGACAACCATGCGGGTGTTTCCGCCGCCCACCGCGAACAGGGTGCCCGACGCGCAGCCGCCGCCCAATTGCATGCCTATGCCGAACAGGAACGCGCCCAGCAGGACCGAGAGGCCGGCCGGCGATACCAGGCCGGCCACCGGCTGGCCAAAGAGCGATCCTTGCGACAAAACGGGGAAAAAGACCAGCACGCCCACCGCGAGCATCAGCATCTGGGCGCGCAAGCCGGCGCCGCGGCGGTCGGAGACAAAGACCCGCCATGCCTGGGTAAAGCCGAACGAAGCGTGGTACAGGGTAACGCCAAGCAGGGCGCCGGTAATCCATAGCGCCGCCTGCCGCCAGCCGACGGTCGCCCCCAGATACCACGTGCCGAGGATCAGGAGTAGCAAAGCCGCCCAAAGGGGACGGCTATTGATGCGTAGCGGCGGCAGGGTGCCGCCCAGATTCAGGGTGGATGCGTTGACGGACATGATGGGATGCAGGCGGGCGCGCGCCGGGGTGGCGCGCCAAGGAGCCACTGTAAGGGTTAACGCTTATTTCTCAAAATAATGAATATCGATTAGTACATCATTTATGGGTA
This sequence comes from Bordetella genomosp. 9, assembly GCF_002119725.1. Taxonomy (NCBI): domain Bacteria; kingdom Pseudomonadati; phylum Pseudomonadota; class Betaproteobacteria; order Burkholderiales; family Alcaligenaceae; genus Bordetella; species Bordetella genomosp. 9. The sequence continues at coordinate 1,772,756 of NZ_CP021109.1, forward strand.
TAAAGACGCCGTGCCGATGGGCGCGGGTGGCGAGCCGCCGGCATCGTGAGCGAGTGCCAGAGCACATGGCGCGGGGCCGGCGCGCCTTTACATCAGCCGCACCGCCAACGCAGCGAGCGTGATCAGCAGGACGGGCAGGGTCAGCACCACCCCCATCCGGAAGTAATAGCCCCAGCCGATATGCAGGCCTTTGCGGTCCAAAACGTGCAGCCACAGCAGCGTCGCGAGGCTGCCGATGGGCGTGATCTTCGGACCTAGGTCGCTGCCGATGACGTTCGCATAAATCATGGCTTCCCTGACCGTGCCGGTGACGGCAGTGTCGGCGATGGACAGGGCGCCAACCAGGACGGCAGGCAGGTTGTTCATGACCGAAGACAGCAGCGCGGCGGCCACGCCGGCGCCGAATGCGCCACCCCAGACGCCGCCCTGCGCGCACCACCCCAGGAATGCGCTCAGGTGCGCGGTCAGTCCGGCATTGCGCAGGCCATAGACGACCAGGTACATGCCGAGCGAAAAGACCACGATGTGCCACGGCGCATGACGCATGATGCGCCGCGTGCCGACGATGTGCGTGCGTCCCGCGATGGCCAGCAGACCGAGGGCGCCGGCAGCTGCGATGGCGCTTACAGGGATGCCTGCGGGCTCCAGAATGAAAAAGCCGGCCAGCAGCAGGCTAAGCACGAGCCAGCCGGCACGGAACGTGGCGGGATCGCGTATCGCGCTGCGAGGTTCAGGCAATTCGCCATTGTGATACCGCGCGGGTACCGCGCGCCGATAAACGACGAGCAGCATCGCGAGCGATGCCGCCACCGCGACCAGATTCACGGGCACCATCACCGATGCGTAGCGGGCGAAGCCGATATCGAAGAAATCGGCCGAGACGATATTGACCAGGTTGGAAACGATCAGCGGCAGGCTCCCCGTATCGGCAATGAAACCGGCGGCCATGACGAAAGCCAGCGAAGCGCCGGCGCCCAAGCCCAGGGCAAGCAGCATCTCCATCACGATGGGGGTCAGGATCAGGGCTGCGCCGTCGTTCGCAAACAGGGCGGTGACCATGGCGCCCAGGAGGACGATCAGGGCGAACAACCGGCGGCCGTGCCCCTGGCCCCATCGTGCGACGTGCAGGGCGCACCACTTGAAGAAGCCTGCTTCGTCGAGAAGCAGGCTGGTGACGATGATGGCGATGAAGGTAGCGGTTGCGTTCCACACGATGTGCCAGACCGCGGCAATGTCGCCCAGGTGGACCACGCCGGTGGCCAATGCCAGCAAAGCGCCGCCCGCGGCGCTCCAGCCGACACCGAGTCCGCGGGGTTGGGTGATCACCAATGCCAGGGTCAGGACGAAGATGCAGGCAGCGAGCATAAGGCGGGAAGCGGAGTGTGGGGCAAGCGGGCTACCGGACGCCGTGACGTTCTATCCAGGCGATAAGAACGGAAATGGTGAGGACGGAGCCGAGTGTCGAAAGCAGGATGGTCCGCGACGCCACGCGTGCGTCGCGGCCATAAAGCTGGGCAAGCATGAAGGGCCCTGTCCCGATGGGGAGGGCACTGAGCAGGACCGCGGTCCAGGCCCAGACTGGCGGCAATGAAAAGACGCCGAAAGCAAGCAGCGCCGTCACGCCCGGTTGAACCAGCAATTTCGCCGCCACCACACGGGCGACCGCCTTGCCGTCGCCGCCGCCTTGGGCCTGCGCCAAGAAAAGGCCGATGGCAATCAACGCGCATGGGCTGGCGGCGTTCCCCAGAAGCGCCATGAACCTGTCGATGGACTCGGGCAGCGGCACACCGGTCAGCGACCATGCGAAGCCGGCCAGGGGCGCGATCAGCAAAGGATTCCGGCCCAACGCCAGGCCGACCTTCCATACCGTTCTGCCCATATGCTGGCCGTGCTGCAGGTCGAATTCGATCAGGGCAACCGACAGACCGAAAAGCACGCAGGCCGTGATCATGGTGGCGACGACGGCCGGCGCCATGCTTTGTTCGCCGAACACCACCAGGCACAGAGGAATGCCCATGAATCCGACATTCGCATACGAATTGCCGAGCGCCTCGATACTGACGTCGGTCAACGGCGTCGCCTTGCCGCGATGCGCCACGAGCGCCACAACGAAGGCCGCCCCGATACCGCCCAGGAAAGACGCGATGTAGCCGCCATGCGCCAGCTGTGCCCAACTGACGTGCGACATTGCCCTGAATAGCAGGGCCGGCAGGGAAAGGTAAATGACGAAGCGGTTCAGTACATCGCTGGCCGCGTCGCCCATCAAACGCTTGCGCGCCGCCAGCCATCCGACGAGGATCAGGGCGAATACCGGCAGTGCGGCAGTGACGACGGCATGCATGGGGGAGAGAGCGCAAAAAAGGAGCTCATTCTAACTGCGCCCGGCGACAGGGATTTGCGTGATCCCCCCCACGCTGGCGAAAATCCCGCTTTATCCATAAGCATGCGAGGAATGCAGTATGAGCGAACCATCCATCGCGGTTCGGACGGGGGACTGGGATCGGCTCCGGCAGGATGCGGCCGGCGTCCGGCACGCCGTGTTCGTCGTCGAACAGCGGGTTCCCGCCGAGCTCGAACTCGATGAACTGGATGCGGTGTGCCTGCATGCCGTCGCCTACGATGCCCAGGGCAATGTTTTGGGAACCGGACGCCTGCTTCCGGATGGTCATATCGGCCGCATGGCGGTGCATCGCCATGCGCGTGGCATGGGAGTCGGAGCCCGGCTGCTTCAGGCCCTGGTGGAAGCAGGGCGCGCGGCGGGGCATCGCAAGCTGGTCCTGAATGCCCAGACCCATGCGCGTGGATTCTACGAAGGGCAGGGATTCGTGGCGGAGGGCGACATTTTCATGGACGCCGGTATACCGCACGTGACGATGACTCGAGTGCTGCGCAACTGATTCGCGCCGGTCCTTGGACAAACGCCCAGGACCAATAGCCCCAAAACGAAAACCCCCGCGTGTGACCGCGGGGGTTTTCACATCATCGGCGCCGTCGCGCCGATGACGATATATCGGGTGGTGCCCAGGAGAGGACTCGAACCTCCACACCTTGCGGCACATGGACCTGAACCATGCGCGTCTACCAATTCCGCCACCTGGGCATATTCGCAGCCGCCAGAAATGCGCGACGTCGAACAGGAGCGGGATTATGCACATTTTTCGCTCGTGTGGCAAGTTGCCAGCTTTTTCGGTGGATCGCGGATTCTTTGTTGAATCCCAGTCGCCCCTTGTGGCCGTGCCGTGTTGCCGGCCGGCCAGTAGCATTGTCAAAATGCCGCCATTCTTTTATTCGGACACGCCGGGCAGCAAGCCATGATTGCAGATCGATCCATCGAACAGTGGTCCCAAAGCCATCCACTGCTCGAGGACCTTATCGCGTTGAAGCCGACGACATGGTTCAACCCGGCGGTGTCGCCGGCCCGTGAAGCGTTGCCGGACGTCGGTCTGACTGAGCGAGACGTGGCCGACGCCGGCGCCCGGTTGACGCGTTTTGCGCCGTACATCGCGCGCGTGTTCCCCGAGACGGCGGCTGCCGGCGGCCTTATCGAGTCCCCGATCCGGCCGGCGCCCCGAATGCAGGAGGCCCTTGCCGGACGTTACGGCGTGGACCTGGCGGGTCGGCTCTGGGTCAAACTCGACAGCCATTTGCCGATTTCCGGTTCCATCAAGGCGCGCGGCGGCATTTACGAGGTGCTCAAGCATGCCGAGGATCTCGCGCTGGCGCATGGGCTGCTGTCCAACGGCGAAGATTATTCGAAACTGGACAGCGATGCGGCCCGGGCTTTCTTCGGCCGGTTCCGGATTGCCGTCGGCTCTACCGGGAATCTCGGGTTGTCCATCGGCATCATGGGCGCCACGCTGGGATTCCAAGTAACGGTCCATATGTCGGCCGATGCTCGGCAATGGAAGAAAGACAAGCTGCGCGCCCATGGGGTGAGGGTGGTGGAATACGCATCCGATTACAGCGCGGCGGTGGCAGAGGGCAGAAAACAGGCCGCCCGGGACGCGACGTGTCACTTCATCGACGACGAAAATTCCCGGAACTTGTTCCTGGGCTATGCGGTCGCGGCCGAACGGCTGAAGCAGCAGCTTGCGGCGGCCGGCATACGCGTGGACGCGTCGCACCCCCTGTTCGTTTATCTGCCGTGTGGCGTCGGGGGCGGGCCCGGCGGCGTGGCATTCGGTCTGAAGCTGGCTTTTGGCGACGCGGTGCACTGCATCTTCGCCGAACCCACGCATTCGCCCTGCATGATGCTGGGCGTCTATACCGGCCTGCACGACGCCGTGTCGGTTCAGGATTTCGGCATCGATAACGTTACCGCCGCGGATGGGCTGGCGGTGGGGCGGCCATCCGGTTTCGTCGGCCGCGCAATGCAGCGTCTGGTCGATGGCTATTTCACAGTTGAAGACGATGAACTGTACGCCCTGCTTGCGTTGCTGCGGCAAGCGGAAGGCATCGCGCTGGAGCCGTCGGCGCTGGCGGGAATGCCCGGTATCGTGCGCGTCATGATGCCCGATCAGGCGGCATATCGGACGCGCATTCACTTCGACGCGGCGGCACAGGCGAACGCGACCCACATCGCGTGGGCAACCGGCGGCAGTATGGTGCCCGAGGGCGAGATGGCGGCTTACCTGTCCAAGGGCGGCCGGATACTTGCAGAGACTGGGCACGACGGGCCCCTTGAACGCTGAAGCGGTGCGTGGCCTGGCGCGGCAGCGGCCCGCCGGGCGGCGCTAAAAAAAACCGCGCCCGGGACCCCCCGATCTGAAAGCCGAAGAAAACCACGCCGAAGAAAACTACGCCAAAGAAAAACCCCGCAGGCCATTTCGGACCTACGGGGCTTTTCGGAATACGACGGTCTTGTCGAAAGAACTCTTATCGAGAGAACCGTTGGTGCCCAGGAGAGGACTCGAACCTCCACACCTTGCGGCACATGGACCTGAACCATGCGCGTCTACCAATTCCGCCACCTGGGCACTGTATTTTCGTTAGAATACCGCCTTTGCAATTGATTCCGCGGCGATTTCCTGCGAAAGCACAGAAGCTGCGCATTATAAACAGGAATTCCGACTTTGGCAAAACGATCGAGCGACGAAGCCAATAACAAAAACAAGAACAGACCGACGGTCGTGCCCGAGACGCCCCCCGATTTTGATCCCGACGTCCCGAGCCGCGAAGCCATCCTGCGCGCCTTGCGTTCCGCTGGCGCGCCGCTGTCCCCCGCGGAGCTGGCCGAGCGCATGGGGGTCCAGCGGCCTGAGACGCAGGTAGGTTTCGAGCGGCGGCTGGCCGCCATGGAGCGCGACGGCCAGCTGTTGCCCAATCGCAAGGGCGTGCTGCTGCTTGCCACCAAATTGGACTTCGTCCCGGGCCGGGTCCAGGGGCATCGCGATGGATTCGGTTTTCTCGTCCGCGACGACGGTGGGCCGGACATCTTCCTCTCGCCGCGCGAGATGCTCAAGGTTCTGCACGGCGACCGTGTGCTGGTCAAGCTCAGCGGCGAGTACCGGGGCAAGCCGGAAGGCAATATCGTCGAGGTCATCGAGCGCCGGACCAACAAGCTGGTGGGCCGGTTCCTGCACGAACATGGATTGTCCATCGTGGTGCCGGAAGACCAGCGCATCAAGCACGACATTCTGATCCCGCCCAGCGATACGAATGGCGCTCAGCACGGGCAGGTCGTGTCGGTCGAGATAATCGAGCAGCCGACGCGTCATACGCAGCCGTTGGGCCGCGTGGCCGAAGTGCTCGGCGAAATCGACGACCCCGGCATGGAAATCGAAATCGCGGTGCGCAAGTTCGACGTGCCGGTGGAATTTTCCGAAGCGGCGCGCAAGCAGGCGGCGCGCCTGCCCGACGCGGTCCGTAAGTCGGACCTGAAAGACCGGGTGGACCTGCGCGATATTCCGCTGATCACCATTGACGGCGAGGATGCCCGCGATTTCGACGACGCCGTCTACTGCGAACCCGTCGAGCTGGGCTCCGGACAGCGCAAGCGGCCGGCGTGGCGCCTGCTTGTGGCCATCGCCGATGTCAGCCATTACGTGCGGCCCAACGATGCCCTGGACGACGACGCGGTCGAGCGCGGCACGAGCGTCTATTTCCCGCGGCGGGTCATTCCCATGCTGCCGGAAACGCTGTCGAACGGCCTGTGCTCGCTCAATCCGCACGTCGACAGGCTGGTGCTGGTGTGCGACATGGTCATTCCCGCATCGGGCGCGAAGGCCGGGACTGTGACGGCGTACCAGTTCTACAACGCGGTCATGCATTCGCATGCGCGCACCACCTACACGAATATCTGGGCGGCGCTGCAGCAGCCGGGTGGCCCGGCGGCACAAGCCATGGCCGATGTGATGCCGCACGTGCAGCATCTGTACGAGCTTTTTCAGCTCCTGGCGCAGGCGCGCCGCAAGCGGGGCGCGATCGATTTCGACACGGTCGAAACCAAGATTGTGTGCAATGAGCTCGGCCGCATCGAGCAAATCGTGGGCGTCGTGCGCAACGACGCGCATCGCCTGATCGAAGAGTGCATGCTGGCCGCGAACACCTGCGCGGCCGACTTCATGGCGCGCAGCAAGCACCCGGGCCTGTACCGCATTCACGAGGGACCCACGCCGGACCGCCTGCAATCCCTGCGCGAGTTCCTGCGCACCCTGGGTCTGTCGCTGGGCGGCGGCGATACGCCTACGGCAAAGGATTACGGCGAGTTCCTGGATAGTGTGCGCAACCGTCCTGATTATCCCTTGCTGCAGACCATGTGCCTGAGGTCGATGCAGCAGGCCATGTACAGCCCGGAAAACGTCGGCCACTTCGGTCTCGCATATCCGGCGTATACGCATTTCACGTCACCCATCCGGCGCTATCCCGACCTGCTGACCCATCGGGTCATCAAGGCCCTGTTGCAAGGCGGACGCTATGTGCCCAGCCTGGAAGACGAGCCGGTGGTCATCGGCCGCTCCCACAAAGAGCACGAGCATGCCATCTGGGAAAAACTCGGGCTGCTGCTGTCGGCCAGCGAGCGCCGCGCCGACGAAGCCTCGCGCGATGTCGAAGCCTGGCTGAAGTGCTGGTTCGTCAAGGAGCGCGTTGGCGAGGATTTCAGTGGCACCGTGACCGGCGTTGCGAGTTTCGGCATATTCGTCACGCTCGATACCTTGCACGTCGAAGGCCTGGTGCACGTATCGGAACTGGGCGGCGAGTATTTCCAGTTCAACGACGCCTTGCACGAGCTGCGCGGCGAACGGACAGGCATGCGCTATCGGCTTACCGACAAGGTCCAGGTTCAGGTCGCGCGTGTGGATCTCGAAGCCCGGCGTATCGAATTCCGCCTGGTCAAGGGCACCAGTTTCGAAGCGCTGCGCAAGGCAGCGCAGCGGGGGCCCGATGAACCGCCGCGGCGCATCAAGAAGGCGGCCGGCACCAAGCCGCAGGCGCTGAAGGGCCAAACCGCCAAGGCGCGTCGCGCCGCCGCCAAGAAAGCCGATCGCGCGGCGGCCCGTCAGGCCCAGGCCGCCACCACATCCGCGGCGCGTAAGCGCCGCTGAGCATCGGCCGCCCTGGCGGCGGCTTCTATCGAAGAGGTATTGGTTCTATGGCGTCGACCCAGGTACTCGCAGGGTTTCACGCGGTGGTGGCGCGCCTGCGCCACGCGCCTTCATCCATCAAGGAAATCTATGTGGAAGAGACGCGTCGCGACAAGCGCATGGCGTCGCTCACGCAGCAGGCCGCGCAGGCGGGCTGCAAGGTGCATCCGGTGCCGTCCGAACGTCTCGACGGGATGGCGCGCGGCACCCGCCACCAGGGCGTGGTGGCCCTGGCTGAGCCGGCGCAACTCGCTGTCGATATCGACGACGTCCTTGAAGGGATCGGGGGACCGGCCTTTCTTCTCTTGCTGGATGGGGTCACCGATCCCCACAATCTGGGCGCCTGCCTGCGTACGGCCGACGCGGCTGGCGTACATGCCGTGATCGCCCCGCGCGATCGCGCCGTCGGTCTGAACGCGACGGTGCAGCGCGTCGCTTGCGGTGCGGCCGACACCGTGCCGTACATCATGGTCACCAATCTCGCCCGCACGATGCGCGCGCTGAAGGATCGCGGGATCTGGCTGGTCGGCACGGACGACCAGGCCGGCACGCCGCTGCATGGCGTGGACGCGCGCCGGCCCATGGCGTGGGTCATGGGCGCCGAAGGGGAGGGGATGCGCCGGCTGACGCGTGAAACCTGCGATGAACTCGTGCATATCCCGATGCTCGGATCGGTGGAAAGCCTCAACGTCAGCGTGGCGAGCGCGGTGTGCCTGTATGAAACCGTGCGCCAGCGCCAGGGGTAAAATCGCTCGCTTACCGTATCTCCTTGGCGCCCCACCATCATGGAAAAGTCCGGCTTCACCACCAGCATTCTGCATTCCGACCGGCGTGACGCCGTCGAGCACGGCGCCGTGCACAAGCCCATTCACGTCTCGTCGCAATATGGATATGCGGATGCGCATGAATTGGCCGCCGTGTTCCAGGGCAAGCCCGGCTATTCCTACGCGCGCCAGGGCACCCCGACGACCGCGGCGCTGGAATCGCGCATCACGAAGATGGAAAACGGCGCCGCCACGGTGAGCTTCGCGACCGGTATGGCGGCATTGGCAGCGGTCTTTACCACATTGCTGCGCGCGGGCGACCATCTGGTTTCCAGTCAGTTCATCTTCGGCAACACCAACAGCCTGTTCGCAACGCTGGCCGAGCTGGGCGTCGAAACGACCTTCGTCGATGCGACCGACGCCGAGCAGGTGAGGGCAGCGCTGCGTCCCAACACGCGCATGGTCTTCGTCGAAACCATTGCGAATCCCGGTACCCAGGTTGCCGATCTGCAGGCCATCGGCGCAATCTGCCGGGAGCGCGGCCTGGTCTATCTTGTCGACAACACCCTGACGTCGCCTTGGCTGTTCCGCCCCATCGACGTTCAGGCGTCGCTCGTGATGAACTCCCTGTCCAAGTACATCGGCGGACACGCCAATGCGCTGGGCGGATCGATCACCGATACGGGGCTGTACGACTGGTCCAGCTATCCCAACATCTTCGACTCGTATCGCAAAGGCCCATCCACGGGATGGGGCCTTCTTCAGATCAAGAAGAAAGGCCTGCGCGATATGGGCGGCACCCTGGCCGCGGAACCCGCGCATCGCATATCGGTTGGCGCCGAAACGCTGGCGCTGCGTATGCGCAAGCACTGCGATAACGCATTGGCGCTTGCGCGCATGCTTTCCAAGCACCCCGGCGTCAGCAAAGTCTATTATCCCGGCCTGGAATCGCACCCGCAGCATGCCCGCGCGTCGCAGTTGTTCGACGGCCGTTTCGGCGCCTTGCTTGGTGTGGAACTGATCGATGGCATCGACTGCTTCGAATTCCTGAATCGGCTGCGCGTGGTGATCCTCGCCACCCATCTGGGCGACACGCGTACGCTGGCCCTGCCCGCTGCGCACACCATCTATTACGAAATGGGTGCGGCTCGCCGCGCGCAAATGGGCATCGCGGACAGCTTCATACGGGTATCGGTTGGCATCGAGGACGAGGAAGACCTGCTCGGCGATTTCGACCACGCCCTGCGCGCCTGTATGGGCGCTTGAAACGGAGGGCCGCGATGCTGATACACATCGCCGAAGTATTCCAACCCGAAGAGGCCGCCGACATCCGGCGGCGCCTCGAAACCGCCGACTGGCGCGATGGCAAGATCACCGCGGGCTACCAGTCGGCGCAGGTGAAGCACAACCGTCAGCTGGCCGAGAACGATCCATTGGGGCAGGAGATCGGCAGCCAGCTGCTGCAGCGTCTGGCGGGAAACAACCTGTTCATGTCCGCGGCCCTGCCGCGGAAGATATTCCCGCCGCTTTTCAACCGGTATGAAGGCGGCGAAGCGTTCGGCTATCACGTCGACAATGCCGTGCGGCCCATTGCCGGCACCGCCGAACGGGTCCGCACCGATCTATCCGCCACTCTGTTTTTTTCCGAGCCGGACAGTTACGAGGGCGGAGAGCTGGTCATCGATGACGTGTACGGGCCGCGTCCGGTGAAACTGCCCGCCGGGCACATGGTTCTGTATCCGGGAACGAGCCTGCACAAGGTCAACCCAGTGACGCGGGGCGCGCGCATCAGCGCATTTTTCTGGATACAAAGCCTGGTGCGTGAGGACGCCCAGCGCACGCTGTTGCTGGAACTCGACGTCGCCATCCAGCAGTTGAATCAAACCGTGCGCGACCACCCTGCCATGACGCAATTGACCGGCGTCTACCACAACCTGCTGCGGCGCTGGGTGGACGTCTAAGGTCGGCATGGGCCCCGTATCGCCGGCCATGCAGGCGTCCGCGGCGTTGTCGCGCGAAAGCCAGCAGCCATGCGGGTTTGCGGGGTTTTTTCTTGACAGTGCTCTGCCGGCGGTGCCTAATACGGCTCTGCGTCGCTCCTGGTTTGCCCGCTTCACGCCGGCAGGATCACGAGCGGCGTAGCAATTTAAACGTCGCGATTTTCGCGTTTCTCCAGGACGCGAGTCGCTCCAAGAAGAAGCCGTTCGACCGTCCGGCAGGCCGCCGCGCCGCCAGGACGCCATACCTGTGAGGGGTAATCCTGCATGAACAAAACTGAGCTCATCGACCACATCGCCACCAAGGCGGATATCTCGAAGGCGGCTGCCGGCCGTTCGCTCGACGCCTTGATCGGCGCCGTGAAGTCGACGTTGAAGAAGGGCGGCACGGTAACACTGGTCGGTTTCGGCACCTTCGCCGTTTCTTCGCGCGCCGCCCGTACGGGCCGCAACCCGCGCACCGGCGAAACCATCAAGATCAAGAAGGCCAAGGTGCCCAAGTTCCGCGCTGGCAAGGCGCTGAAGGACGCCGTCAACTGATTGTCCCGGCCGGCGCGCGCCGCCGGCGGTCCCAAGGACGTTGCCATCACGGCCATCGGCTTGAACCTGGTGACGCAGCGCCGAAACGCCGATAGTGTTGCCCCACGCGTTTGCGGACCTGCCGGCCGGTCGCTATAATCGCCGGCTCGCGGTTGCGGATCGTCATTCATCCCGCAGCGCGTGGTTCTTGCAAGAGTGGCCCCACTCGAACGTGGGTGCTTAGCTCAGCTGGTAGAGCGGCGCCCTTACAAGGCGTAGGTCGGGGGTTCGAACCCCTCAGCACCCACCACTCCAATTTCCCAAGTTCCCAGTTTCCGGTCATCCCGCAGACACGCCGACATCACAGGCGGTACACGCCTGGGTCTGCCAGGCCACACAGGGAGATGCGCTTGGATCTGCTGATCAACATCGACGTCGACGACATCGCGCGGGCAGAGGCCTTCTATCGCGATGCCTTCGGACTGCGCGCAGGCCGGCGCTTCGGCGCCGATGCCGTTGAAATGCTCGGCGCCCGGGTGCCTATCTACCTGCTGCGTAAGGCCGCGGGCACAGCGCCGGCCCCACGCCCGGCCGCCAAGCGCAGCTATGAGCGCCACTGGACACCCGTGCATCTGGACTTCGTGGTGACGGACTGCGATGCGGCTGTGGCGCGCGCCGTAGCGAGCGGCGCCAGGGTGGAGACGCCCGCGGCCACGCAATCCTGGGGCCGGATCGCCGGCCTGGTCGATCCCTTCGGCCACGGCTTGTGCATCCTTCAGTTCATCGGGCGCGGTTACGATGCGATCAGCGATTGTGCATCGCCGCCACCTGGGCAAGGGCGGCCGGAAACCGACAATGCCGCGGCGCCGGGCGGCGAGTGATACACGCATGCTCATTGCCTGGGCCCGCGGCTGCTTGCTGGCAGGCCGAACTGCAGGCTGCACTTGGATTCCACATCATTTCGGGTCTCGCGGCGATGCTGGCGTCAAGGCATAGCCGATGTCGCCGGCCACGTCGCGCAGAATATTCTGCGCAAGATTGAAGGCCGTATTGGCCGCCGGCACGCCGGCATAGATCGCGTTCTGCAGCAGCACTTCCTTCAGTTCATCGGGCGTCAGCCGCGTGTCGTCCGCCGCGGCAAGGGCCGCCCTGACATGGAGCTCGAATTCCTCCCAGCGGCCCATCGCCATGGTCGTCGTCAGCACCATGATGCGGCGGGTCTTGCGGGGCAAGCCGGGGCGGCTCCATATTTCGTCCCACGCGTAGCGCGTAATCAGGTTCTGGAACTCCGCGGTAAACGTCGTCGCGCGCGCCAGGGATCGTTCGACCCAGTCGTTTCCCAGCACTTCCCGCCGGTTGCGCAATCCCTTTTCGAAACTCTCGTCCTTGCCCATGGCCTGCTCCTGAAAAGATGCGGGGCCGCTTGCGCGGCCCCGTACGATCGTTCTGTCCAGCCCGTGCCGGGCGGCGATCAGTTCACCGTGATGTTATTGCTTTTGGCCACGTCGGCCCAGCGCTTCTCTTCGCTTTCCACGAACTTCGCGAATTCCTCGGCCGAGCTGCCCACGGGCGTCAACCCCAGCTTGGCCAGTTTCTCGCGGATGTCCGGGCGCGCCAGCGTTTGCTGCACCATGGTCTGAAGTCTGGCCACTACCGCCGGCGGCGTGCCGGCAGGCACGAAGAACCCGTTCCACTCTTCGACGTTGAAGTCCTTGAAGCCGCTTTCGGCCATGGTCGGCACGTCGGGCAGTTCGGCCATGCGCTGGCCCGAGGTGACCGCCAGCGCGCGCAGCTTCTTGCCGCTGATGTAGTTGATGCTGGACGCCGCGTTGGCGAAATAGACGTCGACCTGGCCGCTCATCACATCGACGAGGGCCGGGGCGCCGCCTTTGTACGGGATGTGCACCAGTTCAAGCGAGGCGTCTTTCTTCAGCAGCTCGCCCGCCATTTGAGCCAGGCTGCCGGGACCGTAGGAAGCGAACGTATGCTTGCCGGGCTGCTTCTTCGCCGAGGCGACGAAATCCTGCACGCTTTTGAAGGGCGAGTCTACCGATGCCACCAAGACGTTGGGAACGCTGACGGCCTGCGACACGGGAATGAAGTCCTTCTTGGGATCGTAGGGCAGCTTGCGCACCACGGCGTTGATGGCGAAAGCCGATGCATCGTAAAGCACGGTGTAGCCGTCAGGCGCCGATCGGGCCACGTACGCGGCGCCGATGGAGCCGCTGGCGCCGCCTTTGTTCTCGATGATGACGCTTTGCTTGGCGACTTCGCTCAGGCCTTGCGCGATGATCCGCGCGGCGTTGTCGGCGCCGCCGCCGGCCGAGTAGGGCACCACCAGCGTGATGGGTTGCGCGGGATACTCCGCCGCGACCGCGGCGCCATGCAGGCCCAGGATCGCGAGCGCGGCCGCCAGTACGGCCACGCCTTTGCGTTGTTGCGATTTCAAAGTCTTCTCCAGTCCGATTGGGGTCAAAAAGTCGTTGATTGTGCGCCTCGGCTCGTCACTCGCCGAGGCGTATTGATTGCGGTTGTTTGTGCGATGCGGGTTCCGTGCGAAGGCCGTCGCTTTCTTAGCGGGCGGCGGCGCTTCCCAACAGGGATTCGATTTCGTTGTCCGCGTAGCCGAGTTCGCTGAGGATGTCGCGCGTATGCTGGCCCAGCGCCGGCGCGCCTTCGGCCGCGGGGTCGGGGGCGGCGCCGATGTCGTCGCCGAATACCGCCCAGCGGCGCAAGCCCTGATACGCGCCCGCCTGTGGATTGCGATACTCCCCCATGAAACCCATGGCCTGCACCTGCGGATGGTCGAACATGTCTTCCACGGGATTGACGACGGCGCACGGCACGCTCTGGCCAAACCGCTCGGCCCAGGCCTTCGCGCTATCGCGGGCCAGCGCGGCGCGTACTCGCGGAATCAGTTCATTGGCGCGAGCCGCACGTTTTTTCACCGTGTCGTACTCGGGGTCGTCGGCCAATTCGCTCAATCCGAGGTGCTCGCAGAGCGATCGCCAGAAGTGCGGGGTGTTCGCCGAAATATAGATGTAGCCTTCTTGAGTGGGATGAATGCCCGTGATTCCGCCGGACCGCATATCGCGTTCGATGTGGCGTGGCTCGCCTTCGGCCCAGACCAGTCGGGCGGACTGCATGGCCAGGGCGCTTCCCAAGAGCGAGACGTCGATGGCCTGGCCTGCGCCGGTCTTCTCGCGCTGGTACAGCGCAGCCGATACGGCGTTGGAAATGAGCGCTGCGCCGTAATAGTCGACCACGGACCCGTACAGGATTTCCGGCGGGCCGCCGGGTTTGGCTTGCGATGCGCACATGCCGGTCATCGCCTGCAGCACCTGATCGTAGCCAGGCTGCCTTGCCATCGGGCCCACGGCGCCGTAGCCGGTCATTGCGCAGTAGATCAGGCGGGGATTGAGGGCGTGCAGGGTAGCAAAGTCGATACGCAGGCGTTCCGGCACGCCGGGCCGGAAGTTGTGGACCAGGACGTCCGCCCGAACCACCAGCCGGCGCAGCACCTCGTAGCCCGCCTCGGTTTTCAGGTCGAGGCAGATGCCGCGCTTGTTCCGGTTGATGCCCAGGAAGGCGCGGCTTTCGGCGGCCAGCGTGGAAGGATACTTGCGCAGGTTGTCGCCTTCCGGCGGTTCGACTTTGATGATCTCCGCGCCCATGTCGCCCAGCAACGCGCAGCCATAGGGGCCGGCAATGTAGGCGCTGAGGTCGAGCACGCGAATGCCCGACAAGGGCAGTTGGGAAGTGGCTTGCGTCATGAGAACCCTGGAACAGAAAAAATCACGCTTGGCCCGAAGCGAGCAGAATGTCTTTGGCGCGGCGCACGAACGGGGCGTCGATCATCTTGCCGTCCAGCAAAAACGCTCCTGTCCCTGCCTGCGCGCGGCTGGCTTGCACGATGCGGCGGGCTTGCGCGATCTCTTCGCTGCTATAGGCGTACACCTCGTTGGCGATGGCGATCTGTGTGGGATGGATGCACGATTTGCCGAGGAATCCCAGCGAACGCGACAGGCGCGCCTCGGCGCGGAAACCGTCCTGGTCCGCCACATTGGGATATGCCCCGTCCAGCACATACTTGCCGCTGGCGCCGGCTGCCAAGCGCAGGGCAAGCATGACGTGACGCAGGGTCTCCGGTACGTAGCGCGCAATGCCGAGCGGCTCGAACAGGTCGCCCAGCCCCAGCTGAAGACCGCACACCATCTCGTGCGCCGACGCAATGGCGGCGGCGTTCGCAAGCGCGGCAGGGGTTTCGATGTTCACCAGCAGGCCGCCCCGGAAGCCGGCTTCCAATAGCGTCTTCGCCACCGCCTGCACATCCGCGGCGCTTTCGAGCTTGGGGACGTTCAGGATATCGACCGGGGCCGCCGCAAGGGCTTGCAGATCGGCATGAAAGAGGGGTGTGTCCGCGCCGTTGACACGGACGATAATTTTTTTGCCGTGTCCGGGAAAGTCGTGCGCCATCTCGGCTTGTAGCCACTTGGCCAGGATGGTGCGAGCCTCGTCCTTGCGTTCCGGCGCCACGGCATCCTCGAGATCGAAGGAAATGGCGTCTGCCGCGCTGCGCATCGCCTTGGGGAACAGTTCGGGCCGCGAAGCGGGGACGAAAAGTTTGCTTTTCATCTTTGTCTCCTTTGGCCACATTGTGGCAAACCCGCCGGGCGGGATGCGGCGGCCGCGCTACGATAAAACGATAGAATCTCTATCATTATGAATACTGACTATATCAAGACGTTGCTGGCTATTGCGCGCTATGGGTCAATGGCGGCCGCCGCCCGCCGCCTGGGTTTGACGCATGGCGCCGTGGCGCAGCAGATCCGCGTGCTGGAGAAAGAGTTCGGCACCATCCTGGTGGCGCGCGCCGGGCGCACGGTGCATTTGACGGAAAAGGCGGCGCAATTGCTCGAGCCGGCCGAGGCGGTGCTCGAGCAGCTGGACCGATTGCGCTATCTGGCGCGCTCCAGCGAAACCGTCGGTGAACTGCGGCTGGGCGCCGGCCAGACCGCGCTGAATACGACCGTGCCGGCCATTCTCGAGGCGCTCATCAGGCGCCACCCGGGCATCAACGTCGATATTCGGCCGGGCCACTCGGCGCAGTTCTATCCCGCCATCGAAAAAGGCGAACTGGATGTCGCCATTGCCTTGCAGGCGCCGTACTCGCTACCGAAAAGCATGGACTGGCATTTGTTGCGGGAAGAGCCGCACGTGCTCGCCGCGCCGCCTCAATTGGCCGGCCAGGACGCTCACACATTGCTCGCCACGCAGCCCTTCATCCGATATACGCGCAGCGATTGGGGCGGGCGTCATGCCGACGAGTATCTGCGGCGCGTCGGTATCCAGCCCCGCGAACGGTTTGAACTGAATGCCATCGAGTCCATCGCCGTGATGGTGAGCCGGGGACTGGGGGTCGCCATCCTGCCGTTATCGACAAGCGCCCTGACGTCCCGGCTGCACATCCTGACGTTGCCGCTGCCGGCGCCGTGCGAACCGCGCCGGTTCGGCCTGATCTGGTCACGAGGTTCCCCGCGCAGCAGCGTGATCCGGGCGTTCCTCGAAATCGCCGTAAGCGAATACGCGAAGTTCGCTCCCGCTACTACCGCATCGCCGGCGGGTATCGCGTCTGCCGGCGTCTGAAGAATGGAAGCGCCGCGCTTGAAGCGTCGACCCGGGCAGGGGTCGGCCAGGGCAGCGAGCCGTTGACCCAACGCTGAATGGTTTTGCGAATAATTCCTATTTGAGATAGGATATCGGACTCATTCTAATCGCCGAGCAACCGGAGCCAGGTTGCAGCGGCGCTTCCTGGTCATGGCATCGGGCTGGTAAATGCCTCGCAATAAAAAGAGCGGTTGGTCCACGTCGTCGCAATCTCCGCTGGCAATCAGGATAGGGGCGGGCATCGCGGTGGTCGCCGCACATGCCGTCGTGGCGTCCGCCATGCTTGCCAATCCAGAGGTCGTGCCTGTCCCGCCGGAAAGCCAGCCCATCATGGTGAGCGTGGTGGAGGCGCCCGTGCCCCAGGTGGCGAAGGCGCCTGAGACGCCCGAGCCGCCTCGTCCGCCGCAGCCTGAAGTGCAGCCGCAACCGCCCGAACCCCAGGTCCAGCCCGACCCCGAACCGGCGCCTCCCGAGAAAGTGGAGCCCCAGCCCGAACCGGAACCGGTGATCGAGCGTCCCGCTGTACCGGCGCCCAAACCCAAGCCGATACCCAAGCCACAGCCCAAGCCGAAACCCAAGCCGGAGCCCGCGCGGCCGGCGCCGCCGCCAAAGCCGGTGGAACAGCCGCCCGTGCCTCCCGCGCCTCCCTCGGGCGCGCCCGAGGGGGCGACGACGACGCAGGCGCCGCGCCAGGGGCCGCCGCGCGACCAGCCCGAATTGGTTTCCAACATCGAGTACCTGGGACCCGGGCCTGCCCCCGTCTATCCGATGGCGTCGAAGCGGCGCCGCGAAGAGGGGCGGGTGACGGTGCTGGTGGTCATTAGCCCGCAAGGCCTGGTGGAAAAGGCAACGGTTGTGTCTTCGTCCGGCTACCCGAGACTCGACGATGCGGCGCTGGATGCCTTGCGCAAGGTCCGCTTCAAGCCCTACACGCGCAACGGTGTCGCCTATACCGTCCAGGCCCGCATCCCGTTCGATTTCAACATCCGATGAAAACCAAAACCCACCCCCGAGGCGCGAACCCGCCTCCCCCTCAAGGGGGCGGCGCTGGCGGACCGGCAAAGCCGGATCCGCGGCGTTCCCGAGTGGTTTAAACCCCTTTCATGCGGCGCGTACTTGGTGCCGCATTTTGGAGAACTGACATGTCAATCGCACATCACATTGCCATGGTGCTGGCGCAGGCGATGCCTGCGGCGCCGGCCGACGCTGGCGCAGGACCCGCGGCGGCGCAGGCGCCGGCTGCGGTCGGAGAGGCCGCCGGCAATGCGCTGCAGGGCGCCGCGCCGCTGCCCGCGCCGGACATGGGCATCATGCACTTCGTCGCACAGAGCGATATCGTGGGCAAGACGCTGTTCGTCATTCTGATCCTGATGTCGCTGGTGACGTGGTACCTGATCCTGGTGAAGGCCGGTCATAGCATGGTGATCCGATCCCGATCGCGGGACTTCCTGAACAAGTTCTGGAACGCGGGATCGCTGGAGCAGGTCGAGCATGAAATCGCGACCCACGGCGCGCGGGATCCCTTCTCGCACCTGGCCGCGCATGCGATGCACGCCCAGGCGCACCACGCCAAGTACGGCGCCACCAAGCTTGCCGAAGCCGGCTCCAACGGGGAATTCGTCACGCGGACGATGCGCAAGGTCATCGACGAAGAGACCGCCAAGCTGGAGAACGGCCTGACCGTACTGGCGTCGGTGGGTTCCACCGCACCGTTCGTCGGCCTGTTCGGCACGGTCTGGGGCGTCTACCACGCCCTGGTCGGAATCGGCCTGGCCGATGGGGTAACCATCAACCGCATCGCCGGACCCGTGGGCGAGGCGCTGATCATGACGGGACTGGGCCTGGCGGTGGCCATCCCCGCCGTGCTCGCCTACAACGCCTTCGTCCGGAAGAACCGCGTGTTCCTGTCGCGCCTGGACGCCTTCGCGCACGACTTGTTCGCGTTCCTGACGACGGGGCAGCAGGTGGCGGTTTCCGACAGCAAGGTGCGCGCAATGCGCCGCACGGGCGCCGTCAACGGCGTGAACGGCGTGCGCGGGAGCGAATAAATGGCTTTCGGCGGATTCGACAACAAGGGGCCGGGCGGTCATGCCATGTCGGAGATCAACATGGTGCCGCTCATCGACGTGATGCTGGTGCTGCTGGTGATTTTCATCATCACGGCGCCGCTGCTGGCGCATTCCATCCGTATCAACATGCCGCAGGTCAGCGCCGAGCCGGTCAAGGAAGAACCCAAGACCATTGACCTGGCCATCGACGCAAGCGGCCAATTGTTCTGGGATGAGAAACCCGTGCCCGAGTCGGAACTGGCCGATCGATTCGCGGGCGCCGCGGCGACGCAGCCGCAGCCGGAACTCCGCATCCGGGCAGACCTGAACACCCGCTACGAGACGCTTGCCAAAGTGATGGCCGCGGCACGGCGCGCGGGGCTGGGACGGATCGGTTTCGTGACGACACCCGGCTCGGCCGACGCCGGCGGGCAGCCCCCGGCCGGTTCGGCGCCGCGGGCGCCGGCGGCCGGCGCCCCCGCCAGGTAGGCGCGAAATATTTCGCCGGACGCCCGTGCGCGGCAGCGCGCGGCTGTCCGGATCGCGCTAGAATCGCGCCATGCGAGTACTGGTAATCGAAGACGACACAACCCTGGGCCATGCGCTGCAGGAGTTTCTGGCCGACCAGGGGTATGCGGTCGATTGGCTAACCGATGGCGACAAGGTTCTTGGCGCCCTGGCTGGCCAACCTTACGATCTGCTTCTGCTCGATCTCAATCTTCCCGGCATGAGCGGCCTCGATGTCCTGCGCCAACTGCGCGCGGACGGCAACCAGGTCCCCGTGCTCATATTGACGGCCCGTGACGGATTGGAAGACCGCGTCGCGGGGCTGGATGCCGGCGCCGACGACTACGTCACCAAACCCTTTGACCTGCCCGAACTGGCGGCGCGCGTGCGTGCGTTCGGCCGGCGCCGCAGCGGCCAGGCGCAGCCCTTGATCGAGGTCGGCCCGCTGGTCTTCGATACGGTAGGCCGCGAAGTCAGGGTCAATGGCGAGCGTCTGTCGCTGTCCGTCCGGGAACTGTCCGTCCTGGAGATGCTGATGGCCCGGGTAGGCCGTGTCGTCACCAAGCGCCAGATCGTCAATTCCTTGTCCGCCTGGGATGCCGACTTCAGCGAGAACGCCGTGGAGGTCTACGTGTACCGCTTGCGCAAGCGCCTCGAAGGCACGGGCGCCAGCATCCAGACGGTGCGCGGCTTCGGCTACCTTCTGGACGTGGAAATGGCCGGTTCGGCCTGACGTGGCGCCAGAGCGGCCGGGCGCTTCCACCCGACACGCGGCCGCCACCGGCAGCCGGCGTGGTCCGTGAACATGACCGTGGATATTCCGTCCGAACGCATCCGTAGCGCGCAAGACGCGCGGGCCTACCGGCCTGGTCTCCTGCCCAGGGGATCGCTGGCCCGCTATCTGGTCGTGCGCCTGTTGCCGGCCATCCTGTTTCTGGTCATGCTGGACCTGGCGGCCACCTGGGTCATGACGCACAAGTTCGACATGACGCTGTGGGAACTGGAAGATTTCTTCCTGCTCATGGTGCTGGGCCAGGTGGTGCTGATGGGCCTGTTCGCCTGGGTCGTGGTTCATGGGGTCCGTTCAGGACTGCGTTCGGTGAACCTTCTGTCCGAGGAAATCCGGCAGCGCTCCATCGACGATATGCAGCCCCTCGAGGTTGCCGGCGTACCCGTCGAGATGGAGCCGCTGGTCCTCCATACCAACGATCTGCTTGCAAGGCTGGACGCTTCGCTGGCGGCGCAGCGCCGGTTCATCGGCCACGCGGCGCATCAACTGCGCACGCCGCTCAGCGGCCTGCGGCTGGAATCGGAGCTGATGCTGGCGCGTCCCTTGCCCGACGACGTCCGCGCCCGCGCCGAGCGCATCAAGGCCGTCAGCGACCGCATGATCCGCCTGGGACAGCAATTGCTGGTGCTGGCGCGTGCCGACCCCAATGCGCGGCCGCAGGACAGCTTCGTGCGTGTCGATTTATGCGAATGGGCAAGGGCCAGCGGCGCCGAATGGATTCCCCGGGTGCGCGCGGCGCAATTCGAACTGGATCTGAACGCGCCGGATTCGCCGGTATGGGTCGACGCGGACCCTCTGCTGCTTGACGAGCTTCTGGGCAATCTGATCGACAATGCGCTGCGTTACGGCAGGAAAGGCGGGCGGATCACGCTGAACGTCGGAGGCAACCCGCCCAGTCTCACGGTGATGGATGACGGACCCGGGATTCCTCCGGAGGACCAGGACCGGGTCTTCGAAGCCTTCTACCGGTCGCCCTCCGCGACGGCGGGGGGATCCGGCCTGGGTCTGGCCATCGTCCGCGAGATCGCCCACGCGCATGGCGCGTGGTGGAAACTGTCCAGCCGGCCGGAATTCCCTGGAACGCGCTTGACCGTGGTATTTCCCGGCCCCAGGAAGGGGGCGCAATTGACTCGACACGACATTCAGGTATGACAACCGGAACTGCAAGCGCGCCGCCAGCCACGGCCGCACAACATGCGCCTTCGTCCAGGGCCGCCCTGGTGATCGGGGCGCTTGGCGTCGTCTATGGCGACATCGGCACCAGTCCCCTGTACACCTTGCGCCAGTGCCTGGTCGGATACGGCGACCTCAAGCCGGAACACGTGCTCGGCGTGCTGTCGATCCTGTTCTGGATGCTGATGCTGGTGGTGTCGTTCAAGTACGTCACGCTGGTGTTGCGGGCCGACAACCGCGGCGAAGGCGGGACGCTGGCGCTGCTCGAGCTTGCCATCCGCGGCCGCCATGGGCGCGCTCGCACATTGCTGATCGCGCTGGCAATCTTCGGCGCGGCCCTTTTCTATGGCGACAGCATGATCACGCCCGCCATTTCCGTGCTGTCGGCGCTGGAAGGGATCAGCGTGGTATCGGACCGGTTCGAGCATTGGATCGTGCCCATCTCGCTGGTCGTTCTGATCTGTCTGTTCCTGATCCAGTCGCGCGGTACGGGCACGGTGGGCAAGCTGTTCGGTCCCATCATGGGCCTGTGGTTCGCCACTCTGGCAGTGCTGGGCATATGGCAGATCACGCAAACGCCCGCCATCCTGTCGGCGCTGAATCCGATGTGGGGCTTGCATTTCGTGGTGGAATCCCCGCGCGCCAGCTTCGTGCTGCTGGGGTCCGTCGTGCTGGCGCTGACCGGGGCGGAGGCGCTGTATGCCGATATGGGGCACTTCGGGCGCGGAGCCATCCGCCGCGCGTGGTTCTGGATGGTGGCACCGGCCTTGACGCTCTGTTATTTCGGGCAGGGCGCCTTGCTGCTGCGGGACCCGGCCGCGATATCGAACCCCTTCTTCCTGCTGGCGCCGGACTGGGGCGTCGTGCCGCTGGTCTGCCTGGCAACCGTGGCGACGATCATCGCTTCTCAGGCGGTCATCTCCGGCGCCTATTCCATGACTCGCCAGGCCGTGCAACTGGGGTACTGGCCGCGCATGGAAATCCTGCACACGTCCGCCATCGAGAAAGGGCAAATCTATCTGCCGCAGGTCAACGCCCTGTTGCTGGCGGCAGTGCTGGTTCTGGTCGTGGTTTTCCGCAGTTCGGACAATCTTGCCGCTGCCTATGGTTTCGCCGTGACGGGAACCATGCTGACGACGTCCGTGTTGATGTTGTCCTTGATGTCGCGTGCGGCCGTCAGCGGCCCCCGTCGCTTGATGTGGTGGGGCGTGCTGGGCTTCCTGCTCGTCTTCGATCTGCTGCTGTTTTCCGCCAATGCGCTGAAGGTGGAAGAGGGCGGCTGGCTGCCCCTGATGGTCGGCCTGGCCGTTTTTACGCTGATGCTGACATGGCGGCGCGGCCGGTATCTGCTCAGCGAACAGCAGCAGCGCGACAGGCAGCCCCTGGCCGAGTTCATGGAACAGTTGGAGCAATATCCGCCCGCGCGGGTGAGCGGTACGGCCATTTTCATGACCATGAACCCGGGCAATGTGCCGCCGGCCTTGCTGCACAACCTAAAGCACAACAAGGTGCTGCACGACCACGTCCTGTTCCTGACGATACACAGCGCCGACGTCCCGTACGTGTCTCCGGAAGAGCGGTTTTCGGTCAAGAAGCTCAGCGCCTCGAGCTGGCAGGCCGTCGTCACCTACGGCTTCAAGGAAGAGCCGGATGTGCCCGAGGCCCTGCGTGAAGTGGCCGAGGCCTATCCCGAGCTGGATCTGGAGCCGATGCGCACCTCGTACTATCTGTCGCGCCAGACCGTGGTCGCCGCCAAGCGGCCCGCGATGCAAGGCTGGCGGCGCGCCTTGTTCTCGTTCATGGCGCGCAACTCGACGCGCAGTACCAAGTTCTTCAAGATCCCGCCGAACCGGGTCGTCGAAATGGGGATGCAGGTCGAGCTCTGATCGCCGGCATCATGAAAAAGCGGCGGTGAACCGTTCACGGGCTGCGCGATGCGCTGCCTGGGTTCGGTTCACCGCCGCTGTCTTCAGGCGGGCGGGGCGCGCCATCGCGCGCCCCAAGCTGTGACGATTACTTCTTTTCGTCCTTCAGCTGAGGCAGGGCCGCGCCGGCAGTGGGGGCCAGCAGGCCTGCCTGAACGTAGGTGAACAGCTTTTCGCGCGTGTCGACAATGTCCAGATTGCGCATGGTGAGCTGACCGATGCGGTCCTGCGGCGAGAACACCGATTCGCCCTTCTCCATGGTCAGGCGCTCGGGCTTGTACGTCAGGTTAGGCGACGCCGTGTCCAGGATGGAGTAGTCGTTGCCGCGGCGCAATTCCAGGGTGACCTCGCCGGTCACGGCGCGCGCGACCCAGCGCTGGGCGGTTTCCCGCAGCATGATGGCCTGCGGGTCGAACCAGCGGCCCTGATACAGCAGGCGGCCCAGCTTGCGGCCGTTCTCGCGATACTGTTCGATGGTGTCTTCGTTATGGATGCCGGTGATCAGGCGCTCATACGCGATGAAGAGCAGCGCCATGCCGGGGGCTTCGTAGATGCCGCGGCTCTTGGCCTCGATGATGCGGTTTTCGATCTGGTCGCTCATGCCCAGGCCATGGCGGCCTCCGATGCGGTTGGCTTCCAGCATCAGTTCGACCGGGTCGGCATACTCGACGCCATTCAGGGCCACGGGGCGGCCTTCGACGAAGCGCACGCTGACCTCTTCGCGCTTGACCTCGACGTCATCGCGCCAGAACGCCACGCCCATGATGGGCTGGACGATGCGGATGCCGGAATTCAGGTGCTCCAGATCCTTCGCCTCGTGCGTGGCGCCCAGCATGTTGGAGTCGGTCGAATAGGCTTTTTCCGCGGACATGCGGTATTCGAAACCGGACTGGCGCATGTACTCGGACATTTCGGCGCGCCCGCCCAGTTCATCGATGAAGGCCTGGTCCAGCCACGGCTTGTAGATGCGCAGGGCGGGGTTGGTCAACAGGCCGTAGCGGTAGAAGCGCTCGATATCGTTGCCCTTGAAGGTGCTGCCGTCGCCCCAGATGTTGACGTCGTCTTCCTTCATGGCGGCCACCAGCATGGTGCCGGTGACGGCGCGGCCGATGGGCGTGGTGTTGAAGTAGGTGATGCCCGCCGTGGAAATGTGGAAGGCCCCGCTTTGCAGGGCGGCAATGCCCTCGGCCACCAACTGGGCGCGGCAGTCGATCAAACGTGCCTTTTCAGCGCCGTAAAGCATGGCGCGGCGCGGGATTTCCTCGTAGTCCGGCTCGTCCGGCTGCCCCAGGTTGGCGGTGTAGGCATACGGCACCGCGCCTTTTTCACGCATCCAGTGTAGGGCGGCGCTCGTGTCCAGACCGCCTGAGAACGCGATGCCGACTTTCTCGCCGACGGGGATGTGCTGAAGGATGGTTGCCATTGCGTGTCGCCTGGGGGAAGAAAACCCGCAATTTTAGCGCTTTTGTCCCGCGTCGGGCCTGCCCCGCCGCGGGACGATGCCCCTCAGACGGTGCGGGAAGTGGCCACGTCGGCCGGGGCGGCGATACCGCGCCCGGGCTGCGCGCCGTCTTCATCGATGCGCGACAGATCGAGCCCGTTGGTTTCGGGCAGCATCAGTGCCGAAATGATCACCACCGCGTAACCGACCCCGGCGACGACAGCGATCGACACGCCCAGGCCCAGGCTGCCCCCGCTCAGCCAGCCGACGCTGAGCGGGAAGAACGAGCCGATGACGCGTCCGACGTTGTACGAGACGCCGTATCCCGTGGCGCGCACGCTGCTGGGGTAGGACTCCGAAATGGTGGCGCCGATGCCGGAGAACATGCCCTGCATCAGGATGCCCATGGGAAAGCCCAGGAACAGCATGGACGTGTTGGAAATGGGAATGATCATGTACACCAGCGCCATCGCCATCGCGCCTATTGCGAACAGAACATAGGTGGCGCGGCGGCCCAGGCGGTCGGTCGCATAGGCGCCCGCCACGTAGCCGAGAAAGGAGCCGAGGATCATGACGACCAGATATGAGCTGGTGCCGAATACGGACAAGCCGCGCTCCAGCTTCAGATAGGTCGGAAGCCAGGTCGCAATCGCGTAATAGCCGCCCAGCATGCCGCCCGAAAGCAGGCTGCACAGCACCGTTTTCGTCAGCAGCGGGAAACGGAAGACACGGCCCAGGTTCTGCTTGAGCGGCGGTGCGCCGGCCGACGCCCGCGCGGCCATGTAAATGGCCGGCTCTTCCAGATTCCGGCGCAGGTAGATGACCACGAACGCCGGCAACACGCCCAGGAAGAAGCAGGCGCGCCAGGCATACTCGGGCGGCATGACGGCGTACATGGCGGCGTAGGCAAGGGCCGCCGCGCCCCAGCCGAACGAATAGCTGCTTGCCGTGAAGCCGGAATACTTGCCGCGGTGCGCCGGGTTGCGGATCATCTCCGTGACCAGAACCATGCACAGCGACGACTCGCCGCCGAAGCCCAGGCCCTGGATGATGCGGAACACCATGAGCTGTTGCGGGCTTTGGGACAGCCCGCACATGAAACAGGCGAATGCGAACACCACGATGGTCCAGCGCAGCACGCGCACGCGGCCGTAGCGGTCGGCCAGCACGCCTGCCAGGATGGCGCCGACCAGGGACGAGACGAGCGTGTAGGTGACGATGGCGCCCGCCTCCGACTTGCTCATGTTCCATTGGGACAGCAAGGTCGAAATCAGGAAGGAATAGATCATGAAGTCGAAGACATCGACCGCGTGGCCCAGAAAGGCGCCGTAAAACCCTTTGCGCTCCATGCGCGTCAAATCCTTGAACCAGGCAAACATGCTTTTCCCCTTTTCGTATCGTTGATTGAGCAAGGACGGAAATACGGTGCTTGGTCGCGCGGTCAGGCGCTTCGCAGGCGGACGGGCGGTTGGAACGCGTAGCCGTTGTCTTCCAGCCATTGGGCAAAGCGCAAGGAAGTCAGATCGCGTCCGAGGCCCGCGACGATCTGCACGCCCACGGGGAGTCCGCCCGCCGTGCGTCCGGCCGGCGCCACGGTCGATGGCAGGCCGCAAAGGCCGGAATGGCCGGCCCAGAACAATTGGGTCGTCATCGGCTGCGCCTCGCCGTTCACGTCCAGCGTGCGTTGCCACGGCTCGCCGGTCTCGTTCAACGGGAAGGCCGCGGTGGCGGCCGCCGGGCACAGCAGCACGTCATGCTCGCCGAAGAAGTCCGCCCAGGCGCGGGCAAAGCCGCGCCGCGTCTCGGCAAGCCGCAGCCAGGCCCGATGATCCAGCGCTGCGCCCACATATTGCAGGGCCGCATAGGAGTCGTCGCCAGGATCGGCATGCCGGGCGAGCGCTCGCACAGTGTCGAACGCGGCATCGCTCATGTACGTGGACGTCGCCGCGCGGAGCATCAGCACATAGGTTCGCCACAGCGCGCGCGCGTCGATGGCCGGCTTCGCGTTCCAGCTGACCCGCACGCCCATGGCCGACAAGCGGCGGCCCAGCGTCTCGATGGCGCCGGCGACATCTGCGTCGACCGGCGCGAACGGATGGGTTGGCAGAACCGCCACGCGGAACTCGCGCGGCGGCCGGTCTGGCGCGGGCCGCAGCGGCATGTGGGCAGTCGCGCCGTCGGCCCCGCCGGCAAGCACGCCGAGCAGGATTTCAAGGTCGCGTGCCGAACGCGCGATGGGGCCGGCAACATTGATGTCCGGCGCCGCGTCGGTTCCGCCGATGCCATGCCCGCGCAGCGAGATCAGCCCATGACTGCTTTTGTGGGAAAAGACGCCGCAGTAATGGGCCGGATTGCGCAGCGAGGAACCGATGTCCGAACCGACGTCGAACAGGCTCATGCCGGTGCAGACGGCGGCGGCGCTGCCGCCCGATGAGCCGCCCGGCGTGCGCGCCGGATCATGCGGGTTGCGGGTGGTGCCGTACAGCGCGTTGTAGCTTTGCCAATCGCGCAGGTAGACCGGCACATTTGACTTGCCCACCAGGATCGCGCCCGCCTGCCGCAGCCGCCGCACCACATCGGAATCTTCGGAGACACGGCGGCCGGCATGGGCGGGGTCGCCGCACGTCGTGGGCCAGCCCGCGACGTCGAAGCTTTCCTTTATGGAAAAGGGGATGCCGTGCAGCGGACTCGGGAGGGCGCCGTCACGGCGTGCCGCATCGGCGCGCCGTGCCTCGATCCTGGCCGCGTCATAGTCGTGGACGGGCAGGGCGTTGATGGCGGGGTGGTTTTCCAGAAAGGCAGCGTGGCAAGCGTCCACCAGCGCCTCGGCCGTGATTTCGCCGTCGCGAAGCGCCTGCAGGCATCGCCACAGAGGCATATAGCGCAAGCCGGACGCGGCGGATGCCGCTGTGTCGATGGGACGATCCACTGCTCCTCCTGAGGGCCCGACGGAACCGTACTTTGTATACTATATTCGCGTAGCGGCGCAGGAAATCCGGGTTGTCCCGATCGAGGGTAAGTCCGGGGTATGGACGTTGATCCGGCGGAAGCGGGAAGGCAGGAGAACGGGAAAGAGAAGAGGGACGAGGGGCGATGGCGCGGTCGCGCGACAGCGACGTGCATGCCCTACGGCGCCGCAAAACATTGCGCCCGCCGGAAGGGCGGGCGCAACGGACGTTTTTCGTCGGATCGCGAAGACTCTTTGCCGCGTGCGAATGAACGCGACCGGCCTGGAAGTCAGGACAGCCGGCCCAGAAGCAGGAATTCCATCAGGGCTTTCTGGACGTGCAGCCGGTTTTCCGCCTCGTCCCAAACCACGCTTTGCGGCCCATCGATGACCTCGCCGGTGACTTCTTCACCGCGGTGCGCCGGCAGGCAATGCATGAATACGGCATCGGGCGAAGCCACGGCCATCATGTCGGCATCGACGCACCAGTCGGCGAATGCCGCGCGGCGTTGCTCGTTTTCCGCTTCATATCCCATGCTGGTCCACACATCGGTCGTCACCAGATGCGCGCCGCGGCAGGCCTCCATCGGGTCCCTGAACTGCCGCAGCACGCCGTCGGGCGGCGTGCCGATGCGCGCCGGGTCCAGCTCATAGCCGGACGGCGTCGAGACGTGCAGCGTGAACCCAAGCATCTCTGCCGCCTGGAGCCAGGTGTACGACATATTGTTCGCATCCCCGACCCAGGCCACCGTCTTGCCGGCGATCGGCCCGCGGTGTTCCACATAGGTGAAGATGTCGGCCAGGATCTGGCAAGGGTGGAATTCGTTGGTCAGGCCGTTGATGACCGGCACGCGTGAATGCGCGGCGAAGCGTTCGATGCGCGTCTGCTCGAACGTGCGGATCATGACGATATCGACCATGCGCGAGATGACGCGAGCGGTATCCTCGATGGGCTCGGCGCGGCCCAGCTGGGAGTCGTTGGACGTCAGGTTGATGACCGATCCGCCCATCTGGTACATGCCCGCTTCGAACGAAACGCGTGTACGCGTGCTCGCTTTTTCGAAGACCATCGCCAAGGTGCGATCGTGCAGGGTCATGTGCGGCTCGTAGCGTTTGAACTTGTCCTTTATCAGGCGTGCGCGATCCAGCACGTAGGCGATTTCAGCCGCAGAGAAATCCCGGAATTGCAGAAAATGCCGCAAGGGGCCATTTGGAGTGCTTGCTGTTGTCATGGTCAGTCTGCAAATCGTTGGTCCGGCCCGCTGGAGAGGGGCGGGCGGGGCGCCTCATTATGCCTGTACTTTGCGAACGCGTCCTTTATGCCGGGGTTCGCTGCAAATGCCAGCGTAAAGGCCTCAGTTCGACCGCGAGGGCGCGCGCCGAATACAATCCGTAAGCTTCAATCATATACAATCGGCGCCGCGGCACGAGTCCTGCGGCCACGTCCCTGACGGCGCAGCGAGCGCTCGTCGCCGATAGCAGAACCAACGGTATTCCGCGTGCGACAACTCGTTATTCTCGGTGTTACGGAAGATGGACGGCGCTTTCGCCCCAGCGATTGGGCCGAGCGGCTCGCTGGCGTCATGGCGCAATTCCGGCCGCCGGGCAGCGCGCCGAGCACGCGCGGGCTGTACTACTCGCCCTATGTGATGCCGGTCATCATCGATGGCGAACGCAGTGTGGTGGTCGATGAACGCCTGCGCGAACTCGAGCCTCTCGCATGGAAGTTCGTCGTCGATTTCGCCAAAGATAATCGCCTGAAGACCCAGGAAAGGGAAATCGCCCATCCTCTGTAGATGGGCGACGGTTTATCGCAATCGGGGGCTTATTCCACGACCGGCGTCAGTACCTTCCCGGTTTTCAAGAAAGCCTCCAGATTCGCCAGCATCAGGTTTTCCATCTCGAGGCGCGTTTCCAGCGTCGCGCTGCCGATATGGGGCAGCAGCACCACATTGTCGTTTGCCTTGAGCGCGTCGGGCACCTTCGGTTCATGTTCGAAAACGTCCAAGGCGGCATTGCCCAATTTGCCGGTCTGCAAGGCTTCGACCAAGGCGTTCTCGTCGATGACGGGGCCACGCGCGATGTTCACGATGGTGCCCTTGGGCCCCAGCGCTTCGATCACTTCCTTCGAAATCAGATGGAAGGTGCTGGGGCCGCCGACCGTCGCGACCACGAGAAAATCGGCCCACGCCGCCAGGTCGCGCAGCGACGCTTCATACGTGTAAGGGACGTCATCGCGACGGCGGCGGCCGTGGTAACGGACCTCCATATCGAACCCGCTGCCCCGCTTTGCGATGGCTTGGCCGATGCGGCCCAGGCCCACGATACCCAGCTTCTTGCCGCTGACACGGCTGCCAAGCGGGATGCTGCCGTGGACCTGCCCCCAGCCGCCGGTGCGCACGAAACGGTCGCCATAAGCGATGCGGCGGGCGGCGGCGAGGATCAGACCCCACGCCAGATCGGCAACGCAGTCGGTCAGAACGTCGGGTGTATTGCTGACCTGTATCCCACGGCGCTGGGCCGCTTTGACGTCGATGGTCTCGTAGCCGACGCCCCAGCTGCAAATGGCCTTGAGGTCGGGCAGCGCATCGATGATCTCTGCAGTGCATCCCATGCTGGCCGACGTCACAAGCACGTCGACCCCTTTGCCGTGCTCGGCCAGGGCGGCCTTCCGGTCGGGATACTTCCAGAGCTCGACGACATCGTAGTCCCGCGCCAGGCGGTCGTTCGCGGTGGGGGATCCGGCGTAGGAGCCGACCTGGATGATGCGGTGCTTGGCGGTCATGTCGTCTGTCGTTCAGGAGTTCCGGAGAGCGCGGTTATGCTACTCCAACTTGATGTTGGCCTTGGAGATCACGTCCTTCCAGCGGTTGACCTCCTGTTGCTGGAATGCCGTGAATTTTTCCGGGCTGTCGGCCACCACTTCAAAACCCAGGCCATTCAGCGTCTTCTCGACCGCGGGGTCACGCAGCGTCTTGCGCAATGCGTCCGAAAGCGACGTCACGATGTCCTGCGGCGTCGCGGCGGGCACGGCGAAGCCCTGCCAGGAGTACACCACCATATCGCTGACGCCGGCTTCCTTCATCGTCGGTACATTGGGCAGGTCCGGGATGCGCTGTTCGCCCGTCGTCGCCAGCGCCTTCAGTTTGCCTGCCTTGATGTGGGTCAGCACGGCGCCAAGGTTCTGGAAAGACACGTTGACCTGGCTGCCCATGAGGTCGCTGATCGCCGCCGCGCCGCCGCGGTAGGGGACGTCAACGCCGGTGGTGCCCGTCTTCTGGCGGAACAGCACGGCCGATAAATGATCGGACGAACCGGTGCCGGACGAGGCATAGGACACCGCGCCAGGGTTTTTCTTGGCGTATGAGATGAGCTCTTCGACGTTGTTGGCGGGGAAGGTGGGGGCCGCCACCAGCACATTCGGGTTGCGCACCGCCATGGTCAGGTACTTGAAGTCCTTGCTGGGGTTATAGGACAAGTCCTTGTACAGCGCCTGGTTGATGGCGAAAGTGCCGATGGAGCCGACCATCATCGTGTAGCCATCCGGCGTCGAGCGCGCCAGCGCCTGCGCCCCGATGGCGCCGTTGGCCCCGGGTTTGTTCTCCACGACGAATGTCTGACCAAAGATCTTGTTCAAGCCTGGCAAAACGGCACGCGCTGTGATGTCGGAGGAACCGCCAGGGACGAACGGGACGATCACCGTAACCGGTTTGTCGGGATATTTGGCAAGGGCGGGCGCGGCGACGCCCAGTGCGAAGGCCGCGGCGAGCGCGAAGGCGCGAATCGGACCGGTCATTTTTGTCTCCTGTTGTCAGGGGCGCGCCTGAGTGCAGGGATCCCCGCGCGCTTGTCCTGTTGTAGGTTGTCGGACTACGTGCTTGTTAGACAACTATATGGATTGAGTGTAGATATGTCAACCAAGTATACTTGTCAGCATTCTGTTCGCGCTTGTCCGACAAGCTGCTTGCAGCGCCGTGCTCGCGATCGCACCGGTGCGCCGTCGCAACCCGCCAACGCCGACCCGCCAACCCCTCTACCCAGGAGCTCCCCATGAAAACCACGCTTGTTACCGTGGACGATCTAGGCCGTTCGGTCATCGCGGTGCCGCCGCTGGCCCGTCACGCAGATCTGACGCTCAATTCCCAGGCCAATGCCGCGCTTCTGCGGCATCTTGAGCAGGGCGGGGTGCGCAGCGTGATGTATGGCGGCAATGCAAACTTCTACAACCTTGCCGTCAGCGAATACGCCCGGGTGCTGGACTTCCTTGCCGAACACGCAGGCGCCGACACCTGGGTGCTGCCATCGGCCGGTCCGGATTATGGGAAATTGATGGACCAGGCCGCGGTCCTCAAGTCGCGGGCTTTCCCGGCAGCCATGCTGCTTCCGATGTCCTTTCCGTTCACGGACGCGGGCCTGGCCGACGGCATCCGCCGCTTCAGCGACGCCATCTCGCGTCAGGTCGTGATCTACATCAAGGCTGCGAACTACATCGCGCCATCCACCTTGGCGCGCTTGGTCGAGGAAGGGCGCATTGCCGCAGTCAAATACGCCGTGGTGCGTGAAGATCCGTCCCAGGACGCCTACCTGTCCGCCCTGCTCAAGGAAGTCGACGCGCGCCTCATGGTCAGCGGTATCGGCGAACGGCCGGCCATCGTTCATTTCCGGCAGTTCGGCCTGCAAAGCTTCACTTCCGGTTCGGTTTGCGTGGCGCCGCGCGGGTCGATGCAATTGCTTCGTCTGCTGCAGGCTGGCAGGGTACATGAGGCGGAAGCGGTGCGCGCTGCCTACATGCCGCTGGAGGATTGCCGGGACAGCATCAGCCCCATCCGGGTGCTGCACGATGCGGTGACACTGGCCGGCGTTGCCGATATGGGGCCCATGCTGCCCCTGTTGTCCGGGCTGACCCCAGCCGAACGGGAACAGGTGGCGCCGGTCGCGCGCGCCTTGTTCGAACGCGACCGGGAATTCGCGGCGGCATAGCGTCAAGGCGTTGCCTGGGGACTTGCCGCGGCGCGCTTCGGCTGCGCCGCCTCGATGACGTACGATTAGGGCTCGATTCGAAGGAGAGCGATTTGTCCAGCAAGCACCGTGCGTCGGACCTGCCCCACGAAGGCCGGACGGCCGAAGCGACCGTGGCAAACGGAGAGAGCGCCCGCACGCTGGACCGCAGTCAGCGCGTGCGATTGGGGGACCAGCTGTACGGGCAGATTTTCGACCGCATTGCGTCGGGCGAGCTCAATGTCGGCGACAAGCTGCCCTCGGAGCACGAGATCTGTGAACAGTTCGGCGTTTCGCGTCCCGTTGTGCGAGAGGCTCTGCTGCGGCTGCGCGCCGATGGCCTGGTCAGCGCCTACCAGGGCTTGGGAACCTTCGTCATTCATCAGCCGGCCCCGCGCCTGAAAACGTTTGGCGACGTGCAGAACGTCGGGGCGTACCTGCGTGCGCAGGAGGTGCGGCTGGCGCTGGAAGGGGAGGCGGCGCGGCTGGCCGCGATGCGACGTACCGACGAACAATTGAAGAAGATCGTCGAGGCGCACCAGGCCTTTGCCGAGGCGCTGGCGCAGGGCAGGGTGTCCGCGGAGGCGGATCTGGCTTTTCACGCAAGCATCGCCGAGGCCAGCGGCAACGACTTCTTCCTTGGCGTGCTGGAAACCATCCATGAGTCCATACACGGCTTCATGCGGCTTTCGCTGAACTTGACGCGCACAGGATCGAAGCAGCGCGCCGAACGGGTCATGGACGAACACGCGAGCATCCTGGCCGCCATCCGCGAACAGGATGGCGAGCGGGCGCGCACGACCATGCAATTTCATCTGGGGCAGGCGCGGTATCGGCTGGTCGATCGCGAACGCGACTGATTCGCGGCCTTTTGCGCCCCAAGAACGCGGCCCACAAAACAGGAGACATGCAGTGGCAAGCAACGGAACATCCACCTTCAATGCATCGCCCGAATCCGTGCGCGAGCAGATTCTGCGGGTGCTGAGTGCGTGGGGCATGCAGCCGGACCTGGCCGGCACGGCCGCCGATCTGATGGCCGAAACCGATCTGCTCGGCATCGATTCGCATGGGATTTCCATGCTGCCCAGTTACGAGCAAAAAGTGCTGGCCGGGACGCTGGCCATCGCCGCGCGTCCCCGTGTGGTACGCGACAGCACGGCCTCGGCGTTGCTGGACGGCATGGGCGGCCTAGGCTATCCCGCGGCCGAGCAAGCCATGCGCATGGCAGTGGACAAAGCGCTCGAGCACGGGGTTGGCGCGGTCGCGGTACGCAATTCCCACCACTTCGGCGCTGCGGGGGTTTACGCCCGCATCGCCGTCCGCCGCGGCGTCGTCGGGCTGGTGACCAGCAGCGCCAATGGCGTCATCATGGTTCCGACCCATGCGGCCATGCCGATGCTGGGCACCAATCCCATCGCTTTCGCCGCGCCGGCGGCGCGCAACGAACCCTTCGTTCTGGATATGGCGACCACCACCGTCGCGGCCAATAAGGTGAAGGTATACGACTTCCATCGCAAGCCGCTGCCGCCAGGCTGGGCGGTGGACGAACGTGGCGAGCCGGTTACCGACGCCGCGCAGGCCATGACATATATCTTCGATCGTCCAGAAGGGGGCTTGACGCCGCTGGGCGGCACTCCGGCCATGAGCAGCCACAAAGGCTATGGGCTCGCCATGATGGCGCAGATATTGGGATCCACCCTGAACGGCAGCGGTTTCGCCGCCGTGCATGCCAAGCGGCGGCAGCCCGGCGATCCCGACAATATCGGCCATTTCTTTCTTGCCTTGAATCCGGACGCGTTCCGCGACGCGGGCTCCTTCGAGGCCGATCTGGACGAGATGATCGACGCCATGCATGAAGCGCCTCGCGCGCAGCCGGACGTGCCGGTGCAGGTGGCCGGCGAACCGGAAGCGCGGGAGCGGGCCCGCCGGGAACGCGAAGGCATCCCTATCCCAGCGGCGCTGGAAATGCGTCTGCGCGAGATATGCGAACGCTGCCGCGCCGACTTCGTACTTGCGCCCATGGCTGCCAAAGCCTGATCCCGCTCACCCACAGATAGGATCACGACGATGACTTCACCGCTCCCCAACCGCTTTCGCCAGCGCATTCTCGCGCGTGAACAGGTGATTGGCTTCTGGATGTGCATGGCCAGCCATATCACCGCCGAACTGGCCGGCCTGGCGGGCTACGATTGGCTGCTGCTGGACGGCGAGCATTCGCCCAACGACGTCCCCATGTTCCTGCAGCAATTGCAAGCCTTGCAGGGCAGCGACGCGGCGCCCGTGGGCCGCCCAACCATCAACGATCCCGTCGAGATCAAGCGGCTGCTGGATATCGGGTTCTACAACCTGCTGATTCCTTTCATCGAATCCGCGGATGAAGCGCGCCGGGCTGTCGCGGCCACGCGCTATCCGCCGGCCGGTATTCGCGGCGTCGCGGGCATGCAACGCAGCAACCGCTACGGGACCGTGCCGGACTATCTGCAGACCATCAACGACAACATCTGCGTACTGTTGCAGATCGAGAGCCGGCGCGGCATCGAGGCGGTAGACGAAATCGCCGCGGTGGAGGGCGTGGACGGCATCTTCATCGGTCCTTCGGACCTGGCCGCGGCGCTCGGGCATATCGGAAACCCTGCGCACCCCGACGTGCAGGCGGTGATACGGCATCTTTACGAGCGTGCGTCCGCCCATGGAAAGGCGGTGGGGATACTCGCCCCGGTACCGGCGGACGCGCGCCGCTATCTCGATATGGGGATGCACTTCGTCGCCGTGGGGACCGACCTGGGCGTGTTCAAGCAGGCGACGTTCGCGCTGCGGGAGAGCTTCCGATAGGCGTGTAGCGTCTGGCCGGCGGCTCGCCAGACGCACGGATAGCCACCGGCGAATCGAAAACAAAAAGGACGTCCCTTGGAGCGCGCCGAAGGTTGGAGCTGTACAGCCAACCTGGGAGGCGCCGTTCACACGGGGCGTCCTTTCGATTTGCCGAGAGGTTCGCGCAAAGCTCGCGGGCAGGCGTGCCGTTGCGCGCGAAGTCGCTTGTTCGACTGAATGCTTTTGTCGCGAGCCAAGCCCGGCGGCGAAGCAGCCGGGGCTTAGTTGCAATCAGCCGGATCAGGCCAGCGACTTGACAGCGGCCGACAGGCGGCTCTTGTGCCGAGCAGCCTTGTTCTTGTGGATGATGTTCTTGTCCGCGACGCGGTCGATCACGCTGGTCGCCTTCTGCAGCACGGCAGTCGCGGCGGCCTTGTCGCCGGCTTCCACGGCTTGGCGCACGCGCTTGATGGCGGTGCGCAGCATCGAGCGCAGGCTGGAGTTGTGCTTGTTGCGTTCCACCGATTGGCGGGCACGCTTGCGAGCTTGGGCGGTATTGGCCATGTTGCGAGTATGTTAGAAATTCGGCAAAGCTCGCTATTTTAGCAACTATGGCCCGGATTGCAAGCTTTACGCGTTGGCCGGGCTACGAGGACAGCACGTCGATCGTCACGAGCCACGGCGTGATGCGACGCACGGTGATGGGCATGCTCCGCTCCAGCGTGCCCAGGGTGGCGTCCGTATCGTCCAAGGGGAACTGTCCGGTCACCGGCAGGCCCCCGGCCGCCATGGATACGCGCAGCATCCCGCTACGGTACGGCCGCAGCGCCGCCACCACTTCCGCAAGGGGCCGGTTGCGCACCGCGATCCATCCTGTTTCCCACGCCGCGTCGGCAACCAGCTCCGGACGCGGCGTATCGACGCGCGCATCGTCGAAGCGGGCCCCCATCCCGGCGCCGACAACACCGCGCGCCTTTGAGAGCGTTTCGACCTCCACTTCGTGCTCATGCACGACGACCAGCGAGCGGCGCGCCTGCTGGCGCACCATGAAACGGGTGCCGAGCGCCCGGACGGTGCCTTGGTCGGTGGTCACAGTGAACGGGCGGTTGGGGTCATGGGCCACGGAGACGGTGACGGCGCCTTCCAGCAGCCGGACATTGCGAACGGCGCCTGCAAAGTCCAGGCGAACCCTGGAACGTGCGTCCAGAAGCATCTGGCTGCCGTCCGAGAGCCTGTACAGGCGGCGTTCCCCGGTGGCAGTGGCGGCGTCGGCCGTCAGGTTGTGCAACGGGTAGACCTCGTTCAGCCCGATACCGGCCGCGGCCGCCATGCCCAGCCCGAGCGCGCCAGCCAGCAGGCGGCGGCGCGTACGGTTCACCCGCAAATGGCGGGGTACCAGGGCTTGGGATCCATAGGACGCGGCAGGCGGCGCGGCGGCACCGCTGCCCGGGGTTGCAAAACCGATGGGGTAGAAATCGCTGAGACGCCCGAAAGATGATCCGAGCGCCGAGGTCAATTGCTGCCAGGCGCTCTCGTGAAGGGGATTCTCGGCCCGCCACGCCAGGAAGTCGGCGTAATCGGATTGGGAGGCGCGGCCGGAACGCAACAGCAGCAGCCAGTTCACGACCTGGTCTGCCACGGGCGTCGATCTGTCCGGAGGGGCGTCCTTTTCCAAAACGGGGTCCGAGGGTGAGCGAGTCGGGGTGTCGAATTGTAAATATTAAAGCGTTTTATCAAGAACCGGCCAAATTTGCCAGTGGGGTAAGCAAAAAATCGGTCTTCCGGGCAGGCGCAGCCGCCGCCGAGACACTGGCTGGGCGGCCGGGTGGCTTGAATGAATGGCTATGCAGGCTTGATGGCGCGCCTGCGGGTGAAGTCCCGCGGGCGGAAGCCGCACAATGCCAGTACGCCGAAGTAAGCGAAGGCGCTGGCTGCCAGGACGGCGGCAAGCAGCAGGATGCGCTGGCCGCTGTGCGCCTGCAGCGCCAGCCAGTTCAAACGCGCGTCTGCGTACAGGAGCACGCCTGCAAGGGCGGCCAAGGCCGGCAGCAGGCGCAGCAGGAACACGCTCCAGCCGGGTGCGGGGCGGTAGACGCCCCGCTTGTGCAACACCCACAGGAGCAGGGAGGCATTGATGCACGCGCCCAGGGCGATCGCCAGCGCCAGCCCCGCGTGCGCAAGGCGGGGCACCAGGATCAGGTTCAGGCACTGCGTTGCCACCAGGGCGACGATCGCAATCTTGACCGGCGTCCGGATGTCCTGCCGGGCATAGAAGCCCGGCGCCAGGATTTTTACGGACAGCAGGCCAATCAGTCCGACCGAATACGCCATGACGGCGAGCCGGGTCTGCAGGACATCCCGGACGGCAAAGGCGCCGTAATGGAACAGGGTGGCCACCAATCCGTCGGCCAGCAGCGCCATGCCGAGTGCGCTGGGCAAGCCCAGCAGCAGCGTCAAGCGCAAGCCCCAATCAAGCAGTGCGCTATAGGCGTCGCCATCCGCGCGCGCATTCGCGGCCGACAGGCTAGGCAGCAGTACGGTGCCCAGCGCCACGCCAAGCAGCGCGGTGGGAAACTCCATGAGGCGGTCGGCATAGGAGAGCCACGTCACGCTTCCAGGCGGCAGCCACGTCGCGATATTGGTGTTGATCAACAGCGAAATCTGGCCCACGGAGACGCCCAGGATGGCAGGCAGCATCTGCTTCAGGATGCGCCGGACGACGGGGTCGCGCCACGCTTCCCGCACCCGCAGGCTGTACCGTGGCACCAGCCCGAGCCGCGCCAGTGCGGCCCATTGGATGGCCAGTTGCAGCACGCCGCCTGCCATCACGCCAATGGCCAGTGCGTAGACTGGCGGGTCGTAGCGGGGCGCCAGCCAAAGGCACGCCGCGATCATGCTCAGATTGAGAAGCACGGGCGTGAACGCAGGTACCGCGAAATGGCGCCAGGTATTCAGCACGCCCGACGCGAAGGCGACCAACGACATGCACAGGATGTAGGGAAACATCGCCCGCGTCATCCACACGGCGGCATCGAACGCGTCCGCGCCGGCCTCGCCTCGCAGCCCGCTGGCCATCGCCGTCACCACCCATGGGGCCAGCACGATACCCGCCGCAGTCACCAGCATGAGCGCGCAGGTCAGCAACAGCGCCACACGGTCCAGCAGATGGCGTACCGCTTCTTCGCCGTTCCTGGTTCGCGCATCGCCCAGGATCGGCACAAACGCCTGGGCGAAGGCGCCTTCCGCGAACAGGCGGCGCAGCAGGTTGGGGATCCGAAAGGCTACCCAGAACGCGTCGGTAAGCGGCCCTGCGCCGAAGGCGCGGGCCACCAGCACGTCTCGGATCAGGCCGGCGATTCGGGACAGCAAAGTGAAACTGCTGACCGTGGCGGCCGATCGCAACAAACTCATGGCGTAGACGGGTCTATGTGGCCGGGCGGCGAAGGTTCGACGTGCTTACTTGGGCGGCATGCGGATCGCGCCATCCAGACGGATCGTTTCGCCGTTGAGCATTTCGTTCGTGATGATGCTGTGCACCAGCTTGGCATAGTCCTCGGGACGGCCGAGCCGGGCGGGGAAGGGGATGCTGGCGGCCAGAGAATCCTGCACTTCCTGCGGCATGCCGAAAATCATCGGCGTGCCGAAAATGCCGGGCGCGATCGTCATGCATCGTATGCCGAGCTTGGAAAGGTCGCGTGCGATGGGCAGCGTCATGCCAGCCACGCCGGCCTTGGACGCGGCATAAGCGGCCTGGCCGATCTGGCCGTCGTAGGCGGCAACAGAGGCGGTATTGATCAGGATGCCGCGTTCGCCAGTGGGTTCCGGCGTGTTGGCGCTCATGGCGTGGGCGGCCAGGCGCATCATGTTGAAACTGCCAACCAGATTGATGGCGATGACTTTCTGGAAAAGGTCCAGGGGGTGCGGGCCGTTCTTGCCCACGATGCGCGCGGCCGGCGCGATCCCGGCGCAGTTGACCAGGCCGAAGAGCGGGCCCAGCGCCGTGGCCGCGGCCACGGCGGCCTGCGCATCGGACTCCTGCGTGACGTCGCAATGGACGTAATGCTGCCCGAGTTCGGCGGCCAGGCTGCCTCCGGCTTCGTCCTGCACGTCCGCGATGACGACACTGGCGCCGTTGGCCGCCAGCATGCGAGCCGTTCCGGCGCCAAGGCCCGAGGCGCCGCCCGTGACGATAAACACCTTATTCGCGATTTCCATAAATGCGTTCCCCTGCCTGATCCGCTGCTAGCCTTGAAGCGCGTCGAACAACCGCGTACGGATTTCGTCCACGGCGCCCACGCCCGAGATCTTGCGATAGCGGGGCGCCTGGGAATCGGATTTCGCCCAGTTCGCGTAGTAGTCCACCAGGGGGCGGGTTTGTTCGCGATAGACCGACAGACGGTGGCGTACGGTTTCTTCCCGATCGTCGTCGCGCTGCACGAGCGGCTCACCGGTCACGTCGTCCTTGCCTTCCGCCCGGGGGGGATTGAAGCGCACGTGATAGCTGCGGCCGCTGGCGGGATGCACGCGCCGTCCGCTCATGCGTTCGATGATGTCTTCTTCAGGAACTTCGATCTCCACGACATAGTCCAGCTTGACGCCTGCGTCCTTCAAGGCGTCTGCCTGCGGGATGGTGCGCGGGAAGCCATCGAAAAGATAGCCCTTGGCGCAATCCGGCTGGGCCAGCCGGTCGCGCACAAGGCCAATGATGATTTCGTCGGAAACCAGACCGCCTGCGTCCATGACCTTTTTGGCTTCCAG
This sequence comes from Bordetella genomosp. 9, assembly GCF_002119725.1. Lineage (NCBI taxonomy): Bacteria > Pseudomonadati > Pseudomonadota > Betaproteobacteria > Burkholderiales > Alcaligenaceae > Bordetella > Bordetella genomosp. 9. The sequence continues at coordinate 1,812,684 of NZ_CP021109.1, forward strand.
GCCCAAAGGCGTCCCGGCCTTGACCGCCGCACGTAGCATGTCTCCCGTGGAAATCTGCGGAATGCCGAAATGCTGGGTGATAAAACCGGCCTGGGTGCCTTTACCGGCGCCTGGCGGGCCGAGCAGGATGAGACGCATAGGAACTCCTGAGGATGTAATTCTTTTGTTGGGCCCGATTATGCCGCATCGCGCATCGCGAGCTTGCCTGCGTGCGGCTGGACGAATCCCTTATAACGCATTTGCATAGTGGGCACGAACGCGCTCCAGATCGGCAGGGGTGTCGACCCCGGCAGCGGGCGCGTGCTGCACCTGGTGCACCAGAATCGTGTAGCCGTGTTCCAGGGCGCGCAATTGTTCAAGTGATTCGAAACGTTCCAGAACGCCTTGCGCCAGGCGCGGGAAGCGGCGCAGGAAGTTGGCGCGGTACGCGTAAAGGCCGACATGGTGCCATGCGGGCAGCCCCTCGGCCATCCGCCGTTGGCCGTCGGCCAAGGCATCGCGCGCCCAGGGGATGGGCGCGCGGGAAAAATACAGCGCCCGCCCATCGGCGGCGCACACCGCCTTGACCACGTTGGGATTGAACAGGGCCTGCGCGTCCGCGACCGGGCAGGCGCAAGTCGCGATGGCGGCGTCCGGGCGGCTGGCAAGCAGGCCGGCGACGGCGTCGATCAACGCAGGCTCTATCAGCGGTTCATCCCCTTGCACGTTGACCACAATGGCGTCGTCAGCCAGTCCGAGCAGATCTATTGCCTCTGCCAGCCGATCCGTGCCGGTGGGATGGTCCGCGCGCGTGATGAGGGCCTCATGGCCGTGCGCCTGCGCGGCGTCCGCGACCCGGGGGTCGTCGGTGGCGACGAGCACCCGGCTGGCGGCGGACAGGCGCGCGCGATCCGCGGTGCGCACGACCATGGGTTTGCCCGCGATATCTGCGAGCGGTTTGTCGGGAAGCCGGGTGGAGGCGGCGCGCGCCGGAATGATGGCGATGAAATCCACGATGCCCTACGACGCGTCGGCGCCGCGCTCGGCATCGAGATTTCTGGCTTCGCTTTCCAGCATGACCGGAATACCGTCACGCACGGGATAGGCCAGCCGGTCCGCCACGCAGACGAGCTCGGCCTGCGGACGATCGTAGCGGAGAGGGCCCTTGCAAATGGGGCAGACGAGTATATCGAGCAGACGGGATTCCATGATCGGCATTTTAGTTATCCCCGCCGCGGCGCGCCACTCGGCCCACGCGCGCCGCGATCCAGTCGAAAAAGTCCGGATCGGAAAACCGCGGTGTGACCGGCACGGCCCATAAACGGTTATCGCCCAGGCCGCTGCACTTGATCGCATCCTTGGCCGTCACCAAGATCAACCCGGCCTTGATTCCGGCAAAGGGCGATTGCGCATAACTGTAATGGTCGGGCAGCGGCAGGGTGGTTTCAAGGGCGACGCCGGCCGCCCGCAGCGTGGCGAAAAAACGGTCGGGATTGCCGATGCCGGCGGCGGCGGCAATTCCGCCAGCGCCGTACTCCGCCTGCAGTTCCCACAAGGCGCGCAGGCTGCCGTCGCGCAGATTCCAGGCTTCGCCGGGCTCCATCCACATGCTGACCTGCCGGGGGGGCGAAGCGCCGCCTGGGGCAGCGGGCGGCGGCGAGGCGGTGTTCGTGACAATGGCGTCGACGTGTTCAAGGCGGCTTGCGGGTTCCCGCAAGGGCCCCGCGGGCAGCAGCCGGCCATTGCCGGTGCCGCGTCCGTCCTGAACGACGATCTCGACGTCGCGTGCCAGCGCCAGGTGCTGCAGACCGTCGTCCGAAACGATGACGTCGACGTCCGGGAAGGCGCCGAGCAGGGCGCGGACTGCTCGGGGCCGGTCCGGATGGATGCCGACCGGCGCATCGGTCGCGCGGGCAATCAGCGCGGGCTCGTCGCCAAACCGCTCCGGCGAAAGGTCGCCGCGCCCGGTCCGGGCCAGGGGGCCCACCTTGACGCCGTAGCCACGGCTGACCACCCCTGGCGTCCAGCCGCGTTCACGCAAAGCTTGAACGAGGGCGATCACCACCGGCGTTTTGCCCGTGCCTCCCACGTAGATGTTGCCTACTACGATGACCGGCACCGGCGCACGGTAGGCCTGGCGCCACCCGCGCCCGTAGAGCGCGCGCTTTCCAACGACGGCGAGCCAGGCCAGGCCTGACAGGGGCGCGAGCAGGCCGGACAGCCATCCGCCGTCCTGCCACTGGCGCTGAAGGAGCGTGCGGGCGATCTGGCTCACCGGGCGAGCTGGGTGGCGAAATTGACCCGGGCAATGCCCGCCAGGCGTGCCGCTTCCATGACGTTGACGACGGTCTGGTGCGTCGCAAGCGCATCGGCATTGATCACCAGCACCGCATCGGCCTTGCCGGCGACGGCCTGCCGCAGGGCCTCGGCGATTTCCTCCGTGCTGGTGGCTTCGAGAAGCGTGCCGTTCAATGCGTAATGGCCGTCTTGACTGATGGCGACTTCGATGGGCGCCGTTGCGCGCTGTTCCGCCGTTGCCTGCGGCAGTGTGACTTTCAACTGGCTGAAGCGGGCGAACGAAGTGGTGGCAGCCAGAAAGATCAGGATAACCAGCAGGACGTCGATGAGCGGGATCAGATTGATCTCCAGCTCGTCCTCGCGGCGATGATTGCCGAAATTCATGCCAGCGGATCCTGGACCGGCGCGGTGCGAGGCGTGAACAACGGTTCGTCTTCGTCGACGCGGCGCCGCGGCGGCGCCGCCAGTATCCGCGCCGTGCGGGAAGCGGCCGCTTCGAGCATATGCAGATAGTCGTCGACCCGGCCGCGGAAATAGCGGTGGAAGATCATCGCGGGAATGGCGATCAGGATGCCGAAACCCGTGTTGTACAGGGCCACCGAAATGCCATGGGCGAGTTGCGCCGGATCGCCGCCCGTAGGGGAGTACGAACCGAAGATATCGATCATGCCGACGACCGTGCCGAACAGGCCCAGCAGCGGCGCCACGACGGCAATGGTCCCGATGGCGCTGACATACCGGCCCAGTTCATGGGCCACCGATCGCCCCGTATCCTCGACGGCCGTGCGCATTTCGTCGCGCGGAAGGTGACGCTGGCGGAGAACTTCGGCCAGGACGCGGCCCAGCGGTGAACTGCGTTCGAGGCGAGCGATGGCTTCCGGCGTGTCCTGGCGGTTGCGGACCATGTCCAGCACCTGGGTGACCAGCCCGGCTGGCGCCACTTGGCTGCGGCGCAAGCTGAAGAACCGCTCCAGAATCAGCGCCAGGCAAAGGACGGAAGTGGCAAGCAGGGGCCAGATAGGCCAGCCCGCATCACGGAGGACGGACAGCAAGAACACGCTCCAGAAGTCCCATGGGGACCGGACGATCGGGGGAAGGGAATCAGCGCACTGTAACGGCCCTTGGGCCGCGCTGGCAATAGCCGGAACGCGCGGAAACTATCCACATTTTTTGTGGATAATTCTGTGTAAAACCGCTTGCGCGAGCTTGTTTTGCCGAGGCCCGCGTCGGCGGCGCAAAAATTGAGCAAAACGGCGATTTCGGTTTTTTCGCTTTAAAATCAAGCGCTTATAGCTTTGTCTTAAAGAAAAAACCTACACATTGCAAAAATAGACCTCCGCGGGACCTTCCACCCAGTGTTTTCGCGCCCTGTGGACAGGTTTTGCCCGGAAACCCTTATGACAGTTGAATTTCAAATCAAAGAAGCCGTATTTGCGGGCGAAATCCTCACGGTCGGCCAGTTGAACCAGGCCATCGGCGAGCTGCTGGAACGCAGCGTCCCCATGCTTTGGGTGCGTGGCGAGATCTCCAACTTCACGCAGGCTGCGTCCGGCCACTGGTATTTCACGCTGAAGGACAGCCGCGCCGCGGTTCGAGCCGTGATGTTCCGCAGCCGCGCCATGGCGGTCGGCTTCGTTCCCCGCGCGGGCGACAAGGTGGAATTGCGTGTCCGTGTCTGCCTTTACGAGCCACGCGGGGACTACCAGCTTCAGGTGGAAGCAATGCGGCGGGCGGGTCTGGGGGACTTGTTCGAAGCCTTCCTGCGTTTGAAGCAGAAGCTCGAAGCAGAAGGATTGTTCCAGGCGGAACGCAAACGCTCGCCGGCGTCCTTGCCGCGCGCAATCGGGGTTGTCACCTCGCTGCACGCAGCCGCCCTGCGCGACGTACTTTCCGCATTGGCGCGCCGCGCCCCCCAGGTGCCGGTCGTAATCTACCCGGCGCCCGTGCAGGGAGCCGATGCCGCGCCGCGCCTTGCGGCGGCCATTTCCGCGGCCAACCGGCGCGCCGAAGTTGACACCCTGCTGCTGGTGCGCGGAGGCGGAAGCATTGAGGATCTTTGGAGCTTCAACGACGAAGCCCTGGCGCGGGCCGTCGCGTCCAGCGAGATCCCGGTGATCAGCGGCGTCGGCCACGAGACGGATTTCACCATCGTCGATTTCGTCGCCGACGTGCGGGCGCCCACGCCCACGGCCGCTGCGGAACTTGCCTGCATCCCCAGGCTGGATCTGTACAACCGCGTGATGAGCCTGGCGGGCGCTTTGGTCCGCACGCAGGAACGCCGGATGGACCGCTTGGCGCAGCGCCTGGACCGGGCAGCCGCGCAATTGACGTCGCCGGCACAGCGCCTGGCGCATCAGCGCGAACGCTTGGCGTCCTTGCGGCACCGGCTGCTGGCGGCGTGGGCGGCGCCGCAGGCACGCCGGCGCGCCCGTGTCGAATTGCTGGTGGCGAAAGTGCTGCATCGCGGTCCGGACCTGGGCAGGGCGGCCGATCGCCTGCAGGAACGCATGCGCCGTTTGCAGCAGGCGCAGCTGCGGCTGCTGCAAAGCCGGGCGAGCCGGCTCGAAACACTCGCCGGCCATCTGCGTGCGTTCGATCCCCACCAGGTGCTGGCGCGGGGTTATGCCCTCGTTCGCACCGAGGATGGGCGCGTGATCCGCGACGCTGGCGCGCTGACCATGGGCCAGAAGCTCGACGTCACGTTGGCCCGGGGGCGTGCCGAAGTGGCGGTCGTGCAGCCACATCCCGGCCGTGACTGACACGGCGGCGAGCGCTCCGCGGCCGCCAGTTCGAGGGGCGATTCGGCGTTTTCCCCGCGTCGAGCAGGGGTAAAGACATACGCCAGGAAAGTGCCGATACAATGTCCGGCTCGATCGTGCACTCAACCAAGAAGGAACCCAAATATGGCGCACACGCTTCCCCCCCTGCCGTACCCGATGGATGCCTTGCAACCGCACATCTCCAAGGAAACGCTGGAGTTCCACTATGGCAAGCACCATCAGACCTACGTCACGAATCTGAACAACCTGATTCCCGGCACGGAGTTCGAAAACGCCTCGCTGGAAGACATCGTGAAGAAGTCTTCGGGCGGCATCTTCAACAATGCGGCGCAGGTGTGGAACCACACGTTCTACTGGAACTGCCTGAAGCCGCAGGGCGGCGGCGCGCCTAGCGGCAAGCTGGCGGACGCCATCAACGCGAAGTGGGGCAGCTTTGACGCCTTCAAGGAAGCCTTCAACAAATCCGCCGCCGGCAACTTCGGTTCCGGGTGGACATGGCTGGTGAAGAAGCCGGACGGTTCCGTGGACATCGTCAACACGAGCAATGCCGCCACCCCGCTGACAACGGCCGACATCCCATTGCTGACCTGTGATGTGTGGGAGCACGCCTACTACATCGACTACCGCAATGCTCGTCCCAAGTACCTGGAAAACTTCTGGGCGCTGGTGAACTGGGACTTCGCGGCGAAGAACTTCGGCTGATCCGCTCCCGGAATGAAAAGGCCGCTGCGGACGCAGCGGCCTTTTCATTTGCGAGCCACGCTTCCGGATTCTGTCGAGCGGACGGCTGCGCAATTTTGAATTGTTGCGCGTGCGGCGGCTGCTTCGGGACATAAGCGATGGCGCCGCGCCGGCCAATGGTATGGTATCGCCCTCATTCCGCTGCATATCTCGATCGCCATGTCCCAGTCTCAATCGGTGCGCAAGGCGCGGGCGCGTGTGCGCCGTGCGCTGCGCCGCAAGCGCCGCCAGGCGGCCCGCTTGTCGCGAAAGTCGGTGCAGATGGCGCTGCTGCTCGGCGGCGCCGCCTTGGTCTCCCTGGTGTCTCTCGGCTTTGCGCAATTGGCCGACTTTGCGTTGTCGTGGAATGCGGCATGGATGTCACGCGCAGGCTGGCTGGCCTTCATCCTGCTGCCCGTTGGAATGGCGGTTATCCGCTGGCTGACGCTGCGCCTCGCTCCGAACGCATCGGGCAGCGGCATACCGCAAGTCATCGGGGCGCTGTCTCTGCCGCCGGGGCCGGGCCAATCCAGCCTGGTGTCGTTGCGGCAGACCATCTGGAAAATCCCGCTGACCTTTCTGGGGATGCTTGCGGGCGCATCCATAGGACGCGAGGGGCCGTCCGTACAAGTGGGCGCGGCCGTCATGCTGGCTTGGGGCCGATTCTGGAAAAACCGCCGCTTGCCTCTGCAGGGCTTTCATCACAATGAGTTGATCGCCGCGGGTGCGGCAGGCGGCTTGGCCGCCGCGTTCAACGCGCCGTTGGCGGGCGTCATCTTTGCCATCGAGGAACTGGGCCGGGGCACCGTGCTGCGATGGCAGCGTCTGGTGCTGATAGGCGTGCTTGCATCCGGCTTCATGGTAGTGGCCCTGGCTGGGAACAATCCGTATTTCGGCGTATTTGGCGGCGCGCCCGTTTCCAATATGGTGGGATGGGTGCTGCTGTGCGGGGTGGTCAACGGCATGATGGGCGGTATTTTCGGCCGCCTGCTGGGCAAGGGGCCGACGGTGCTTGTGCCTGCGTCTTGGCGCGCCAGCGTGCGTGCGCATCCGGTCTGGACGGCATTCGCGCTCGGCGTGCTGCTGGCGGCGCTCGGCTTCGCCATGGGCGGAACGACCTACGGCACCGGCTATGGCGCGGCTGCCCGATTGCTGTCAGGCCAGGAGCTGGGTCATGAAGGCTTCGGTTTCGCCAAGCTCGCCGCGACGCTGGCTTCGTACTGGGCCGGCGTGCCGGGCGGTATCTTCACCCCGGCGTTGACGATCGGGGCCGGCATCGGCGAGCACGTCTGGCAAGTGGCTGGCCATCCGGTGGATCAGCGCGTCCTCGTCCTGATCTCGATGGCGGCGTTTCTCGCCGCCGCGACGCAGGCTCCCCTGACGGCCAGCGTGGTGGTCATGGAAATGACTGGCAGCCAGCCCATGCTGTTCTGGCTGTTGCTGGGCTCATTGACGGCTTCGCTGGTGTCGCGCCAGTTCTGTCCCCACGCCTTCTACCATCTGGCGGCAGGCCGTTTCCGGCGTCAGGCGATCGTCGAGGCAGGGCGGGCGGTGCGGCACGGCGCCCCACCCGGCCACGCCGCCGGTTGACGTCCATTGGGTAGACGCCGTCCATGGCATGGACGGCCGCATGGCAGTCCTCCGGGTCATGGAATCGCGCTGGGCTACCATTTCGCTTCACATCTTCAGAGAGCGAGACATGACAGAGCAAGCCTATATCTGCGACGCCGTCCGTACGCCTTTTGGGCGCTATGGCGGCGCCCTATCGTCCGTGCGGGCCGACGACCTGGCCGCCATCCCGATCAAGGCGCTGATGGCGCGCAACCCCGGCGTGCAGTGGCAGGAGCTCGACGACATCATCTTTGGCTGCGCCAACCAGGCAGGCGAGGACAACCGCAACGTCGCCCGCATGGCCGGGCTGCTGGCCGGCCTGCCGGTGGAAGTTCCGGGATCGACGGTGAACCGCTTGTGCGGTTCGGGGCTGGACGCGCTCGGTACCGCCGCGCGCGCCATCCGGCTCGGTGAGGCGGGTCTGATGCTGGCGGGCGGGGTCGAAAGCATGAGCCGCGCGCCGTTCGTCATGGGCAAGGCGGAAACGGCGTTTTCGCGCAATGCGGCAATCTACGACACGACGATTGGATGGCGCTTCGTCAACAAGCTGATGAAGGCGCAATACGGCGTCGATTCGATGCCGGAGACGGCCGAAAATGTCGCTACGGATTTCAAGATATCCCGTGAGGACCAGGACCGCTTCGCGCTCGCCAGTCAGGAAAAAACGCTGAAGGCGCAACAGTCAGGGTTTTTCGACGCGGAATTGACCCCGGTATCCATCGCGCAGAAAAAGGGCGATGCCATTCTGGTGGATAGGGACGAACATCCGCGCGAGACCAGCCTGGAGGCCCTGGCGCGTCTGAAGGGGGTGGTGCGCGAAGGCGGTACTGTCACCGCGGGCAATGCATCGGGCGTCAATGATGGCGCGGCTGCCTTGCTGCTCGCCGGCGAGGCGGCGCTGAAACGCCACGGTTTGAAGCCACGGGCGCGGGTGGTCGGAATGGCCACCGCCGGCGTCCCGCCGCGGATCATGGGTATCGGACCCGTCCCGGCAACGCGCAAGGTGCTGGCCCTGACCGGTCTGACGCTGGAGAAGATCGACGTCATCGAACTGAACGAGGCGTTCGCCGCGCAAGGGCTGGCGGTATTGCGCGAACTCGGACTGCAGGACAACGATCCGCGCGTCAACCCGAATGGAGGCGCGATCGCCCTGGGGCATCCCCTGGGAGCCAGTGGCGCCCGCCTGGCCACGACCGCCGTCAATCAGCTGGAGCGCAGTGGCGGCCGTTATGCCCTGTGCACCATGTGCATCGGCGTGGGGCAGGGCATCGCCGTGATACTGGAGCGGGTCTGAAGACGCTGTGGAACTGAACGGCAGCGCCAACAGTTCACGATAACGGCGCGAGACCCGCGCTGTCCGCTCAGGCGATACGGCGCGGGCGGTCAATGCCGGATTTCCCGGCGGTATTAAGCGGCAATAAAAAGCGATTATGTCGCGAAGCCATTGCAGGATGCCATGCCGCTGTTTGTTATGTATTCTTGTTCATACAATTAAGGCAGCCCGTCGATTTTCTTTCCCACCGTAATCCCATGATCGGCAAACCAGCCCTGTGCCATTTCAAGTGCATACCGCACTGGTTTGCGCGAACAATGCGTATCGTCGGTTTGCGGCGCCATGTCTTCGATATTGACGATGGCGCCGTCGTCGGCCATGAAGGCGATGGAGAGCGGCTGCGGGGTGTTGCGCATCCAGAAGCATTGGCGATCCGGCCTATCGAAGACGAACAGCATCCCGTCATTGCCTTCCAGGGGCTTGCGGAACATCAAGCCGCGCTCTCTCGACTCCTCCGTTCGGGCGACTTCCGCCTGGATGACATGGATGCCGGCCGAAAGCTGGGTCTTCGGCAGCGTGGGCTGGGCCTCGATGAAGGTCTGCGCGATGGCGGGCTGGGCGGTGGCGCACACAAGCGCGGCAGTCAGAAAGACCGCGGCGGCGCGCTTTCCCTTCGAATTGTTCTGGGTTTGCGGCAAGACAGGACCGTTATGCATGATGGCTACGAAAGGACGACGCAAAAAAGGCGGGGCGTGAGCCGCCCCGCCTTCGTATGGTACTCGAAGACGTCTATGAAGCCACGCCTGAGCGCTCAGGCCGCGGTAATGTTCAAAGCCTGTTTGCCCTTGGGACCCTGGATGATCTCGAATGCCACCTTTTGGCCCTCTTTCAGGGTTTTGAACCCATTCATCTGGATGGACGAGAAGTGCGCGAACAAGTCTTCCCCACCGTCATCGGGGGTGATGAACCCAAACCCTTTCGCGTCGTTGAACCACTTCACGGTACCCGTGGATTTTGGATTGTCCCCCTGGACAGCGGTTGCGGTCGTATCAGACATGCGGACTGCCTCATAAATCATATGTTGACAGAAGGGCTCCCCGGCCGGGCCGTCTCCCCCCCTCTTTTCCAAGTGCCTAACAGCCAGTTGAAAGCGCTTAGAATGGCTGGATAATGCGCCGCTTTTCTGAGGCGAGTCAAGTATGGAAACTACGCATTTCTACATGTAAAAAGGGCTCGTCCGCGATACTCGGTAATCCAGCATTAAATAAAATATCAGCAGCCATGAGCAATAGTACGGATACTCAGCATGACCTGGTCGTGGAGAAGGAGAGCGCGCGTACCGCGCCGCCGCCCATGTATCAAGTCGTCTTGCTCAACGATGACTACACGCCGATGGAGTTCGTCGTCGGCGTCCTGCAGAAGTTTTTCGGCAAGAGCGAGGAAGAAGCCACTCGCATCATGCTGCAGGTGCACCACGAGGGGCGCGGCGTATGCGGGGTATATCCCCGCGACATTGCTGCGACCCGCGTTGCTCAGGTGGCCCAATACGCGCGCGCCAAACAGCATCCCCTCCAATGCGTCATGGAACCGACTTAAATCCCGGACGCCTTCGCCGTCGCTTCTGAACACTGGTTTCCTCATAATCTCGCCCGGCTTTATCGGAACCGATTGGCCGAGCGGCGGCATTGCCCCGGTCCCAGCTTCGCCATGGGTTATGCTAGACCGCAGCTGCCAAAGCGCTGCGTTTTTCTTAGGTATGCTGGTTCCATGTCGAAACCGCGCCTGACGGCGGGGCATCGCGCCGCTTGATTTCGGCCGGGCCAGCACCACATCAAAGAAGGAGCAGGTCTTTCGGCCTGCACCATAGCGGCCCGCCGGCCGCAGTTCGCTCCCGACGCGGCGCGGGGTCGGGCCATCACAGACTTGCCGTACGGTCATCCCACTTTTCTGGTGTCGCTGGCGCGCGACGGTCGGTATGCCCGGGGTCATGGACAGCCCCGGCGTTACGATCGGATCGAATTTGAAATCGCTGGCGTTACGCCCCGATAGGCATAGAATATGTCTTGTGTTTTTGTCCGCTTCGATGCGTTATGGAGGAAGCGTGATTTCCCAAGAGCTTGAAGTAAGCCTGCATATGGCTTTCGTCGAGGCCCGATCGGCCCGGCACGAATTCATTACAGTAGAGCATCTGCTGTTATCGCTGCTCGACAACGCTTCCGCGGTGGAAGTGCTGCGCGCTTGCGCGGCGAATCTGGACGACCTGCGCCGCAACCTGCGGCAGTTCGTCAATGAGAACACGCCTGTCATTCCCAGCGGCGCCGAAGTGGACACGCAGCCCACGCTCGGATTCCAGCGCGTGATCCAGCGCGCCATCATGCACGTGTCGGCGGGCGGCAGCGGCAAGAAGCCGGTGACCGGCGCCAATGTGCTGGTGGCGATTTTCGGGGAAAAGGACTCCCATGCCGTGTACTACCTGCAGCAGCAGGGCGTGACCCGGCTCGACGTGGTCAATTTCCTTTCGCACGGGATCACGAAGCAGCCGCAAGTCGAATCGGCCGCTTCCCAGAAAGACCAGCAGCCCAATCCCGAGGAACAGGGCGAATCGCGTCAATCGCCACTGGACCAATACGCTACGGACCTGAACGCGGCGGCCCTGGCGGGCCGCATCGACCCGCTGATCGGCCGCGAGTCCGAAGTCGAGCGCGTCATCCAGGTGCTGTGCCGCCGGCGCAAGAACAACCCGCTGCTGGTGGGCGAGGCCGGCGTGGGCAAGACCGCCATTGCCGAGGGCTTGGCGTGGCGCATCACGCGCGGCGAAGTGCCTGAAATCCTGCAGTCGGCGCAGGTCTATGCGCTCGATATGGGCGCCTTGCTGGCTGGCACCAAGTACCGCGGCGATTTCGAGCAGCGGCTCAAGGGCGTGCTCAAGCAATTGCGCGGCAACCCTGACGCGATCCTGTTCATCGACGAAATCCACACGCTGATCGGCGCGGGTTCCGCATCGGGCGGCACGCTGGACGCCTCGAATCTCCTGAAGCCGGCCCTCTCTTCGGGGCAATTGAAGTGCATTGGCGCGACGACGTACACCGAGTATCGCGGGGTCTTCGAAAAGGATCACGCCCTGTCGCGGCGGTTCCAGAAAATCGACGTCAGCGAACCCAGCGTGGAGCAGACCGTGCAGATCCTGCGCGGCCTGAAGACACGGTTCGAAGAGCATCACAATGTGCGCTACTCGTCCGCGGCGCTGCTGGCGGCCGCCGAACTGTCCGCCCGGCACATCAACGACCGTCATCTGCCCGACAAGGCCATCGACGTGATCGATGAGGCCGGCGCCGCTCAGCGCCTGTTGCCGCGGTCCCGGCAAAAGAAGGTCATCGGCAAGGTCGATATCGAAAACATCGTGTCCAAGATCGCGCGCATTCCGCCGCAGTCGGTCTCCAACGACGACCGCAGCAAACTGGCGACGTTGGAGCGCGATCTGAAAACCGTGGTCTTCGGCCAGGATGCGGCCATCGAGGCGCTGTCGGCGTCCATCAAGATGGCGCGGTCAGGCCTGGGCAAGCCCGAAAAACCGATCGGCGCTTTCCTGTTTTCTGGCCCCACCGGCGTGGGCAAGACCGAAGTGGCTCGTCAGCTTGCCTTCACGATGGGTGTGGAGCTGGTGCGCTTCGATATGTCGGAGTATATGGAGCGCCACGCCGTATCGCGGCTGATCGGCGCGCCTCCGGGATATGTCGGGTTCGATCAGGGCGGCCTGCTCACGGAGGCCATCACGAAGCAGCCGCATTGCGTGCTGCTGCTCGACGAGATCGAGAAGGCCCACCCGGACGTCTTCAATATCCTCCTGCAGGTCATGGACCATGGCACGTTGACGGATAACAACGGTCGCAAGGCCGACTTCCGCAACGTCATCTTGATCATGACGACAAATGCAGGCGCCGAAACGCTGAACCGGCCCTCCATCGGGTTTGCGAACTCGCGTGTCGTGGGCGACGAGATGGCGGAGATCCGCCGCATGTTCACGCCGGAGTTCCGCAACCGCCTTGACGCGATCATCCCGTTCTCGCCGCTGTCGCGCGAAATCATCCTTCGTGTGGTGGACAAGTTCCTCATGCAGCTGGAAGATCAGCTGCACGAACGCCGCGTGGACGCGGTATTCACCGAGGCCCTGCGCGAACATCTGGCCAAGGAAGGATTTGATCCTTTGATGGGCGCCCGTCCGATGCAGCGCCTGATCCAGGACACCATACGCCGCGCGCTGGCGGACGAGCTGTTGTTCGGCAAGCTCGTCGATGGCGGGTCGGTCACCGTGGACCTGGACGAGGACGGCAAGGTCAAGCTGACTTTCGGCGACAAGCCGCCTTCGGACGCGCCTGACGCGCAGGAAGTTGCTTTGGCGGATTGATGGCCGGCCAGTCCCCCCTGATCTCCTGCGAACATTGCGGCAGCGTCTATCGCCGTCAGGAGCTCGGGCCGGGTGAGCAGGCAGGCTGCGTCCGTTGCGGCGCGGTCCTGTGGCGTTATAGCAGTCTGACGGTATCGGGGTGGCTGGCGCTTGCGCTCGCCGCCCTGATTGTTTTTCTGATCTCCAATGCCTATCCCGTCGCCATCATGCGGGTGCAAGGCATGGTGCAGCAGGCATCCCTGCCTCAGGCCATCCTGGTCACCTGGCGACAAGGTCATGAAGCGGTCGCCGCGATGGCGGGACTGGCGGGCTTCGGGCTGCCGCTGCTCCAGTTGCTGTTGTTGGTCTGGACGCTTTATCCCCTGGCGCTCGGCGCGCGCCCGGCCGGCTTCACCACGGCAACGCGGCTGCTCGGCATGCTGGCCCCGTGGAGCATGGTGCCCGTGTTCCTGCTCGGGGTGCTGGTCGCCGTGGTCAAGCTGGCGGGCATGGCATCCGTGTCGCCCGGTGTGGGCCTGGGCGGTTTTGCGCTGCTTACCGTCCTGCTTACCATGTTGGGGCGGCTTTCGCCGCATATGCTGTGGCACTTCGCCGAACACGCCGGCGTTGTGCCGTCCCACACGGCCGAACCGGCGCCGGGCGAGGCCCTTACCAGTTGCGCGGTGTGCGCCCAGGTTCAGGCTTTGCCGGCGGCAGACCCGGAAGCGCAGCACCAATGCGTCCGGTGCGGCAGTCCGGTGCATCTGCGCAAGCCAGACCACCTGGCGCGGACCTGGGCGCTTCTGATCGCGGCCAGCATCCTTTATATCCCTGCCAACGTGCTGCCGGTCATGAACATCGACTCGTTGCTGGGCGATAGCGCGCACACCATATTGGGCGGCGTCATCGAACTGTGGCAGACCGGATCGTGGGACATCGCGGTGATCGTATTTGTCGCAAGCGTAATGGTGCCTCTTACCAAGCTGCTGGCGCTGGCCGTTCTCGCGATACGGGTCGGGCGCGGCGATACGGCCAATCTTCGGCAGCGCACGCGTCTGTACCGCATGGTGGAATTCATCGGGCAGTGGTCCATGTTGGACGTCTTTGTGGTTATTCTCCTGTCCGCGCTGGCGCAGTTCCAGGGACTGATGGACATCAGCGCCGGCGCGGGGGCCGGCGCCTTTGGCATGGTGGTAATCCTGACCATGCTCGCGGCCATGAGCTTCGATCCCCGCCGCGGCTGGGACGCGGCGGCGCAGGAGCCGTCACGTCCTGCGGCCTCGTCGCGCGACGCTCAGGCACGCGCGGTGCTTGCCGGGGACGCTTCGGCCCCAGCCACAGCGGCCGAAGGCGGCGGCCGTTCACAATCATAAGGAATAAGGAAGCAGCAGCATGTCCGACCCAGTACCGTCCGGAGGAAGCCCAGGAATCCGGACTCCCGAGATTACGCGCCGAAAGCGTCATATCTCTTGGATCTGGCTTGTCCCTATCGTTGCCGCACTGGCGGGCTTGTCCCTGCTGGCCCGGGCGTGGTGGGAATCAGGCCCCACCATTACCATCACATTCAATACCGCCGAAGGGCTGGAAGTCGGCAAGACCCGGGTACGGTACAAGGACGTCGACATCGGCACGGTCAAAAGCATCCGCTTGAGCGAAGACCGCTCCAAGGTGATCGTCAAGGCCGAACTGGTGAAAGACGCGGCCAGCATTGCGCGCGAGGGCACGCAGTTCTGGGTGGTGCGGCCCCGGCTCGGGCTGAGCGGCGTGTCGGGGCTCGGCACCCTGCTGTCCGGCGCCTATATCGGCGTCGATGCGCCGAATGGAAAAAAAGAGTCGGCGAGCAGCGCTTCCGAGGAAGAGAAAACCGAGTTCGTAGGGCTGGAATCGCCTCCGGAAGTCACGCATGACCGGCCTGGCAAGCGCTTCACGGTACGGGCAACGGACCTTGGATCCCTGGACGTTGGATCGCCGGTCTACTACCGCCGCATCAGCGTGGGCCAGGTCATCGGCTATCAATTGGACAGCACCGGCCATTACGTCAATATCCAGATTTTCGTCGATGCGCCGAACGATCGGTTCGTCACGGCCGACACCCGGTTCTGGAACGCGAGCGGTGTGGACTTCACGCTGAATGCGGACGGCTTGAAGGTGCGGACGCAATCGCTGCTGTCCGTTGCCGTGGGCGGAATCGCATTCGGCCAGCGTGATGACGATAAGCCGGCGCCGCCCGCCAAGGCCGACACGGTCTTTACTTTGTACGGCAACGAAACCGCGGCCCAGGCAACGCCGGATGGAGAGCCCTTCGCGGTGGTGATGCGCTTTGACCAATCCATACGCGGATTGAGCGTCGGTGCGCCCGTTGACTTCAACGGCGTCGGGCTCGGCCAGGTCGATTCCATCACCATGGATTTCGATACGGAATCCAAGCGGTTCTTCGCGCTGGTGCACGCGACGCTGTACCCGCAACGTCTGGGGCCGGTGTACCAGCGGGTACGCGCGCTTGCCGAAAGCGAGTCGAGTCCTGGCGACGTGCATCCCGGCGGCCGCCTGCTGGCCGCCATGATCAATCATGGCCTGCGGGCGCAGTTGCGCAGTTCCAATCTTTTGACGGGGCAGCTTTACGTCGCACTGGACGTGTTCCCGAACGCTCGCGCGGTCTCCTTCACCATGTCCGATCCGGCGCAGATCCCCACAATGCCGGGCAACCTGGACCAGCTGCAGCAGCAAATCAGCAGTATCGCCACCAAGCTGGACAGGATCCCGTTCGACAAGATCGGGCAAGATCTGGAGCGGACGCTGGCCAGCGCATCTCGCGTCATGAGCAAGCTGGACAAGCAAGTGGCGCCGCAGGCAGAAGCAATGCTCAAACAGGCGAACAAGTCCTTGGCGGATTTGGGAAATCTTCTCGCGCCTGACGCCGGCTTGCCGATGAATGCGCAGCGGGCGATGGACGAACTGGCGCGCGCGGCCCGGTCGCTCCGCGCGCTGGCGGATTACCTGCAGGCAAACCCGGAAGCGTTGGTCCGCGGCCGCGGTCCGGATCCCTTGCCCGGCACCACCATCAATCGGAATCGACCATGAAGACTGTTCCCGGAATGGCATTCAAGTCGGCGCTTCTCGCAGCCGCCTTCGGCTTGGCAGGTTGCGCGACGTCGCCGCCGGTGCATTACTACACCTTGCTTTCCAGCGAGACTCCGCAGGCCGGGAACGTACAGCCCCCCGAGGCGGGTTATCTGCTGGAGGTCGTGCCTGTCACCGTGCCGCCGCAAGCGGACCAGCCGCAAATCATGATTCGAGAAGCGGGCGGTGGCGTCAGTGCGTATTACTCGGACCGATGGACCGCCCCCCTGGGCGACGAGATCCGCGGCGCGCTCTCCTACAACCTGGTGCGCATGCTCGGGGCGATCGACGTGCAGTCGATCAATGCCCCGGCCCAGGCGCCGGTGTGGCGCGTGCAAGTGGATGTCCAGCGTTTCGACGCGATGGCGGGCGGCGCGGCTATCCTGGATGCCACCTGGCGCATCCGGCCGTTGAACCTGGGGGGCGCGGCATTGCTTTGCCGCACGGTGGTACAGGTGCCGCTGGGCGGCGGCAGGCCGGCCGACGCGGCCGGCGCGCAACAGCGGGCTGTCAGTGAGCTGGCGGCGACGATCGCCACCGGCATCCGGGCGGGCGGTGCCCGCGCCGAGCCAGCCAGCGCGGCGGTGCAACTCAGCGGGTGCAGGGCAGGGTGATGGACCCATCCCGTAGCGCTGCGCGCTTCCCCCTAGAGGGGGCGCGCCGGCGGACCGGGGGAGCCGGATCCGCGGCGCCCCGGTGGGCGCCTTCTGGCTGGGAAGTTGCTTTGGTGACCTAGGGTTAACCTTAATACTCGGACGGGTGCAACCCGCCTAAGATCGCGGTCCAACCGGCCGCGTTCGGCCCGGGCGTTTTTTCTCATCCGAAAGCGAGTACCGAAGCAGTATGGGCACCACCACTCTGGGCGTCAAAGTCGACGAAGCATTGCGCGACCGTCTCAAGGACGCCGCCTCCAAACTCAAATGCACGCCCCATTGGCTGCACAAGCAAGCCATCGTGGCCTATCTCGACAAGATCGAGCGGGGTCATCTTCCAGCCGAGATCGTGCATTTCACGGGCGGCGACGCCGCCCCCGAGGACAGCGAGCTGCAGCCCCCCGCGCAGGTCCCGCCGTTCTTCGAGTTCGGGCAGGACGTGCAGTCCCAATCGGTGCTGCGTGCCGCCATCACGGCCGCTTATCGCCGTCCGGAGCCCGAGTGCGTGCCGTTGCTGCTTGGCCAGGCGCGCATGCCGAATCCGGAAAAAATCCATGCCCTGGCGGCGAAGCTGGTGAAGGCGCTGCGCGAAAAGGGCACCGGCGGCGGAGTGGAGGGCCTGATCCAGGAGTTCTCCCTGTCCAGTCAGGAGGGCGTGGCATTGATGTGCCTGGCCGAGGCCTTGCTGCGCATACCCGACCGGGCGACGCGCGACGCGCTGATCCGCGACAAAATCTCCCGGGGAGACTGGCGATCGCACATGGGCGAGTCGCCGTCCCTGTTCGTCAATGCGGCCACCTGGGGCCTGATGCTGACGGGCAAGTTGGTCGCGGTCAACAGCGAGCAGTCGCTGTCCCGTGCGCTTACGCGCTTGATCGGCAAGGGCGGCGAGCCGCTGATCCGCAAGGGCGTGAACATTGCCATGCGGATGATGGGCGAGCAGTTCGTCTCCGGCCAAACGATCTCGGAGGCCCTGGCGAACAACCGAAAGATGGAGGCCAAGGGCTTTACCTATTCGTACGACATGCTCGGCGAGGCTGCCACTACGGCGGCCGACGCGGACCGTTATTACGCGTCGTACGAGCAGGCCATCCACGCCATAGGCAAGGCCGCCGCAGGACGGGGTATCTACCAGGGCCCTGGAATTTCCATCAAGCTGTCCGCGCTGCATCCGCGGTATTCGCGCGCCCAGCGCGATCGTGTCATGACCGAATTGCTGCCGCGCGTTCAATCGCTGACGCGGCTTGCGCGCAGCTACGACATCGGCCTGAACATCGATGCGGAAGAAGCGGACCGGCTTGAAATCTCGCTGGATCTGCTGGAAGCCCTGTGCTTCGACCCGGAACTGGAGGGCTGGAACGGAATCGGCTTTGTGATTCAGGCTTATCAGAAGCGCGCGCCGTTCGTGATCGATTATGTGATCGATCTGGCGCGGCGCAGCCGCCATCGCCTGATGATCCGCCTGGTCAAGGGAGCCTATTGGGACAGCGAAATCAAGCGTGCCCAAGTGGACGGTCTGGAGGGCTATCCCGTTTATACGCGCAAGGTATACACGGACGTTGCCTATCTGGCCTGCGCCCGCAAGCTGCTCGCGGCGCCCGAAGCGGTATTCCCGCAGTTTGCCACCCACAATGCGTACACGCTGTCCGCCATTTATCATCTGGCGGGACAGAACTATTACCCCGGACAGTATGAATTCCAATGCCTGCACGGCATGGGTGAGTCGCTGTACGAAGAGGTTGTCGGACCGGTCGCGCAAGGCAAGCTGAATCGCCCCTGCCGCATCTACGCGCCCGTCGGCACGCATGAAACGCTGTTGGCCTACCTCGTCCGCCGCCTGCTGGAGAACGGCGCCAATACGTCGTTCGTGAATCGCATCGGCGACGAAACCATTTCCATCGACGAGCTGATCCAGGATCCGGTGGAGGCCGCTTCGGCCATCGTTCCGCTGGGCGCGCCGCACGAGAAAATCCCGCTGCCGCGCGAGCTCTATGGCAACGTGCGCGCCGGCGCCCGCGCCAACTCCCAGGGCCTGGACCTGAGCAACGAACATCGCCTTGCTTCCCTGTCGGCCGCCTTGCTTTCCAGCACGGCGACCGCGTGGCAGGCATATCCCATGGTGGGGAGTGGCGGCGTGGCGTGGGACGACTCGCGCGCAGTGCCGGTGCGCAACCCTGCCGATCATCGCGATGTGGTGGGTCACGTCATCGAGGCGTCCGAGGCCGAGACGACGGCGGCACTGCAGCGTGCGTCCCACGGCGCATCGATCTGGCAATCCACGCCGGTTGCAGAGCGCGCGCTGTGCCTGCGCCGCGCCGCGCAGATGTTGGAAGAGCAGATGCAGACCCTGCTTGGTCTGATCGTGCGCGAGGCGGGCAAGTCTTTGCCCAACGCGATTGCGGAAGTGCGCGAGGCGGTCGACTTCCTGCGCTATTACGCGGAACAGGCCGAGCGCGAGTTCGACAACGCTACGCACCGGCCTTTGGGTCCCGTGCTTTGCATCAGCCCATGGAACTTCCCATTGGCCATTTTCACGGGACAGGTTGCCGCGGCGCTGGCCGCTGGCAACGCGGTCCTGGCCAAGCCGGCCGAACAGACTCCGCTCATCGCGGCGCAAGCGGTGCATATCCTGCGTGCGGCCGGCGTGCCGGACGACGCCGTGCAGCTGTTGCCGGGCCGTGGCGAAACGGTGGGGGCCGCGCTGGTTGCCGCGCCTGAAATCCGCGGCGTGCTTTTCACGGGTTCGACCGAGGTCGCGCGCCTCATCTCCCGCAATCTCGCGCAGCGTCTGGACGATGCCGGGCATACCATTCCCCTCATCGCGGAAACCGGCGGCCAGAATGCAATGGTGGTCGATTCGTCCGCGCTGGCGGAACAGGTTGTGTTCGATGTCCTGACATCGGCATTCGATTCGGCGGGTCAGCGCTGCTCCGCGCTGCGCGTGCTGTGCGTGCAGGAAGACAATGCGGACCGCATCCTGGAAATGTTGCGTGGCGCCATGGCGGAGCTGCGTGTCGGCAATCCGGACCACCTGTCCACCGACGTAGGTCCGGTCATCGACAGCGAGGCGCGCGAAAATATCCAGCGCCATATCGACGCCATGCGCGCTGCGGGCAAGGCCGTGACGCAGGTGCCGCTGCCGCCAGCCTGCCGCAACGGCACCTTCATTGCGCCCACGCTCATCGAGATCGGCAGCGTGCGTGAACTGAAGCGGGAAGTGTTCGGTCCCGTGCTGCACGTGGTGCGCTACAAGCGCGACCAGCTCGATGCGCTGCTGGATGACATCAATGCGACCGGTTATGGCTTGACGTTCGGCGTGCATACGCGCATCGACGAAACGATCGCGCACGTCACGCGCCGGGTCCATGCCGGGAATATGTATGTCAATCGCAATATCGTCGGCGCGGTGGTCGGCGTGCAGCCGTTCGGCGGTGAAGGTTTGTCCGGCACCGGCCCGAAGGCGGGCGGGCCTCTGTATCTCTACCGCCTGTTGTCCGTTCGGCCGGCAGGCTTGCCGGTCGGGCATGGTGCGTCGATGCCGATAGAACTGGCCTTGCCCGGGCCGACCGGGGAATCGAATACCTACCGGCTTGAGCCGCGCGGCGCGGTGCTGTGCGTTGCGGCGTCGGAGCAGGGCGCCGTGGCGCAATGGGCCGCGGTGCAGGCCACGGGCAACCGGGCAAGCTTCGTCGATGGGGCAGTTGCACGCGCGTTCGTGGAGACGCTGGCGCCCACGCAGCGCGGCCAGGTGACGTTCGTCAAAAACGAGGACATCGATACCGCCGATTTCCAGTCGGTGCTGTTCGAGGGCGACGGCGATGCGTTGCGACAGTTGAGCGAGCGCGTGGCGGCGCGACCCGGGCCCATCATATCCGTACAGGGACTGTCGACGGATGCCGTGGCGCAGGGCCAAAGCTATGTGCTGGACCGACTCGTCGCCGAGCGGTCCATCAGCATCAACACCGCCGCGGCAGGAGGCAATGCCAGTTTGATGACGATCGGTTGATCGCGTTTGCCTCGTCCATGCGTGTTGCGTTGAATAGAGGTGTAGGGGATAAGTTCGCGCGCTGGTGATTCGGGAACGCATCGGCGCGGATCACGAACAAATCACCTCATTCGACGCCGCGTGGACAATTTCAGCAGGGAGGGTTATCGCCAATACCTGGCGCGCGTGGCGCCACCGAAAATGCGCTAGCCATGGCGCGGACGGCGCCAGGGGCGCGTCTGTCCCGCGCCTGGGAAGTATCGAAAGAATCGGAAGAATCGAAAGAATCGAAAGAATCGGAAGAATCGGAAGAATCGGAAGACTGCCGGGCAGCGCAATCCGCGACCCGGCCCAGAGACAGCCGGGACACCGCCCGCAGGTCAATCAAGCCTATCCTACAAGGAGGAATCGATGCGTTTCACTACGACTATTAAAACCCTCGCGGCGGCCATCGCCGCCGGCTTCTGCATGGCCGGCGCCGCGCATGCCGCCGATACCGAGGAAGTGAAGCTCGGCTATGCCGGGCCATTGACGGGGCCGCAGGCGCACTACGGCGAAGATATGCAGAACGGCCTGACGCTCGCCATCGAAGAGGCGAACAAGAAAGGCATCAAGCTGGACGGCAAAACCGCGAAGTTCGTTCTGGTCTCTAAGGACGATCAGGCCGACCCGAAAACCGGGGTGACCGTTGCGCAGCAATTGGTGGACGAAGACCTCAAAGGCATTCTGGGCCACTTCAATTCCGGTACGACGATCCCGGCTTCCCAGGTCTATCACGATGCGGGCGTACCGCAGATCGCGATGGCGACCGCGCCGGAATACACCAAGCAGGGCTACGACAGCGCCTTCCGCATGATGACCAGCGACACCCAACAGGGAACGGCAGTCGGCGAGTTCATGGTGAAAGACCTGAAAGCGAAGAAGGTTGCGATCATCGACGACCGTACCGCCTATGGTCAGGGCCTTGCCGACCAGGTGGAGAAAGCGGTAAAGGCGAATGGCGGCCAAGTCGTGCGCCGCGAGTACACGACCGACAAGGCCAACGATTTCACCGCCATCCTGACGAACATCAAGGGTTCCGCGCCGGATGCCATCTTCTATGGCGGCCTCGACGCGCAATCGGGCCCCATGAAGCGGCAGCTGGCAACGCTGGGCATCAAGGTGCCTTTCGTGTCCGGTGAAATGACGCGCAGCGAGACCTTCCTGAAGCTGGCCGGCGACGCTGCTGACGGCACTTACGCGTCGCTCGCCGGGGTGCCGCTGGACAAGATGGCCGCAGGCAAGGAGTTCGAGCAGGCGTACAAGGCCCGCTTCAAATCCGAACCCGGCGTCTATGCACCTTACGCCTACGATGGGGCCTGGAACATGATCACCGCGATGGAGCAGGCCAAATCCGCAGACCCGGAGAAGTATCTGCCGATGCTGCGCAAGCTGGACCGCAAAGGCGCCACCAGCGAGCACATCGCCTATGACAAAAATGGCGATCTCAAGGAAGTGTCCGTGACCCTGTACCAGGTCAAGGACGGCAAGTGGCAAATGGTCAAGACCATGGTCAGCGAGGCGAAGTAAGTTTGCCGCGGCCCGGCGCACCGCCGGGCTGTTCGGATACGGAACCCCGGGGGATGCGCGCCTCGCCCGGGGTTTTCCAGGCCGCGGCAAATCCTGGCCGCGGAGATTTCGTTTCACTGGCATTCCATGGAAATCTTTCTTCAGCAACTGATCAATGGGCTGACCCAGGGCAGCATGTATGCCCTGGTCGCATTGGGCTATACCATGGTGTATGGCATCGTCGGCCTGATCAATTTCGCGCATGGCGATGTCGTCATGATCGGGGCGATGGTTGCCACGACCATCGCGGTGGCGCTGATCGGGGGGGATCCGTCGATGTCCCCCTGGCTGGTGCTGGGCGCGGGCCTCTTATGCGCAGTTCCCATTTGCATGGCATTGGGCTGGCTCGCCGAAAGAGTGGCGTATCGTCCGTTGCGCCGCGCTCCACGGCTGGCGGCGCTGATTACCGCCATTGGCGTTTCCATCATCCTGCAAAACGTCGCCATGATGATCTGGGGCCGCGACTATGCCCATTTCCCGCAGATCATCAGCCCGCGGGTGTTCGAACTGGCTGGCGCGCGCATCAGTGTGCTGCAAATCGCAATTATCGTGATCGCGGCAGCGATGATGGCCGGGCTGCTGCTCATCGTGCACCGCACCCGTCTCGGAACGGCCATGCGGGCCACGGCGCAGAATCGTGAAGTCGCGGGACTCATGGGGGTCAACATCAACACCGTCATATCGGCGGCCTTTCTGATTGGTTCCGCGTTGGCCGCCGTGGCGGGAATGATGGTCACCACCTACTACGGTGTTGCCCACTACACGATGGGATTCATGCTCGGCCTGAAAGCATTCACGGCCGCAGTGTTGGGCGGTATCGGCAACCTTGCGGGCGCCATGTTCGGCGGTCTGTTGCTGGGTGTCATCGAAGCGCTGGCCTCGGGCTATATCGGCGACCTGACCGGCGGGTTCATGGGCAGCAACTATCAGGATGTGTTCGCCTTCCTGGTCCTGGTCCTTGTCTTGATTTTCCGTCCCTCCGGATTGCTGGGCGAACGCGTGGGGGATCGCGCATGAACACGAATTCCACTTCCCGCGGCCGTACTTCGGCGGCCGCGTTCCTGGGCATCGCTGTGGTGGCGGTGGTGCTGGCGGTATTGCCCTTCGTGCTCGGCCTGGCCGGGCAAAGCTGGGTACGCATTCTGAACTTTGCGCTGCTTTACGTGATGCTGTCCCTGGGCCTGAATATCGTGGTCGGCTTTGCCGGCCTGCTGGATCTGGGCTATATCGCCTTTTACGCTGTGGGGGCGTATACGTGGGCATTGCTCGCGTCTCCGCATCTGAACGTCCATCTGCCCTTCTGGGCCATTCTCCCCTTGGGCATTGCGTTGGCGTGCTTCTTCGGCATTCTCCTGGGCGCGCCCACCTTGCGGCTGCGGGGCGATTACCTGGCCATTGTGACCCTTGGCTTCGGCGAGATCATCCGGGTGTTTCTCAACAACCTGAATTCGCCCGTCAATATCACGAACGGCCCCCAGGGGATCAACCGGATCGATCCCTTCCGGGTGGCGGGGTTCGCGTTCAACCGGACGGAAACGCTGTTTGGCATACGCGTAACAGGGCCGGAGAAGTACTACTACCTGCTCCTGCTTTTGACGCTGTTGATCATGTTCATTTGTGTGCGTCTGCAGAATTCGCGCATCGGCCGCGCGTGGGAGGCGATACGCGAAGATGAAATCGCGGCCAAGGCCATGGGGATCAACACCCGGAATATCAAGCTGCTCGCATTCGCCATGGGCGCGTCGTTCGGCGGGGTCGCCGGCGCACTGTTTGCGTCGATGCAAGGGTTCGTCAGCCCGGAGAGCTTCAGCTTGACGGAGTCCATTTCGGTGCTTTGCATGGTGGTGCTGGGCGGTATGGGACATATTCCCGGCGTCATCCTTGGCTCAATCATCCTGGCCGTCTTCCCGGAGTTCCTGCGGGCCGTCATCGTGCCGCTTCAGCAGGCCGTTTTCGGCGAAGTGGTGGTGGATCCGGAAGCCATCCGCATGCTGCTGTTCGGCCTGGCCATGGTATGCGTGATGCTTTTCCGCCCGGCGGGCCTCTGGCCATCCTCAGTACGCAAGCGTGAACTCAGCCGCACGGCGCAGGGAGGTGCGGCATGAGCACGCCTTTGCTTGAAGCTCGCGGTTTGTGCAAGCGATTCGGCGGCCTGCAGGCCTTGTCGGATGTCAGCTTCGACATCCAGGCCGGCGAGATCTACGGCCTGATTGGTCCCAACGGGGCGGGCAAGACGACGCTGTTCAATGTGCTGACCGGGCTGTATGTGCCGGAATCGGGGCAATGCCTTTTCGGCGGCGAGAATCTTGTCGGCGCCAAGCCGCACGAGATCGCCGCCTTCGGGATGGCCCGTACGTTTCAGAACATCCGCCTGTTCGCAAACCTGACGGCGCTGGAAAACGTCATGATCGGCCGCCACGTCCGAACCCGGTCTGGGGTGTTGGGGGCCATTCTCCGTACTGGGCGTACCCGGGCGGAAGAGGCTGATATCGAGGCGCGCGCCCATGCGCTGCTGGAATATACCGGGATCGGCAACCGGGCCAACGACATCGCCAAGTCGCTGTCCTATGGAGATCAGCGGCGGCTGGAGATCGCGCGGGCGCTCGCCACTGAACCGCGCCTGCTGGCGCTGGATGAACCTGCCGCGGGGATGAACGCGTCCGAAACCGTCGTGCTGCGACGGCTGATCGAAAAGATCCGCGATGACGGCATCACCGTGCTTTTGATCGAACACGATATGAAGCTGGTTATGGGACTGTGCGACCGCGTGCTCGTGCTGGAATACGGGAAGGTGCTTGCCATGGGCAAACCGGTGGATGTGCAACGCAATCCCAAGGTCATCGAAGCTTATCTTGGCGTCGGCGCGGCGCAGGAGGCAGCGGCATGAGCACGGCAACGCCTTTGCTGGAACTGCGTGCGCTGGAAGTCGCCTACGGCGGCATCCGCGCGGTCCGTGGCGTGAACCTGGTGGTGAACGAGGGGGAACTGGTTTGTCTGATCGGCGCCAACGGCGCTGGCAAGAGTTCCACCTTGCGCGCCATCTGCGGGCTCGTGCCTGTTGCGGGGGGCGAGGTGCGCTATCGCGGCGCGCCCATCCAGGGGCGCCGTCCGCATGAGCTCGTCCGGGACGGGCTCATCATGGTCCCGGAGGGCCGGGGCATATTCGGCCAGCTTACGATCGAAGAAAACCTTGCCATGGGCGCTTACGTTCGACGCGATGCCGAGGGCGTACGCGCGGATATGGATCGCGTGTTCGAACAGTTTCCCCGCCTGGCAGAGCGCCGCAAGCAGGCTGCCGGCACGCTGTCGGGCGGCGAACAGCAGATGGTGGCCCTGGGGCGGGCCATGATTGCCCGGCCCAAGCTGCTGCTGCTCGATGAGCCGTCGATGGGGCTGGCGCCGCTCATGGTCGAGAAGGTGTTCGAGGTCGTGCGGGCCATCGCGGCCGAAGGCGTGACGATATTGCTTATCGAGCAGAACGCGCGTCTCGCGCTGGAACACAGCAAGCGGGGCTACGTCATGGAGTCCGGCGAGCTGACGTTGTCGGGGGACGCACGGTCGTTGCTCCACGACCCGAAGGTCCGGGCGGCATACCTGGGAGAGTTGGAAGCCGCCTGATCTGCTGCCTACAGAAACTGTGCTGCGAGCAGGTAGGCGTCCAGCGCGATAATGGCCATCGTTGCAGCGATGGCCGCCGCCCGCCAGACGCCCCGCAGCACGAACGCTCCCATTACGTCGCCACGTGTCGCCAGCATGACCAGGGGCACCAGGGCGAAGGGCAGGGCCAGGCTCAGGATCACCTGGCTCAACACCAGTAACTGGTCGGGATTCTGGCCGCCCGTATAGGCCAACATCCCCATGGCGGCCGCGCCGGCCGCGGCGCGCGTCACCAAGGCGCGCCTGCGGTCGGACCATCCGCTGGCGCCAAATCCTTGTGACAACACCTTGCCGGCCAGCACGCCGGTAATCGTCGAACTCTGCCCAGCGGCATAAAGCGCAACGGCGAATACGATGGCTGCGCCGGCGCCCAGGCTTTTCGCGATGACGGCATGGGCCTGGTCCAGGCTGGTGATGGCCAGCCCCGCACCCGAGAGCGAGGCCGCAGCGACGATCATGATGGCGGCGTTGATCAGTGTCGCGATGCCCAGCGAAAACAACGTATCGGTACGCGCCACCTGCATCGCGATCGGCCGCATGGCGGCTGGCAGGTCGCGGGCGCGCTGCGCCAGCGAACCGGAGTGCAGGTAAAGGTTGTGCGGCATCAGCGTGGCGCCCAGTATGCCGAGCGCGATCATGAATCCTTCGGGCTCGCGCAGCGCCGCGGCTGGGCTGGCGGCTTCCTGCATCACGGCCGTCCATGCGGGATTGGCCTTGAACAATAGGAATACGAACGACATGGAGACGATGGCCAGCAGCGCGCCGATGATGCGTTCGTGCCGGTCGGCGTTATTGCGCGCGAACAACAGAACAGCATAAGTGCCAGCGCCGGTCATCGCCACCCCGGCCATCAGCGGAATCTGGAAGAGCAGGCGCAGCGCGATGGCGCCGCCGACAAGCTCGGCCAGGGCGGTCGCGAGTATGGCCGCTTCGCCAGCCAACCACGCCGCCCGGGCAAGCGGGCGGGGCAGGTGGCGCAGCGTCAGCGCCGCCAGATCTTCCCCTGTCGCCAGCGCCAGGCGTGACACCAGGACTTGGAAGCCCAGCGCCAGAAAGGCCGCTCCAAAAACGATCATCAGCAAGTGGTAGCCGAAGCGGCTGCCGCCAGCGATGTCCGTGGCCCAGTTTCCCGGATCGATGTAGCCGACCGCCACGAGCAGCCCCGATCCGACCAGGCGGCGCAGGCCTGCCGGCATACCCGGCTGACCAAAGGCGTTCCTCCCGCCTGAAACCGCAAAGATGAGATTGCTCACGATCACCCCTTGAGAATGGTTCTTATTATTAGAGGGCGTGAACAGCGCGTCCAATGAATTGGTTTTTCGTTTCCGTTAGATTTTATCTATTGGCGGCTTTATTCTCGCTGGTTCGAGATCGGGGCCGATGCCCTGCAGGATTTCACCAAGCGGTATCCAATCCGGCGAGCCCTCGGCATGCCAGCGACGAGGCCGCACCCCCACGTGTTTCAGGGAAGGCCGCGGCCTTCTTCATAAGGAGAATCCGGCAGGCACGCCCGACGGTGCCGCGCCTGCCGGCAGAGCCATCGATTACGACGCCAGCCGCGCGTCCATCGTGATGTTCGCGTTCAGCACCTTGGAAACGGGGCAGCCTGCCTTGGCTTTATTCGCGGCTTCCTCGAACGCCTTGGCATCCGCCCCGGGGATCCGGGCCACTACCGTCAGGTGTACCGCCGTGATGGCAAAGCCGCCATCCGCCTTGTCCAGCGTCACCACGGCCTCGGTTTCGATGCTGTCGGCTTTCAGTCCGGACTCGCCCAGGATGTTGGACAGCGCCATGGAAAAACAACCGGCATGCGCCGCGCCGATGAGCTCTTCGGGATTGGTCCCTTTGACGTCCCCGAATCGCGTGTTGAAGCCGTAAGGCGCATTGGAGAGCGCGCCGCTTTCGGTGGATATCGTCCCCGTGCCGGATTTGAGGTCGCCTTTCCAGACTGCAGATGCTTTTTTCTTCATGCTCGAGCTCCTTGACTTAAGGTCTGCGGAAAACGCACGTCCATCATAAACCGCCGCCGGCCTGCAGGATCGGGCAAGAATTCCGCAGTAATCGGCATTGCTCCGCTGGCGGCGTGCTCTTATGCTCGCTGGCAAATCGCCGGCGGCGGCGCGCCGCTTTTTGCCACCAGGAGGCCCCATGCCCAAGCTCAACATCAATGGCAAGGACATCGTCGTCGACGCCCCCGCGGAAATGCCGCTGCTGTGGGCGCTGCGGGACGTTGCGAATATGACCGGAACGAAATATGGCTGTGGGATGGCGCTTTGCGGCGCCTGTACCGTGCATGCCGACGGCAATCCCATCCGGTCCTGCGTCATGCCGATTGCCGCCGTCGTCAATCAGAAAATCACCACCATCGAAGGTATCGAGGCCGACCCGGTCGGACGCGCGGTGCAGGATGCCTGGCGCGAACTGGACGTCGTGCAGTGCGGGTACTGCCAGTCCGGCCAGATGATGTCGGCTGTCGCCTTGTTGAAGCAAAACAAGCGCCCCACAGACGATGACATCGATGCGGCCATGAGCGGGAACATCTGCCGCTGCGCCACGTATGTTCGCATCCGCGCCGCCATTCATCACGCCGCCAAGGCGCTGGCCTGAAGTCCGGGAGACCATCGATGAAAAACCTCATGATGAAGGCGGCGCAGCAAGCTGCCGCGATCGATACTGCGACGCTCCCCGTACGCAATGTCAGCCGGCGGCGATTCCTGCAGGGCGCCGGCAGCCTGGTATTGGGCGTCACGCTGGCCCCCGCATGGGAGGCAGTCGCCGCGGAAAGCGGCGGTGCGTCCGGAACAGACAAGGTGTTTGCGCCCAATGCATTCGTGCGCGTCGATGCCGATGGAACCGTCACGGTGCTGGCCAAGCACCTTGAAATGGGGCAGGGCGCCTACACCGGCCTGGCGACGCTGGTCGCGGAAGAGATGGATGCCGATTGGCAGCGGGTCCGTGTCGTCGGCGCGCCAGCGGACAGCGCCCTGTACAAGAACCTTGCGTTCGGAATCCAGGGGACCGGCGGCAGTACCGCCATCGCGAATTCTTTTGAGCAGATGCGCAAGGCAGGCGCGGCCGCACGCGCCATGCTCGTCGCCGCCGCGGCGCAGCAGTGGGAAGTTGCGCCCGATTCCATTGTGGTGAGCCAAGGCGTCGTATCCCATGCTGCCTCGGGCCGCAAGGCGGGCTTCGGCGAGTTGGCCGGTGCTGCCTCGCGCCAGGCGGTCCCCGCCGAGGTCGTCCTGAAAAAGCCCGAACAGTTCACCCTCATAGGCAAGGCCGGCGTGCATCGTGTGGACAATAGGGCCAAGACGGACGGCACGGCGGTGTTCACGCAGGACATCAAGCTGCCCGGCATGCTCATCGCCGTCCCGGCGCATCCGCCCCGCTGGGGCGCCACGCTGGCGCACGTGGACGACAGCAAGGCCATGCAGGTGCCCGGCGTCAAGGCAGTGGTGCGGTTCGAGGGCACGGCGCACCACTTCGGCGGCGTGGCGGTGCTGGCCACCAATACGTGGGCCGCGCGCGCCGGCCGCGATGCGCTGCAATTGCAATGGGACGACAGCAAGTCTTTCCGCAAGGGCACGGCGGAACTGCTGGCCGAGTATCGCGAGGCAGCCGCGACGCCGGGCACCGTCGCCGCCAGCACCGGCGATGTGGAAGCCGCCCTGTCCGGCGCTGCGCGGCGTATCGAGGCGGAATTCGAGTTTCCCTACCTGGCGCATGCGGCCATGGAGCCCTTGAACTGCCTGGTGAAGCTGGACGATGACCGGTGCGAGATCTGGAACGGCGAGCAATTCCAGACCGTCGACCAGAACGCGGTGGCGCAGGCGCTTGGGATGAAGCCGGAACAGGTGCAAATCAATCAGCTTTATGCAGGCGGCAGTTTCGGCCGGCGCGCCAGTTCTCAAGCAGACTACGTGCTTGAGGCCGTGGCGATTGCCCGCGCCGCGCGCAAAGCGGGCGTCCAGGCGCCCGTCAAGATGGTGTGGACGCGTGAAGACGATATGCGCGGAGGCTATTACCGGCCCTTGAATCTACATCGTGCCCGTATCGGTCTGGATGAACAGGGCAACGTGCAGGCGTGGTACGTTCGCATCGTGGGCCAGTCCATCATGCGTGGAACGGGGCTCGAGCAGGCCATGGTCAAGAACGGCATCGACGCCACGTCGGTCGAAGGCCAGGCGGATTTGCCGTACGCAATTCCGAATCTGCGGGTCGAATTGCATACGCCTGCGGATGTCGCCGTGCCGGTGCTGTGGTATCGGTCCGTCGGACACACGCATACCGCCTTTTCGTCCGAAACGCTTATCGATGAGGCGGCTCGCCTGGCGGGCAAGGACCCGGTCGAATACCGCTTGAACCTGTTGCAGAAGTGGCCGCGTCATCAGGCGGTGCTGCGCCTGGCGGCGGAAAAGGCGCAGTGGGGGTCGCCGCTGCCGCCGGCGGCCGACGGCGCACGCCGCGGGCGTGGCGTGGCGGTGCACGAGTCGTTCAACACGCGCGTGGCGGAGGTGGTGGAGGTGACGATTGGCAAGGATGGCGCGCTGAAGGTCGACCGCGTTGTCTGCGCTGTGGATTGCGGCGTCGTCGTCAATCCGGACGTCGTCAAGGCGCAGATGGAAGGCGGTATCGGTTTCGGACTCGCGACCGCGCTGCACGGCGCCATCACCTTGAAGGACGGCGTGGTGCAGCAGGGCAATTTCAACGATTATCCGGTGCTGCGGATGAACGAAATGCCGGCGGTCGAGGTCCATATCGTGCCTTCCAGCGAAGCGCCAACCGGTGTCGGGGAACCCGGCGTGCCGCCCATTGCGCCCGCGCTGGCCAATGCGATCTACGATGCCGTGGGGACCCGCATCCGGACATTGCCCATGGGGACCTCCTTGAAGATGGCATAAGCGCGCACCCGCATCGTGTCGCCCAATCTCGCGCCGCGGCCGGCTTGGATGATCAGGCCTGCCGCGGCGTTTGCGTTTCATGGTCACGGCGGCCGGCCGGTGGCCCGGTCCGGAGTGGGGAATTCAGGTTCTCGCCTTCGGTCCTGCTGTATAACGGGCTGGTTTTTTCCTAGGGAGCCCGCATGACCACGCTATTTTCCCCAATCGGCCTGGGCCGGCTGACGCTCGCGAATCGCATCGTCATCGCGCCGATGTGCGAGTATTCGGCCGATAACGGAAAGGCCACCGACTGGCACATGATTCACCTGGGGCATCTGGCGCTATCCGGCGCCGGGCTGCTGATCACGGAAGCGACCGCCGTCGAGCCGGGTGGGCGCATCACGCCGGCGGACCTGGGCTTGTGGGACGACGAAACCGAACAGTCCATCGATAAGGTCCTGCAGGCGATCCGGCGCTATTCGCCCATCCGCATGGGGATACAGCTTGCCCACGCGGGCCGGAAGGCATCCAGCGCCGCGCCGTGGGAAGGCGGCAGCCAATTGCCCCTGGACCGCGGCGGCTGGGTGTGCGATGCGCCTTCCGCGGTCGCCTACAAGGACGGCGAACTGCCGCCGCGCGCCCTCGATCGCGCCGGTCTGGACCGCGTCCGCGACGCCTTCGCGCACGCCGCCCGGCGGGCCGGCCGGCTCGGCTTCGATACCATTGAAGTCCATGCCGCGCACGGCTATCTCCTGCACCAGTTCCTGTCGCCCCTGGCCAATCAGCGCAGCGACGAATATGGCGGGAGCCTGGAAAACCGCATGCGTTTCCCATTGGAAGTTTTCGACGCCGTCCGTGCGGCCTTCGGCGCCGGTAAGCCGGTCGGCGTACGCGTATCGGCCACCGAATGGGTGGACGGCGGATGGGACATTGAGCAGACCATCGCGTTCGCGCAGGCGCTGAAGGCGCGCGGCTGCGACTACATCGATGTATCTTCGGGCGGCATGTCGCCCGCCCAGAAAATTCCGCTCTCGCCCGGATATCAGGTTCCGTTTGCCGAACGCGTCAAAAGGGAAACCGGCTTGCCGACGATGGCGGTGGGACTGATCACCGAGCCGCAGCACGCGAACGAAATCATCGCGCAAGGAAAGGCCGACATGGTGTCGCTGGCCAGGGGGATGCTGTACGACCCCCGCTGGCCCTGGCATGCAGCCGCGCAGCTGGGCGCGCAAGTCCAGGCGCCGCAGCAGTACTGGCGTTCGCAGCCCAGGGAGCTGAAGGAGTTGTTCTTCAACGCCAGCTTCGGCCAGCGTTGACCGTTCCAAGCCGCAGCTGGGCCTGCCGTTCGCGGGCCTAGCCGCGCCCGGTGCTTCCGAAGCCGCCGGCGCCGCGATCCGTGGCTTGGAATTCGGACACGACCTCGAAGGACACCTGGGCCACCGGTACGATGACCATCTGCGCCAGGCGATCCATAGGGTGAAGGGTGAAGGCGGTGTCGCTGCGGTTCCACGTAGAGACCATCAATTGTCCCTGGTAGTCGGAGTCGATCAATCCGACCAGATTGCCCAGCACGATGCCATGTTTGTGGCCCAGGCCGGAGCGGGGCAGGATCATGGCCGCATAGCCGGGATCGCCGATGTGGACAGCCAGTCCGGTGGGGACGAGTTCGGTTGCGCCCGGCTCGATGGTAAGCGGTTCGTTCAGGCAGGCGCGCAAGTCCAGCCCCGCCGCGCCAGGGGTGGCGTAAGAGGGCAGGTATTCGGACATGCGTTCGTCGAGAATCTTCAGAGCTACGGATTTCATCGTGTCGAGTAAGTAGGGGACCGTCCCCGCTGGGACGGGTGGCAATCAACGGCGCGATTTGCCGGGGGCTCCCGTAGGGAGGGTGGTCAGCGGCGGCAGGCGCGCGGGCGGCTGGTTGGCGCGCGAACGCTGGCTGGTGGCCGCGCGCCACAGGACGCCGGCGAAAATCAGCAGGAATGCGACCGGCACCAGATCGTTCCAGTCGAATTGCGGCGCGCGCAGGGCCGCCGCGAGCAAACGTATCGCTTGCCACATGATGGCGAGCGCGACGATGGCCACGGCCACCGCCGAGCGGCGCTTTCCGGCCCGGGCGGCCAGCGTGTCGTCGCGCGATGGCGGCTGGCCGGGAGACCCGGTTGTTTCCGGCTCCGTGTTGCTTTTTTCCGCAATGGTCCGCGCAGGATCGTCGCGGTTTGCGCCGGTTTTCCATGGCATGGCGATACGGCCCGCCGGTTGTCCTGCTTCCCTGGCGGTTTGGCCGGGCGCGGGTCCGGCCGCGGAGCCGGCCGCCGGCTCACGCATTCCCGCGCTGACCTGCCCAGGCGCCGACTGCCCGCGATGGACCAGCTGTTCGATGTACCGGACGTAGTCGCCGTCCTTCGGTTCGCCGTCGATCACCGCAGCGGCTCCTAACGGCGGCCGCGCCGGACCGCGGCGGGCACCCGCCGCTTGCGCAGCATTGCGATCAATAGCGCCACACCCAGTACAACGGAAAGGCCGGTGCCGATCAGCATGCCGATATTGCCGGCCATGGGAACGCTTTCCATATGGCGCATTGTCAGGTAGCCGGGGGCGAGCATCAGGGGCATCCATAGCGCCGCGGAAAGCACGTTGGCCGCCTGGAAACGTGCGTGGCTCATGCCCATCACGCCGGCGACGGTGGGAATCGTGCTGCGGATCGGGCCCATGAACCGGCCGGCCAGCACCGATGCGAAGCCGTAGCGGTAAAAGAAGAGCCGCGCCCGCGCAACCGCGGGACGATGCTGGTTCAACGGCCAGCGCCGCAGCACGCGCGTTCCGACGCCACGCCCCAGCCAGTACGAGATGGCGTCTCCGACGATGGCGCCGGCGATGCCCCAGGCCAGGATCGTCGCGCCGTCCAGCGTTCCGCTGCCGACCAATCCGCCCGTGATCAGCATCATCGCGGTGGCCGGCACGAACAGCCCGACAATCACAAGCGATTCGGCCAGTGTCAGCAGCGCCGTGACGGGGCCCGCCCAAGCCTGATGGGTCTCAATGAAGATTCGAATCTGATCGACGATTTGGTCCATGGCCCGCGCCCCGTCATCCGGATACGGTATCTTACCCCGTGCGCCGCGCCCCGCCGGGGGCGGCGCGCAGCACTCGCCCAAAGGAACGACAAGCAGCATGGACTCGTTGACGCACGTGGTAATGGGAGGAAGCATCCAGGCGGCCCTGCTCGGCCGCGCGCAGGGCCGAAAGGCCCTGCTTTACGGCGCGGTCCTGGCCACCTTGCCCGATCTGGACGTTTTCATGTCGTATCCCGACCCGGTTTCGCTAATGACCTATCACCGGGGTTTCTCGCATTCCGTTTTCGTGTTGACCGCGCTGGCGGCGCTGCTGGCGGCGCTGATCCGATGGCGCTGGCCCACTGCCCCATACAGCGCAAAGCGGCTGTTCCTGACGCTATGGCTGGTGCTGATTACACATCCCGTGCTCGATGCGATGACGACATACGGCACGCAGCTGTTCTGGCCCTTGCCGATGTCGCCGATCAGCATCTCGAGCATCTTCATCATCGACCCCGTTTTCACGCTGCCCCTGCTGCTCGCGTTCCTCGTCACGCTCTTCCTGGGAGAGCGCGCGCATCGGTTCCGCACCGTCGCGTTGACGGTGGCCGCCATTTATCTGGGGTGGACGTTGCTTGCGAAGAACCTGGTGGAGCATCGGGTGCGGTCGGCGCTAACGCTCCAGGGGGCGCAACCCGGCGCTGTGTTCTCCGCGCCCATGCCTCTGAACAGTCTGCTCTGGCGCGTGATTGCCCGCGGACCGCAGGACACTTACTTCGAAGTGGTTTCCAGCGTGTTCGATCGCGGCGCCCCGGAGCAGCTGAGTCAGCCCCTGCACGAGGACTTGCGGGGCGCCTTGCCGCCAGCGCCCTTGGTGGACCGTCTCGACTGGTTCACATCGGGCTGGCTTAGATTCGACGCCATCGGCAGCGATCTGGTGGTGACCGATCTGCGCATGGGTATGCCGGGCCACTACACTTTCCGCTTTGTCATGGCGCGCCGCAATGGCGACGGCAGCTGGCGGGTCGTCGTACCCACGCGCTGGCCCAGCGAACGGGGCGGATGGGAAGAGTTGCGGCGGATTCTGCGTCGCATCGTCAGCGAGGAGCCGCCGCTGCCCTTGGGCGCATGGGCGGTGCGTACAACCGAGCCCGAACGCGCAGCGCCTTAGCGCGGGTTTGCGGACGGCGCCCGGGGAGTCGCGGCCCGGCCGCACGGGGCAGCGCCCCTATCGCGGCAAGCGCGAAGCGACTTCGGCGATCAGGCGCCGTGCGGCCTGCAGCTTGTCCGCCGCGGGCAGGGGATGCATGCCCTCGTCATCGAATAGCACCAGCTCGGTGCCGTCCGCATCCATTACCTTGTGCGCCAGGTTGCCGACCAGCAGCGGTATGCCTTTGCGGCGGCGCTTGGCTTCCGCGTGGCGGGCGAGATCCTCGGTTTCCGCCGCGAAGCCGACACACCAAGGTCCGTTTTCCAGCGCCGCCACTTCCGCCAGGATGTCGGGGTTGGGCGCGAACTCCAATCGCGGCGCGCCGTTGCCCGAATCGTCCTTTTTCATTTTCTGCTGGCTGGCGTTCGTTACGCGCCAGTCCGCCACGGCGGCGACGGCGATGAAAATATCGGCCCGGCTCGCCTGCGCCATGACGGCGTCGCGCATCTGCTGAGCGGTCTGTACGGGAAACGCATCCACACCGCGGGGAACCGGCAGGGCGGTGGGCCCCGTCACAAGCGTGACGCGTGCGCCCGCTTCGCGGGCGGCGCGGGCGATCGCGTAACCGGTCTTGCCCGAAGACCGGTTGCTGATCACGCGCACAGGGTCGATCGGCTCGACCGTCGGACCCGCTGTCAAGAGGACATGCCTGCCCGCCAACACTTTGGGCTGGAAGAAGGAGATGATGTCGGCCAGGATGTCATGCGGTTCCAGCATGCGGCCGTCGCCGATTTCGCCGCAGGCCTGGTCGCCGCTGGCCGGTCCCAGGATCTCGATGCCGTCGTCGCGCAACTGCCCGGCATTGCGTTGCGTTGCGGGGTTGGCCCACATTTCGCGGTTCATGGCGGGCACGATCAACAAGGGGCACGCGCGGGCCAGGCAGAGTGTGGACAGCAGGTCGTCCGCCATGCCGTGGGCCAGCTTGGCCATGAAGTCGGCGCTGGCGGGCGCGACCACTACGGCATCGGCGCCGCGCGTCAGGTCGATGTGCGGCATGTTGTTGGCAATGCGCGCATCCCATTGGCTGACGAATACCGGCCGTCCGGAAAGCGCCTGCATGGTCACCGGCGTAATGAAGTGCGTCGCCGCCTCGGTCATGACCACGTCCACGATGGCGCCCTGTTCGGTCAGCCGGCGCACGAGTTCGGCGATTTTGTAGCAGGCGACACCGCCCGACATGCCTAGGACGATGCGTTTGCGGGCGAGATCGAGCATGGCAGCAACCGGGGTGTGGAAAACGCCCTCATTATGCTCCGGACGGGGTCGTCCTGCGCATGCGCAGCAATTCGTCCAGTATGAGAAGGATGGCGCCGCAGGTGATGGCGACGTCCGCCACATTGAAGGCGGGGTAGTACCAATCCTTCCAATAGAAAAGCAGGAAGTCCACCACATGGCCATAGGCGATGCGGTCGATCACATTGCCCAGCGCGCCGCCCATGATCATTGCCAGCGCCAGCGCGAACCGCGGCGCGGCCCGTTTCCCCTGGCGAGCGAGGATGACGGCGATCACGACTGCGGCGCCGACGCCCAGCACGGTGAAGAACCAGCGTTGCCAGCCGGGTTCGGAGGCCAGGAAGCTGAATGCCGCGCCGCGGTTGTAGACCAGCGTCAGGTCGAAAACGGGCAGGACGTTGAGCCGCTGCCCATAGCTGAAGTTGGCGTTGAAGTAGAGCTTGGACGCCTGATCCAGCACGATGATGGCCGCTGCGAGCAGCAGCCAGAACGTCAGTCCACGCCGATACCGGGGTTGGCTGGCCGCATCGGGAGCCGCCGCGGGCTGCTGCGCTTCAAGCATGGCTGCGCGGCTCGCCGGATCCGAACAGATTGCTGACGCAGCGCCCGCAGATCTCGGGGTGCTCGGGATCGGCGCCCACGTCGGCGCGCCAGTGCCAGCAGCGTTCGCATTTCTTTTGCGCCGACGGCGCGATCACGATCTGCAGCTCGCCTTCGCCCGCGTGCACGGTGGCGCGCGAGACGATCAGAACGAAGCGCAGATCGTCGCCCAGGCTGCGCAGGGCGGCGAGATCGTCGCCCGACGCCGTAATGTCGATTTCAGCCTGCAGCGAAGAGCCGATGCCGCCGGCGCTGCGCACTTCTTCCAGCTTGCGCATGACCTCGGCCCGGATCGCGCGCAACCGCGCCCATTTCGCCGGCAGGGGATCGTCCTGCGCCACGGGCGGCAGAGACTGGAAGACTTCGGCGAATACCGTGACGCGCGAAACGTCCGCCTGGTGCCGCAGGGTCGAGCCGACCAGCACCTTCCAAGCCTCTTCGGCCGTGAAGGACAAAATCGGCGCCATCAGCTTCAACAGCGTCAGCGTCACGTCCAGCAGGCTGCTCTGCGCCGACCGCCGCGCCAGGCTGTCCGCGCCGGTGGTGTACAGGCGGTCCTTCAGGATGTCCAGGTAGAACGCGCCCAGATCCTCGGAGCAGAACGTTTGCAGCCGGGCCACGGCGGGGTGGAAGTCGTACTTGTCGTAATGGCCCAGCACTTCTTCCTGCATCTGCGCCGTCATGGCAAGCGCGTAGCGGTCGATTTCCAGCCGTTGGCCGTAAGGCACGGTCATCGACACGGCGTCGAAGTCGGCCAGGTTCGCCAGCAGGAAACGCAGCGTATTGCGGATACGGCGGTAGCTCTCCACGACCCGCTTGAGGATTTCATCCGAGATGGACAATTCGCCCGAGTAATCGGTGGAAGCCACCCATAGGCGCAGAATTTCGGCGCCCAGTGAGTCCGACACCTTCTGGGGCGCGATGACGTTGCCAACGGATTTGCTCATCTTGCGGCCTTGTCCGTCGACCACGAAGCCGTGGGTGAGCAGAGCGTTATACGGCGGCCGGCCGTACAGCATGCAACCGGTCAGCAGCGACGAATGGAACCAGCCGCGATGCTGGTCCGAGCCTTCCAGATAGAGGTCGGCGGGCCAGGCCAGCTCTTCGCCATGCGACGATGTCTGCGCGGCATCCTTGCCGCCCAGCACGGTGAAGTGCGTGGTGCCGGAGTCGAACCAGACATCCAGCGTGTCCCGGCTCTTTTCATACTGGTCGGCCTCGTCGCCCAGCAGCTCGCGCGGGTCCAGCGATTGCCATGTTTCGATGCCGCCCTGTTCGACACGCTGCGCGACCTGTTCCAGCAATTCCACCGTGCGGGGATGCAGTTCGCCAGTTTCCTTGTGCACGAAAAAGGCCATCGGCACGCCCCATTGGCGCTGACGCGACAAGGTCCAGTCCGGCCGGTTCGCGATCATGGCGTGCAGGCGCGCACGTCCCCAGGAGGGGTAGAAGCGCGTGGCGTCGATACCGGTCAGCGCCGATTCGCGCAACGTCGGGCCGCCGTCTCGCGGCTTGACGTCCATGCCGGCGAACCACTGGTTGGTGGCGCGATAGATGATGGGCGTCTTGTGCCGCCAGCAGTGCATATAGCTGTGCGACAGCTTTTCGTGGTGCAGAAGGGTGCCGGCGTCGCGCAGAGACTCGATGATTTTCGGATTGGCGTCCCAGATGCTCAGTCCGCCGAACAGCGGCAACGACGGCGCGAACCGGCCATCGCCCATCACGGGGCTGATCATGTCGGCATCGGTCATGCCGTGAGCCTTGCACGTGACGAAGTCCTCGATGCCATAGGCGGGGGCGGAGTGGACCACGCCCGTGCCGGTATCCAGGGTCACGTAGTCGCCCAGGTAGATTGGCGAAAGCCGGTCGTATCCCGCATCGGCGCCCGCAAGGGGGTGACGGAAAGTCAGGCCGGCCAACGCTTCGCCGCGCGTCGTCGCGATGACCTCGCCTTCAAGATCCCATTGCTTCAGACAGGGTGCCACGCGTTCGGCGGCCAGCAGCAAAAGCTGGCCGGTGGCGCGCGCAGACGACAGGCGAACCAGCGCGTATTCGATTTCCGGATGGACGTTCAGCGCCTGGTTCGACGGAATGGTCCAGGGCGTGGTGGTCCAGATGACGATGGCGCCGTCGCCCACGGACGGCAGTCCGAAGGCTCGCGCCACACCGGCCTTGTCGGCAAAGGGGAAGGCCACATCAACAGCGGGATCCACGCGATCGGCGTACTCGACTTCCGCTTCCGCCAATGCCGATCCGCAATCGAAGCACCAGTTCACGGGCTTGAGGCCGCGGAACACATAGCCCTTTTCCATGATGCGCGCCAAGGCCCGGATTTCGTTGGCCTCGTTGCGATAGTTCATGGTCAGATAGGGACGGTCCCATTGCGCCAGCACGCCGAGGCGCTTGAAGTCCTTTTTCTGCCGCTCGATCTGCTCCTGCGCGTAGGCCCGCGCCTTGGATTGCATCTCGGCCACGGGCAGGTTCTTGCCGTATTTCTTCTCGATCTGGATCTCGATGGGCATGCCATGGCAGTCCCAGCCCGGCACATAGTGCGCATCGTAGCCGGCCATGTTCCGGCTCTTCAGGATCATGTCCTTCAGGATCTTGTTGACGGCGTGGCCGATATGGATATCGCCGTTGGCGTAGGGGGGGCCGTCGTGCAGGACGAAACGCGGGCGGCCCTTGCTGGCGGCGCGGATCGCCTGGTAGACGTGGTTTTCCTCCCATTCGGCAACCCAGCCGGGTTCCCGTTTCGCTAGGTCGCCCCGCATCGGAAAGGAGGTGTCGGGCAGATTGAGCGTTTTTTTATAGTCCATGAACGGCAAAATAGGCGCGCGCGTTTTGCGCGTCTTCAGTGATGGCGGCAGTCAGGGAAGCGAGGTCGGGGAACTTTTCTTCGTCCCGCAGCAGATGCAGGAATTCGACCCGGACGAGTTTACCGTATGCGTCCAGGGCGCCCGCGTCCAGTACATGGGCTTCCAGAAGCACACGGCCGTGATTTTCGATGGTGGGGCGCACGCCCAGGCTGGCGACGGCGGGCAAAGGCCCGTCTGCCAGTCCGTGCACCCGCACGACATAGATGCCGGAGCGCGCCGCACAGCGCGGCGTGACGCGCACGTTGAGCGTCGGGAACCCGAGGGTGCGGCCCAGCTTGCGGCCATGCACCACATGGCCGCTGAGGTGATAGGGGTGCCCCAGCAGGTCCTGGGCGCGCGCGAGATCGCCCACCGCCAGCGCGGTGCGGACTTCCGAGCTCGATATGCGATGCCCATGCGAGTCCGTGACGTCCTCCAGGGTCTCGACGTCGAACCCGTGACGCCTGCCGGCTTCGCGCAGAAAACCGATATCGCCGCTGCGCTTGTGGCCGAACCGGAAATCGGCGCCCACGAGCACCCAGCGCGCGCGCAGCCCGCGTACCAGCAGCCGCTCGATGAAAGCGTCGGGCGACATCTCGGCGAGCCGTGCATTGAACCGCTCCACCACGACCTGCTCGATGCCGCAGCGGGCCAGGGCGTCCAGCTTGTCGCGCAGGCCGGTGATCCGCGTGGGCGCCAGTTCCGGGCGCTGATTCAGCGTGGCGAAGTACTCGCGCGGGTGGGGTTCGAATGTCATGACGGCCGGAGTAAGGCCGCGGTCGGCGGCTGCCGCCCGGACGTATGCCAGCATGGCCTGGTGTCCGCGGTGCACGCCGTCGAAATTGCCGATGGTCAGGGCGCATGGCCGGCGGGCGCCAGGCGGCGGAAGGGAGCGGAAGATATGCAGCGCGGGTTTCACGACACAGAGTTTACAATTTTGGCCGGGCTTGCTCTGTACTTCCAGTGGATTCTTTATCTTGACAGCTATATCTTCGAGCCGCCGGCGCCTCGTCATTCTGATCTCCGGCCGCGGCAGCAATATGCAGGCACTGGTGCGGGCATGCCGGCAAGAGAACTGGCCGGCGGAAATTTCCGCGGTCATCGCCAGCCGGCCGGACGCCGCCGGCCTTCAATGGGCGAAGGAGTCGGGCATCCCCACGGCCTGCGTCCATCATCGCGACTATTCCGGACGGGAAGCCTTCGATGCCGCGCTGGCTGATGAAATCGACCGGTATGAGCCCGACTACGTCATCCTGGCAGGTTTCATGCGTGTGCTGACTGCCGGATTCGTCAACCGGTATGCCGGGCGGCTGGTCAACATCCATCCGTCCTTGCTGCCGGCGTTTCCCGGCTTGCATACGCATGCGCAGGCGCTGGCGACGGGTGTACAGATACATGGCTGCACCGTGCACTTCGTCACGCCGCTGCTCGACCACGGCCCCATCATCGCCCAGGCCTGCGTCCCCGTGCTGCACGACGACACGCCGGATACCCTGGCGCTGCGCGTCCTCGAGATGGAGCACCGGGTGTTTCCGGCGGCCGTACGCTGGCTGGCGGAGGGCCGCGTGCGGCTCACCCCGGATCACCGGGTGGAAGTGCAAGGCAACCCTCCACGCTTATACGCAGGCGCCGCCGGCGAGCCGGCGCCGCATTGAACTTAGTCGACGGGCTTGCCCCCGTCAGGGAATGAAAATGAAGAAACCGCACCGCGCTGGCGGAAAACCCGCCGCGCCGCGCGCGGGTGGGGCAGATCGTGCCCGCCCGTCGTTTGCCGCCATCCGGCTCGATCAGGTCCAGAAGGTTTTGGGCGAGGTGTTGCAGTGGTCATCGCCCGCGGACGCGGCGTTGACCAAGTGGCTGCGGGCGCATCCCGCCCTGGGGGGCCGAGACCGTGCAGAAGTGTCCGAAGCCGCCTATGACGTTCTGCGCAACCTGCGCCGTTATCGGCGATTCGCAGAAACCGGCGTAGGTCCCGCCGCCCGGCGTCTCGCAATCCTCGGCCTGACGGCTACGCTCGGCCGCGATGCGCTGCGCGAGGCCTTGTCCCCCGAAGAGAACGAATGGCTGCAGCACATCGCCTTGATCGATCCTGCGACGCTGCCGCGCGCGGTGCGTGCGAGCCTGCCGGATTGGCTGGAAGAGCGTCTCGGCACCCTGGAGAACGCCGACGCGCTGATTGAAGCCTTGAACCGGCCTGCGCCGCTCGATATCCGCGTCAACCCCTTGAAGACGGACCGCGACACCGTGTTGCGCGGTCTGACCGATGGGCCGGCCGCGCGCTATGCGCCCAAGCCGACGCCGTTTTCGCCCTGGGGCATCCGCCTGAGCGGGCGCCCGCCGGTGAACCGCTGGCCGCAATTCGAGGCCGGGGAAATCGAGGTGCAGGACGAGGGGAGCCAACTGCTGGCCTTGCTCATGGCGCCGCGCCGAGGCGAAATGGTGATCGATTTCTGCGCCGGAGCGGGCGGCAAGACGTTGCTGCTCGGCGCCTTGATGCGGTCCACTGGCCGCCTCTATGCCTTCGATGTTTCGGCCGCCCGGCTGGCGCGCGCCAAGCCGCGGTTCGCCCGCAGCGGCTTGTCCAACGTGGTGCCAGTCGTCATCGACAGCGAAAACGATACGCGGGTCAAGCGGCTGGCCGGCAAGGCGCAGCGTGTCCTGGTCGATGCCCCTTGCAGCGGCATCGGGACGTTGCGCCGCAATCCGGACCTGAAGTGGAGGCAGCATCCCGAAGCCCTGCAGGAGCTCGGGGCATTGCAGACCCGAATCCTGGCGTCCGCGGCGCGTTGCGTGGCGCCGGGCGGCCGTCTCGTCTACGCCACCTGCAGTCTGCTGCCCGAGGAAAACGAGGCGCAGGCCGAGATCTTCCTGGCCGCGCATCCGGAATTCGAACGCGTGGACGCGGCCGCGCTGATCGCCGCGCGTTGCGAAGGGCTGGCACTGACAGGGCCGTACATGCAATTGCGCCCCGACGTCCATGGCACGGATGGGTTCTTCGCGGCGGTTTTCGAGCGCCGCAAGGGCGATGCGCTTTCGACAACCGAAGCGGCCGCCGAAAGCGTGAAGGCCCGCGCCGCAACGGCAGTTCCGATGCCGCAGGGCGAGCCTGAGGCGGAACTGGAGCCGGAGTCACGCCAGCCGCAGGTCAACGCAGGCGAGGGTTCGGCGGGGTGACCGTCACCGTCCCTCGCACTTGCTGCGTGCCTTTTTCGCGCGACTGGAAGAAGACCTGCCAGCCGACTTCGACCTGGCCCGTGGTCTGCCCGGCTTGAAATCGCACGAGGGTCACGGGAACTTGGACATTCCGGCACTTGCCGGGCGCGCCTGCGAGCTGGGTCGTGGTATTGACGATCAGCTTGCCCTGCGCCGGGCGGATTTTCAGAGCCACCGGCGGCGCGCGCAGGGCGCGACAGTCGGCTGGCTGGATCTCGTAGTAGCGCCCCAGCACCACGGATTCTCCCGCGGGAGCGCGCCACGCCTGCACCGTCGTGGCGCCGTCGGCCGCCCATACCCGCGCACCGGGCACGGCCAACATCCCGGCCGCCAGCATGGCGGCTGTGGCAAAAAAGAAACGCCGCCGGGGTTTGACGGCGGGCACGGCACATGCAAATAAGGAAGCACGCGCTGACCGGCCTTGCCCGCGCCCACGTCGCGCACGGGGTGGAGGCTGGGAGGCTATCGTTGAAAAAGAAGTCAAGATCGGGGGTAGAAGTGAGAGAAAACAACGATTTTGCTGAACATTCGCGACGGTTTTATTTTTTGCACGCGCTGTCATAACACCGCAAGGTAGGCTACACTCAAAAGCTCGCTATGACCGAGGTCTTTACGCCCTATATGGATCAAATTTTGGATTCCATCCTTCATTTCGCCGCCGGCGGCGTCCTGCACGCTTCCTGGTGGCAGATCGTCGTCTTCACGCTGGTGGCCACTCATATCACCATCATGTCGGTGACGATATTCCTGCATCGCAGCCAGGCACACCGCGGGCTGGACCTGCATCCGGCTGTCATGCATTTCTTCCGGTTCTGGCTTTGGCTGACCACCGGTATGGTCACCAAGGAATGGGTCGCCATCCACCGCAAGCATCACGCGAAGTGCGAACGCGAAGGCGACCCGCATTCGCCGATGTTGTTCGGTGTCTGGAAAGTGCTGTTCCGCGGCGCCGAGCTCTATCGCGAGGAAGCCACGAACGCGGAGACCATGGCCAAGTTCGGCCACGGCACGCCCGACGACTGGCTCGAACGCAATGTGTACTCGCGCCATAGCCTGGCCGGGGTCATGATCATGCTGGCCATCGATATTGCCCTGTTCGGCGCCATCGGCGTCACGGTCTGGGCCGTCCAGATGGCATGG
The DNA here is from genome assembly GCF_002119725.1 of Bordetella genomosp. 9. Taxonomy (NCBI): domain Bacteria; kingdom Pseudomonadati; phylum Pseudomonadota; class Betaproteobacteria; order Burkholderiales; family Alcaligenaceae; genus Bordetella; species Bordetella genomosp. 9. Next base: position 1,856,936 of record NZ_CP021109.1, read on the forward strand.
ATTCCGTTCTGGGCCGCAGGCGTGGTCAACGGCATCGGCCACTATTGGGGGTACCGCAACTACGCCAGCCCGGACACGAGCACCAACGTGTTCCCCTGGGGCATCATCATCGGCGGCGAAGAACTGCACAACAATCACCACGCCTATGGCACCTCGGCCAAGTTTTCGGCGAAGTGGTACGAGATCGACATCGGCTGGGGCTATATCCGCGTCCTCTCCTTCCTGGGCCTGGCCAAGGTGAAGAAGGTCGCGCCCAAGCTCAAGCTGGACTCGGACAAGCCCATGGTCGATCTCAGCACTTTGCAGGGCGTCATCACTCATCGCTACGAAGTGATGGCCCGCTACGCCGACATCGTGAAGAGCGCCGCGCGACAGGAGCTTGCCAAGCTCAAGCCTGCCCGCGGCCAGGACGGCGCCAACGGCAACTGGGCGACCCTGCGCCGCGTGAGCCGGTGGCTGCACCGTTCCGAGGAAGTGCTGCAGCCCGAGCAGGTTGCGCAGGTGGATCAGGCGATCGCCAGCAGTGAGAAGCTGTCGACGCTGGTGCAGATGCGGCGGGAGCTGGGCCGGCTTTGGGAAAGCTCCAGCGCGAGCAGCGAGCAATTGCTGAGCCATTTGCAGGCCTGGTGCCAGCGGGCCCAGCAAAGCGGTATTGAAGGGCTGGAGCAGTTTGCCGACCGACTCCGCCGCTATGCGGCATGATCGATAAGTTAAATCCCGAGCAACGCGCCGCTGTTACGCTGGAGCCGCAGCACGCCCTGGTTCTCGCCGGGGCGGGCAGCGGCAAGACGCGGGTTCTGACCACGCGCATGGCGTGGTTGATCCAGAACGGCATGGCCAGTCCCTATGCGCTGCTGGCCGTCACCTTTACCAACAAGGCGGCGCGCGAGATGCTCGCGCGGATTTCGGCCATCCTCCCCATCGATACGCGGGGGCTTTGGGTTGGCACCTTCCACGGGTTATGCAATCGCCTGCTGCGCGCCCATCACCGTGACGCGGGCCTGCCGCAGGCTTTCCAGATCCTGGACACTGCCGATCAGCTGGCCGCCATCAAGCGCCTGCTCAAGGCCAATGGCATCGACGACGAAAAGTATCCCCCACGCGACGTCCAGCGCTTCATCAATGGCGCAAAGGAAGAGGGCGAGCGGCCCGGCGACCTGGAGGGCTGGGACAGCCACCGCAGGCGCCTGATCGAGATCTACCAACTCTACGAAGCGCAGTGCCAGCGCGAAGGCGTGGTCGATTTCCCCGAACTGCTCTTGCGGGCCTACGAGCTGTTGTCGCGCAATGCGCCGGTCCGCGAACATTACCAGCGGCGCTTCCGGCACATCCTGGTCGATGAGTTCCAGGACACCAATACGCTGCAGTACAAATGGCTGCGCCTGCTTGCGGGCGGCGGCGCGTTCATCTTTGCCGTGGGCGACGACGACCAGTCCATCTACGCGTTCCGGGGCGCCAACGTCGGCAATATGGCCGATTTCGAGCGCGACTACGCCAGGGGTACGGTTATCCGGCTGGAGCAGAACTACCGCTCCTACGGGCACATTCTGGATGCCGCGAACGCCTTGATCGGCCATAACAGCGGCCGCCTAGGCAAGAATCTGTGGACGGATCAAGGCGAGGGCGAGCCCATCCGGGTCATCGAGCAGCCTTCCGACGGCATGGAGGCGCAGTGGGTGGTGGACGAGATCCGCGCCCTAGTGAACGAAGGCCGGGCCCGTCGCGAGATCGCCGTCCTCTACCGCAGCAACGCTCAGTCGCGTGTGCTGGAGCATGCGCTGTTTTCCGCCGGCATCCCCTACAAGGTATATGGCGGCCTGCGGTTCTTCGAGCGACAGGAAATCAAGCATGCCCTGGCCTACCTTCGCCTGATCGCCAACCCGCACGACGATACGTCGTGGATGCGCGTCGTGAACTTTCCGGCTCGCGGAATCGGTGCGCGCACGCTTGAGCAGCTTGCCGATGCCGCGCGCGCGCACGACACCAGTCTCTATGGCGCCGTGGCACGCGTGGCAGGCAAGGGCGGGGCGAACCTGGCCCAGTTCGCGGCCTTGATTGGCCGCATGGCGGATGAAACGCGCGAATTGCCGCTGCCGGAAATGGTCGAACACGTCCTCGAGTCCAGCGGCCTGATCGAGCATTACAGGGGCGAAAAAGAAGGCGCGGAGCGTATCGAGAACCTGAACGAACTCGTCAACGCCGCCGCGGTTTTCGCCTCCGAGGAAAACTTCGACGGTGTGCCGGCGGGCCTGCCGGCGCAGCGCGATCCTGGCCTGGCCCCCTCGGTACCGGAAGCGCCGTTTGGTCCCGTCGATGAGAACCTGACTCCACTGGCGGCTTTTCTCTCTCACGCCGCCCTGGAGGCCGGCGACAACCAGGCGCAAGCGGGCCAGGACGCGGTCCAGCTGATGACGGTGCACGCCGCCAAAGGTCTGGAATTCGATGCCGTGTTCATCACGGGGCTCGAAGAAGGCCTTTTTCCGCACGAAAACAGTGTGCTGGAGCAGGCAGGCCTGGAGGAAGAACGCCGCCTCATGTACGTGGCCATCACGCGCGCGCGCGAACGGCTGTACCTGAGCCTCGCCCAGAGTCGCATGCTGCATGGTCAGACGCGCTATGCAATGCGTTCCCGCTTTTTGGGCGAAATCCCCGAAGGGCACTTGAAGTGGTTGACGCCCCGTGCCGGCATGGCGGAAAGCTATGGCGCCACGGGCAGTTCCTGGAACGGCGCTGCGCGGGATGCGTTCGGCCGCAAACCGACCGGTACGATCACCCCGCGCGCGCCGCGCGGCGTGTCTTCGGGTGTGACCGTGGGCGACCGGCATTACCGTATCGGCCAAGGCGTCCGGCACGCACGCTTCGGCGACGGCACCATCATCGGATTGAGCGGAAGCGGCCAGGATGCGCAGGCGCAGATTCAATTCCGCGACGTTGGCGCGAAAACGCTGGCGCTGGGCATCGCCAAGCTGGAAGTGATCGCGGGCTGAGGCGCGGCGCGGGCTGCGCTATGTCGCGGCCGATGCCGCGTCTTTTTCGGCGGCCTCGATCGCTTCCTGCAGGGCGAACCACTGTTCTTCCAGTTCGCCCAGGCGCTTGGTAAGTTCCCCATGCTCCGTCATGACCTGTTGCCGTTCGGCGCGTCGGGCATCGGAGTACAAGTCGGCATCGGCAATGGCAGCGTCCAGCGACTGCAGCCGCGCGCGCGCCTTTTCCATTTCGGCATCGACTTTCGACAGCTTGGCTTCCAAGGGCTTGCGCGCTGCCGCCATGCGTTGGCGCAGCTCGGCTTCCTGGCGGCGTTGCTGCTTGCGATCCACCGGGGGTGGGGTGTCGGGCGTCGCAGCGTTGGCGCGTGCCTCCGCTTTTTCGTCCGCGCTGCGCGCGGCGAGCCAGTCGCGATAGTCCTCCAGGTCGCCGTCGAATTCGTGCACGGTGCCGTCCGCCACGATCCAGAAGTTGTCCACCGTCGTGCGCAACAGGTGCCGATCGTGTGAAACCAGCAGCATGCTGCCCGCGAACTCCGCCAGTGCGGCAGCCAATGCCTCCCGCGTTTCCACATCCAGATGGTTGCTCGGCTCGTCCAGCAGCAGCAGGTTGGGCTTTTGCCAGACGATCAGGGCGAGCGCCAGGCGCGCCTTCTCACCGCCGGACATAGGTCCGACCTTGCTCGTAACCGCATCCCCCGAAAACCCGAACCCGCCAAGGTAATTGCGCAGATCCTGCTCGCGGCTGTCCGGCGCGATGCGCGAAAGATGCATCAGCGGTGTGGCGTCCGTGTCCAGCATATCGAGCTGGTGCTGGGCGAAATAGCCGATGGAAAGGCCGCGGGACGCGCGCCGTTCCCCAGCTCGCACGGGCAGCGTTTCTGCAAGCGTTTTGATCAGCGTGCTTTTCCCGGCGCCGTTGGCGCCCAGGATGCCGACGCGGCTGCCCGCGCGCACCATCAGGTTGACGTTGCGCAGAATGTCGACCGGCGTGCCGGTTGCATCGACATAGCCGGCGGAGAGGTTTTCCAGCACCAGCAGCGGGTCCGGCATATGGTCAGGCGACGGGATGCGGATGTCGATACCGGCCTCGGCATGCAATGGCGCCAGGGACTGCATCCGGGCCAATGCCTTGACGCGGCTCTGCGCCTGCTTGGCCTTCGATGCCTTGGCCTTGAAGCGGTCGATGAAGCTTTGCAGCCGGGCGGCCTCGCGGTTTTGCCTTTCCCATGCAATCTGGGTCTGGCGCAGCCGCTCCGCACGCTGCATCACAAAGTCCTGGTAGCCGCCGCGATAGCGCACCAGTTTGCCATGGTCGAAATGCAGAATGGACTTGGCCGCTGCGTCCAAGAATTCGGTGTCGTGTGAGATCAGCAAAACGGTACCCGGATACGCCGCCAGCCACTTCTCCAGCCACAGCATGGCGTCCAGATCCAGATGGTTGGTGGGTTCGTCCAGCAACAGCAGGTCCGAGGGCGCCATCAGCGCTCGAGCGAGGGCAAGACGCATGCGCCAACCCCCGGAGAAGCTGTTGACGGGCTGGGTCCACTCGCTGGGTTTGAATCCCAGCCCCGCCAGCAACTGCTCCGCACGCGCCGGTGCGCTCCAGGCGCCGGCTTCGATCAGCGCTGCCTCGGTTTCGGCGATCTCGGTGCCCTGGCTGTCCGCCAGCCCGGCGCGCCTGGCCTGCAGCGCACGCAAGGGCACGTCGCCGTCGATGACGAACTCGCGCGCGGGTCGGTCGTCGGCGTGCAGTTCCTGCTGCACGCTGGCAATGCGCCAGTCGGGGGGCATCGTCAGGGTGCCCGCGTCCAGGTCCAGGGCGCCGGTCAATAGTCCGAACAGCGAAGACTTGCCCGCGCCGTTCTTGCCAACGATACCCACCCGTTCGCCCGGATTGACCACGAAATCGGCGCCGTCCAGCAGAACCTTGGTTCCGCGGCGAAGGGTGATGCCGGTTCCTCGTATCACGGCGCCAACTGCTCGCGGGTCAACAGCACGATCTGATCCGACGCCTCGGACGAGTCGAGCCACACGGGCTCCAGATTCGGGAATGCGGCTTCGAAATGCGGCCGTTCGTGCCCGATTTCCAGCACCAGCAAGCCGCCCGGCTTCAGGTAGGCCGGCGCGTCTTTCAATATGCGCCGTACGAGATCCATGCCATCGTCGCCGCCGGCCAGCGCGAGCGCAGGCTCGTGGCGATATTCCTCCGGCAATGCTTCCATGGAGCCCGCGTTGACGTAAGGCGGGTTGCACACGATCACATCGTATTGCCGCGGCGGCAGCTTCTCGAAAAGGTCGCCGGCATGCAGGGATACGCGGTCGTGCAGGTTGTAGGCCTCCACGTTGTGCATGGCGACTTCCAGCGCGCTGGGCGATATGTCAACCCCATCCACATGCGCGAATGGAAACGCCAGGGCCGACAGCACGGCAAGACAGCCGGAGCCGGTGCACATGTCCAGCACGTACTCGACGGTCTCGGGATTCGAGACCCACGGAGACAGGCTATCGTCCAGCAATTCGGCGATGGGCGAGCGCGGCACGATGACGCGGTTGTCCACATAAAAGCGGCGGCCGCGCAGCCACGCTTCGTTGGTGAGGTAGGGCGCGGGCATGCGGTCCCCGACCCTGCGGTCGATCAGGGCGAGCACCTGCTCCCGTTCACCGGGCAATACCCGGGCGTCCAGGAAAGGCTCCAGCGTGTCCAGCGGCAGGTGCAGCGCATGCAGCACCAGGTAGACAGCCTCGTCCCACGCATTGTCGCTGCCATGTCCGAAGGCGACCTTGGCGCCGTTCAGGCGCGATACGCCATAGCGCACCAGATCCCGGACGGTCTGCAATTCTTGGCGATCGGTGGCGCTCATGATCCGGCTCATGGGGAAAGCAGCAGGTTTTCGACCGTGCGGCGATAGATGTTTTTCAAAGGAACCAGCGCATCCAGTTCGATGCGCTCATTGACCTTGTGGATGGTCGCGTTGCAAGGGCCGAATTCGATGACTTCGGCGCAGATCTTCGCCAGGAAACGGCCGTCGGATGTGCCGCCGGTCGTGGAAAGTTCGGTGTCCAGGCCGGTTTCTTCCCGGATCGCATGGCTCAGGGCGGCGCTGAGCGTGCCCCGCGGCGTCAAGAACGGTTCACCGCCCAGTTCCCAATCGATGTGGTGCTCTACGCCATGCTTGTCCAGCACGGCCGCCACACGGGCCTTCAGGCTCTCCGGCGTGCTCGCCGTGGAAAAGCGGAAATTGAACAGTATCGATGCTTCACCCGGCACAACGTTGGTCGCGCCGGTGCCTGCCGACATGTTGGAGATCTGGAAGGTGGTCGGCGGCAAGTATTCGTTGCCCCGGTCCCATTCGATGGCGACCAGTTCGGCGAGCGCGGGCGCTACTTCATGCACGGCGTTGCGGGCCAGATGCGGATAAGCGACGTGCCCCTGCAGGCCCTTCACCGTGAGACGACCGGACAGCGATCCGCGCCGGCCATTCTTGCACACGTCTCCAAGCCGTTCGGTGGAGGTGGGTTCTCCCACGATGCAGTAATCGAGCGTCTCTCCACGCGCCTGCAGCTGTTCGCACACGCGCACGGTGCCATCCACCGATGGGCCTTCCTCGTCGGACGTCAAAAGCAAGGCGATGGACCCGGCATGTGCCGGATGCGCGGCCACGAACTCCTCCGCCGCAACCACGAAGGCCGCGATCGAGCTTTTCATGTCGGCCGCGCCGCGGCCGTACAAAAATCCGTCGCGCTCGACCGGCACGAAAGGATCGCTTTGCCATTTATCGCGCGGCCCGGGCGGCACCACATCGGTGTGGCCCGCAAATACGACCAGCGGGCCTTGCGTGCCGCGCCGCGCCCACAGATTCGTCACCCCGTTGAACGCCATGGTTTCGCAACGGAAACCGATGCGCGCAAGGCGAGCCGCCAGCATCTGCTGGCAGTCGGCATCTTCAGGCGTGACGGATGGGCGAGCGATGAGATCCTTGACCAGATCGAGTACGGCGGATTCGCCCATTACGCCCTCAGCAGGTCGTTGATGCTGGTCTTGGCGCGCGTCTGCGCGTCGACCCGCTTGACGATGACCGCGCAATACAGGCTGTGCGAGCCGTCTGCGGAGGGCAACGAGCCGGGCACCACCACCGATCCGGAGGGAATGCGGCCGTAGCTGATCTTGCCGGTCGCGCGGTCGAAAATCTTGGTGCTTTGCGACAGGTATACACCCATGGAAAGCACCGAATTTTCTTCGACGATCACCCCCTCGACGATTTCGGAACGGGCGCCGATGAAGCAGTTGTCTTCAATGATCGTGGGATTGGCCTGCAAGGGCTCCAGCACCCCGCCGATGCCCACGCCGCCCGACAGGTGCACGTTCTTGCCGATTTGCGCGCACGAACCGACCGTGGCCCAGGTGTCCACCATGGTGCCCTCGTCGACATAGGCGCCCAGGTTCACGTAGGACGGCATCAGCACGACATTGCGGGCAATGTAGGCGCCCCGACGTGCGACGGCGGGGGGCACGACCCGATAGCCCCCATGCTGGAACGCCGCGTTGCCGTATTCGGCGAACTTCAGCGGCACCTTGTCATAGAACTGCAGCGGCGCCTGGCCCATGACGGCGTTGTCCTGCAGACGGAACGACAGCAGCACCGCCTTCTTGATCCACTGATGCACGACCCACTCACCGGTGGATTTGTCGGCCACGCGCAGGCGCCCGGTATCCAGGGCGTCGATGGTGTGCTCGACCGCTTCGCGGACTTCGGCGCTGGCATCGGTCGGCGTCAGGGAGGCCCTGGCTTCCCAGGCTTGTTCGATGGTGGTTTGGAGGTCGAGGGTCATGGTCGTAGATGGTGAAGGGGTTAAACGGAAGATTTGACGAAGTCGGCGATGCGTTCGGCGGCATCGACGCATTGCGCGAGGGGCGCAACCAGGGCCATGCGGACGCGATTGCGGCCGGGGTTCTGGCCGTGCGCCTCGCGCGCCAGATAGCTGCCCGGCAACACCGTGACAGCCGTCTGCGCGTACAGGTTGCGGGCGAAATCGGTATCCGGCACCGGCGTGGCGACCCAAAGATAGAAGGATGCCGCCGGCCGGGCGATATCCAACGCCCGCTGGAGTATAGGGACAACGGCGTCGAACTTTTCCCGATACAGACGCCGGTTCTCGCGCACATGGGTCTCGTCGGTCCAGGCGGCGATGCTGGCGGCCGACACGACCGGGCTCATCGCGCCGCCGTGGTAGGTGCGGTACAGGAGGAAACGACCGACGAGCGCGGCGTCTCCCGCCACGAAGCCGGAGCGCATACCCGGCACATTCGACCGCTTGGACAGGCTGGAGAACACCACCAGGTTGCGGTAATCATGGCGGCCCAGGGCATGGGCGGCCTGCAGCCCGCCGAGCGGCGGATGGGATTCATTCAGGTAGATTTCGGAATAGCACTCGTCGGACGCGATGATGAAGCCGTAGCGATCGCTCAGCTCGAGGATTTCGCGCCAGTCCTCCAGGGACATGACGTTGCCCGCCGGGTTGCCCGGCGAGCAGACATACACCATGCGCGTTTTGCGCCACACGGCTTCCGGCACCTGGCTCCAGTCGGGGCCGAAATTGCGCTCGGGATCCGCGTTCACGAAGTACGTCTGCGCGCCTGCCAGCAGGCTCGCGCCTTCATAGATCTGGTAGAACGGGTTGGGGCAGATCACCACATCGTCGCCCGTGGGGTCGATCACCACCTGAGCGAAGGCGAACAGAGCTTCGCGAGAGCCCAGTACGGGAAGCACCTGGGTCTCGGGATCCGGGGCAGGGATGCCGTAGCGCTTCCCCAGCCAAAGGGCGATCACTTCCCGCAGCCGGGCTTCGCCTTTGGTGGCGGGATACGACGCCAGTCCGCCGGGCAAAGCCTGGATCATGGCCTGCGCAATTCTCGCCGGGGTTTCGTGCTTCGGTTCGCCGATGGACAGGTTGATGGGGCTCAACCCGCTCGGCGGCGTGCCGGCCTCCGCCATCAGCCGGCGCAGCTTCTCGAAGGGGTAGGGGTGTAGGACATCTAGGCGGGGGTTCATGGCGCGGAATTTTAACAAGCAAGCTACAATAACGGGCTCGGCTTGCGAAGGTGGCGAAATTGGTAGACGCACCAGGTTTAGGTCCTGACGCCGTAACAGGTGTAGGGGTTCGAGTCCCCTCCTTCGCACCAACTAACACCCATCATTGATTTGGCGTAACGCCAACAATGACCCACTACATAGGCACTTTCGAGTGCCTTTTCTTTTTACGAACCCCCGCAGAATTGACACACGCCTGCAATTTCGCCTACTTTCCTACGCCAAATCCACGCCAGAAATTACGCCAGGGGTCGGAATGGCATCGTTCAGGAAGCGCGGCGACATGTGGCGCGCAGAGGTTTACAAGGGTGGGGTGCGTGACAGCGCTACTTTCCCAACGAAGCGCGAAGCCCAGGAATGGGCGGCTAAGCGCGAGCTAGAACTTGCCGAAAGCAAGGAGACTGGCGTAATTCCGGCGAAGCTTTCCAAGGTGCTTGAGAAGTACCGGGACGAGGTTTCGCCGAAGAACAAGGGGCACCGCTGGGAGCGGGTGCGGATAGATCGGTTTCTGAAGGAGGAGCCGGACCTGTGCGACAAGCTCATCCACACCATAACCCCGAAGGACTTGGCGGCGTGGCGGGATAGGCGCTTGGAAGTGGTCCAGGGGGTGTCCGTCCGGCGCGATATAGCACTGCTGCGGACGGCATGGGGATACGCCAGACGAGAGTGGCGTAATTTGAAGGTGGACCCGTGGCCCGACGTGGCGAAACCGCCAGAGGGGCGCCATCGGGACCGGATTTATACCCAGGCCGAGATAGACCGCTTGGTGGCGTGCCTGACCTGGGAAGAGGGGGCGAAGGCGGTCAACCCTCGCCAGCAGACTGCTATTGTTTTTCTTCTGTCCCTAGAAACCGCCATGCGGTCCGGGGAGATCGTCTCGCTCGAATGGCCGCAGGTGGACTTGAAACACCAAGTCGTCCACCTTGACAAGACGAAGAACGGCGACAAGAGGGCCGTCCCCCTATCCAAGCGGGCGGTGCAACTCTTTGACGCCGTGAAGGGGCTAGACGACACGCGGGTATTCACGATCAGCCACCAATCCCGCGATATTCATTTCCGCAACGCCAAGGAAGTGGCCGGGATTACCGACGCCACTTTCCACGACGCCCGGGCGACTGCCTTAACCCGGCTTTCAAAGAAGCTGGACATTCTGCAGCTTGCCCGGATGGTGGGCCACCGCGATCCCCGTAGCCTCCTTATCTATTATCGCGAGAGCGCGGCTGACATCGCTAAGCAACTTGGGTAGACCTGCGCCCATCCCTGCGCTGCTGCTGGCCTTCTATCCATAGATCGACTTCCTGTGCCTTCCACCTGCGGGCGCCTCCGAAAACGAAAGGCCGCGGGAAGTCTGGCCGCTTGGTCAGACGATCCCGGACATGCGCGGCGTTCAGGTGCAGCCGTTCGGCAATTTCCTTGTGGGTGATGAATTCGTGTTCCATCGTCCAATCCTTCCTAGTCGTCTCTAAGATGCGCTGTATGGTGCTGGTCAAGGCCTTGTCCTGAATATGACCCAAATGACGAAGGCCCAGAATCCGAAATAGACCAAGGTCTCAAAGTCGCTCACCCCTCACCCCCTTCCTTGCGCTGCGAGTTGATGGCGGAGTCGATGGCTTGATCCAACGCCTCCCCACGTATGGCCTCTCCCGAACAGTCTTCCCAGAATGCAACATCAAGGCCGACTACCGGGACTTCCGACGGCGCATCCCTCAGCCACAGATACCTCCGCGCCATCTTCACCAGTTCCATGACGGTCTGAGGGTCGCAGTTGGCGATGTGGCGCGCATCGGGTTGCGTCAAGCTACCCGAGCTGGACACACCGTGCTCTTTGGAGTCGCATCCCACCATGCCGCACCAGCAACTCGGCCCTTCGTGGCAATACTCGAACCTCCACGGTCCCGGCGTAGCCTTCTGCGCGTCCTGCTCTATCTTCAATAACTGTTCAGCGGTCAGCATCGTCTAGCTCCGATTTGATTTCGATCCCATTGCAGCGGCAGCGCGTACGATGGCGCGGCGGGTGGCGGCGTTCGGGTCGCCTCCGAACGGCTCCGAGATCAGGGAATGTGCCTGGTATGAGGGACAGCCGCCGGAGCCATATCCAAGTAGCTCAGGCGTGTGCGCCCATACGGTGGCGCTTTCTTTGTAGATGCTGATTTGGATATGCAGCTTCACAGCCAGCCTGAGCGCTTGGCCGTCGTTGGCAAGCGGGTTCCACGGGCAGTCAGCGCCACCAATGACGGGCTCATAGATGCCGCATATGCCGGGGATTGGCTCGTCGTACGTTCCGACGATCCCCGCAGCCCGCGCCGCGGCCTCCAGCAGCATGCGGTCATTCATCGCTCTGCTCCTTCGCCATCTTGGCAGCCCGGCGCAGTTCCTTGATGAAGCGCTCCAAACAATAGGCCGGCACGTTAATGCGCGCATCGCCGGCGCTTATCCAAATTTCCTGGTCGTTGTAGAAGCCGATGCAGATGGCCGGTCCGAAATGTTCGCTCGAAACTTGGTCGGAAGGCATGGTAAGCGCCGCCGTGCAGGTCTCGCCGGGGCCGAACTTCACGATGTCCATTATTCTTTCTCCTTTCCGGCGCGCTGGGCGCGATAGAACCGAGACGGCGACCAGTCGCAGCGCGTGTCTGTTTCGGTGTGGCCGAAGATCGTTTTGCAACGATAGATATGGGCGCAATCGCCGCAAGTGGTCCCGGCAGGAAGGTTCATCTTGTCCGGGTCTGCCGGGTCGTAGTTCAGCATCTGGCTCATGACGCCTCCTCTCCGGCACGCTGGGCGCGGGCGGTGTCTTCGGTGCGGCTGACGACGTAGCGCATGCCCGTGACCGCGGCCGACAGCTCGCTATCCTTGGGCGCCGCTTTCGATAGACGCTCCAGAACGGCCAGGATGTACCGCAAATCCAACAGGTGGTTCGGGTGCAATGCGGCATCCTTCACCCGCTCGGCGTCCTTGGCGCAGGTCGCGCAGCGATAGGGGCGGTACCATGCGCGCACTTTGGCGCTGAATTTGCGATATTGGCTGTCCGTGATGTACTTGAAATAGACAGGTGTGGTTGACTCCCAGGCTATCGGCTCGGCGTCCTGGGCGGGGGCGTAGCGGGCGAGAACGCGGCGGGCGAACTTGACCACGCTATAGGGCATGCGGTCGTAGTCGATATCGAACTCATCAACGGCAATGCCGATCAGCTCCGCATCCGTCGGCGCGCCCTGCTGCGCAATCCCGCCACCCTCAGAGCCAGTGCTGGCGCGGGTCTTGGGGTCGTCCGATGGCGAGAACCCGCCGGCCTGCTGCGCGGGACTGGCGCGGCGGTTCCACCAGGCGATGGCATCGCCCTTTGCCTGCGCCGATATATTGGTCGTGCCCTTGCCGGACTCCCACTTCTCGTCTTCGAAGCCTTTGCCACTGACCCCGCAGGATGGACATTTCACCCACCACTTGCCAGGGTAGTATCCCCACGAACCGGAGGCATGCTCCAGGGCGCCAGGCGATCCGCAGAAGGGACACGGTTTTAGCTTCGCCGCCAACTCCAGCAGGTGCTTATCGTCCATCGCCATCCCCCTGTGCAGCCGGTGCTCCACATACTGCGCACGGGACGTTATCGCCGCTCGGCTTGCCTTCGCACGCGACGCATTGTGCAGCCGGTGCGGTGTAAGTGTCGCGACTCTTAAAACGCGGGATTCCGCCAGGGGTGCGCCATGCAGGCTCATCGCCCTGCGCCGCCGGTGCGACATCATCCGGCCGGTCATGCTCCCATTCCGCACCAGGGTCCAGCCAGCGGTCTACGGCACGCGCCAGAGCGGATACAGACGGCTCGCTGCCAGTCCACGCTTTCAGGGCATCGACTACATAGGTCGGCACGAGTTGCACATCCGACCCGGCTTGCTGAATGGGTGCGGGCGGGGCGGCGATCTCGCCACCAAGCAATATCGATCCTTCTTCCGGGCAGTCATCGAGCCAGCAGTAATATCCCCGACCGCTATGTCCGTCGCCGTATCGGATGACCGCAACAGCCTCCATTTGATCCGGGTCACGGTCTGGCGCAACGTAATCAAGCGCGGCGGCAAGTTCGGCCCCGGTCAACGAAACGGAAAGTTCATGCCCCGCTTGCTTCTCGGGCTGCGCGGGAGCGGCGGCGTAGACAGGCGTGCCGGGCGGCATGATGGCCGCATCAAAGTAAGCAGCGGTGAACCCCGGCTTCGATTCCGTGGCATACCCCATCGGCACCGCCCCAGCCTCGCTGGCGGCGGGCAGGATGCGGGAGCGCAGCCATACCTGCCACGCAAACTCTACAGCGTCATCGGCGTAGCGCCCTATAGGCAGTTTCCAGTCAACGAGTGCGCGGGGCTTACCAGCAGCTTCAGCAGCAGCCTCAAATGCAGCTCGGCTCTCCGCCGGCATGCCGCCCAGCTTGGCGCTTTCATCGTTGGTCATACGTTTCACCCCTTTTCTCTAGGACGTGTAGAGCCCCTTGGCGCGCTGCGTTGGCCTCACGGAGCGTTGGATATAGGCCCAGGTGATAGCTTTCCCCGTTGATCTGGATCTGAGCTTTCCAGCGGTTTTCTTGCATGCTGATTCCGACGTATCCGCTCCTGTTGTTCGCCCGTATGTCCGCATTTCGGATATTCAACGAGTGCGTCGCCAAGCGGAGATTCGTCAGTCGGTTGTCGGTCTTGGTGCGATTTATGTGGTCAATAATTTGTGTGGGCCACTCTCCATGAGTCATCGCCCAGATAGCCCTATGAGCTTTGAAATGCGCACCATTGAGGCGGATGGTTAAGTACCCATTCCCGTTCAGGGAGCCAGCAGCGGAACCGGCCCATCGCCTATTCCATGCTATGTGCGAGCGGTCATTTTTGAAGTGCGCTCTGGGACGTTCCTTCCAGGACAGCTTTCCGGTTTCGGCGTCATAGGCCAAACATTCATGCAGGTATGGCACCGGTAATGGGGCGCTGAACGTTACCCGGTCGTCGAATTCTTCGTCCGTCACTTCGTCGGCTCCTTGTCGATCAGGGCGCGGATAGCGGCGGCGATGTATTGCCCGCACGCATGCCCTGGCGTTGTGCTGATCGTCTGCCAATGTTCGGCTTCGGCGGCGGCCAGCTCGAACGCCTTGCGCCGCTCGTCGGCGACCTCCCGCTCCAGCAGTTCGATGTACTCGCATAGCGTGATGGCACGTTGCGCGTGGAGCGTTACGTCGATGAACGCGCTGCGCAGATCCTCCATGGTTTCGTCGACGCCTGCGGGTCGCTTCGGCGGCAGGTCTGGCTTGTCAGCGGGGGTCATTTGCGAACCTCCGCTGCGTAGGCGCCATACGCATAACCCACCAGGAATCCGAACATTCCCGCGGCTAGAAGAGATACCAGGAACCACAAAATATCAATTGCCATTCTTCCCGCCCTCCCCAGCGCTATCCGACATGGCGGCGATGGCTGCATCCGTGATTTCGTCCAGGCGTTCGTCCTGATCGACTATCGGGAAGAAATCGTCCTCGCCCATGGTGCCGACGCTCCAGGCGGACCAGACGCGACCGCAGTCATATGCACTACCGCCTATCGCTGCCGCAATGGCATCGCGCACGCGCTCGCGTAGAGCCGCGTCCCGTACATCGTCCTCCTGCTGCGATGGGTGGGCGCCAGGAAATGGCGGAAGCGGTTGCCACAAGGAGGGGACAAGACGCGCGTGAGTCTGCCCCATATAGCACTGCGCGATCCAGCCAGTTTGGTCCAGCCAATAGCCGACTACCCGTGTGCTCGCCTCCGCGTTGATATGGCGCGCGAAGAGCATGAGCGGCGTCCCATCCCTCGGTGCCGTCTCGATATCCCTCCACCCGGCCGGCTGCTGGGGCTGGGCTGCGACCTTTTCGAGCCACGCCGCGACTTCATCACACAGCGATTGCTCGATTCCGTCGCTGTCTTCCGTCAAGTGCCGTGCGATCGCCAGCAGTTTTTCGGGACTGGGGGATGTCGTATGGTTTTGGGTGGTCATGATTCCTCACGCAGCGATGAACTTGCGGATGCGGGTCTGCCACGACAACTTCTTCTTTTTGTCCCGCGCCTCAGACCGGGTAAAGCAAGTCAGAAGTGGCTGCCAGCCTGCGGAGGTATGGCGCTCAATAATCCAGTAGTGGTGTTGCATCGCTGGCTCCTTACTTGATGTTCAGTCGATAACCCTGGGTCAGCTTCGCGCCGGGCACCTCAAATCCATCTTGGATCGCCTTCTTAATGAGTGTTTTGTCGATCTGGGGAGGCGGAGGCGGGGGGCTTGTGAAGTAGTCTTGTGGAATCTGCCGCTCATCCTCGATAAGGACAGAGGGCGGATTCTTGGCGATGGACAGGACGAAATGCGGGCATTCGATGCGCTGAATATCGTTCGCCTGCATGACTTGGAGAACGTAGCTCTTGATCCGCTCCACCTTCTTTTCTATGACGCGCCGACGGTGCGCCATCTTCTGCTCGGCTTCCTTAATGCTCGCTGCGACAGCCTCAAGATGCTGCGTGAAGGCGATTGTGTTCTGCGCCTTCACCTGCAGCTCACCCCCCAGGCTCTCCAGGGTGTCGGCGAAGGCTTTTTCGTCCAGATCCAGCTCGGCCAGCTTTTCGAGGTCGGCACGGTACTCACGCGCGATCTCGTAGAGGGTGATGTTGCTCATGTCGGCTCCAGATCAGAAAGGTATGTCGGTGAGGTCATCCGAGGCCGCTTCTGCCGCGGCACGGTTCCCCGCTTCGATGGATGACGTGCCGGATGTCTTCAGAGGCTTGTCACGCAACGCTTGCACCATCTTGGGAAGCTGCTCTGGCGTCGTTTTTCGATCCAGAATCTCGGACGCGACTAGTTCCGTTGACGCTTGAAAGACTCCGGCCAGAATGGGGCGCCATTTGTCCGCCTTGTACTCCTCCATGGAGAACAAGAGGCCAATAGGTTTGCCCAGGAGTTCGGTGAACTGAGGCACTACAGCCTCAATCTCCTTCCCAGCATCGAAGTCGTAGATTTTTGCGGGCGTATCCTTGGGGTCTGCCAGTTGTCGAAGCGATAGGCAAGCCATGATGGCGGACAGCTGCTTGTATCCGTATACCTGGGTTCCGTCGCCGCGCTGCGTATAGATGGCGAACCGCGCCTTCTGGCCGGATTCAGTCACGAAATCAAAGTCAATACCGTAGGTTCCCTTGTCGGAAATGATGTGTTGGGCGCGGGTGAACTTGCCCTTGTATTTGCCCTTCTCGGTGATTCGGTTGCCAGTAGATTCTGCGGCTTTGGCGGCGGTGGGATCGAGTGCGTACATGCTTATTCCTCAACGGTTGCGTGGTAGTAGTCAAAGATTGCTTGGTCAACTGCGGCAAGATCGTTATCGATCAGGTCTTGCTCAAATAGCCCCATCGGGGTTTTCGTGGTGTCGCTCCCGTTGTTCCGGGTGGCGAACAGGTATTGCCCGTCTCGGATCACGGTGCGTAAGACAATGGTCACCATGCCTTCGAGGGTGATCTTCTCGTCCAACATCTTCCCGATGGTCTTAATCTTCGTGCGTCCAGATTCGGTTGTCTCTACGTGGGAAAGCAGGTAGACGCGCACATCTTCTTGGAGGGATGCCGCGGCGTTCAGAATGTCCCAAGCGTTCTTCCCAATTTCAGTGAACTTGTCGAACCCTCGTTCGTCTGTGCGGCGCATGAACTCGTTCGCCATGACGTACTGGAAGTCGTCAACAACAATCACTTTTCGGCGCGTGCGCTGCATCAGGGCGATGATGTTCGCCGCCGCATCCGTCTGGAAAATGTTCCCCTCAGGGCACGCTTCTTTGTCAAAGCGCTTCCAGTTGCCAGAGCGGAACGGGAGCGGCTTTTTCACCGCCTGGATCAACAGGGTGTCTGCCGGGTCTAGGTTGCGTAGGCTGGCCGATTTCCCTGTACCGGACTCGCCCAATACCATCGTGACTATGCTCATTGATTGCTCCTGATTGCTCTACGATTGCTATTTCTTCGCCCCTCCGTCCGCGCAGGAACAGGTCGGGCGATCCTGGGAGGAAGTAGTCTTCTGGCCTCATCTATGGGCCACCCGAGCCCAATTCACTTGATGCTGGATCCGCTGCGAGTCCTCGTAGTCCCAATGCGAAGCCAGCAGGTAGCAGGCGAGGACTACGATCAGCTTCCAGCCGTGTTTCTTCATATCGCTCATGCCGCCCTCCGGTGCTGGATCGTCTCGGCACGGTCTTCTTCTTGTTCTGCCTGGAATGACTTCCAGTACGCCCTCATGCTTTGATAGGTGAGGGAGTCGCAGACTTCCACCCACTCGCCGGATTTGGTGCGGACCTTCTTGACGGCGTATACCGGGTACTTCTTGCCCTGGTATTCATCCGTCTCGAACTCGATCATCACTTCCAGATCGTCCGTCCCTTCACCCTTGAAAAGCACGTAGTGGGGAGTGAGTTGCAGGTCAGTGTCCATGGCTATCTCCCATGTATGGGTCGGCGCAGCGATGGAGCCGGGCTATCTCGTCGCCAGCCTTTGCTATTGCGATGGCTGCCAGGGCGATCAGCACGCACTTCTCAACTTCGACCCACGTCAGCACGCCGCCTAAGATAAGAAAGAGCGTCACGTCGCTATCTCCTGTTCAATGACAGCCTCAAGGCGCTTGCGCATGTCGGCGGTCCAGTGAGAGTTATCCTTCGCCAGCGCGTGGAGCAGTTCTGCCTTGGCAAACGTGTCCAGGCGGTCGAAGAATCCGGCATCGTCGATCCTGGCTGTCCACCACATCAGGTCATGGTGGTCAGCATCCCAGGCGGACGGGCAGCGCAGCACTTCCATGGCTTCATCTGCCGTAGCGCTGATTACGTCAGGCTCTTTGAAGGTGGGGAGGGCGCTCATGATTCCATCCCCGGCACGCACCGCACCGACTCTGCGGCTTGGCGGGCTAGTTCGGTGTAATGGATGCCGCTGCAAATGCGCTTCATATCGTCCAACTGGTGGATCATGTCCTGAGCGGCGATTCGCATGGACTCGATGCGCATTGCCATGTAGACCGCAATCTGCGGGTTCTCCTGCACTCGGCGGGTGAAGTCGGGGGGGATAGACATGGATGGCTCCTTATCAGTCCATCTGGTAGTAGCCGATCACGTTGTAGCCACATGACCGCATGTGATCGATAAACGTCTTGTTCGCAGTAGCGCGCTTGTCGGCTTGCCCATATCCGGGCGGCGATACCATCACCCCGCGGCCCAGCCACCGCGACACTCCAGCACTGAGCCCAGCCGCGCGGAGGGCGTCAACCAGCTTTGTCCCACTCTCATAACGTTTCAGCGGGAAGAAAGCGGCATCGAGATTGCATGTGCCGCCGTCTTCGATTGCCACTGATGCCGCCTCTGCTTTGACGCGCGCGACCTTGGCATCCTGAGTCAGCTTCTGGAAGTCCATCGTTCTTCTCCGTATCTCTGGGGGTTAGGCGGTAGCCTGGACCTTGACCGCAGCGGCAGCAGCCGTGATTGCATCCTTCGCCGCCTTCTCGATGTTCTTTGCTATTGCCTTGTTGACGTCATTGACCGCTGCCTTGGCGTGCTTTTCCAAGGTGTCCCTGATGTACATTTGCATCAAGACAGTAAGGCGCGGTCCGCAAGATCGCCAGTTGTAGGAGTCTTTGCATTCCTGCTTGGACTTTCCGTGGAAATCCACGTCCTCGCTCATATAGACCTCGGCGCGATGAGCGATGTATTCCTTGAACGTCATGGGCGGCGATTTGGACTCGCCCCACTGGTTCGTCTTGACCATGTTGGCGCTTTCAATAAGCTCGCCAACGCGGGGTATCAAATGGACCTCAGCCAACGCAGCAATCTTCTCGTCTACCGCTTTCTGGATGCGCGCTTCGATTTCTCGCTTGAAGCGGCTTTCGTAGCGCGTTTCTTCTTCGGTGTCGGGGTTGAAGCCTGTACTTGAAAGCAACGCGTCTACGGCTTGGTCCACGATGCGGTCGCTCAGGTCTTCCACGCTGACGCCAAGGGCTTCCAATGTCTTGATATCCATTTCTTCTTCTCCATTTCGTTGTGCAAGAGATTCAGGGGAGGGCGGCTGGGTGCGAATCCAGCGCGCTGGGGCCTCGTTACTCCCAGCCTGAATCAGCGTTAGCTCGCGACCGGTCAACGCTTCGCTGATAGTGCGCATCGCCTGCGCGTACTGCTCGCCCTCTCCTGAATCCCCTCAGTGCTGCCCCGGCGAACCGGGGAGAGGGCTGTTAGGCCGAAAACCGTTCTTGGATGCGCGACATGCGGCGCATGTATTCGGCGCGCGCAATGCCGCCGTTGATGTGGTAACAGCGAAGGCGATACAGCGCGTGTACTGCGATGGTTTGCATACGGGTCATGTTCATTTCTCCGGTTCGTGCTGCGTTGATCGCATGAAGCTGCCAGCTCTCATCGAGAGGGCATCCAGATGCGATCGCATCCGCGGCTCTGTCGGGTCGGGCGCTCTCCGCTATCTGCGCCGTCTTACCGTCCACCAGATTGCAGCTCCGGCTAGGCATTCCCTCGTGGCTCTCCACCACTCTCACGCTCTGGGCTTGCGGGCCTTTGGTCTTGCGGGGCCAGCGCCGGGCACTCGGTGAGTGCGTAGGGGCATAGTAGCAATGCTGTTAACCGTACGTCAATAGCAATGCTGCTATTTATTTTGTAACGGCGCAGCGGCGAATGAATCTGTGGTGGGCGCGCGGCATACTTCCTCATCCACTTGGATAAGAGGAAAGTATGGAAAGCGTGACGTTGCCTGAGCAGATCGTGGCGCTCTTGGCGGAGCCAGATGCACACGCGCTGTCCGGGGTGCGGGACGGGGCTATCGTTAACTTCGCCCTGCGTGGCGACCGAGTCGCCGTAAAGCTGGCGGAGACCGGTCGGCGCCTTGGCGATTTAGAGGCGGCTAACTTGCTTGGTCACATGCGCCGCGGCGGCAGGGCGCAAGGGTACGTTGAGAAAGGTTTGAATGGCGTCTGGGTGATCTGCGCTCTGCTGCCATAAGCAGTACTTGGTGGTGAACTTGTTCTATTACGGACGTCCAGCGATCCGCCAGATCCCCAGGGGAGACCCGATGCGGGTCCAACTGAAGCTCTAGATGCTGGTCGCCGTCCAAATACGCGCGCAGGGCGATTCCTGAACGGAGGTGCCACTTGGCAGATTGTCTCAGTGCGGCAAGGACCCCTTGAGTGGCTAGCCCGTCTGCCGCCAATTCTTCCAGCGCCCGCGAATCCTCCGGCAGCCTGATGCCGCCGTGAACATCTGGGCGAACTTCGATGCTTACCAAGTAGGGCCAGCGCCCCATAAGGGAAACTTCGGCCGCTACTGTCATGCTCTCCGACTCCTGCATCGTCTTCCCTCCTGCTCGATGCAATCCCACTGTCTCCTGTCCTATTGCAGCACCGTTACGCGGGCGGCAACGGGGGGAACAGGGCGGAAAAGTAGCATCAGTCTGATGCTATTTAATCCAGCATTGTGCGGGTACGCTGCCCCGCCATGGGAAGACCTCGCAAGAGCAAAGTAGAAGAGTGGGATCAGTTCACGCTGCGCCTTCCACCTGGCATGCGCGACAGCTTGAAAGAACTGGCGGCGAAGCATGGGCGTTCTATGAATTCTGAGATCCTGGAGCGTTTGGAGCGATCACTGTCCCCCAATGCTAGTCTTGACCTCCCAACAGTGCGGCAGGTCGTGCGGGAAGAAGTGAGGGCGGCGCTGACGGAAGCGAAGCGCCGATGAACAAAAGCCCGCTATGCGGGCTTGAGTTCATGCTGCAGTTGGCGCAAACCTATTCTGCCGTGTTTGCTCGCTCAGATGGCCGCTGCCGGATACGCAAGACTGTCGGCGAAAGACAATGCGTGCCGTCCGAGAATTTGAGCCGCATCCGCAATGTCATCGGTTCCTGAAATTCGAGGTTCTGCATCTCAAGGACCGCGACTCCTCTGGGGGGCGTGTCCCTCCCGTTGAGCGGGGAATCAATGCTCTCGGGATCAATCGGGGCACTATAGACGTCCGCGATAACGTCTTCGTTATCGGTCCGGAAGATCTCAAATTGCACGCCGTCTGCGAACTTCCCGTCGCTGTCATGTATAGAAACGAAGGCGGTCAATCTCGGGAGGCGCAACGGGAAGCCCTCGGCGATCACCTGGTCTTGGTAAACCCCGACCAACGACATGGTCCCGCCTATCTCCCTTCGGACGCTGTCGCAGAACAAACAAAATACGACCGGTCCCATGTTATTCATCTACAGGCTGAGTCAACGACAGGATCTGCTCGACAGAAACCCCCAGCGCGGCCGCCAATTTTTTTAGCGTGCTTCCCCTGAGGTCCTGGCGCTCTCGTTCAAGGCGAGCCACATACGGCTGCTGCTGATCAATGAGCGCGGCCAATTCGGACTGCGTTAACCCCCTCCGCAGGCGTAGGCTGGTGATGGTTTCGGCGCCTTCCTTGCCCGCTAACTCACTGCCGAGTCGCCTTCTGGCGGCGATGAGAGCTTCCTTCCGGCGGGGGTTCTCGGAGTGACGTCGTACGACGTCGCCTATTAGGCGGCCAGCGCCGGAGTGTGTGCTTTGGCGCCCCTTGGAAAAAACAACCTTGTGAGCACAATACGCCCAACCGGTGGTTGTGACGCCATCGGACTCAGTAAGTTGGAATCCCAAGGGAATGATAGTCAGCGATGATTCGCTTAACTCGCGGATGGTCGATTTCATAGCAGTGTTCTCGATGAACGATGCCTAGCACGTGGAAGCAGTCGTACCTGGGGTCGTATGCATACAAAATACGATACGGGATAAGTGCCCCCTGGTCCCAGGCCTTGAGGCGCAATATGTTGTATCCATCGCGCCAAAGTTTGACGATACGGTCGGTATCCGCGGATGGCTCGCCCAACCACCGAACATTGGGGCTGTGCATTCGACTGAGAAAATCGACGTCACACCCAATTTCCTCAAGCAAAATTTCAATCGACGCTACAGCCCGCTCCGCGATGGGATCGCCAGACTCCCACATCAGGTCAAGGTCTTCTTCAGCGGCGCGCTCGATGACTAGGCTGGCCATTATATCTTTCTAGATATGTTGGGGCAATTGTGTCCCCGAATTATCATAGCTCCCGATGCAAATGCACCACGCGCCCCAATAGACAAGTCCCGTCGCCGCACGGCACCGGCGGATAGGTCTTCTGGTCGGCATTGTCTGACATGAGCCACCAGCGCCGATGCTCATATTTCAGCCGCTTCACGGTCAGTTCGCCTTCGTGATTAACGGCCACAATGGCGTCCTTTTCTCGGCTTGTGTTCGCCGTGTCAACGACGATCACGTCGCCGTCGAGGATCCGCGGCGACATGCTGTTGCCGTTGACTCTCGTGGCGTAGAGCCTGGAGGGGTCTAGATCTCGGCGCTCGATCCAATTGCGGGGGAGAAACAGCGGCTCTTCCGCATCTTCCTCCGAAAATTCCACCGAGAAGCCGGAGATACCGGCAGAAATCTTGAAGACGACCTGACGGACCGGAACCAATCCAGGGTCAAGTTCTGGGTCAATCTCTTTCCCCTCCCTCATGGCGACCCTGCCAGAAGCCTCAGCGATCCGAGCTGCCAGTGTGGGGCTGAATTCATCTATGGCGCAGTTCAGTCCTTCGGCAAACTTCTTCGCGGCCTCGATGTTCAATGGGCGCCGCCCCAGGAGGTATTGGGAAACCATGCTCTGGTTTCCGATGCCGTAAGCCGCCCCAAACGCCATTTGGCTCATGGGCGACTTTTGCTTGAACAAAGCGTTCAGCCGGGCGGCGTCTTCTCTCTGCCAAAGCTCTAACGGTTTAGGGGCGGCTGTCATGGGGCGGAGTGTAGCGATGCTATTTGCCACCACAACCAGCAATGCTGTTGACACGGAGCTAACAGCAATGCTACTTTAGGTGGTATGAAGATAGACCAATACCTAGAGAGTAGTGGGCTTACCCAGGCGGCGTTCGCCGGAGCCCTGGGGGTAACTCAATCGGTCGTTTGGCAATGGCTGAGCGGTAGGCGCCCGGTGCCGGTTGAGCGCTGCGCTGATATTGAGCGTGTGACCAGCGGCGCCGTAAGCCGAAAGGATCTGCGTCCGTCCGATTGGCATCGTATATGGCCAGAACTGGCGTGCTCGTAACGGTTTGGTCTTCATTCTTCTAAGCCTTCTTGTTGTTGCAGCGCATCGTACCCGCTCTGCCCATCAGTAAAAACGTTCGGAGACGCTTCCCAATGAACACCACCGACGCAGCCTACGCCACCGTTCACGATTATCCAGGCGGAAGCGAGTCTCTTGGCCCGAGGGTGGGCATCTCCGCGGCCGTGCTGCGGAACAAGGTCAACCCGAACAACGACACGCACCACCTTACCTATGCCGAGGCGATCCGCATATCCGGCCTCACGGGCGACGTGCGAATGATCGAAGCGTGGGCGGCGCTGCATGACCGGATCCTCGTGCCGGTGCCACAAGCTGGCACATCGGACATGGATGTTCTGTCTGATACCTGCTCGCTGGTAACCCAAGTCGGCGAGTACATGAAGACCATCCACACGGCGCTGTCTGATGGCAGGGTAGACCAGAAGGAAATTTCCGCCATTCGCCAGCAGGCTATCGAAGCCATGGCTAAGGTCGCCACGCTCGTCGCCTGCCTGGAAGGGATGGCCGAGTAATGGCGAAGATCGCGCTGCGCAAGGACGAGTCCGGCAAATTGGCAGGGCTGACTGAGGCTGATCAGCGCGCTTGGTCCAGGTTCATTCGCAAGATCAAGTCGCTGCCTTTGGGAGGGACCATCTCCTTCGAGCATCGGTTCCCGCGCAGTCCCAAGTTTCATCGCCTGCACTTCGCGATGCTGGGCGTGCTGTTCGACAACCAAGAGCAGTTTGCAAACCCGGAGGACCTTCGGAAGTGGGTTGAAGTAGGGGCGGGGCACTGCAGCTTTGTCCCGGGCCCGAAAGGACGCCTGGTGGCGTTGCCGCTTTCCATCAGCTATGAGTCCCTGGACGACGCCGAATTCTACGAGCACCACGTCAAGGTTTTGGCGTTCCTGCGCTCGAAGCCCGCGACTCGATTTCTTTGGCCCGATATCGCGGACACCGCAGCGTTGTCAGCAGTGGACGGCATCCTGGCGGAGTTCAGCGTATGAAAGGCCGTTCCCCGTCCGCAGAACAGAAGCGCTTCCACGACCTGCTTGCGCGCGAGATAGGCTGCGTAGCATGCCGTACAGAAGGCATCCTCAGTACATACGTGTCGATCCACCATTGCGACGGTCGCACGAAGCCGCACGCGCACTGGTTCGTCCTGCCGCTGTGTGGCCCACATCACCAAGATCAAGGCATTGCAGGGGTGGTCGCGATCCACCCGCACAAGACGCGTTTTCAAGAACGGTACGGCACTCAGAAGACGCTCTTGGCGTGGTGCATAGAGATCCTGCAAGACCGTGGGTTTGTCGTGCCCGATGGCGCACTGTGCGCGGCTGGAATGTTGGGGGCGCCCGCATGAGCATCGCCCTGATGACCGAGGCATGGAAGCTTCAGGGCCTATCGAGCACCCAGAAGCTCGTGCTGCTGTCCCTGGCTGACAACGCGAACGACCAGGGCGAGTGCTATCCCTCCCTAGCCCAGATATGCGCGCGCACCTGCCTGTCCGAGCGCGCAGTACGTGGCGCTATCAGAGCGCTGGAGGATATGGGATACGTGAAATCGGTATCCCGGCTTGGCACTTCCACCATGTACCACCTGACGACCACCCCGGCACATGGTGCCCCCCCGGCAGGAAATGCCCCCCGGCAGGAGATGCCGCCCAGGGGGGCACCAGATGCCGCCCTACCCCGGCATGACGTGCCCCCCACCCCGGCACGTGGTGCCCCCAAACCGTCAATTAACCGTCAATTGAACCATCACTTAACCGTCACTAAGAGGCGTGTGAAGGGGGGCGGGTTTGATGCGGCGCAGATCGAGCTGCCGGACTGGTTGCCTGCGGACGCTTGGGCAAAGTGGGTGAAGCACCGACGCGAGATCAAAAAGGCTCTGACGGAGGAAACCACCAAGCAGCAGATCGCCAAGTTGCACGAGTGGCATGAGCAAGGCCACAGGGTTAACGAAATCATCGATCACTGCGTTGGAGCAGGGTGGCAAGGTCTCTTCCTGCCCAACAACTGGAGCAGGCCCGCAGGGGCAGCCCAACAACCGAAGAAGGCGAACGCACATGGAAATTTTGGAAGCCAAGACTACCGAGCCGGGGTTGGTGCGGATGGCTCTTTCTAAGTTCGTCAAAGTTCCTGGCACCTGCGAGGAGCATGGCAACTACGAGGGAATCGTTTTCCGCGGGCAAGGACCGTTCTGCCCCACCTGCGTTGAAAACCAGCGCAAGGAGGACGAGGCGAAGAGGAAGGAAGAGCTCTACCGAGAATGGGCGGAGCGTAAGGCTGCGATCCTGCTCGGTCGCGCCGCTATCCCGCCCCGCTTTGCAGATCGCCGCCTGGACAACTTCGCCCCCCACGCTGAGGGGCCGGCCGCTGCATTGGCGATCGCCAAGCAGTTCGTGGCCGAGTTCGATCAGTGCCTAGAGACCGGCCGCAGCCTGATCTTCTGCGGCGGCGTTGGCTCTGGGAAAACGCATTTGTCCGTAGGAATATGCCACGGCGTTATCGCGCTGGGTCGGATGGCGGTTTTTACTTCCGTGCTGACCGCGATCCGGTCTATCAAGGAAACGTATCGCAAGGGTTCCGAGACGACGGAAGCCCAAGCGATTGAGCGGCTGATCGAGCCCGACTTGCTCGTGCTGGACGAGGTAGGCGTCCAGTTCGGTAGCGAGACCGAAAAAATGTACCTGTTCGAAGTAATCAACGGCCGCTATGAACAACTGCGACCAACCATCGTTATTAGCAATCTCGCCAAGGACGCCTTGACGGAATACCTGGGAGAGCGAGTTGTTGACCGTCTCCGTGAAGGCGGGGGGCGCATGGTGATCTTCGATTGGCCCAGCTACCGGAGAATCGCGCGATGAGAAATTACCACAGGCTACTGGTATACGCGCTGCGCAAGGCTGGGCCAATGACTTCGTCGGAATTGGCCGCTGAAGTTGAGATGGAGAAAAAGTCAGTAAGAGACGCGCTGAGTCTCGCCCGGCGCAAAGGGACCATCCACATCACAGCCTGGAGAGTCAACGAGGGTGGTAGGCGGGTGGCGGTGTACGGGCCAGGGGCCGGCGAAGACGCGCCGCTGCCTGAAATGCCATCGAAGGCGAAGAGAGAAGTGCGGCGCCGCCTGCCGACGAGCGTCGATATCGAACGAATCGCGGCCTCTTCACAATACTTCAACCCCTTCAATCTCGGCCGCGGAGGTCAAGCGTGAAGCAAATGGACGTAGCCATGGACCCCCTGGCCGCGCGTGGCCGGAGTTCCCGCACCAAAGGCCAGAACTTCGAGCGCCTGGTTGCCAACATGCTGACCGAAGCGACCGGCGCCACGTGGAAACGCCGGGTACGTCAGCATGGGAACGACAGCGACGTGGTGACGGAGGACCCGGCATTCCAGCACGTCAGCATCGAGTGCAAGCATGCCGACCGTCTCTGCATCCCGGCGTGGTGGAGGCAGGCCCAGGCCCAGGCCGGGGGCAAGGTTCCGATGCTCGTCTACCGGCAGACAGGCTGCCCGATAGCGGTGATCGTGGACGCTCACTATGTCAGTCCGACGACATGGCCTGTCCGCGGCAGAAGCAAGCTGACGCTCGATTGGGAGTCGGCGATGCAATGGCTGCGGGAGATTGCGCGAAAACGCGTAACGGGCGACTGCATAGTCCTAGGGGAATGAAATGTGGATCAAACCGAAGGCCAGGAAGCTAGGCGACTTTTGGAATGTCTACTCTGACCACCACGAGGCCATGGGAAACACGCTGGACGAAGCCTACAGGTTATGGGCATGGCTGGCGGGTATCCCGGATTGGCTCGCTCATGGGAAGGCGCCATGAAGCCCCTCATGCGCTGGCAGATGGGTGACCCCGCCAAGGTCTACGAACAGATTGAGGAAGGGTGCCGCAAGCGAGCGCGGCGGGAATTGAAGGTAGACCCCTTCGGGGCGATTTGGAGAAAAGGGGTAATCGTGATGACCAGGGACGAAAGCGAACAGATCGAGGAACTGCTGCTGACGTGGTACTACTGGGCGGACGCCCACAGGGAGGAACGGGGATACAGCCGAGTATCCCCCGGCTTCCAGTACGCCGACAGCAGCGACGTGCACGAGGATGACGACGACCGGGACGCCCGCCTCAATCGATACGTCGCGGAGCAAGTAGACGCCTGCCTCGTTGCGCTACCGGTCGAGTTGCGCGCCGCAGTGGGGCTGCATACTGCCAACCGGGCGGCAGGGAACGAGGTCTATCGCAATCCACGCTGCAGTCCGGAAGAACAACATCGCCGGTATCAGCAGGCAAAACTGGATCTGCTACCTTTGTTGCGCAGGCGCGATCTCGTGAAGATTGCTGCGTGAGGGTGTTGCATTGGGTCCCGGCATACCTTATAATTCACGCCAAGGCGACTTCGCTCGCCCTAAAGAAACGTAAGCCCGCCAGGAAACTGCGCGGGTTTTCGTTTTTCAGCATCATCACGCTTGGCGATTCAAGTGCCGCGCGAAGCAAGTCGGCGTTGCCCGTTTGACGGGTGGCATCCTGGCCAGGGCCGAGACTGCTGCGGGGGAGTCGCCAGCCGTGATGGTGAAGCGCAGCGCGTGTAGAGGTCGCCGCAAGGCGTCAACCCGAAAGGGCCGGTTCCTCGAAGCTGGGCACCGTCAATGCGTTATCCGGCCCGCAAGGGTTCGGCGTGAATCTGGAGGGATCAAACCTTCCAGTTGGCAGCGCGGGAAGACGCGCAACCATTCCGCCCCTAGTGAGAAATCGCTGGGGGCTTTTTATTTCTCCGTGGCTCCCCGGAACCTTGCCGCCTAGAGCGGCTTTTTATTTGGAGGTCCGCATGTTCGGCGCAAACAATCCTGAAGACTGCATCTTTACCCCGAAGCGCAAGCAAGGGCTCGGGCCTTCGCGCGCGTGATGGAGACGTTCTACCTCTGTCGGCACGGCGACGGACGGATAGTGTTGTCCGATCAGGTAGAAGGGATTGGTGTCACCCCCATGAGTGCGCAGCCCGAAGATGGCAAGACCGCATGGCAGGTGTGCCGGGATCGGGTAGACATGTACGGGCTGGAGCATCGGCCAGGCTATGGCTACTACTCGGATGGACGGCGATGAGCACGCAAACACAGCTAGACCGCATCGAGCAGAATCAGCAGATCATCATCGAGCAGAACAACCGCCTGCTCGAAGCGTTCGCCGCCCTGGCCGAAGAGGAAGAACAGGAAGAGCTCGCTGTATCGCTGGACGGTGAGTACGCAGGTAGCGAGCGGGATCAGGATCAGCCGCTATGACTCAGCCCGCCTACAAGGCCTGGTACAAGACGTACCGATGGCAGCAGCTACGCAAGAGACACCTGCATGACAACCCTCTGTGCGTCATGTGCGAGAGGGAAGGCAAGTACAAGCTGGCCAACATCTGCGATCACATAGAGCCGCACAGAGGCGACGAGACGAAGTTCTGGGAAGGACCGTTCCAGTCACTATGCAAGGCGCACCACGACAGCACCAAGCAGGCGATGGAGAAGTCAGGAGTGCTGAAGGTCGCGGTTGGTAGGGACGGATGGCCTATCAGTGATACCCCCAGGGGTATGGCAAAAGTCTGAGGCCTTCTGGCTCCAGACCGGCCGCGAAGGTCTTTCTTCATAAACGTCCAGAAAAAAGCGGGACACAACAGGATTTGAAATGGGCACTCGGGGCCGTAAATCGACGTCAGAAATGACCGTCGCGGCCCAAGTTGCGCCCGTTTCCAGCACTGACCGGCTGCCCGCTCCGGTGCATCTGACAGACGCCGAGCGGAATGTCTGGCTTGAGGTGGTCAACGACCAACCGGCCAGCGCATTCACGCCGGTTCATGGCCCTCTGCTGGAGCAGTACTGCCGTCATGTCGTGCAGGCGCGCTTGTTGGCCGACGAGATCATGCACTTTGACCGGGCGTGGCTGGCTGACGATGACGGGCTGAAGCGTTATGACCGCCTGCTGGCGATGCAGGAGCGGGAAGGGCGCGCTGCATCATCTTTGGCGACCCGCCTACGCATTACCCGGCAGGCGACTGCCGACCCGAAAACCGTAGGCCGGGCGAATAGCCGTCAGGCCAGGGCCAGGAAGCCGTGGGAACTCGTCGAGGATTGAGCCGCGGCGAGCGAAATATCGCCTGGATCGAATCTCACTGCAGGATTCCGGAAGGGCGATTCGTAGGTAAGCCGGTCAAGCTATCGGCCGCGCAAAA
Source organism: Bordetella genomosp. 9 (assembly GCF_002119725.1). Classification (NCBI taxonomy): domain Bacteria; kingdom Pseudomonadati; phylum Pseudomonadota; class Betaproteobacteria; order Burkholderiales; family Alcaligenaceae; genus Bordetella; species Bordetella genomosp. 9. Next base: position 1,886,341 of record NZ_CP021109.1, read on the forward strand.
GCGCTGGCTCCGCGCGATTTACGACACGCCGACGCGGACTTTCATTCTTTCGATGGCTCGGAAGAATGCCAAGACCGCCACGGCAGGGTTTCTGCTGCTGCTGCACCTGTGCGGACCTGAGGCGAGGCCCAACAGCCAGCTGTACAGCGCTGCGCAGTCCCGGGAACAGGCGGCGATCCTATTCGCGCTGGCGGCAAAAGTGGTGCGCATGTCGCCCGATTTGAGCCAGTACGTGGTCATTCGGGACACCGCAAAGCAGCTTTTTTGCCCTGAGCTTGGCACGTTGTACCGGGCATTGTCGGCAGAAGCCAGCACCGCATACGGGCTTTCGCCTGTGTTTACGGTGCATGACGAGCTGGGCCAGGTGAAAGGCCCTCGATCGGAGCTATACGAAGCGCTGGAAACCGCGTCTGCGGCTCAGGAATCGCCCCTGTCGATCATCATCAGCACGCAGGCCCCCACCGATGCGGACCTGTTGAGCCTGTTGATTGACGACGCGCTGACCGGTGCTGACCCGCGGACAAAGGTGGTGCTGCACACGGCGCCGTTGGACGCGGATCCGTTCGACGAGGACACGATAAGGCTGGCGAACCCGCATTACGACGAGTTCATGAACCGGGAAGAGGTGCGCCGGCAGGCGGCAGACGCCAAGCGGATGCCGAGTCGTGAAGCGGCCTATCGCAACCTGATTCTGAACCAGCGCGTGGAGGCGAGTAACCCCTTTATCTCCCGGACGGTATGGGAGGAAAACGGGGAAGAGCCCGAGAGCCTGGAAGGGAAGGCAGTCTACGGTGGGCTGGATCTGTCCAGCGTGTCGGATCTGACGGCGCTTGTGCTGGTCTCGGACGATGGCGACGTGCATCCCACCTTCTGGCTGCCGGGAGAAGGGCTGGCAGAGAAAGCCAGGAATGACCGGGTGCCGTATGACGTGTGGGCGGACGATGAGTTGTTGCAAACGACGCCGGGCCGCGCGATTGAGTACGAATACATCGCTCACTATCTGCGCGAGGTGTTCGACCGGTACGACATCCGGGCACTCGCCTTCGACCGCTACAACATGCGGTTTCTGAAGCCATGGCTGGAGCGAGCCGGATTCACCGAAGAAGAGCTTGAGAAGTTCGTGGAGTTCGGCCAGGGCTTTGTGTCGATGAGCCCGGCGATTCGTGAACTGGAGGCCAGACTGCTGGCGAAGAAGCTCAAGCACGGGAAGCACCCGGTACTGACGATGTGCGCCGCGAATGCTGTAGCAGTGTCAGACCCAGCCGGAAATCGGAAATTCACGAAATCGAAAGCGTCTGGCCGGATTGACGGGATGGTTGCGCTAGCCATGGCGGTAGGTGTGATGCCAAACGAAACCGAGGACGACGGCGACTTTGCCGACTTTATTAGGGATCCCATCATCGTATGAAAACCAAGGCAAAGCCCGGCCGAGTGAAGGCCGCGCTATTGAACTGGCTAGGGGTTCCCATCAGTTTGACCGATGAGGCGTTCTGGGCGCAGTTCGGAGTGACTGCGGCGGGGCAGCAAGTCAACGAGAAGACCGTATTGCAGTTGTCGGCCGTCTGGGCGTGCTCCAGACTGGTCGCGGAAACCATATCAACTCTGCCTTTGGGGCTATATGAACGCACGCCGACCGGCCGGATCTCGGCGGATCGGCACCCTCTGTACAACCTGATCCATGCACGGCCAAGTGCGGATACGACGGCTACGGTGTTCTGGGAAGCAAAGATTGCGTCCATGCTGCTGCGTGGGAACGGGTTTTCGGAAAAGAAGTACATCCGGGATCGCCTTGTCGCATTGGAGTTCCTGGTGCCCTCTCGCCTCGCAATCTCCCGCGATGCGAACGGCAATCCGAAGTACCGATATACGGAAAAGAACGGCAAGCAGCGCGATATCCCGGCGAGCCGGATCTTCCGTATTCCTGGGTTCACGTTGGACGGGGATTGGGGCCTGAGCGTCATCGAGTACGGCGCTAGTGTGTTCGGGTCGGCATTGGCGGCGTCTACGGCCGCCAATAGCACATTTGAGAAGGGCCTGGCCCCGACGGTGGCCTTCACGGTTGACCGCGTGCTGAAGAAAGAGCAGCGCGACGATTTCCGCAAGTCAGTCGAAGAAATCAGCGGGGCACTGAACGCGGGGAGGTCGCCTGTGCTTGAGGGCGGCATGGACGCCAAGACGATTGGCATCAAACCAAGCGATGCGCAGTTGCTCGAGTCTCGCAACTTCAGTGTCGAGGAAATCTGCCGCTGGTTCCGAGTTCCCCCGCACATGGTTGGGCATACGGCCAATTCCACGAGCTGGGGGACCGGGATCGAGCAGCAGATGATCGGATTCCTCACGTTCACGCTGCGCCCCTGGCTTACCCGCATCGAGCAGGCGATCAACAAGGATTTGCTATCCCCTGCGGACCAACTGCGCTACTACGCGGAGTTCAGCGTGGAAGGGCTGCTGCGGGCGGATTCGGCCGGTAGGGCCTCGTACGAATCGACCATGGTTAACAACGGGATCATGACCCGCGACGAGGTTCGACGCTTGGAGAACCTGCCCCCGAAGGGCGGCAATGCGGACGTGCTCACCGTTCAGACCGCCCTTATCCCGATCGATCAACTGGGCAACGCCCAAACCGTCACCCAGGAGTAAACCCAATGCCACGAAATCACCTTCCGGCAGCGCCGGAGGGGCGCCCCTGCGCGGGTGTCAGATATGACCTGTCTCCCAAGGCGCTGGACCGCTGGAATCCCGGCATCAAGGCAGCCGCCGAGGAAGATAACACGATCAGCGTTTTCGACGTGATTGGGCAGGACTACTGGACCGGCGAAGGTGTCACGGCCCGGCGCATTGCCTCGGCGCTCCGTTCGATGGACGGCAAGGACATCACGGTCAATGTGAATTCGCCGGGTGGCGACATGTTCGAAGGCCTCGCGATCTACAACCTGCTGCGCCAGCATAAGGGCGATGTGACGGTACGCGTCCTCGGTGTGGCAGCTTCGGCAGCTTCGATCATCGCCATGGCTGGCGATCGCGTGGAGATCGCCCGGGCCGGTTTCCTCATGATTCACAACTGCTGGGTGATGGCGGTCGGCAATCGGCACGACTTCCGGGAAGTGGCGGACACGATGGAGCCGTTCGACCAAGCGATGGCCGATATCTACGCAGCCAGAACCGGCGACACATTGGAATCGATACAAGCCTTGATGGACGCGGAGACATGGATCGGCGGCGCTGATGCTGTTTCCCAGGGTTTCGCTGATTCCCTGCTTCCGTCAGACGAGATCACCCAAACCGACCAAAAGGCCAGCGCCGCGGCAGTGCGGCGTATGGAGACCGCCTTGCGCTCCTCGGGAATGACCAGAAGCGAAGCCATGCGGTTGATCAGCGACTTCAAGACCAGCCTGCGTGATGCGGCTGGCGGCGGTGGGCGCGATGCCACCGAACGCGGCCTGAGCGATTCAGCCGCTTCTGAAGCAGCCGCACTCGCGGCATCCCTCATCAAATCCCTATAAGGAAACATCATGTCCCTGGAAAAGGATATCGAAACCATCACCGCCAGTTTGAAGCAGGTCAACGACCAACTGAAAGCCAATGCGGAAACCGCACAGAAGGAGATCAAGGCGCATGCCCAGATGTCCGAAGAAACCAAGGCGAAGGTGGACCAACTGCTGGTTCAGCAAGGCGAGCTGCAGGCGCGTCTGCAAGCTGCCGAACAGCTGGTTGTGAAGCTGCAAGACGGCGGCGGCGACATGCGGCCGGCCTCGATGGGCGAAGAGTTTATCAAGGCCGAAGGCTTCGAGTCGTTCGCGACTAAGGCCGCCGGTGGCATGAAGGGCAGCTTCTCCGTGCCGGTCAAGGCGGCCATCACCAGCCTGGACACGTCTGCCGGCGAACTGATCCAACCCACCCGCGTCGGGCTGATTCAGCCTGTCCAGCAACGTCTGTTCATCCGTGACCTTCTGTCGTGGGGCCGCACCGGCTCGAACAGCATCGAGTACGTGCGCGAAACCGGCTTCACGAACAACGCCAACGTCGTGTCGGAGAACCCGACAAATCCGAAGCCGGAATCAGACATCACGTTCGAACTGGACACGGATCCGGTGGCGACCATCGCCCATTGGGTACGCGCCTCGCGCCAGGTTCTTTCCGACGCGGCCATGCTGGCAAGCTACATCGACGGGCGCTTGCGCTACGGCCTGAAGCTGAAGGAAGAGGCGCAGCTACTCAAGGGCTCGGGCGTCGGATTGAACCTGAACGGCATCTACACCCAGGCATCGGCCTATGCCAACCCAGGAGTGACTGTCCAAGCAGAAACCGCTATTGACCGCCTGCGCCTGGCGTTGCTGCAAGTGACGCTGGCCGAGTTCGATGCGGATGGCATCGTTCTCAGCCCTATTGATTGGGCAGCTATCGAACTGACCAAGACCACGGATAACGCGTACCTGTTCGCCACGCCTACCGGTCTGGCTACTCCTGGCTTGTGGGGCCGTCCGGTTGTGCCAACCCAGGCCATGACTGCGGGTGAGTTCTTGGTCGGTGCGTTCCAGCAGGGCGCCCAGGGTTGGGATCGTGAGGATGTGTCGGTGACGGTTTCTACCGAAGACCGGGACAACTTCGTGAAGAACATGGTCACGATCCTGTGCGAAGAGCGCGTGGGCCTGTCTGTCTACCGCCCGGAGTCATTCGTGAAGGGCGACTTCGCCGGGCTGGCGGCCTCGGCATAAGACGGCGGGGGCTGAGGCCCCTGTCCTTATGGAGAAGATGATGGTTACGGTTACTGCGCGGCAGTCCTTCGATCACGATGGCAAACGAATGCCGGGCGATCAATTCGAGGTCAGCGAGCAGCACGCTAAGCAACTGGCTTGCAAGGGCCTGATCGATACATGGAGCAACGATTCCGCTGACCCTCAAGAGGCCGCTGGCGAACCGTCGTCTGCATCGCAAGCGGCCCAAGCCTCACGGCGGACGACTGCGAAGCGGTCCGGGCGTGGCGCACGGGGTCGAAAGATCGAGGGGTAATTGTAATCAACACGACGTTCCGGTTAGCCCCATGGGCGGACGTTCTGTATGCCATGGACCGGGCCTGGTGGAAAGAGTACGGGGAAGAAGCGATCAGTAGTTTCCGTGGGGAGCTTTGGGCACCATTGACAGGTCTTCGGGGTGTCCGCAAGGCATCCTTCGATTACGGGAAGAATTCGGGTCTGGGCGCCATATCGCTGGCGGTGCATTGGGGCGCGCAGCGGATCATATTGATCGGTTACGACTGCCAGAAGACGGAAGGAAAGGCGCATTGGCATGCCGACCATCCCAACGGGCTGGGCAATGCTGGCGCGGTGGACAAGTGGCCTGCTCAATTCGAAGCCTTGGCGAACCGCCTGATGATAGAGGTTGTGAACGCGTCACGTTCGACGGCGCTGAAATGCTTTCCTCGGCGCGCACTTAATGAGGCATTGCTGCAATGAGCGTCATTGACCTACAGTCGGCCAAGCAGTTTCTAGACGTCATCCATAACGCGGACGATGCCAAGCTACAGATGCTGCTCGATGGTGCAGAGCGCGAGGCGCTGGACTTCATGAACCGAAAAGAGTTCGGCATGGATGAATGCAGCAGCGAAACGTCTGCCGAGCTTGATGCCATGCCGGATAGCGTGCGGCTTGGCGTGCTGCTTTTACTTCAGGCAGCGTATCAGGCCACGCCGGATGATGCTAAAAAGCTCCGCATAGCGGCTGAGGTCAAACTTATGCCGTACCGTTGCTTCATGGGGGTCTGATGCTTTCCCACCGACTCCGCCACCGCATTGCGCTTCAAGAGCAGGTCAAGGTCCAAGACCCGGACACAGGCGCAGTTAAGCTGACCTGGAAGAACGCCAGAATCGACCCCGACACGGAGCTTTCCAGTGTCCCGGCCGAAGTCCTGACCGGCCCCGGGCGGGAATGGGTGGGATCAGGCACGATCAACGCGGAAACGTCCGCGCGTATCAATCTTCGGTGGTTCCCCGGCCTCAAATCGTCGTGGCGGATCCTCTGGGACGGCCGAATCTACAACATCCAGTCCATCGAAACGGACGCAACGGGGCGCCAAGAGTGGCGTTTACGTTGTGTAGACGGGCCAAGCGAGGGGCTATGAAGTTAGAGGTCAAGTTGTCGGGAATGGACGGCATCCTCGCTACCCTGAAAAGCTTGCCGGCTGAAGTCGTATCGAAGAACGGCGGCCCGGTAAAGTTGGCGCTCGCGAAGGGCGCCCGCGTCCTAAGAGACGAAGCAAAGAAGAATCTTCGCGCCTCGATTGAGGCGCCCGGCAAGACTGGTATAACTGAGCGGACTGGCTTCACGGAAAAGAACGTAGTTGCGATGCGCAAGAACCCGCCATCCGGAACCAAGGGTGAGCGGTACATCGTCACTGTGAAGCCGGCGGCGCATCCCTCTGCGCGAAAGGTGAAGAGAGCCAGCCGGAGGGCGGCGAATTCCAAGCGGAGGGTGAGGCAGCGCATAACCCGAGATATCCAGGCCAACGACATTGCTTTCATGATGGAGTATGGAACGAGCAAGCAGGCTGCGTTGCCCTGGCTGAGACCTGCGTTTAGTGCCAAGGCTCAGCAGGCTATCGACGTATCTGCGGCGGACCTAGTGAAGAGGGTGGAAGCGATCGTCAACAAGCTTAGCGTGCAGAACGCATCCAAGAAATAGCTATGAGCATTCTCCCGCCTGTTTTCCGGCTGCTCGCCGTACCTACAGTGAGCGCCATTGTCGGAGCGGACCCTGTACGCATCTATCGGCACGGGTCCGCGCCCCAGGACGTTCAGAAGCCATACATTACGTGGTTCTCCGTCGATGCTCAGCCCTATGACCAGCTCAGCGGGCCGCCTTGCGGGGACTTCGATACAGTACAGATCGACTGCTGGTCGATGGACGACGAGCAGGTGGAAGCGCTGGCAACCGCCGTCCGGGACGCCTTGGATGCAGGTGGCATCGCCAACCGGCTTGTCATCGATCAGCGAGAAACCGACACGAAGCTTTTCCGCATCGCCATACAAGCCGATTTCATACGCAGCAGATAACTTTCACCTTTTCCATCCGGCCCGCCTTGTTGAGCGGGCCTTTTTATTGGAGCTTCAAAATGCCGATCAAGTCTCAGGGCACCGAGCTTTTCTATGTCAAACCCGGCGATACGCCGACCCTGGTCAAGCTGCATTGCCCCACCGGCATCACCGGCCTGGGCGGCGCCGCGGATCAGATCGAGACGACTTGCTTGTCCGATACCGACGATAAGCAGTACACGCGTGGCCTGGGGAACCCTGGCCAAGTCTCTGCGCCGGTCAACTTCGACCCCCAGCAGGTCAGCCATCAGGACATGTTTGCCCTTAAGGCGTCGGGCGAAACCCTCCAATGGATCATCGCTCTGTCCGATGGCACGGCGGCACCTACGCTTACGGGAAGCACGATTACGCCGCCCACCGACCGTACGAGCATCCAGTTCAGCGCCTACATCGCCGATTGGGCGCTGGATATCGCCGCAAACGACATCGTGAAGGGCACGCTCACCCTGCAGCGTTCCGGATCCGTAACCCTGACCCCGAAGGCGTAATCAATGCTGGATAAGTCTCTCTTCGCCAGCGCGGAAGTTCAGGAGCGCGAAGTCACCTTGCCGGACGGTGGGAAGCACAAGCTGTACTTCAGGGAAGCGTCTGCCGTTGACTTTCGGAAGTTCGTCTTCGCCCAGCGCTCCGAGGATGAAGATCGGCAAGCGGCCAGCATTTCGCAGCTCATTGCCGCCTGTGTCTGTGAGCCGGATGGCAAGCCTGCATTGACCGTCGAGCAGGCAAGCCGGCTAAAGCCAGCGGCTGCGAACGCCATCTTTTCGATCATCATGGAAATGGCACAGCCCCCGGAGGGAAACGGCTCGCGGCTGGAGGCGAAGATTGGTTCTGGCACGTCCTCGCCCTCCGACTCGGCGGCCGAACAATAGCCGAGTGGCAGGCAGCAATGAGCCAAGCGGAGTTCGCATCCTGGCTCGAGTTCTACAACCGGTATCCCTTTGACGACATGCACACGATCCACAGGCCGGCCGCCCTGATCGCCCAAAGCATGCGTGGAGGGGAGATCGGGCCGCTCATTGACTGGCTGCAGCCGCGTGACACTGAGTTTACGGACGCGGACCGCAAGACCCTTGCGGCGTTCGGGTTCAAATCGTAAGGACGGATAATGGCAACTGCCGGATCGATCGTTTTGGATCTCCTGCTGCGCACGGGTAGCTTCGAGACTGATGCCCAACGTGCGTCCAAAGCCGCCGAAAAGAACTTCAAGGCGATGCAGAAGCAGGCAGAGGCCAGCGCGGCCGCGATCACGAGGGCTTTCACGGGAATTTTCGCGGGTGCGCTGTTTGGGATCAGCGCTGGGAGCGTCTTCGGAAAGTTCATCGAAGAGACAAAGAACGCGCAGAACGAGCAGGCTCAATTGGCCGCCGTCCTCAAGTCCACCGGCCAGGCAGCGGGGTTCACGATTGCCAAGCTAAACCAGATGGCAAGCGACTTGTCATCCCAAAGCGTTTTCAGCGAAGGAGATATAAACCGGGCGCAAACCCGGCTGCTCTCGTACACAGGGATCGTAGGAGAAACGTTCCCGCGGGCGATGCAAGCCGTCATCGACACCGCTCAGCGCATGGGGATGACGGTGGAGCAGGCCGCGGAGACGGTTGGGCGGGCGCTGGATATTCCAAGCCAAGGCCTTTCCTCGCTCTCGAAGCAGGGCTTCCGCTTCACCGACGAGCAGAAGCAGCTCGTTGAGCAGCTGGAGAGGACCGGGAAGACTGCGCAAGCTCAGGCGGTCGTCCTTGAAGCCCTCGAATCGTCTTACGGTGGGGCTGCTGCTGCCGCCCGAGAAACGCTCGCAGGGGCTCTCCAGGCGTTGCAGAACCAGATCGACGACTTAATGACTGGGGAAGATGGGTCAGTCGATGGCCTCACTCGGTCTATCAACAGTCTTACAGAAACGTTAGGGTCCGACGATACCAAGCAGGCATTTGCGAACTTTACCTCGTGGCTTGCCGATATGGCACGTCAGGTTGTGACTGCGGCTGGCGTGATCAACTCATCGTCTCTGTGGGGCTGGCTGCAGGTTGGGGGTGACGAGCAGGACAACCCAGATCGCGCTATCGCGGAACTTGACGAGAAGATCGCCAAGCTGCAGCAGCTGCGGGAAGACCTGGACCCCGGAAAATCGTTCACCAATAAGGTGAATGATGTGCTCTTTGGCGACGTCGCAGACCTGGACAGGCAAATTGCAGCGGCTCAGTCTAAACGCGCCGCGTTGCTGGTGTATCAGAGAAACGCGCCGAATCCCTATGCTGGCGTGGGAGAGACCGGCGCCGGCACGGTGACTATGCCGACGGTTCACACAACCGCCAGTGCTCCGGGAAAGGGCAACGCAGGAGTCGATCAGGGGCAAAAGCTCATCGACCAACTGCAGAAGCAGATCGCCCTGACCGGCGAATTGACGGAGCGCCAGAAGCTACAGATCCAGATCCAGCAGGGGTACGTCTCGTTCCAGACGCAGAGCCAGCAGGATCAAGCCCTTGCGCTGGCCGATACCCTGGACTTCATCAAAGAGCAGAACGACGCCTACGAGCAGACGCAAAAGACGCTTCAGGATCTGTCCAAGGTCGATCAGGACACCACTGACCAAATGGGGCAGTTCGCCATCCAGGCTGCTCGAAACATTCAGGACAGTTTGGGTGACGGGTTGTATGACTTGCTGACGGGCAATTTTGACAACATCGGCAAGAGTTGGGCAAACACGATCCTAAAGATGGTGGCCGACGCCCAAGCCGCGCAACTCGGCAAGGCGCTGTTTGGAGACTACGACAAGTCCGGCCAGATCGGCGGGTTGATCGGCAAGGCGTTTGGATCGCTGTTCGGTGGCCCGTCCATCAGCCCGAACCAGACTGGTAGCTTGGCGGGGATCACCAACGTAGGGCCTGCCACCGGGAGTTTCGATGGTCTGAGCTACACCGGCTTTGCGGATGGTGGCTATACCGGCCCAGGCGGGCGGAACGACGTCGCGGGGGTCGTGCATGCTGGCGAATACGTCATCAATGCGGACGCTACACGCAAGCTGGGCTTGGGTTTCCTGAACCGCCTGAACGGTTACGCGAACGGCGGTTATGTGGGCAACCCGCCCCCTGCCTCTGGTGGCCCTAATGTGCAGGTGAATCTGACGAATCAAAGCAGCGCAAACATTGAGGCGACGCAGAGCAGCGCTCGCTTTGACGGAGAGCGATACATCATTAATGTCCTTTTGAAGGACAAGATGAAGAACGGCCCGGTGAGCCGCGCGTTTGCAGGAGGGCGGTGATGGCAGTGCCTGACTTCCCTCCCTATGCGTGCATCCAACTTGACGGGTACAGCGAATCGGCCGATTTTGGCGTGATTCGGTCGGAAATGGACGGGCTGGCGAAGCAGCGCCCGCGGTGGTCCAAACCCATCGTGACGCGTACCGTCAAGGTGAAAGTGGGCGATAGGGCGAACAAGTTAGCTTTTGACGCTTTCGTAAGAAATGACTTGGCGGGCGGATCTGGCTGGTTCAATTTCACGGACCCGGTGGATGGGGTGACGAAGCAGGGCCGGTTGGTAAGCGGAACGGTCCAGTGGAGCACGCCCGGCCGAATTTGGTTCTTCAACGCACAAATTGAGAGCATAGGTTGACATCCTCCCCGCCCTGAAGGGCGGGGATTCCCACTTCACCGAAGCCAGCCAATGCGCACTTACATGCACACAGGACTTACAGCTTCTCCATGGGCTGACACCGCCAGTCCGGCGGCCAAAACATTGCGGGCGGCGTTTATGTCACGGTCGTGGATTGATCCACATTCCGGACATACCCACTCACGCACGCTGAGCGGCATCTTTGGCATGGTGTATCCACAATCAAAGCAACGCTTTGACGACGGATACCACCTGTCGATGCCTATCAATTCACGCCCGTACCAGCGGGCCTTGTATTCCAGTTGCCGAACGAATTCAGACCAGCTTGCATCGCTGATAGCCTTCGATAGGCAACGGTTCTTCTGCATGTTCGACACGGACAAGCTCTCAATGGCGATCACTTGGTTCTCGTTTATCAGCCTGGTTGATAGCTTGTGCAGGAAGTCCCTGCGAGCGTCCGCGATCTTCGCATGCACACGTGCAACTTTGAGCTTTGACTTCTCTCGGCGGTTCGATCCTTTGGTCTTTTTGGCGAGCCGCCGCTGTAGCTTCGCCAGCTTCTTTTCGTACCTGCGGAACGTGTTTGGTGCAGCGACCTTCTCGCCAGTAGAAAGGATGGCGAAGTGAGTAAGTCCAAGATCAACGCCAACCTTTCCATTCGAGGCGGGCTTCTTGGCGACCACATCGTCGCAAAGCAGGCTCACGAAGTACCGCCCGGCGGAGTCCTTGCTGACCGTCACGGTTGTGACCTTGGCGGCCTTCGGTATCTGGCGCGACCATCGAACGGCCAGCGGTTCGCTCATCTTCGCCAGCTTGAGCGACCTACCATCCCACTTGAACGCGCTTGTCGTGTACTCCGCCGATTGAGGTCCATTCTTCCGATTGAATTGCGGGTAGCTGGCGCGCTTGGCAAAGAAGTTGGCGAATGCGGATTGCAAGTGGCGAAGCGACTGCTGGACAGGGACGCTGGACACTTCGTTGAGCCAAGCGTATTCGGGCTGCTTTTTGAGCGCCGTAAGTGCCGCAGAAGTTTCGTGGTATCCGATGCGCTCCTGCCGCTGCATCCATGCATCCGTCCGAAGACGAAGCATGTAGTTGTAAGCAAAGCGAGCGCAGCCGAACGTCTTGGCAAGAATCATTTCTTGCTCAGACGTCGGATAGAACCTGAACTTGTACGCTCGCTTGATTTCCATTCACACATTATACTTGATCTGTGTAAAGATAGCCAGCTAAACGGAGGATGTGAGAGGAAGGGGCACGCTTCGCGTGCCGCGCTATCCCTCCCCGGCATGAATGCCGGGGTCTCGCGCGCAGAACGATGAGCCGCCAGTTTTCCGCCAATGGCCGGCGCCAGCTCCTAGCTACGAGTGCCGACGAAAACCTCCTTGTGTGTCTGGAGATCAGCCATCCTGACCTCTCGATTCCGATCCGGGTCGTCCGAGACACCCAGGATCTAGTAGCGCGCGGGAACGTGTACACCGCCTGCCCGTTCGATATCACGCTGCCTGACGACATCGAAGGGCAAATCCCCCAGGCGACGATTCAAGTCGATAACGTTGGGCGAGAGCTAACGGAATGGCTGGAGTACAGCCGCGGCGGGCAGGGGGCGAAATGCCGAATCATCACCCTGTTTCGGTCCGACCCCGACGTGTTCGAGACGGACATGACGCTGGATCTCACCGGGATGAAAATCGACAACCTGAAGGTGTCTGGAAACCTAGGGTTCATCAACACGTTGGGGCAGGTCGCGGTGGTTAAGACGTTCACCCCTAAGACGGCTCCTGGGCTATGGTGAGGTTCACCGATGCCAAAACTGAACATGGCGGAAAAAAGTTGGACGTGGTAAATATGCCGGCGTTCTGGGAGGGCATATGCGATTGATCTTTGTTGCAGTCCTGGCCATTGTCTTGAGCGGATGCGCCAGCAAACATCCGCCTCTGAGCCGGGAAGAATTTTTGAAGGTGAGCCAGCGGGTGTACGACGGGAAGACGCCGGAGCAGGTTTTTGCGGCTGCTGAGAAGTTGTTCCGCCTTGCTGACGGGAATGACTTCACTTACACCTATTCTCAGGACGGGATGACGGCGCAGCGGCAATGGTCTTTCTATTTCGTCTTGGCTGCTGGGTTCGGCGCGGACACTTGGACCATAAAGACCTCCCAGGATGGCGTAGCGACTAAGGTATCCGTTGACGTTTCCACAACGTCAAGCCAAGCACTCGGGCCAACGTTGGTAGGGAACTACAGTGGAACTTCCCTCTACGACCTGTTTTGGTCTCGCCTCGACTACTTACTCGGCCAATCCAATCATTGGATGACGTGCGAGGAATCCAATCAACGGATCAAGGATGGGGTCGTGTGGGGCTCAAATGACCCTTTATGCGATAGCGTTACGGTCAACGATGATGTGCCGGAAGAACTTCGGGGGGTCTTGGTGAAGCAGAAGCCCTCACGACCGAATCCCAATCCAACGTAGAAGTATTCAAACGATGCTTATAGCCACCTCTAGGGTGGCTTTTTTTATGCCTGGGAAAAATGCACTGGTCTGATCGATACGTCGGCTTGCCATACATACCGGAGTCAGGGGACTGTGCCGCGCTGGCTGCCCGGGTGGCTAGTGAAGTGCTGCGCATTGATTGCGCATTGCCGACCGCTCACGCTACGACGCTGCGCGACCAAGCGAAACAGATCATGGATTGCCGCGACTCGTTGGCGATACGAGTCGCCCATCCCGTAGATGCCCATCCGGCCTTGTTCGTCGGTCGGGGTAGGACATGCCATATCGGGGTGGTGTGCGTCATCGATTCCCAAGTGTGGGTTCTGCATGCAGACCAAGGTGCGGGGTTCGTAGTTCGTGAGCGCCTTCAATCCATGACGCAGCCCCATCGTTTCCGCCTGGAAGGGTTCTACAAATGGCTGTGAGCGACCTGCCGTCTCTGGTCAGTATCCCGCATCCATTGGTTGCTGACGAGCGGGCTCTATGTTTCGCTGAATTTCTGCCTCGAGAGACGTTGCGGGCATACATCGAGCGTACAGGCGTCGTGGTGGCGAAAGGCCCCGTGGCGGTCTGGCACAACGGCTACCGCGTCCCAGACGATCTTTGGGACCGACTCATCCCGCGCAGGGGCGACCAGATCATTATCAGGGCCCGCGCACAGGGCGGTGGTGGCGGTAATAAAGTGCTGCGCACTGTGGCTCTGGTGGTGGTAGCCATCGCGTCAGCGGGCGCGGCGTCAGCAGCGTCTACCGCCGCACTCTCGGCAGGAGCATCGACCGCCGGCGCGACCGCAGTGGGCGCCGCCGTGTCGGCGGCGGTAATGATCGGCGGCTCTATCCTAGTCAACGCTTTGATCCCCCTGCCTAAGCCAAATCTGGCGACCACAGCGGATGGTAGCGTCGATAACTCCCCGAGCTATCAAATCCAGGCATCGCGCAATACCGCCCGGCAGTGGGAGCCCATGATGTTGGTCATGGGCGGACCAATCAAGGTTGTGCCCGACCTTGGGAGTAACCCGTCTACCAGCTACGTTGGCGATGATCAGTACCTGTCTCAAATTTTCCATTTCGGGCTGCAGACCGATCTGGTGATCGACGATGTGCGCATCGGGGATACGCCGATCTTCGATTTCCAGGGCGTGCAGATGGAGCGGTCCGGGCCGGACGGTGTGATCACACTCGCCCCGGATAACGTCGATACCATCCAAGGGTTCGATCTGAATCAACCTGACGGGTGGAACAGCAGGACGACGCCGGTTGACACCAACTACTTCGAGATCGAAGTGGCCACGGTGTGCTATAGCCTGGACACCATGACCGGCAAGTTCCTGCCGCGGACGGTCGAGTTCCAGATCGAGTATCGGAACGTCAACAGCGAAACATGGACCCCGTTGGGGTCGTACACGGATCCGGTCTACGCGACCCACTATTGGGCGCTTGGCGTCTATGAGGTACCGAACTACGACAGCTCAACGATCGCCGACGCCACATGGCACCAAGTGGCGTACGGATCGCTCAATCCCAACGATCATGTGAACGGGGAGAGGTACCAAGTATGTGAGTCCTGGGGCGGTGGCGACTACGGGACGGTTATCTCGTGCAAGACCTACGAGTGGAGGTGGCTGCCGCACCCTTTCCAACTCGGCAGGCCCTGGCAGGGAATCGCGCCTGACCCTCTGATCCAGTATGTCACGACCGAGGGCAACCGTCTCACCGGCGACTCGAACAAGCCGGTCCGGCAAACGTACTCGGCGTCTGTCCCGCTGGGGCAATACGAGATCCGCGTTCGCAAGATCTCGGAAGACCTAAACACCAACACCGATTCAAACGTCACTTCCGTTACCCAGATCAGGGCCTATCAGTACACGCCGACCGATTACAGCGATCAAGTCAGGCTCGCCGTACGCATTCGCGCGACTTCGCAGCTCAATGGGCCGATTGATGAGTTGTCGGCAACATGCTGGGCGATGTGCAACCAGTGGGACGGGACGAAATGGGTATACGGGCCTACGCGTAACCCGGCATGGTGGTTCCTATGGTTTGCGCTCGGCAAGCGAAACTCCGCCGGGGAGAAGGTATACGGCGCCTGCATCCCGGAATCGCAGATCGATATCGAGAGCATCAAGGCGTGGGCTGCCTACTGCGATCTGATGGGGTGGAAGTTCGATTACATCCTCGCCCAGAAGATGAGCGCGCATGATGTGCTGACGTTGATAGCCAGGGCGGGACAGGCTTCCTACACGTGGCAGTCGGGCAAGCTCGGGGTTATATGGGACGCAGCGAACCAACCTGTCGTGGCGATGATTGGCCCGTACAACATCAAGGCGGGGACGTTCGAGGTCAGCTATGTCGATGGGACTGTTGACGAGATCATTGGAAACTTCATCAACAAGGACCGGAACTGGCAAGCAGACCAGGTGAGGGTGCGTGTGCCAGGCGCACCGATCCTCAACAACCCGCAGACTTTCGATTTGGAGGGGATCGTAGACGCGGGGGTGGCGGGGCGAGTGGTCAACCTGCTGGCAGCCAGCCAAAACTTCCATCGCCGCCGGGTCACGTGGGAAATGGATATTGAGGGATACATTGCCACCCGCGGCGATGTGGTGCAGCTGTCTCATGATCTGACAGTTTGGGGGTACGCGGGACGGCTGGTAGGCGGGAACAGATCTGTCCTGGTTCTGGACAGGACGGTGCCGATCAACGGGACGGGGTTTTTCCAGCTGCGAGGGCCGGGTAACCAGATGGTCATGTTGTCGGTCTCAGGCATCGGTGATACGGACACCTTAACCATTCTTAACCCTGCTGCACTTACGTCCTTCCCAATGCCGGGAGACCAAGGCTATGAGGATGTGCCAGCCTTGGACTGGGCTTGGCAGTTTGACCTACTTCAGACCCCGGGACGCAGGCTAAAAATCGTCTCTGTGCAGCCGACCAACGACGATGGCGTGCGATTTGAGGCGGTGGACGATTCTATTGACTACTACAACTCAATAAACAACCCCTTCATCTACGCGCCGCCGCGTGACGGGGCCTTGCTTCGTGGTGTTGTGCTCGCCCTGGCGTTCGAAGAGACGATCCTTAACGTCAAGTCCGATGTGATCGAACTTCGATTGGATTGGGTTGTTTCGGCTACTTCAAAGGTTAGGATCGACTATCAGGTCAACGGGGTAGCTTTTCCATCCGTAAGCACATCGGACCGATATTTCACTCTGCAGGCCCACACGGGAGATTCCGTGAGCGTGACCGTAACGCCCGTTGGCGTTACTGGACTTGGGATCGCAAAATCTGGGACCTGGACCATAGTAGGTCTTGCCGCGCCGCTTCCGCCAGTGACTGGGTTAACCAACGTTTTCCGTGATGGTTTGACTTGGCTGTCTTGGATGCGTGTTGATGATATCCGGGAGCCGTCATATGAGATACGCCTCGGACCGACTCAGACGAATGCTCGCGTGATTGGCGTTACGGAATCGCTAGAGTCGCTGGCAGTCGGTAACGGCCTCTATTGGGTCTTCGCGCGATTCACCCTCTCGAATGGCGCTGTCATTTACGGGCCTCCTGACAGCATTCTGATCGCCGGTGCGACGCTAGTCCGCAATGTACTCGTCGCTCAAGATGAGGCCCCGAAGTGGGACGGAACCCTCTCTGACGGGGCGTATGTCTATGACGGAAAGCTGACCCTGGCACCGCAAGGTGACATCCTGGGCTTGGCCGATGTGCTCGCGGAGCAGGACATCCTTTGGTACGGCGGTCCAGCGTCGAGCGGCATCTACACCAATGCGGAGGCGGAGCAGGTCGATATCGGGTACGTGACTCCGGTGAGAGTCGATTTTGATATCGAAGTGGAAGCACGGAACATCACGGCTGACATCATGATCGTGCCTGACATTTTCGCGGTCGCCGACGTTCTAAACGGGTCGGACCTGCTGAAGATTACGGTCACGCCCCAGATCCGGACCGCTGTTGTTGAGGGAGACTGGACGGAATGGCGGAACTATGTTCCGGGGCTCGTCAACGCGCGCTATTTCGATGCGCGGGTGCTGATTGCCACATCGGACCCTCTCATCATTCCTTTCGTAAGCAAGTTCGAATGGACGATTGACGTGCCAGATCTGCTGCAGCGCGCGGAGGGGGTGGCCATTCCGGTAGGCGGGATGCGTATCACCTACGCCAAAAGGTTCCATGCAGTGCCGAACGTGCAGGTCACGATTCTCGACGCTCTGAATGGTGACCGCGCTGTGTTGATCGACTCGGACGATGAAGGGTTCGACATTGAAGTCATAAACGGCTCTACCTCGGTGGAGAGGAAAATCAACTGGATATCTCAGGGATTCTAAGCATGCAAGATCGATCGCAGATTTCAACGACGCCCCCTTTGCCTGGGCCCGACCTTGTGGCGGGGATAAATGCGGCTCTGGGCACGATTGCCACGGATTTTGCGGGGGGGAATGACCCAGCGAACATCGCTGGTCCCTATATGACATGGGCCGATACCGCCAATGGATTAATCAAGCGTCGGAACGCTACCAACACGGCTTGGGTCACCGTGGGGGAGCTGTATCAGCCCAGCCAGCCGATATTCTCAGCGGCGTTGATTCCTACATCTGACCGCGGCCCGATCACGGTAGTTGGCATCGGCCCGATGGAGTGGGACAACTCGCTCAACATGTACATCCCTATCAGGATAAAAAACTTCCGAACGATAGCCACGAACACCAGCGTTCTTATCCCTTCGACGCGAATTTTTGTTCAAGGATGTGGCGGTGGAGGCGGCGGCGGTGGAGGCGCAGGATTTGTTGGCCTTCAGGCTCAGCTTCATGGAGGCGGTGGTGGCGCTGGGCAGTCAACCCTATGGGTCCCTGTTGCGACGACTCCTCAGGAGGTCTTGGACGTCCAAATTGGAGCTGGCGGTAGTGCTGGATCGGGAGGCGCAGTTGGAGGTGCCGGCGGGGCAGGCGGAAATGGAGGTCCCACCCGCCTGATGCGAGGGGCAACCGCCCTTGTGAATCTGGATTTCGGTCGCGGCGGCGGCGGTGCCCTCGCCGGTGGCCCGGCGCCTGGGGGCGTCGGGTACCCCGCCGGGCAGTGGGGCCAGGGATGTCAAGAGGTTTCCACGTCCAGTTCCTTGTGGCTTTCTGCGGGGAGTGGCGCTAGCTCTCTATTTGGAATTGGTGCCTTGGGGCCCACGGCATTGAGTGAGGGGGCCAACGGAACAGCCGGAACGGGCTACGGCAGCGGGGGCAGCGGTGGGTGTTCTCCCGTATCAAATTCAGGTGCTGCCGGCGGAGCTGGTGGCCAAGGGCGGCCTGGAGTTCTCATGATTGCATGGTGAAAAAGATGACGAAACGAGTTTTGTATTCCACTGCCAACGGCGCGATTCTTCAATGGCAAGACACCGCCTTGTTCAACTACGCCGATCCTGCAGAGGGCATGGCTGTTGCTGCGGTATCGGACGACCAATGGGATTCGCAAGCAAGCTTTTTATCGGTCAAGAGCGGCGCCCTGTCTAGCGACGAGCCCGAATACCCGGCGCCGCCGCTTGAGTCTGTCAAGCAAACCCAGGCCGAGAGAATTACGGAAGCATGCTTGCGTGCCATCGATTCGGGCTTCGACTACGGCGGGCACCGCTATGATTCCGATCTCGTCAGCCGGACGAACATCATCGGCACGGCCACTGGAGTGCAGGCTGGCATACCGCTACCCGCAGGCTTCACATGGCGCACGTCCGACAACGAGAACGTCCCTCTCGACGGCCCTGGCGTCATCGCGCTCGGTGCTGCGCTCCTGCAGCACGTCAACCAGCAGTACGCGCTTTCCTGGCAGTTGAAGGCACAGATTGAGGCGGCCACGACGGCAGAAGAAGTAGCGGCCATAAGTTGGCCGCCCGGCGACTCGCCCACGCAACCATGACAACCCGCCACGAGCGGGTTTTTTTACGCCTGGAGAAAGTGAATGGCAGAAGAGCCGAAGGAAGGATGGTTGGTAAGCGCAAAGGTGTTGGTCTCGATGATCGCTTCGGCGTTCGTCATCCTGGGCAGTGTCCTGGGTGGCTGTGGGTGGGTTATTGGCCTGTACAACGGGATGGACAAGCGTTTGACCATCGTAGAGGCCAGCAACGCGCGCATGGGTGACGACATTCGGGACATCAAGACCATGCTTAGCCAGCTTCTGATGAACCGGGCGGATAACCGGCCTGAAACGCGGGGGTGGACGAAATGAGCTTCCGGATCCGACTTGTCGAGGGATGGCAGGAGCTGCATAAGGCGTCCAGCGTCATCGCGGCGTCTTTCTTCGCCGCCTTGTATGCGCTGGGCCCCACGCTGATCGACGCATGGAACATGGTGCCGTCCGACTTGAAGGCGGCACTCCCGGAGGGAGCGGCCCGGTGGCTATCCATTGCGGCGTTCGTTCTGCTTGTCCTGTTCCGGTACACGAAGATCGAGCGCAAGAAGGGGAGCGGGGATGGGAGCCTATGATCTCGCAACCCTGCAGGCTGAACTCTGGCGGGATGAAGGAGAAAGGCTGAAGCCGTACCGGGACACGGTTGGGAAACTAACTATCGGTATCGGGCGCAACCTCGATGATGTGGGTATCAGCCACGAGGAAGCGCTGATGCTTCTCGCCAATGACATTGTGCGCGCCGAAAAGTGGCTTGATAGAAATCTCCCCTGGTGGGGCAGTCTAGACGACGTCCGTCAGCGTGTGATGGTCAATATGGCCTTCAACCTGGGCGGCAAGCTCCTCACGTTCAAGAACACCTTGAAAGCTATCCAGAGCCATGACTGGCAGCAGGCCCACGACGGAATGTTGGACAGCCTCTGGGCGAAGCAGGTAGGCCAACGTGCGCAAAGGCTCGCCAAGATGATGCTCACAGGAGAAACGGCATGACGGCGCTAATTGGAATGTTAGGGTCCGTTTGGCCCGCCTTGGTCGGGGGATTCGGCCTTCTCGCCGGGCTAGTCGTCACTTACCTGGGCCGGAAATCGGCCGAGGCGCAGGTCGCCCAGGCAACGCAGAAAGCTGCAGAAGCGAGCGCCGCTACGGAAAGGGCCAGGGCGCAGACGGCCGCGGTTCGAGACGCTGAGGCTCAAGCGAACGCCGCCGCAGCCATGGCTGGGGTGAAGTCGATAAAGGAGCGTGCAAATGTTGAAAGCGATGTTGCTGGCCTGCCTGTTGGCGCCGCTGCTGACCAGCTGCGCAACGACTGGGCAACCAGTCCCGGAGCAGGCGACGCAGCCGGAGGTGCAGGTAAAGACGCGGGTCATTGATACGGGCTGCGATTGGACGCGCCCGATCTACGTTGACCCGGCAGACGTCCTGAGCGATGGAACGGCGAAGCAAATCCTGGCACACAACCTTGCTGGGGCCAAGAACTGCGGCTGGAAGCCGAGGAAGTAAGTTCTTCCGGCTGTGGCCGAGTTCTGGCCTCAGCGCTTCGGATATCGGTACTCCCGCCGCGTTTTGAAGCTACCGTCGTATTCCCAATAGACGCACCCGGTCTTGGGATTTGCCTCGATGGAGACGCTTCCCTTCTCGCGGCGACAGACGGTGTGGGCGCCGCCTCCGACCATTTCTCCCTTCCAGTGCTGACAAGCGAAGCAACCCCCTGGGCGGTGGTCTGCCTGCATAAAATGGCTGTGTGACATGGTGACACTCGCTGTATGTATATACAGTGTAGCGGGCCAAAAAAACCGCCCCGAAGGGCGGCGTAAGGCTCGTGTGCGGTGGCGAAGTACCTTTACGCCACTACGCCAATTCTACGCCAGGATGCCCGCAAACCCGCGAAAATGCGCGCTCTACGAGTCCCCTCCTTCGCACCACTCTCTTTGACCTCGATGGGGCCGCCCGGCCCTATGCTCAGTGTCTTACATGAGGATGCAAGCGTCCGTGGGGATGCAAGCGTCCGGAAGCGTCGGCCTGGCGGTGGGCCCTCGTGCCTCCTGCTCAGCGGTGGCGACGCTTCGGTGCAGGGGCGCTGCAGGTGATGGCTTTGCCGGCGTGCTCGAGCGCCCGTGGCGGGTTCGGCCGTGGTCGTATCGCTTCGTGATGGTGGAGCTCGCGGTGCAGGAATCCATCGGCATGGCGCGATATGGCTTGTGGAACGCCATGGGGTGGAATCCCCCTCGCGCCGACGCAGCGCTGGCGGGCTGCGCCAACTAGATCAAACGTCCGATACTGGGGTGAGCTGCGATTGACCCCGTAAAAAATTCCTGATTACACTCGATCGGCGGGACCTTCAAGCGGCGTGGTGGTCGATCGATTCGTTGCCTGTACTGGTATTTGTCGTTGCCGGTTCCCCTCCTTGAAGTCTGGCGTTTTCTTCTTATTCTTCCCAGGCGGTGGCAGATATGGCAACGGGTATCGTGAAGTGGTTCAACGCGGAAAAGGGCTACGGTTTCATCGTTCCGGACGACGGCAGCAAGGATCTCTTCGCTCACTTCTCGCAGATCCGCACAGAAGGGTACAAAACCCTGCAGGAAAACCAGCGCGTCACTTATGAAGTAGGGCAAGGGGCCAAAGGCCCTGCCGCCATGAATATCCAAATTCTGAAATAGGCGCGTACCGCAAGCGGGCCCGGGCGGCCCCCTTGCGCTTCCGACGCCCGGGTCGGGCCGTTCAGTGCGCCGACGACTTCGTTTGCCCTGCCGGTACGACCAGCAGCCGGTCCACGTAGGCGATGCCGATGGCGGACAGAATGAAGACGCAGTGAATGATGGTCTGCCACATCACGCCGCTTTCCGTGAACTTGACGCCGCTGCTGCCGAGGCCGCCTGCCTCGATGAACGTGCGGAGCAAGTGGATCGACGAGATACCGATGATGGCCATCGCCAGTTTCACCTTCAGGACACTGGCGTTGACATGACTCAGCCACTCCGGCTGATCCGGGTGGCCTTCCAGCCGCAGGCGGGAAACGAAAGTCTCATAGCCTCCGACGATCACCATGACGAGCAGGTTGGAAATCATGACCACGTCGATAAGGCCGAGCACGATGAGCATGATCTCCATTTCGCCGAACGATGCGGCATGGCTGACCAGATGCCACAACTCCTTCAGGAACAACAAGACGTAAACGCCCTGTGCGACGATCAGACCTAGATAAAGAGGTAGTTGCAGCCAGCGGGAGCTGAAAATCAGCGCCGCCATGGCGCTCAGGCGCGGCGACGATGTGCCCGACGGCGAGGGGCGGGGATTGGAAGGCAGGGCAGTTGTACGCGTGTCGCTGGGTTGCATGATGGCGAACGAGAAAACGGAGACGGCGGATTCTATCAAGCTGTTTGTAAGGGTTTTCACCCTTGCGCGTATCTCTTCGTCACCGAGCCGGCGGCGCTGGCCAGTGCCGAGGTTCCCTGTCAGGGACACCCGCCGGCGCGCTGGGCTCGAGCCGGGGAGCAGGGCAGTCTTATCCGTCCCCGCGCTGCGCCCGGGGCGCATCCCAGATTCCGGTAAAATGACCGGTTGATTCCCATCTTCCATTCACTCGCAAAATAGGTCTTTTCTAATGCAGCCTGTGGTTGAAACCCTCTCCGGCCTGAAGCGCCGCGTCGATCTGTCCGTGTCCGTGGCCGAGGTCGAAAAAGAAGTCCAGGCGCAATTGAGGCGCGTCGCGCGCACCGCCAAGGTTCCTGGCTTCCGCCCGGGCAAGGTCCCCATGGCGATGCTGGAACGCAGCCACGGCCCCGGTATCCGCTATGACGTGATCAATACCCAGGTCGGCCGCGCGTTCGAAGAGGCCGTCGATTCCGCCAAGCTGCGCATCGCCGGCACGCCTTCCATCGAGGCGAAGACCGAAGGCGTTCCGGAGGACACGCTGGCCTTTTCGGCCACGTTCGAGGTCTATCCTGAAGTGACGCTGCCGGACCTGTCCGGATTGTCCGTCACGCGCTATGACACCCCGGTGACGGACGCCGAAGTCGATCAGACCATCGAGGTCTTGCGCAAGCAACGCGCAACCTACGAAGCCCGCGAAGGCCGCGAAGCCCAGGATGGTGACCGCGTGACGCTAGATTTCGCGGGCACCATCGACGGTGTGCCGTTCGAAGGCGGCAAGGCGGAAGGCTTCCCCTTCGTCCTGGGACAGGGCCGCATGCTTCCCGAATTCGAGGCCGCCGCGAAGGGCATGAAGGCGGGTGAGACCAAAGTGTTCCCGCTGACGTTCCCGGAAGACTATCAGGGCAAGGAAGTGGCCGGGAAGACCGCTGAATTCACCATCACCGTGAAGGAAGTGGCCGAGGCCGTGCTGCCCGCGCTGGACGCGGAATTCGCCAAGTCGCTGGGCCAGGCGGAAGGGGATGTGGAGAAGCTGAAGGCCGACATTCGCAAGAACGTCGAGCGCGAAGCCAAGATGCGCCTGCTGGGCCGGACCAAGAACAGCGTCATGAACGCCCTGGCCGAAGCGGCCACGTTCGAAGTCCCGTCCGCGCTGGTGGAAAGCGACGTCAACAGCCGTGTGGCCGCCGCCCGCGAAGAGCTGAAACAGCGCGGCCTGCCCAACGCGGATTCCGTGCCGATCCCGCCCGAGGCCTTCAGCACCGAGTCCGAACGCCGCGTCCGTCTGGGCCTTCTGGTTTCCGAGCTGGTCAAGCAGGCGCAATTGCAGGCGAAACCAGAGCAGGTCCGCGCCCGCATCGAGGAGTTCGCCCAAAACTACGAAGAGCCCGCGCAAGTCGTCAGCTATTATCTGGCGGACCGCCAGCGCCGGGCTGAAATCGAGGCCATCGTGGTGGAGGACAACGTAGTTTCCTATGTGCTCGAAAAGGCCAAGGTCACGGATGAGCAGGTGCCTTTCGACCAGTTGATGGGGATGGCTTGATGAACAGATTTACCGATTTCTACGCGTCCATGTATGGCGGCGCGTCCGTAACGCCGACTGCCTTGGGATATATTCCCATGGTGATCGAGCAGTCCGGGCGCGGCGAACGGGCGTACGACATCTACTCCCGCCTGCTGCGGGAACGCGTGGTGTTCCTGGTCGGTCCGGTCAACGACAATTCGGCCAACCTCGTGGTGGCCCAGTTGCTGTTCCTGGAGTCGGAAAACCCCGACAAGGACATCTCTTTCTATATCAACTCTCCGGGCGGTTCGGTGTATGCCGGCATGGCGATCTACGACACGATGAATTTCGTGAAGCCGGACGTGTCGACGCTGTGCACGGGACTGGCGGCCAGTATGGGCGCTTTCCTGCTGGCGGCCGGCAAGAAGGGCAAGCGTTACACGCTGCCCAACTCCCGTATCATGATTCACCAGCCGTCGGGCGGCGCCCAAGGCCAGGCCAGCGATATCCAGATTCAGGCGCGCGAGATTCTCGATCTCCGCTCGCGTTTGAATCGTATCCTGGCAGAGAACACCGGACAGCCGGAAGAACGCATCGCCGAGGACACCGAACGCGACAACTTCATGTCCGCGGAAGATGCGGTATCGTATGGCTTGGTGGATAAGGTTTTGGCCTCGCGCTCAGAGGATCGCTGAGGCGTTCGCGAGTCCGATTCCGACCCGCCGCTATTTCGAGCCAGCGTAGGATGGGTGGCGCGCGCAGGCGCGACATCCATCGTCACCAGAGATATATATGCCTGAGAAAAAGGGATCGGCAGACGCGAAGGTGCTGCATTGCTCATTTTGCAACAAAAGCCAGCACGAAGTCCGCAAACTGATCGCGGGACCTTCCGTGTTCATCTGCGACGAATGCATCGATCTTTGCAACGATATCATTCGGGAAGAAGCGCAGGCGACGGCACGCGCCGCCATCCGTTCGGAACTGCCCACCCCGACTGAGATCAAGAATTTCCTGGACCAGTACGTGATCGGCCAGAACACGCCGAAGCGTACCCTTGCAGTTGCGGTATACAACCACTACAAGCGCATTCGCCACGGTGAAGTCAAGGGCGACGAAGTCGAACTGTCCAAGAGCAACATCCTGCTGATCGGCCCCACGGGGTCGGGCAAGACGCTGTTGGCGCAGACCCTGGCCCGCATGTTGAACGTGCCGTTCGTCATGGCCGACGCGACCACGCTCACCGAGGCCGGCTATGTGGGCGAGGACGTCGAGAACATCATCCAGAAGCTGCTCCAGAACTGCAACTACGAAGTTGAGAAGGCGCAGCGCGCGATCATTTATATCGACGAAATCGACAAGATATCGCGCAAATCCGATAACCCGTCCATTACCCGGGACGTGTCCGGCGAAGGGGTGCAGCAAGCCTTGCTGAAGCTGATCGAAGGGACCGTGGCGTCGGTGCCTCCCCAGGGCGGGCGCAAGCACCCCAACCAGGATTTCGTTCAAGTCGATACGACGAACATCCTTTTCATCGTCGGCGGGGCGTTCGACGGCCTTGAAAAGGTCATCCGCGATCGCACGGAAAAATCCGGTATCGGGTTTTCCGCTTCGGTCCGTGCCAAGTCCGAGCGCGGTGTGGGAGAGCTGTTCAGCGAGGTCGAGCCCGAGGACCTGATCAAGTTCGGTCTCATTCCCGAACTGGTCGGACGTCTTCCTGTTGTCGCCACCCTTGACGAACTCGACGAAGCCGCGCTGGTCCAGATCCTGACCGAACCCAAGAATGCATTGGTCAAGCAGTTTCAAAAGCTGTTTGCCATGGAAGGCGCGGAACTGGACGTCCGCCCGGCGGCCTTGCGCGCCATCGCCCGCAAGGCGCTCAAGCGCAAAACCGGGGCACGCGGGTTGCGTTCCATCCTCGAGTCGGCATTGCTGGATACGATGTACGAACTGCCTTCCCTGGGCAACGTAAGCCGTGTGGTGCTTGACGAGAACGTTGTCGAGGGCGACGGACAGCCTTTGCTCATCTACGCGGACGACGCGGCGCAGGCCTCGAAACCGGACCGAGGCGAAGTCAGGGACGCCGCAGCGTAATGGCCTGAAACCCGTCCGACGACGGGTTTTTTGGCTTTTCGGGGCTATAGGAGCCGAAAACTTGATTTTTCGGCTATTGTTCCCATATCAGACGTAACCGATGGCCGATGCGAATGACCCGCATGTTGTTCGCATCGCCGATACGCCGAGTCATCCAAGGAATCCTCTATGTCTGGTACGCAGACCCTGCCTTCCGAACCCATCGATCTGCCGCTGCTTCCGCTGCGCGACGTCGTGGTGTTCCCGCATATGGTCATCCCGCTTTTCGTCGGCCGTCCCCGCTCCATCCGTGCGCTGGAAGTGGCGATGGAAGCCGGCAAGAGCATCATGCTGGTCGCTCAAAAATCCGCAGGCAAGGACGATCCATCCCCCGAGGATGTGTACGAGATCGGCTGCGTCGCCGGCATCCTGCAGATGTTGAAGCTGCCCGACGGCACCGTGAAGGTGCTGGTCGAAGGCGCTCAACGCGCCCGTATCACGCGTGTGGACGACGTTGAATCGCACTTTACGTGTGAAGTGGTGCCTATCCAGCCGGATGCCGTTCAAGGCTCCGAGACGGAGGCGCTGCGCCGGGCGATCGTGGCCCAGTTCGAGCAGTATGTAAAACTGAACAAAAAGATCCCGCCGGAAATCCTGACTTCCCTGGCGGGAATCGACGACGCCGGCCGCCTGGCCGACACCATTGCAGCCCATCTGCCGCTGAAGCTCGAGCAGAAGCAGAAGATGCTCGAGATCTTCGCCACGTCCGAGCGTCTGGAAGGCTTGCTCACTCAGCTGGAAACCGAGATCGACATCCTTCAGGTCGAGAAGCGGATCCGCGGCCGCGTGAAGAAGCAGATGGAGAAGAGCCAGCGCGATTACTACCTGAATGAGCAAGTGAAGGCCATTCAGAAGGAATTGGGCGAAGGCGAAGAGGGCGCCGATATCGAGGAACTCGAGAAGAAGATCGTCGCCGCCCGCATGCCGAAGGAAGCGCGCAAAAAGGCCGACGCCGAGCTGAAGAAGCTCAAGCTGATGTCCCCGATGTCCGCCGAAGCCACGGTTGTCCGCAACTACATCGACACCCTGATCAATCTGCCGTGGCGCAAGAAGAGCAAGGTCAACAACTCCATCGCCAACGCCGAGTCGGTGCTGGACGACGACCACTACGGGCTGGAAAAGGTCAAGGAACGGATCCTGGAATACCTTGCCGTGCAGCAGCGCGTGGACAAGGTAAAGGCCCCGATCCTCTGCCTGGTCGGCCCTCCGGGCGTCGGCAAGACGTCGCTCGGGCAATCGATCGCCAAGGCGACGAACCGCAAGTTCGTCCGCATGGCGCTCGGCGGCGTGCGCGACGAAGCGGAAATCCGCGGACATCGCCGTACGTATATCGGTTCGATGCCCGGCAAGATCCTGCAGAACATGAGCAAGGTGGGCGTGCGCAATCCGCTGTTCCTGCTCGACGAGATCGACAAGCTCGGCATGGACTTCCGTGGCGATCCGTCTTCGGCGTTGCTGGAGGTGTTGGATCCGGAGCAGAACCATACCTTCCAGGATCACTACGTTGAGGTCGATTTCGACCTGTCCGACGTCATGTTCGTTGCCACCAGCAACACGCTGAACATTCCGCCGGCCCTGCTGGACCGGATGGAAGTGATCCGGCTGTCGGGCTACACCGAAGACGAGAAGGTTCACATCGCCAGCGATCACCTGATCCCGAAGCTCCTGAAGAACAACGGGCTGAAGGAGAACGAACTGACGATCGACGAATCGGCCCTGCGCGACATCGTGCGCTACTACACGCGCGAGGCTGGCGTGCGGGCGCTCGAACGCGAGGTCGGCAAGATCTGCCGCAAGGTGGTCAAGCAGCTGCTGACCGAGCGCGATGCGAAGGCGGAAGGCGATGCAGCGAAGGGCGCGGCCGACACGACGACGATTGCCGTTACGTCGGAAAACCTGAGCGATTACCTGGGCGTGCGCCGCTACAACTTCGGTATGGCCGAAAAGGAAAACCAGGTCGGACAAGTCACCGGCTTGGCCTGGACGGAGGTAGGCGGTGATCTGCTTACCATCGAAGTCGCCGACATGCCGGGCAAGGGTGCGATTCAGCGTACCGGTTCCCTGGGCGACGTGATGAAGGAATCCGTCGAAGCGGCCCGCACAGTGGTGCGTTCGCGAGCGCGCCGCCTGGGGTTCGCCGACAGCGTGTTCGAAAAGCGCGACATGCACGTGCACGTTCCGGAAGGCGCGACGCCCAAGGACGGTCCGTCCGCCGGTATCGCGATCACGACAGCCATGGTTTCCGCATTGTCGGGTATTCCGGTGCGCGCCGATGTGGCGATGACCGGCGAGATCACGCTGCGCGGCGAAGTGCTGGCAATCGGCGGCCTGAAGGAAAAGCTGCTTGCCGCGCACCGCGGCGGGATCAAAACCGTGCTGATTCCCGAGGAAAACGTCAAGGACCTGGCTGAGATTCCCGACAACGTGAAGAATCAGTTGGAAGTCGTTCCGGTGCGCTGGATCGATAAGGTTCTGGAAAGGGCGTTGGAGCGTATGCCTGAGCCGCTTACGGAAGAAGAGGCGAAGGATAAGCCCATGGTGACCCCGGCGCCCGCTTCGGCATCCGCCGACCCGGTTATCAAGCACTGAAGCCAAGGACGCGGCGGGACGGTTTCATGACGGTCCCACCGCTGGCCGGCCGCCTAGCCGGCAAAAACAAGAGCCCGGAGGCGAAAGCTCCCGGGCTCTTTTTCTGTGCTGGAAATTCTTCGTTCGCCGGGCCTCAGTGCAGCGCCTGCGTTCGGATAAGGCCCACTGCAATGCCTTCCAGTGCAAACTCCTGCCCTGGCTGGACGACGATGGGTTCGAAGTCCGGATTTTCCGGCAGGAGCCGGATGCGGCCGTCTTGCCGTTGCAGACGCTTGACGGTGACGTCTTCATCGATCCGCGCGACAACGATCTGGCCGTCTCGGGCTTCGCTGGCTTTTTTGACGGCGAGGAGATCGCCATCAAGAATGCCGACGTCGCGCATGCTCATGCCGCGCACCTTCAACAGGTAATCCGGCCGCTGCGCGAAGAGAGAAGGATCGACGCCCACGTCGCGTTCCACGTGCTCGGCGGCCAGGATCGGGCTGCCGGCTGCCACACGGCCGACCAACGGCAGTACAAGTTGGGCAAGGGAGGGGATGGGCAGCAACGGCTGCTGGCCTTCAGGTCGCGCCTCTTTCAATCGGATGCCGCGCGACGCCCCTGCAGTGAGCTCGATGGCGCCCTTGCGCGCCAGCGCCTTGAGGTGATCTTCGGCCGCGTTGGGTGACCGGAAACCAAGCGCCTGGGCGATTTCGGCGCGCGTGGGCGGGAAGCCCGTGCTGGCGACGGCCTGACGAATGAGATCGAGGATCTGCTGCTGGCGTTCGGTAAGTTTGCTGGCCATGGCGGATTGCTGTGCCCTGTATGGATATACAGGTCGCCATTTTGGGGGACGCAGCTTGAAAACGCAAGGGCCAGCGGAATCGAGCAACAAAAAAGCGGGGCGCAGGCCCCGCTTTCTTTACCCCAGGCTGCCGCGAAGGGTTCTCAGCCCCGCAGCACTGCGGCAATGCTTTTCGCCACTGTGTCGATGTTCTGGCTGTTCAGCGCCGCGACGCAAATGCGGCCGGTGCCAATGGCGTACACGCCATGTTCTTCGCGCAAGCGGTCGACCTGGGCGGAGGTCAATCCCGAATAGGAGAACATGCCGCGCTGGTCGAGCACGAAGCTGAAGTCCTGCTGGGCGCCGTTCTCCTTGATTTTTGCGACCAGCTGCTGACGCATCAGGCGGATGCGGTCCCGCATGCCCGCCAACTCCTGCTCCCACAATGCGAACAGTTCCGGGCTGTTGAGCACGGTCGAAACAATAGTGCCCCCGTGCGTGGGCGGGTTGGAGTAGTTGGTGCGGATGACCCGCTTGAGCTGGCTGAGCACACGCGTGGCCTCGTCCTTGCTGCCGGCCACGACGGTCAGCGCGCCGACGCGTTCGCCGTACAGCGAAAAGGACTTGGAGAAGGAGGAGCTGACGAACACCGTCATATCCATTCCCGCGAACAAGCGCACCACGGCGGCATCCTCGTGCAGGCCCGCACCGAAGCCCTGGTAGGCGATGTCGAGGAAGGGCACGAGATCGCGTTCCTTCACGACGTTGGCGATCTGCTGCCATTGTTCCATCGTGGGATCCACGCCCGTGGGGTTGTGGCAGCAGGCATGCAGGACCACGACGCTGCCGGCCGGCATGGACTTCAGCCCGGCCAGCATGCCTTCGAAGTTCAGTCCGTGCGTGGCGGCATCGTAGTACGGATACGTTTCGACCTGGAAACCGGCGCGTTCGAACAGGGCGCGATGGTTCTCCCAGCTCGGATCGCTGATGTAGGCCTTGGCGTCAGGCAGCAACTGGTGCAGGAAGTCCGCGCCGATCTTCAGCGCGCCGGTGCCGCCCAGGGCCTGGGTGGTCAAGACCCGTCCCGCCGCGGTAAGGGGCGAATCGGCGCCCAGCAGCAAGGCCTGCGCGCCTTTGTTGTAGCTGGCGATCCCCTCGATGGGCAGGTAGCCGCGCGCAGCGGCCGCTTCGATGCGAGCCACCTCTGCCTTGCGGACGGCAGCCAGCAGGGGGATGCGGCCGTTATCGTCGTAGTACACCCCCACGCCGAGATTGACCTTGCCCGCACGGGGATCGGCGTTGTATTGCTCATTCAGCCCCAGGATAGGGTCGCGCGGGGCCAATTCGACGTTTTGAAAAAGGGTGCTCATCGGATCGCAGAAAGGGTGGGTGGACGCAGCCGTATATGCGGCGGATAATGGGGGGTTTACCCCGAGACAGTCTAGCATGACGGCACCTGGATTCGTCGAGTTCCCCGATAGTCCTTTCCAGCTATATCAACCCTATCCGCCGGCGGGCGATCAGCCCAACGCGATCGACGGATTGGTGGAGGGCGTGCGGGACGGGCTCATGTACCAGACCCTGCTTGGGGTCACCGGTTCGGGCAAAACGTACACAATGGCGAACGTCATCGCGCGCCTTGGCCGCCCGGCGCTGGTGCTCGCCCCGAACAAGACCCTGGCAGCGCAGCTTTACGCCGAGATGCGGGAATTCTTCCCGAAGAACGCCGTCGAGTACTTCGTTTCCTACTACGACTATTATCAACCCGAGGCCTATGTGCCGACGCGGGATCTTTTCATCGAAAAGGACTCGTCGATCAACGAGCACATCGAGCAGATGCGGCTGTCGGCGACCAAGAGCCTGCTGGAGCGTCGCGATACCGTGATCGTGGGCACCGTGTCGTGCATCTACGGTATCGGCAACCCGGGCGACTACCACGCCATGGTGCTCATCCTGCGCGTCGGCGACCGCATATCGCGGCGTGAGATCCTCGCCCGCCTCGTCGCCATGCAATACACGCGCAACGATGCGGATTTCACCCGGGGCGTGTTCCGCGTGCGCGGTGAAACGATCGACATCTTCCCGGCGGAAAGCGCGGAACTTGCCCTGCGCTTGACCTTGTTCGATGACGAGGTGGAAACCCTGGAGCTGTTCGATCCCCTGACCGGCCGGACTCGGCAAAAGGTCCCGCGATTCACTGTATATCCGGGGTCGCATTACGTCACGCCGCGCGACACGGTATTGAGGGCCATTGAGACGATCAAGGAAGAATTGCGCGAACGCGTGGAGTTCTTCACCAGGGAAGGCAAGCTGGTGGAGGCGCAGCGGCTCGAGCAGCGCACGCGTTTCGATCTGGAAATGCTGCAGGAGCTGGGTTTCTGCAAGGGCATCGAAAACTATTCCCGCCATCTGTCCGGCGCCGCGCCCGGCGAGCCGCCGCCTACGCTAATCGACTACCTGCCCGCCGACGCGCTGATGTTCATCGACGAAAGCCATGTCACGATGGGGCAGCTGAGCGGCATGTACCGAGGAGACCGGTCCCGCAAGGAAACCCTGGTGCAGTACGGTTTCCGGCTGCCGTCCGCGCTGGATAACCGGCCGCTTCAGCTGCAGGAATTCGAGGCGCGCATGCGTCAATGCGTGTTCGTGTCCGCCACGCCGTCGGACTATGAGCGGCAGCATTCGGATAACGTCGTCGAGCAGGTGGTCCGGCCCACGGGTCTGGTCGACCCCGTCGTCGAAGTTCGCCCCGCCCGTACCCAGGTGGACGACCTGCTCGGGGAAATCAAGCTTCGCGTGGCGGAGTCCGAGCGCGTCCTGGTCACCACGCTGACCAAACGGATGGCTGAAGACCTGACCGACTTCCTGGCCGAACATGGCGTCCGGGTGCGCTATCTGCACTCGGACATCGATACGGTCGAACGCGTGGAAATCATCCGCGATCTCCGGCTGGGGACTTTCGACGTGCTGGTGGGGATCAACCTGCTGCGCGAGGGGTTGGATATTCCAGAGGTTTCCCTGGTGGCCATTCTCGATGCGGACAAGGAAGGCTTCCTGAGGTCCGAGCGCAGCCTTATCCAGACCATCGGGCGGGCCGCCCGGAATTTGAACGGCAGGGCCATCCTGTATGCGGACCGGATCACGGACTCGATGCATCGCGCCATTGGGGAAACCGAGCGCCGGCGCAAGAAGCAGCAGGAATTCAATGCCGCGCACGGCATCACCGCGAAAGGGGTGCAGAAAGCGGTGCGCGAATTGATCGATGGCGTGGTGGCGCCAGTGCATCACCCGACGATCGAAGATGCCCTGCCGGCCGATGTGCTGACCGATGAGAAGGCGTTGGCGCGCGAAATCCGCAGGCTGGAGAAGCTGATGATGGATCACGCGCGCAATCTGGAGTTCGAGCAGGCCGCAGCGGCCCGCGACGCGCTGAACGCGCTGAAGGAGCGGGTGCTGCTCGACGGGGCGAGGTAAAGACAGGGACCGCTAGCGTCTGCCATCGGTTTGTAACGATCCGGACATAAAGGGGACACAATCCCGCTGTTGCGGTGCAACCGCAGGAATGCCGGCCGGATCGCGGCAATACGTGTAGCAAACGTTAATCGCTTCCTTAGGATTTCCCTATAAGTCCTTATCGCACCTCAACTTTTGGCGGTGCGTCACGACGCCCGGCTGCGCACTTTCGATGCAAAAAAAGCTTGCCTAGTTCCGGGTTTTCCCTCAGACTATGAAACATGATGACCAAGGTACTTTTCGTTTGCATGGGCAACATCTGCCGCTCGCCGAGCGCGGAAGGTGTGTTCCGTCGGCTGGTCAATGACGCCGGTCTGAGCGATGTCGTGCGGATCGATTCCGCCGGGACGCACGCTTTTCACATTGGCGAGGCGCCGGATGCCCGGGCGCAGGCTGCCGCCCGTAAGCGCGGCTACGAAATCACGCACTGCGAGGCGCGTCAGGTCACGCCCGAAGATTTCCGTGAGTTCGACCTCATTCTGGCAATGGACTGGGAAAACCTGTCGGCGTTGCAGCAGCAGTGCCCCAAGGCTTACCAGCACAAGTTGATGCTCCTGATGCGGTTCGCCAACGAGTTCGAAGAGGCGACCGTTCCCGATCCGTACTACGGCGGGCCGGAAGGTTTTGGCAAGGTGCTGGACTATCTCGAGGACGCCTGTCAGGGCGTGCTGGAATTGGTCCGTAAGCGCGCGACGCAGTATCAGGCGGCTTGATCAATAGCGAAGCCTGCCGGCGACGCGCCGTCGAGGCCCAGCGCGTCTGCCTCGGGCGCCAAGGTGTTTCCATCTTCTGTCTGTCGTCATAAGATCCTGGCGGCGCGCGCAGCGCGCCACCGGTTCTGCCAGGGCCCTTGCGGGCCCCTAACGAAACCGCCGTCACGGCGGTTTTTTGCTGTCTGTCTGCTGCTCGTCCCTATCGGCCGCATGGTTTCATAGTAATTTAGTCGGGAATAGGCTATACTTGAACCAATTACTCAGGTATTGAGATCAGGTATCGGACCCCGGCCGTGCGCCGGGCCTACTGGCTAAACAGGAATCTCGACTATGCGGCTGACTACCAAAGGACGTTTCGCCGTGACCGCCATGATCGACCTCGCCATGCGTCAGCACAGCGGGCCGGTCACCCTGGCGGCCATCAGCCAGCGCCAGAACATTTCTCTTTCCTATCTCGAGCAACTGTTCGGCAAGCTGCGTCGGCACGAGCTCGTCGATAGCGTTCGCGGGCCCGGCGGCGGCTATTCGCTGGCGCGGCTTGCCCGCAATGTCACTGTCGCCGACATTATTTTCGCGGTGGATGAGCCGCTGGACGCCACCAGCTGTGGCGGCAAGCAGGACTGTACGAGCGGCAAGGACGGCAAGTCCGGCAAGTGCATGACGCACGAACTTTGGGCGACGCTCAACCGCAAGATGGTGGACTACCTGGATTCCGTTTCCCTGCAGGACCTTGTGGACCAGCAACGCGTCCGCCAGCTCCAGGAAGCGAACAATCAGGCGCAGAACGGAACCGTCCGAGTGAACCGGGTCGCCAACGGCGCCGCCGTGTCGAGCGCTTGCACGAATACCAGCGCGACGGCCAAGCCGTCCGGCGCCTCCGCCACCGTATAAGAAAATCAGGAGCTGTACGAATATGTCCAACCGTCCCATTTACCTCGACTATTCCGCCACGACTCCGGTCGATCCCCGCGTGGTGGAAAAAATGGTGCCGTGGCTGTACGAGCATTTCGGCAATCCGGCATCCCGCAGCCACTCGATGGGGTGGGAAGCGGAAGACGCGGTCGAACGTGCGCGTGAGGAAGTCGCCAAGCTGGTGAACGCCGACCCGCGCGAAATCATCTGGACGTCGGGCGCCACCGAATCGGACAACCTGGCCATCAAGGGCGCTGCCAACTTCTACGCCGAACGCGGCAAGCACATCATCACGGTCAAGACCGAGCACAAGGCCGTGCTGGACACGTGCCGCGAGCTGGAGCGTCAAGGCTTCGAGGTGACCTACCTCGATGTGCAGGATAACGGCCTGATCGACCTGGACGTCTTCAAGGCGGCGATCCGCCCCGATACGGTGCTGGTGTCGGTGATGATGGTCAACAACGAGATCGGCGTCATCCAGGACATCGAAGCGCTGGGCGAAATCTGCCGCGAGCGGAACATCATTTTCCACGTCGATGCCGCCCAGGCGACCGGCAAGGTCGAGATCGACCTGCAAAAGCTGAAGGTGGACCTGATGTCCTTTTCGGCGCACAAGACCTACGGTCCCAAAGGCATTGGCGCGCTGTACGTGCGCCGCAAGCCGCGCGTGCGTATCGAAGCGCAAATGCATGGCGGCGGTCATGAACGCGGTTTCCGTTCCGGTACGTTGCCCACGCATCAGATCGTCGGCATGGGCGAGGCCTTCCGCCTGGCGCGCGAGGAAATGGGCACCGAGAACGAACGCATCCGCATGTTGCGCGACCGCCTGTGGAAGGGGCTGTCGGAGATCGAAGAGGTTTACCTGAACGGCGACATGGAACGCCGTGTGCCGCATAACCTCAACGTCAGCTTCAATTA
Organism: Bordetella genomosp. 9; assembly: GCF_002119725.1. Taxonomy (NCBI): domain Bacteria; kingdom Pseudomonadati; phylum Pseudomonadota; class Betaproteobacteria; order Burkholderiales; family Alcaligenaceae; genus Bordetella; species Bordetella genomosp. 9. The sequence continues at coordinate 1,921,828 of NZ_CP021109.1, forward strand.
TGTGGAAGGCGAGTCGTTGATCATGGCGGTCAAGGAACTGGCGGTATCCAGCGGATCGGCCTGTACGTCGGCCAGCCTGGAGCCTTCCTATGTGCTGCGCGCACTGGGACGCAATGATGAATTGGCGCACAGCTCGATCCGCTTTACGATCGGCCGCTTCACGACGGAGCAGGAAATCGATTTCACGGTGGATCTAATCAAACAGCGCGTCGGCAAGCTGCGCGATATGTCGCCGCTGTGGGAAATGGCCAAGGAAGGCATCGACCTGAACAGCGTGCAGTGGGCGGCGCACTGACCGGCGCCCAAACCGTGCCGGTTGGCGGCGTGAACCCATTTGGATTGCCTTCGCCTGGCGAAGGGGAGAAATATCATGGCATACAGCGATAAAGTTCTGGATCACTATGAAAACCCGCGCAATGTCGGGTCTTTCGACAAGGGTGACGATTCGGTTGGTACCGGCATGGTAGGCGCGCCGGCCTGTGGCGACGTGATGAAGCTGCAGATCAAGGTGGGCCCCAACGGCGTCATCGAGGATGCGCGCTTCAAGACCTACGGCTGCGGTTCGGCCATCGCGTCGAGCTCGCTCGTGACCGAATGGGTCAAGGGCAAGACGCTGGACGAGGCGATGAACATCCGCAACACGCAGATCGCCGAAGAGCTGGCCCTGCCGCCGGTGAAGATTCACTGCTCCATCCTGGCGGAAGACGCCATCAAGGCGGCCGTCAAGGACTACAAAGAAAAACACTCGCAGGTTTGATAATGGCCATCACACTGACTCCCCAAGCGGCGAGCCACATCAGCCGCTATCTGCAGCGCCGCGGCAAAGGGGTGGGTCTGCGCCTGGGCGTCAGGACCACCGGCTGCTCCGGCATGGCTTACAAGCTCGAGTATGTGGATGAGCCCGATGCCGCCGACCAGGTTTTCGAAAGCCACGGCGTGAAGGTGTTCGTGGATCCGAAAAGCCTGGTCTATATCGACGGGACCGAGCTGGACTACGCTCGCGAGGGTTTGAACGAAGGGTTCAAGTTCCACAACCCCAACGAAAAGGCGACTTGCGGCTGCGGCGAGTCTTTTACGGTGTAATCCTTGGCTTCAGCGGACGATCATTTCGCCTTGTTCGGGCTGCCGGCGCGTTTCGATCTGGACACCGCGCGCCTCGAACAGGTCTGGCGGGAAGTCGCGGCCCGGGTTCACCCGGACCGCTACGCAACCGCATCTCCTGCCGAGCGCCGCGTGGCCATGCAGTGGTCCGCGCGGGCCAATGAGGCCTACCGGCAGCTGCGCGATCCTTTGCTGCGCGCGCGCTATCTGTGCGAACGCGCCGGCGTGGACCTGCAGACGGAAAGCAATACGTCCATGGACACGGACTTCCTGATGCAGCAGATGAGCTGGCGCGAAGCGCTCGACGAAGTGCGGGAGCAGGGTGGCAAGGGGCCGGCTGCCGACGCGCTGCGTGCGGAACTGGCCGAGGCCGAGGCGGGGCTGCAGCAAGCAGTGTCCCGCCTGCTGGACCAAAGCGGCGATGCCGCGGCCGCGGCAACCAAAGTGCGCGAATGGATGTTCGTGCGCAAGATGAGCCAGGAACTGGCCCAGGCAGCGGAGTAAGCCGCTGGATCGCCCGGTCCGCCGCGACGCGGGGCATTGCAAGGCCCGCACCACCTGAACCTATAACGACATCCCAATCATGGCTTTACTTCAGATTTCAGAACCGGGCGAATCGCCCGCGCCGCATCAGCGCAAGCTTGCGGTCGGGATCGATCTGGGCACGACCAATTCCCTGGTGGCCACCGTGCGCAGCAGCGTGCCGGAGGTGCTGAAGGACGAAGAGGGCCGTGTCCTGCTGCCGTCCGCGGTCCGGTATCTGGCTGATGCGCCGCCCATCGTGGGCCACGAAGCATTGGCGACGCAGGCGGAAGACCCGGCGAATACCATCGTGTCCGTAAAGCGATTCATGGGGCGCACGGCCGACGAGGCTCGCGCCTCGGGTACGGCCTACGATTTCGTGGATGCCCCCGGCATGGTCCGGCTGCGTACCGCCGCGGGCGATCTGAGTCCCATCGAGGTGTCCTCGCACATTCTGGCGCGGCTGAAGGCGCGCGCCGAAGCGGCGCTGGGCGATGAGCTTGTTGGCGCCGTGATCACCGTACCGGCTTACTTCGATGACGCGCAGCGCCAGGCGACGCGCGACGCCGCCCGACTCGCCGGGCTGAACGTGCTGCGCCTGCTGAACGAACCGACGGCCGCCGCCATTGCCTACGGTCTGGAAAACGCCGCCGAAGGCGTCTACGCCGTGTACGACCTGGGCGGCGGTACGTTCGATGTATCCATCCTGCGCCTGACCAAAGGCGTATTCGAGGTCGTCGCCACGGGTGGCGACACGGCGCTGGGCGGCGACGATTTCGACGCGTTGATCGCCGAATGGGCCGCCTCGTCCATTCCCGAGGCCAAGGACTGGTCCCGCCACGACCGCCGGGCCCTGATGGTGGCTGCCCGGGCAGCGCGCGAGCGGCTGTCTGTCGAAGCGGCGACTTCCGTGCGGTTTCCGTTGCGGGACGGCACGGAAGTGGACGTGCCGCTGACCCGCGAGCATTTCGAAACCATGGCCGCGCCCCTGATCGAACGTACCCTTGCCTGTGCCCGCCGTGCCTTGCGCGATGCCGGTTTGAAGCCGGCCGACGTGCGTGGCGTGGTCATGGTTGGCGGCGCGACGCGCATGCCGGTGGTGCGCCGGGCTGTTGGCGAACTGTTCGGCCAGACGCCGCTGACGGATCTGGACCCCGATCAGGTGGTGGCGCTGGGCGCCGCCTTGCAGGCCAATCTGTTGGCGGGCAATCGGCTGCCGGGCGAAGACTGGTTGCTGCTGGACGTGATCCCGCTGTCGCTTGGCCTGGAAACCATGGGCGGCCTGGTGGAACGCATCATCCCTCGCAACAGCACGATTCCGGTTGCGCGCGCCCAGGAGTTCACCACCTTCAAGGACGGCCAGAGCGCCATGAGCATCCACGTGGTGCAAGGCGAGCGGGAGCTCGTGTCGGCGTGCCGATCCCTCGCGCGCTTCGAATTGCGCGGCATTCCTCCCATGGTTGCCGGGGCCGCCCGTATCCGCGTGACGTTTCAGGTCGATGCCGACGGGCTGCTCGGGGTGACCGCGCGCGAGCAGAGCACCGGGGTCGAAGCATCCGTGACGGTGAAGCCTTCCTATGGGCTTTCGGACGACGAGATCACGCGCATGCTGGCCGAGAGCATCGATCAGGCGGACGCCGACGCGCGCGCCCGGATGTTGCGCGAGCAGCAGGTGGAAGCGCGCCAGCTGGTGGAGTCGGTTCGGGCTGCGCTCGCCGCCGATGGCGATCTGCTCGACGAGGCTGAGCGCCGGCGCGTGGATGCCGCACTTGCTCAGGCCGAGGCCGCCCGCGATAGCGACGACGTCGAAGCCGTACGGGGCGCGGTGCGAGAGCTTTCCGAATCCACCGAAGCCTTCGCCGCGCGGCGAATGGACCGCAGCATCCGCGCCGCCCTGTCGGGCCGCAAGCTGGACGAATTGACCTGAACGGTCCTTTCCCTTTCCGAATCATGCCGAAACTGACCGTATTGCCCCATCCGGAAATCTGCCCAGAAGGCAAGGTGATCGAGGACGCGCCCAGCGGCGTGTCGATCTGCCGCACCCTGCTGGACCATGGCGTGGAAATCGAGCACGCCTGCGAGCTTTCCTGTGCCTGCACGACATGCCACGTTATCGTGCGCCAGGGCTTCCAGTCGCTGGACGACGCCAGCGACATGGAAGAGGATCTGCTCGACAAGGCCTGGGGGCTGACCTCTACGTCCCGGCTGTCTTGCCAGGCCAAGGTCGCCGACACGGACTTGACCGTGGAAATTCCCCGATACACGATCAATCACGCGAAGGAGAACCACTGATGAAGTGGACCGATATTCAGGATATCGCCGTGGCGCTCGCCGACACGCATCCGGACGTCGATCCGACGCAAGTCCGCTTCACCGCGCTGCGCGACATGGTCCTGGCGCTGCCGGATTTCAATGACGATCCCAAGCATTGCGGCGAAAAAATCCTGGAAGCCATCCAGCAAGCCTGGATCGAAGAAGCGGAATAACCGGTTGGCGGCGGTATCATCCGTAACCGTCGTCATCCCGATTCCGCCATCATGACCCTTCCAATCCTGCGCTTCGGCCTGGCCGCCAATCGCCTGCATCACGAGACCCCGGACGCCATCCTGTTCGATTGGCTGCGCGCCTGTTCGGCGACCATCCGCCAGATGGGCATGCAGTTCTACACAGTCGGCCGCACGCACGACGCCATCACGCGGGAAGGCATGCTGCAGGGCTATTCCGGCCTGATCCGCTATCCCTACGGCCGGGAGGGCGGCTTGATGAAGCTGGTCGCGCGCGTGACGGAGGGCCGCGATGGCACCATGCCTTTCGACGGCGCGATCTACTTCATCGACCCCGTCGATCCCTCATCGATCTTCCCCGAGGCGCTGGCCCTGAAGCGCCAATGCGTCACGCATGGCAAGCCCTTCATCTCGACGCTGGCCGGCGCGCTCGAATGGATGGAAGTCGAACGTCTGCATGCCGGCCTGGCGCCGGACCCGGCCCTTTCGAGCATGTTCGATTTTTCGGGGCAGACGCTGGCGCTCATTGCGCACGACGCCCTGAAGGACGAAATGGTGGCGTTTGCCGACGCGCACTTCGACGTGCTGTCACGGTTCGGCCGGCGCGTGGCGACCGGAACGACCGGCGGTCGGCTGAACGAGCTGGCTTGGTCGCGCGGATGGCCGAAGGACAGGCCGTGGGCGCACCGCTACCTGAGCGGTCCCTTGGGCGGAGACGCCCAGATTGCCGAGCTCGTGCTCGAGCGCCAATGCCAGCGTGTCATTTTCTTTGAAGACCCGCACGTGGCGCGACAGCACGAAGCCGATATTCAATTGCTCGAACGCGCGGTACGGGTGGCCACCCGTGTGGCCTCGTGCGCGACGTCCCCTGCCGTCGCACGCCGCTGGGCCGAAGCGGTCGTGCTTCGCGACGCGGCGTTGTCCGGCGCCCAGGGGTAGGGCGCCGGTTTCCCGGGCTCAGTCTTCCCGGCGCAGGTGCGGGAACAGGATGACGTCACGGATGCTGGGGCTGTCGGTCAGCAGCATGACCAGCCGGTCGATGCCGATTCCGCAGCCGCCCGTGGGAGGCATGCCGTATTCAAGCGCGCGAATGTAATCCGCGTCGTAGTACATGGCTTCTTCGTCGCCCGCGTCCTTCGCTTCCACCTGCGCACGGAAGCGTTCCGCCTGGTCTTCCGGGTCGTTCAGCTCGGAGAAACCGTTGGCGATCTCACGGCCGGTGATGAACAGCTCAAAGCGTTCGGTGATGCCGGGCCGCGTGTCGGAGGCGCGGGCCAGCGGCGACACCTCCACCGGGTAGTCGATGATGTACGTCGGGTTCCATAGCTGCGCTTCCGCGGTTTCCTCGAAAAGCGCCAGCTGCAGGGCGCCTAGCCCGGCGCGGGCCAACGGCGGCGCATCCACATCCACCTTCAGGCGCTTCAGTTCCTGGCGGAGGAACGCCGCGTCGTCCAGCTGCGCCTGCGTGTAATCCGGCGCGTATTTCAGGATCGCTTCACAGATGGTCAGCCGGTCGAAAGGCTGGCCCAGGTCCAGTTCCCGCCCCTGATAGGTCAGCACGGCGCTGCCGGTTGCCCCGATCGCGGCCTGGCGAATCAGCTGTTCGGTGAAGTCCATGAGCCAGCGATAGTCGGTGTACGCGGCGTAGAACTCCATCATCGTGAACTCCGGATTGTGACGCGGGCTGACGCCCTCATTGCGGAAGTTCCGATTGATTTCGAAGACCCGGTCGAAACCGCCGACGACCAGCCGCTTCAGGTAGAGCTCCGGGGCGATGCGCAGGAACATTTCCATGTCCAGCGCATTGTGATGGGTGATGAACGGCTTGGCGGCCGCACCGCCAGGGATCGGATGCAGCATCGGCGTTTCCACTTCCAGAAAGCCGGCCTGCAGCATGTACTGCCGGATGGCGCCCACCGCCTTGCTGCGCGCTTCGAACGTGCGCCGGGTCGATTCCGTCATGATGAGGTCGACGTAGCGCTGGCGATAGCGCAATTCCTGGTCGGCAACGCCGTGGAATTTGTCGGGCAACGGGCGCAGCGACTTGGCCAGCAGGCGCGCCTGCGTGGCATGGATGGACAGTTCGCCCTTGTTCGTCTTGAAGACCGAGCCTTCGACGCCGATGACGTCGCCGATGTCCCACTGCTTGAACGCGGCATAGGCGTCGTCGCCCAGCACGCCGCGGTCCAGGTAGATCTGGATACGGCCGCTGGCGTCCTGCACCGTCGCGAAGCTTGCCTTGCCCATGACGCGCTTGAGCATCATGCGGCCGGCCACTTTGACGACCTTGCCGAGCGTGGTCAGCGTTTCCTGGTCCGCCTCGTCGTATTGGGCGTGCAGCTCGGCGGCGCGGGCGTCCGGCGTGAAGTCATTGGGAAAGGCCGGGCCGCTTTCGCGCAGCTTGGCCAGCTTGGCGCGCCGTTCGGCGATCAGCCGGTTCTCGTCCTGCGCGGCAGTGGCGTTCGAAGTGTCGGTCATGGTAAGCGCTAGTTGTAATTGCGGATGTCGTCGATTTCGGTCGCGCCGAAATCGTCGCGTTCGAGATAGGCAGCGATTCGCGCCGCGACGTCGGCCGGCGAAGACAGCTTGCCGCCCGCGTGCAGGTCCTGGAAGCGGGGCAGGGCGGGGAAGGCGCCGGGGTCGCTTGCGCGGATGGCCGCCTGCATGTCGGTGTCCACCACGCCGGGGGCCAGGGAGACGAATCTGGCATCGCCTTCGCCGTGCTCCTGCTTCGCGACACGGGTGTACATGTCCAGCGCGGCCTTGGTGGCGCAATATACGCCCCAACCCGAAGTGGGATTGCGGCCCGCCCCGGACGAGATGTTCAGCACCCGCCGTTCTGCCGCCAGCCCGCGGGTGGCAGCCAGGAAACGCGAAGTCAGCAGCATCACCGCCACGACGTTCAGATTCAATGCCTGCGTAATTGCCGCGGGGTGATCCAGGCCGTCCACTGGGGCGACCGGGCTGACAGTCCCCGCGTTGTTCACCAGCACGTACCGTCCGGCGTCACGCGGCAATTGCGCCGCGATCCGCTCCGCCGCATCGGCCGCCCCCTGGGGATCGGAAAGATCGACGGCCATCTGTTCCAGCGCCGCGCCACGCGCGGCGGCGTGCGCAGCCAGTTCCGGATCCTGCCGGCGCGCCAGCGTGATAAGCCGGACGCCCGGCTGAGCCAGTTCCCGCGCCAAAGCAGCCCCAAGGCCGCGCGATGCGCCAGTCAGAACGACTACGGATTGAGGCATGGTCACACCTTTCCTTTTCGGTTAGTCATATCGCTGCGGATTCCCACCGCCAGAACCCAGCATTCCCCATGTCGGCAAGGCCAATCATTGCGGTTCGCCCCCGCAAAAAACAGGTGCCCCCCGACCGCGGACGCCGCGGATCCGGCTCCGCCGGTCCGCTGGCGTCGCCCCCTCGAGGGGGAAGCGCGGAAGCGCTTCGGGGGTGGGCTTCCCTTCCGGTCCGCCAGCGTCGCCCCCTCGAGCGGGAAGCGCGGAAGCGCTTCGGGGGGTGGGCTTCCCTTCCGGTCCGCCAGCGTCGCCCCCTCGAGGGGGAAGCGCGTAGCGCTTCGGGGGCGAGCTTCCCTTCCAGTCCACCAGCCGCTCTTCCGAGAAGCCCCAGCCCCCGCAAAAAACAGGTGCCCCCCGACCAGGGACGCCGCGGATCCGGCTCCGCCGGTCCGCCAGCGTCGCCCCCTTGAGGGGGAAGCGCGTAGCGCTTCGGGGGTGGGCCCTACACACCTTGCTTCAAACTGGCTTCGATGAACGGGTCCAGGTCGCCGTCCAGAACCTTTTGCGTGTTGGAGATTTCCACGTTGGTCCGCAAGTCCTTGATGCGGCTCTGGTCCAGCACGTAGGAGCGGATCTGATGACCCCAGCCCACGTCGGTCTTGGAGTCTTCCAGCTTCTGCTGTTCCGCCATGCGGTTGCGCATTTCCAGCTCGTACAGCCGCGACTTCAGCATTTGCATGGCTTCCGCCCGGTTGCGATGCTGCGACCGGTCGTTCTGGCACTGCACGACGATGCCGGTCGGCATGTGTGTAATGCGTACTGCAGAATCGGTCTTGTTGATGTGCTGGCCGCCCGCGCCGCTGGCGCGGTAGGTGTCGACGCGCAGATCCGCTGGATTGATCTCGATCTCGAAAGAGTCGTCCACCTCTGGGTACACGAACACGCTGGCGAAGGACGTGTGCCGGCCGCCGGACGAGTCGAAGGGGCTTTTGCGCACCAGCCGGTGCACGCCCGTTTCGGTGCGCAGGTAACCGAAAGCGTATTCGCCTTCGATCTTCAGGGTGGCGGACTTGATGCCCGCGACTTCGCCTTCGGATTCTTCCAGCACTTCGGCCTTGAATCCCTTGCGTTCGCAGTACTTCAGGTACTGGCGAAGCAGCATCGATGCCCAATCCTGGGCTTCCGTGCCGCCAGCGCCGGCCTGGATGTCCAGGAAGCAGTTCAGCGGGTCGGCCGGATTGGAGAACATCCGGCGGAATTCCAGCGCTTCGAGCTTTTTCTGGAATTGGTCGGCGTCGCCTTCGATGGAAATCAGCGTGGCGTCGTCTTCATCGGCTGCCGCCAGTTCGAAAAGCTCGGCGGCATCGGCCAGGCCGCTGCCCAGCTCGGAAAGCGTCAGGACGACGTCTTCCAGGCTCTTCTTTTCGCGGCCAAGGTCCTGGGCATGCTTGGGGTCGTTCCAGACGTCCGGACTTTCGAGCTCGGCGTTTACGACCTGCAGGCGCTCGGCTTTGGCATCGTAGTCAAAGATACCTCCGTAGCGCCTGCTCGCGTGCCGCGTAGTCGGCGAGTCGGGCGGCGATCTGGTTCTGACGTTCGGCTTCCATGGCGAATCCTGGCTGAAAATTGCGAAAACCCGACATTTTAGCCTGCTCCCTGGCAACCGCCGGACGCCACAACCGTAGGCGGGCCGGCATCGTCCACGGCGCGCGGCGGCGGAGCGTCATTCAGGTTCGCGTCAGAAAGAACAAACGGGTTTGTGGAAACTTGCCCGGCGGATTTATAAAACCCTGTCCGCAACCACGCGGACATGAAAAGCCGCGAGGCCGGGCTGTGCGGGCAGGGCATTTGTCCTTGCCGGCGGCCATAAAACCATCCGAGAAGGAGGAGACGAATGGAAACCGTGATCACCCCCGATGCTGCGCCGTCATCGGCCAGCGCCGAAGACCGGCTGTACCGGAAAGTGACGCTGCGCCTGGTGCCGTTTCTGGTGCTTTGTTATGTCGTGGCCTATCTGGACCGCGTCAACGTCGGCTTCGCCAAGCTGCAGATGCTGCAGGACCTGAAGTTCAGCGACACAGTCTATGGGCTGGGCGCCGGGATTTTCTTCCTGGGCTATTTCCTTTTCGAAGTGCCCAGCAACATCATCCTGCACCGGGTGGGTGCGCGCCGCTGGATCGCCCGCATCATGATTACGTGGGGCGTGATTTCGGCGGCCATGATTTTCGTGACGACGCCCGGCATGTTCTACCTGCTGCGGTTTCTGCTGGGCCTGGCGGAAGCGGGCTTTTTTCCGGGCATCATCCTGTATCTGACGTATTGGTTTCCGCACGCGCGCCGCGGCCGTATCACGACCTTCTTCATGACGGCCGTGCCATTGTCCGGCCTGATCGGCGGGCCGGTATCCGGTTGGATCATGCACACTTTCCATGGCGACCACGGGATGGCCGGCTGGCAGTGGCTGTTCATCCTGGAAGGCATCCCGTCCGTGATCATCGGGCTGATCGTGCTGTTCTGGCTGGATGACCGCATTTCGCAAGCCAAATGGCTGACCGAAAACGAGCGCGCCATCCTCTCGCGCAATATCGAAGCTGAGGAAAAGGTGAAAGAAGACCCGCCCCTGCGCGCCGCCATGACCAAGCCGCGCGTCTGGGCCATGGCAAGCATCTATTTTTCGTTCGTGATGGGTCTGTATGGCGTCGGTTTCTGGATGCCGACCCTGATCCGCAATACCGGCGTGCAGGACCCGCTGTCTATCGGGTTGCTGACGGCCATACCAAACCTGTTCGCGGTGATCGGCATGATTCTGATCGCGCGTAGCTCCGACCGTCAGCATGAGCGCCGCTGGCACCTGGCGATTCCTTCGCTGATCGGCGCAGCGGGGCTGGTGGTGTCGGCCATGTGGAGCGGCAATACCTGGATCGCCATCCTGGCGCTCACCGTCGCGAACGTGGGGATCTGCACGGTGCTGCCTTTGTTCTGGAGTCTGCCCACGGCTGTTCTCGGAGGCACGGCGGCGGCGGCTGGCATCGCGCTGATCAATTCGGTCAGCAACCTTGCCGGATTCATCAGCCCCTATTTGGTCGGCTGGCTAAAGGATACGACGGGGTCGACGAACAGCGGCATTTACGTCCTGGCAGCCTGCCTGTGCGTGGGGGCGCTAGTTGCGTTGGCGCAGCCAGCGAAATTGGTGAACCGCTAGTGTGTCGCCGACACGGCGCCTGCAGGCGAGGCGTCGTGTCGGCGGCCCTGGACGTCAGCCGTCGAGCGCATCCTCCTCAGGCGAAGGAGATGCCATGGTCGCGGCCGGCGTGCGAGGCACGCTCGTTCCTAGGACCGGGCTGGGAGTTTCCCCGTGCGAGCCTTACGATCGTCCAAGCCAGGTCTTCCGGGACCGTCAGCAAAAGCCGATCGTCTTTTCAAGTCCGTCGGCCGCGCCAGTCATCGATGGACCGGCGCGACAGGGATACTCCGGTCTAGCCGGCGTGCTCCACCACCAGCTGGACCGACACGCGGCCGTTCCAAACGTTCTGTTCCAGGCGGTATGCCACATCGACCGTGTCCGGCAGCAGCCGCGTCTGGCCGAACCAGATGGCATCGAAGCGCTGCGCGCCGCGCTCCAGCGTGAGCTTCAAATGCTTATCGCCGAGAAGGCGCTGCGCCCTTACCTGGAAGGTATCCAAAAACAGCGGCGCGGCAAAACCGGAACCCCATACCTGTTGCTGCAGCAGTCCAGCCACTTCGGCATTCGCGTAGCCGGTTTCGAGCGGACCGTCGGTTTCCAGCAGGGGCTCGAAATCGTCGCGTCCGGTCAATTCCCGCACGGCGGCGTCGAAGGCCGGCGCGAAGCGCGGAAAGTCGGCCCGGCCCACGGTAACGCCGGCCGCCATGGCGTGGCCGCCGAACTTGCGGATCAGCGCCGGATCGCGCTTGGAGACGAGGTCCAGCGCATCGCGCAGGTGCACGTCCGGAATCGAACGGCCTGAGCCGCGCAATTCGTCCTCGCCGGCGGGCGCGAACGCGAGCGCGGGGCGCCAGAACTGGTCTTTCAACCGGGAGGCCACCAACCCGACCACGCCTTGGTGCCAGCTATCGTCGTAGACGCAAACCGTCGCGCCCGTCGCCATCGCGGGATCGCCAGCCGCCGCCATCGCTTGTTCGCGCATGGCTGCCTCGATGGTCCGGCGTTCGCGGTTGATCGTATCGAGCTCGCGTGCAATCTCCAGTGCCTGTCCTTCATCGTCCGTCGTCAGGCAGGCGATCCCCAGACTCATGTCCGACAGACGTCCTGCCGCGTTGATGCGCGGGCCCAGGGCAAAGCCCAGATCGAAGGCGCTGGCCGTCCTCGGTTCTCGGCCCGCCACGGCGAACAGGGCGCGCAAGCCGGGCTGCATGCGTCCGGAACGGATGCGCTGCAGGCCCTGCGTGACGAGCAACCGATTGTTTGCGTCCAGCTTGACGACGTCGGCCACGGTGCCCAGCGCGACCAGGTCGGACAGCGCGTCCAGCCGCGGCCCGCCGTCGGATGCATATATGCCGCGCCGGCGCAGTTCGGCCCGCAGCGCCAGCATCAGGTAGAACACGACGCCGACGCCGGCCAGGTTCTTCGACGGGAATCCGCAACCCGGCTGGTTGGGGTTGACGATAGCCAGGGCGTCGGGCAGGCGGTCTCCCGGCAGGTGGTGATCCGTGATGACCACGCCGATGCCCTGCGCATTGGCGCTGGCCACGCCTTCCACGCTGGCAATGCCGTTGTCCACCGTGACGATGAGATCGGGCTTGCCCGCCGGATGGCGGCAAGCCAGTTCCACAACGGCGGGGGACAGGCCATAGCCGGTCTCGAAGCGGTTGGGGACCAGGAAGTCAACGATGGCTCCCATGGCGCGCAACGCGCGCAAGGCGACAGCGCATGCCGTTGCGCCGTCGCAGTCGTAGTCCGCCACGATCAGCATGCGGCGGCCTTGGGCGATGGCGTCGGCGAGGATGGCGGCGGCATGGTCCGCCCGCGTCAGGCCGGCAGGCGGCAGCATGGCCGCCCAACCGAGGCGGGTATCTTGGGGATGTACGACGCCGCGGGCGGCCCACAGGCGCGCCAGCAGCGGATGGATGCCGGCGGCTTCCAGCGCCCTGCAGACGCCGGGATCGCCACGGCGAATGGTCAGGCGCGGGGCGACCACCAGGACCTCCAGTTTTGTTCACGTATGGGCAGCCAGCGCAGCAGCGCGCTGCGCGGCTGGGGCGACAGAGTAGCGCGCCGGTCGCGGCCGAGCGCGACCAGGGACAGCTGGCGTCTGGGCCGGCCTTGCGCATCCGCATGCGGCTTGAGCACTTCCGCGTCGACCCGGGCGATCGCTTCCAGCCAGGCGCCCCAGTCCTCCGCCTGGAAAGGCGCCTGCAGGTCGGCGACGACTTGCGGCTGGGGTACAGCGGCTGCGGGACGCGTCCAGCTCTCGGCCCCGCCATAGAGCCAGACGCCGTTCACCGGCAACTGATTCCGGGCCACGCGGGCCTCGTTTACCGGGTGTTCATGCCACACCATCTGAATCTCGTTGACCAGGCGCCGCCACGGCCGGGCGGCGGCGTCCTGCGTCCACCAGGCGTCCAGCGCGTGGCCGGCCACTGCGCCGGGGCTGGCCGTCGGCAGGTTCAGCGTGGCCGGCAACCGTACGCGCCACCGGAAGGGCGCGATGGCTTCCGCCGAGAACGGAGTATCGGCGAACAGGGGCTGGGCGGCATCGAAAAGCGACGCGCCTTCGGCGTCGGTCAGGGCCAGGGCGTCGGCCGGCACCAGGCTGGCGCGGTCGGTGCCCAGCGCGATATGCGTCAGGTCGGCCACCCAGACTTTTTCTCCGCGGGCCGCCGTTGCGCCGGCCCGCAGGGGGCCGAGGCCAGCGCCCATGGGCTGGCCGGGCGCGGGCCGGAAACCGGCTTGTTCCAACTGCCAGGCCTCGAATGGCGTGCAGCCGTGTTCGTAGGGGTCGAATGGGATCTGCCGTCCGGGGCTTTGGCGCATCCAGGCGTACAGCGTGGGAGCGGCCGCGGGCAGCCGCTTGGCCAATTCCTCGGCGATGGGCGCGCTGGGCGGCAGCGCGCCGGGTAGGACGATTTGCATGGCCGGGATTGTAGTGCGGTGCGGCCGTGGCGGCGGCGCTCGGATCGCCGTCCGTTAATGCCATAATGCGCGGGTGCTGAAAATACCCTACGAATTCTGGATAGGCGCCCGCTACGCGGGCATGGCTCGTATCCGCCAGCGTCGCGGCCGCCGCGACCGGTTCATTTCCTTCATCGCGGCCAGTTCGATGGCGGGCATCGCGCTGGGTGTGGCCGCGCTCATCATAGTCCTGTCGGTGATGAACGGCTTCCAGAAGGACGTGCGCGACCGCATGTTATCGGTGCTGCCTCACATCGAGCTCTATGTGCCCGGCGGCAGCCCGGAAGCCATTCTGACGCAATGGCAGGCGCTGGCCCAGGCCGCGGAACGGAACAAGGAAGTCCGGGCCGCCGCGCCCTTCGTCGCGGCACAAGGCATGATCGTGCGAGGCGAGGCCCTGCGCGGCGTGCAGGTGCGCGGCATCGATCCGCAGGTGGAAGGCAAGGTTTCGGATATTCCCAAGCAGATGGTCGCCGGCAACCTGGATGACCTGAAGCCCGGGTCCTTCGGCATCGTGCTGGGACGCGATCTGGCCAGCGACATGGGCCTGTCGGTGGGAGACACCGTGCTGTTGCTGGCGCCCCAGGCGTCCATCAGTCCGGCCGGTTTCGCCCCGCGTATGCGTCAGTTCACCGTGGCGGGCATTTTCTCGTCGGGCCATTACGAATACGATTCTTCGCTGGCTTTTGTCGACGACCAGGACGCCGCCAAGGTGTTCCGCGATAGCGGCACCGCCGGTGTCCGGCTGCGCATCGCCGACATGCAACAGGCGCCGCAAGTCGCGGCGGAACTGTCGCGCCAACTGCCGCCGTATGTGTCGGCCAGCGACTGGACGCGCAACAACCGCACGTGGTTCGCGGCCGTGCAGACGGAAAAGCGGATGATGTTCCTGATCCTGGCGTTGATCGTGGCCGTGGCCGCGTTCAACCTGCTGTCCTCGCTGGTGATGGCGGTGAAGGACAAGCAATCCGATATCGCCATTCTTCGCACCCTTGGCGCCAACCCGTCGGAGGTCGCGCGGATTTTCCTGGTGCAGGGCGCGCTGATCGGCGTCGTCGGCACACTGCTCGGCGTACTGGGCGGCATGCTGATCGCGTACAACATCGACGTCATCGTGCCTTTCATCGAACGCCTGCTCGGCATACATTTCCTGCCCCGGCAGATCTACTTCATCAGCGAGCTGCCCTCGGATCCGGAGATGCGCGACATCGTCACCATTGCCATTACGTCGCTGGTTCTTTCGCTGCTGGCGACCATCTATCCCAGCTGGCGCGCGTCGCGCCTGCAGCCGGCCCAGGTGTTGCGCCATGACTGAGTACGCGCTGCATGCGGAGAACCTGACCAAGGTCTATGACGAAGGTCCTGCTCGCATCGAGGTGCTGCGGGACGTCAGCGTGTCGATCCACCGCGGCGAGATGCTGGCCATCGTGGGCGCATCGGGGTCCGGCAAGAGCACCCTGCTTCATATCCTGGGGCTGCTCGACGTGCCGACGCGCGGCACGGTCACTGTGGATGGCGTGGCGGCCGCGGGCCTGACGGAGTCCGCGAAAAGCGAGCTGCGCAATCGCAGCCTGGGGTTCGTCTACCAGTTCCACCATCTGCTCGCCGAGTTTTCGGCGCTGGACAACGTCGCGATGCCGCTGATCGTGCGGCGGATGCCGCGCGACGCGGCGCGCGAGCAGGCGCGGGTGGTGCTGCAGCAGGTTGGATTGGCCGCCCGCGAACACCACTTTCCAGGCCAGTTGTCCGGCGGCGAACGGCAGCGCGTCGCGCTGGCGCGCGCGCTGGTGACGCGGCCGGTCTGCGTGCTGGCCGACGAACCGACCGGCAACCTGGACCGCAATACCGCGCACAGCATGTTCGAGTTGCTCACGCGCGTGAACAAGGAATCGGGTACGGCCTTTGCTATCGTCACCCACGATCGTGAACTGGCCAGCCGCGCCGATCGGCAACTCGCAATGGAGCAGGGCCGGTTGGTGTAGCGGCGCCTCTGGAGCGCTCATGCTGATCGACACCCACTGCCACCTCGACGCCCAGGAATTCGACACCGACCGCAGCCATGTGGTGGCGCAGTCTGCCGCGGCCGGGGTGCGCGCGGTGGTGATTCCGGCAGTGGGGCGCGGCAACTTCCAGACCGTGCGCGATCTGGCGCACGCGATGCCGGGCGGCGCCTATGCGCTCGGCATTCACCCCCTGTTCGTCGGCGCGGCGTGGGATGACGACCTTGCCGCGCTGCGCGCCGCCGTGGAGGCGGCGATGGACGACCCGCGCTTCGTGGCGATTGGCGAAATCGGGCTGGACTTCTTCGTCAAGGAAATCGCCAGCGGCGCCGCGCGGGAAAAGCAGGAGCGGTACTACGCCGCCCAGCTCGATCTTGCGGCGGAATTCGGTTTGCCGGTGCTGCTGCACGTGCGCCGTTCGCAGGACATCATCCTCAAGCACCTGCGTCGTCATCATGGCCTGCACGGGATCGCACATGCCTTCAACGGCAGCGAACAACAGGCGCGCGCTTTCATCGACCTGGGTTTTGCGCTGGGCATCGGCGGCGCGATGACATATCCCCGCGCCTTGCAGATACGGCGGCACGCGCAGCAGTGGGGGCTGGAGCACCTGGTTCTGGAGACCGACTCCCCTGACATCCCTCCGGCGTGGCTGCATCCGCCGGATCGACGCAATACGCCCGCTCAGGTGGCCGGCGTGGCGCAAGCGTTGGCGGAGTTGCGCGGCGTGGATGTCATGGCCGTGGCTGCGGGGACGGCGGCGACTGCTTTGCGGGTGTTGCCGCGGCTCGTGCCCGTGGTGCATTGAACGCACGGACTCCACTCTGTGAACGCACGGACTTTACTCTGTGGAGAAGTCTTTTCCTGGCGTAATTGCTCCTGTGTATCTTGGATTGGTGCCTGGATTGGAAAAATGAATTCCGGGAATCCGGGTTTTTCCCTATGTTCTGTCGGCGCAGAATACAAGCCATGGGGACAGCAACGGATGCCCCGGGATCTTTCCCCTGATCGGTATCCGGCCCTTCAAACATCCAGGACAGGAGTACTGCCATGCAAGCCAAGACCATCGCCACCGCATTGATTCTTTCCTTTGCCGCCATCGGCGCCGCGCAAGCCGGCACGCCGCGCGGAGATACGGACAACGAGCCCTTCCAAGGCGTCTACGGGCAGAACGAAAGCAGCGCCAGCCGCGACCAAGTGCTGGCCGATCTGCAACAGGCCCGCGCCGCTGGCCTGACCGGCAACGGCGACATCGACAACGCGCCTTTCGCCGCCGCAGCCGACAGCGGCGTGACGCGCGCGCAGGTTGCCGCCGAAGCGTCGCAAGCCAACAGTTCCACGGATATCGCCTTTGGCGATATCGACAACCAGCCGTTCCAGGGCGTGTGATCGCGCCCGGTCGGGGACCGGCGCGCCTGTGTGGTTCGACGCGACGCTCTCGTGACCGATCGGTTTGTCTTTCAGGCCCCGCCCATCGTCGCAGCGTGCGGGGTCAGGAAGTCCTGGCCATGCGGATTTGCCCTCCGCATGGTTCCCCGGTGAGAGGCGGGGATGCTGTGGAAGTCCTCTCGATGCAGTACCCGGCCCCGCGCAAGCGGGGCCATTTTTTTGTATTGCGCTTCTTTCCGTTCCGTATTGCGCATCTTGCTGTATGGCGCTTCTTCCTTACGGCGCCTGCGTGACCATTCGAGCCCGCACGCCCGCCGCTGTCCCGTTCGGACCGTTAGCATGCCGGGACATTGCTCGGAGAGATCGGAATGGAAGGGCGCATGGCGATGCTGGCGTTCGTCGCAGCGGTGGCCGCCGTCCACGTCCTGGGGGCCCTGCCGGGCGGCGCCGCGCGCGCCGGACTCGCGGTGGTTTGCCTGGCGTCGGGCGCGCTTCATGGACGGCTTCGGTTCGCTCACGGGCGGCAGCCTGGTGGCCCCCGCATGCGGGCGATGCTTGCGTTGACGCTATGTCTTTGCACGGCGAGCGGCGGAGGGCTGTACGCCATCGAACGGGCGCGGCAGCGCCTGGACGACGCGCTTCCTGCCGCGCAGGAAAACCAGGTGGTCCGGACGACTTTCCGCGTGGTGTCGCTGCGCGAAGACGCGCCGGACGCCGTGCGCTTCGATGCGGAAGTCATCGACGCCGCTTCTGCCGGCATTCCGCGACGCATCCGCGTATCGTGGCCCTTGCCGATGCGAGGAGACGACGCCGCACAGCGATCCGTGACGCCGGGCCAGCAATGGCGCGCGGCGCTTGTCCTGAAACCGCCGCACGCCGCGCAAAACCCGTACGCGGCCGACGGCGAGGCCCGGCTGTTCCAGCGCAACATACGGGCCACCGGCACGGTGCGCGGCAAGCCGCGCTTCATGGGTGACGAGGGCGATTCCTTCGGTATTGTCGCCGTGCACCGATTGCGCGACCGGCTGCGTGCCCGTATGCATGCGGCGCTGGACCAGGCGCGGTACGGACCCGTGATCGTGGCGCTGGCGCTCGGCGACCAGGCAGGCATTGCGCGCACGGACTGGCGCGTGTTCAACGTCACGGGGATCACGCATCTGGTCTCTATCAGCGGGTTGCACGTCACGCTTGTCGCGGGCCTGGTCGGGACGACGGTCGGGTGGGCGTGGCGGCGGGCGAGATGGCGCGGCTTGGGCCTGGGTGAATTGATGCCGGCGCAAATTGCCGCCATTGCCGCGGCGGTTCTGGCCGCGTGGTGCTATTGCCTGCTGGCGGGATGGGGCAGCCCCGCGCGCCGGACGTTCTTTACCTTGGCCGTCGCCGGCGGCGCCGCCATGTTCAGGCTACCGCTATCGCCCTCGCGGATTCTGCCGATGGCGGCATGCGCCGTCGTGGCGCTGGATCCCTGGGCGCCGATCGCGCCAGGGTTCTGGCTCTCCTTCGGAGCGGTGGCCGCGGTACTGGCATGGGGGCATGCGAGCCGTATGCGGGCGGACCCGGACGCGCCTGCCTGGCGCCGCCTGATGCGTGGTTGGGGCCAGGCGAACCGCCTGCAATGGGTCGTGACGCTGTCGCTCACGCCCGTGCTGGCGTTTCTGACGCAGCAAGTGACGCTGGTGTCGCCCCTTGCGAATGCGATCGCCATTCCGGCCGTCAGTTTCGTCGTCACCCCGCTCTCGCTGGCGTGCGCGTGGCTTTGTGCGATACCGGGCGCCGCACCGGCGGCAGCGCTGATGGCGCAGGCGGCGCACGGTGCGTTTGCGCTGACGATGCGGCCCGTCGAATGGCTGGCGGCGCGCGATTGGGCGGTGTGCAACGTTGCCGCGCCGCCGCTCGTGCTCCTTGCCGTCGCCCTGGGCGGCATTGGGTGGGCGCTTCTGCCGCCCGGCATGGCCTCGCGCCGCTGGGCCTGGCTGCTGCTGCTTCCCGCGCTGTGCTGGCGCCCTTCGCGACCCGGTCACGGCGATTGGATGCTGACGGCGCTGGACGTAGGGCAGGGCGGCGCGGTGGTGGTCGAAACTGCGCGGCACACGCTTGTCTTCGATACTGGACCGTTGCATCGCAATGGGACGGATGGGGCAGAGCGGGTGCTGTGGCCTTATCTGCGGGCACGGGGCATAGGGCGTATCGACACGCTGGTGGTCTCGCACGGCGACCTCGATCATGCCGGGGGGCTGGACACGCTGCTGCGCGCCGTGCCGGTGGTGGCGGCTTATGCGCCCTTCGATGTTCATGCGCGGCTGCGCAGGGATGCCCGTGTGCGGGACCGCACCACGTCGGCGCCCGCGCCGTCGGCGGCGCACCGCTGCCAGGCCGGCCAGGCGTGGGAAAGCGACGGGGTCCGGTTCGAGTTCCTGCATCCTCAGGATGACGCCAAGGGCGCTGCGACGCCACGCCCGCGCACGGCAAGCGGCGTCAAGGCCGCACGCGGCCGGTCGCGCGGCGGCTCAAATGCGGGGGGCTGCGTCCTATTGGTGCAGGGGCGCCATCATGCCGCCTTGCTGCCGGGGGATGTGGGCATCGCGGAAGAACAGCGCTTCGCCTCGCGGCTCGCGGCGGCAATGGCGCCGGCGTCGGGCGTGGACCTGGTGATGGCCCCCCATCACGGTTCCGCGACATCATCGGGCGCCGCCCTGGTGGAGGCGACGCGGCCGGCCCATGTCGTGGCGCAGGTGGGCTATCTGAACCGTTTCCGGCATCCCGCGGGAGCGGTGCTGCGGCGGTGGCGGCGCGCCGGCGCGACGTTCTGGCGTACGGACCGCGATGGCGCGGTGATCGCTTCTTCCAGCGCCGCAGGGCTGCAGGTGCAGGGTCAGCGCGACCGCGCCCGCCGCTATTGGCACGGGCCGCGGGATCGCTGAAAGCGGCCCGCCGGACGGCGTGACCGGCACGGCGGGCGGGCGTGCGGGGCGGACGGCGCAAAGCCGCGAACGGGGCTGCTATAAAAGAGCTGCAGGCAGCGGCGCGGGATGGTGAGCGGCGCTGCCATCATCGCACCGCACCGCGCCGCGCCGGCATCCCCGGCGCGCACCTATGGAGGTCCCATGCCGAATCCGCGTCTCGATTTCGTGACTTGCGCCAGCCCAGCGGGCCTGCATCGCCAGGCTTACTGGGAATGGGGCGACCCCGACAACGACAAGGTGCTTCTGTGCGTGCACGGCCTGACCCGCACCGGCCGCGATTTCGACACCCTGGCCCAACGCCTATGCGGCGAGTATCGGGTCGTGTGCCCGGACGTCGTGGGCCGCGGCGCGTCGGACTGGCTGCTGAATCCGGCCTTCTACACCGTCCCCCAGTACGTCGCCGATATGGTGACGCTGATCGCGCGCCTGCGGCCCGCGACGCTGCACTGGATCGGCACGTCGATGGGCGGCTTGATCGGCATGACGCTGGCCGGCACCGCGGCGCTGTCCGCTCGCATGCGCACCAGACAGCACGCGGGCCATGACCGCCTGCCGGGCCAGGGGCTGCACATCGACAAACTCGTGCTGAACGATGTGGGGCCGCGCCTGCAGGCCGCGGCGCTTTCGCGCATCGGCCAGTATGTGGGGCAGGGGCAGGCGTTCGATAGTTTCGAGGACGCCGTCGCCTATCTGCGCGACGTCTCGGCGGCATTTGGCAGTCACACCGATGAGCAGTGGCGCGACCTGGCGAGCCATGTCTTCCGACAGGAGGGCGGGCGCTGGGTCAAGCACTACGATCTCGGCCTGGCGGCGCCATTCAACGTGCAGGACGACGCCGCGCTGGCCGCGGGCGAACAGATGCTCTGGCATTCCTACGAGGCCATCGATTGTCCGATCCTGGTCATGCGGGGCGCGCACTCGGATCTGCTCAGCCCCGAAACAGTGCGGGAGATGGTCCGGCGCAATCCGCGCACGCAAAGCGTGGAGGTGGAAGGCGTCGGCCATGCGCCTACGCTGATGCACGACAACCAGCTCGGTCCCATCGAAAACTTCCTGCGCGGCCTACAATAAGCCTATGCCCGATTCCGCCTTTTCCAATGTCGATCTGCATTGCCACTCCACCGTTTCTGATGGCGTGCTGTCCCCGCGCGACGTCGCGCTGCGGGCGCGCGCCAACGGCGTGGACGTCTGGTCGCTCACCGATCATGATGAAGTGGGCGGCCTGGCCGAGGCTGCCGAAGCCGCGGCAGAGGCGGGACTGCGTTTCGTCACCGGCGTCGAAATCTCGGTGACGTGGGCATCGCAGACTGTGCATATCGTCGGTCTGGGGTTCGACCCGCAGAATACGGCGCTGCGCGAAGGCCTGCGCCGCACCCGTTCGGGGCGGGCCGACCGCGCGCGCAAGATCGGCGAAAAACTCGCCCAGATGGGCATGCCGGGCGCTTTCGAAGGCGCTTTGCCCTTTGCCGGCAACCCGGAACTGATCAGCCGCACGCATTTCGCCCGCTATCTCGTGGAAGCAGGCTTTTGCCCCGACGTTCAAACAGTTTTCAACAAGTACCTGGGCGACGACTGCCCGGGGCAGGTGGCCATACAGTGGGCCACGCTGGCCGAAGCCGTGCGCTGGATCGTCGATGCCGGCGGCCGCGCGGTCATCGCCCACCCGGGCCGATACAAGTACACCCCCTTGCAGTTTGCCGCGCTATACGACGAATTCCAGCGTCTGGGCGGGGAGGGCATCGAGGTCGTGACGGGCAGCCACACCCCCGACGAATGCCGCCGTTACGCGGACGTTGCCCGGGAATGCGGCTTCCTTGCTTCGCGCGGCTCGGACTTCCATAGCCCCTCGGAAAGCCGCGTCGATCTGGGCCGCCTGCCGCCGCTGCCGCGCGACCTGCGCCCGGTGTGGCACGATTGGGCCTGACGCCCGGCGACCGCGCGAGCCCGGCGCCGCGCGCTTCCGTCAAGCGATTCGAGTGCAGCCATGAACAAAGCTTTTGTCAAAGAAACGGACCAGGACGAAGACGACGACATTCCGCAAGCCCAGGCCCTGCCCGCGGGAACGCGAAACTACATGACGCCGCAAGGCTACGCACGCCTGCGCGATGAATTGACCCATTTGATGAATGTCGAGCGGCCCAGCGTCGTCCAGGTCGTGTCATGGGCGGCGTCCAATGGCGACCGCTCCGAAAACGGCGATTATCTGTACGGCAAGAAGCGCCTGCGTGAAATCGACCGCCGCATGCGCTTCCTGACCCGCCGTCTCGATATTGCGGAAGTCGTCGATCCGGCGGCGCAGCCCAATCGCGACCAGGTGTTCTTCGGCGCCACGGTGGTCTATATGGATAAGGCCGGGGAAGAGCACGAAGTCACCATCGTCGGCGTGGACGAGGCCGAGCCGCTGGCCGGCAAAATCAGCTGGATTTCTCCGGTCGCCCGCGCCTTGCTGAAGGCGCGCGAGGGCGACACCGTCACGCTGCGCACGCCAGGTGGCGTCGAGACGCTGGAAATTCTCGAAGTACGGTATCCGTAGCAAGCGCAAGACGGCGCGAGCGGGTGGCCGGCAACGGGTAAAATTCCGTTTTTGCCCTTCCCGCTACGGCCGTCATCGTGTCCATCGTCCAGTATTTCCCCGGCTCTTCCGTTCTGTCGACTTTCCGCCGCGAGCGGCTGCTTGCCCAATTGAAGCAGGCCGGGCTGCCGGTGGCCGATATTTCGGCGCGCTACGAGCATTTCATCTTGTGCGACGCCCAGCTGGCGGATGCCGACCGGCAGCGGCTGGCGGAGCTGCTGGACTACGGCCCCCCCTATGAAGCCGAAGCGCCGGCCAAAGCGCTGGTTCTGCGCGTCATTCCGCGTCTGGGCACGATTTCGCCCTGGGCCAGCAAGGCCACCGACATTGCGCACAACTGCGGGCTTGCCGCCGTGCGCCGCATCGAGCGCGGCGTTCGCTACGTGCTGACGCCGGAAAGAGGCCTGCTGGGCGCCAAGTCCTTTGACGACGCCATGCTGGCGCGCGCCGCCGATTGTTTGCACGACCGCATGACCGAAACGGTCGTCGACGCGCAATTCGACGGCCAGGCGCTGTTCGCCCCGGTCGAAGGCCGCCCCATGCGCACCGTGCCGGTGCTCGCGCAAGGCCGGGCCGCCCTTGAGCAGGCCAATACGACCCTGGGGCTTGCGCTTTCCGACGACGAAATCGTCTACCTGGCCGAAGCCTTCGCCAAGCTGGAGCGCGACCCCACGGACGTCGAGCTGATGATGTTCGCGCAGGCCAATAGCGAGCATTGCCGGCACAAGATTTTCAACGCCCAGTGGGTCATCGACGGCCAGCCGCAGCCCAATACCCTGTTCGGCATGATCCGCGCCACGCATGCCGCCCAGCCGGGCGGCACCGTCGTGGCGTATTCGGATAACGCGGCCATCATGGAAGGCGGGGTGGCGCAGCGCTTCCACGCCGGCGTGGCCGGCGAAGGCGACGCGGCGCTGACCTACCGGCGGCGCGAGGCCCTGGTGCACACCCTGATGAAGGTGGAGACGCACAATCACCCCACGGCGATCGCGCCGTTTCCGGGCGCGTCCACCGGCGCGGGCGGCGAGATCCGGGACGAAGGCGCCACAGGCCGCGGATCCAAGCCCAAGGCGGGCCTGACCGGATTCACCGTGTCCCATCTGCGCTTCGACGATGCGCCGCAGCCCTGGGAAAACGATCACCATGGCTTGCCGGACCGGATCGCCTCGCCCTTGTCCATCATGATCGAGGGCCCGATCGGGGGGGCCGCCTTCAACAACGAGTTCGGCCGGCCCAACCTGCTCGGCTACTTCCGCAGCTTCGAGCAGACGGCGGGCGGCACGCGCTGGGGTTATCACAAGCCCATCATGATCGCCGGCGGCCTGGGCAGCATCGACGCCGGCCTGACGCACAAGGAAAAAATCCCGCCCGGTGCGCTCCTGATCCAGCTGGGCGGCCCCGGCCTGCGCATCGGCATGGGCGGCGGCGCGGCGTCCAGCATGGGCGTGGGCAGCAACAGCGCCGACCTGGATTTCGATTCGGTCCAGCGCGGCAACCCGGAAATCGAGCGGCGCGCGCAGGAAGTCATCGACCGCTGCTGGCAGCAGGGCGAGCGCAATCCGATCCTGGCCATCCATGACGTGGGCGCGGGCGGGCTGTCCAACGCCTTCCCCGAACTGGTCAACGACGCCGGGCGCGGCGCCGTCTTCGACCTGACGCGCGTGCCGGTGGAAGAATCGGGCATGTCGCCCGCCGAAATCTGGAGCAACGAGTCGCAGGAGCGCTATGTCCTGGCGGTGCTGCCGGACGATTTGCCGCGCTTCGACGCCATCGCGCGCCGCGAACGCTGTCCCTATGCGGTCGTTGGCGTCGCAACGGAAGAGCGTCAATTGCGCGTCGTGCAGGGCGAAGGCCTGCCGGGCGTGGATCCGCAGGGCCAAGCGGCCGGCCCCGTCCGCCCGGTGGACGTCCCCATCGACGTTATCCTGGGCAAGCCGCCCCGTATGACCCGCGACGTCAAGCGGCTGCCCGGCGTGTCCGAGCCGCTGGATCTGGCGGGCATCGACCTGACCGAAGCGGCGTATCGCGTGCTGCGCCATCCGACGGTGGCCAACAAGACCTTCCTCATTACCATCGGCGACCGCACGGTGGGCGGTCTGTCCGCGCGCGACCAGATGGTCGGTCCCTGGCAGGTGCCCGTCGCGGACTGCGCCGTCACCCTGGCCGACTACGAAGGCTTCCGAGGCGAAGCCATGGCGATGGGCGAGCGCACGCCGCTGGCGATGATCGACGCTCCGGCGTCCGGGCGCATGGCCGTGGCCGAGGCGCTGACCAATCTGGCGGCTGCCGACGTCCACCTGGTGGAGCACATCAAGCTGTCGGCCAACTGGATGGCCGCCTGCGGCGTGCCGGGCCAGGATGCCGCCCTGTATGACACCGTGTCCGCCGTCAGCGAGCTGTGCCAGGCGGTGGGCCTGTCGATTCCGGTGGGCAAGGATTCCCTGTCCATGAAGACGTCGTGGACCGAAGGCGGCGAGCAGCGCCAGGTCATTGCGCCGGTGTCGCTGATCGTCAGCGCCTTCGCGCCGGTGGGCGATGCCCGCCGGACGCTGACGCCGCAATTGCGCACCGATGCCGGCGACACCGTGCTGATCCTGATCGACCTGGGCCGCGGCCTGCACCGCATGGGCGGTTCCATACTGGCCCAGGCCTACAACCAGGTGGGCACGGAAACGCCGGACATCGACGTGCCCCAGGACCTGCGCGCCTTCTTCATTACCATCCGCACCCTGGCGGAGGCCGGTACGCTGCTGGCCTACCACGACCGCTCCGATGGCGGCCTGTTCGCCACGCTGTGCGAAATGGCCTTCGCCGGCCACACCGGCATCTCCGTCAACCTCGACATGCTGACCTTCGACGCCAACGCGGCCGATTGGGGCGACTTCAAGATCCGCCCGGAGCAGGTCGCCGTCCAGCGCGAGGAGCTGACCTTGAAGGCGCTGTTCTCGGAAGAGGCCGGCGCCGTCATCCAGGTCCCCGCGTCCCAGCGCGACGCCGTCATGCAGGTGCTGCGAGGGGCAGGGCTGTCCAGGTTCGCCCACGTCATCGGCGGTTTGAACGACAGCGACGAGATCGAGTTCTATCGGGACGGACGCAAGATCTGGGGCCAGCCGCGTGCCGAGCTTGGACGCGCCTGGAGCGAAACCAGTTATCGCATCATGGCTCGCCGCGACAATCCCGCCTGCGCGCAGGCCGAGCTCGACATGTGGCAGGACAAGGACGATCCCGGGTTCTCGCCGGTGGTGTCCTTCGATCCGCAGGAAGACGTGGCGGCGCCCTTCATCGCCACCGGCAAGCGTCCGCGCGTGGCGATTTTGCGCGAGCAGGGCTGCAACAGCCAGATCGAAATGGCGTGGGCCTTTGACACCGCCGGGTTCGAGGCCCTGGACGTGCACATGACCGACCTGCTGTCCGGCCGCGTGGACCTGCGCACCGTCAACGGCATGGTGGCCGTGGGCGGCTTCAGCTATGGCGACGTGCTGGGCGCGGGCGAGGGCTGGGCGCGGACCATCCGCTTCAACAGCCAGCTTTCGGATCAGTTCGCCGCCTTCTTCGGGCGGCAGGATACGTTTGGACTCGGCGTGTGCAACGGTGCGCAGATGTTCGCGGCGCTGGCCAGCATGATCCCCGGCGCGCAGGACTGGCCGCGCTTCACGCGCAACCTCTCGGAGAAGTACGAGGCCCGGCTTTCCATGGTCGAAATCGCCGATTCGCCGTCGATTTTCTTCGCCGGCATGGCGGGCACGCGCGTGCCGGTCGCGGTGGCGCACGGCGAAGGCTATGCCAATTTCGCGCGCCAGGGCGATCCGTCGCGCGTCATCGCCGCGGCACGCTACATCGATAACCGCGGCGCGCCCACCGAGGTCTATCCCTTCAATCCCAACGGCAGCCCCGGCGGACTGACGGCGGTGACCACGCCCGACGGCCGCTTCACCTCCATCATGCCGCACCCCGAACGGGTCACCCGGAACGTGATGATGTCCTGGGCGCCCGAGAAATGGGGCGAGCGCGATAGCGGCGGCGCCTTCAGCCCCTGGATGCGCGCGTTCCGCAATGCGCGGGTCTGGATGAAGTAAAGGAGCCTGTCCATGAATGCACGTGTTCCCGATTCCGCGGTTTCCGGTCCCGTCGATCCGCAGGCCCTGCAGGCCTACGTGGACGACAAATGGGATCGCGAGATTCTGCCCGCGCTCACCGACTACATCGCCATCCCGGCCAAAAGCCCGGCGTTCGACGCCGATTGGGAAAAAAACGCGTACATCGAGCGGGTCGTGCGCGACGCCGCCCAGTGGGTGGAAACGCAGAAGGTCGATGGCCTGACGCTGGAAGTGGTGCGCCTGCCTGGCCGCACGCCGGTGATTTTCTTCGATGCGCCGGCCACCCGGCAGGACAACGGCGACACGGTGCTGTTCTACGGCCACCTGGACAAGCAGCCCGAGTTCTCCGGCTGGCGGGCCGGACTGGGGCCTTGGACCCCGAAATATGAGGATGGCAAGCTCTACGGCCGCGGCGGCGCGGACGACGGCTACGCCATCTACGCCTCCCTGACCGCCATCCTGGCGCTGGACAAGCAGGGCATTCCGCGTCCCCGCTGCGTGGGCATCGTCGAAACCTGCGAGGAATCGGGCAGTTACGACCTGCTGCCGTATGTGGACGCGCTGCGCACCCGCATGGGCAACGTCGCGCTGGTCGTGTGTCTGGATTCCGGGGCGGGAAATTACGACCAGCTCTGGATGACCACCTCGTTGCGCGGCATGGTGTCCGGCACGCTCGAGGTCCAGGTGTTGGACGAGGGCGTGCATTCGGGCGATTCCAGCGGCGTGGTGCCGTCCAGCTTCCGCATCCTGCGCCATCTGCTCGACCGCCTGGAAGACAGCGCGACGGGGCGGCTGCTGCCGCAGAGCTTCCATTGCGAGGTCCCCGCGGAACGCCTGGAACAAGCGCGCGCCACGGCGCAGATCCTGGGCGATGAAGTCTGGCGTCGTTTTCCCTGGAGCTGCGGCGCGGACGGCGGCTTCGTGCTGCCCATGACCACCGATCCCGAGCAGGCGCTGCTCAATCGCACGTGGCGGCCGACGCTGTCGGTGACAGGCGCCGATGGGCTGCCGCCGCTGTCCAGCGCGGGCAACGTGCTGCGGCCCCGCACGGCCTTCAAGCTGTCCCTGCGGCTGCCGCCGCTGGTGGACGCCGTGGCCGCCGCGCAGGAACTGAAAACCCTGCTCGAGCACGACGCGCCCTACAACGCCAAAGTGATCTTCAAACCCAGCGAGGGCCAGTCCACCGGCTGGAATGCGCCTGCGTCGGCGCCCTGGCTTACCAGCGCGCTGGATGCCGCGTCCCGTCAGTATTACGGCGCCCCGTGCGGCTATATCGGGCAGGGCGGCACCATTCCGCTCATGAATATCCTGCAAAAGGGTTTTCCCAATTCGCAGTTCATGGTTTGCGGTGTGCTCGGCCCCAAGTCGAACGCCCACGGACCGAACGAATTCCTGCACGTACCCTATGGCAAGAAGCTGACGGCGGCCGTCGCGCAGACCATCGCCGCCATGCCGGCCGCCTGAGGCCAAGGAATCGGGATGGAGCCGGGCATGGAGGACCGTGACGCTCGTGCCGCATGCACGCGGGCAGCGATCGAAGCCACCCAAGCCTGGCTGGTCCGTGCGGTCATCGGCTTGAACCTTTGCCCGTTCGCCAAAATCGTCCACGTCAAGGGCCAGATCCGGTACGCGGTTAGCCACGCCGCCGACGAGGCGGGCGTGGCTGCAGATCTGGAAAGCGAACTGCGCCGGCTGGTGGAGAGCGACCCGGTAAGCGTCGATACCACCATGCTGATCCTCACTTCGGCTTTGCAGGATTTCGGCGCGTACAACGACTTCCTGGCGCAGGGCGACCGCATGCTCAAGCGCATGCGTCTGCGCGGCGTCGTGCAGATCGCCAGCTTCCATCCGGATTACCGGTTCGCCGACGCCGGGCCGGACGACATCGAGAACTATACGAACCGTTCGCCGTATCCAATCCTGCACCTGCTGCGCGAGGACAGCGTCGCACGGGCGATCGACAGCTATCCGGATCCCGACGATATCTACGCGCGCAACCAGGAAACGCTGCGCCGCCTGGGCTACGAGGGATGGCGGCGCGTCATGCGCGGGGAAGGGCGCTAGGGCCTGTCAACGGCGGAAGGAGCCCCGCACGGGCGGATTCCGGGGCGGGCCCTAGGCCGGGCGGCCGGCAACGACCAATGACGATACGCAGCCGGACTATTGCGCCGTCGCGGTTTCCTCGGCCGCTGGCGCAAAGAAACGGGTCTTCAGCTCCTGCAGGCCGATGCGGTCCAGCATGGCGTTCAGCCGCTCGGTGGCGCGCCGGCGCGCCACGTCCTTGTTCTGCTGGGCGATGATGAGCTCGTTCTTCATCGAATGCTCCCAGCCCACGAGTTCCGTTACGCTGACCTGGTAGCCGTGCGCCTCCAGTTGCAGGCAGCGCAGCACATTCGTCACCTGGCTGCCGAACTCGCGCGTATGCAGGGGGTGGCGCCAGATTTCCGATAACGGGTCGCCCATGGCCCGCTGCTTGTTCCGGCGCAACGCCGCGGCCACTTCCGCCTGGCAGCAGGGCACCACGACGATATAGCGCGCCTGCCTGCGCAAGGCGAAGCGGATGGCGTCGTCCGTGGCGGTATCGCAGGCGTGCAGCGCCGTCACGATATCCACCCGGGCCGGCAGTTCGGGCGACTCGATGGCCTCCGCCACCGAAAGGTTCAGGAAGGACATGCCTCCCGCGAACCCCAGCCGCTGCGCGAGCTCGCGCGAGTAGCGCACCAGCGGCTCGCGCGTCTCGATGCCGTAGATGTGGGAATGGTCGCCCAGACCCTTGAAAAACAGGTCGTACAGGATGAAGCCCAGGTACGACTTGCCCGCGCCGTGGTCGACCAGCGATATGTCGCGGCCGTCTTCCTTGAGCGCCTGGAGCAGCGGCTCGATGAACTGGAACAGGTGATAGACCTGCTTGAGTTTGCGCCGGCTATCCTGGTTCATCTTGCCGTCGCGCGTCAGGATGTGCAGTTCCTTCAGCAGTTCGACGGACTGGCCGGGGCGGATGTCGTAGGTATTGGGCATGATCGGGCGGGAAAAAACGGCCCCGGCATTGCGGCGGGGCCTCGTCATTCTACTTGCACACGGCTTGCCCATACTGGGCGCCCGTACGGCCGCGCACGCGTTGCGGGCCTGGTCGGGAAAACGGGGACGTGATATTGAAAAAGCCGCCGCGCCGCCCAATCTAGATGCACTGTCCGTCCCTTGCGCTTTGCCTGTGCGAAGGCGAAGATAGCGGACGGACTTCCGCGCCTCGGGCGCTTCCGCCGTTGCCGAATCCGGCTCGGGCGCGACGCCGGAAGGCGGTCCATCCTTGGAGAATATCGTGCCTCGCAAGACCCCCATCGAGAACTACCGCAACATCGGTATCAGCGCGCACATCGACGCCGGCAAGACCACGACCACCGAGCGCATTCTTTTCTACACCGGGGTGAACCACAAAATCGGCGAGGTCCACGACGGCGCCGCCACGATGGACTGGATGGAGCAGGAGCAGGAACGCGGCATCACGATCACGTCGGCCGCGACGACGGCCTTCTGGCGCGGCATGGCCGGCAACTACCCCGAACATCGCATCAATATCATCGACACCCCGGGACACGTGGACTTCACTATCGAAGTCGAACGCTCCATGCGGGTGCTGGACGGCGCGTGCATGGTGTACGACTCCGTCGGCGGGGTACAGCCCCAATCCGAAACCGTCTGGCGCCAGGCCAACAAGTACGGCGTGCCGCGAATTGCCTTCGTCAACAAGATGGACCGCATCGGCGCGGATTTCTTCCGTGTGCAGCGGCAGATCGCCGAGCGCCTGAAGGGCGTGGCCGTGCCGGTGCAGATTCCCATCGGCGCGGAAGACCATTTCCAGGGCGTGGTCGATCTGGTGAAGATGCAGGCCATTATCTGGGACGACGCCAGCCAGGGCGTGCAGTTCAAGTACGCGGACATCCCGGCCGACCTGCGCGAGCTGGCGCAGGAATGGCACGACAAGATGGTCGAGGCCGCCGCCGAGGCCAACGAAACCCTGCTGGACAAGTACCTGGGCGGCGAAACGCTGACCGAAGCGGAAATCAAGCAGGGCTTGCGCGCCCGCACCATCGCCAACGAAATCGTGCCGATGCTCTGTGGCAGCGCCCTCAAGAACAAGGGCGTGCAGGCCATGCTGGACGCCGTCATCGACTACCTGCCGTCGCCGGTGGACGTGCCGGCCATCAAGGGCCATGACGACCGCGACCGGGAGATCGAACGGCATCCGGCCGACGACGAAAAGTTCTCGGCGCTGGCGTTCAAGATCATGACCGACCCCTTCGTCGGCCAGCTGGTGTTCTTCCGCGTCTATTCGGGCGTCGTCAATTCCGGCGACACCGTGCTCGTATCCAGCAAGGGCAAGAAGGAAAGGCTGGGCCGCATCCTGCAGATGCACGCCAACGAGCGCAAGGAGATCAAGGAAGTTCGGGCCGGCGACATCGCCGCCGCGGTGGGCCTGAAGGACGTCACCACCGGCGATACGCTGTGCGACCTGTCGCAGCCGATCATCCTGGAGAAAATGACCTTCCCCGAGCCGGTGATCTCGCAGGCCGTCGAGCCAAAGACGCAGGCCGACCAGGAGAAGATGGGGGTGGCGCTGAACCGCCTGGCGCAGGAAGACCCGTCCTTCCGCGTCCATACCGACGAGGAATCGGGCCAGACCATCATCTCCGGGATGGGCGAGCTGCACCTGGAGATCCTGATCGACCGCATGAAGCGCGAGTTCGGCGTGGAAGCGTCCGTGGGCAAGCCGCAGGTGGCCTACCGCGAAACCGTGCGCGGCACGGCCACCGACGTCGAAGGCAAGTTCGTGAAGCAGTCGGGCGGCCGCGGGCAGTACGGCCACGCCGTCATCACGCTGGAGCCGAACGAGCCGGGCAAGGGCTATGAATTCGTGGACGCCATCAAGGGCGGCGTCATTCCGCGCGAGTACATCCCCGCGGTCGACAAGGGCATCCAGGACACCATGCAGTCCGGCATCCTGGCGGGCTACCCGGTGGTGGACGTGAAAGTCACGCTGACCTTCGGTTCGTACCACGACGTGGATTCGAACGAAAACGCCTTCCGCATGGCGGGCTCCATGGCGTTCAAGGAAGCCATGCGGCGCGCCAAGCCGGTGCTGCTCGAGCCCATGATGCACGTCGAGGTGGAAACCCCCGAGGACTTCATGGGCAACGTGATGGGCGACCTGTCGTCCCGGCGCGGCATGGTGCAGGGCATGGAAGACATCGCCGGCGGCGGCGGCAAGCTGGTGAAGGCCGAGGTGCCGCTGTCGGAGATGTTCGGCTATTCCACGTCTCTGCGTTCGTTGACGCAGGGCCGCGCCACCTACACCATGGAGTTCAAGCACTACGCCGAAGTGCCGCGGCAGGTGGCCGACGAGGTCATGGCGGCGAAGGGCGCGAAGTAGCCGCATTTGCGGGCTGGCAGGGCGGGACCGGGTTCCGCCGCAGCCCCGCTTTGCATACAACGATATCGGGGCGAGGTTAGGGGTTACACCTAGTAATTCCGGGCGGAAGGCGTATAATCTTGCTTTGCGCCCGGAGTTTCCCATGCGTCTCATCCAAACCGCGCTCACCTTCGACGACGTCCTGTTGGTGCCCGCGTTCTCCCAGGTGCTGCCGCGCGATACGTCGCTGGCCACCCGCCTCACCCGCAACATCACCCTGAACATCCCGCTCGTGTCCGCCGCCATGGACACCGTGACCGAGTCACGCCTGGCCATCGCCAT
Organism: Bordetella genomosp. 9; assembly: GCF_002119725.1. Classification (NCBI taxonomy): domain Bacteria; kingdom Pseudomonadati; phylum Pseudomonadota; class Betaproteobacteria; order Burkholderiales; family Alcaligenaceae; genus Bordetella; species Bordetella genomosp. 9. The sequence continues at coordinate 1,954,106 of NZ_CP021109.1, forward strand.
GGCGCAGGAAGGCGGCATCGGCATCATTCACAAGAATCTCACCGCCGAAGAGCAGGCGAGGGAAGTCGCACGCGTCAAGCGCCACGAGTTCGGCATCGTGATCGACCCGATCACGGTCACGCCGCAAATGAAAGTGCGCGACGCCATCGCGTTGCAGCGCCAGCATGGAATCTCCGGCCTGCCGGTGGTGGAAGGCCGCAAAGTCGTCGGCATCGTCACCAACCGCGATCTGCGCTTCGAAACCCGCCTGGACGAGCCCCTGCGCAACATCATGACCCCGCAGGAGCGCCTGGTCACGATGCGCGAAGGCGCCACCCTGGACGAAGCGCAGCATCTGATGCACAAGCACCGCCTGGAGCGCGTGCTCATCGTCAACGATGCCTTCGAACTGCGCGGCCTGGCCACGGTCAAGGATATCGTCAAGAACACCGCCCATCCGCAAGCCAACAAGGACGCCCACGGTCAACTGCGCGTTGGCGCCGCGGTCGGCGTGGGCGCCGGCACCGAAGAGCGTGTCGAAAAACTCGTCGCTGCCGGCGTGGACGTGATCGTCGTCGATACGGCGCACGGCCATTCCAAGGGCGTGCTCGAAGGCGTGCGCTGGGTCAAGAAGAACTATCCCAAGGTCGATGTGATCGGCGGCAACATCGCCACTGCCGAAGCCGCGCGCGCCCTCGTGGAATACGGCGCCGACGGCGTCAAGGTGGGCATCGGCCCCGGCTCCATCTGCACCACGCGCGTTGTCGCCGGCGTGGGCGTGCCGCAGATCACCGCCATCTCCGATGTGGCGCAGGCGCTGGAAGGCACCGGCGTTCCGCTGATCGCCGACGGCGGTATCCGCTATTCCGGCGACGTCGCCAAGGCCCTGGCGGCCGGCGCCTTCGCCTGCATGATGGGCGGCATGTTCGCCGGCACGGAAGAAGCGCCGGGCGAAGTGGTCCTGTATCAGGGCCGCTCCTACAAGTCGTACCGTGGCATGGGCAGCCTGGGCGCCATGGCGGAAGGCTCGGCCGACCGCTACTTCCAGGACCCGGCCAACAACGCCGACAAGCTGGTGCCCGAAGGCATCGAAGGCCGCGTGCCCTACAAGGGCAGCGTCCTGGCCATCATTTACCAGCTCGCCGGCGGCGTGCGCGCCTCCATGGGTTACTGCGGTTGCGCCACCATCGACGAAATGCGCACCAAGACCCAGTTCGTGCAGATCACGTCGGCGGGCTTCCGCGAATCGCACGTTCACGACGTGCAGATCACCAAGGAAGCGCCGAACTACCGCGCCGACTGATCGACGGCGCAAACGCCATGCAGCCATATGCGCACCGGGGGAGGCCAGCTTCCCGCCGGTGCGCTTTTATATTTGACGGGCGCCGCGCCCGATACCAGAGCCAACCATGCACCAGCGCATTCTGATCCTCGATTACGGTTCACAGGTCACCCAGCTCATCGCCCGCCGCGTCCGCGAAATCGGCGTGTATTGCGAAATCCATCCCGGCGACGTCGGCGATGACTTCGTGCGTGAACAGCAGGCACAGGGTCTGAAGGGCATCATTCTTTCCGGCAGCCATGCGTCCGCCTACGCCGAGGGTTCCTTGCGCGTGCCGCACGCCGTCTTCGAAGTCGGCGTGCCCGTGCTGGGCATCTGCTACGGCATGCAAAGCATGGCCCAACAGCTGGGCGGCAAAGTGGAGTGGTCGGACCATCGCGAATTCGGCTACGCCGAAGTCCGCGCCCACGGGCACACCCGCCTGCTGAACGAAATCGAGGACTTCACCACGCCGGAAGGCCACGGCATGCTGAAAGTCTGGATGAGCCACGGCGACAAGGTCACCCAGTTGCCGCCCGGCTTCAAACTGATGGCGTCCACCCCGTCATGCCCCATCGCCGGCATGGCCGACGAAGAACGCGGTTTCTACGGCGTCCAGTTCCATCCCGAAGTCACGCACACCATTCAGGGCAAGGCGCTGCTCGGCCGCTTCGTGCGCGACATCTGCGGCTGCGACGGCGACTGGAACATGCCGGATTATGTGTCTGAAGCGGTGCAGCGCATCCGTGAACAGGTTGGTGACGACGAGGTCATCCTGGGCCTATCCGGCGGCGTGGATTCGTCGGTTGCGGCGGCGCTGATCCACAAGGCCATCGGCGATCAGCTCACCTGCGTCTTCGTCGACCATGGTTTGCTGCGCCTGGACGAAGGCAAGCAAGTCATGCAGACCTTCGCCGAAAACATGGGCGTGAAGATCATCCACATCGACGCCAGCGAACAGTTCCTGGGCAAGCTGGCCGGCGTGTCCGATCCGGAAGCCAAGCGCAAGATCATCGGCCGCGAATTCGTGGAAGTGTTCCATGCGGAAGCCGACAAGCTGAAATCGGCGAAGTGGCTGGCGCAGGGCACCATCTATCCGGACGTGATCGAATCCGCTGGCGCGAAGACCGGCAAGGCGGTTGCCATCAAGTCCCATCACAACGTGGGCGGGCTGCCGGAAACGCTGAATTTGAAGCTGCTGGAGCCGCTGCGCGAACTGTTCAAGGACGAAGTCCGCGAGCTGGGCGTGGCGCTGGGTTTGCCGCATTCGATGGTGTATCGCCACCCGTTCCCCGGTCCTGGCCTGGGCGTCCGGATCCTGGGTGAGGTGAAGGCGGAGTACGCGGATTTGCTGCGTCGTGCCGATGCGATTTTTATCGAGGAATTGCGAAGCACGCTGGATCCCGTCAGCGGCAAGTCCTGGTACGACCTGACCTCGCAGGCCTTCGCCGTATTCCTGCCGGTGAAGTCGGTGGGGGTGATGGGGGATGGGCGTACGTATGACTATGTGGTCGCCTTGCGGGCGGTGCAGACCAGCGACTTCATGACCGCGGATTGGGCGCCGTTGCCGTATCCGTTGTTGGCAAAGGTCAGCTCGCGGATCATCAATGAAGTGCGCGGGATCAACCGGGTGGTTTATGACGTGAGCAGCAAGCCGCCTGCGACGATTGAGTGGGAATGATCCCACGTCCGGCATGGACTGGCACGGTTAAGCACCAAAACACACGTAAGCCCGCAGAAATGCGGGCTTTTTTGCTGGTATGTCTGGCACGTTCCGGCAGATTTTTGCATCGCCAAGCACGACTTTTTTATGGCATAGTCGATGGTACCGAGTACCACTGATGCCATGTCTGGCGCCCGATACCATGTCGTGAAAATGAGCGGATCATGGTATTGAGTGTGCGTAGTACGTTGATATTGAAGGGTTTTCACCGGTTCAACGTAGCGTTTCTGAGCATGGTATTGAAGCGGAGAACTGCAAAGGCCCATGCTGACCGATACCAAGCTGCGAAACCTCAAGCCAAAGGACAAGCTCTACAAAGTGAATGACCGTGACGGCCTCTACGTGGCCGTTACACCGGCCGGGTCAATCTCATTCCGCTACAACTACGCGATCCATGGCAGACAGGAGACCATCACCTTCGGCCGCTATGGTGTAGGAGGCATCACGCTCGCGGAAGCCCGGGAACGGCTGGGCGAAGCCAAGAAGATGATCGCGGCCGGGAAGTCGCCAGCGAAGGAGAAAGCGCGGGACAAGGCCCGTATCAAGGATGCGGAGACGTTCGGGGCTTGGGCGGAGAAGTGGTTGCGCGGCTACCAGATGGCCGATTCCACTCGCGACATGCGCCGATCCGTGTTCGAGCGCGAGTTGAAGCCGAAATTCGGCAATCAGAAGTTAGTCGAGATCACGCACGAGGATTTGCGAGCGCTGACTGATGCCATCGTGGAGCGCGGCGCTCCGGCCACGGCGGTACATGCCCGCGAGGTGGTGTTGCAGGTCTATCGTTGGGCCATCGAGCGCGGCCAGAAGGTGGAGAACCCGGCAGAGCTTGTGCGTCCAACGACCATCGCCAAGTTCGAGCCGCGCGACCGGGCGCTGACGCCTGACGAAATCGGTCTGATGTACCAATACATTGAGCGCATCGGCACGACGCCATCCATTCGGGCGGCAGCCAAGCTGCTGTTGCTGACTATGGTGCGCAAGAGTGAACTGACCAACGCCACGTGGAGCGAGATCAATTTCAGCCAGGCGCTTTGGACGATTCCAAAGGAACGGATGAAGCGGCGCAATCCCCATTTGGTGTTCTTATCGCGACAGGCGCTGGACATTTTCATCGCACTGAAAACGTTCGCGGGTGGGTCGGACTACGTGTTGCCGTCGCGGTACGACTCGGACTTGCCCATGAGCAGCGCCACGCTCAATCAGGTGCTGACGTTGACCTACCGCTTGGCGCAGAAGGAGGGCAAGCCCCTTGGCAAATTTGGCCCGCACGACTTACGGCGCACCGCCAGCACGCTACTCCACGAAGCCGGCTACAACACCGATTGGATAGAGAAGTGCCTTGCGCACGAGCAGCGGGGCGTGAGGGCTGTCTACAACAAGGCGGAGTACCGGGAGCAACGGGCGGCGATGTTGCAGGACTGGGCGGACATGATAGACGAGTGGACGCTTAAAAAGCCGCAAGTGGGGAAAGACTGCTGATTTCTTTGTCGAACGACGGGCTCTTTATTGGACGCTTCGGTTTGCACGATGCGACTGCGTTGACGGCCGGAGATCAATTCACGCTCGGCCGGGATGCACTTAAGCGGAGCGAACAAGTTAGCGGGCAGAGCGCTTTGGCAAGCTCAGTCGAAATATCTGGGGGATCGAGGCAATGGCCTTCGATACAGCTTGCCGTTCAATACCTAGTCTGCGGGCAATCTCAGACTGATTGAAGCCAGCTCGCTGAAGCATCAGTATCTGCTTTTTTCGATCCGACAATTTCGAGTCCACCATTAGGCGTGCTCGGTTTCGCAGCTCGGCTTCATCCGCCGGCTGCAACGTCTGTCCGAGCATGTAATGGAGGATGTAGCCGTCGACCAGTTCGTCGCCAGATTTCGCTTGCGGCGCGCCCCGCATTGCGCATTGTCGGGTGAGTCTTTCTAGTTCGAGATCGAACTGCGCCACGGAGCGTTTCGCTTGCCTGTACGCAGGATTCCATGCGCCATTCGCTAACTTGGGCCGGTGGTCCACGCAGTACAGGTTGCTCAGGCGGAGCTGCTCGTCTGCATCGTCCGCTTTGGGCGCGTCGCTTCCTGCGGCGAAGGAAGCCAACTCCGCGAGTTCGCCGCAAAAGCGGCAAAAGCCCTGCAAGCGTTGCCCGTTCAGGCGAGTATTGCGCACCTGCCTTTTCGCGGGACGCTTACGAGCGCAGGCCCAAACCAACTCAATCAAAGATTCAAGTGTCGCGACAAATCGCTGATCTCGCGGGGACTGTTGGTCCTCTGTGAGGACAAACGCTCGAAGCAACTGGCGCTGTAAACGCACCATCGCAGTGAGCCCGACCAGTCGGACAATCTCGCTGAAGGCCACGCCCGTTCCTGCGCCGGGGATGTGGCCGACGTAACGGGACGGAAGCGTTGCTGAGTATGCCGCAACAGCGGGGTCAATGAGTTCTTCGATAAGCCGAGCGATGGGGTAGCGCTTCCCGGACTCGGAGTAGGGCTTCCAGCGATCCTGAAATTGTCCGATGGCCTTTGAAACGGTGGGATCGCACCCGTCCCAGACGGTAATGGTCGGCTGATTTTTCATGTCAACCATTTTAGCCAATCATTAGGTCGATGCAATCTGTATTGCCGGGCACCATCAGGCACGCATTCGAAAGTGACTGATGGAGGTCAAAGCATGCAAGCAAAGACGAGCAGGACTCTCATCAATAAAAAGAAGCTGTTGGCGATGATCCCGCTGTGCGAGCGCACGATTTACAACTTGGAGCAGCGAGGTGAATTCCCGCGCCGCATAGCACTAACTAGCCGGAACGTCGCCTGGGATCTGGCCGACGTCGAGCAATGGATTGAGACGCGCAAGTCGTCGGGCATTCAAGCCGCCCATCCCGGGATGGGACCCAACCGCGGTAATGCCCAGAAACGAACTGCCTGCGCTCGGCCTTATGCGACGGAGGTCGGACCGCTCGTATGATTATCAGAAACAGCGGTCTTACGCCGATCGGCGCTGTGCTAGGCGATGTTGGCGGCCTGCTGGATCGCATTGAGGCCATGAGGAGGCAGCAGAGGGAGCCCATCGAGGCTGCTGCACGTCCTGGCGAGACATACGAACACGTTGCCGCCCGCTTCCAGCGTGAAGCGGAAAAGGTAGGCCGTCCGACCGTTTCTAATCAGCAACCGGCGACCCTCGTGCGCAAACCGCCCAAGGGCGACGAGCAGCCGGATTTCTTCATCCCGGCCTTGCGTGAAGTTGGCACGCGTGACAGCCGCAGCATGATGGATGTGGCCGTGTTCCGTCTGTCCAAGAAGGATAAACGGGCGGGTGAGGTCATCCGCTACGAGCTGCCGGACGGCCACGTGGAGGTCAAGGCGGGGCCGGATGGCATGGCCTCGATCTGGGACTATGACATTGTGCTGATGCTCGTTTCCCACCTCACAGAAGCCATGAACCGTTATCGAGAGGGGAAGGGGGATAAACCCGGCCGCGTGTTTAAGCCGCACGTTTCGGACATTCTGAAATTTTGTCGCAAAGGTGACGGCGCGCGTCAGTTCGAGCAGGTCGAAGCAGCGCTCGACCGGCTCAAGGGAACCACGATCAAGAGCGTGCGGGAAGTATCGCGCGACAGTAAGCGCACTACGCGCGAGGTCAAATCGGAGGGGCTTATCAGCTCCTACGAGATCGTATCGCGCACGGACACAGGCAAGGTGGCCAGAGTGGAGATCGAGGCCCCAAACTGGATTTACCGCGAGATCACCGAGGGCAAGCAGCCGGACGTTCTAACTGTACACCCGGACTACTTTCTGATCGAGCCGGGTATTGGTCGCTTTGTTTATCGTCTCGCGCGTCGCGCCGCCGGGAAGGGTAAGGCGAAATGGGCTTTTCGGACGATCTATCACCGCAGCGGAAGCGCCGGCACGTTTAAAGAGTTCTGCCGCATCCTACGCAAGCTTATCGTTGCCGACGACCTGCCCGAGTACACTTTACGTGAGGAGGCAGGGCAGAGCGGCCCTCAATTGCTCATGCGGCATCGGAGCGAAGCGCCTGACGCGTTACTGCATGATATGGCGGTGTGTAATAGACGGTGACGGAGTGCCAAGAAGGCTTGAAATGGCCTCTTTGGCTGTCCAGAAACTCATACGTTTGACGGACACAAAGAAATCGCTCTCCTGCTTGTGGACAGACCGTCTATCACCCACCCGGCACCGTCTATTACCCACCCGGGACCGTCTATTACCCACCAGAAACCGTCTATTACCCACTGGTCTCCTCCGTAAATCATTGAAAAGTCGGGGGAAATTGGCAATTCGCGCGCCTAAAACTCTTTAAAACTATATAAAACTCTTAAAACCCGATTGGCCTGTGCATAACCATATCGCGGCTGTTGGTTGCACAGCTCATGCGAGGGACGGTGCGGTTGGACGCAGATGAGCGAGGTGAACGCCTGATTGCTTTGGGGATCAGGCTTCGAGCCGGTTACTTGCCGGGCAAGCGAGCGGGAGGACACCAAAAGGAAAGGCGCAGATTGCCGGGCGCCACCCGCGTGTAATCTGATACGCCTACGGCTGCGCAGGCGGACCGTGGTGAAGTTTTCAGGGGGTGGGCGCAGGGTGGGTAGCCCCTTGTCCGCTTCGGCCCGTGTGGCGCGTTGTGCACGCCCCTACCGCCTTTGCGTAGGCAAAAGAAAGCCCGCCATCCTTGGCGGGCTGCGGCTGGCTCGGTGCCGAAACTTACTGCCGGCGCTTCTGTTGCGCCTGCTGCTGTTCCCGAAGCTGGGCCACGAGCTGGGCGAGTTGCTGGGCCTGCTGCTTGGAACCCAGCAGCGGCACGCTGTGGATGGCCCGCGCCGCACCGAGCATTCCGAACCCGAGCGGGGCCATGATGCGATCCGCCACGAACCCGCGTGCAACGTCGATCTTGTCGGCGACGGCATCGAGCTTAGGGCCGTGGCCGCGCGCGCGCAGCCAGTAGCATAGGAGATACATGATGGCGAACAGGACGAACAAAGTCCCGAAGGTGTACAGAAACTCGGTCATTTTCAGGCTCCTTGGGGATTAGGGTACGAGGCCATGCCGGGGATGCGCAGGGCCGACAGGGACGACGCTGGCTTTGAGGCATCCGTCGTTGGCGACGGCGCGGCCTTCGTCTCGGCGGTATTCCCGTCCGGCTCGGAAGATGCGGCGCGGGCGGGCCGGATAACATTTTCCGGCTCATTCGGGCCGCCCGCGTTTTCGGTCGGGGCTTCGCCTGCACTGCCGGCGGTCGGCGCGTTGAGCGACAGGCCTGCTGCGCTTTCCATCCCCGGAACCGACATGGCTGACAGAACGCCGGCCATACGAACCGCGCCGGAGGCAAACGTAGAGGCTTTGCTGCGGCCGCTATCAGGCGACGGAGCCGGGGCAGGCTGCGCTTGCGCCTGGCTCTTGTTGTCGCCGCCGTGCTGCGCCTGCCCGGCGGCCGTGGCCGCTTGCTTGACGCCGCTGCTGGCTGCGCCCGTGGGCTTCGGTGCCGGACCGCTGGCCGCTTCGCCGCCGCCGACGCGCGGTGCGGCCGCCTTCGCCGCATTGCTGCCGGTACTGGCGGCGCTGGCCATACTGCCGCCCGCCGTGCTGCCTGCCGACGCGGCTCCGGCTTGCCCGGCGAAGCTCGAATTGATGAGGCTCGCCAGACCACCGCCACCTGCTGCACCACCGGCCGCCCCGCCTGCGGCACCCGCTGCGCCGCCAGTGCCGGCCGCCCCGAGGGCACCCGCTGCGGCCGGAGCGGCCGCTCCTGCGCTGGCGAGGGTAGCAATTGCGGCCGCCGCGCCTGCGGCCCCTGCGGCTGCCATGCCACCGATAGCGTGGCCACCGCCCATCGAAACTCCCGAAATCATGCCGCCCATCAATTCAGGGATGGTGCGCGTTAGATAGGCGCACACCAGAGACAGCCCGACGAGCGTGAGCAACGAGGCCTGATCGTTGGAGTACTTTGCCGACCAACCGGCGGCGGCCGTCATAATCAGGCCGACGAGCAGCGTCAGTACGAACAGCTTGACTCCAACGGCGACGCCGTAGCGCAGGGGCGCGATAGCGTATTCCCGCGTGAAGCGCAAACTACCAAAACCGAACAGCAGCACAGAGCCGTTGATGACGACATAGGCCTCAACCAGCGTCACGAAGATCAGCGCCGCGATGAAGGCGAAGCACAGCAGGACAATGATCGCGCCGAGGGCAATGACGCCCGATGTAATCGGACTCAGAATAGACATGCCAGAATTCATGATCTTTTCCGAGAACTCGACCGCCAGCGAGAACATATCGCCCGGCATGAGCTTTTCCGTGGGCAGGCCGGCCGCCGATGCGCCTGCCTGCCGGAAGCTATTGACGACCGCGCCGACCCATTCAGTCCCGTGTTTAATCAGGGCAAAGAAGAAGCCGACGACGAGGATTGTGCGGACCATCTCGCCGACGGTTTCCCCAATTTCCGCCTGTTTGAACACCAAAGGCATGAACTGAAGGACGAGCTGGATCACCGCAAGGCCGACGAGCAGGTGCGTTGCATAGCCTTGTAGCCGGCCGGCCCATGCGTTGGATGCCTCGTGAATCTCGCGGAGCAGCCCGTTCATGGCGGTGTTGCTCTGGGTGAGATCCACGCCTTGAGCCATCGCAGTGCCGGTCAGCAACAGAAGCGCCAGCGCGGCGAAGCAGAGAGGGATGGCTTTGCGGTTCATATCAAAACCCCTCCGATGGGCCGCGCTGGCTCGGGCGGCGGCGGAACTCTTCTTCAGCCGCGTTGCCTTTGCTGATCTTGTCGGCGATCACCGGGCATTCGCTGCCGGGCGATATCACGAACCGGGACACAACCGCGCCACCGAAGCCGACACTGATAAGCAGTGCGGCAAATACCCACTTGGAAATAGTCATCATGATTAGAAACCCTCGCTCGGGCCGCGCTGGCTCTTGCGGCTATAGAACTGTTGAGCGGCAGCATCGCTTACCGCCTGCCGCTCGGTCTGCTGCGCGATGTAGTTGCTTTGCAGCGTGACGTTGGTGGCGATCATTTCGCGCAGCTTTTGGAGCTGCTGCACCTGCTGGGCCGCGATTTCGTTCCCGGCCTGAATCGCCTGCATCCGGCCTTGCGCGGTCTGCGAGCGGGACACCAACGAGGCGAGCACCGCATCCTCGGAATCGAACATGCTGGTATTCAGGCCGACCGATTCCATCGCCGTGCGCGCATTGTCGAAGCTCGATTGCGCCCAGTTCTGGTAGCGGTCGGGCATGTTGTTGGTGCCCTGGCTGATGCTCTTGAGGTAGTTGTCGTAGCCCTTGAATTGGTCGCGGAACTGCGTATCGAGGTTCGACATGGAATGCGCGAGCGCCCGGCTGTCGTTGTAGATTGACTGCAACCGGCGCAGGTCATTCGTGAAGCTCTGGAACATGCTGTTAGGCAAGGACAGGCCTTGCTTAATCATGTCGTTGTACTGCTGGATTTGCGTCTGCAACTGGCGCGCCGTGTTGATCGAGGTTTCGACCGCCTTGGCGTACTCCATCATCTGATTCCAGACGGTCGAGCAGTTCGAGCAGTAGATTGCATGGGCGGGCGGTGCATAGAGCGTTGCCGCTCCCCCCATCATGCTGGCAGCGATAGCAACGGTGAGCGCGGCGGGGGTGACTTTCTTGAGAAGAGTAATCATAATTCGCGGTCCTCTGTTGAGTTCACATCGCTATTTTTCTCCGTTCCTTGGAGGAAATCATCGGCGGATAGGTTTCTATCCGCCTATTCCTTTGAGCGATTTGGATGGACTAAGCCGTTCCGGTTTATTCATTCCGAAAAGCCGCTTGAATGCGTTTTCGATTTTCGAGGCCAGCCAGTAGCCGATAACGTCGGTCGCGCGCATGGTGCCGAGCGGGTGATAGGACAGGATCACTACGCGCAGCACGTGTCCCGGCGCGATGCGCTGCGCATCGGCGAGGGCGGCGACGGTCCAACGGTCCATCATGCGCGAGTTGACGATGACGTTTCCGAAGAAGCCGCCGCCGCCGTGGCGGTGCGCGGCGTAGCTCACGAAGTAGCGCATCACTGACTCCTTTGGTTCACATAGGGATTGGCCGAAACGTAGCGCGAGCGCTCGGTCGGCGGGATGTGCAGGAGGGCCAATTGCCAATCTTCGAGTTCGGCCGCCGCCCATGCGGCGAGATGTTGGGCGGTCAACAGATCGGCGCGGCCAATGGCCGCTTGCAGCTCGTCTATCGTCGCCGCGAGCGACTGCACTCGGTCGTAGGTCTGACTTTTCATTTGGTGCCTCCATCATCTGGCGTTTGTACCATCTGAGTATATGAATCTATGAGTAAAAGCGCATCGGCGGATAGAAAGCTATCCGCCGATGCGCACGTGGAGAGAAGAGCGGTGGGGTGAACGAGTATTTGTGCGAATAAATGCGAATTAGCGCGAAGATTTGCGAACAAAGTGAGCTGTGCGCGAACTAGCGCAAATTAGCGCTATTCGAGAATGTACTTACGAAACATCGCGTTGAATTGCAGAACAACGGACGGCAAGATGTGTGTTGTACCGGTACGGGCTACGCCCGCACCGCTCCAACACCGCCCCTTACTCGCCTGCGGCTCGACGGCATCTTGCTCTGCGAGGCTAACGGTCGCTGCCGCGACAGGGGCCAATGGCACCAAAAGGAGGGCACGCCAACGCATGACAGACGATGAGAAAAAAGCGACCGCCAGAGGCACGCGACCGCGCCGTGAGCGGATCGAGGTATGGGTGACGCCGGACGAAAAAGCCGAGCTGGCCGACCGGGCCGCACAGGGCGGACTATCGCTGTCGGCCTACCTTCGGGCGTCCGGACTGAATCACCCGATTCGATCCGTGGCGGACCTCGATGCCGTGGCCGACCTTGTGCGGGTCAACGGCGACCTCGGCCGCGTCGCCGGGCTGCTGAAGCTCTGGCTTGCGGAGAAACGAGGAGAGGGTGCCAATCCGGTCGATGTAGAGACCTTGATGAGAGAATTTCGGGCTCAGCAAGCTAAGCTGAGCGCCATCATGGGGCAACTGGTTCGGGGCAAGTGACGCCAACCGCAACCCGTTACGGTTGCGTTTCGGTCCTTCCCTTTGGTGCCAGCCCGCCGGCCTTGGCTAATTGACGGCGGATTATGGCGAGTTCCGCGTGGTCGCCATCCAACTCGACAGCGGATAGGACGGCAGCTGCGAGTTCCGGGTCACTCCGGAACAGCTCGGCCATCGCTTCTTCATGGTCTCTATCTTTCATGGCTGTTTGCCTCCGCCCGGCAGAGTCTTGTCCGGCCCTCTCAGATTGCGAGCGCGGGCCGCGTCTCCAAGTGCCGCCGCGATCAGCGCGGGGTCGCCATCCTCCATCACGGCGTCGATGTAGGCCGCAATGTCATCCTCGGTCTTGAGGTAGTCGGCGGTGTTGTAGCGGCTGAATTTGACTTCCATCGTGGTCACTCCCTTGCTGCTGCGCTCTCTGGCACGAAGTCGCTCCGGCATCCCTACCGGCCTCTCCGGAATCGACCAACTGCCAAGACCCAGGCGGACACCGGGTAACACAAAGCCGAGGCGGCCAGCTTCCTTTACTCATATACTTGTTTGAGCATAAAATCTCGATATGCTAGAGCTTACACAAAGTCTCATCTAGTGCGTGAGGAAAAAACTGCCATGAAGAAGCAAGGCCGCGTAACTGCGCCAAAGGGCAAGGCCGTCACGCATGAGACCGGTGGGAATGTTCAGATGAAACGGGTGAACTTCCAGATACCGGCCGACCAGCACACGAAGCTGAAGGTGTATGCCGCCCAGCATGGCAAAACCATCACCGAGCTTTTGACGGAGCATGTCGAGCAATTGGTCGATGAGTAATCAGGTGGTCAAGATGAAAGGGACTTGGCCAAACTTTGAAACGCCTCGCCATGCAATGCCAATCGAGTGGTCTTCTATGAGCCAACTCGATGGTCTGCTGCAGATTGCTAGGAAAACACAGAACAAAACATGAGCGACCCGCGAAACGACCTTGTCGCGTCGTTCGGAGGAGTGTCCGCACGCCCATGAACGCCGTAGAAATCGAACAAGCCATCACAGACCTCGCGGAGCAGCCCTTTGACCCCGCAGAGTTTCCCTACGCCTTCCTTGAAGCCTTTGGCAACAAGGCGACGACCATCAAGCGCCTGCGCACTGGGGCGTCTAACAAGTCCGACCTCGGCGGTGTTCTCCAGACCAGCAACATCCACATCCTGACTTGCGACGCGGGGCGAGTGACGCAGACGCTGGCAGCCCTCAAGGCCAGTCCGGCGACGGGCAAGGCCAAGGCGAAGTTCATTCTCGCCACGGACGGTGTGGACTTCGAGGCCGAAGACCTGACCAGCGGCGAGACCGTCGCTTGTGCCTTCAAAGACTTTCCTGACCACTTCGGCTTCTTCCTGCCGTTGGCGGGCATCAGCACAGTTCGCCAGATCAGCGAAAACGCCTTCGATATCCGAGCCACTAGCCGTCTCAACCGCCTGTACGTCGAACTGCTGAAAGACAACCCCGAATGGGGTACGGCGGAGCGTCGCCATGACATGAACAAGTTCATGGCGCGGCTGATTTTCTGCTTCTTCGCCGAGGACACCGATATCTTCGTCGGCAAGGGCCGCTTCACCGAAACCGTCGCGCAGATGAGTGCCAAGGACTCCTCCAACACGCATGAGGTTATCGCCACGTTGTTCCGCGCCATGAACACCAAGCGCGAGGACCGGGCTGCTGCCAAGACTCCCCGTTGGGCCGAAGATTTCCCTTACGTCAACGGCCAGTTGTTCTCCGGCGGCGAAGAGGTGCCTCGATTTAGCAAGTTCGCACGGTCTTACCTGTTGCACGTTGGCGGCTTGGACTGGACCAAGATCAACCCGGACATCTTTGGCTCGATGATTCAGGCCGTCGCCGAAGATGAGGAGCGTGGTGAGCTGGGGATGCACTACACCAGCGTGCCCAACATCCTCAAGGTGCTCAACCCGCTGTTCCTCGATGACCTGCGCTCCAAGCTTGAAGAGGCCGGCGACAACCCTCGCACACTGCTGAATCTGCGTAGGCGCATGGCGAAAATCAGGGTCTTCGATCCCGCCTGCGGCTCCGGCAATTTCCTCGTCATCGCCTACAAGGAGATGCGTGCGATCGAGGCGGAGATCAATAGGCGGCGTGGCGAGCTAGATCGCGCATCTGAAATCCCGCTCACGAACTTTCGCGGAATCGAGCTTCGCGACTTCCCGGCTGAGATCGCCCGCCTTGCGCTGGTCATCGCCGAGTACCAGTGTGACGTGCTGTACCGAGGGCAGAAGCTGGCTTTGGCCGAGTTCCTACCCTTGCGCAATGAAAATTGGATTACGTGCCATAACGCACTCCGGATTGACTGGTTAAGCGTGTGCCCGCCGACGGGTACCGGCGTGAAGTTGCAGGCGGACGATCTCTTTGAAATGCCGCTCGACCAGGCTGAGATCGACTTCCAAAACGAAGGTGGGGAAACGTACATCTGCGGGAACCCGCCATACAGGGGCAGCAAATGGCAAAGCGACAAGCAGAAAGCTGATTTGGCGAACGCTTGGGCCAAGCACCCCAAGCTGGCGAAGACTACCGACTTCGTGACCGGTTGGTTTGCACGTTTTTTCGATTACGCCGACAAGGTGCCGGATGCCGTTGCTGCCTTCGTGGCAACAAACAGCGTTTGCCAAGGGCAGCAAGCCAGCGAGGTATGGCCTGCCGCTTTTGAGCGCGGATTTGAAATTCGTTTCGCTCACACGTCGTTTAAGTGGGCCAACCTAGCTGCTCACAATGCGGGCGTAACCGTCGTAGTCATCGGCCTGGGGAAAAAATCTAATCAGCCTAAACGGTTGTATCAGGATGACATGCTCAAGCAATGCTCTGCCATCGGCCCGTACCTCGTGCCAGATAGCTTGGCATGTGTCGAAAAATCCAACGATCCGATTGGCGCACAATCCGTCATGCTGTTTGGCAACATGCCGCGTGACGGCGGTAACTTGCTGATGGATGCCGATTTGGCAAGAAAGGTCATGGCTGACGATGCGGTGGCACGCCCTTTCATCAGACGCTTCATCGGTTCCGAGGAATTGATTAACGGCAAGCTCCGATACTGTTTCTGGATTGAGAGCGATGAAGTTGAAGCAGCAAATGCGAGCGAGTTCATCGCGCAACGATTGAAGTTGGTGGTGGAAAATCGCAGCAATTCGCCGGCTGAATCCACGCGCAGCTTCGCAAAGAAGCCGCATCGGTTTGTTCAAATTGCTGGAGTTGCCAAAGAGAGCGCAATCGTTGTGCCTACGGTGTCTTCCGAATCACGCGAATATTTGCCCGTGGGTTTCGTAACAGCGGACACCATTGTTAGCAATCTTGCCTTCGCTCTCTACGACGCTCCTCTGTGGAACATGGCGCTTATCGCAAGCCGATTACACCTGGTCTGGATCGCCACCGTCTGCGGCAAGCTGGAAACGCGCTACCGCTATTCGAACACCCTCGGTTGGAACACCTTCCCTGTCCCGACCCTAACCGAGAAGAACAAGGCAGACCTGACGCGCTGCGCCGAAGACATCCTGTTGGCGCGTGAGCATCATTTCCCGGCCACCATCGCCGACCTCTACGATCCTCAAAAGATGCCCGCCGATCTGCGCGCCGCGCACGAGCGCAATGACGAAGTGCTGGAGCGCATCTACATCGGTCGGCGATTTAAGAACGACACTGAGCGGCTGGAAAAGCTGTTCGACCTTTATACCAAGATGACCGCTTCGGCCGCTCCGGCCAATGGCAGGAAGCGGAAGGCGGGAGCCAACGCATGAGCAACCAGATCAAATCCGTACCCTCCGTTTCAGTTACCTACGCTCACAATGGCGCATCGACCAAGGCCAATGCGCTTGGGATGCGGCCCATGCAGGAACGAGCTTACGAGAAGCGGGGCGAGCAGTACCTGCTCATCAAGTCGCCACCCGCCTCTGGTAAGAGTCGTGCGCTGATGTTTATCGCACTGGACAAATTGCAGAACCAGGGCTTGAAGCAGGCCATCATCGTCGTGCCCGAGAAGTCCATCGGGGCCAGCTTCAACGACGAGCCGCTGTCGAAGTACGGTTTCTGGTCTGACTGGCAGGTCGAGCCAAAGTGGAACCTGTGCAACGCGCCGGGCAACGACAATGGCGGCAAGGTCAAGTCGCTGGGCGTGTTCCTCGAAGGCGACGACAAGGTGCTGGTCTGCACCCACGCCACCTTCCGCTTCGCGGTCGATGCCTACGGCGTGGAGGCATTCGACGACCGACTGATCGCCGTCGATGAGTTCCACCATGTTTCGGCCAACCCCGACAACAAGTTGGGCACGCACCTGGGCCAGTTCATTGCGAGAGGCAAAACCCACATCGTCGCCATGACCGGCTCCTACTTCCGGGGCGACGCCGAGGCCGTGCTCGCCCCGTCGGATGAGTCGAAGTTCGATACCGTCACCTACACCTACTACGAACAGCTCAACGGCTACGAGCACCTCAAGCAACTCGACATCGGCTACTTCTTTTACAGCGGGCCTTACGTCGATGACATACTCAATGTCCTCGACCCAGCCGAAAAGACCATCATCCACATCCCTAACGTCAATTCGCGGGAAAGCACGAAGGATAAGATGCGCGAGGTGGAGCACATTATTGAGGCGTTGGGGGAGTGGCAGGGAATCGACGCCACTACCGGTTTCCAGCTCGTCAAACGCCCTGATGGCCGCGTGTTGCGCATCGCTGATTTGGTCGATGACGATGCCACGAAGCGTGACCGGGTTTCCGCCGCGTTGAAAGACCCGGCGCAGAAGAACAACCGCGACCATGTGGACATCATCATCGCGCTGGGCATGGCGAAGGAGGGCTTCGACTGGATTTGGTGCGAACACGCGCTGACCGTGGGCTACCGTGCCAGCCTGACTGAGATCGTTCAGATCATCGGCCGTGCCACTCGCGACGCGCCGGGCAAGACCCGCGCGAGGTTTACCAACCTGATCGCCGAGCCGGACGCGACCGAGGCAGCGGTTACCGAGGCCGTCAACGATACGTTGAAGGCCATCGCCGCGAGCCTGCTGATGGAGCAGGTTCTCGCACCGCGCTTCGAGTTCAAGCCCAAGAACCCCGACAGTGGCCCGACGCCGGGCTTTAACTATGGCGAGAGTGGCTACGATCCGGACCGTTGCAACATCGGTGTCAATGAGCAGACCGGAACCTACCAAATCGAGATTAACGGCCTCGCCGAGCCCAAGAGCAAAGAGGCAGCGCGCATCTGTCAGGAAGACTTGAACGAAGTGATCGCGGCTTTCGTGCAGGACAAGCCCACCATCGAACGCGGCTTGTTCGATGAGGAACTAGTGCCCGAGGAACTGACGCAGGTTCGCATGGGCAAGATCATTAAGGACAAGTATCCCGAGCTTGATGCTGAAGATCAGGAGGCCGTGCGTCAGCACGCCATTGCCGCCCTCAACCTCACCCAGCAGGCCAAGCGGCTTGTCACCGAAGGCGAGGGTGACGGGTCGCCCAACACCGCCCTGATCGACGGCGTGCGTCGCTTCGCGATGGACGTGCGCGAGCTGGACATAGACCTCATCGACCGCATCAACCCCTTCGGCGAAGCCTACGCCATCCTCGCCAAGACCATGAGCGAGGACAGCTTGAAGCAGGTGGCAGCAGCCATCTCGGCCAAGCGCACCTCAATCACGCCTGAAGATGCCAAAGTGATCGCCAAGCGCGCGGTAGAGTTCAAGCGCGAGCGTGGGCGGGCTCCATCTGTTACCTCGCAGGACGCCTGGGAAAAGCACCTGGCCGAAGGCGCGGCCGCATTTATGCGTTTCAGGGCGGAGGGGCGCTATGAGTAACTCCGATCTTGACAATCTGGCGGCAGAGCTGGCCGAGTTCGCGCCGCCTGAGAAAAAAAATGGACGCCCCGCCAGCGAGGAGCGTGTCATCGCTGGCTTCGAGGAAATCCAACGCTTCACCGAGCAGCACGGGCGTGCGCCGCAGCATGGCGAAGACCGCGACATATTCGAGCGCCTATATGCAGTGCGGCTCGACCGTCTACGCGCGCTCCCGGATTGCCGCGCCTTGCTTGAGCCGCTAGACCATCAGGGCTTGCTTGCTGGGGCGCCGACCGTCGACGCTTCGGCGGAGGAAACTATCGACATCGATGACCTGGCTGCCGAGCTGGCGGATGTTGCTGACGCGAACGACATCACGGTTCTGCGCCATGTCCGCACCAGCGCCGAAAAGCGCGCTGCTGAGGAGATTGCGGATCGTAAGCCCTGCGAGGACTTCGAGACCTTCCGGCCCTTGTTCGAGCGCGTGCAGACGGAAGTCAAGACCGGCTTGCGCCAGTCCCAGCCTATAGAGGCGGGTCGCCGTGCGATTGAAGCCGGGGACTTTTTCGTTCTTGATGGCATTACGCTCTACGTCGCCGAGGTTGGCGAGCCGCTGAAAACCACTGCTAGGGAAGTAGACCGCCGCCTGCGCCTCATTTTTTCCAACGGCACCGAGAGCAATTTGCTGCTGCGCTCGCTACAG
Source organism: Bordetella genomosp. 9 (assembly GCF_002119725.1). NCBI lineage: Bacteria > Pseudomonadati > Pseudomonadota > Betaproteobacteria > Burkholderiales > Alcaligenaceae > Bordetella > Bordetella genomosp. 9. The sequence continues at coordinate 1,972,665 of NZ_CP021109.1, forward strand.
CGTGCGTTCTACAATGACCCCGCCGCGCGACGACTGGCCTCGCCCGAGAGCGGGCAACTCTCCTTCGGGGGCGAGCTTGAGGCCGATGATGTTGAAAGCGGCACGATCTACGTCCTGCGTTCCCTGTCCGATCATCCCTATGTCGCGCAGCACCGCGACATCATCCACAAGGTGGGAGTAACCGGCGGCAGGGTTGAGGCGCGCATCGCCAACGCTGAGAACGAAGCGACCTATCTGCTCGCAAAGGTCGAGGTCGTTGCGACGTACAAGCTCGCGGGGATCAATCGCACCCGCATGGAGAACCTCTTCCACAGGCTGTTCGCACCCGCGCGGTTGGACATCACCATCAATGATCGCTTCGGGCACCCCGTGCAACCCGAGGAATGGTTCCTTGTTCCACTGTTCATCATCGACGAGGCCGTCGCGCGTATCAAGGATGGCAGCATCACGGAGTACATCTACGATCCCAAGGCCGCGAAGCTGGTGAAGGCATAGGACAGAGCAATTGTTCGAGCCACCCGGCCACGTCAGTACAATGCACGCGCCCGAAATCCTGGCGAGCCTCACCGAGGACGAGTTGGCGACTTGGCCCAGCACGCTTTCGAAAGGGGAGATCGAGCGCCGGAAGGCTGGCCGGCATTGCCAAGTCTGACGACGCCAGCTCAGCCCCTCCTTTGGTGCTTGATGGTATTTTTCATGGCATCGATGGCGAATGGATTTATAAGGCGCTGATTATAAAGATGTTTTTCTTGCAAAAAACAATCGAGTGGGAGTGAGGCTGCATTTGGCATAGGCTGGCATTAAAGAGCAGAAAACGCCTCCAGGCCCGAGTAACTGCGCACTATCTTCATTTTCGGTTTGGCACAGTTCGCCAAGATTTTGCATCGCCCAGCATCCCGTTTCCGTGTAAGGGTTCGGTAATCCCGCCTTGAACTACGGCGTTGTCCTCGATTAGTGCCCATCATTTTTGAACTGAGCCCCGAAGGTTGGACATCCATGTAGAGGGATATGGGGAACTATACTGAGCAACCCCAGCTCGCAGCGGTCCGAGATCCTTCTTAAAAAAGGGACGCTTTCGTCCGACGACGTGAGAAGCCCGCCAGCAATCGCTGGATGAACCGTGCCATGTCCATATGGAGAACGCCTATTTGAATGAATCGTCCCGGGTTTTGCGGCAGCTCCAACTTTCGACAAAATGAAGCCATGAATAAGAATAATCCTATGGAATTTTCCCCGGAAGGGCATGAGCGGCGGTGCGCTGGGTGCAGGAACACCGCGACGAGTATCCGTCGCTATGGACGGCAGTCGTGTCCATAGCGCCGAAGATTGGCTGCTCGGCGCAAACGCTGCTGACTTGGGTCAAGTGGACGGCGCACGCTGTGAAGGGGGCACGACAAGTGAGCGCGAGCGGATCAAGGAGCTGGAGAACCGTGAACTGCGCCGTGTCAATGATGTTTTTGCGCTCCGCCAGCTGCTTTTTGCGCAGGCGGAGCTCTACCGGAAACTGAAGTCGTAAACACCTACATCGCCACGCATCGAGCGTCTACGGGGTCGAGCCGGTCTGCAAGGCGTTGCAAGTTGTCCCGTCTGCCTATCAGTGTCATGCCGCACGGTTGCGTGACCCGTCACGTCGCAGCGACCGCGCCGCGCGGGGAGTGGTTCAAGCCCCATGTCCAGCTGGTTTTGCAGGAGAACCACCGGATCTATGGCGCCGACAAGGTCTGGCGTCACCTGAATCGCGAAGATGCAGCGAGCCGCCCGCGGGCACGGGCAGCTGCATGAGGCCTTCGTCATCGACGTCTACGCCGGACGCTTCGTCGGCTGGCGCCTGAGCACGTTCATGATCACCGATTTCGTGCTCGACACGCTGGGGCAAGCCTTGTATGCCAGCCAACCGGGCAATGACGGTGGCAGGGCCCAAATTTTTGGATACACAATCGTGTATCCATGCCATAATCCAACTCATGTCAGGTAAAAACGTTGGCCTTCGTATCCGTGTGGAAAAGGAACTCCGCGAGGCGTTTCAGGGAGCATGTCTCGCCGAAAACCGGAACGCTTCCGAAGTGCTGCGCGAGTTCATGCAGACATTCGCCGATCGTCATCAGGGCGGCTTACAGACGGACTTGTTCCCCTCGCAGGCGGTCAGAAAGCCACGTAGGGCAACCAAGAGAAAAGCGATATGAGTCTATTTAATTCTTTGGAAATGTGCGCCGGTGCGGGTGGGCAAGCGCTCGGCCTGGAAATGGCAGGCTTCGATCATGCCGCCCTGGTTGAGTTGGAACCGGCCGCGTGCAACACGCTGCGCCTGAACCGGCCCGCCTGGAACGTCATGGAGGGTGATCTACGCCGTTTCGATGGTCGTCCCTATCGAGGCATTGACCTCGTGGCTGGTGGTGTGCCGTGCCCGCCATTTTCTAAGGCCGGGAAACAGCTCGGCGCCAGCGACGAGCGCGATCTATTTCCCGAGGCCATTCGTTTGGTCGATGAGTGCCGCCCGCAGGCGGTGATGCTTGAAAACGTGCGCGGCCTGCTTGATGCCGTTTTTGACGACTACCGGAACAAAGTCGAAAAGCAGCTCGAGAAGCTGGGATATACACCGGGGTGGCGTCTGCTCAACGCCTCAGACTATGGTGTATCGCAACTTCGACCCCGGGTTGTGTTTGTTGGCATCCGTAAAGATTTGGCTGATGGGTTTTCCTGGCCAGAACCATTGCAAAGCAAGCCGCTGACGGTTGGCGAGCTGCTGCATGACCTCATGGCTGCGAATGGTTGGCGCGGAGCCGCCCGGTGGCGTGATCAGGCGAACACGATTGCCCCGACCTTAGTAGGGGGTTCTAAGAAGCACGGAGGGCCTGATCTTGGACCAACCCGCGCGAAACGCGCTTGGGCTGCCCTAGGGGTTGATGGCATGGGCCTGTGGGACGATGCTCCGGCCGATAACTTCGTTGGTATGCCGCGTCTAACGCCGCGCATGACGGCACGCATCCAGGGCTTCCCCGATGATTGGCAATTCTTCGGGCGCAAGACGGCCGCCTATCGCCAGATTGGCAACGCTTTTCCACCGCCGGTGGCCGCTGCTGTGGCTCGGCAAATCTTCGCTGCCCTGTCAGTCAAACGGATCTACAAAGTCGCGTGATGGTTGACGCTGCCTTTCTGGAAGCGCGAAAGACTTTCCATGCTTCGTTGCTTCAAACTACTTTGACCACCAATGCCGCTGGCATCGTGAGCAATGCCGACACGGGTAATGGACCAAGCAGAGCCATTGCTAAAGGCATTGCCGACCTGCTCAAGGCCGAAACCATAGCTGAGCGCATCGCAGGTCAAACTTCAGGTAATCAGTTTGAAAGCATATGCGCTGCATTCGTGCGCGAAACTTTTCTTAAGCTCAGTCACTTGCGCCCTGGCTCCTGGGACATCCACCAAGTCTCAGGGCGCAACCGCCTGGAGATCGCCCGCTATGAACAATATGCGCACCTGATCGCGCTCGACAAGGCCGCAAAAGCTGATGCCGAATTGGCAGCAGCGCTTGGTAGCGATTACACGATTACGCCGGATATTGTCGTAGTACGGGGCACGGAGGAAGACGATGCCATCAACGCACCGGGCCTCCTAGTCGATGACACTGTGACCAGGCTTGCGAGCCTGAGAAAAAAGAACGGCGGTCTGCCGCTTCTGCACGCTAGCATTTCATGTAAGTGGACGATTCGGAGCGACCGCGCGCAGAACGCGCGTTCTGAAGGCTTGAACTTGGTACGGAATCGGAAGGGCCGCCTGCCGCATGTTGTCGTCGTGACGGCAGAGCCAACACCGAGCCGCCTTGCCTCGATCGCGCTCGGAACCGGTGACATTGATTGCGTCTATCACTTTGCTCTGTATGAACTACAAGCGACAGTGAAAGCGCTAGGTATGGACGACGCAGCAGAGTTGCTGGACGTGATGGTGAATGGAAACCGGTTGAAGGACATTTCCGATTTGCCGCTGGATTTGACGGTGTGAAACCTCCATGGGGATGAACCGCAGCGAAAACATGCGCCGTATCCGCAGTAAAGATACGGCGCCCGAAATGGCTGTGCGACGTCTGGCGCATAGCCTTGGTTACCGCTACCGGCTGCACCATAAAAAAATCCCCGGCAAGCCGGACCTAGTGTTTCCCTGTCGCCGAAAAGTGATCTTCATTCACGGCTGTTTTTGGCACCAGCATCCAGGATGCAAGGAGGGGCGGCCGCCTAGGTCGAATGCAGCCTACTGGCTTCCCAAACTTGAACGCAACATGGAACGCGATAGATCTGCACTAGCACAGCTCATGGACGCTGGGTGGGATGTACTGGTGATGTGGGAATGTGAAATCAAGAATCGAGAAGCTACGCGCCAAGTTCTATTAGACTTCCTGGGACCGCCCGGTCATCTCAGTACGTGACTCAGACGAGGAGAGCTCTTCGGCTGCCATGGTATACCCTCGTGAAGGGCGCGTATCCTGCCGTCTACTAAGAACTTTTGACGAAGAAATAGTGGAGTGGAATGAGGGGGCTTCCAAGTTTATGTGCCTGATCCAGTTGGCTCGCCTGAACGGGTATGACCCGCACGCCTACCTCAAGGACGTGCTCACCCGGCTGGTGACGCAGAAAAACAATCGGATCGCCGAACTGCTGCCGCGTCAGTGGACACCCGCGGCCTGATCCTCGTCGTCAAGGCGTGATTGCAGACCGCTTACGGCCATGAAAGCGGAAGTCCTGATTGACGCGCGGCAGCAGGGGGCCGGGGTGCGTAATCGGACTCATACCATCGCGATACCGCGAATTCTGCCGTTACCTATCGAGCTCCTTTAAACCATGGAGTTCGCAAAATGTCGATTACGAGTACGGCCGTGACACGGAGCGTGTGTCATCCGGGTACCTTGTCCGGTGACGAGCAGGGCAATGGCAAGCTTGACGAGATGACGAAGAAGTTCGCGGCGGTCGCAGCTGTCGCCGACCAGGCCGCCGCGGCACCCACGGTGGCTCGGATGGATGAACATCGGGCCAGCGTTCTCATTGACAGCCATGGCTTGACGCCGGCAGGGAGAACCGATCCCGCGGCATCGAGCGAGACGTCAAAGCTGGTGTCGCGGTTCGGGAGGATGACTCTTCGGCGGGCTGGCTGGATCGGCGAATCTCCGAGCTGGAGCGGCTGGAGAAGGAAGGACGCCTTGGCCAGCATCCTCCGGCCGACCGGCAGGCTTACGAGCAGTGGAAGATGGGCAACAAGCAACCGATGCTTCGCGTCATGCGCGATCACATCAGTCGCGTCGAGCACGGCTACGCGATGAAAAAGGAGTGGCCGAGGGGCGCCGGGCCATACCCCAAGGGACTGTATTCGGCTCTGGATGGCGCGATAAAAACAATCGACAAGCTAAAGCAGATCGAGAAGGAGCAGCCGCATCAACCGTTGGAGAGAATCCTGTCTCCGAGGTTGCACGAAGCCTACGAAGAGTGGAAAGCTGGAAACCACAAACCGCTGCTTCGCTTCATGGACGATCTTGTGCAGGGCAAACTGTTGATAGGATAGGAACGCTCGCGACGGCGTCGGCAGACGCCGTTCCGGGCTCGGATGTCGCGTTGGACGGCGAACAGTGGCAGGTCTTGAGCCCTAGTGCCGGGTTTGCCTTGGCAGCACGTCGGCGGCGCTGCCGGCACACAAAACAATCAGATCGACGAGTTGCTGCGGCATCGTTGAAAACCGGCTGGCTGATCACCGTCGTCAAGACGTGATTGCTGGGCGCTTATGCTGGGGCGCCGCTTTTCGCCGTCCTGGCTACGACGGTGACAGAGCCGGCATGCAGCTCTGTCTCAGCGCGCAACCAGAACGACGACGACGCCCAGCCCGAGCAGAATCAATACGACGCCGGAAATGCGCTCGAGCCAGGGCAACGCCCGGGCGAAGCGCCGCAGTACGGCAGGATTGCCGATCAGGATGGCGATCAGGACGTCCCACGCGAGTACGACGCTGAACATCCATATGCCGTAGAACATCTTCCAGCCGGCGCTGGCGTGGGGGCCGGTCAGCATTGCGGCAAGGCTTGCGTAGAAGATCGCGTTTTTCGGATTCAGAATGCCGGAAAGAAACCCCATGCCGGCGGCGCGCCGCCATGCCGTGAATGGATGAACCGGCGCGGCAGCATGATGGGGGGCCGATATATTCAATTCGCTGCTGCCGGCGAACCGGATGAACAGCACGCCGAGATAAAGCAGATAGGCGCAGCCGGCCATTTGCAGGCCGGCAAAGAGCACGCTGTCCGGTCGGAGCGCAGCCGTGCCGGCGAACGCCGCGATAATGAACACGCCATTGGCGAGCGCGATGCCGACGCAAGCGCCGTTGGCCACGCGCCAGCCTGCGGACAGCGAGGTCCGGGCGATCAGGAAGAAATCCGGGCCGGGAGAGAGCAGCGCAAGGAAATGCGCCGCGGCAATCACCAGGAACTGCTGCATTCAAAGCACGCGTGGAAGTTTTTCCGCGCAGTGTGCCAAGCGGCGGGTTTCCTGTATTGAAGGAAATTGCAGCTGCGCTGCGGCCGGCGTTAAGCGCGGAAACGCCCGGGCGTTACGCCCGCATGTGCCTTGAACACGCGCTGGAAGTGAGCCTGATCGGCGAAACCCAGGCGCTGCGCCAAAGCGGAGAGGTCGTCTCCCTGCCGCATGCGTTCCCTGGCCAGGTTGATTCGCAGGTTCAGCTGCCAGGCATGCGGCGTCATGCCGGTAACGGCGCGGAACGCGCGAATCAGTTGGTAGCGGCTCATGCCAGCAAGCTGCGCCAATTCGCGCAAGGCGATGGCGGCCGCCGGCGCCGCACGCAACGCGTCAAGCGCCGGCTGGATTTGATCCGCGACCCGAGAGGGGATGGTGGGGGCTTCGATGCGCAAGCCCTGTTCGGTGTCGCGGTCGCCGATGAATTCGATCAGAGCGGTTTCCTTGTCTCGCGCCGCCGCGTCTGAAAACAAAAGCGCATTGAGCTGACAGAATCGCGCATAGGCGGCTGGCGCGACGACGATTCGCACTGGCTCGTCGTCCCTTGCATCGGTCTGGGCGTACTCCTGCCGGACAGCGCACAGCCAGTCCGCATCCACGTGCAGCATCTGATAGCTCCATTCCGCCCCGGGCATCGGGTTGCAAGCGTGCACACGCCCGGCGGGCACGAACACCAGCGTGCCGGGTTGAAGTTCGACCGGGCCGCTGGCGGCGCCGGTGAAGACGCTTCGGCCGCCGTCCACCGCGCCGATGGAAAATGTGGGATGGTGGTGCGGCCGATAGCAGGCCCGGCTCCGGCAGGCGCGGCGGCTTTCCACGAAAGGCATGGCCGGGTCGCGCCAGAAGGTCTGGCTCATATCGCTGCGGGGCAGGCGGCGCGACGGCGTGGCGGATGACATATCTGCTTCGGTGCGATTGGGCTGAAGGGGCGGAACGGGCTTTCGATGGATTTTATCGGGGAGGGCGCGCTTTCTCCCGCTCCAGCTTCCTTTACCAGTCGGACGCGGCCTTTCCAATTACCTCGGAACACCAGTCGATGAACGCGCGGGTGGCCGGCGCCAGGTGGCGGCTTTGCGGGTACAGAATGGATACCGGCTCCGGCGGCGCTTCGATATTTTCGAGCAGCCTGATCAGTCTTCCATCTGCAATATGCTGTCTTGCCATATAGCTCGCCACGCGGATCAGGCCCAGGCCGGCGACGCCAGCGGAAACATAGGCATCGGTGTCATTCACGCGAACGTTCTCCGGCATTGACCGCGCGACCACGTTGCCGCCTTCACGGAACAACCACTGACTTGAACGTCCCGTTTGGCTGTTGATATAGCCGACGGCAACGTGTTGCGCAAGCGCGTCCAGCGTGGCCGGCGTGCCGTGCCTTCGAAGATACTGCGGCGAGGCGCAGACATACCAATGAAACTGGCCAACGCGCCGCGCAACGAGCCGGGACACCGGCGGTTCGCCGGCGCGAATGACACAGTCCAGGCCCCGCTGGGCGATGTCCACGGTGGCATCCTCGAGCTGAAAATCCAGCGTTATTCCGGGATAGCGCTCACGAAAATCCGGCAAGGCCGGGATCAGGAAATTCTTGGCCAGGGATGGCGTCGTGCCGACGCGGATAACGCCCTGCAGCGCACCGGTCGATTGTGCAACCATGCCTTCGGCGGCCCGCATATCGGACAGGATCGCTTTGCAGCTGTCGTAGTAGCGCAGTCCGGCATCGGTGACGCTCAGGGCGCGGGTCGTCCTGTTCAGGAGCCGCGTACCCAGGTACGCCTCCAGCTCCTTGATCGTGCGCGTCACGGTGGATGGAAGCACGTGCATGGTGTCGGCCGCCTTCTTGAAGCTGCCGGCCTCGATCACGCGAATGAAGGTCTCCATGGCCTGCAATCTGTCCATGCGATTCGCCTTGCACCGAAGAAGGGTGAAAGTCCAGATTATTGCAAATATTCAAATTATGAAATCGCGTCGCCGCGGGCAATCGCCGTCGTGCTTGCATGCAATATAGGGCTTCCAGGCGGCGCGGATTCGGTTTTCACCGTGCCTGCATTGGAAGACGCGCCGCGAGCGGAGCAGGGGATATCTCCCTGGCTGTGTCCGGGCGATAGTTCAATTGCATCGAAATCTGGAAGGAATGGAGAGCATGGCTCAACGTGAATCAGATCGGCCGAATGTGCTTGTCCTGGGTGCGGGGCAACTCGGGATGGCCGTATTGCGCGCACTCGCGCCGCGTATCCAGGAGCGGCATGGGTCGGTCACCGCATTGGTATCGCCTGACACCGCCGGCAAGACGGCGAGGCAGGATGCCGGGCATGTCGCCGAACTCCGGGGGATGGGAGTAGACGTCATCGGCTTCGATCTGGCTGCCGACGAAGCGGCCCTGACAACGTGCTTCGAAAGGTACGACACCGTCCTGAGCTGTACCGGCTTCGTTGCCGGGCCCGGCACCCAATTGAAGATCACCCGCGCCGTTCTGGCGGCGGGAGTGAGGCGGTACTTCCCATGGCAGTTCGGCGTGGATTACGACGTCGTCGGCCGTGGCAGCGGCCAGCCGGTGTTCGACGAGCAATATGAAGTCCGGCAATTGCTGCGTGCGCAGAATGTGACCGAATGGGTCATCGTTTCTACCGGCATGTTTACCAGCTTCCTGTTCGAACCGGCATTCGGTGTCGTGGATCTGGAAGGCAAGGCGATTCATGGCCTGGGGAGCTGGGATACCAAACTGACGGTAACGACACCCGAAGACATCGGCAGGCTCACCGTTGAGATTCTGTTGGCCGAGCCGCGGATCGCCAATCAAGTCATTTATGTGGCCGGCGACACGATCTCGTACGGAGAGCTGGCGGAGATTGTCGAGCGAGTCACCGGGCAGATATTCGAGAAATCCGTATGGACGCTGGACCAACTGCGCGCGGACCTGGCGGCTGCCCCGGAGGACGCGATGGCGCGTTATCGCGCGGCCTTCGCCCTTGGTGATGGCATGTGGTGGGACAAGTCCGCCACTTTCAATGCGCGATATGGGTATGAGACGGTCGATGTCGAGCGTTACTTCAGGTCGCGCTGGGCGATGGAGGACAATCGGGGCTGACGCCGTACATCTATCTATCTGGCGCCTTCCCCGCGCGGGGCGTAGCTGGGATTCAGCTATTTCGCGAATATTCGAGATTCAGATATTTTGCTTTTATTCGAAATCCAGGTATACGCATGGCCCCCTCTCGCAAACGCTGGTCAGGCCGGTCCAATTGGGCGCCGTGCTGCAGGCCGCCCGAAAAACGCAAGGACTGACCCAGTCCGCCCTTGCCGCTCGTATCGGCCTGAGCCAGTCACGAGTTTCCCCATCTGGAGCTGAAATGCCCATGAACTGAGCGTGGAGCAGTTTCTCGCCTGGTGTGCCCCGTTGGGGCTGGAACTCACCATTCTTGGCGGGCTCGAACAAGCCGCAACGGCCCTTGCGGGCATGGCCCAGTAAGCCGGGGCCGGCGCCCGTAAAAGCCTGCCCCGCCTGGGTTATGCGGCCGATTCCGCAGGATCGCTCTAGCCCCAGGTGAGCGGGTCCAGGCGCAGATAGAAGGCAAGGCGGTCGCGGTCCGGCGTTTCGATCCTCATTATGTCGAACAGCACGGAGAAGGCACGCTCCGCTTGATCCGGTTCTGTCCAGCTTTCTTCTGCGTTGGCCACCATAAGCGCCAGGTCGGCGTAGCGATCCGCCGTACCGAGCCGTCCTAAATCGATCAGGCCGGTGCATTGAAGGCGGTGAGGGTCTATGACGAAGTTGGGCATGCATGCGTCGCCATGACACACCGCCATGTCGGCTGTCTCTTGCTCGAGTCGAAGCGGCAGCTCTCGTTTCACCCGCATCAGGAGTTCGGGCTGAGGAATGTGCTGGTCCTCATCCGGCAAAAAGTCGCGATTGACCGCGCCGCGAGACACGACGTCCGCCGCGCGGCTATACAGCCCCGACAACCTGCGTTCGAACGGACATTGACCGGCCGGCAGGGTGTGAAGAACGGCAAGCTGCTGCGCCATCGAAGGCCAGGCTTTGAGCAGATCATCTCCGGACAGACCGGCCGCCGGGATGCCGGGGATGGCGGTCATGATCAGGCAGGCGCCGTCTTCCTCCTGCCGCCAGTCCACGATTTCGGGGCAGGCGACGCCCCGCCCCTGCAGCCAGTTCAGACGGTCCCGTTCGGCCGACAGGTCAGCAGCGCGGGCGCCCGTAGCGATCTTGGCGTAGGCCAGTCCATCATCGCGGCGGTAGACGAAATCGCCAGACTCTCCACTGCCAATAGCGGCCCAGCGGCGCAGGTCTGGAAGTAAGCGATGTGCCATGTTCATTCCTTCGGTTCATTCAGGCGGAGGATCGCCCAGCCAGCGGCGCGGCCCCGGCCCGCTCAGGCCGGAGCGGTCGCCTGGATTGGTCAATAGGCATTTCTTCATCGACAGACATCCGCAGCCGATGCATTCGTCCAGGCCCATGTTCAGCGCCTGCAGTTGAGCAATCTGCTGTTCGATGCGCATTTTCCATTGTCGTGTGAGACGCTTCCAGTCTGCGCCCCTCGGTACGCGGTCCTTGGGCAGGTGCGCCAGTTCGGCCGCAATCTCGTCCAGGCTTAGACCGATCTTCTGCGCGAACACGATGAAGGCGATCCGACGAAGGGCCGAGCGCGGGTAGCGCCGGTGGCCGCTATCCGTCCTCACCGACGTGATCAATCCGCGTGATTCATAGAAGCGCAGCGCCGAGGGGGCAATGCCGCTGCGTTTGGAAACCCATCCGATGGTGACCAGGGGATCAGCGCTGGAATCAGTCATATCCGGCTCCTTGACTTAAAGCTGACTTTAACTTTTATTCTGCTTCCTCGGCGTTTCGGACAGGGGTGGATGAGGAATATGCGGGGGGTGCTGTCCGGCGTCGCGACGTGGTCGGACCGGAACGCGCCGGCAGGGGCGGCCTTGGCGCACCGGGCACCGGCCGGGCCTCTTGATCACGACTGTTGCGGCCATCAGACGGGAGGAAGAAAAACCATGATGGAAAGCACCTTGCGAGCAAAACCGACCGCGCCGCCCGCTGCGGGCGCCACGTTCGATCGATGGGCGATCACGCTGGTGATTGTGGCGGGGGTGATGTCGGCGCTTCACGTAGGCAAGGGGCCCATCGCGTTGCCCGAAATGCAGCGCACCTTCGGCCGCAGCCCGGCGGACCTGAGCAGCCTTCTGTCGGTGTTCGCCATCGTTGGCGTCATCGGCGGCATGGCCGCGGGGGTGCTGGCGCAGCGGGTGGGCGACCGGCGCGTGCTCATCGCCGGACTCGTCATCCTGGCTTTGGCCAGCTTCGCCGGCGCGGCGGCGCCCAGCTACGCCTGGCTGCTGGCCACCCGCATCGTGGAAGGGCTGGGCTTTCTCATGGTGGTGGTGGCCGCGCCGGCGGCGCTCAACCGCCTGACGCCGCCAGAACGGCGCAGCCTGGTGTTCGGCTTCTGGAGCACGTTCATGGGCATCGGTATTGCGTTGTCCATGCTGGCCGGCCCGCTGCTCGATAGTTGGCAACGGTTGTGGTCGCTCGACGGTGCGCTCTCGCTTGGCATTGCAGTCTGGGTGGGCCTGCGCGTGCCCGGCGCGCCGGGCACGCCAAAAGAGACGCAGGCAGGGGCGCGCAGCGTGCTCCAGTCCCGGCCCACGGTTCTGCTGGGTCTGGCCTTCGCGGTGTACAACCTGCAGTTCTTCGGCATGATGTCGTTCCTGCCCGCTTTCCTGATGCAGCAGGCAAGCCTGTCGATGACGCAGGCGGGCGCGGTCGGCGCCGTGACCGTGCTCGCGAATGCGGCGGGGAACGTGCTGGGCGGGATCATCCTGCAACGCGGGATGACCGCAGCAGGGTTGATGGGGGCGGCCTTCCTGGCTACGGGCGTGCTTGGGGCGCTGGCCTTTCTGCCGTCCATGCCAGCTGCTTCAGTGCTGGTGCTGTGCGTGGCTTTCTCGGCCGCGGCGGGCGTGCTGCCTGCGACCTTGCTGGCCAGTGCACCGCGTTCGGCGCCCGCGCCGCACCTGGCGCCCATGAGCCTGGGTCTGGTCATGCAGGGCAACTACCTTGGACAGGTCGTTGCACCGGTACTGGCCGGCGCCCTTGTCGCGGCTTTTGGCTGGATTGGGGTCGGCGCGCAGATTGGAATCGCCGCGTTCGCGGGGTTCGTACTGATTCTGGGATACCGGCGGGGCAGTTAGCGGCCGTCGGAGCGCGACCTACGCGCCTGACCATCGCTGCGCGCTTCGCGCGACAGTGATTCACCGGGTTGGAGTGGTGAACGATCCATGCGGGTACTCGGCGCATATGAACTCGACGAAGGCGCGGACTTTCGGGCTCTGCAAACGGCGTGAAGTGTGCAGAACCCAAAGTTCGACCTCGCCGCCGGCAACGCCCCACGTAACGAGTTCGCCCTTTTCGAGCAGGTTGCCGATGATGGACTGCGGGAGCATTGCCACCCCAGCGCCGCCCGCGACGGCATCGCGGACCATCAGGAGCGAGGACAGGCGCAGAACCGGCTGCGGCGCAATGGTGATCCCACCATGGCGGATGGTCCACAGGTCACCGTCGCGGTAGCTCGGCATGACGACCGCCGGAACGGCGTAAGGCTGATTGCGGCGCTTCCTGGGCATGTCGACCGACGGCGCGGCGGCAAGGATCATCCTGTCTTTGGCGAAGCATCGGCCGACCAGCGCGCTGTCCTTGGGCGGATTGACTCGGATGGCAACATCGAAATGTTCGTCGACGAGATCGGCAAGACGATCCTCCGCCACGGCTTCGATTTCCACCTCGGGATAGGCGGCGCGGAACTTGGCGGCAAGCCACCCCAGGGCCACTTGGGAAAACAGAAGCGGCGCCGCAATGCGCAGGCGTCCGCGCGGCGCCGAAAGACCATCTCGCGCTGCGGCGACCGCGTCGGCTACCTCGTTCATCGGTCCCTGTGTTCTCGCCCGTAAAAGCTGGCCGGCTTCGGTCAGCTCCAGGCTTCGCGTACCGCGCTCGATGAGCCGGATTCCCAGGGCTTCCTCCAGATCGGCGACACGGCGCGATAGGGTGGCCTTGGACCGGCCGGTGGCGCGGCTCGCTTTGCCGAAGCCGCCGTGCGCAGCCACGAGTTGAAAGTCTTCAAGCGCATTGAGATCCATGAGTGTCTCGATTCCGATACAGGGTGTCCATATTTTGACGTCTTTGTTTTGTGTGTGAAACCTCCTATCGTGGGGTTGTGCGCCATTCGACGTACCCGCAAACCCAACCCCAAGGAGTTTCATATGAGCCCCATCGACAACTATCCTTCGAAGGAACAGGACGCCAGCATCCTCGTCACGGGTGCCTCGGGCACCGTAGGTTCACAGGTCGTGCAGCGTCTGGCCTCCACAGGCGTCCAGGTGAAAGCGCTGGTTCGAGCGCCGGGGAAAGTGGCGCTGCCCGCGGGCGTGACGGAAGTGGTCGGGGATATGAGCAGCGTGCGCGCCATGCGCGCGGCTTTGTCTTCGGTGCGAACCCTTTTCCTGCTTAACGCGGTTGTCCCCGATGAAGTCACCCAGGCCCTGATCACCCTCAATCTGGCCCGCGAGGCGGGCATCGAACGCATCGTCTACCTGTCGGTGATTCATGCAGATCTCTATACCAACGTGCCGCACTTCACCGGCAAGCACACGGTTGAGCGGATGATCGAAAGCCTGCAACTGCCTGTGACCATCCTGCGCCCCGCGTACTACATGCAGAACGACGAGCGGATCAAGTCCGTCATCGAGACGCACGGCGTCTATCCGATGCCGATCGGCAAGGCTGGCGTCAATATGGTGGACGTGCGGGACATTGCGGACATCGCCGTTGCCGAACTGCTGGAACGGCACCGTACGCCCGGCGCGCTGCCCAGCCGCACGCTGGAAGTCGCCGGGCCCGAAACGCTGACGGGCGAGTCCGTCGCTCGCGTTTGGAGCGAAGCGCTTGGTCGCGGCATCCGCTATGGCGGCGACGACCTTGACGGCTTCGAGCAGCAAATGGCGGCGAACGGGCCGGATTGGCTCGCCTACGACATGCGTTTGATGATGGGCGGCATCCAGAAACACGGAATGCTTCCGGGAGACGGCGCCGAAGATGCCCTGCGAAAGATTCTTGGCCGGCCATTGCGGACCTATCGGGACGCCGTGCGAGAGGTGTTGGGGGCGTAGGCGCGCCGGCGTATCGAGCAAGCGCTGCGTGGCCTCGCGCATGCGCCGGCGGATCGCTATCGCAACGGCGCGTGACCGGGCGAGGCGTCGCCATCGTCGGCGCGATGGTCCGCTCCAAACAACGCGCCGACTTCCCCGCCCATTGCGACGATCACCAGCAGCGCCGCCGCCAGGAATACGAGCCGGTGATTGCCACCGCTGGCATTGAATAGCGCCGAGAAGGCATAACCGGCCCCGGCCATTACGCCCGCTGACAGGGTCGTGGCCCGGCTCCAGACGATGTTCTGCTTCGGGGCATTCTTCGGCACCAGTTCATGCACCCGTGCCAGCACGATCGGAACAATGCCCGGGGCGAAGGTGCCTATGAGGATGGTGAGCACGCCTACCGCCATAGCGTTTTCGGTCAGATAAACGCCCAGCAGGGCTGCAATCTGCACACTCGCCACCAGCCTGATGCCATTGCGCGCGCCCATGCGGTCAGCCAGGAGTCCATACAGCGGCGGGCCGGCAATGGCGCCGACGCCATAAAGCACCCAGAAGACCGCGCCATACTGCGTACCCATTCCCAGGCCTCGGGCGATGTAGTCCACCAGGAACACCATGGGCGAAACCACGGATGCGGCCAGCAGGGCATATTGGGCGTACAGCAGCTTGATGCGCCATCCAAAGTGCGTTCGGACGCCAACGTGGCCGGCTGGAAGCGGCTGGCTTGCGGGAGAAAGCTTTGCGGATGGCCAGGCGAACCAGCTTGCTGCGGTCAGCACCGCCGACACGATGGCCAGACCGATCCATGTCTGCGCCAGTCCCAGCCGCAGCAGGAGGGGAATGATCGTCCCTGTGCCCGCAATGCCCAAACCCAGCCCCAGGAAGATCGCGCCGCTGGCCTTGCCCTTGCTGGATGGGGGAACATGCGGAAGGATGGTGGCCGCCACCAGGACCATCACCACGCCGCCTGCGATGCCGGATAGCGCCCGCCAGAAGAAGTACCAGCTGACGGATAGCGGAAAGGCACAGGCCAGAAAGGTGGCGGTGATGAGGAGCATCATTGCGCGCAGCGTGCGCTCGTTGCCGAGCCGGTTGCCCAGCGGGCGCGCCAGCAGCGCGCCGCAGAGGTAGCCCGCCAGGTTGGCGGCGCCCAGGTAGATGACGCTGGAAGTGGAGAACCAGTGTTCGCGGATCAGTTCCGGGATCAACGGCGTGAATCCGAACCGGGCCAGGCCAATGCTGACGAGGCTGGCGGACAGCCCGGCGAAGATGTAGCGCCAGACCAATTTCCGGTCGATCTGTGCCGGTGTGAAAGCGCTTGCGGCGGAAGTCATGAGCGTTTGCCTTTGCACGTAGAAAGCCGGTGCGCGGAAGCCGCACCGGTTTATGTTTGACATGCGTGTCAATAATGGCAGCGTATTCAAACTTGACACGACTGTCAAGCATGTGAAAATGGAGGCATCAAAGGCACCACGATATGGAGCGATACATGGCAGGCGTCCGCCAGTTCGATGAAAGCAAGGCGCTGGAACAAGCGATGGAGGTTTTCTGGCAGAAGGGCTTTGCAGCGACGTCCATGCAGGAACTGGCTGCCGCGACGGGCGTGCAGCGGGGCTCGCTTTACAACGCATATGGCGACAAGGAGACATTGTTCCTGCGCGTTTTCGAGCTGTACCGCGAACGGTTCCTGCTGCAGATCCGCGAATCCCTGGAAAAGCCGAAGGCGCCGGATGCGCTGCGCAGCTTGTTCGAGCACCTGATCGCTTCGATGACGCTGCCTGTCGCGTCCCCCGCATCGACGCGCGGTTGCCTGAGCACCAAGACGGCGGTCGCCACGGAGGACATGGAGGAACCGATCCGTCAGGCGATCCAGAGCTTGCTCGATGGCTTCGAGCGGATTCTTGTGGAACGTTTATCGAGGATGGAAGAGGGCGCCCAGCTGCGCCTGCCGGCGCCCGAAGCAGCGCGCCTGATCGTGACGCTGACGCGTGGGATCGTGGTGATGGAACGGGTCTACCGCGATCCCAAGCGCTTGCGGCGCACCGCGGACGCGCTCATCGATTTGCTGGTCGATACGCCGGCCCGTGCTCGCGGGTGATCCCTTACGTGCCGGCTCGCCGGCGTTTCAACCATCCAGTTGGCCACCGCGCGTACGCGCGGCGAGAGCGGTGGACTATGCGCCGGGCGGCGCATTCCCATTGCACGAGCCTGAAAAGTCCG
Source organism: Bordetella genomosp. 9 (assembly GCF_002119725.1). NCBI lineage: Bacteria > Pseudomonadati > Pseudomonadota > Betaproteobacteria > Burkholderiales > Alcaligenaceae > Bordetella > Bordetella genomosp. 9. The sequence continues at coordinate 1,989,560 of NZ_CP021109.1, forward strand.
CATTCATCCCCTGCAATCCCTGTCGCCAAGGAGATAACCATGAGCAAACGTCTCGATTACAACCAGATCGCACCCGCGGGCGCCAAGGCGCTGGGCGGTGTCTACGGCTACGTCATGCAAAGCGGCCTGCCTTCCATCCTGGTGGGACTGACTTATCTTCGCGTCTCCCAGATCAACAACTGCGCGTATTGCCTGGACATGCATACGCGCGATTTGCTGAAGGAGGGCGTGAAAATCGAGAAGCTGGCGCTGGTGCAGGCCTGGCGCGAAGCGGGAACGCTATTCGATGAACGCGAGCGCGCCGCCCTGGCATGGGCGGAGTCCGTCACACGAGTGGCCGAAACAGGGGTGGCCGACTCCGACTACGAAGCGGCGCGGACGGTGTTCAGCGAGCGCGAACTGGTCGATCTGACGATCGCCATCAGCCTGATGAATGCCTATAACCGTATGGCCATCAGCTTCCGGAATACGCCGCAGGCCGTGCTGGCGCAGTGAGACGGCCCCGTGCGGCGGACGACGCCGCGGCTCGCATCACGCCGCTCATCGCGGTCACGCAAAGCGCCAGCAGGGGCTGGCGCCCGATGGCCGCGAGATGGGACGTCGCCGTACCGATGTTGCCGCATGACGTTGCCGGATTGTCGGCCGTGTTCCCGCAAGCCTATGAGCCCGTGTGCCCGGCCACCTTGCGCACCTCGGTGGCGTCCGGATTCAGCACGGCGCCGTCTTTTCCCATCGGCGACATGAGCGGGACCGGCTTGCCGGTGCGCTTGTCGATCAGCACCGAATGGCGTTCGCCGCGCGCGAACAGGTGTTTTTCACCCCATTGCCGCATTGCCACGATTACTGGGAACAGGCGCTTCCCCCTGGCGGTCAGGACATATTCCCGGTAAGCCGTGCCGTCCGAAGCCTCCCGCGTTTCCAATACCCCCGCATCCACCAGCTTGCGCAGCCGGTCCGACAGGATGTTGCGGGCCACGCCCAGGCTGCGCTGAAGATCGCCGAAACGGCAGATGCCGTCGAAGGCATCGCGCACGATCAGCAGCGACCAGCGGTCTCCGAGCACGTCGACGCAGCGCGCAACGGGGCAGGGCTCGTCCTTCATGGTCTTGCGTGGCATCGCTTCTCCTGCACAAAACAGATAGGGAGGGACGGATAGGTGAATGGTGGAAAGTTGCATTTTAAAACTGGATAGCCTAGCATTCAATCCGGTTTTGTTTTGCAACTGGAATGCCGGAGTGCCACATTGTGAAGCCTACTTTTGCATCGAGCGAGCCGCCGCCTTGCCACCATAGCGAGCCGCGTCCCCGGACGGCAGGCATGCCGCCCTTCCTGGTTGGGCTCTTTTCCGCCGCGTGCGGCCTGAGCGTCGCAAACGTCTATTACGCGCAGCCCTTGCTGGACATGCTGGCGCGCGACTTCGGCATCGGGCACGCAGCCGTCGGGGGCGTCGTCACGGCCACGCAGACCGGTTGCGCGCTGGCCCTGCTGCTGCTCGTGCCGCTTGGCGATAGGGTGGATCGCCGCCGCTTGATGGCCGCGCAATCGATCGCGTTGGTGGCGGCCTTGGTTCTGGTTGCCATGGCCCGGTCCACGCCGTGGCTGCTCGCGGGGATGCTGGCCGTCGGCATGCTGGGCACCGCGATGACGCAGGGCCTGATCGCCTATGCGGCGGGCGCCGCCGGCGCCCATGAACGCGGTCGGGTCGTCGGCGCGGCCCAAGGCGGTGTGTTCATCGGTCTTCTGCTGGCGCGCGTGTTTGCCGGCGCGGTCGGCGATCTGGCCGGATGGCGCGGCGTTTACCTGTGCGCGGCGGCGTTGATGCTCGCGATCGCATGGCCCTTGTGGCGGGCGTTGCCGGCGTTGCGCACAGCGCCGGCGGCCATGCCTTATCCGCGCCTGATCGCATCCATGCTGGCGCTGTTGAAGCAGGAGAAAGTGCTGCAAGTGCGCGGCATGCTCGCCTTGCTGATGTTTGCCGCCTTCAACATCTTCTGGAGCGCGCTCGTCCTGCCGCTGAGCGCGCCGCCCTATGGTTTTTCGCATACCGTGATCGGCGCGTTCGGCCTGGCCGGTGTGGTGGGGGCGCTCGCTGCCGCGCGCGCGGGCCGATGGGCGGACCAGGGCTATGGCCAGCGCACCAGCGCGGTGGCGCTGGGGGCGCTGCTGCTGGCGTGGTGGCCGTTGTCCCTGCTGCAATGGTCGCTCGCGGCGCTTGTCGCCGGCATCGTGCTGCTCGACCTGGGCGGCCAGGCTCTGCATGTGACCAACCAGAGCATGATCTTCCGCACGCGTCCCGAGGCCCACAGCCGGCTTGTCGCGCTCTACATGTTGTTCTACGCCGCAGGCAGCGGATTGGGCGCGATCGGCGCCACCGCGGCGTATGCGCATGCGGGATGGCAGGGCGTCTGTTTCCTTGGCGCCGCGGTCAGCCTGGCGGCGCTGCTGTTCTGGTGGGCGACAAGGCACGTCGCGCACCACGCGGGGTGATTCCCGCCGTCAAATGCCCGCGTACCATTCGTAGCCGCGATCTTCCCAGTAGCCGCCCCGGCCGCCCCACAGCTTGTCGAATGCGGACACAACCTCAACCCGCATCAGGTACTTGGCGTGCTTGTACCCCAGCTGCCTTTCGACCCGCAGACGCAAGGGGGCGCCATGTGCGACGGGAAGGTCCTTGCCATTCATGCCATAGGCCAGGATGGTCTGGGGATGGTAGGCATCGATCAGGTCGATGCTTTCGTAGTACCGGCCGCTGCCGTCGAAGGTGACTTCCAGTTCGTCCGCGCAATGGAAGACCACATAGCGGGCGCCGGGTTTCAGGCGCGCCAGATCCAGCACCCATCGCAGGGGTACGCCTTGCCATTGTGCGATTGCGCTCCAGCCTTCGACGCAATCGTGCCGCGTGATCTGCCGCCGCGACGGCAGGCGCTTCAGGTCGGAAAGCGACAGGTTCAGCGGCCGCTCCACGAGTCCGTCCACCCGCAACCGCCAATCGGCAAAGCCGTCGGCCAACAGGCGCGCGTAGTCTGCCGAGTCCGGAGACTGCGTGCCGTTAGCCCGGAACACGGGCGAAATGTCCGGCGTGCCGTATTCCGGGGCCAATGCATGACGCCCGATCAGCAGGCGCTGGGTCGCCATCGTCAGCTTCTCGGTGTTGCGCAACACGGCGCCCAGCTGCGGATGTTGGGTCACGCGATCGCAGCCGGCGAGCATCGCCGCTGCCGGCGCCGACAAGAGGCCTGTCAGGAGGCGCCTGCGTGCAAGGTCCGGCTTCATCGTTCGTCTCCCGAGCGGTCGATTGCGTAGCGCCCGTCAATCATCGACCGGACGTTGTTCCAGAAGCCGGACAGGACGACCATCAGCAGATGAACGGCAACGAACAGCACGAGCATGGAGGCCGTGATGAAGTGCAGCGTGCGTGCCGAGGGGCGGCCGCCGAACATGGCGGGCAGAAAGGGAAAGGCGGCATCCAGGCCTGGCGACATGGTCAGCCCCGTCAGGACCATCAGCGGCAGCAATCCCAGCGCCACCGCCAGGTAGCTGAGCTTTTGCAGCGCGTTGTACCGTTGTGCCTCGTGGCCCCGGGCGAAGCGAAGCCGGGCGTGATCGACGACTTCCCGCCACAGGTGTGCCGGCGTCAGCTGGTCGCGGTCGGGCAGGAGATCGCGGCGCAGGTGGCCGCGCGCGAATCCGTGGGCCAGGTATACCAGGCCGTTTATCACCAGCATCCATGCGAACAGAAAATGCCAGTTTCTGCCTGCGCCAAGGTCATGATAAGAGGGAATGGTGAGCCAGGAAGGGAACGCCCGCGCCGTCATTCCGGCGTCTTCGCGCGAGACGCCGAGGAGTCCGGTGGTGTCCATGCGGATTGCGCCGATACGAAAAAAGCCGTGCAAGCCGTCTTCACGCCGCTGGGAGCCGATTTCGACGAATGCGGGATCCGCATCGGCACCGTACTTTCCCCAGTACAGCCCCGGATGCGCATTGAAGATTTGCAGTCCGCTGAGCAACAGGACGAACAGGCAAAGCGCGTTGATCCAATGCGTGATCCGCACGGTGGCGGAATGCCGATCGATGTACCGGCGGCCAAGGGCGGGGGGCTGTGCCGTCGCGGACTGCTGCAGGTCGGGTTTGGGTTTGGGTTTGTCCATGGAAACCTCGTGCGCCGGCCGGCCCATATGTCCGGCCGGCGATAACGAATGACCCCTCACATGGGGGGCACGACACCGTTCTTGCCAACCACCAGTTGACCGGCGGACAAGGCGCCGTCTGCGCTCTTCTCGGCAGGAATGAAAACGGCCGTGCCCGGCTTGACGTCGTCAGGCGTGGCGGGGGCCAGCGTCACTACCGGCGTGCCGTTGGGAATGGAAATCTTCTTTTCCTGCCCGTGAAAGTTGACCGTCACGACGCTGCCGTTCACGGATTTGACGGCATCGCCTACCGTTGCGTTCGTCATCGTGCTGTTGGGTTTCAGGTCCCATCCATAGCTGCCTTCGCCGCGCCCCTTCAAGGCGGGCGGGAAGATAAGCACCTCCAGGGCCCCGTCGCCGCCTTCCGATCCGGGCAGGGACGCGATGCCCACGAAGTCGCCGGGTTTGATGTCGCCGATGCTGGCTTTGACGACCGCGGACGCAGTCCAACCTTCCTTGAGCGTGACCGTGACGGATGTTCCATCGCGGGCGTTCACCTGAAGCTGATTTCCGGTCAGGGCGGCAACGGTGCCGCGAACACGAGCATTCTCGGGGGACGGGCCGGCGGCGATGGCCGTGGATAGGCCGCCGAACGCCAGCACGGCGCCGGTCAGGCTGCCGATCAGGAATCGACGAGTACGGGGAATATGCATGCTGAAGCTCCTGGGCGATATGGGAGTCGCCGATCACCAACCAACTAGTTGGTTGGGCGTTGAGAAAAAAACGGGCGCCTGGCATCAGCCCATGCGCCCCCGGAAGCCGGCCGGTCAGGCCGATGTCAAACGTTCGATCGCCGCGCGGGAAATGCAGGCGAATGTTTCTGGGTCGTCCAGCGCCCGCGCGGTAAGCATCGCGCCGTGCACCGTCGACATAAAGGTCCGTGCCTCCACGGCGGCATCGTCGCGCAGCTTGAATTGCTTTTTCGCGCTGCCTTGCTGCGAAACCGTCGCCGGCCACGCAATCAGATCCTCGAAATAAGCGCGCACCTCGTCGGCGACCGCTTTCGGGATCATGGGCAGCTCTCCGTTGCCCGGGGCGAAAGTTCTGTGTTCATGCCACCCAATCTACTAGTTGGTTGGGTGGCTGTCAATGCTTGCTCGTGGCCGTTTTTGCGTACCCGGCGTGAAGCCTGGGGGCCCGGCTCAACTCCGCCGCAGCGTTTCGATGTACGCGCAGAACATATCCGCCATGGCGTCCGCGTATGCCTCGATCTCCGCTTCGCTGCGGGGACTTTCCGAAAAACTCGCGCCGACGGCGCTGAAGGTCGTGCCGATCAGATCCGTGACCAGCGCACGCTTGGCGCCAGGTATGCCGGGCAGCAATTCCTCCATGAACCGTTCGAAGGTGCGGTCGGCGGCGGTGCGCACCTCCAGGGCTTCCGGGGCGTCGCGATAGAGCGGGGCGGCGTCGTTCAGCGCCACGCGCATCTCGGCTTCCTCGCATTCCGAACGGATGAAGGCATGGACCAGTGTGCGCAGCCGGTCCAGCGGCGGTCGGGCGGTGTCTTCCAGTATCCGGCTCAACAATCCGGTGGTCTGCTTCCACTCGTCCGCCTGCAGACGGAACAGGATTGCCGCTTTGTTGGGGAAGTACTGATAGACGGAACCGACGCTGACGCCCGCTTTCTCGGCCACACGCGCCGTCGTGAAGCGCGCGGCTCCTTCCTTGGACAAGACCTGGGCGGCGGCTTGGAGAATTGCCGCGACAAGCTCGGTGGAGCGTGCTTGCTGGGGTTGCTTGCGCGATGCGAGCGGGGGGCGGCGGCGAAGGCTCATGACGGCGCGTTCCAGGGCAAGAGCGGTTGGAAAGGCGGTGGTTATCGCGTCCATAACGCGATGGATGGTTCGCATCTTATCGTGGGGCGGATTGCCTTCCCAATCTGCCAATTGCGAGCCTTCCTGAGCGCAAATGCGAACATCCGCCGCCAGAGGAAGCGCCGCGCGAACCGTGCGTTACCCGAACGGCCGTGCTTTCTCTGGGGATTTCGATGCACGCCCAAATCGGTGCGCGCATGCGCAAACGCGAATGCCAATGCGAATAGAAAACGCGAATGATCGATCGTATTCTTTTTTGAACGCGAATGATGCTTCGCGTTTCCCAACACGCCGTGCCGGCGCGTTCAACGACCATCGGATTTCTTCATGACCACGACACTGACCACCGCGCCATTGGCGCCCCTGCTGGACCGCCTGTTCGAACAGGCCGAGGCCGCCACGGGCGCCTCGTTCGCCGACATCTCCGAAAAGGAGTTGCAGCGGCTGATGCGCAGCAAGACCGAATATCTGGATTTCTACGGGCGGCTGAAGGATCTGTGGCTGCCGGTATCCCGTGAAACCGGCAAGCTGCTTTATGTGCTGGCGCGCAGTAGCGGCGCTCGCAATATCGTCGAATTCGGCACGTCGTTCGGCATTTCCACATTGCACCTGGCCGCGGCGGTGCGCGACAACGGCGGCGGCCGCGTGATCGGCAGCGAATTCGAGCCTTCCAAGGTGGCGCAAGCGCGCCGCCATCTTGCCGAAGGCGGCCTGGCCGACCTCGTCGACATCCGGCAGGGCGACGCGCTAGAGACCTTGGGCCGCGACCTGCCCGATACGATCGACCTGCTGTTGCTGGACGGAGCGAAATCGCTTTATGGCGACATTCTGGATCTGGTTGAAAGCCGCCTGCGGCCCGGCGCGCTGATCGTCGCGGACAACGCCGATTACAGTCCCGACTATGTCGCGCGGGTGCGCGAACCGGGCGGCGGCTACCTGTCCCTGCCGTGCGCCGGCCACGTCGAACTTTCGATGCGGCTTGGCTGACGCGGCGTAGCGGCAAGGCGCGGTGTCCGACCCGCTCCTACCGCCGCGCCGGCCCGGTTCCTTGCCTTGAACGTGTTTGGCGGCCCGGGGTGGCCGCCCCCTCGAGGAATAGTTTCGTGATCGCTCTGAACTCCGCCGCCAGGGAGATTCCCGGTTCGTTCAGCCACCGCAGAAGGGCGCCCAGGTAAAGGTGATGGAAGCAGGCGGCAAGCTGGTCTGCCGACAGCGTCTTGCTCAGCTCACCGGCCTGCTGGCCCGCGGCGATCAAATGCCGCCATGCCACGGCGATATCGCCGGCCTGCTCATTGCGCACTGTGGCATCGTCATTACCCATGCCCAGGAAGCGGTGTTTCAGGTAAGCGGCCAGGTAGGCGGGATGGGCCTGGCACCATGCCGCCGAGGCGTCGAGTATGCATGCGACCCGGGATTGGAAGCTGCGGCGCCTGGCGACGTCCTTTTGCAGGCCGGCCAGGTCGCGCTGAAGCTGCCCGTCCATCCAGTACGCCAGCAGGGCTTCCTTGGTGGGGAAGTGGTTGTACAGCGTGCGCTTGGCGACATCGGCCTGCCGGGCGATCTGCTCCATGGTAACGGCGTCGTAGCCGTACTGCTCGAACAGGCGGGCTCCGGTTTGCGACAAGTGCAGAAGCATCTGCAGGCGCTTGCGCACCCTGCGTCCCGGGTCATCGGCCACGGCCTCCATCGCTGCCTCTTTTCCTGATATGCACGGCATGCAATAGTATACGTCGTATACTTTTTATCCGTGCATTCTTCCTGCGCGCCGCGTCCAGGCGCCGGATCAGGGGCTGACGATGAAAGTCCTCGTTGTGACGTATGGAACGGAAGGGGATACCCGTCCGCTGGCGGCGCTGTGCCGCGCGCTCATCGATGCCGGCCATGAAGCGCGCTTGCTGGCGGATCGTTCCACATTGGGGTCCGCGCTATCGTTGGGCGTTCCGGCGCAGGCCCTGTCCGGGGATATCCGGGCGGCATTGATGCCGGGCGCGGTGCTGTCGTCCGCTGTGCGGCGCAAGGCCGGGTTCAACAGCACCAACAAGGCGCTTGCCTGGATCGCCAACTCGCACACGCACGCATGGATGCGCGAAACGATGGAGGCATCGGAGGGATGCGGCCTGCTGATCCTCTCGGGACTGGCGGCTTTCGTCGGCTTATCCGTAGCCGAGTATCGCGGCATCGCGGCCATAGGCGCCGGATTTATTCCGATCAATCCGACGGCGGCGTTCGCATCGCCGTTTTTGCCGCCCGATAAGGTGCCGCGCTGGTTGAATCGTGCAAGCCATCGTTTCGTGAACAACACCCTGTGGCGCGCCTTTCGCAAGGCCACCAATGCTGCGCGCGCCGATGTGTGCGGCTTGCCGCCGCGGCGCACGGTGTGGACGGACCATCCCATGCTGTATGGCGTATCGCCCAGTCTGGTGCCGCAACCGGAGGACTGGCCCGCGAACGCGCTCGTGTGCGGGCAGTGGAAAACGGCCAACCCTGAATGGACGCCTCCCCCTGCGCTGGAAGCGTTCGTGGCGCAGGGCGAGCCGCCCGTGTACATCGGTTTCGGCAGCATGGCGGGTTTCGACCCGCGCGGTATGGCGTCCCAGCTTGCCGCGGGCGCGGCCGGGCGGCGGGTCGTTTTCTATCCGGGGTGGAGCGGCATCGACGCGTCCATGTTGCCGGACAATTTCTTTTTCCTGGGCGACACGCCGCATCATTGGCTGTTCCCGCGCATGTCGCTCGTCGTGCACCATGGCGGCGCGGGGACCACGCATTCCGCCGCCGGCGCCGGTGTGCCATCCGTTGTCGTGCCGTTTGCCGCCGACCAGTTCTTCTGGGCCGACCGGCTCCGTCGCCTGGGCGTCGCCGCGCCCGCCGTCATGGGCGCGCGCATGCGCGGGGCGGACCTGGCGCGGGCCATCGCTTTTGCCGAGCGTGACGAGGTCAGGCAGCGCGCCGGCGCGCTGGGGCGGCGGATGGCCGAGGAAGACGGCTTGCGAAACGCCTTGGCGGCGATCGAGCGGTTGTCAGCGGGCAGGCGGGCTGGCGCCTGCGGTCGTTCGCCCCGGCCGGCCAATTGAGCGGGGCGGCGCCGCGGCCGCGCCGGATCACCGCTGCGGGTCTATTGCCTCGCGCCCGCCAGCCGCTTCAACAGAAGCTGCGCGGCGGGGGCCGATGAGGCCGGGTTCTGCCCCGTGATCAGCAGGCCGTCTTCGACCACATAGGGCCCCCAGTCGGGCCCGCGCGAGAACTCGCCGCCCTTGGCCTTCAGCTCGTCCTCGACCAGGAAGGGAACGACATCGGTGAGTTGGACGGCGGCTTCCTCCGAATTGGTGAAGCCGGTGACCTTTTTGCCTGACACCAGCGGGCGGCCGTCGGGCGCCTTCACATGCCGCAGCGCGCCCGGCGCATGGCACACCAAAGCAACCGGTTTACCTGCCGCCACGAAGGATTCGATCAGGGCGATCGAGTGCCTGTCTTCGGCCAGATCCCAGAGCGGGCCGTGGCCGCCCGGGTAAAACACCGTATCGAAGTCGTCTTGCGCCAGGCTGTCCAACCGGACCGTGGCGGCCAGTTGCGTCTTGGCCTGCGCATCGGCATCGAAGCGGCGCGTTGCTTCGGTCTGCGAGTCCGGTTCGCTGCTTTTCGGATCGAGCGGCGGCTGGCCGCCCTTGGGCGACGCAAGGACGATGTCGGCGCCGGCGTCCTTGAACGCATAGTAGGGCGCGGCCAGCTCCTCCAGCCAGAAACCGGTTTTGCGGCCGGTATTGCCGAGCTGGTCGTGAGAGGTCAAAACCATAAGGATTTTCATGCTGGTCCTCCGGGAGTTGCGTTGACGATGTTGGGCGATGCGGTCGCGACGGAAGGCCCGCATGTTTGGGTCCCGGACCGGGAAGCGGACGCCGGCTGGACGCACCTTGCATGCTTCTGTATCATGTTGCGCCGCAGCAGGCGGCCGGCCTGCGTCATCTCCCTCCTCGGACCCACACCCATGTAGCGTTTCGCGAACCGCCCACCGTCATCGCATATCGACCGACCGGGGTTCGCGGATCCGCCGCGCCGTCGCCGGGCCCGCCTGGCGCGACGCACAGGTCCTTTTCGTTTCCATGCTTACCGCCGCAGCGGCGTGGCCGTCCATTCAGGACGCGTGCCACCGCCCGCACGACCCGCAAGCGCACGGCGCCTTCGGTCGCCCACCGTTTTGATTCTTCTTTGACATACCCATGCAGACGCATTCCTTACGGGACGAATGGTTCTCCAACGTCCGCGCCGACATTCTGGCCGGCATCGTAGTCGCCCTGGCCCTGATCCCCGAGGCGCTGGCTTTTTCCATCATCGCGGGTGTCGACCCGCAAGTCGGCCTTTACGCTGCCTTCAGTATTGCCGTGGTGTCCGCCATCGCCGGCGGCCGTCCCGGCATGATCTCCGCGGCCACGGGCGCGGTGGCGCTGGTCATCGCCTCGCTGGTCAAAAGCCATGGCGTCGAGTACATCCTGGCCGCCGGAATCCTGGCGGGCGTGCTGCAGATCGGCGCCGGCTTGCTGAAGCTGGGCGCGCTGATGCGTTTCGTGTCCCGTTCGGTGATGACCGGATTCGTCAATGCGTTGGCGATCCTGATCTTTCTTGCGCAACTGCCGCAGCTGCGGAATGTGCCCATGTACGTGTATGTCATGGTTGCCGCCGGGCTTGCCATCATCTATCTGTTGCCGCGGTTGACCAAGGCCGTGCCGTCCCCGTTGATCTGCATCGTCGTGCTGACGGCCATCTCCATGGTCCTGCATCTGGACCTTCGGACGGTTGGCGACATGGGCGTCTTCCCCGACCGGCTGCCGGCCATCGCGCTGCCGCAAGTGCCGTTTTCCCTGGAGACGCTGAAGATCATCTTTCCCTATTCGGTGGCGATCGCCGTGGTGGGCCTGCTCGAATCGCTGATGACGGCGGCCATCGTGGACGATTTCACCGATACGTCCAGCGACAAGAACCGGGAATGCCGGGGACAGGGCATCGCCAATATCGTTGCCGGTCTCCTGGGCGGCATGCCGGGCTGCGCGATGATCGGCCAGACGGTGATCAACATCAAGTCCGGCGGCCGCGGACGCCTGTCCACCTTCGTGGCGGGCGCCTTCCTGCTGGTGCTCGTCGTCTTTCTAGGCCCCTGGGTGCGGCAGATCCCGATGGCCGCACTGGTGGCGGTGATGATCATGGTGTCGATCAGCACGTTCGACTGGCGCTCGATCCGCAATCTGCGCACGCACCCCAAAAGCTCCTCCGTGGTCATGCTGGCGACCGTGGCGGTGGTGGTCGCGACCGGCAACCTGGCGATCGGCGTCCTGGTGGGCGTCCTGCTCAGCGCGCTGTTCTTCACATCGAAGATCCGACAGGTCCTTGCCGTGGAGTCTTTCCTCGACGAAAACGGCGGGCGCCGCTACGTCGTACGCGGGCAGGTGTTCTTCGCTTCCTCGGAAGCCCTGGTCAACGAGTTCGACTTCAAGGAGGCCGTGCCGCGCGTGCATCTGGACTTGTCGCATGCCCATTTCTGGGACATCACGGCGATCAACGCGCTGGATCGCATCGTTCACAAGTTCCGCCGCAACGGCGTGCAGGTGGAGGTCAGCGGCCTGAACCGCGCCAGCGCGACCATGATCGAGAAGTACGGCACGCACGACAAGCCACAGGGCGCGGCGGCGCTGGATACCTCCCACTAGGGCCTGTCTGCGCACTCATGCCGGGCTCCTTCTGGCGTTGACGGGCCCGGGGCACGAAAGGGCGGGGAAAGCGCCAGGTGCGGCAAAAGCGCGGTTTTCCCGCGCGAGCACGGCCAAAAACGCGGCCGTGCGGCGATGGGGGCGGGCCATACTTCGGATTTTTTCCCGTCCGCCATGGCCACCGTTCTTCCCATCCTTACCGACGACGATCCCCGCCTGCGCCGCCGCGCCGAAGACGTGACGGCTATCGACCACAGCATCCGCGACTTCATCGAGGACCTGTCGGCCACGCTGCTGGACTTCCGCCGGCGAACGGGGTTCGGGCGTGCGATCGCCGCGCCGCAGGTTGGGGCGCCGCTGCGCATCATCGCCGTCCATCTGGGGGCCACGCCCTTCGCGCTGATCAATCCGGTCATTACGTGGCGCAGCGAAGAGATGATGGAGACCTGGGACGACTGCATGAGCGTCCCTGGCAGGACCGTGCGCGTCATGCGGCATCGCTCCATCAGTCTGCGTTACACGGACGTGCACGGGAATGTCCGCGATTGGGGCAAGTTGCCGGCCGACTTGTCCGAACTGATGCAACACGAGCTGGACCATTTGGAAGGCGTGCTCATGCTGGACCGTGCGCACGGCGCCGATGCGGTACGGCCGGTATCCGCGCGCGACATTCCTGCGCCACCGTCAGCGAAGCCGCACCGCATATCGCTGGAAGGCATTCTGGAGGCCAGCGCGGCGGTGGATCCGGTCTTTCTCCGCACTCCGCAATTCGTATGCGAGCCCCTTGCGGACGCGCTGGGCTGCGCATTGACCGTGAAGGTGGAAACGCTCAATCCGATCCGGTCCTTCAAGGGCCGCGGCGCCGACCACTTCGTACGCAAGGCGCGGGCGCGCGGCGACACCCGCGCGTTGGTCTGCGCCAGTGCCGGCAACTGGGGACAGGCGATGGCCTACGTCGCGCGCAAGCGCGGCGAACCGATGGAGATATTCGCCGCGGAATCGGTCAATCCGCTCAAGGCGCAGCGGATGCGTCAGCTTGGCGCGCGCCTGTATCTGCAAGGCCGCGACTTCGATGCGGCGAAGTCGGCGGCGCGCGCGTGGTGCGCGGCCCAGGGCAAGTGGCTGGTGGAAGACGGCCTTGAGCCGGAGATCAGCGAGGGGGCGGGCAGCATCGCGGTGGAATTGCTGGCCGATGGCGCCTGCCTGGATGCCGTGCTGGTGCCCTTGGGCAACGGCGCGTTGTTGAACGGCATGGCGCGCTGGATCAAGGCGGCTTCGCCGGCCACGCAGGTGATTGGCGTGGTCGCCAGCGGTGCGCCGGCGATGGCGGATAGCTGGCGGGCAAGACGGGCGATCGATGCGCAGTCGGCCGACACCATTGCGGACGGCGTGGCCGTGCGGGTGCCTATCCCCGAAGCCGTCGCCGATATGCTGCCGCTGGTGGACGACGTGCGGAAGGTGGACGAAACCGCAATCGTGGACGCCATGCGCCTGGTGCACCGGCACATGGGCCTGGTGGTGGAGCCGGCTGGCGTATTGGGCATCGCGGCCCTCGCGGGCGACGCGGCGGCATGGCGCGACAAGCGCGTGGCGACCGTCTTATGCGGCGGCAATGTCGCCGACGAGGACGTGCGGCGATACCTGGCTTGACGCGTTATTGCGGCTTCGCTTATCGGCAGTCGGCTTGCGCCGAGATCGGCAAAGCGAAGCCGGTCTTTGCGCAGTCCATCACAACGTGCGTGGAGAAGCTGCGCACATTCGTGTCGTTCATCAGGGCCGCTTCGGTGAAGCGCTCGTATTCCTGCATATCGCGGGCGGTGACCACCAGGATGAAGTCCCACTGCCCCGTCACGTAGTAGCACTGCTGCACGTTGGGCAGGGCCAGCATGCGTTGCTTGAACCGGTTGATGTGTTCCGCCCGTTCGTAGTCGATGTCCACCGTGACGATACAGGTCAGGGCGAATCCCAGCGCGGGACCGTCCAGCCTGGCGATTTCTTCCCGTATGACGCCGCCGTCGCGCAGCTGCTTGATGCGGCGCTGGACCGAGGCGGCCGATAGACCCACGGCCGCGCCGATTTCCTCGGCCACAAGCCGGGTATTCGATTGATAGCGGGCCAGGATGGCGCGGTCGAAACGGTCGAGTTTGTGGGCGCCTTGGGTCATATCGTCGGTTTCGCTATTGTTGTGCGGGCGGGTTTGCGCGCCATGGACAGAAAGGCTTTCATGGCGCTGGATACGTAGGCGTCGGTGCGCCGGATGAACAGCGTTTCGGCGCGCGCCTGGTCCTTCGGCAGGCGATGCAGGACGATCCGGCCGGCCTTGGCCGCCGGGGCCACCACGCCGCGCGGCAGCAGGGTGACGCCGACCCCGGCCGATACGCAGCTGACGATGGCGTCCAAAGAGCCGAACTCCAGGGGCCGCGCCACGACGATGCCCAGGCCGGCCAGGAACGTTTCCAGCCGCTGGCGATAGGAGCAGCCGCGCTGGAAGACGATGGTTTTCAGGTCCGTCACGCTGGACAGCGCGCGCAGCGAGCCGATGGCGGGACTGGTTGCCAGGACGAGCTCCTCGGTGAAGACGGATTCCTGGTGCAAGTCCGGATGCCGGATGGGTCCCGTCACGAAAGCGCCGTCCAGCCGGCACGCCACGACGTCGTCCAGCAGTCTGGCGGTATTGCCCGCGGTAACGATCAGCCGTACGTCCGGATAGCGGTTTGCGAAGGCGGCCAGAAGCGGCGAAAGGCGCAGCGCGGTGGTCGTCTCCAGCCCGCCCAGCAGCAGCGAGCCGGAAGGCGAGCCCTCGTCGCGGGCCGCGGCGCGTGCCTCGGCGAGCAGTTTGGTGATGCGTCCCACGAAGGGCAGCATGCGCTGACCGGCCGGTGTGATGGTGACCCCGCGCGCATGCCGCTGGAAAAGCGTCAGGCCCAGCTCGTCTTCCAATGCGCGGATCCTGGCGGTGACGTTGGACTGGACGGTATGCAGCTCCGACGCCGCCTTGTTCATGCTGCCATGGCGGGCGACGGCTTCCAGGGTACGGAGATCGGCAAGGTCCATGAGGTCGCAAGAAAGGGCCACGGGCGTATCCGGCCGGTGGGGATGGGGCAGCCGGCCCGTAGGGATGGGTCAGCGTAGCACATATCAGTAAAACAGATATGTGCTATCGCACAATTTTGCTTCTGCAGATAACTGCGCGGGCGTACGCTGGCATCGTCGGTACAGGATGGCAATCATGGACAAGGACGTGGCGGTGAAGCGCGATACCAAGGGCGGCGGCGCGCCGGCCGCAGACGAGGCGCGGGCGTGGCGGGGCACCGTC
Source organism: Bordetella genomosp. 9 (assembly GCF_002119725.1). NCBI lineage: Bacteria > Pseudomonadati > Pseudomonadota > Betaproteobacteria > Burkholderiales > Alcaligenaceae > Bordetella > Bordetella genomosp. 9. The sequence continues at coordinate 2,004,573 of NZ_CP021109.1, forward strand.
GCGGGATTCTGTGCCACCCTGGTCGGTATCGGACTGGCCCGTTTCGCCTATACGCCGCTATTGCCGGCCATCGTCGCGGCGCATTGGTTCGACGCCGCCATGGCGGCCTATCTGGGCGCGGCCAACCTGGCGGGCTATCTGGCCGGCGCGCTGGCCGGACGCCCCATCGCGGCGCGCGTGCCGATTGCCTGGACACTGCGCGCCATGATGTTGTTGGCGGCAGCGGCATTCATTGCCTGCGCCTTACCCGTTTCCTTCGGGTGGTTCTTCGCGTGGCGCTTTCTCTCCGGTCTGGCTGGCGGCGCGCTCATGGTGCTGGCCGCGCCGTCCGTGCTGCCCGGGGTGCCGCCGTCGCGGCGTGGACTGGCGGGCGGCCTCATATTCATGGGCGTGGGGGTGGGCGTGGCCGCGTCCGGGACGCTGGTGCCGGTGCTGCTCTCACGCGGACTGGCCCACGCCTGGCTGGGCCTTGGCGCGCTGTCGCTGATACTGACCGCCGTCGCCTGGAAAGGGTGGCCCGGCGACGCGCCATCCACGCGCGCCGCGACCCCGGCGTCCGACCGCGGGCGCACGCCAAGGCTCGGCGGCCTGCGCGCACTTTATGCCGAATACGCATTGAACGCGGCGGGCTGGGTGCCGCACATGATTTTCCTGGTCGATTTCGTGGCCCGGGGCCTGGGGCGGGGGCTGCAGGCGGGCGCGCAATACTGGGTGCTGTTCGGTATCGGCGCGACGGCAGGGCCCGTTCTGGCGGGCGTGCTGGCCGATCGCATCGGGTTCGGCCGCGCCTTGCGCGCTGCCTTCGTGCTGCAAGCCGCCGGCGTCGCCATACCGGCCTTGGGATGGGGCGGTTTCTGGCTGACGGTATCGAGCGTCGCGGTGGGGGCCTTCGTCACGGGAACGGTGCCGCTGGTGCTGGGCCGGGTCCACGAGCTGCTGGGGGATCATCCCCACCTGCGCGATCCGGCGTGGCGCACGGCGACGGTTGGATTCGCGCTGTTCCAGGCCATCGCGGCCTATGGTTTGTCCTTCGTCTTTTCGCACAGCGGCGGGGATTACCGCCTGCTTTTCGCGATCGGCGCGTCGGCGATGCTGCTGGCGCTGGTCATCGACGCGGGCGCGGCCATCCGCGGGCGGCTCCGGTCGCGGTGACCGCCGCCGTTACCTGTCCTGTGCGCGCAGCCGGGCATCCAGGCGCGGATAGACGCGCCGCGCCGCCCGGGAAACGGCGGGCCGCAGCGCTTGCCAGGTTGGGAAAGGGGTTACCCCATTGCCTCGTCGTAACGCCGGGCGACTTCGGGCCAGTTGACGACGTTGTAGAAGGCGGCGATGTATTCGGGCCGGCGGTTCTGGTATTTCAGGTAGTAGGCGTGTTCCCAGACATCCAGGCCCAGGATGGGCGTATTGCCGGTCATCAGCGGGCTGTCCTGGTTGGCGGTGCTTTCGACCACGAGCTTTTTCTGCGGCGTGACGCTCAGCCATGCCCATCCGCTGCCGAACCGCGAGGTCGCTGCCTTCGTAAAGGCTTCCTTGAATTTCTCCATGCCGCCCAGGTCGCTGTCGATGGCGGCGGCGAGCTGGCCTTGCGGATTGCCGCCGCCGTCCGGCGACATGACGGTCCAGAAGAGACTGTGGTTGGCATGTCCGCCGCCATTGTTGCGCACCGCCAGCCGGACGGATTCGGGCAGCTGGTCGATTCCCTTGAGCAGTTCTTCGACCGGCGGGAACGGCAGATTGGCGCCTTCGAGCGCGGCGTTCACATTGTTGATGTAGGTCTGGTGATGCTTGGTGTAGTGGATCTCCATCGTCTTCGCGTCGATATGGGGTTCGAGCGCGTCGTACGCATAGGGCATCGGGGGAAGGGTATAGGCCATGTGACTCTCCTGCGGTTGTTCATGCACTGACGACAGGAACCGGCGCGGCGGCGGGTCGTGCGCCGCGGCCCGCATGCCGGCCGCATGGCGCGATGGGCAGCGTGGATGAGCATCATTGAACCTTTTGGCAGCGATGCGGGCGCGCCGGCGCCGGGCCGCGCGTGGCAGCCCGGACCTTGCCGGCATGGCGCCGCACGAAACGTACCAGCCGCCGGGGGGCCCCGGCGCATCGCAAGGAGGCAAGGGCTTGCCGGGCTTAGCGCGCGTCGGCGCGCTTGGGAAGCTTCCATCCGGGACGAACGAAATGGCAGGTATAGCCATTCGGGATTCGTTCCAGATAATCCTGGTGTTCCGGTTCCGCTTCCCAGAAAGGCCCGGCTTCGGCCACCTCGGTCACGACTTTGCCCGGCCAGAGCCCCGACGCGTCCACGTCGGCGATGGTGTCCTCGGCGATTCGCTTTTGTTCGGGACTCGTGTAGAAAATCGCCGAACGATAACTGGTGCCGATGTCGTTGCCTTGCCGATTCGGTGTGGTGGGGTCGTGGATCTGGAAGAAAAATTCCAGCAGCTCCCGATAGCTGGTCTGCGCAGGATCGAAAATGATTTCGATGGCCTCGGCATGGGTGCCATGATTGCGGTAGGTGGCATTGGGCACGTCGCCGCCCGTGTATCCGACGCGGGTCGAGATCACGCCCTTGAAACGCCGGATCAAGTCCTGCATGCCCCAGAAGCAACCGCCCGCCAGTACCGCGCGTTCCTGATTCATCGTACGTCCTCCACCTGATCGAGATAGGCGCCGTAGCCTTCCGCTTCCATTTGATCGCGCGGGATGAAGCGCAGCGCCGCCGAGTTGATGCAATAGCGCAGGCCGCCGCGGTCGGGCGGCCCGTCCGGAAAGACGTGCCCCAGGTGGCTGTCGCCGTGCACCGAGCGCACTTCCGTACGAATCATTCCATACGACGTGTCGCGCAGTTCGTTGATGTGGGCGGGCTCGATGGGTTTGGTGAAGCTGGGCCAGCCGCACCCCGACTCGTACTTGTCGGAGGAGGCGAACAGCGGTTCGCCGGACACGATATCGACGTAGATGCCCGGCTCCTTGTTGTACAGGTATTCGCCGGTGCCCGCCCGCTCCGTCGCGCTTTCCTGGGTGACGCGGTATTGCTCCGGCGTGAGCCGGGCAATGGCCTCCGGATCTTTGCGATAGGTAGGCATGGTGTGCTCCTTGGGCATGGAAGAACTGCTAAATGGGGGAGTAAATGCCGTCTTCAAGGCAAGCTCCGCCGTGAACGGCGTGCCGGACGACGGCTCGGCGAAGGAAGTATAAGTTCAGGCGCCAACCCGGTTCACGCCGCCGCATATCGTCGCCCAGGACGGGCTTGCGTCATCGGGACAACCCTTTTCCCAACACGAGAAAAGGGGAATTCGCAGACGGTCATGCGTTGGGCAGAAGATGCGGCGCCAGCAAGGCGGCGATCCAATCCATGAAAACGCGCACCCGCGTCGCAAGGTGGCGGCGCCGGACGTACAACAGCGAAACCGGCATGGGCGCGGGCGCCAGGTCCGGCAGGATTTCCACCAGAGAGCCGGACTCGATGCGTTCCTGCACCGCCATCGCCGGCACCTGGACGATTCCCAGACCGGCCAGCGCGGCCGCTTCGTAAGACGCGCCATTGTTGACCACGATCGCGGCGGTCATCGGCAGCATGCGCGGACCTTCGGCGGTCAGGTACTCGAAACCGGGCTGCGACTGTGCGAAGGAGGCGGCATGGTGAACCAGCCGGTGTGCCGCCAGGTCTTCGAGCGTGCGGGGCACGCCGTGCCGCGCCAGGTAGTCCGGGCTGGCGCAATTGATCAAACGCATGCGGCCCAAGGGCTTGGCGACCAGCGTGCTGTCCTCCAGTGTGCCGACACGCACCACGCAATCGAAGCCTTCGCGTATCAGGTCGACGCGGCGATCCGTGCCGCTGATCTCCACCGACAGGCCGGGATGCTCGGCAAGGAAGGCGGGCAGGGCCGGGATGACGGCCCTGCTGGCCATGCCCGCCGGCATATCGATCCGCAGGCGTCCGCTCAGCGATGCGCCGGTATGACGGAACATGCCATGCAGCTCGTCCATGTCGTCGAGCAGATCGCGCGAACGTTCGTAGAAGGCCTCGCCGTCCTGGGTCAGCTGCACTTTCCGCGTAGTCCGGTGCAGCAGCTGGGCGCCCACGGCGGCCTCCAGGCGCTGGATGGCTTGCGATACGGCGCCCTTTGACAGGCCCAGGCTTTCGGCCGCGCGGGCAAATCCGCCTTGCTCGGCGACACGGTGAAAGATGCGCAGGTTTTCGAGCGTGTTCATGGCGTGTCGATGAAGGTTCGTTCTATCGCGCCGCCTGCGGCAGCCCGATGGCGCGTGTGAGATCCGGATGGCAAGGTGTTGTTTAGAGATTCTAAACACTCTGATCATGTCCATGGCATTTATCCGGTCGGCGCCTGCCAATAAAGTGTCGATGTCGCGGGTGGCCGCGATTCAACCGGGAGACCGTTATGAGCACCATCGAACGCATCGCGCTGATCACCGGCGGCAGCCGTGGCCTGGGCCGCAACGCCGCCTTGCACGCCGCCAGGGAAGGCGTGGACATCATCCTGACCTACCACAGCAACGCAGCCGAGGCGCAAGCCGCCGTCGCCGAAATCCAGGCCTTGGGCCGGCGCGCCGCGGCGCTGCAACTGGACGTGGGCGACAGCGCCGCCTTCGCGAATTTCGCCGATCAGGTCAAGGCGGTGCTGGCCGATTGGGGCCGGTCGCGATTCGACTATCTGGTCAACAACGCCGGCATCGGGCTGCACGCGCCATTCACGGAGACGAGCGAAGCGCAGTTCGACGAATTGGTGCGCATTCATCTGAAGGCGCCATATTTCCTGACGCAAACCCTGCTGCCCCTGATCAATGACGGCGGGCGCATCATCAACGTGTCCAGCGGCCTGGCGCGCTTCACGTTCCCGGGCATGTCGGCATACGCGATGATGAAAGGCGGCGTGGAAGTGTTGACGCGCTATCTGGCCAAGGAGCTGGGCGCGCGCGGCATCAGCGCCAACACGATCGCGCCGGGCGCCATCGCCACCGACTTCGGCGGCGGCGCCGTGCGTGACGACAAGCAGGCCAACGCTTTCGTCGCCGGCGTAACCGCGCTGGGCAGGGCGGGGCAGCCGGACGATATCGGGCCGGTCGTGGCGGCGCTGCTTTCGCCCGGCACCAAATGGATCAACGGCCAGCGCATCGAGGCTTCGGGCGGCATGATGCTGTGATGGCCGCGACCCCGCGCGCATCAGGGGCATGACACGAATATGCGGCGTCGCACCATATACTGCGCGACCTCATCCATTGCACCTGGCGGTGCGCTCACGAGGCGGCGCCGCAACCTTCATGTCATGAGATCGTCATCGACCCCCGCCCATCTGAGCCGCGCCGGTTTGTACCTGCTGCTGGCCGGGCAGCTGCTGCCCATGATCGACTTCTCCATCGTCAATGTCGCGCTGGATGCGATGGCGCGATCGCTGCACGCCAGCGAGATGGAGCTGGAGCTGATCGTCGCCGTGTATGGCGTGGCCTTCGCCGTGTGCCTGGCGATGGGCGGCCGCCTTGGCGACAACTATGGGCGCCGCCGCCTGTTCGGTTGGGGCGTGCTGCTGTTCACGGTGGCATCCCTGCTGTGCGGCATGGCCAACACAGTGTGGCTGCTGCTGGCGGCGCGCGCCCTGCAAGGCGTGGCGGCGGCGCTTGCGGTGCCGCAGATTCTGGCCACCATCCACGTCAGCCTGCGCGGCCATGAGCATTCGCGTGCGCTCGGCCTGTACGGGGCAATCGGCGGGCTGGCCTTCGTGATCGGGCAGGTCCTGGGCGGCTTGCTGGTCTCGATGGACGTGGCCGGCCTGGGCTGGCGCAGCGTGTTTCTGATCAATCTGCCGATCGGCCTGGCAGTGCTGGCGTACACCCGGCGCCTGCTGCCGGAAACGCGATCGCCGCATCCCGCCAGTATCGACAAGCCGGGAACCGCGTTGCTGGCGGTGGTGATCCTTGGCCTGCTGATTCCCATGGCCGTGGGCCCGGTTCTGCACTGGCCCTGGCCGTGCGAAGCGCTGCTGGCCGCGGTCCCGGCGTTGCTTTACGCCTTGTGGCGCGTGGAACTGCGTCAGGAACGCCGCAAGGCATTTCCGCTGCTGCCGCCTTCGCTGCTGCGCACGTCCAGCGTGCGGTTCGGCATCTGGATCGCGATCCTGTTCTTTTCCAGCTGGAGCGGCTTCATGTTTTCCATGGCGCTGACGTTCCAGGCCGGCGCCGGAATGTCGGCGATGTCGTCCGGCAACGCTTTCATCGCCATGGGGGTTACGTATTTCATCGGCTCCCTGCTGACGAGCCGCGCGGTGGCGCGGTTCGATAAGGTGCCGGTGCTCGTCTTCGGTTGCCTGGTGCAGATGGCCGGCGTGCTATCGCTGATGCTGACGATGCGCGCCGTGTGGCCCGAGCCGACGGTCTTCAATCTGATGGCGGCCACGTTGCCCATCGGCTTCGGACAGGCCTTCATCGTCGGCTGCTTCTTCCGTATCGGGCTTTCCGAAGTGCCGCCGGATCAGGCGGGCGCCGGCAGCGCCACCTTGTCCACCGTGCAGCAGAGCGCGCTGGGACTGGGGCCGGCGCTGTCCGGATCGGTGCTGGCCCATTTTCTGCACCTGCCCGGCGGCAACTATCTGCATGCCGCATCCGCTGTGCTGACGATGGAGCTCCTGGTGGTCGGCGCGCTGGTCGTCAGCGTGCTGGCCTACGCGCGGCGTCATCGTGTGCCCGAGGCGCCCGTGGCCTGCTCCGCGGGCGCGTTGCCGCCCTTGGAATAGGCTGACTTGGCCGGTTCTTCGCGGCCGTTGATCAGCAGATCCCCCAGCACGCTGACGTCCGTCTGGCCCCAGCCGACACTGGCGAGGGCCGACACGATGTCCCGGATGGCGTCCGGCAGCCAGGCCTCCAGTCGTTGCGCCTCCGATGATGGAGAGGGTGCGCCGCCATGCGGTTCCGCTGGCGGCGCGCTGGAAACATTGCAGGCGTTCATGCGATCGGTCATTTCCGGTCCTCCAAAGGCGGCAAAAAACAAAATCGAGGCCGCTGAGTGGACGGCCTTCCGATGCGGGTTCCTCCGTTTCGTCGTGCACGATGGAAAGAATCCGTGTGGTTCCTGCGGTACACGCCTGAACTTTCCTCGCATGAAGGCCCCCATCGAACGCGTGTGCGTCGCATAATCCACGCATTCCGGCGCGGCAGGCGGTATGGCCGCGGCGATCGGGTTCATGACGTACAGATGGAGATCGACGAATGGTAAGCGCAGGCGCATCCGAGACGTTCAGGATAACTGCCGGGTTTTTGAATTCCGGTCTGCCGCATCGCGTTTTGTTTTTCGCGGCCTTGGTCACGGCCTGCGTGCTGGCTGCAATCGGCCTTCCGGCACAAGCGCAAACGGGAACGTCCGCCGCGCCCGATCTGCCCCTTTGCGATCCGGCCAGCGTGTCGTTCGCCGCCGACACGGAAGACGGATGGTTCGTCGGCATGTCGCAATCCGGCACGCTGCTGGTGCTGCGCAATCTGGGGCCGGTGCTTTGCGCCATCCCTGCGCGTCCGCAGGTGGGCTTCCTGGATGCGAAGGGGCAGCCCTTGGCGGTTGAGCCGGAGTCGCCCAAGGGCATGCATCCTGGACCCGTCATTCCGCCGGTGGCGGTGCCTGTGAACGCGGAACTGACCAGCGAGATGCGCTGGGTGTCCGCCGACGCCTATGGCGACAATAATTGCGTTACGGCCGCCTACATTACGCTGGAGTTGCGCGGCTACCGGTACCAGGCGCCGTTCAGCACGCAGTTGTGCGGTCCCAAGGGCCGCAAGCCGGTCTTCGCCGTGACGTTGCTGCGCCGCGACCCGCCATATCAGCCGCCCACGCGATAGAGCGTCCGGAATCGGCAATAATCCAGCCCTTCCACGCTACGCTTCACCAGGAGGGGTCTCATGTTCAAACGTTTGATTGCCGGCGCCGTGCTGGCCGCGGCCGGCATGGCCGCGCACGCCGATTATCCCGATCGGGCCATCAAGCTCATCGTGCCGTTTCCGCCGGGACAGGCGACGGACATCTTCGCACGCGCGCTGGCCGAAAAACTGGGCGAGGCGTTCAAGCAGCCGATCGTCGTGGATAACCGGGCGGGGGCGGGCAGCAATATCGGCATGGCGCAGGCGGCGCGTGCGCCGGCCGACGGCTACACCCTGGTGATCGCCGGCAGCGCCGCGGCCGTCAACCAGACGCTTTACAAAAAGCTGGACTACAGTTTGGCCCAGGATTTTGCGCCGGTAAGCGGGGTGTTTTCGGTGCCCTTGATGTTCCTTTCGAATCCCCAGTCCGGGATTCGGACATTGCCGCAACTGGTCAAGCAGGCAAAGGCGCATCCGGGCGATCTGGCCTATGCCAGCGCAGGCATAGGCGGAACGCAACATCTGTCGGCGGAGATGTTCAAGGCCGCGGCAGGCATCGACATCCGGCATATCCCGTACAAGGGCAGCGGTCCGGCGCAGGCGGATTTCCTGGGCAACCAGGTGCCGCTGATGGTGGATTCGGTCACCGCGGGACTGCCGCACGTGAAAAGCGGCAAGGCCATCGCGCTGGCGGTGACGACGGCGAAACGCCTGCCCCAGCTGCCGGACGTGCCGACCATCGCGGAGTCGGGCTATCCGGGCTTCGAGGCCATCGGCTGGGCGGCCGTGCTGGCGCCGAAGGACACGCCGGCGCCCATCGTCACGCGCCTGAGCCAGGAGATCGGCGCCATACTGTCGGCGCCCGCCATGCAGGCCTACCTGCGCGACCGCGGGGCAGAACCGATGCCGATGACGCCGGAGCAGACCGGCCGCTTCATCCAGGGCGAAATCGCCAAATGGGGCGCCGCGGTGAAGGCGTCCGGCGCCGAAGTCGATTGATGGCGGCGGACGTGCGCGCCTGTCCGGGCCAGGGAGTGCGGCCTCGCCAGCGCGCTAGGCGGCCCGCGGCCCGCAGCCCGATCCGCTTCGGTTATCAGACGAAAGGCGCCTGGCTCCTGCGTTCAGCGTCGGCTGTCGCCGCGCAACGCCACGGCGAACAGCGCCAGGCTGGCCAGTGCCGCGCCGATGTTGTAAAGCGTCGCCCGGGCAACGGCGTGTCCGTGCATTGTCAGTACGTCGCCCTGTACGTTGTCGTTCAACAGCGAAAACAGGGCGACGCCGACCACGGTGATGCCGAACGACGTGCCCAGGGTTTGCAGCGTTCCCACGGCGCCGGAAGCCATGCCTGCATGGCCGGTTCCGACCTTGCCGATCAAGGCATTGAGCCCCAGGGGAATGGCCACGCCCTGTCCCGCGCCGTTGAGGATCAGCGATACGATCATCCAGCCGGCGGAGCGGGGCGCCGCCAGCGCTACCGCCGCCGACATGGCCAGCCCCGCCGCGAACAAAGCGATGCCGCCCATCAGGGCGTAATGCCCCCAACGCCGCGCGAGCCAGGGACCGGCCAGGGAAGCGGCGAAGAACGCGATGGCCGAAGGGGTAAAGAGCAGGCCCGCGTCCCAGGCGGACAGGCCGATGCCGTTCTGCAGCAGCAGCGTCAGCGATAGAAAGAACGAGCTGATCGAGGAATAGAACAGAAAGATCGCGGCCACGCCGATGGCAAAGGGCCGGTTGCGGAACAGGCCGGGATCGAGCATGGGGGTGCCGCCGCGCGCCAGCAGGCGGTTTTCATAGCGCAGGAACGTCGCCAGCACGCCTACGCCCAGGACGGGCAGCGCCCACGACCACCACGGCCAGGCGTATTCGTGTCCCAGCATGATGGGGACCAGCAGCAATGCGACCGCCACGCCGCCCAGGGCCGCCCCGGGAAGATCCGGCCGCTCGCGGCCGGCGGGGCGCGTCTCGACCAGCCAGCGCGCACCGGCGGCCAGGGCCGCCAGGCCTATCGGCACGTTGATCAGGAATACCAGGCGCCATCCCAGCCAGTCGGGCGCGTGGCCAATCAGCGCGCCTCCGATCAGTTGCGAGATCGACGCCGCCACGCCCTGCACCGCGCCCATCGCGCCGAAGGCGCGGCGGCGCTGATCGCCGTCGAACAGCACGCGGATGGACGCCATGACCTGCGGCATCAGGGCCGCGGATCCCAGGCCTTGCAGCACCCTGGCGGCAATGAGCAGCGCCGGCGTCGTCGCAACTCCGCATATGGCTGACGCCAAGGTAAAGAGCCCCATGCCGGCAAGGAACAGCCTTTTGCGTCCGTACAGATCGCCCAACCGGGCGCCATTCATCAAAAACACGCCATACGCGGCGGCATAGCCGACCAGCACCAGCTGGATATCGGCGTCGGTCGCCGACAGCCCGGCGCGAATGCTGGGGATCGCGACGTTGACGATGAACAGATCCAGGATGGTGATGAAGTTGCCGGTCAACAGCACGGCCAGCGCCAGCCATTGGCTGCGTGCCTGCGCGCCGTGCGGCGGCAGGGTCGGGGACGATAGGGCGGCGGGAGGCTCGGAGGGCATGGGTCGTTTCCTTAACAAATATATACGAACGTATTTATAGTAACATGGCGGAGGCAGCCGAACACCATGCCGTTGACCGGAGAATTCCCCATGAATCCGCAAAGCAAGCCTCGCTCGGGCCGCGGCAAAGCCGCGCCGTTGGAAGCCGCCGCACCGCCGGGCGATCGGCCTGCCGCGGCGGCGTCCGCACCGCCGGACGGGCGCCGGCTGCGCGGCGAACGGTCGCGCGCGAAAGTGCTGGACCGGTCTACCGCGCTGGCTTCGGTGGAGGGGCTGGAAGGCTTGACGTTCGGCCGTGTGGCGGCGGAAGCGGGCGTCGGCAAGGCCAACATCCAGGTACTGTTCGGCGACCGCGAAGGGCTGCAGCTGGCGACCCTGGAAAGCGCCCTGGCGATCTACCAGCGCGAGATCCTGGAGCCCGCCATGCGGCGGCGCACCCCGCTTGCGCGGCTGCGCGCACTGGTCGAGGGATGGTTCGCCTTCGTCCGCGAGCGGCGTCTGCCGGGCGGTTGCTTCATCACGGCGGCCAGCAGCGAATTCCGGGCGCGTCCCGGCGCGATCCGCGACCGCATCAATGCCAGCCGTCTCGCCAAGCGCGAGCGCTTCCGGACGCTGATCGAAGCGGCGCGCGAGGCGGGCGAACTGCGCGGCGACGTCGATGCCGACCAATTGGCGTTCGACCTGGTCGCTTGCGAGGCTGCGGCCAACGTCGCCGCCCTGATGGACGATGAATGGGAGTTCGAGATGGCGCGGCGCACGGCGTTGCGTCATATCGCGCAGGCGCGGGCCTGAGGCCGGCGCCGCCGGCCGCGGGACACCCCGCGCGCGTATCGCGCCGGCGCGACATCAATCGTGCGTATGGCCGATGACGCCGTCAATGGTTTTCGTGCATAACGGCGGCGCTTTGCGTGGCCCGCGCAACGGTCCAGGCGTCCGGCGGGCGACGTCGTTGTCTTTCTTCGCGGCTTTCTGTACAAACGCAGGGAACGATAAATAGAAGCGGTCGTACAGCTTTTCGCCAGGAGACGCGATGCGGCTGACGCTTGAAGGCATAGAAAGCCAGGCGGGATCACAAGTCCTGCTTTATCCCATGAGCCTCGCGCCTGAACCTGGCGCCATGACGGTCCTGCTGGGAGCGACCCAGGCGGGCAAGACATCCCTGATGCGCATCATGGCGGGCCTGGACCGGCCCAGCCGAGGCGCGGTGCGGGTGGACGGCGCCGACATGACCCGCGTCCCGGTGCGGGAGCGCAACGTCGCGATGGTGTATCAGCAGTTCATCAACTATCCGTCGATGACGGTATTCGACAATATCGCCTCGCCATTGCGGCTGCGCCGCGCGCCCCAGCTCGAGCAGCGCGTGCGGGCCATGGCGGCCCGGCTGCATATCGAACATCTCCTGGATCGCTATCCCGCCGAACTGTCGGGGGGCCAGCAGCAGCGCGTGGCGCTGGCCCGCGCGCTGGTCAAGGAGGCGCCGCTGGTGCTGCTGGACGAGCCGCTGGTCAACCTGGATTACAAGCTGCGCGAAGAACTGCGGGAAGAGTTGAGCGATCTGTTCGCCGAAGGCGATTCGACGGTCGTCTATGCCACCACCGAACCGGCCGAAGCGTTGCTGCTGGGCGGCTACACCGCGGTACTCGATGCCGGCGAGCTGCTCCAGTACGGACCGACCGCGCAGGTGTTTCATCGTCCGAACTCGATCCGGGTGGCGCGCGCGTTCAGCGATCCCCCCATGAATCTCTTCGATGCGCGGCGCGATGGCCAGGGCTTCGTACTCCAAAGCGGTCTGCGCGTACCGCGCGACCTTCCGGACGGCGCTTCGGAGGGCGCCATTACAGCCGGCCTGCGTGCGGGCGCGCTCGGATTGGAACCGGGCGCCGGCCGCGTGGCGCTGCCCGGCGAAGTGAAGCTCGCGGAAATCTCTGGCTCGGATACCTTCGTGCACGCGCATACGGCCGCCGGCGACCTGGTCGCGCAGCTGACGGGCGTGCATCGATTCGAGCTGGGCGCCCACATACAGCTTTACTTCGACCCGGCTCAGACCTATGCCTTCGGCGCCGGGGGCGAGCTGCTCGCCGCGCCCGCGCACCGCAGTTTTTCGCCGGAGGGCCGTTGATGGCGAGCATCGAGCTGGACCTGTCGCACTCGTACGTTGCCAACCCCGCCAGGGACGATGACTATGCCTTGCTGCCGTTGCGGTACACCTTCCGCAACGGCGGCGCCTATGCCTTGCTCGGGCCGTCGGGCTGCGGCAAAACCACGCTGTTGAACTGCATATCGGGCCTGTTGCGGCCGTCTTCCGGAAGCGTGCGATTCGATGGGCAGGACGTGACGAACCGCACCCCGCAGGAACGCAATATCGCGCAGGTCTTCCAGTTTCCCGTCGTCTACGACACCATGACCGTGGCGCAGAACCTGGCGTTTCCGCTGCGCAACCGCGGCATGCCGGAAAGCCATGTGCGCGAGCGGGTAGGGCGGGTGGCGGAAATGCTCGAACTGTCGGGCGTGCTGGACCGGCGGGCGCGCGGGCTGGCCGCGGACGCCAAGCAGAAAATCTCCCTGGGCCGCGGCTTGGTGCGCAGCGACGTATCGGCGGTGTTGTTCGATGAGCCTTTGACCGTGATCGACCCGCACCTGAAGTGGTCCTTGCGGCGCAAGTTGAAGGAGATCCATCAGGAATTCAACCTGACGCTGATCTACGTGACGCACGACCAGACGGAAGCGCTGACGTTTGCCGATCACGTGGTCGTCATGTCCCGCGGCAAGGTTGTCCAGGTGGGGACGGCCGACGACCTGTTCCTGCGTCCGGCGCACACCTTCGTCGGCCACTTCATCGGCTCGCCCGGAATGAACTTCCTGCCCGCGCAATGGCGCGAGGGCCGGCTGGAAGTGGAGGGACGGACGCTGGGCGATGCGCCCCCCGCGCTCGCCGGGCGTCTGGCGGCGGCAGGCAGCTTCACCCTGGGCGTGCGGCCGGAGTTCGCCGGCCTGTGCGCGGAGGAAGCGCCCGGCGCCTTGCCCGTGTCCGTGGCCCGCGTGCAGGACATCGGCACTTATCTGCTTTTGACCGGCGTGTACGGCAGCCATACCGTGCGGGCGCGCCTGCCGCTGGACGCCGCGGTGGCGCCGGGCGGCATCGCCTGGCTGTCCGTGTTGAACGCGCATACCTGCTTTTACCGGGACGAGGAGCTGATCCAATGAAGCCCGTGAACCAGAAAGCCTGGCTGCTGATATTGCCGGTGGTCATTTGCGTGGCGTTTTCCGCCATCCTGCCGCTGATGACCATCGTGAACTATTCGGTGCAGGACATTATTTCGCCCGAGCGCCGCGTGTTCGTGGGCACGGAGTGGTTCGCGTCGGTGCTGCAGGACGAGGAGCTGCACGGCGCGCTGTGGCGCCAGATCGGCTTTTCGGTATCGGTGCTGGCGCTGGAAATTCCGCTGGGCATCCTGTTGGCGCTTTGCATGCCGGCCGAGGGGTGGCGGGCGTCCGCGGCGCTGGTCATCATCGCCCTGTCCCTGCTCATCCCGTGGAATGTGGTCGGCACGATATGGCAGGTGTTCGGCCGCACCGATATCGGCCTGCTGGGCGCCGCGCTGGCCGGCATGGGCTTCGACTACAACTACACGGGCGACAACCTGGATGCCTGGGTGACGGTGCTGATCATGGATGTCTGGCACTGGACGCCGCTGGTGGCCCTGCTTTGCTATGCCGGCCTGCGCGCCATTCCGCAGGCCTACTACCAGGCCGCCCGCATCGACGGCGCCTCGCGCCTGGCCGTCTTCCGCTACATCGAGCTGCCGAAGATGCGCGGCGTGCTCATGATCGCGGTGTTGCTGCGATTCATGGACAGCTTCATGATCTACACCGAGCCTTTCGTCCTGACGGGCGGCGGCCCCGGCAACGCCACCACTTTCCTCTCGCAATACCTGACGCAGAAGGCGGTGGGACAGTTCGACCTGGGGCCGGCGGCGGCGTTCTCGATCGTGTATTTCCTGATCATTCTCCTGCTCTGCTTCATCCTGTATAACTGGATCCTGCGCGCCGGAACATCGGGCGCCGTGGATGAGGAGAACGCAAATGCGTGACAAGCCCATCGTCTGGCGCAGCGCCTTTCTTGTCCTGTATCTGCTGTTCGCCATCCTGCCGCTGTACTGGATGCTGAACATGTCGTTCAAGACGAACACCGAAATCGTCGGCGCGCTGACCCTGTGGCCCCGCGATTTCACCCTGGCGCACTATCGCACCATCTTCACCGATCCGGCCTGGTATTCCGGCTATATCAATTCGCTCATCTACGTCGCGATCAACACCGTCATATCGCTGGTCGTGGCTCTGCCGGCGGCCTATGCGTTTTCGCGCTACAGCTTCATTGGCGACAAGCACGTTTTCTTCTGGCTCCTGACCAACCGGATGACGCCGCCCGCGGTGTTCCTGCTGCCGTTCTTTCAGCTGTACAGCTCCCTGGGGCTGATGGATACGCACATCGCGGTGGCGCTGGCGCACCTGGTTTTCAACGTGCCGCTGGCGGTATGGATACTGGAAGGTTTCATGTCGGGGGTGCCGCGCGAGATCGACGAGACGGCCTACGTGGACGGCTATTCCTTCCCCCGGTTTTTCCTGACCATCTTCCTGCCGCTGATCAAGGCGGGGGTGGGCGTGACGGCTTTCTTCTGCTTCATGTTCAGCTGGGTGGAGCTGCTGCTGGCGCGCACGCTGACGTCGGTGAACGCGAAGCCGATCGTGGCCACCATGACGCGGACGGTGTCGGCTGCCGGGATGGATTGGGGCGTCTTGGCAGCCGCAGGCGTGCTGACCATCGTGCCGGGCGGCATCGTGATCTGGTTCGTGCGGCACTACATCGCGAAAGGTTTCGCGATGGGGCGCGTGTAGGGAGGCCGCCATGCTGGACTGGATGGTATGGACCACTCCCGTGGCGGTGTTCTTCGGTTGCGTCGTACTGATGCTGGCCGGCATGACCGTGTGGGAACTGCGGTCGCCCACGCGGCTGCGCAAGGGCTTTCTGCCGATCGCCACCACGCGGGGGGACCGGCTGTTCATCGGCCTGATGGCCGCCGCATGGATCAACCTGATCTTCGTCGGCCTGGGCCAGCGCTTCATGGACTGGTTTTCGCTGGACGAACCGCCGTCGGTATGGATCAGCTTTGTCGTTTCCATGCTGGTGCTGGCCTTCGTCATGCGCAAGGGATAGGGCACATCGCTTTCCGGACCGACGGCCACCGCGCCTTTCCCGGCCGCGTCCTCCGCACACGTAGGGGAAGGCTTATCGAGGAGACAGCTCATGAAATTGCGTATGCATACCGTGGCGGCCGCGATTGCCATGATGGGTACGACGGCTGCCTGGGCAGGCGAGCCCGAGGCGCAGAGATGGATCGATTCGGAATTCCAGCCTTCGACGCTGTCGAAGGAGCAGCAGATGGCCGAGATGAAATGGTTCATCGATGCAGCGGCGAAGTTGAAGGCGAAGGGGGTGAACGAGGTGAGCGTCGTCTCGGAGACCATCACCACGCACGAATACGAATCCAAGACCCTGGCGCGCGCCTTTACGGAAATCACGGGCATCAAGGTCAATCATGATTTGATCCAGGAAGGCGACGTCGTCGAGAAGCTGCAGACGTCGATGCAGTCGGGCAAATCCATCTACGACGGCTGGATTTCCGACTCGGATTTGATCGGGACCCATTACCGGTACGGTGCTATTCTGCCGCTTTCCGACTACATCAACGGCGCGGGCAAGGATTTCACCAATCCCGGCCTGGACCTGAAGGATTTCATTGGCACGCGCTTCACCACGGCGCCGGATGGCAAGCTTTACCAGTTGCCGGACCAGCAGTTCGCCAATCTGTATTGGTTCCGGGCCGACTGGTTCGCGCGCAAGGACCTGCAGGACAAGTTCAAGGCCAAGTACGGCTATGAGCTGGGCGTGCCGACGAACTGGTCCGCCTACGAGGACATCGCCGACTTCTTCAGCAACGACGTCAAGGAGTTGGACGGCAAGCGCGTCTACGGCCACATGGACTACGGGAAGAAGGACCCCTCCCTGGGCTGGCGCTTCACCGACGCCTGGCTGTCGATGGCCGGTACGGCCGACAAGGGCCTGCCCAATGGGATGCCCGTGGACGAGTGGGGCATCCGTGTGGCGGACGACAAGTGCACCCCGGTGGGCGCGTCGGTGGCGCGCGGCGGCGCCACCAATAGCCCGGCTGCCGTTTATGCATTGACCAAGTACATCGATTGGATGAAGAAGTACGCGCCGCCGCAGGCCATGGGCATGACTTTTTCGGAAGCGGGGCCCGTGTCGGCCCAGGGCCAGGTCGCGCAGCAGATCTTCTGGTACACCGCGTTTACCGCCGATATGACGAAGAAGGGGCTGCCCGTCGTTAACCCTGACGGCACGCCGAAGTGGCGCATGGCGCCATCGCCCTATGGGCCGTATTGGAAGGACGGGATGCAGAATGGCTACCAGGACGTCGGATCCTGGACTTTCTTCAAGTCCACCGATCCCGACCGCATGGCGGCGGCCTGGCTGTACGCGCAGTTCGTCACGTCCAAAACCGTGTCGCTGAAGAAGTCGATCACCGGCCTGACCTTCATCCGGGACAGCGATATCCACAGCGACTTTTTCACCAAGAACGCCAACAACTATGGCGGATTGATCGAGTTCTATCGCAGCCCGGCGCGCGTGGCCTGGACGCCGACCGGCACCAACGTACCGGACTATCCGAAACTGGCCCAGCTCTGGTGGAACAACATCGCGACCGCCGTCACGGGCGAAAAAACGCCACAGCAGGCCATGGACAACCTTGCCAACGAAATGGATCAGGTGATGGCGCGGCTGCAGCGCGCCGGGATGGCCCAGTGCCCGCCCAAGCTGAATGCGAGGAGCGATCCTTCCAAGTGGCTGTCGGACCAGCACGCGCCCTGGAAAAAGCTGGCGAATGAAAAGCCCAAGGGCGAAACCATTGCCTACGACAAGCTGCTGCAGGCGTGGAAGGAGGGCAAGGTCCGCTGAAGCCGGCTGCCCGTCGAACGCATACGGGTCCGTCCGGACCCGTATGCGTCAATGATGCTCGCTGCGGTGGACGCGGTAGCGGTCCAGCTTGTCCCAGTCCCATGCGATGCCCAGGCCGGGCTCGGCGGAGGGGATCGCCCGGCCCGCTTCCACGCGCATGCCTGACGTGGTCACCATATCCAGCTGCGGAATGTATTCCAGCCAGCGGCTGTTGGGCACGGCGCAGCATAGCGCCACGTGGATTTCCATCAGGAAGTGCGGGCAGACGGGCACGTTGTAGGCCTCGGCCATGTGGGCCACCTTCAGCCAGGGCGTGATGCCGCCGATGCGGCCCACGTCCACCTGCACGATGGAGCAGGCGCCGGCCTGCAGGTAATCCTTGAATTGCGACAGGCTGTACAGGGATTCGCCGATGGCGATGGGCACGGTGGTGGATGCGCACAGGCGCCGGTGGGCATCGACGTCGTCGGCGTGGATGGGCTCTTCGAACCATGCCACGTCCAGGGCTTCGAAGCAGCGGGCGCGCCGTATCGCTTCGCTCAGGTCGAAACCCTGGTTGGCATCGGTCATCACGTCCCAGCCGGGCCCGACGGCATCGCGCACGGCCGACAGCCTTTCCATGTCCTCGGCCACATGCGGCCGGCCCACCTTGATCTTGGTTCCGCCAAAGCCCGCTTCCTGGGCGCGCAGCGCCTCTTCCACCAGTTGCGCTTCATCCAGGTGCAGCCATCCGCCTTCCGTGTAGTACATCGGGATGCCGTCCTTCGCGCCGCCGGCCAGGCGGTGCAGCGGCAGGTTGGCGCGCCGCGCGCGCAGGTCCCAAAGGGCTGTATCGATGGCCGCCAGGGCGATCGACGTCAACGCGCCCACCGTGGTGGCATGCACGCGGAAAAACAGCGCCCGCCAGATGCCTTCGATATCGTCGGCGTCGCGGCCGATCAGCAGCGGCGCCAGATGATCGTCCAGCAGCCGCGCCACCGACGAGCCGCCCGTCCCGATGGTGTAGCTGTATCCGGTTCCCACCGCGCCGTCGGCGTCGCGGATGCGCACCATGGGCGTTTCCTGGCACTCGAAACTTTGCACGGCATCGGTGCGCTTGACCTTGGGTTGCAGATTCACCAGCAGGATTTCGACGGAAACGATGGCGGCCATGCGGACTCCTTGGGTGCCTGGATGAACGAAGACACCCTCGCAGACTGCATGATCCGGGCGGGTTCCGCGACCTAGGGTTATCACGTAGTTGTAAGGTCCGCTGACGAGCAGATAGGATGCCTGCAGCGGCGGCGCGCGATGGCTTGCGCCATGCCGCCATCACGCACAATAAAAGACGGACGACAACGAAGTTCGAGCGGCGCGCATCCCTTTGCCGCGCCGCCGCCAGGAGGAGCTCGTCATGCCGGATTCCCCTTCGGCCGCCCCGGTCTATCCCGACCTCGGCGGCAAGGTGGTGCTGTGCACGGGTGCGGCCCAGGGCATCGGCCGCGCCATGCTGGACGCGTTTGCCCGGCAGGATTGCCGGCTGGCGCTGCTGGATCTGAACGAAGCCGGCATGCAGCGCGCGGACGCCGAATTGCGCGAACGGCACCCCGGCGTCGAAACGCTGTGCCTGGCGGCGTCCGTGCGCGACGATGGCGCGGTGGATCAGGCCTTTCGCGCGGCCCGCGAGCGCTACGGGCGCATCGACATCGTCCTGAACAACGCGGGCATTTCGATGAACAAGCCTTCGCTGGAGCTGACCGGCGAGGAGTGGCGGCGCGCCATCGACATCGATCTGTCGGGCGTCTTCTACTGTTGCCAGTCTGCCGGAAAGATCATGGCGCGCCAGGGCGGCGGCGTCATCGTCAATACGGCGTCCATGTATGGCGTCGTCGCGGCGCCGGAACGGGCCGCCTACTGCGCGGCCAAGGCGGGGGTGGTGGCGTTGACCAAGTCGCTGGCGGTGGAGTGGGCCTCGTACGGCATCCGTGTCAACGCGCTATGCCCGGGCTATGTGCGGACTGCGCTCGTGGACGATCTGATCGCCCGCGGTGCGCTGGACGGCGAACGAATCGCCGCGCGCGCCGCCATGGGCCGCCTGGGCACCCCCGAAGAGATGGCCGAGGTGGCGCTGTTTCTGAGCTCGGACGCATCGCGTTATACGACCGGCCACGCCTTGCTGTCCGATGGGGGATGGACGGCGAACGGATATCTGTGAAGGACGTTGGATGCCGGAAACCAGAACATTGGCGCCGCGCGCCCCATGGGTGACGCTGGCCACGACGGAGCAGGACTGGGCGCAGGCCGAGCCGGCCCTGCTAGGCACGCTGCTGGCGCATTGCCAGATCATCCGCGGCTTCGAGGAAACGGTGCTGGCGCTGGCGGCCGAAGGCCTGGTGCATGGTCCGGCGCATTCCAGCATCGGCCAGGAGGGCGGCGCGGCGGGGTCCATCGTGGGTCTGACCGCGGCGGACGGCGTGAACGGATCGCACCGCGGGCATCACCAGTTCCTGGCGAAATCGCTGGCTTACCTGTGTCCCCAGGGCATCGACCCCAAGGGCGATCTGCCAGCCTCCGTGCCCGGCCTGCTGCAACGCACGCTTGCCGAGATTCTGGGTTTGGCGCAGGGATTCTGCCGCGGGCGCGGCGGGTCGATGCATCTGCGCTGGCCGGAAGCGGGCGCCTTGGGCACCAATGCCATCGTCGGGGGCGGCGTGCCGATGGCGGCAGGCCAGGCGTGGGCGAACCGGCACGCCGGCACGGACGCGGTCATGGTGACCTATTTCGGCGACGGCGCGATCAACATCGGTTCCGTATTGGAGACCATGAATCTGGCCGCGGCCTGGAAGCTGCCGTTGTGCTTTTTCATCGAGAACAATCGTTATGCGGTGTCCACGGGCGTCGAGGAAAGCACCGCCGAGCCGCGCCTGTCGGCGCGCGGCGGCGCCTTCAATATCCCCAGCTGGCACGTGGACGGCATGGACCCGCTCGCCGTGCACCTGGCGATGCAGGCGGCCCTGCGCCATATGCGCGCCGGCAAGGGGCCGACGCTGATCGAGGCGGATGTCTATCGCTTCTTTCATCAGAACGGCCCGTATCCCGGCAGCGCCTTCGGCTATCGCAGCAAGGAGGAAGAAAAGGCCTGGCGCGATCGCGATCCGCTGGCGTTGCTGGCGCGCCGCATGATGCAGCGCAGACTCATCACCCAGGCGCAGTTGGACGTGCTGCGCGAGCGGGTGGCGCAAGCGATGCGCGCCGCGGTCGAGGCCCTGGTCGAGCCCGATCCGCAGGCGGAGGAGGGCAAGCGGCGCATCCGCCCGGCCTTGTGGCCGGCGCCGGACTTTCGCGACGTGGGCATCCTCGGCGACCTGGGCGAGATGGAAAACGCGCCCGTCGCCGACCGGGACGGCTTTCACGGCGGCATCGCCGAATGCAAGTTCATCGACGCCGTGGCCGAGGTCATGGATCGGCGCATGGCGCAAGACGACCGCATCGTGGTGATGGGCGAAGACGTGCATCGCCTGAAGGGCGGAACCAACGGCGCCACGCGGGGCCTGGCGCAACGCTATCCGGGCCGTTGCCTGGGCACGCCCATCAGCGAGAACGCCTTTGTCGGCCTGGCAGGCGGAATCGCGCTGGACGGGCGCTACCGGCCGGTGGTCGAGTTCATGTACCCCGACTTCATGTGGGTGGCCGCCGATCAGGTGTTCAACCAGATCGGCAAATGGCGCCACATGTTTGGCGGCGGCGACGCGGTGCCGCTGGTGCTGCGCACCAAGGTGGCGATGGGAACCGGCTATGGGTCGCAGCATTCCATGGATCCGGCGGGAGTTTTCGTTACCTGCCCGGGCTGGCGCATCGTCGCGCCTTCCGATCCCTTCGACTACGTCGGCTTGATGAACGCCGCGTTGCGATGCCAGGATCCGGTGCTGGTGATCGAGCACGTGGACCTGTACAACGCCGAAGGGCCGGGCCCGGTGGACGACTACGACTACGTGCTGCCCGTCGGGCGTGCCGCGATGCGGCGGACCGGACCGGCTGTCACGGTGATCGCCTACCTGTCCATGGTGCGCCACGCGCTGCAGGCCTTGGATGAGGCCGGCATCGACGCCGACGTGATCGATCTGCGATGGCTGGACCGCGCCAGCCTGGATTGGGACACCATAGGCGCGAGCGTGCGCAAGACCAGCAATGTGCTGATCGTCGAGCAGGGCGCACGCGGGACCTCCTATGGCGGCTGGCTCGCCGACGAGATCCAGCGGCGCTATTTCGATTGGTTGGATCAGCCCGTGCAGCGGGTCACGGGCGCGCTGGCAGCGCCCAGTATTTCGCGCGTGCTCGAGCGCGCGGCCATCGCGCGCACGGAGGAAGTGGCCGAGGCGTTGCGCGAGGTCATGCGCAATAAAGGGGAGGCCTGATGGCGACACTGGTCCGGATGCCGGCGGTTTCGGCCAACGCCAAGGACGCTGTCCTGGTGGAATGGCTGGTGGGCGAGGGCGATGCCGTGCGGCGGGGCGACAGCCTGGGCGGCATCGAAACCGACAAGGCGGTGGTCGATCTGGAAGCCGAGTGCGACGGCCGGGTTGGCAAGCTATTGGTCGGCGCCGGCGCCCGCGTGGCGGTGGGCGCGCCGCTGGCCGTGCTGCTGGAGCAGGGCGAAACGGCGGCGGACGTGCCGGGCCTGCCGGAAGTTAACGGCGCGGATGCCGGGGCGCGCGACGGCGCAGGGCGGATCATGGCAAGTCCGCTGGCCCGGCGTCTGGCAGCGGACGCCGGCCTGGACCTGCGGACCGTGGCCGGCTCGGGCCCGGGCGGACGCATCGTCAAGCGGGACATCGAGCGCGCCAGGCAAGAGACGCCGTCGCGGCGGCAATCGCCATCACCGGTGCCGCCGCCCGTCATGGCAGGCGAAGCCGCTGCGGCGTCCGGCGGGAAGGGACAGACTCTACAGGACGATACATCGCCGACCGAGGCGCAAGCGGGCACGGACATCGACGTGATCCCGCACACCGCCATGCGCCTTGCCATCGCTCGCCGCCTGACCGAAAGCAAGACGACCATCCCGCACTTCTACCTGCGCGGAAGATGCCGCGCGGACGCCTTGCTCGCGTTGCGCGCACAACTGAACGCCGTGGCGCCGCGGCGGATATCGCTGAACGACCTGGCGGTGCGCGCCGCGGCCTGCGCGCTGCGCGACGTGCCCGAGATGAACGTGACATGGGCGCCGCAAGGCTTGCATCGGCACCGCCGTGCGGATATTGCCGTGGCGGTGGCGACCGACAAGGGTTTGATCACGCCCATCGTGCGCGCGGCCGACACGCTTGGCGTCGCAGCCCTGAGCGAAACCCTGGGGACGCTGGTGGCGCGCGCGCGGGAAGGCAGGCTTGCGCCGGTGGAGTACGAGGGCGGCAGCTTCGGCGTCAGCAATCTGGGCATGCATGGGGTGATGGACTTTGCCGCCATCATCAATCCGCCGCAGTCGGCCATGCTGGCGCTGGGCGCGGCGGCCCGGGAACCGATGGCTGACGGCGATGCGGTGGTCGTGGCGACGGTGCTGCGCTACACGCTGGCCGTCGACCATCGCGCCATCGACGGGGCCCTGGCGGCGCGCTGGCTGGCCCGCTTCACCCGCTACATGGAGCAGCCCATGGCGCTGCTCCTATGACGTGATGCCTTCCATGAGCCAATATGATTTTTCCGGGCGTACGCTGGTGCTGACCGGCGCGGCTGGCGGGATCGGCCAGGCCGTTGCGCGGCGCTTCCGCGACGCCGGCGCGAATCTGTGCCTGATCGATGTCGATGCGGCCGCGCTCGACGGGCTCGCGGCCGCCTTGCCGCAGGCGTCCGGAACGGTGCTTACGCTCGCGCTCGATCTGTCGGACCCGGCGGCGGCCGATACGGCGGCCGCCCGCATCGCGCAAGCCTGCGCCGGCGTGGACTTCCTGGTTCCGGCGGCGGGCATCTATCTGGCCGAGCCGTTTTCCGAAATGACGGACGAACAATGGCGGCGCACGCTGGCGGTGAACCTGGACGGGGTGTTCTACCTGACGCGGCGCCTGCTGCCGCTGCTCAATGCCGGCAGCGCCATCGTCAACGTATCGTCCATGGCCGCCCATCGGGGCGCGTTCTGCAATGCACACTACAGCGCGTCCAAGGGCGCGTTGCTGAGCTTCACCCGCAGCCTTGCGCGTGAACTGGGGCCGCGCACGCGCGTCAACGCCGTGTCGCCCGGGATCATCGAAACGCCCATGACGCAGGAATTGCTGAAAACGCGCGCCGATTCCTCGCGCCAGGAGTCCATGCTGAAGCGGCTGGGCCGCGCGGACGAAGTGGCCGCCGCCATTGCCTTCCTGTGCAGCGACGACGCCAGCTTCATCACCGCCGAGGTGCTGCACGTGAACGGCGGGCTCTACGTGTCCGGCTGACGCTGGGTCTTCCTTTTGCCGCCATCGATTGGCGGGCCGCGCTCGCAGGGGCCGGCGCTTACGTCATCAGCCAGCCGCCGGCCACGTCTATGACCTGGCCAGTGACGAAGCGCGCCTGGTCGGAAGCCAGGAACAGACAGGTGTCCGCGACCTCCTCGGGCGTGCCGAGCCGCCGCAGCGCCGTGGCGCTCGCAACGGCGTCGTTCACCGCCTGCGGCACGGTCTTCAGCAGCGGCGTGCTGATGCGCCCCGGGGCCACGCCGTTGACAGTGATGCCGTGCTCGCCCAGTTCGCCTGCCCAGTGGCGGGTCAGGCCGATCAGCGCCGCCTTGGTGGCCGCGTAATGGCCACCGACGATATCGCAATACGCCTTGCCCGCCACGGACGACATGTTGACGATGCGGCCCCAGCGGCGCGCCATCATATGGGGCACGGCCAGCCGGGCCAGATAAAACACGCTGTTCAGATTGACCTGGACCACGGCGTCCCATTCCTGCGGCGGCATTTCCCATACCTTCAGGGCGCGGCCGTCGGTCTTCGGAGAGATGCCCACGTTGTTGATCAGGATGTCGACGCCGCCCAGCGCCTGCGTCAGCGCTGCGTGGGCGGTCTGGCAGGCTTCGAAGTCGCGCACGTCGGCGTGGGCGAAGCGCACGGTATGGCCGGCCTTGCACAAACGAGCCTCGAAGGCGGCGCCGGCATGCGCGTCGCGGTCGATCATGGCTACCTTGGCGCCCTCGCTCGCCAGCGCGTGCACGATGGCAGATCCGATGCCGCCGACGGCGCCCGTCACGAGCGCGGTCTTGCCCGCGAAACGCAACCCGGCCGGGGCGGCCGCGGCATCGAGCCCGGCGGCCACAGCGTCCGCGCCGGCGGACGGGCTGTTGGCAGGGGTGGCATTCGACATGTCGGTGCGCCTTCGTCAATGTCCCAGGTAGGCCTTTTTCACGTGCGGATTGTTCAACAGCTCCTGCCCCGTGCCCGACAGGACGATGGCGCCGTTCTCCAGCACGTAGCCGCGGTCGGCCAGCCGCAGCGTTCGAAATACGTTCTGCTCCACGAGCAGGACGGTGACCCCATGCGCGGTGATATTGCGGATGATGTCGAACATCTGCTGCACGAGCAGGGGCGACAGACCCAGCGACGGCTCGTCGAACATGAGCAGCTTGGGATTGGCCATCATGCCGCGTGCGATGGCCACCATCTGCTGTTCGCCGCCGGAAAGCGAGCCGGCATACTGCCCCAGCCGCTGCCTGACGCGCGGGAAGATCTCCAGCACTTCCTCCAGCTTGCGCCGCACCAGCGGCCGGGCCGCGCGTTTGTAGGCGCCCATCAGCAGGTTGTCGCGCACGGTGAAATGCGGGAACAGCTGGCGGCCTTCCGGAATCATGGTGATGCCGGCATCGACGATATCGTACGGCGTGCGGTTGGTCAGGGGTTGGCCTTCGAACTCGATGCTGCCGCCCTGGCATGGCATGATGCCGCACAAGGTCTTCAGGGTCGTCGTCTTGCCCGCGCCGTTGGCTCCGATCAGCGTCACGATTTCCCCGGCCCGGACCTCGAAGTCCAGGCCGTTCAGCACTTGCGTCTTGCCGTAGCCCGCCCGCAACTGCGACACCTTAAGCATCCTGGTACTCCTTGCCCAGATAAGCCTCGATCACCGCCGGGTTCTCAACTACCTCGCGCGGCGTCCCGCTGACCAGCACGCTGCCTTCGTTGATCACGATGATGCGATCGGACAGCGCCATCGTGGCCCGCATCATGTGCTCGATCAACAGAATGGACACGCCGCTGTCGCGGATGCCGCGGATCAGCTGGATGGCGGCTTCGATGTCGGTGGGATTGAGCCCGGCCATGACCTCGTCCAGCAGCAGGATGCGCGGACGCGTGGCCAGGGCGCGCGCCATTTCCAGGCGCTTCATGCCGCCCACCGTCAGGTTGCGCGCCTCCGTATCCAGGAAGCGCGTCAAACGCGTGCGTTCCGCCACTTCGCGGGCGATCCGTTCCGCCTCGTCACGGTCGGCGGTGTGGATGAAGGCGCCCAGCATGATGTTTTCGAGCACGCTCAGCCCGGTGAAGGGCTGAGCGATCTGGAAGGTCCGGCCCAGGCCGCGGTGCGCGAACTGGTCGGGCGTGCCGCAGCTGACCCATTGCCCCTCTGCCGTGCGCAGCTGCACCGTGCCCTGATCCGGCGCAAGGAAGCCCGATAGCAGATTGAAGACAGTGGTCTTGCCAGCGCCGTTCGGCCCGATGATCCCCAGAATCTCGTGTTCGTGCAATGTCAGGGACACGTCGTTGGTGGCGCGCAGGCCGCCGAAGCGCTTGTGCAGGTGTTCCGCCTTGAGAATGGGAGCGCCGATGGGCCGGGCGGGCGCCGCCGGCATCGAAGCGGCGTCGGCCAGTTCCAGCGCTTCCTGCGGCTGGGCCGGCGGCGGCACGGCGGAAGGCAGGGGCGGGGCGGCGGCTTCGGCCAGGGGCGTGGACCAGCCGCCCGCGGCCGGCGCGGCGGCCAGGACCGCGACGCGCCGCTGGCGATCGCCCTCCGCGCGGCCGAGATAAGGCAGCCGCGCCAGCAGGCGCTCGATGACCGGGCCGAAGGCGCCCGCCAGGCCGCGCGGGATGGTCAGTACCACGGCCACCAGGATCAGCCCGTAGATCAGGCCGTGCATGCCGTTGCCGACCGCGCTTAGCCAGCCTCGCGCCAGTTCCGCGATGGGCAGCACGAGGAAGGTGCCGGCGATCGGTCCGGCCACGGTGCCGAGCCCGCCGATCAGTGCGAACATCGCTATCTGCACCGACAGGTCCAGGGAAAAGGCGGAGGCCGGGTCGATGAAGGTAAGGTAGGTGATGTGGAAGGTGCCGATGATGCTGGTCAGCATGGCGGACACCACCGCCGCGAGAATCTTCATCCTGACCGTGGGAATGCCCACGCTGCGCGCGGCGTCCTCGCGTTCGCGGATGGCGATCAGGTAGTGGCCCATGCGCGATTTGCGTATGGCCCACGATACCCAAAGCACCAGCACGAACAGCGCGAAGGCGATGATGACGTAATTGACCTTTTCGCGGAAAACGATCCAGGTCCAGCCGATGTTCAAGGGCAGGCTGATGCCGCTGGAGCCGCCCGTCCAGCTCTCCTCATGGATCACCAGCAGGCGGAAGACCTCCAGAATCGCGATGCTGGCCAGGGCGAAGAACGGGCCGCGCAGGCGCAGCGTGGGGTAGCTGATCACCGCCGCCACCACCCCGGACAACAGCGCGCCCGCCGCCATGCCGATCCACGGAGAAATCGCGAAGTTCTGGGTCAGCAGCGTGGCGGTGTAGCCGCCGATGCCGTAGAAAACGGCATGGCCCAGCGACAGCTTGCCGGCATAGCCGCCCACGATGTTCCAGGCCACCGACATGGCGGCAAAGACGAAGAGCAGGATGAACAGGTTCGTCCAGAACGGCGTGCCGGCGATCACGGGCACCGCGAACATCGCGGCCAGCAGGATCAGGCTGACGTAGCCCTTGGGGCTGCGGAAATCGGGGAACACGGGCAGCTCCTTGTTATTCCGTCCCGACGCCGAAGAGACCGGCGGGGCGCAGGACCAGAATCAGCAGGAAGATGCCGAAGTAGACGACCTCCTTGAGGTCCGGCGCGATGTAGTAGCCCGCCAGCGCATCGACCACGCCGATGATCATGGACCCGGCCACGGCGCCGTACAGGCTGCCCATGCCGCCCAGCACGACGATGACGAAGGCGGTCAGCACGAAATACGTGCCCACCGTCGGGAACACAGGATATTGCGGCGCCAGCAGGCCCGCCGCGATGCCGACGAAGGCCGTTCCCAGGCCGAACGCGATGACGTAGACCATCCTGACGTTCACGCCCATCAGCATGGCCGCGTAGCGGTGCTGCGCGACGGCGCGCAGCGCCCGTCCCAGGTAGGTCCGGTGCATGAAGACATGCAGCAGGATTGCCAGCACGATCGCGACCAGGAAGGTGATCGCTTGCCCGCTGACCATCGAATACTTGCCCAGCGCGAAAGCGCCGGTGCCTGTTTCGACGGGCGCGCGCAGCACGTTGGCGCCGAACACCACCAGCGCCAGGTTCAGCAGGATGGTCGACACGCCCACCGTCGCGAAGATCTGGATATGTTCGTCGCTGTTCAGCAGCGGCTGGATGATCGCGCGCTGCGTGAACGCGCCCAGCGCGAACATGATGATCGCTACCGGCGCCAGGCCGATGTAGGGATGCAGGCCGAACTGCATGGCCGCCAGGTAGACCAGGTACATGCCGACCATCAGGAATTCGCCGTGCGCGAAGTTGACCACGCGCACGACGCCGAAGATCAGCGTCAGGCCGAGACTGATGATGGTGTACGCGCCGCCCAGCAGCAGCCCGTTGATGATCAGCTGAACGAATATATCCATTGTGCAATCCCGCGATGGGGCGGCCCGGACGCCGCGAACGTCCGGGCCGCCGTCCGGCCTCTTCGTTTATTTGTTGAAGATCGGCTTGCCGAGCGCGAGATTGGGCGGCGAGATGGTGACGAGTTTGCCGTTATCCTGCCACTGCATCACATAGAACTCCGATGCATTGTTCTGGCCGTCCTCGCCGAAAT
Source organism: Bordetella genomosp. 9 (assembly GCF_002119725.1). Lineage (NCBI taxonomy): Bacteria > Pseudomonadati > Pseudomonadota > Betaproteobacteria > Burkholderiales > Alcaligenaceae > Bordetella > Bordetella genomosp. 9. The sequence continues at coordinate 2,033,056 of NZ_CP021109.1, forward strand.
CGAAGCCCCAGCCATTGGCGGTCTCACCCGGCTTTTTCTTGTAGGCCAGCACCGCGGCGCGGATCTTGTCCTTGTCGGTGGATTTGGCGTTGGCCATGGCTTCCAGAAAGGCCTTGGCGCCGACGTAGTTGGCCAGGCTGTGGCCGGATTGCGGATCGCTTTTGTAGGCGGTCTTGTAGGCCTGCAGGAACTTGTCGAGGCCCGGCGCGCCTTCCGGATTGATGGAAGCCTGGGGGAAGTCCAGGTCGAATACACCGTTCATGGCCGGCCCGACGGCCTTGGCGGTGTCCGCCAGCGAATAGCCGCCGCCTGCGCCGATCACGACCTTGGGCGTGAAGCCCGCCGATTTGGCCTGATTGAAATACAGGATGGCGTCGTTCTGGTAAGCCGTCTGCAGCACCACGTTCACGTTGGCGCCTTTCAATCGCAGGATCAGCGAAGACAGATCCACCGTCTTGGCGGAGTAGGGCAGGACTTCGGCCACTTTGTAGCCGAGCTCTTTGGCGCGCTGCTGCTCCGTCGCGGCAACGTCGGTGCCGTAGGGCCCGTCTTCGTGGATGATGCCGATGGTAATGTCCTTGGGGGACATGCCCATGCCGGGCGCGATCAGGTCATGCAGCGCGTTGACGACCGCATAGCCGTACTTGCCGGTGTTGGGATTGCTGCGGAACAGATATTTGTAGCCGCGCTGGGTGATCTTGTGCGCGGTTGCGCCGAGCTCGAAATACGGGATGCCCGCCAGTTCGGTGACGGGCGTGGCGGCGTATGAAATGCCGGACGCATAGCTGCCGAACACCGCAGCCACGCCGGATGACGTCAGGCGTTTGGTTTCCGACACCGCCTGGTTCGGGTCCACGGCGTCGGCCTTGATGATCTGGATTTTCTGGCCGTTGATTCCGCCCGCTGCATTGACTTCGTTGACCGCGATTTCCAGCCCGCGGAAGCTTTCCTGTCCAAGGAGCGCCAACGCGCCGCTGAAGGGGTAGACAGCGCCAACCTTGATATCGGCCCAGGCTCCGCCACTGAGTAGCGCGCCGCACGCGCCGACTGCCAGCGCCCATTTCCTGATGCTATGCATGTCTCGCTCCTTGATGTCGTTGTATGGCGATCGCACACCCTGGCAGCGCTAAACATATATGATATATTTTCCGCGCGGACGAACGAAAGCTGCCCAAATTCTGTCGTGGCCCCAGAAGCACGGTAAATGGGGGATTTCCCTAGCGATAAGGGCGGATGAAAACGGAGACAAGCCATGTTCGAAGACGTGGATTACCGCGGCAAAAAAGTCCTCATCACGGCTGGCGCCGACGGCCTGGGTCTTGAGATGACCCGCTGTTTTCACCGGGCAGGCGCCAGCGTCCTGATCTGCGATATCGACGAAGCGCGACTGGCGCAGGCCGCGCAAGACCTGCCGGGCCTGCATACCGCGATGGCCGACGTGGCCGACGAGGAAAGCGTGGACAAGTTGTTCGGCGTCGTCCAGGAAAAACTGGGCGGCCTGGATGTGCTGGTGAACAATGCCGGTATCGCGGGTCCGACCGGCTTTGTCGAAACGCTGTCCAAGGCCGATTGGGATCGCACGCTCGCGGTCAACATCACCGGGCAGTTTCTCTGCGCGCGGCGCGCGGTGCCGCTGTTGAAGCAATCGAAGGCGGGCGTCATGATCAATCTGTCGTCCGCCGCGGGCCACCTGGGTTTTCCGGGCCGCTCCGCCTACGCTGCGTCGAAGTGGGCGGTCATCGGCTTCACCAAAACGCTGGCATTGGAGCTGGGGCCTTACGGCATCCGCGTGAACGCGATTCTGCCGGGTGCCGTCGAAGGTCCGCGCATCCGCGCGGTGATCGAGGCGAAGGCCCGCGCGCTGGGACGTCCTGTGGAAGAGATCGCGGCGCAGTACGAGGGTCAGGCGGCCCTGGGCCGCATGGTCACCGCCCGCGACGTCGCCAATCTGGTGCTGTTCAACGCGAGCGAGGCGGCCGGCAATATCTCGGGCCAGGCGCTGGCCGTGGACGGCTTCACGCAAAAACTCTATTGAGGGAGGTGCGCCATGCCGACAGCGGCCATCGTGGGCGCCGGCTTGATCGGGCAGGGCTGGGCCATCGTCTTCGCGCGCGCGGGCTGGCAGGTGCGCCTGTTCGACGCCGAAGCGGAGCGGACGGCGCAGGCCCGCATGCTCGTCGTGCGCCAATTGCATGCGCTCCAGACCCATGGGCTCGCGCGCGATGCCGATGCCATCGCCCAGCGTGTGCACATCGCCGCGACGCTGGAAGAGGCGCTGGCGGGCGCCGCGTACGTGCAGGAGAACTGCCCCGAAGTCGTCGAATTGAAGCGCGAGCGCTTTGCCGCCTTTGACGCGCTGGCCGACCCGACCGCCATTCTGGCCAGTTCCACGTCGAGCATTCCCGCCAGCCGCTTCACGGAGCATCTGCGCTCGCGGCACCGCTGCCTGGTCGCACATCCCGTCAACCCGCCGTATCTGGCGCCCGTGGTGGAAATCTGCGGCGCGCCGTGGACGGACGCGTCCACTGTGGCGCGTGCCCGTGAAATTCTGGCGAGCGTGGGGCAGCGTCCGGTGGAAGTGCGCGCCGAGATCGAAGGCTTCATCCTGAACCGCCTGCAAGGCGCGCTGCTGCAGGAGGCGTTCCGCCTGGTGCGCGACGGCATCGCCAGCGTCGAGGACATCGATACCACGGTCAAGGACGGACTCGGTCTGCGCTGGTCCTTCATGGGGCCGCTCGAAACCATAGATTTGAATGCGCCCGGCGGCATCGCCGACTACTGCGCCCGCTATGGCGGCATGTATGCCTCCATCGCCGCGACCCAGGCGCAGCCGCCCGACTGGACGGAGGATCTGGTGGGCCAGCTCGCCCGGGAGCGGCGCGCCGTGCTTCCCGAAAAGGATCTGGCGCCGCGCCGTTTCTGGCGCGACGAGCAGTTGATGCGTTTGATGCGCCATAAACAGCCGAGCGGAGACACGAATGCCTAAGCCCAAGCAGAAGGTCATCATCACCTGCGCCGTCACGGGCGCCATCCACACGCCGAGCATGTCGCCGCACCTGCCCGTGACGGCCGATGAAATCGCCGAGGCCGCGATCGGCGCAGCTCGGGCGGGCGCCGCGGTGCTGCATTTGCATGCGCGCGATCCCCAGACCGGCAAACCATCGCAGGATCCCGCGCTGTTCGAGCCCTTTCTCAAGCGCATCAAGGCGGAAACCGACGCCGTGGTCAATATCACCACCGGCGGCAGCCCGCATATGACGGTGGAGGAACGCATGCGGCCCGCGGCGGTGTTCAAGCCCGAGGTGGCGTCGCTGAACATGGGCTCGATGAACTTCGGCCTGTTTCCCATGCTCGACCGGTTCAAAACCTTCAGGCATGAATGGGAAAGAGAGCATCTGGAAAACAGCCGCTCCCTGATCTTCCGCAACACCTATCAGGACATCGAGACCATTCTCTCGATCGGCAACGCCAATGGCACCCGCTTCGAGTTCGAGTGCTATGACATCAGCCACCTCTACAACCTGAAGCACTTCGTCGATCGGGGGCTGGTGAAGTCGCCGCCGTTCATACAGTCCGTGTTCGGCATCCTGGGCGGCATCGGTCCCCATCCGGAAGACCTGATGCACATGAAGCGCACCGCCGACCGCCTGTTCGGCGCCGACTACGAGTGGTCCATCCTGGGCGCGGGCCGCAATCAGATCCCCCTGGCCACGATAGGCGCCGCCATGGGTTCAAACGTGCGAGTGGGCCTGGAGGATTCATTGTGGATCGGGCCGGGCCAGCTGGCGCAATCGAATCGTGCCCAGGTCGAGCGTATCCGGACCATACTCGAAGCCCTGAATCTGGAGATCGCCACGCCGGATGACGCCCGGGAAAAGCTTGGCCTGAAGGGCAGGGAAAACGTGGCGTTCTGATACGGCGGTCAGGCGTGACGCAGCAGGGCGCTCGCAAGCCGGTCGACGTCCAGCGGGCGCTCGAAATTCGCGGCGTGGCGGGCTTTCAACGTCAGCGTGGCCGCGCGGCGCGCCTGTTCCGGTTCGACCGCCGTGGCGCCCAATTCGGACAGCGAAGCCGGCAGCCCCACCTTGCGGTACCAGGCGACGATGTCATCGCGCATGGCGTCCTGGCGTTGCTCGAGGTCCAGCTGCACGAGCAGCCCCAGGGCCACCTGCAGGCCGTGCGGCGATGTCGCCACGCCGTCGATGCAGGGCAGGCCCCGTGTCAGCGCGTGGGCGATGGACAGCCCGCCGCTCTCGAACCCCAGCCCGCTCATCAGGATCATGGCTTCGACGGCGCGTTCGAACGCCGGCGTGGGGCGGCCCCCGCCCGCGGCGGCCAGCGCCGCTTCGCCGTCGGCCAGCAGAGTCCGGAAACAGGCGTCGGCGATGGCCTGCGCGGTCAGGGTGGAGGCGCCGTCATACATATTGCGGCCCTGGCTGCGGGCACACTGTTCAGCCTCGAACTTCTTCGTAATGGCGTCGCCCAATCCCGCGCGGAAGAAGGGCGCCGGCGCCGTGGCGATGAGCGCGGTGTCCACGATGACGATGGTCGGGTTGAACAGCATGTGCTCGACGGCCAGCAGGCGATGATCGTCGTCGTACAGCACGTAGTTCTTGCTGGTGGGCGCATCGTTGGAAGCGACGGTGGGCACGGTGACCAGGTGGCAGTGCGCCGCCTTGGCCACGGCCTTGCCGGCATCCAATGCCTTGCCGCCGCCCGCCGCGATGACGAGGGGCGGCGGCGTTCGCAAGGCATCGCGGCGCAGGGCGTCGATCCGGGCCGGTGTGATGTCGCCTTCGACGCGCAATGGCGCGAGCGCGACGTCGTGTTTGCGGCAGATCGTTTGCAGCCGTTCGCCGATCAGCGTCCAGACATGGCCGTCGATGACCAGGGCGGCGCGCCGGCCGAACAGGGCCGCGCATTCGCCCAGGCTTTCGATGGCGCCCGGGCCCTGGATGTAGCGTGACGGTGCGCCGAAGATTCTGAACATGCGGTCTCCTTGCTCCTGCTCCTTGGATCGACCGCGACAGCGGCGCACGCCGCGCCTTCCGCGGCCTATTTGGCTCGCGTCGCCGCGGCCAGGGCTTCCTGCTCCTTTTCCTTCTCCACCAGCCAGTCGATCATGATCTTGCCGCCCCACACCAGATCGGCCTGGATGGCTTTTGCCGCCGCTTCGGGGTCGCGCGCCTTGAGCGCGGCCAGCACGGCTTCGTGCCTGTGCTGTCCGCCGGAGTAATCGAGTCCGGCGGTCTTCACGTGGAAGACCTTCAGGATGGGCCCCGTGATGACCCAGAAAGATTCCACCGTGTTCCTCAGGATCGGCATGCGGCTCGCTTCCAGGATGGCGAAGTGGAACTTGCGGTTCAGGTAGCTCGCCCGCTTGGGATCGGTCGACGTGCAGGCGATGAAGGCTTCCTGCAGCGCCACCAGGTTGTCCAACTGGGCCGGCGTGATCTTCGTGGCAGCTTCGGCGGCGCCCATGCCTTCGAGGTGAAAGCGGATCTGCTGGATTTCGCGCAGTTTTTCCGAATTGACGTAGGGCACATAGACGGCGGTGGCCGCCTGCATCTCCAGGCCTTGTTCGCTGATCAGGCGGAAGATGGCTTCGCGAACCGGCGTAATGGACACGCCCAGCTCCTGCGCCAGTTCACCGATGATGAGCCGTTCGCCAGGCTCGTACTGGCCGTTGATGAGCGCTTCCCGTATTTCGGTGTAGACCCGGACCGACAGGTTTTCTTTTTTGACGGGCTTGAGATTGGACATGACGAAACGGCGAGCCGCGAAGGAAAGGACGGAATTCTAGCGCCGGGCCGATGCTTGCCGTACGGTGCCTATATTATATATCATATATCACGAGCGACAATAAGGAGGAGAGATGGCCGATGCGGATTACGCGCCGGATGCCGGTGAGCTTGCCCGGCTGCGCGAGCGCGCCAGATTCATCCGGCTGGAGACGATCCGGCTGATCGAGATCGCCAAGGTCGGGCATTACAGCTCCGTATTCTCCTGCGCGGAGATCTTTGCCTCCCTCTACTACGGCGTCATGGCGCTGCGGCAAGGCGACCCACGGTGGGAAGAACGCGACCGCTTTCTCATGGGCAAGGGCCATGCGGCGGTGGGATTGTTCCCCGTGCTGGCGGACAAGGGGTTCATTTCCCGCGAATTGCTGGACGGCTATACCCGGCTGGGCAGTCCGCTGGGCGACCATCCCGATATGGCGAAAGTGCCTGGCATCGATTTCAGTTCGGGCTCGATCGGGCATGCTCTGTCCAATGGCGCCGGTATCGCCCTGGGCGGCCGGATGCGCGGCCGGTCCTATCATGTGTTCGTGATGCTCGGCGACGGCGAGATGCAGGAAGGGCAGGTGTGGGAAGCCGCGCTGTTCGCCGCGCACCACCGGCTGTCGCGCCTGATCGCCATCGTGGATCGCAACGGCTACCAGCTCGACGGCAAGGTCGACGAGGTGATGGGCGTGGAGCCCCTGCGCGATAAATGGTCCGCCTTCGGCTGGGACGTGCATGAGGTGGACGGCCACGATCTCTCGGCCCTGACCGCACTGCTGCGGCGCCTGAAGGCCGATACGGCGCGGGCGCGGCCGGCCTGCGTGATCGCGCGCACGGTGAAGGGGAAGGGCGTCGGCTTCATGGAAACCGAGCCGGGCTGGCACCTGGGCTATCTGGCGCCCGCGGATGCGCGGGCCGCCATCGACGAAATCATGGCGCGGGAGATCTGACCATGGCAGGCATGACGCAAACCCAGCGCGCCGCGCAAACGCCGCAAACCGCCACGCCGTCCGCCGCCGGCGCGGCCCTTCGCTCGCCCGATTCATGGCAGTACCGGGCGCTCAACGCCGTGACGCCCGGCCTATCCTGGCTGGCCGATGCGCTGATCGAGCTGACGCGCGCCGGCCACCCGGTAGTCGCGGGTTCGGCCGATCTGCAGCATTCCAACGGACTGGCGCGCTACGCAGCGGCGTATCCCGACCGATACATCCAGTTCGGCATCTCCGAACAGAACATGGTTTCGGTGGCCGCCGGCCTGGCGACGACGGGCCATATGCCCTTTGTCGCGACGTTTGCATCGTTCCTGGCGCTGCTGTGCTGCGAGCAAATCCGCATGGACGTCGCGTACACGCGCCTGCCGGTGCGTTTGATCGGCCACCACACGGGCATCAGCCTGGGCTTCTATGGCACCTCGCATCACGCCACGGAAGATATCTCCACCATGCGCGCCATCGCGGGGCTTACCGTGGTGTCGCCCGCCGACGGGCCGCAGCTGGCGGCGGCGATCAAGGCGTCAGCCGATTGGCCCGAGCCCATTTACTTTCGCATCGGCAGGGGACGGGAGCCCGACGTGTACGAGAAGGGAGGGCCTTTCCAATTCGGCAAGGCCGTCGTCCATGCCACGGGCAGCGACGTCACGCTGGTGGCGTGCGGCATCGCGGTGCGGGCGGCGCTGGACGCCGCCGCCGCGCTGCGCCAGGAGGGGTATTCGATCGGCGTCATCGACATGCCGACCATCAAGCCGCTGGATCGCGATGCCATCGTCCTGGCCAGCCGGCAGGCCCCGCTCATCATCACCATCGAGGAACACAATGTGATGGGCGGGCTCGGTTCCGCGGTGGCCGAAGTGCTGGCCGAGTCAGGCGCGGGTGCGCGTCTGGCCCGGCATGGCATAAACGATGAATTCAGCCTGATCGCGCCGCCCGCGTCGCTGTATGCGCACTACCGGCTGGATGCGGACGGCGTCAGGCAGGTAGTGCTCGAACAAATCGCCAAGCACGGAGGCAAGCCATGACGCCCATCAGCGGCAAGACCCGGGTCTTCGGCATCCTGGCCGATCCCATCCATCACGTTCAGGCGCCCGCGCGCCTGAACGCGTACTTCGCCGACGCCGGATACGACGGCGTGATGATCCCCATGCACGTACGGCCGGACAGTCTGCCGGCCGTCGTGGCGGGTCTGCGCGGCATGGAAAACCTGGGCGGCGTCGTCGTGACGGTACCGCACAAGACGGCCATTCTGGCCCTGTGCGATGAGGCGTCGGAAGTGACTCGCCAGATCGGCGCAGCGAACGTAGTGCGGCGGGATCCGGATGGGCGGCTGGTTGCCACCATGCTTGACGGAGAAGGCTTCGTGCGCGGCTTGCTGGGCGAGGGCAGGCAGGTCCAGGGCAGGCAGGCCTATCTGGCGGGCGCGGGCGGCGCCGCGAATGCGATCGCATTCGCCCTGGTGCAGGCCGGCGTGGCGCGGCTGACCATCGCCAACCGCACCGCGGCAAAGGCCGAGGATCTGCGGCGGCGCGTCCTGGCCCTGCATCCGCACGCCGACGTCCGTATCGGCAATGCCGATCCCAGCGGCCACGATCTGGTCATCAACGGCACGTCGCTGGGCTTGCGGCCGGGCGACGCGCTGCCCCTGGACGTATCGCGCCTGTCGCCGGCGCAACTGGTATGCGAAGTCATCATGCAGCCAAAGGAAACGGCGCTGCTGCTTGCCGCGCGCGAACGCGGCTGCGCTGTTCACTATGGGGCGCCGATGCTGGCCTCGCAACTGGCGCTGATGGCCGAATTCCTGGGCGTGCCGTCGGCGTCCCCTGCCGCATAACCGCCGGCTCCCTGACGATGGAAGACTACGACTTCATCATCGCCGGCGGCGGTACGGCGGGATGCATCCTGGCCGATCGCCTGACCGCCAACGGGCGCTACCGGGTGCTGATGCTGGAAGCCGGCCGCGATGCGGCCAATATGTGGGTGGCGATCCCCGCGGGCTTCAGCAAGCTTCTGGTGGACCCGGTCTACAACTGGCGCTTCCAGACCGAGCCCGAGGAGAACGTTTGCCAGCGCGCAATCGCGGTGCCGCGCGGCAAGGGTCTGGGAGGTTCGACGCTGATCAACGGCGGCATTTACGTGCGCGGACAACAGGCCGACTACGACGCCTGGGAGCGCGCCGGCGCTGAAGGATGGAGCTGGCGCGACGTGGCGCCGTATTTCCGCAGATTCGAAGACTATCCGCAGGGCGATGCGAGCCGCGGCAAGGGCGGGCCCATGCACCTCGTGCAGGTGCGCGAGCGCTTTCCCTTGTCCGAGGCCTTTCTGGCCGCGGCCCGGGAAGACGGCCAGCCCCTGAACCCGGACTACAACGGCGCGCGCCAGGAGGGCTTCGGCTACTACCAGGTGCTGCAGCATCGCGGACGCCGATGGAGCGTGGTGCAGGGCTATCTGGCAGCGGCAAGGCGCCGCCCCAATCTGCACATCCTGCCGGAAGCCCATGTGACGCGGCTGGTGTTCGAGGGCCGGCGTTGCGTCGGGGTGCGTTATCGCAGGCAGGGGCAGGAATCGACGGCGCGGGCGCGCATCGAGACCTTGCTATGCATGGGCGCGGTGCAATCGCCGCAGATGCTGGAGCTGTCCGGTATCGGCGATCCGCGACGCCTGGGCGGGCTGGGCGTTGGCGTCGTGCATCCGCTGCCTGGGGTGGGCGAGAACTACCAGGAGCATTTCGCCACGCGCATGAACTGGCGCGTCAAGGGGACGGTAACGCTGAACGAGATGTCGCGCGGATGGCGGCTGCTGCGGGAGCTGGGAAAGTACTACGCCGGCCGGCGAGGCATCCTGACCCTGGGAACGGGCTTGGTGCATGGCTTCGTCAGGACGTCGCCTGATCTGCCAGATGCCGACGTCCAGTATTTTTTCGTGCATGCCAGCTATGCCAACGCAGCCACGCGCATCCTGGATCGCCATCCGGGCATGACGATAGGCGTTACGCAGCTGCGGCCCCGTTCTGTCGGAAGCATCCATGCGCGCAGTCCGGATCCTTTCGATGCGCCATCGATCAGGCCCAATTTCCTGAGCGACGAGACCGACCGCCGCTGCCTGGTGGAAGGCATGCGTATCGCGCGCCGCATCGTTCATCGGCCCGCCATGCAGCGCTATGTGGAAGCGGAACTGAGTCCCGGCGAGCAGGTGAATACCTTCGAGGAATGGCTGGACTTCGCCCGGCGCAATGGGCAGACGATCTATCACCCGGTGGGCACCTGCCGCATGGGCCAGGACCCGAAGGCAGTGACGGACCCGCGGTTGAGGGTGCATGGCCTGGCGGGGTTGCGGGTGGTGGATGCGTCGGTCATCCCCAGCATGGTGTCGGGCAACACGCAGGCCGCGGTGATGATGGTGGCGGAGAAAGGCGCGGATCTGATCCTGGCCGATGCGGCCGCGGCGTAGCGTTGTCGCGCAGGCTCCGCTACGCCGGGGCAGGTCTTAGATGCTGCTGAGCGCGCTCGCGGTCAGCTCCCGCTCGTACGTGGCCACGTCCTCACGCGGCAAGTCGCCTTGGGTCATCGTGGCGCCCGGCGGTTGCACGCCGGTGTCCGTGCTCCCTGGGCCCGACGTGAGCACATCGGCCATGAAGGCCAGCGCGCCGACGATTCCCCCGTGCAGCATCGACGCAAGGTCCAGCGCGCGACGCCACGATCGGGAGGCTGCCATGTCGTCGTCCCGGCTGGGCCGGGCCCGATCCGGGTTTGGCCGCGACGCATGCCAAATGGAAGACGTCACCCCGCCATGGCCCGATGCGCGCTTGCGGCGCGCGGGCGGCGGCATGGCCGCGTCCGTGGATTTCGCATTCACGGGGACCTTGCGGTCCGCGCAGGTGTGGCCATCGTGGCACGGGGCGAGCAGGATGGTGGTGCGCCGGTCGAACACCATGGCGTCGACAATGGATTCGGGCGTGTCGCCCGGCTTGCGTTCCGGACCCAGCGAGGGGTGCGTGCGCGTCATGTGGACCAGGCGCTCATAGGCGCGCGTGCCTTGCAGATCTTTTCCCGTGTAGGTGTCGCCGGCGTCGCTGGCGTTGGCGTTGGCGTTGGGAGCGGGCCTCATGGCGTAGTAGCAATTGGGCGGCGCGGGCGGCCTGGCCGGGTCCTTTACCGCCTCGAAGGCCGCTGCGCCGACGGCGACCGCGGTACGCGGATCCATGCCTGGAATATCGCCGTTTTGGCCCCGTGCCAGGGGGATCGCCGTATTGTGCGAATCGCAAACCGGCGATGCGTGCGTGCGGGACAATGCAACCATCAGTGCCTCCATCGTGGGCGGTAGGGACCGGCTGAGTGCAGCGCCGTATACGAAAGTTCCGGGCGGTTACGATAGTCGCACCGCCGTGAACCAAAGGTCTGGAAGTGCTCATCGTCGAGGACGTGCATAAATCTTTCGCGACCGCGCAGGGCCCGTTGCCGGTTCTGCGCGGCGTGCGCTTGCGGCTGGAGGCGGGCCGCAGCCTGGCGCTGATGGGCGAATCGGGCAGCGGCAAAAGCACCTTGCTGCATATCATTGCGGGACTGGAAAAACCGGACAGCGGGCAGGTGCTTGCCGATGGCCGTGCCGTGCACGCCCGCGGCGAGGCGGGGCTGGCGCAGTGGCGGCGTACAGGCATCGGCCTGATCTTTCAGCAGTACAACCTGATCGGCAGCCTCGATGTATCGGCCAACCTGGCGTTCCACGCGCGGCTGGCGGGCCGCCACGACCCCGCGTGGGTCGCGCATATCACGGACCGCCTGGGCCTCGGGTCCTTGCTCGCCCGCTATCCGGAACAGTTGTCGGGCGGTCAGCAACAGCGCGTGGCGATCGGCCGCGCGCTGGCGGGCCGGCCCGCACTGGTGCTGGCCGACGAACCGACAGGCAGTCTGGACGAAGCAAGCGGCGACGCGGTGCTGGACCTGCTGCTGGAATTGGTGCGCGAGGCAGGCAGCGCATTGCTGATGGTCACGCATAGCGGCCGCCTGGCAGGCCGGCTCGACCGCCGCCTGACGCTGCATCTGGGGCGCATCCAGGCGGGGGTGCAGGACGGCGCCGTATCCAGGCGGCAGGCATGATGCGCAGCGTCCTGATAGCCATCCTTGCGCTGGCCAGTCATTGGCGGCGCCATCGTCTGCAGTGCGTCAGCATCCTCAGCGGGTTGTGGCTCGCGACCGCGTTGTGGAGCGGCGTGCAGGCGCTGAATGCCCAGGCGCGCGCCGATTACGCGCGTGCCAGCGCGGTGCTCGCGGGCGCCGATGCGGCGCAGTGGCTGCCGAGCACCGGAGAGTGGCTGGAGCAGGACGTCTATGTCGCGCTGCGCCGCGCCGGGTGGCAGGTCTCGCCGGTGGTGGAGGGGCGGCTGCGGTTCCCAGGGGATCCCCCGGTCGCCTTGCGGGTGCTGGGCATCGAACCGCTGAGCCTGCCGCCGGACAGCGTTGTGGCGGGGCGGCGGGCAGCCGCCTTCGACCTTGGGGCATTCATCGGCGAGCCGGGGCAGGCTTGGGCGGGTCCCGACACGCTGGCGCGGCTGGGGCTCATGGACGGCGACACGCCGGTCACCGTGGACGGCGACCGCCTGCCCCCGCTGCGCCTGCAACCGCAGCTGGCGCCGGGCGTCATCGTGATGGATATCGGCCACGCACAGCGGCTGCTGCACGCCGCCGGCAAGATCTCCCGCCTGCTGTTGGCTCAGGCCAGCGCGCGCACCCCCGACGGGACGGCGACGCCGGGCGGACACGATGGCGAGCCTGGCGCGGTCGAGCCGCCTGCGCAATGGGCCGGCCGATTGAAGGCCGCGCCGCCCGCAGACCGGGCGGACCTGGACCGGCTGACGCGCAGCTTTCACTTGAACCTGACCGCGATGGGACTTTTGGCTTTCATCGTGGGCCTGTTCATCGTCCACGCTTCCATCGGGCTGGCGCTGGAACAGCGCCGCCCGCTGCTGCGGACCTTGCGGGCGTGCGGCGTGAGCCTGCGCGTGCTGGTCGCCGCGCTGGGCGCCGAGTTGACCGCTTTTGCGCTGGCGGGCGGACTGGCCGGCGTGGCGACGGGGTATCTGCTGGCCGGCGCCCTGCTTGGAAATGTGGCGGCAAGCCTGCGCGGCCTGTATGGCGCCGAAGTCGCGAGCCATCTTGCCTTGCCGCCGTCCTGGTGGCTGGCCGGCATCGCGATGACGCTGGCGGGCATGCTGGCGGCTGGCGGCGCCAGTCTGTGGCGCGCCGCGCGCCTGCCCTTGCTGGCGCTGGCGCGCCCTCAGGCGTGGCGCGGCGCGCAGGCCGCGGCGCTGCGGCGTCGCGTCTGGGCCGCCGGCGCGCTGGCGATCGTCGCGGCCGCTTGCGGCGTAGCGGGCAACAGCCTGGCCAGCGCCTTCACGATGCAGGCGGCCATCCTCCTCGCGGCGGCGCTGCTGCTGCCCGCGCTGCTCGACGGCGCGTTGGCGTGGGCGGCCCGCCATGCCGGCGGCCCGCTGGCCGCGTGGTTCGTTGCCGACAGCCGGCAGCAGCTGCCCGCGTTGAGCCTGGCGCTGATGGCGCTGTTGCTGGCGCTGGCCGCCAGCGTCGGCGTCGGCAGCATGACCGAAGGGTTCCGCGCTACCTTCCTGGGATGGCTGGACCAGCGTCTGTCGGCGGACCTGTACGCGACCCCGCACGACAGCGCGCAAGGGGAGACGGCCGCCGCATGGCTGCGCGAACGCCGCGACGTGCATGCCGTATTGCCCCAGTGGCGCGCCGACACGCGTATCCAGGGATGGCCGCTGGAACTGCAGGGCGTCGAGAACCACGCGGAAACGCGTCGCCAGTGGCCATTGCTGTCGCACACGGGCGAGGCATGGGCGCGCGTCGCGCAGGGTGAAGGCGTGATGATCAGCGAACAGCTGGCGCGGCGTCTCGGCCTTGGGCTGGGCGCCCGGCTCGCGCTGCCGGCAGAAAACGGCGGGACGCGCGCCTACGCGATCGTGGGACTCTACGCGGACTACGGCAACCCCAAGGGCCATGTGCTGATGGACGCCGCCGCGTTGCGCCGCGATTGGCCGTCGGCATCCCTGCGCAGCCTGCACGTCTACGCCGTCGCGGGCCAGGCGGCGCACGTACGGGCCGCATTGGCGCGGCGCTTCGAAACCGCCGGCATGCAGATCGTGGACCAGGCCGGGATCAAACAATGGTCGCGTCAGGTTTTCGAGCGGACGTTCGCCGCCACGGGCGCCTTGAACGGGTTGACGCTGGGCGTGGCGGGGGTGGCGGTGTTCATCGGGTTGCTGACCCTGAGCCACAGCCGGCTGGCGCAGCTTGCTCCTCTGTGGGCCTTGGGCGTGCAGCGCTCCAGACTGGCCTGGCTGGCGCTGGGCCAGGTGTCGATGCTGTCCGCGATGACGGTGTTGTGCGCGATTCCGCTGGGCATCCTGCTGGCGTGGTGCCTGGTCGCCGTGGTGAATGTACAGGCCTTCGGGTGGCGGCTGCCGCTGCACGTCTTCCCCATGCAGCTGGTGCGGCTGGCGGCGCTGGGCCTGATGACGAGTTTGCTGGCCGCGGCCTGGCCGGTGTGGCAGTTGCGGCGGCGCCAGCCGGCGGAGCTGCTGCGGCAGTTCGCGGGCGAGGCTTAGGTCTATGGACGTGCATGGGACGCCGAATGGAATCGCGCAACCGGGAGCGGACGTGTTGAGGCGATATGGAGCACGGCTGGCTGGCCGGGTGGCGCTGGCGGCGGCCGTGCTGCTGACGGGCGGCTGCGAGCGGGCCGACCCGCCGCCGGGCGCCAGCTACGCGGGGCTGGGCAGCGAGGCGGGCGGCTATCTGCAGGTCGAACGCGGGCGGGCCTTGCAGTTTCCGGCCGACCATGGCGCCCATGACGGCTACCGCATCGAGTGGTGGTACGTCACGGCCGCTCTGGAGGACGAACAGGGGCAGCCCTGGGGCGCGCAGTGGACTTTGTTCCGGTCCGCCTTGCGGCCTGGCAGGGATGGCGCCGGTTGGGAAAGCCCCAATGTGTGGATGGCCCATGCGGCGCTGACCGACGCGCGCCGGCACGATTTCGCGGAGAAATTCGCGCGCGGCGGCGTGGGGCAGGCCGGCGTGCGGGCAACGCCCTTCGAGGCCTGGATCGACGACTGGTCGCTGCAGTCCGCCGGCGCGGCCCCGGACGATGCGGGCGAAAGCGCCGATGGCGTGAATCGGCTGACCATGCAGGCAGGCGGCAAGGACTTCTCGTATCGGCTGACCCTCGTGGCGGACGGACCGCTGGTGTTGCATGGCGATGGCGGTTACAGCGAAAAGTCCGGACAGGGCCAGGCGTCGTACTACTACAGCCAGCCTTTCTATCGCGTAGAAGGCGAGGTCCGGCGCGGCCAGGAGCGCCATCACGTGCGTGGACGGGCGTGGCTGGACCGCGAATGGAGCAGCCAGCCGCTATCGGCGGATCAGCGGGGTTGGGATTGGTTTTCGCTGCACCTGGCCGGCGGCGACAAGCTCATGCTGTTTCAGGTTCGCCAGTCCAGCGGCGGCCCTTTTCGGGCGGGCACGTGGATCGGCGCGGACGGCCGCGCCGTCGTGCTGGACGGAACGCAGATTCGGCTGGACCCGCAGGGTTGGACGGACCAGCACAACGGCCGCCGGGTGCCGACGCGTTGGCGTGTGCGCGTGGCCGGACCGTCGGGCAAGGAATTGGATGTCAATGCGGCGGCCGTGTACCCGCAAGCATGGATGGGGACCGCGTTTCCTTATTGGGAAGGTCCCGTGCGCCTGGATTCGGGAGGAACTGGGTATCTGGAGATGACGGGGTACTGAGGGCTGGCTTATCGAGCCTAGAATGACATGCATGGGCGGCTCGCCGCCGCTGCGCAACGGAGCAGCCTATGAGTTTATCGACCGATATCGAGTCCGTGCCCGCGCAGGGAGAAGTGCGCCAGCTCTTCATCCTGCTGCACGGCTCCGGCGGCGCGCCCGCCGACATGCAAGGCCTGGCCGAGGCAGTGCGGCGTGCGTTTCCGCAAGCGGCCATCGTCGCGCCCGCGGGTTTCGAGCCTTACGATGGGCCGGGCGAGGGCCGCCAATGGTTTTCCACGCGCGGCATCGATGAAGACAACCGCCCGGCGCGCGTGGCGCGCGCGTTGCCGGCGCTGGTGGCCTACATCCGCGCCTGCCAGCTGCGCTTTCACCTGCTGCAAAGCGACACCGCGCTTGCCGGGTTTTCACAGGGCGCCATCATGGCACTGGAAGCGACCGCGGCGCACGATGGCCTGGCCGGACGGGTGCTGGCATTTTCCGGGCGCTACGCGGCGATGCCGCACGCCGCGCCGCAATACACCACCATTCATCTTCTGCACGGCGCCGACGACAGCGTCATGCCTGTCAGCCATGCGAGGCGCGCGCAGGCCAGGCTGAGCGAACTGCACGGCGATTCCACCATCGACGTGGCGACGCACGTCGGACACGAGCTGCATCCCGCGCTGATCGAACGCGCCGTCGTCCGGCTGCAAACCTGCGTGCCCTTGCGCAGCTGGGAAGCGGCGCTGGGCCTGAATCAGGCCGCGCCGCCAGGCACCCTGCTGCATTGACGGCATTGCCGTCGTTGGGGCCGGCCGCGTATCAGCGGGAAGCGGGAACGAGTTGCGTCGCGCCGGCGGGCTGCGGCGCCGTCCCGGAGTCCTGGGTCTGCCATCCGCCGCCCAACGCCAGGAATAGCGTGATCTGATCGTTCGCGACCTGCGCCTGCGATGCGGCCAGGGCGCTTTCGGTGCTGGCCAGCGTGCGTTCCGCGTCGAGCACGGTCAGGTAATCGGTTTTGCCGTACTGATACAGCATCCGGGCCTGACGCGCCGCCTCGGCGGCCTGGTCGCGCGCGGCACGCAAGGCGGCGTCGCGGTCCAGTTCGCGCGCATAGGTTTCCAGCGCGCTTTCGGTTTCCCGCAAAGCATTGAGCACGGTGGCGTCGAATTGCGCGAAGGCGGCCTTGGCGCCGGCTTCAGCCTCGGCGATCCTGGCCTGCACCGCGCCGGTGTTCGGCAGGGTCCAGGAAATGAGCGGGCCGATGCTCCAACTGAAGGTGCCCGCCTGCGCGAAGAGGGAGGCCGGCCCCGCGGAGCCCGCCGACAGCCCCAGACTCACCTTGGGATAGAGGTCGGCCGTGGCGACGCCAATGCGGGCGGTGGCGGCGGCGAGATCGCGTTCGGCCTGACGGATATCCGCACGGCGGCGCAGCAGGGCCGCGCCATCGCCCACGGGAATCGGCTGCTTCAGCGTGGGCATCGCGGAGCACTCGCGCAGCGCCGCCGGAAACTGCGCGGGCGTGTCGCCGGTGAGCGTGGCAAGCTGGAACAGCGCAGTGCGGCGCTGCGCCTCGAGCGGCGGCAGGCTGGCGCGCAACTGCTCCAGCTGGCTGCGCGCACGCGCGACATCGAGCGGCGTGCCGCGCCCAAGGCGTTGCAGCCGTTCGTTGACTTCCACCGACTGCCGTTGCACGTCGACGGAGCGCCGGGCCGACAGCAGTTGCATGCCGGCCGCGCAGGCGGTGGTGTAGGCGCGCGTGGTCTGCGCCGCGACGGCCGCTCGCGTGGCGTCGTATGCGGCCTGCGCGGCGTCGCGATCGGCGCCGGCCGCTTCGATGGTGCGGCGGATCTGGCCCGCCAGGTCCAGCTGGTACGAAATGCCGGCGCTGCCGCTGTAGGACCATTGATTGGGCGGACGGAAATCGGGGGCCAGTTCCTGTACGCCCGATACGTGGCCGAACGTGGGCGAAGCGCTGAGCGAGATGCCGGGCCGAGTCTGCGCCCGGGCTTCGCGCACGATCGCGTCGGCGCGCTCCAGGTTGGCCGCGGCCACGCGCAGGTCGGTGTTCGCCGACAGCGCTTTTTCCACCAGACCGTTCAACGTCGGGTCGTCGTAAAGCCGCCACCATTGTCCGGGCACGGCCGCGTCGAGAAAGACGCGGCTGTCGTCCGCGCCGGCGAAGGGTGCATTGGCTTGGGGGCGGTTGACGGCCGCCTGTTCCGGCACATGGTAGTCGGGCCCCACCGCCGAGCAGGCGGCGAGCATGGCAATCAGTGCGGCGGCGAAAGGGAAACGCATCGTGCTCATGGTCGGCGTCCGCTTACTGCGCAGGGCGTTTTGCCGCCGTGCCGGTGTTGGCGTGTGGTTCGGCGGGCGTCGCCGGCCCGGGTCCGGCAGCCGCTTCCGGCGGCGCCTGGTCGGCGCCGGACGGCGCGGCATCGGCTACCTGCCGGGTCACGGCATCGACAGAGACGGTGGCCGTCTGGCCGGCGACCAGGCGTACACCTTGCGGCACTTCATCGATGTGCACGCGTACCGGTATGCGCTGCGCCAGCCGCACCCAGTTGAAGTTGGGGTTGACGTTGGGCAGCATGTTGGCCGCGGTGCTGCGATCGCGGTCCGCGATGCCCATGGCGATGCTTTCGACGTGCCCGCGAAGCACGCGCGGTTCGCCCATCAGCGCGACGGTGACCGGGTCGCCCTCATGGATGCGCGGCAGCTTGGTTTCTTCAAAGTAGCCTTCGACGTAGAAGCTGTTGGCGTCCACCAGCGCCATGACGCCGCGCCCGGCGGTGGCATAGGCGCCCACGCGCAAATCCAGATTGGTGACCCGGCCATCCGTGGCGGCCACGACGCGGCTGCGCTCCAGATTCAGGCGGGCGACGTCCAGCGCCACCTTTGCCTGCGCCAGCGCGGCCTGTGCCTGCTCCACGCGCGTCTGGCTCTGCTCGCGGACTTCCGCCGACACCAATTGCCCCAGCTCCCGATTGCGCCGCGCGTCGCGGTTGGCTTGCGCCAGCGCCACGGTTTGCGATTCCACCGCCGCCTTGGCCTGCTCGAACGCCAGCTGGAAACGGGCCCGGTCGATTTCGAACAGCACGTCTCCGGCTTTCACATCCTGGTTGTCGTGCACCGGCACCGCGGTCACCAGCCCGGATACGTCGGGCGCGACCTGGACGACGTAGGCCTTGACGCGGCCATCGCGTGTCCAGGGTTCCAGCTCATAGTGCGACCACAAGCGCCAGCCGGCGTAGGCGGCAGCAACCACCAGGATCACGGTGACGGCGAACCGGACGAAGTCGAGCGGACCGGGCAGGGAAGGGACCTTCATGACTATCTCGAGAAAATCAAAGGGGAAACGCGCACCACGGCGTAGAGCAGCACGACGTAAAGGGCGAGATCGAACAGGGCGGGGTGCCACACCAGCCGATAGACGCCGGTCAGCGCCAGCAAGCGGCGCACGAACCAAGCCAGGCCCAGCGTGATGACGCCGAGGACCAGCAGCCAGGGCAGGTAGACGCCGTACAGACTGATTTCGCCGATCATGACGTTGCTCCTGAATCGGATTGCGGCTGGCCGGCGCGGGCGCTGTGAACGCCCTGCGGCACGTAGGCTGGCGCTTGCGGGAACAGGCCGCGGCGCAGCCCCACCAGCGCGACGATGGCCCGGTCGCGCGCGGCGCCGGCGGGCGCGGCGCTGGTGCGCGCCAGCGCCGTATCGAGCCGCGGCAGGAAGGTATCGGGCTTGTCGCCGCGGCCGCGGATGCGGTTGCGGAACCACTGCGCCAGGCAGGAAAGCACGGGCCGGATTGCGGCGTCTGCAACGGGCAGTTCGGCCCGCGCACGCTGCAGTTCGACGATTTCGTTGCCAACGCGCAAGTCGAGCAGGGTGTCTTCCTCGACAGGGGTTTCGTTCTGGCCGCGCACCGCCAGGCGGGCATAGACCAGCCCTATGCGGTCGAGCATGCGCACGGTGTAGGCGTTGCCGGCGGGCGGCCGGTCGGCCGACGCCAGCTGAGCCAGGTCGCGCCAGTTCGCGGCCTGGATGCGGCGCGCGCTGTACTCGGCGCTCATCCTGCGCAGCAGCGCGGCCACCACGGCGGCGGTGCCCACGCCGATGATCTGGGCGGTCATGGTATCGATGAACGAGACCAGGTCCGCCGTGTTGGTATCGTGCATGGCCAGCGTGCCGGAAAAGCCGAAGAACACCGCCATGGCCTTGCCCATGCTGGCGGGCCGGGCGATGTAGATGCCGCAGACGAAGCACACCGGGAACATCACCAGGGCCACCATCTCGAAGGAGTGCAGGGCCGGCAGCACCCCAAGCAGGTAGATGGCCGACAGCGGAATCGACACCACGGTATAGGTCAGGAACTGCATGATCCCGGGAACCGGATCGTCCTGGGTTGCGAAGAAGCAGCTGAAGATGGCGGCCATCATGGCTGCCGTCGCGCCATTGGTCCACGCCGTGCCGATCCAGAACGCGCAGCACACGCTGATCGCCACCGCGGCCGAGACGGAAGACAGCAGGGCGACGCCATGATCGTGGTGCAGCGCCCGGTTCGACGTGGCGGCTTCGCGCGGCATGGGCGTGGGTGCGCCGGACAAACCGGCCTGGATATCCCGCCGCAGCGCGAACCCGCGTTCGCAATGCTCGATCAGCTCGCGCAGGCGCGTGGTCAGGCTCACCATGAGCAGGGCGTTCCAGTCCGAACCCCCGTCCACCGAGGGCATCAGGCGTTCGACGCGTGCGCGCAGCGCCGCGCCGCGCGCACGATCGCCCCGCGGGCCGGCTTCGACCCACGCCGAAATATCGTCGAGCAGCGCGGGCAATTCCGGCGGCAGCGGCTGGCCCGAGGCGCGCAGGGCGCGCAGACGGTCTTCCAGCGAGGACACCGTAGGCGTCAGCGCGGCCATGCGGTCCTGCATGGCCGCCACCGAGCGGGCCGTCCACCGGATATGGCCCGTGTCGTAGGGAACGTGGGTGGACAGCAGGCGCAACTGGGTGATGTCGTTGGCCAGCGCCCTGCGGTCCTTGTCGCTTTGCGATACCGTGCCGCTGCGCAGGGCGTCCTGTATCCACAGCCGCGCGTCGCGCAGCGCCTGGTCCAGGCGGCCGATCACCGCCGGACCGACCCCGCGGGGCAGGATCAGGCTGTGCGCGAGCATGGCGCAAAGTATGCCGGCCGTGATTTCCTCCACGCGGGCCAGGCCGGTGTCGAATACGGTTTCGGGCGTCGTGACGCTGGGCAGGCCGATCATCGCGGCGGTGTATCCCGCCAGCATGAACAGATAGGATCGCGGCGTGCGGTCCAGCACCGCGATATACAGGCACACCCCCACCCAAAGGGACAGGGCGAGCACCATGAGCACCGGATAATTCGCCAGCCTGGGCACCAGGAACACGACGGCTGCGCAGCCGAAGAACGTCCCGCCCAGGCGGAAGACCGCCTTCGAACGCACCGCGCCCGCGAACGGCTGCGACACCACATAGGCGGTGGTCACCGCCCAGAAAGGCCGCGGCAGGTCGATCAGCATGGACAGATAAAGCGCCATCATGGCGCCGATGAAGGCCTTCAGCGAGAACAGCGCTTCCTGTGCAGTGGGAAGCTTCACGGCTCGCGCTCCGGACGAGTGGATTGCGGCGGCAGATTGCGCGCGAGAGAGGCCTTGATGCGTTCGAACACGCGAATGCATGCTTCTGCATCGTCGGCATCGACTTCGTGAAAGACCTGGCGCCGCAGTTTCACGAGCATGGCTTCAACCTGTTCACGCAGCGCCTCGCCGGCAGGCGTCAGATGCAAGGTCTTGGCCCGGCGATCGCGCGCATCCTCGCGCCGTTCGATCAAACCGGCGGCCACCAGCTGATCCAGCAAACGAACCAGCGAGGGTCCTTCGACACCCATGGCGTCTGCCAGTACCCCCTGGCGAACGCCGTTGCCGAGGCGCCCGACCCAGATCACCGGCCAGGCGGTGGCCTGCGACAAGCCGTAATCCGCCAACGCCTTATCGGCCGCGGCGCGGTAGGCGCGATGGATGACCAGCATATGGCCGGTCAGCACCGCTAGACGGGCATCGGACGGTTTCTTCATGGAATATATTATAAGCTAACTATTAGCGTCCTATCAATATTCAGGAAGGCGGCCCGCCAGCACGCCGCAGCGCCGCAACCGCCGCCGTACCTCTCCATCCCAGCCCGCGTCCCGCCCACAAAGCGCGCACACAACCGCCCACCTCGTCCCGGAAGGGCCGCGTCCACGGCGCAGCCCTGTCCGCTCATCCCAAGAACCGCCAAATTCCCTGGAAACAAACCCCCGCACGCAGCGGGCCGCCCCCCACCGGGGACGCGCGGATCCGGCTCCGCCGGTCCGCTGCGTCGCCCCCTCGAGGGGGAAGCGCGTCAGCGCTCCGGGGGTGAGCTCCCCCTCCGCCGCGTCGCCCCCTCGAGGGGGAAGCGCGTCAGCGCTTCGGGGGTGGGCTTCCCCTCCGCTGCGTCGCCCCCTCGAGGGGGAAGCGCGTCAGCGCTTCGGGGGTGAGCTCCCCCTACCCAACCAGCAGTGCGACGGGGAAATCCGACAGCACTTCCGCCAACGGCAGGATGCTGTCAGCGCCGACGCGGCGCTCGCGTCCGCTCAGCGCGTCGCGCAGCGTGGCTCCTGCATAGCGGTGGGGCAGTACAACCGACGTCGTGTTCCAGAAATCGGGGTCGATGCGGGGCAGCGAGGTTGCGGGCGCGCGCGGGTCATCCCCGGCCTCGGAACGAAGCGCCTGCGCGCAAAGGCGCGGCGCAAAAACAAAGGCGCAGCGGTCTTGCAGGCAACGCACGAAGGCCAGAATATGGTCGCCCCGAAACCCGAGCACGGGCAGCGGCACATAATCGCCGCGGGCGAACAATTCCGGGTCGGACTGGCGCGCGTGCAGGGCGCCCCGTACGACCGCCTGTTTGATGCGCCCGCTGCGCCAATCGGCGATCAGTGCGTCGGGATCGTTGGAATCCGGCGCTTCCAGCGCCGCGGCGCGCGCCTCATAGTCCACCGGCGCGCGGTTGTCCGGATCCACCAGGCTGAAGTCCCAGAACTCCGTGCCCTGGTACAAGTCCGGCACGCCGGGAACCGTCATGCGCAGCAGGGCTTGCGACAGGCTGTTCACGACTCCCGTTGGCGCGATGCGCGCCACGAAATCGGCGATCTGCCGCGCGGGGGCGCCAGGATCGTTCCCCGGCGCCAACAGGCTGCGCAATATCCGCTCGCAGGCGCCTTCGTAGGCCTCGTCGGGCACGACCCAGCTGGTCCGCAGCTTGGCTTCGCGCAGCGACTTCTGCTGCCAGGCGGACAGGCGATCGGCGAAGGCCTTCAGGCCGGCCTCATCGCCGGGTTCGAGCAGCAGGGGCCAGGCGCCCACGATGCTCTGGAGCAGCATGTACAGATCGGCCGGATGCGCGGCCAGCGTGCCGGCCGGGGTATACGAGGAAGGCATGTGGCGGTTCAGCCAGCCCTCCGCGGTATCGGCCCACAGTGCCGGGAATTCGCTGAGCGCGGCCAGGCGCGCGCGGGTGTCTTCGCCGCGCTTGTGGTCGTGGGTGGCGGTGGCGACCATCGCGTGCGGAAAATGCCGCGCACGCGCGGCGCATCGGCGATGGAACGTCTCCGGCGACATGCTGAAGAGGGCAGGGTCCGCCCCTACTTCATTGCGCGACAGCAGGCGGCCATAGCGGTAGAACGCGGTGTCCTCCAGGGACTTGGCGGTCAGCGGCGGCGTCAGCTGCTGGAATCGGCGGATGGCCTCGCAGCGGGCTTCGCGTTCCGGCGACGGGAAGTCCGCCGGCGCTTCGCCGCCCAGCCAATCGGACACCAGGTCGAGCAGCGGCCCGTCGTCGCCGTCGCGGTCCTGACGGATGCGGGCGTGAGCGCGCATGGCGGCGTGCTGGAAGCGCACCCGGTCCATGTGGTGCCAGCCCTGTTCGTCGGCGTAGACGCGGTAGACGGGAAACACCGACAGCAGGTCCCACAGCACGCGCGAAATGGCGGATTCGCCCCAGTCGCGGGTGCGCGGGTTCAGGCGGGCCACGCGGTGCAGGGCGCGCGCGGCCGCCAGCCGTTCGGCGGGAAAGTGCCGCAGCATGATGAGGTCGCGCGCTTCGTTTGCAATGGCGGAGAAGGGGCGCGGATCGCGTGCGATCGTCTCCCACAGCTCGGTCAGCAGGTCCTCGCCGGCGGGGTCGTGCAGGACGGCGTTGACCTGGCTCATGAAGTCGTAGCCGGTGGTGCCGTCCACCGCCCAGCGCTCATCCAGCGTTTCATCGTCGGCCAGAATTTTTTCGATGACGAGATAGGGCTCGTGGGGCTGCAGCGCGGCCGGCCGGCGCCCCGTGCGTTCATTCAGCGCTGCGCGCAGCCGCCTGCAATAGTCGATGGGATCGCTCAAGCCGTCCACATGGTCCACGCGCACGCCGTCGATCAGCCCTTCTTCGTAGAAGCGCAGGATCATTTCGTGCACGGCATCGAAGACTTCCTGCTTGTCCACGCGCACGCCGACCAGGTCGCTGATTTCGAAGAAGCGGCGCCAGTTGATCTCTTCCGGCGCGGCGCGCCACCACGC
Organism: Bordetella genomosp. 9; assembly: GCF_002119725.1. NCBI lineage: Bacteria > Pseudomonadati > Pseudomonadota > Betaproteobacteria > Burkholderiales > Alcaligenaceae > Bordetella > Bordetella genomosp. 9. The sequence goes on from NZ_CP021109.1 coordinate 2,057,208, forward strand.
CAGCCGGTAGTGCTGCCGTTCCAACAGCGCGTGCAGCCGCTCGCGGCCAGCCTTGGTGGCGGGGTCGTAGTCGGATAGCTGCGCGGGATCCGTCAGCCCGGCGGCGCGCACGCTATCCAGGTTCAGCGGATAGCGGGTGCCGTAGACGTCCAGGTAGAAGCGGTCGTCCTGGGCATCGTGCCGCACCGTCAGGTCGCCGTTTTCCAGCGCCTCGCCATAAGGCAGGCCCAGGAAGGGGGCCAGCACTTTGTGGCGCAGCTCCTCGTCGATGGAATCCCAGGCGATGTCGAACCAGTCGCCGTGCGGGCTGGACCGGCCGAACTCCAGCACACTGTGCCACCACGGGTTGTCCGTGCTGGTTGCCATGTGGTTGGGCACGATGTCGACGATCAGGCCCATGCCGTGGGCGCGCAGCGTCTGCACCAGATCGCGCAGCGCCGCTTCGCCGCCGAGTTCGGGGTTGACCTGTCCGTGGTCGACCACGTCGTAGCCGTGCATGGAGCCCGGGCGGGCCCGGGTGATGGGGGACGTGTAGACGTGGCTGATGCCGAGCTTGGCGAAGTAGGGCACCCATTTGCGGGCATCCGCCAGGGTGAAGCCGCTATGCAATTGCAGACGTACGGTGGCGCGGGGCGGCGTCATGGTTTTCTCCGGTTCTGAACCACCGCTTCCGCGCGCCGCCGCACCGCTTCGTCGTCGAACAGCTGGCCGGCGTTCACCGGCAGGCGGCGGCGCCAGTTGGGGTGCTCATCGATAGTGCCGGGCAGATTCGGCTGCTCGGGTACGCCAAGCAGGTCCTCGGTGGGAACGAGCATCAAGGCCGAGGGCGTGCTGGCGACAAATCGAAGAATCTCCTCGATGGGAGGCTCGGCAGGCGGATCCGCCTGCGCATCCGGCGCGGTGCAGCCCGCCTCGCGCAGCGCGCGCCACAAGGCCTCCCGGTCGCGCCCGCGCTGCGCGTTCGCGGCCGCTTCGGTTTCGTCGTCGCCCAACAGTTGCAGGCGCTCCCGCCACGCGATGTCCGTGCCGTTCCACCATCCGGCGATGGTGGGAAGGTCGTGCGTCGTGCTCATGGCCGCCGAACATGCCGGCCAGCCGCCGGGCTGCTGGAAGGGCGGCGGGTCGCCTTCGCCCTCGCGCTGGAACCAGAGCACGTTCATGCCCAGCATCCCCGCGCTTTCAATGCGCGAATTGAAGCCTTCCGGCACGGTGCCCAGGTTTTCGCCGACCACCACGGCGCGGTGGCGCCAGGCTTCCAGGGCGACCAGCCGCAGCATGTCGTCAAGGGGGTAGCGCAGATATGCGCCTTCCTTCGGGGAGGCGCCGTTGGGCACCAGCCAAAGACGCGCCAGCCCCAGCACATGGTCCACGCGCACGCCGCCCGTGTAGGCCAGCGAAGCGCGCAGCATCTCGCGAAAGGCGGCATAGCCATGCAGCTTCAGCGATCGCGGCGAAAACGCGGTCAGCCCCCAGGACTGCCCAAGAGGGTTGTAGATGTCCGGCGGCGCGCCCGGCGAAAGCGCGTCCAGGATGTCGTCCTGCCGGCTCCAGGCATGGCTGCCGCCCGGGTCCGTGCCGACGGCCAGATCGCCGATCAGGCCGACCGCCATGCCGGCGTCGCGCGCCGCCTGCTGCGCGCGCGCCAGGCCGCGCGCGGCCAGCCACTGCAAAAAGATATGGAAGCCCACGTCCTTTTCATGCGCGTGCGCCCATGCCTTGACCCCGCTGCTGGCCGGGTCCCGCAAATCGGAGGGCCAATGGCGCCAGTCCGTGGCGTCGCCCAGCGGCGGCAGATGGCGGGCGTGCAGGGCCTCGAAGCGCGCATGGCTTTCCAGCGGCTCGCCGCCCGCCATGCGAAATGCCTGGAAGTCCGCATGTTGCCCGGCGCCCGAATCGGTGCGGAACTCGTCGTAGAGCCGCCGCATCACCTTCAGCCGCAGTCGCGCCACGGCGGGCCAATCGACCAGCGGCAGCGCGTCCAGGCGCAGGGCTTCCTCGCCCAGATTGAGTGCGTCCAGCGCGGCGGCGACCATGCGCTCGCCCAATATCGGGCAGGGGTCCGCGTACAGGCCGTTCAGGAACAGCCGGCTGGAAGGGGCGTAAGGACTGTAGCGGCTGGGGTCCGCCGAGAACATGGCGTGGACGGGGCTGATGGCGATCGCGTCCGCGCCGCGCCGCGCCGCCGCGCCGGCCAAGTGCGCCAGCGCGGTGAAGTCGCCCAGGCCGGGAGCCTGCGCCGGCTTGCCGTCGTGCGGCCGGCGCAGGCTGTACATCTGGGCCGCCACGCCCCAGATGCGGGGCGACGGCGTTTCGACGATGTCGGCAATGCTTGGACAACGCCGCGGCGCGACCGCGAGCGTCCATTCGCGGCCGCCCGCGCGCAGGCGGTAATAGCCCGGTATGTCGATGGGCGGGATGTGCGCCGCGCTGTCGTCCGCGCCATGCGCGGTCACTTCTCGCCGTTGGCCGTCCTCGTCGATCAGCTCGAACACCGTGTCCCGCGCGCCGCGCAAGGCGATGGGCGACCCGGTATCGACGATGATGAACGTTTCATGCTCGTCGGATTCGTCCTGGCGCAGGCGTTCGATGCTTTCCTGAATCTGCGAGATGCTGCCGCATGGCAGATCAAGCGCCGTCAGCAAGGCCCGGATGGTGTCGCCGGAAATGCGCTGCGGACGCCCCCGGGCATCGGTCCAATCCACCAGGATGCCCGCCCGTTCCGCCAACTGGGCCAGGGCGGCCTGTTCGTCGCCGGAAAGCGCTTGGCTGCTCATGCCGGCTCCTTCAGGAGCGCCACGGTCACGCCGTTCTGCAGCATGCCCTCGTAAAGCGCGGCGCCCGCGCCGGCTTCGCTTTCGTACAGCAGCGTTTCGCCGCGGTGGTCATCCTGAAGCCAGTCGGGCCTCAGGTCGACCGTGCCCAGGTTCACATAAAGCGACAGGATGGCGCCGTCGGAAAGCAGCCATTGCGCCACGACGGCGCGCAGGCCCAGTATGTGCGCGCCCAGCGCCCGGGCGCCCTCGAGCCGAGGCGCGATCATGCGATGGCGCACCTGCAGCAGGTCCCGGTAGTACGACAGCCAGCTTTCGTTGGCCGGCTCGCGGTAGGGGTCCGATTGCGCGAAGGTTTCGGGATCGTTGGGGTCCGGGATGCGGTCGCGCGTGGCGGGGTTGGCGAAGGCGCGGAACTTCTCGAATTCCTTGCGGCGGCCATCGCGCACGGCTTGCGCCAGTTCCGGGTTGGTGTGGCTGGTGAAGTACAGGAAAGGCGCGGTGGCGCCGCGCTCCTCGCCCATGAAAACCAGCGGAATCTGCGGGCACAGAAGCAGCAGCGCCACGGCCGCGCGCAAGGCGCGCGTGTCGTTGCGCAACAGCGAGATCAGCCGGTCGCCCATGGCGCGGTTGCCGATCTGGTCGTGGTTCTGCAGGAACAGCACGAAGGAAGTCGGCGGCAGATGCGCGCTGGGTTCCCCGCGCCTGGCCCCGTTGCGATGGGCCGAGGGCTCGCCTTGGTAGATGAAGCCGTCGGCCAGTGCGCGGGTCAGGCGCTGCGCTGGGTGCACGGCGTAATCGCCGTAATAGCCTTCGCTTTCGCCTGTCAGCAGCTGGTGCAAGACGTGATGGCCGTCGTCGTTCCATTGGGCCTGATAGCCATGTTCCAGCGGATGGACCTGGTTGTCGTCATTCTCCAGCACCAGATGCACGTGGCGGTCCGCCGGCAGATGGGCGCGCACGTAGCCGGCCATTTCCTCCAGCCAGCCCACGTCGCGGATGGCATGCACGGCGTCCAGGCGCAGACCGTCGAAACGGTACTCGGTCAGCCAGTACAGCGCGTTCTCGGTAAAGAACTGGCGCACCGGGCGGCGCCGGAAATCGATCGCCACGCCCCAGGGCGTATGCAGATCGTCGCGGAAGAAGTCGCTGGCGTAGGCCGATAGATAATTGCCGTCCGGACCGAAATGGTTGTAGACCACGTCAAGGAAGACCATCAGGCCCAGGCCATGGGCGGTGTCGATCAGCCGCTTCAGTTCTTCCGGGGTGCCGTAGGCGCAGTCCGGCGCATAGGGCAGCACGCCGTCATAGCCCCAGTTGCGCGGACCGGGAAAATCCGCGATGGGCATCAGCTCGATCGCGGTGAAACCCAGGTCTGCCAGTTCCGGCAAGCGGGCCTCGATGCCGGCGAAGCCGCCGGCGATGCCGGGATGGATCTCGTAGAACACTGCTTCGCGCCACGGCCGGCCGCGCCAGCCGTCGTTGCGCCATGTATAGCTGCTGGACGTGACCACGCTGTCGTCGTGCACATCGCCGGCCTGCAGGCGCGACGCGGGATCGGGCACGCTCAGGTCCGGACTGACGCGGTAGCGGTAGCGCGTGCCCGGCGGGCAGGGCGTTTCGATTTCGTAGTAACCATCGCCGACGTCGGTCATCGGCTGCGGCTCGGCGCCGGCGATCTCCAGGGTCACGCCGTGCTCGGCGTTGGGGGCCCAGAGACGAAAGCGGGTCAATCCGCTGGGCAGATGGCAGGCGCCAAAGCTGGGCATGAAGGTCCGGCCGGTTTCGGCGCGCGCGGACTGCTCCGTCGGATTGGATGAGGGGGTGTCGGTCATTCGTGCTCCCTGGCGCGGGGATACCCGCTCAATAATGCGATGCCGTGTGCGTGGACGGTGACATGGTTGCCATGCACGTTGTGCTCCGGCACTTCCGGCCTAGTGGAATCGACTAGCATGCGCCATGCCATATCGCGCGGCAGCGCGAAGGAAACGTCGCTGTCGCTGCCGTTCATGAGCGTCAAGGTAACGTCCAGGCCTTCGCGCGTGCCGATGGCCCGGCGCAGGCCCAGTGCGCGGCCTTCGGGGTCGCGCCATGCCGCTTGCGTCATGGGGTGCCCATCCACGTCGAACCAGGTGACGCCGGGTATGCCGGGCGCCGCTTCCTGGTGCGCATTCATATAGCGTGTGCTGCGCAGGCTGGCATGCTGGCGGCGGCAGGCCGCGACACGGGCCACGAACTGCGTCAGGTCGCGGCCTTCCTGGCTGGCCGCCTGGTCCCAATCCAGCCAGGACACCGGGTTGTCCTGGCAATAGGCGTTGTTGTTGCCGTCCTGGCTGTTGCCGAACTCATCGCCCGCGAGCAGCATGGGCGTTCCGTACGACAGCAGTGCGCTGGCCAGCAGGGCGCGCTGCACCCGCCGCCGCACGTGCAGGATCTGCGGGTCGTCGGTAGGCCCTTCCACCCCCCAGTTGCGGCTGCAGTTTTCGTTATGGCCGTCGCGTCCTTCTTCGCCGTTGGCTTCGTTGTGCTTCTCGTTGTAGCTGACCACGTCGCGCACGGTAAAGCCGTCGTGCGCGGCAACGAAGTTGATGGACGACCAGGGGCGCCGGTGCCGGCGGTCGAACAGATCGCTCGATCCTGCCATGCGTTCGGCAAGTTCGCCGCGCTGGCCCGGATCGCCGCGCCAGAACCGGCGCACTGTGTCGCGAAACTTGTCGTTCCATTCGGCGAAGCCCGGCGGATGCTGGCCCAGCTGGTAGCCGTCAGGCCCGATGTCCCAGGGCTCGGAAATCAGCTTCAGGCGCGACAGCACCGGGTCCTGCAGGATGGCGTCGAAGAAGCCCGAGCCCGGATCGAAGCCGGTGCCCTCGCGGCCAAGCGTGACGCCCAGGTCGAAACGGAAGCCGTCCACGCGATAGGACGTGGCCCAATGCCTGAGCGAGTCCAGCACCATCTGCAGCACGCGCGGATGGGAAAGGTTGACGGTATTGCCGCAGCCGGTGTCGTTGATGTAGTAGCGCTCGTCGCCGGGAATCAGCCGGTAATAGCTGGCATTGTCCAGACCGCGCCAGGAGAGTGTCGGCCCCAGCTCGTTGCCTTCGCAGGTGTGGTTGTAGACCACGTCCAGGATGACCTCGATGCCCGCGGCCTGGAGCCGGCGGATCGCCATGCGCAGGTCGTTCGGTCCGCCCTGGGACAGGTACGACGGCTCCGGCGCGAAATACGACAGGGTGCTGTAGCCCCAGTAATTGCTCAGGCCGCGCTCGACCAGGAACTTGTCCTGCAGGAAGGCATGTACGGGCAGCAGCTCGATGGCCGTTACGCCGATCTTGTGCAGGTGATCGATGAAGCGCGGATTGGACAGGGCCGTGACGGTGCCGCGCAGGTGCGGCCAGATGTCGTCTCGGCGCATCGACACGCCGCGCACGTGCGCCTCGTAGATGAGGGTGTGCTCCCAAGGCGTGCGCGGCGGGCGGCTTTCGCCCCAATTGAAGGCGTTGTCCGTGACCACGGCCTTGGGCATGGCCGGCGCGCTGTCGCGCCGGTCCGGCACCAGGTCGGCGCGCGCATGGCCTACGCGATAGCCGAACAGCGCGTCCGTCCAGCGCAGCGGCCCGATCAGTTCGCGCGCGTAGGGATCCAGCAGCAGCTTGTGCGGGTTGAAACGGTGGCCGTGCTTGGGGTCGTAGGGGCCGTAGGCGCGATAGCCGTAGACCAGTCCCGGCGCCGCGTCGGGCAGATAGCCGTGCCAGATCTCGTCGGTGCACTCGGGCAGCGGCATGCGGCGGATTTCCTTGCGGCCGCGCGCGTCGAAGATACAGAGGTCGATACGGGTTGCGTTGGCGGAGAAAACGGCGAAATTGACGCCAAGGCCGTCGCTCGTTGCGCCCAGGGGATAGGGCATGCCGGGCGACAGCCGGTCGGGAAGCGGACCAGGCATGTAGGCATTATCCTTCTTGCTGGAAAATCACCGTGGCCAGGGGAGGAAGCACCAGGGACAACGACTGCGCCTGTCCATGGGACGGAATGTCGTCGGTGTGGCGGCCGCCGCCGTTGCCCACGCCCGATCCGCCATAGTCCGACGCATCGGTGTTCAGGCGTTCGCGCCACCATCCCGCCCGCGGCACCCCGATGCGGTAGTCGTGCCGCGGCACCGGCGTGAAGTTGCAGACGGCAAGCACGCGCGCGTCGCCATCGTGCCGCATGAAGGCGAAGACGCTATTGGCCGAATCGTCGCCGATCACCCAGCTGAAGCCGCTGGCGTCAGCATCGTGCCGGTGCAGAGGGGATAGCTCGCGGTAAAGGTTGTTCAGGTCGCGCACCAGCTGCTGGACGCCGCGGTGCATGGCGTCGTCCAGGGCCGGCCAGTCGATGCTGGCGTCGTGGTTCCATTCGCGCTCCTGCGCGATCTCCCCGCCCATGAACAGCAGTTTCTTGCCCGGATGCGCCCACATGAAGCCGAAGTAGGCGCGCAGGTTGGCGAAGCGTTGCCAGCGGTCGCCCGGCATTTTGTTCAGCAGCGAGCCCTTGCCGTGCACCACCTCGTCGTGCGACAGCGGCAGGATGAAGCGTTCGGAGTAGGCGTACACCATGCCGAACGTCATGTCGTTGTGGTGATAGCGGCGGTGCACGGGCTCGTGATGCATGTAGCGCAGCGTGTCGTGCATCCAGCCCATGTTCCACTTGTAGGTAAAGCCCAGGCCGCCATCCTCGGTGCGCGCGCTGACGCCGGGCCAGGCGGTCGATTCCTCCGCCACGGTAATCGCGCCCGGGCATAGCTTCGCCACGGTGGCGTTCATGTCGCGCAGGAACTCGACGGCTTCCAGGTTCTCGCGCCCACCGTAGCGGTTCGGGATCCATTGCCCCGCCGCGCGGCTGTAGTCCCGGTAAAGCATGGACGCCACCGCGTCCACGCGCAGGCCGTCAACGTGGAAGCGGCGCAGCCATTCCAGCGCGCTGGTCACCATGAAATTGCGCACTTCGGTGCGGCCCAGGTTGTAGATCAGCGTATTCCAATCCGGATGGAAGCCTTCGCGCGGATCGCTGTATTCATAGAGCGCCGTCCCGTCGAATTGCGCCAGGCCATGCGTGTCGGTGGGAAAGTGAGCGGGGACCCAGTCCAGGATCACGCCGACGCCGGCCGCATGACAGCGGTCCACGAAGCGCGCGAAATCCGCCGGCGTGCCATAGCGCGCCGTCGGCGCGAAAACGCCCAGCGGCTGGTAGCCCCAGGAGCCGCCGAAAGGGTGCTCCATGATGGGCAAGAGTTCGATGTGCGTGAACCCCATGTCCTTGGCGTAGGGCACCAGGCGTTCGGCAAGGCGGTCCCAGACGCAGCCGTCGCCCTCGCCCTCGCGGGGCAGCCAGGAGCCGGCATGCACTTCATAGACGGAAATGGGCGCGTCCGGCGCCTGGCGCGCCGCGCGCTGCGCCATCCATTCGCCGTCCGTCCACGTGAACTCGCCGGGCTGCGGGACCACCGACGCCGTCGCCGGCGGCATCTCGGTCTGGCGCGCCAGCGGGTCCGCCTTCAGCGGCAGCAGGTTCCCGCCGGCGCCGATGATCTCGTATTTGTAGCGCTCGCCGGCTTGCAGGCCGGGGATGAAGAGCTCCCATACTCCCACGGAGTGCCGCAGGCGCATCGGATGGCGGCGGCCGTCCCAGGAATTGAAATCGCCCACGACCGACACGCGCCGCGCATTGGGCGCCCAGACGGCGAACCGCACGCCGGTCTCGCCTTGCAGTGTCATGACGTGCGATCCGAGACAATCGGCCAGGGATTCGTGCCGGCCTTCGCCGATCAGGTAAAGGTCCAGATCTCCGAGCAGGGGACCGAAGGCGTAGGGGTCCGCGCTTTCCTGCGCGCTTGCGCCCCAGTCGATGCGAACGCGATAGGCATCCGGCCGCCCCAGCGGCACATCGCCGACCTCGCCCATAAAGAAGCCGTCGCGCAGATGGGGCAGGGGAATCGGGTCCGGCGCGTCGGGCAGCACGACGGCGACGTGACGCGCATTCGGGGCGAATACCCGCACCACCGTGCGGTCGCCCACCCGGTGGGGCCCGAGGATATGGAAGGGATCGCCATGCCGGCCGGTGAGCAGGGCGTCGATCTCCGCGTTCAGGGCGGCGTCCGCGGACGGCGTTTCGGTAGTAGAGGCGGTCGTCATGGAGCCTGTATTCCTATGTTTCGGCATGGGTTATTCGGCCGGCGCCGAGGCTTCGCTCGACAGCAGGCGGTCGACCAGCTGGGACAGGCCCGTCAGCGGGATGCAGACCCAGTCCGGCCGGTGCGCGGCTTCATAGCCGATCTCGTAGGCGGCCTTCTCGATCAGCGCCAGATCGATCAGCGGACCTTCCTGGCTGTCGTCCATCCAGCGATGTTCGGCGTTGCGCGCGACGCTCCGGTAGGCCGACAGGAAGGCATGGTCGGCGATGTCGCGGAAGCGCGCGATCAGATCGCGGCGGCGCCGGCGCAGAATCGCTTCGGCGGGTTGCACCTCGCCGGCGTTTTCCGCGTCGCCGAAGCCATTGGCCACCGTGGCGGCGGCGTAGTCGAAGGAGCGCAACAGCCCCGCGATGTCGCGCGCGGCGCTGCTTTTGGCGCGGCGCTCGGCAAGCGAACGCTTGGGCTCGCCTTCGAAGTCGATGATGTACGCGTCGCTCTGGGCCACCAGCACCTGTCCCAGGTGGAAATCGCCATGGATGCGGATATGCAGCGTGCCGGCCTCATGTTCCGCCAGCGATTTGATGGTGTCGACGACCGTCTCGCGCTGCTCCATCAATCGCTGCGCCTTCTCGTTGCTGGACGCGTCCAGCCGGCTGCTGTTTTCCTTCAGCTGCTTCAGCGCGCTGTCGAACATGGCGATCACGTCGGCGGCCCGCTTGCGCGCGTCGGCCGCGGTGGCCTCATGCGGCGTGAAGGCGGGATCGTCGCACGGCTGGGCCAGCGTCGCATGCAGTTCGGCCAGCCGCCGTCCGATCGCCGCCGCGAAGGCGGTGTAGCCTTTCAGGTCTTCGTCGTAGTCCGCGGCGCTTTCGGCCGTCAGGGCCGCCGCTTCGAGCGTCCGCTTCAGGTACTCCAGCGTCCACCCCCAGGCATCGCCCTGGTTGCTGATGGCCGCGTGCATCAGCGCCAGCGTGTGCGGCGTGCCGTCTTCATCGACACGGACGATCTCGCCCAACAGTTGCGCGCTGTTGGTGTAGCCCGCCTGCGTCAGGCGCCGCGTCATTTCCGCTTCGGGATGGACGCCCGGCACCACGCGACGGATCAGCTTCAGGATAGCGACTCCGCCGATCGTCATGGAGCTGTTGGATTGCTCGCCGGTGAACCAGGTCACTTCCGCGTCGTCGGGAAGGTCCAGCGCGTTCAGGCCGGGCTCGCCCAGGAACCGCAGCACCGCCGGCGGCTTGGCCCGCGGCACGGGGATTTCAAGCCCGTCGCGCAGCCCGCGCACCAGCGCCCGGATGAAGGACGGCAGCGTGTAGGCGTCGGTGACGAAGCCCATTTCGGCGGCGCGCCGCACGCGGGCCAGGGCGTACTGCTGCGCCATGGGCGGCAGGGTCTCGCTCCAGATCAGCGCCACCGGCAGAAGGAAGCGGGCCGGCTCGCCGTTCATGTCCATTTCGAGTTCGGCGATGAAGCACTCGTATTCGGTGTCTTTCAATTGCACCGCGTAGGCCGCCATCGCGAGCTTGACCTTGCTGTCCTTGGGGAACCAGCGCTGGCGCGACAGGTACAGCGGCAGCACGTCTTCCCGCAGCGAACGGACGGCGCCTTCGGTCAGCTCGTAACCGGTGCGTCCGCGCAGCACCAGGGTGTAGTACTCGGGCATCTGTTCGGGATGCGTCGCGTGCCACGACGGCGGCGAAGCCACCGTACTCAGTTCGAACCAATAGAAGCCGTAGGGCGGCAGCGTGAGCAGATAGGGCAGCTCGCCGATGGCGGGGAAGGGCGTGCCTCCCAGCAGTTCCACCGGCACGCGTCCGTTCATGGAGGACAGGTCCAGTTCTACCGGCTGCGGTGCGCGCGACAGGTTTGCCACGCACAGGATCACCGTGTCTTCGTATTCGCGCAGATAGGCCAGGATCTTGCGGTTGCCCGGGAACAGGAAGCGCAGCGTGCCGCGTCCGAACGCGCGCGTCTGCCGGCGCGTGGCCAGCATCCGCCGGGTCCAGTTCAGCAGCGAATGCGGATCGCGCTGCTGGGCTTCGACGTTCACCGCTTCGTAGCCGTACAGCGGCCCCATCAAGGGCGGCAAGGGCAGGCGTTCCGGATCGGCGCGCGAAAAGCCGCCGTTGCGGTCGGGAGACCATTGCATCGGCGTGCGCACGCCGTCGCGGTCGCCCAGGTGCACGTTGTCGCCCATGCCCAGTTCGTCGCCGTAATAGATCACCGGGGTGCCCGGCATCGAAAACAGCAGGCTGTTCATCAGCTCGATGCGCCGGCGGTCGCGTTCCATCAGCGGCGCCAGGCGCCGGCGTATGCCCAGGTTCAGGCGCGCGCGGCGGTCGGCCGCGTAGACATCCCAGAGGTAGTCACGCTCGTTGCTGGTTACCATCTCGAGCGTCAGCTCGTCGTGATTGCGCAGGAAAATGGCCCATTGGCAGTTCTGCGGAATATCCGGCGTCTGCCGCATGATGTCGGTGATCGGGAATCGGTCCTCCCGCGCGATCGCCATGTACATGCGCGGCATCAGCGGGAAGTGGAACGACATGTGGCATTCGTCCCCTTTGCCGAAATACTCCTGCGCGTCTTCGGGCCATTGGTTGGCTTCGGCCAGCAGCATGCGGCCGTCGTATTCCTTGTCCAGCTCGGCCCGGATTTTCTTCAGCACCGCATGCGTTTCCGGCAGGTTCTCGTTGTTGGTGCCTTCGCGCTCCACCAGGTAGGGCACGGCGTCCAGGCGCAGTCCGTCCACGCCCATGTCGAGCCAGTACCGCATCACGCCGAGCACTTCTTTCAGTACTTGGGGATTGTCGTAGTTCAGGTCCGGCTGGTGGGAATAGAAGCGATGCCAGAAGTACGCGCCGGCCACCGGATCCCAGGTCCAATTGGATTTTTCGGTGTCCAGGAAGATGATGCGCGTGCCGGCGTAGGCCTGGTCATTGTCCGACCAGACGTAGTAGTTTCTTGCGGCCGAGCCGGGCTTGGCGCGGCGCGCGCGCTGGAACCAGGGGTGCTGGTCCGACGTGTGGTTGACGACCAGTTCGGTGATGACGCGCAGCCCGCGCGCATGCGCGGCGCGGATGAACTTGCGCACGTCGGCTAGCGAGCCGTAGTCCTCGTGCACGCCCCGGTAGTCCGAGATGTCGTAGCCGTCATCGCGCCGCGGCGAGGGGTAGAAGGGCAACAGCCAGATGCAGGTAACCCCCAGCGAGGAGATGTAGTCGAGCTTCTCGATCAGACCCGCGAAGTCGCCGACGCCATCGTTGTTGGCGTCGTAGAAGGATTTGACGTGCAGCTGATAAATGACTGCGTCCTTGTACCAGAGGGGATCGTCCTTGTCCGGTGTGTTGACGGTGCTGTCTGCCATGGTTAGCTTCGCCTGCTTGTTCGTCTTGTCGAGCGGACCTTATGCGAGGCCCGCCACCCGCCATATCCGGTAGGGTTGGCCCGGATGCAGATAAATCGTTTGCTGCTTGCCTTGCCACGACACCTGGCCACCGTCGATCAGATCGTCGGCATAAAGCGTGCCGTGATCGGGCAAGCCGAATTCCCACAGCGGCACTTCCACCTGCGCCGTCTGCGGTTCGAATGGGTCCAGGCTGATCGCGATCAGCAGAACGTTGTCGCGCGACGGCGTGGCCTTGGAGAAGAACAATACGCGGTCGTTGTATGCCTGATGGAAACGCAATCCCAGGTGGCTGTGCAGCGCCGGGTTGCCGCGCCGGATGTGATTGAGCCGGGTGATTTCCTGGATGATGTTGCCGGGGCGGCCGTGGTCCCACACGCGGATCTCGTATTTCTCCGAGTCCAGATACTCTTCCTTGCCCGGCACGGCGCGGGCTTCGCAGAGCTCGAAGCCGTTGTAGACGCCCCAGAGCCCGGACAGCGTGGCGGCCAGCGCCGCACGGATCAGAAAGCCTCCGCGCCCGGATGCCTGCAGAAAGCGCGGATTGATGTCCGGCGTATTGACGAAGAAATGCGGGCGGAAGAACTCCGCCGGCGGCGCCTGATTCAGTTCCGTCAGGTATTCGGTCAATTCCTGCTTGGTGTCGCGCCACGTGAAGTAGGTGTACGACTGCGTGAAGCCCACCTTGGCCAGCCGGTACATCATCTTCGGCCGGGTGAAGGCTTCCGACAGGAAGATGGTTTCCGGATGGCGGCTCTGGACGTCGGCGATCAGCCATTGCCAGAAAGGCAGCGGCTTGGTGTGGGGGTTGTCGACGCGGAAGACCCGGATCCCCTGCGCCACCCAGAACAGCACCACGTCGCGCAGCGCCCGCCACAGCGGCGCCTGGCGGGACGTGCCCGGGCGCGGCCCGTAGAAATCGACATTGACGATGTCTTCGTACTTTTTCGGCGGGTTCTCGGCGTACTTCAGGGATCCATCGGGCCGCCAGTCGAACCATTCGGGATGCTCCTTCAGCCACGGATGGTCGGGCGAGCACTGGATGGCGAAATCCAGCGCGATCTCCAGGCCATGCCGATGGGCCGCTTCGATCAGGCGCTTGAAGTCGTCCAGGGTGCCCAGCTGCGGATGCAGCGCATCGTGGCCGCCTTCTTCCGCGCCGATGGCGTAGGGGCTGCCCGGATCGTCCGGCCCCGCCTGCAGGCTGTTGTTGCGTCCCTTGCGGTTGCGCCGTCCGATGGGATGAATGGGCGGAAAGTACAGGGTGTCGAACCCCATGTCGCGGATGCGGGGCAATTGCCGGATGACGTCGGCGAAGGTGCCGTGCCGCCGCGGATCGTCGGTCTGCGAGCGCGGGAAAATCTCGTACCAGCTGGAAAAGCGTGCGGCCGGACGGTCCACCGTGACCGCGTATTCCGCGGACGTCGTCTCGAACGGCCGTTCGTCGGCGATGCGCATGGCATCGGCCGTGGCGGCTGCGAGCAGCGCCTGGACCTGTTCTTCCGTCGGCGAGGCGAAAACGGGCGCCGGCGCGTCCTCGGTTTTGCGGCGGCCGCGGCGGGTCTTGGGCTTTTCCGGCTCGTGGCCCAGGACGTGCAGCGCATGCTGAAGCACGGACGCGGCCGGGGAATCCGCAGGCAGACGCTCCAGCGCCTGAGCGATCTGCTGACGGCCTTCGGCCGTTTCCAGGGCGATATCGACCCCGGCCTCGTGTTTCTTGCGCAAGCCTTCGGTGTAGGAGTGCCAGACGTCGGCCCAAGCCTGGATGGCGAAATAATGCCGCCCGTTCCGATGCGGCACGAAGCTGGCCTGCCACCGGTCGTTGTTGATGAGCGTCATGGGGACGCGCTGCCACTCCTTCTCGTCGGCCGCGCGCCACAGCAGCGCCACCGCGATATGGTCGTGCCCGTCAATGAAAACGTCGGCTTGCACGTTGACCGTTTCGCCCACCACGCGCTTGACCGGGAAAGCGCCGTCGTCCACGGCGGGCGTCACCCGTTCGATGGCGACGCGCGGGGCGCGCATGGCGGCCGTGACCGATAGCCGCGCGTCGTCGGAAGCGGGCAGCCGCACGGGCGCGGCGCGGCTGGCGCCCAGCTGCAGGACGGCGCCGGGCGGCAGTTCGTCCGGCAGCGCTTCGGCCGGCTGCTCGGCGTCCCAGTTGTCCAGGCGCGCATAGTTGTCGGGCAAGCGGCTGAGCAGGACTTCCCAGTCGATGGGCGCGCTGCGGTGGGAATCGGGATTCAATACCACCATACGCGCGCTGGTCCGGGCCTGGCCGTTGGGGGCCGTCGCGAACGGCTTGCCGTCGCCGCGGAACAATGCCGTGACGGGCGACTGCTGGCCCAGCAGACTGCGCAGCGTGCCGTGGGCGCCGGCGGTGCGAACCAGCCATTGATTCACCCGCGACACGTCGCCGTGCAGGGCAGGATGCGCGTCGCCGGAATGTGCTGCCACAGCGGGGCCAGCGGCCTGGAATTCGAGCTGCGCGATGTCCGCATCGCCCGCGCCGTCGCCGTCGCCGCCGGGTTCGGCCGCGCCGCCATTCGGCGTGAGCGGTCGCGCTTCGCCGTCCTCGAATCCCATCGGCACCAGGATGCCCGCGTCGCCGACCACGGCAGCCGTCCAGATCGCCCGGGATGCGTCCAGATAGCGCCCGGCAGCATCGGAGTTCCACTCCGCCACACGTTTGGCGTAGGGCGCTTCGGCCGGGGCGATGACCGGCGCGACTGCGCGCAGACGCGTGTATTCCTCCTCCAGCCACGGCGCGCGGTAGTCCCACCAGGGCAGCGAAGAAAAGACCCCGTCGAAGCCCGCGCCGGCCAGCGCTTGGAGCTGCCATGGATTCAACCCGGGCGTCCAGGCCAGAAAACGGCAATCGGGCCGCACCGCGCGCACCCCTTCCATCAGGTCGCGCCATTCCTCGGCGCCCAGGGCCTGCGGCGTCAGGCACCGAAAGCCCGCCACGCCGTTCTGCACCCAAAGGCCCAGCCGTTCCACCCAGTTCGCGATGAAGCCTTCGGGCAAACGCCCGTCGGCGCGCCGCAGGGAGATGGCGTAGCGTTCCTCCAGCGGCTTGCGCGGATCGCGCAGCACATCCACGCCTTCCGGCCGCACATACCAGTCCGCGTGCGAGCCTGCCATGGCGCCGTCCGCCGCCACGCGGTCCAGGACCAGGTCCACCATCAGCGACAGGCGATGCTTGCCGCACAGGCTCGTCAGGGTCGCCAGCGCTTCATCCAGGGCAAGCTCGCCGAGGGCCGGGTTGAGGCGGTCGGGATCGGCGGGGACGTAAGGATTGCCCGCGGGATCGGGCGCCCAGAGCGGCGCCGTCATCAGGGTATCGAAGCCCAGGGTTTTCGCGCGCGTGCACAGTGTCTGCCAGCGCCCGGCGGCATGGTTGGAAAGCGGACCGGCGAGCACGGGGTGGACGTAGTAGATGCGCATTGATGACTCGTGGAGGGTTCTCGTTGAACGTGGGATGAGCTGTATCGTCGAATCTTCCGCTTACGCCGGCTGGCGCGCCGGGCCTGGAAGCAAGCACGGGGCCCGCGCAATGCCGGGCCCCGCGTTGCTTGCGCGGACGGAAACCCGGGTGCCGCGCGCTCCCGCGCAAGGCGGCGGGTTCCGCCGCGGGCCGGCGCCGTCAGGCCGCGCCGGCTCGCAGCCCGCCTGGCGCGGACTCCTTGGCGGCGCGCACGCCGATGCCCACGGCCAGGGGCCGCGCCGCAGCCGTGACCTGGTCGAGCAGGGAGGGGCGGCTGGCGGCGGGGCTGGCCACGGCCACATCCTGCAAGGCTTCGTCCGGCAGCAGCGAGCGGTACAGGCTGACGTAGCCCAGCACTGCCCGATCCCAGCCGAAGTCGCTCGTCATGGCGCGGTACTGCATGGCTTGCCAGATCGGCGGACGGCGATACAAGCCCATGGCGCGCGTGATCGCGCCGGCCATGGCATCGACGCTATCGCCCTCGAAGAGGAGGCCCGTCGCGTTGCGCATGGCATCGCGGCCGGCGTGCGCGCCCGGGTCCGTGATGGTGTCGGCCATGCCGCCGACACGCGAGCCGATGGGGATGGTGCCGTAGCGCATGGCGTAAAGCGGGGTCAGCCCGAATGGTTCGAAGCGGCTGCCGTGCAGCAGCAGGTCGCCGCCGGCGTGCAGCATGTGCGCAGTGGCCTCGTCGAAACCGATACGCACGGCGCACCGGCCGGGATAGCACCGCTGCAGCTGACGCAGGGCGGCCTCGATCGGTTTCTCGCCCTGGCCGAGCACGGCCACCTGCAGATCCGGATAGTCGTCCAGCACGCGGGGCAGCGCCTGCACCGCCACGTCGGCCATCTTCTGGTGCGTCAGGCGGCTGCCCATGACCAGGACCGGCGCACGCGGGTTTTCCATCAGGCCGAAATGGCGCTGCAGAAGTTGCTTGCAGCGGCGCTTGTTGCTCATGTCGCCGGTGCTGAACTGGAATTTTCCCAGGTGGACGTCCGTGGCCGGGTCCCATTCCTCGGGGTCGATGCCGTTGGGGACAGCCAGCAGATCGTGCAGGCGGGTAGCCAGCACGCCTTCCAGGCCGCAGCCGAAGCGCTCGGTAAGGATTTCGCGCGCGTAGGTCTGGCTGACGGTGGTGATGCGGTCGGCGTAGCGGATGCCGGCTTTCATGAAGCTGAGCTTGCCCCAGTACTCGATGCCGTCCACGTCCAGATAGCGCTCGTCCACGCCAATGGCCGCCGCGGTCTCCATGGGGAAAACGCCCTGGAACGCCATGTTGTGCAGGGTCAGGATTGTCCGCACGTTGCTGACGCCTTTGTCCCGCAGCAGCAGCGGCACCAGGCCGGTATGCCAGTCATGGGCATGAACCACGTCGGGCTTGGGCAGTTTGGTCGCGCCGGACGCCACACGTACGGCGGCGTGCGAGAGTGCCGCGTAGCGGATGGCGTTGTCCTCGTACTCACGGCCATCCGCGTCCACGTAGAGATGGTCGCGGTCATAAAGCTTGTCGTTGTGCAGCAGCAGAACGGGAACATTGCCCAGGGCGGGGCACAGGCCATGCAGTAGCCGCGCTTCACCGCCGGGCAGCCGCCGCAGACGGGCGATTTCGCGCACCTGGGTCAGGTGCTCGATCGTGCCGCGGTAAGCCGGAAGCATGATCGTGATGGCAGTGCCGGATGCGTGCAGGGCGCGCGCCATGCCCCCAATGGCGTCGCCCAGTCCGCCGGTTTTCGCCAGGGGGTACGCTTCCGACGTAACAGCCAAAATTCTTAGCGACACGATACCTACTCCGAAGGAGAACGCGTCCTGAAAAAGAGGAAGACGCGAGGAACGAGGACAAGGGAATGCCGGACGCAGCGCCGACCTGGAGCAAGGCCGCCACGGCAGCGAGGTAACGATTGCTACCGTGTTTCGCGTAGGAAAGAACAACCCACGTAATTTCTATACGCGCGGCCGTGTCGCGCCACAGTCCGGTTGTATTCCTTGGCAAGCAGCGTGCCTGAGCACGACGCGCTGGTGTACGCAGGCAATTCTGCGCGGGCATGTGCGACGGCGATGTGTACATTGGTAACGCCACGCAAGCGGCGTGGCCCGCCATTTGCTTTGTGCGTCCCCGTTTGCCGTCCGCGCCTGCCGCCATGGATCTCGTCATTGCCCGACCCGAAGGACTCTATTGCCCGCCCGGCGACTTCTACATCGACCCATGGCGTCCGGTGGAACGGGCGGTCATCACCCACGCGCACGCCGACCATGCGCGCGGCGGACACCGGCATTACCTTGCCGCGGCGCCCGGCGCCGGCGTGCTGCGCAGCCGCCTGGGAAACATCGATCTGGATGCCGTCCCGTACGGCGAGGCGCGCGTCCACAATGGCGTGCGGATCAGCCTGCATCCGGCCGGCCATGTCCTGGGTTCCGCGCAGGTGCGGATCGAGCACCAGGGCCAGGTGTGGGTGGCCTCGGGCGACTACAAACTGCAGGAGGATGGCACCTGCGATCCTTATGTACCGGTCGCGTGTGATGTCTTCATTACAGAATCCACTTTCGGTCTGCCCATCTATCGGTGGGACCCGGTCGAGCGGGTTCGCGCCGATATCAACGCGTGGTGGGCCGCCAATGCCTCGCAGGGGCGGCCTTCCGTACTGTTCTGCTACGCCTTCGGCAAGGCGCAGCGCATCCTGCACGGCCTGGATGCATCGATCGGCCCCATCGTGGCGCATGGCGCGGTGGAGGCTTTGAACCGCGTCTACCGCGAATCAGGCGTGCGGCTTCCGGACACGATCATGGCGGCGGACCTGCGGGATGCGGCCGCCTTGCGCCGCGCGCTGGTGCTGGCCCCGCCATCTGCGCGCGGCTCGGCCTGGATGCGGCGGTTCGGCGACCACGCCGACGCCTTCGCCAGCGGATGGATGCGGCTGCGCGGCGCACGGCGGCGGCGGGGCGTCGATCGGGGCTTCGTCATGTCCGACCATGCGGATTGGCCGGGCCTGCAAGCGGCCATCGCGGCTACAGGGGCCGGGCGGGTCATCGTCACCCACGGCAGTGTCGGTGTGCTCGTGCGCTGGCTGAACGAGACCGGACTGCAGGCGCAGGCTTTTTCCACGGAGTACGGGGCCGAGGAAGACGAGGGCGGATCGGCGCCCGCGCCGGCCGAGGCGGCTGGGGCGGCCGGCGACGGAGCGGACGATGGGCCGGACGGCGGCGCAGGGGACAAAGCGGGCGACGCATCCGGCAGCGATGGCAACGGCGGCCCGCACCCAACGCCCGGAGAGCAGGCGCCATGAAGGACTTTGCCGACCTCTACGCCAAGCTCGACGCCACGACCTCGAGCAATGCCAAGCTGGCCGCCATGCGCGATTACTTTGGCGCTGCGCCGCCCGCCGACGGCGCCTGGGCGGCGTACTTCCTGGCCGGCGGCAAGCCGCGTCAACTGGTGCCGACCAAGGTCCTGCGCCAGTTCATTACCGAAGCCGCGGGCGTGCCGGAATGGCTGTTTGAGGAAAGCTACCAGGCCGTGGGCGACCTTGCCGAGACGCTGGCGCTGTTGCTCCCGGATCCAGGGGAGCCGGACAGCGCCAGCCTGTCCGAATGGGTCGAGGAACGGCTGCTGCCCCTGCGCGGCCTGCCTCCGGCCGAAACGATGTACCGCTTGAAGGACCTGTTCGGGCGCCTGGATCAGCATGGGCGCTTCGTCTGCGCAAAACTGATGACGGGCAGCATGCGCGTCGGCGTGTCCAAGCTGCTGCTGACGCGCGCGCTGGCGGAGGTCGCCGGCGTCGAGACCCGTCACATGGCGCAGCGGCTGATCGGCTACACCGACATCAGCGCGCGGCCCCACGCCGCGGCTTTCTCGCGGCTGCTGGAGCCGGTCTCGCATGACGCCCAGGCGCGGGCCGACGGCCAGCCGTATCCCTTTTTCCTGGCCCATCCGCTGGCGGCCGATCCCGCCGACTTCGAGCAGCTGCTGGGGCCGCCCGCGCGCTGGCAGATCGAATGGAAGTGGGACGGCATACGGGCGCAGATCGTCCGCCGCGCGGAGCAGACATGGGTCTGGTCGCGCGGCGAGGAACTGGTCACCGAACGTTTCCCGGAACTGATGCGCCTGGGCAACCGTCTGCCCGATGGCACCGTGCTCGACGGGGAGATCGTGGTCTGGCGCGAGGGCAGGGTGCAGCCCTTCGCCCAGCTGCAGCAGCGCCTTGGCCGCAAGACCGTTGGCGCCAGGCTGCTGGCGGAAGCACCCGTCGTGCTGCTCACCTACGATTTGCTTGAACTGGACGGTGAAGATCAGCGCGGGCGGTCCCAGGCCGAACGCCGCGCCGCGCTCGAGCGGCTGGCCGATCGGGTGAGCGACCCCGCCCTGGTCCTGTCGCCGGTGCTGAGCGGCGAAAACTGGCAAGACCTGGCGCGGCAACGCGAAGCGTCCCGCAGTCTGGGCGTGGAGGGGATGATGCTGAAAGCCGCCGACGCCCGCTATGGCGTGGGCCGCACCAAGGACGTGGGCGTGTGGTGGAAATGGAAGGTCGACCCGTTTTCCGTTGACGCGGTATTGATCTACGCCCAGCGCGGGCATGGCCGGCGGGCCAGTCTCTACACCGACTACACGTTCGCGGTGTGGGACGGTCCGCCCGGCGCGCCCGACCGCAAGCTCGTGCCTTTTGCCAAGGCGTACTCCGGCCTGACCGATGCGGAGATACGCCAGGTCGATGCCATCGTGCGGCGCACCACGGTGGAAAAGTTCGGACCGGTGCGCAGCCTAGAACCGACCCAGGTATTCGAACTGGGCTTCGAAGGCATCGCGCGCAGCACCCGGCACAAAAGCGGCATCGCCGTCCGGTTTCCACGCATGCTCCGGTGGCGCCAGGACAAGACGCCGGCGGACGCCGATACCCTGGACACGCTGGAGGCGCTTCTGCCCGATACAGCCGGGGTGCTGGTTTCCGGCAAGTAGGCGGGCTCGGGGCTCATCGCCTCACGAGTTCGCCGGGTCACGGGCCGCGGGTTCACGGATCACGGATTCACGGACTCGCGTCCTGCGTCATCAGTTCGGCCACAACGCCGCGCATCCAGCGATGCGAGGGCACCTCGTCCCATCTGGCATGCCAGACCATGTTGTAGTGGGATTTCGGCAGTTTGAAGCCCAGCTCCAATACGTGCAGCCGATGAAACCGGGCGATATAGGTTGCGAGCTTGCGCGGCATCGTCACCGCGAGGTCGGTCTGCAACAGTATGAGCGGCACATGGCTCATGCTGGAGACATAGAGGTCGAAGCGGCGATGGCGGCCGTGGGTGCGTAGCCAGGCGTCGACTTCGTTGTCCTTGCCGAACATGTCGGTGGTTGTGACGAAGCGCAGTTCGCAGAACCGGGCCGGCGTGAGCTTCGCGCGTGCGGCGGGATGGCCGTGCCGCACCAGGCACACGCGGTCGTCGTCGAACAGCCCCAGGCTCTGGAAACGGGAACCGATATCTTCGAATCGGCCCAGGGCAATATCGATGGAGTGATCCTCCAATTGCTTTTCCGGAAGCGCGACGCCTTGCATGTTGACGAAGGCGAATCGCACGTTCGGCGCGTGCTTGTCGCAATAGCTGCGCAGGCGCGGGGCCAGCATCCATTCGATCGTGTGGCGCGCCGCGATGCGAAAGGTCCGCGCCGATTGTTGCGGGTCGAAGCTGCCGCCCGTTTCCATGATGCCGCCGATGGCGGCCAGCGCTTCGCGCACCGTCGGGCGGATCTCCAAGGCGCGCGGGGTAGGGACGAGCTGCCGCCGGACCAGGACGAACAGCGGATCGGCGAAAACGCGCCGAAGCTCCGCCAGCTTGCGGCTGATGCCGGGCTGGGTCGTATGCAGCCGCGCGGCCGTCTCGGTGGCGCTGCGGGTTTCCATCAATAGCTCGAAAACGGTCAGCAGGTTCAGGTTGACCTTGCGCAGGGCGTCCAGTTCCACAGGCGTCGGCGATCCATATCAAAATCGGCATTATAGATTTCATATAAATAATTTGATGTTATGTCCGGGCAAACTTAGGATGGCTTCGCTGCGAGGCACGGTTGCGCTTCGCAAAGCGATGGAGAAAGCACATGAGCGCAAGACCGGTGAAGCCGTTTCCCCTTTACGAAGTCAGCGGGGCGCCCGCGAACCGGGGGCGGGCGTACGGGGAGCAGGCGCGGGAACGCATCGCGCGTTCGATTGCCCACTACAGCGAGCAGGCGGCACGCTGGCGGCTGGCACGCACGGAGATCGACCGGATCATCCACAGCTATATCCCGGCGGTGAAGAAGTTCGACGAGAACTACCTGACCGAGATGCAGGGGATCGCCGAGGGCGCCGGCGTACGTCTGGAGGACATCTTCCTGCTGAATGCGCGGACCGAGGTCATGAAGCTCGCCTTCAAGCCCGAATTGCGGGCCCGGCTGCTGGGCGAATCGAACGACGGCTGCACCTCGGTGAAGGTGACGCGCCAGGCGACGGCCGACGGGCAGCTGATACATGCCCAGAACTGGGATTGGAAGGAAGAGTGTGCCGAGACGGGCGTGGTCTTGCGCATTCTGCGCGACGACGGTCCGGACATCCTGACGTTCACCGAGGCGGGCATGCTCGCCCGCTCGGGTTTCAATTCCGCGGGCATTTCGATCACCGGGAACAACTTGGAATCGGATCGCGATTACCGCCAGATCGGCGTGCCGCTGCCCTTGATCAGGCGCAAGGCGCTGGAGAGCCCGTATCTGGCTCTGGCACTGCATGCGGTATATGCCACGCCGAAGACCGGCTCGAACAATATGGCCGTCTGCCATCGTGAAGGCGTGGCGATCAACTTCGAATGCGCGCCCGATGAAAGCTTCCTGTTGCATCCCGAGAACGGACTGCTCGTGCATTCGAATCACTGGCTCAGTCCGATCGCGCTGGCCAAATTGAAGGACACCGGCATCGCGTTTTCCCCCTGCACGCTGTACCGCGAGCAGCGCGTGCGCGAGCTGCTGACCCCGCATGTCGGCCGGATCACGGCGGACACGGTCAAGCAGGCGCTGCTGGACGACTTCCAGACGCCGTGGTCGGTCTGCCGCCCGCCGCGTCAGGACTTCGGGCGCGACACGCGCAGCGCCACGGTGTCCACGGTCGTGATGCAGCCCGCGCGCGGCCTCATGGAAGTGGCCAGCCTGCCGGCGCTGGACCCCACCTTCACCACCTACGAATTGCCTGTGCGCGGACGCTGAGGGGCGCCGGCAAAGAGCGGCCAAGCCAGCGGCCGGCATCGCGCCGAGCATATGTTCGACAACATCACAAGGGAAAAAGTCATGAAGACGGTATCCAGACAGTATCCGGGCGCCCGCCGCGCATTCATCAAGACCCTGGCTGGCGCCGCGGCATCGCTCGCCATGGGCGCGGCCGCGCTGGCGCCCGCCGCGGCGAGTGCGGAATCGGGCGAAGTCTATCCCGCTCGGCCCATCCGGCTGATCGTGCCGTTCGCGGCGGGCGGCGGCACCGATATCCAGGCCCGCATCATCGCGCAGGAATTGGGCAAGGTGCTGGGCCAGACGGTGGTCGTGGAAAACAAACCGGGCGCTGGCGGCAGCATCGGCGCCAGCTTCGTCGCCCAGTCCAAGCCGGACGGCTATACGCTTCTGGTCGGCTCGACCGGCACGCATGCCGCCAATCAGTTCCTGTACTCGAAGCTGCCCTACGACCCGGTCAAGGATTTCACGCCCATCACGCTGCTCGCTACCTTCGACAACGTCGTGGTAGTCCCGGAGTCCTCCAAAGTGAAGACGCTTGCGGAGCTGATCGACACCGCGAAGAAGAATCCAGGCAAGCTGGATTACGGCGTGACCACGGTGGGCAGTTCATCGCATCTGGCAGTGGAGAAATTCAAGCGCGACGCCGGCATCGATGCGTCGCCGGTGCCGTACAACGGAGCAGGGCAGGCCACGACCGACCTGCTTGCCGGACGCCTGGACTTCATGCTGGACCTGGTCGGCACGCAGATAGGCAATATCAAGGCGGGGAAGGTCCGGCCCATCGCGACCACGGCGCTGCAACGCAATGCCGTGCTGCCCGATGTGCCCACCATCGCCGAATCCGGCTATCCGGGCTTCAGCGCCGTGGGCTGGGTCGCCTTGCTCGGACCGGCGGGCATGCCGCAGCAAGCCGTCGACACGCTGTACAAGGCCATCGAAAAGGTCTACGCGATGCCGGACTTCCAGGCCACCATGCGTGCGCGATCCTTCGATATCGCGGCCATGCCGCCCAAGGAGTTTGCCGAGTTCCTGGCGAACGAACGGCAGAAGTGGGGCGCCGTGGTGCGTGAATCGCATATCAAGCTGGACTGAACCGGGGCGAGAGATGAGACAAGAAATTCTGTTTCCCGAGGACATGCGCTGCGTCGTACTCATCGGCATCGACTTCGACGGTCCCAGCCATGAAGTCGGGCGCGGCATCGCGCCGTTGGGCAAGCATTCCTGGGGCAATTATTCCGCGCGTTGCGGCGTGCCGCGGCACATGGACATGCTGGCCCGCCACGGCGTCCCGGCCACTTTCTTCATTCCCGGCTACGATGCGCAGCACTATCCGAAGACGGTGGAAGAAATCCGGCGCCGCGGCTTCGAGGTCGCGGCTCACGGTTATCTGCACGAGGCCTGGGAGCTCGGAGCGGCGGAAGAAGAAACGCTGTTGCGCAAGACCGACGCGATCCTGCGCGAGATCATGGGCGAGCCGGTCCGGGGATGGCGCTCGCCCTCCGGCCGCAAAAGCGACCGGACCATGGCCGTTCTGAAGTCGCTGGGCTACATCTACGACTCCAGCGACAAGGACTACGACCGGCCGTATCGCCTGCGCTTCGGCAAGGGGCCGGACGACGTCATCGTGGAGCTGCCCAATAACACCTACAGCCTGGACGACTTCCCGTTCTACAAGTTCAGCTATACGCCGCCATCGGAAGTGCTGGAGCAATGGAAGGCCGAGTTCGATGCCATCTACGGCGCGGACCGGTTTTTCGTGATGTCCTTGCATCCCCGTTCGGGCTGGGGTTCCGGCACGCCTTCGCGCACCAAGGCCCTGTCCGACCTGATCGCCTACATGAAAGGGCACGACGGGGTGCGGTTCATGGAGTACCGGGCCTTCGCGCAATGGTGCCTGGACAACCGCAACAACATGGAAGAGGTTTCCTTTCTATGAGCACGTACACCTGGCCTGACGGCGCACGCGCGGTGGTTCTGCTGACCGTGAACTTCGACGCCGAATCCTTCGATCTGAAAGAGGTGCCGCCCGAGCGCATGTTCGGCCGCTACTCCTATGGCCGCTACGGAATCCGCGCGGGCTTTCCCCGCCTGGTCGCCTTGCTGAAAAAGCACGCCGTGCCCGCCACCTTCTTCGTCCCCGGCACGGACGCCCGGCGCAATCCGGGCCTGATCCGCGAATTGGCCGGGGAGGGCCATGAAATCGCCGCGCGCGGCGTGGGCCTGGAAGACTTCGGCGCGCTCGGCGACCAGGAAGTCGAGGTGCTGAAGGCTTCGCGCGACATCCTGGCCGACGTCGTCGGCATCGCGCCCGAAGGTTTCCGGGCGCCGGCCGGGCAGTTGTCGTCCAGAACGCTGGAGCGGCTGGCCGAGACGGGATACACGTACGACGCCACGTTCCAGGATGCCGATTTCCCTTATGTTTTCGGCTTGTCCGGCGGCAGAAAGCTGGTGGAGCTGCCTTCCAGCTTCGCGCTTGATGACGCGCCGATCTACTCTGCGCGGCATACGCATGCGCGCCTGCTTTCGATCTGGCGCGATGAAGTGGCCGCGATGCATGACGAAGGCACGCTGATTCCGATCACGGTGAACCTGCGCGGCGACTTCGGCTCCACGCGCGCCGCGCGCATCGCGGTCCTGGATACGCTGTTGACCGAGCTCAGGCAAATGGCCGGCGTGCGGTTCATGACCGGCCGGCAGCTGGCGGCGCATACGCTGGCGCAGAACCCGTCGCCGGAACCCGATCCCTATCTTGCGCATGCCGAGACACTCGCCAACACGGTGTATCGCGGCGATCTGGCGATCCGGCCGCTGTAGCCGTACGGCCGATACCTCCTTGCTGTCGCACGTGCCCGCGGCATGCACGGCCGCGGGCATGGGCTTTGCTCAACCTTCCGCGCAGCCGGCCATATGGCGCCGGCACCAGACAAGGAGAATAGCGATGCGCGGAATTCTGCTTTGGCTCTTGGGCATTCCCCTTCCCATCATCATCCTGCTCTGGCTGTTTCATGTGATCTGACGATCGCAAGTCCTGGGGACCCGGCTCCCACAGGGCGCCGGGTCCCGGCAGACGGCCCATGCGCAAGGCCACGGCCCTGCACCTGTCCGGCAAGGGGGGTACTGTCCATTCCAGTGTTGCCCATGCCGGTGCCGGCCATTCCGGTACGGTATATCGGCTGGCAAGCGCCGCGGCGGGGCGTATAGTACGCAGCGACTCAATTCCGCCACGACCCATGGACTCAAGCAGCGCTGCCGCGTCGGCCACCGACACCGATAGGTTCGAACAAGGGTCGGCGCATTGGCGCCGCAATCTCGCGGTGTGCGTCTTCGGCTCGTTCACCACCATCGTGGCCATGACGCTGCTGCTGCCGTTTCTGCCGCTGTACGTGGAGCAGCTTGGCGTCACGGATCATGCCGCCATCGTGCAATGGTCCGGCGTGGCGTTCGGCGCGACGTTTTTCACCGCGGCATTGACCGCGCCGCTGTGGGGGCGCCTGGCGGACCGCTACGGCCGCAAGCTGATGCTGATTCGCGCGAGCCTGGGCATGGCCATCGCCATGTCGCTGATCGGCATGGCGACCAGCGTGTGGCAACTGGTCGGATTGCGGCTGCTTGCGGGCCTGCTGGGCGGATATGCGTCGGGTTCCATGGTGCTGGTCGCCACGCAGACGCCGAAAAGCCGCACCGGATGGGCGCTTGGCGTCATGTCTTCCGGCATCATGGCCGGCAATCTGGCCGGGCCGCTCATCGGCGGCGCCCTGCCGCCGCTGATCGGCATCCGCGTCACGTTCCTGGCCTGTGGCGCCTTGATCTTCATCGCTTTCCTCGTCACGGTGTTCCTGATCAAGGAAGAACGCCGTCCCCGCCCGTCCAAATCGGCCGACAAGCCGAAAACCGGCTGGGCGGCCGTGCCGGACAAAGGGCCGCTGATCGCGATGTTGGTCACGGGCGCGCTGCTGATGCTGGCCAATATGTCGATCGAACCCATCATCACCGTCTATGTGGCGCAGTTCGCCGAGCCGGGGAATGTCACGATGGTGTCCGGTCTGGTCATGTCGGCCACGGCCTTGGGCAGCATCCTGTCCGCCTCGCGTCTGGGCAAGCTCGCCGACCGGGTGGGCCACTGGAACGTCATCATCGGCTGCCTCGCGGCCTGCGCCGTCTTGCTCATTCCGCAGGCCTTCGTCACCCAAAGCTGGCAGCTGGTCGCGCTGCGTTTCCTGATGGGGCTGTCCCTGGGCGGATTGTTGCCCTGCATCGCCAGTGTCATCCGCCACAACGTGCCCGAGCGCGTGGCGGGCGGGATGCTGGGCTATTCGACTTCCGCGCAGTATGTGGGGCAGGTCCTCGGGCCGCTGGCAGGCGGCTTCGCCGGCGGGCATTTCGGCATGCGCTCGGTGTTCCTGGGCACCTGTGTGCTGATGGCCCTTGGCGCCCTGTACAACCGTGTGGTGTACAGCCGCCGCGGCAAGCGCCCCGCCCGCTGAACGCGAGAACGCGCGCCGTTTTCAGTTCAAGGGTTTCAGCTCTCCGAGTACCGTCGGAATCAGTTCGGATACTGTCGGGTGGATGTGGACGGCGCGGCGCAGCGTCTGGAAGGGCGCTTTGCTCGCCATCACATCGAGGATGCCGTGGATCGCCTCGTCGCCGCCGGTGCCCAGGATGGCCGCGCCCAGGATCGCCTGCGTCTGCGCATCGACGACGACTTTCATGAAGCCCTGCGTTTCACCTTTTTCGACCGCCCGCCCCACGCGCGACATGGGGCGGACGCCGACCAGCGCCGGGCGGCCCGCCGCGCGCACGGCGGCCTCGGTCATGCCGACGCGTCCCAGCGGGGGGTCGATATACAGGGCGTAGCAGGGCAGGCGGTCGGTGACGCGCCGCGTCTCGCCATCGAGCAGGTTCGCCGCCACAATCTCGAAGTCGTTGTAGGAAGTATGGGTAAAGGCGCCACGCCCGTTGCAATCGCCCAGTGCCCAGATGCCCGGCACGCTAGTGCGCAACGTGTCGTCCACCTTGATATAGCCGCGCTCGTCGGTTTCCACACCCGCGGCGTCCAGCCCAAGGTCGTCGGTGTTGGGACGGCGCCCAACTGCTATCAGCACGTGCGAACCGACGATGGGTCCGGGATCCCGGTCGCAGGAGACGTGCACCGACGCCCCTTCGGCATGCGGCGCGAGGCGGATGCACTCCGCGTTCAGGACCACCCGGATCCCTTCGTCTTCGAAGATGCGCAGGATGGCTTCGGAGATGTCCGGATCTTCGCGGGAGATCAGCCGCGGCCCTTTTTCCACCACGGTGACATGGGCGCCGAAGCGGCGGTACATCTGCGCGAACTCCAGCCCGATATAGCTGCCGCCGATCACCACCAGATGCCGGGGGACTTCTTCCAGATCCAGCAAGGAGGTATTCGTGAGCAAGGGCACGTCCATTACGCCGGGCATGTCCGGAATGTGCGCACGCCCGCCCACGTTCAGGAATATCCGGTCGGCGGACAGGCGGTGACCATCGACATCGATTTCGTTCGGCGCGGCGAAACGGGCATGGCCTTCCAGCACATGGCATCCGGGCATGCCGCGCAGCCATTTTTCGACATTGGCGCGGGCGCGCAGCACGACCTCGTCCTTGCGCGCCTTCAACCGGCGGGCATCGATGCCGACGCTGCCTTGCAAGGCGACGCCGAAGTCCGCGGACCGGCGCGCCAGGTGCGCCGCATAGGCGCTGGCCACCAGGGTCTTGGTCGGCATGCAGCCCGTATTGACGCAGGTGCCGCCGAAGCGCTTGCGCTCGATGACGGCGACGCGCAACCCGGCCTGCGTCAGCCGTTCCGCCAACGGAGGGCCGGCCTGGCCCGCGCCGACCACGATGGCGTCGAAGTGCGTGGCGTCGTGCGAAGGCCGGGAGTCGTCGATTGAGCCGGTGATCATTGAGCACCTCCTTAAGCGGCCGCGCGTGCGCGACGGGCGCGCGACCGGATCGATTAGCGGGTGACTTCACTGTAAACGGTCGGGCAGCGTTGGCGAAGCGTTGAATTGCGTACGAAAACGCGCGAGTGTATTCAAGCAAAACAATAATGAATTATTGTTTTACGATAAGTAGATCGTTAAGATTGCATGCAGGATCGCAGGCGCCCGAGGTGCACGAGCGCCGCCAGCCTGTTGTCCGCTCATCGATGTTTCAGTTGGAGGTTTCCCATGCTTACTCCGAAGGCGACGCCGGCCATCCCCTCCAAGGCTGCCGACAAGCTTGCCGTACTCAGCCACCGCATGGCTGGGATCACGTTCACCTTCATGGTCGCGATGCTGGCCCTCAATGCCGCTGCCTGGTTCCAATACACCGCGTCGGTGCAGAACTCCGGCTGGAATTTCGGCTTATCGGTACGCCTATTGGATACCCTGAAAGTCACCGCCCGTGAACTGACTTGGTGGCAACTGCTTGGCGCCGTTCTGATTTCTAGCGTGCCGCTGCTCGCGCTGATCAACGGGCTGCGGCACCTTCGCGCCTTGTTTCGCGAGTATGCGATGGGAGCGTATTTTTCAAGTCAGGCCGCAGTTCATCTTGGCAAAACAGGCTGCGCGGTCGCCTGGTGGGTGTTGCTGGAGACCCTGTGCGAGCCCATTTTGAGCGTGTGGCTTACCCTGTTGCGCGGCACGGGGCAGCGCATCGTGTCGCTTTCCTTTGACAATTCCGACATCGTGGCGCTTTTTATTTCGGCCAGCATCGCTGTTATCGCGCGAATTCTCGGCCGCGCCGCGGAGCTCTATGAAGAAAACCGCCAGTTCGTGTGATCCCCATGCCCATCATCGTCAAGCTCGACGTCATGCTCAGCATGCGCAAAATGAAGTCGAAGGATCTTGCCGCCGCGGTCGGCATCACGGAACAAAACCTGTCTCTGCTGAAATCGGGCAAGGTCAAGGGCGTCCGATTCGACACGCTGGAAGCGATTTGCCGGGAGCTGGGTTGCCAGCCGGGGGATCTGTTGGGATACCAGCCGAAATAGCGCCGGGCGTCGCCGCCGATTCCGACGGCCTACAAGCCGTAGCAGAAGGGGCGAGGGCGAATAGGCGGTAAACGAAAGGCGCACAAAATGAAAGGCCGCACAAAAAGGCCCCGAATCGGGACCGGTTCAGCCGTCGCAGTCGGCCCAGCAGTTCGGGGTTTCATATAGCCGCACCCGGGCCAGCCGCAGGTCGCGGCCGTAGTGGCGCAGATACTGCGGCTGCAGAATCTCGAAGGCGATGCGCGCCAGGTTCTCCACGGTGGGGATGCGGTCGATCACCACGGTTTTGTGGCCGGGCAGGCTTTCCAGGAAGCCGCGCACGGCGGTGTCGCCGGCGTAGACGAGGAAAGCATGGTCCCAGGCATCGACCACGTGCGCTTTGGCGATGGCCTTGATGTCGGAAAAGTCCATCACCATGCCATTGTCGGAAGCGCCGGGGGCGTCGACGACATCGCCTGCCAGCGTGATTTCAAGTACGTAGCGATGCCCGTGCAGATTGCGGCACTGGCTGCGATGGTCGGGAATGCGGTGACCGGCGTCGAACTCGAGCCGGCGCGTGACGGAGATCATGCCCGGTTCTCCGCCAGGGTAAGGCTAGTCATGGAATGCCTATGTATTTGTGGGTTTGCAGGCTGAGCCGCCATTGCGGATGCTGCATGCAATAGTTCACTGCTTCGCGCGTGTTGGCCAGCCGAGCCGGGCCGTCCATGGGTTGCAGGAAGAAGTGATCGAACTTCAGATCGGCAAAGGCCTCGGGCCGCGCGTCGGCCTGCGGGTAGACCAGCTTCAGCTCGTTCCCGGCGCGCAGGACGACCGGCGCCTTGCCTTTCGGGCTGACGCAAATCCAATCAATGCCCTCGGGCGGCTCCAGCGTGCCGTTGGTTTCGATGGCGATCTGGAAGCCGCGTGCATGCACGGCGTCGATGAGCGCCCGGTCCAGCTGCAGCAGCGGTTCGCCACCGGTGAAGACGACGTAGCGGCCTTCGGTTTCCGGTCCCCATTCGGCCACCAACGCATCGGCCAGGGATTCGGCGCTGGCAAACTTGCCGCCGCCCGGGCCGTCGGTGCCGACGAAATCGGTATCGCAGAAAGTACAGGCAGCGGTGGCGCGGTCGCTTTCGCGGCCCGACCACAGGTTGCAGCCGGCCAACCGGCAGAACACCGCGGCGCGCCCCGCCTGCGCCCCTTCACCCTGCAGGGTCTTGAAGATTTCCTTCGCGGCGTAGGTCATGAAAACAGCGGGTATCCAAAACGCCATATTTTACCAAGCGGAAAGGAACCCATCCCCCACAACCCGTAGGGCTACCCCCCGCGCCGCGCCGCGACTCCCCAGCGCGCCCCTTGAGGGGGAAGCGCGCCAGCGCTTCGCGGGGTGGCCCCGCAAGGCCCCCCGATCCCCAGACACGCCCCGTCCCCAAGAAAGCTCGCAGCGCTCAACCCCCACAACGCCCCAAAAAAACCACATCCGACCGGGGCGCCGCGGATCCGGCTTCGCCGGTCCGCAAGGCGCGCCCCCTTGAGGGGGAAGCGCGCCAGCGCTTCGGGGGTGGTCCTCCTCACCCCGCAAAGAAAGCGAACCGGATCACGAACAGCGCCGCCACCAGCCACGTCGCCGCATGGATTTCCCGCACCTTGCCCGTCAGCGTCTTCAACACGACATAGCTGATGAAGCCGAAGGCCAGGCCGTTGGCGACCGAGTAGGTGAATGGCATGACCAGGGCGGTGAGGGCGGCGGGCGTCGCTTCGGCCACGTCGTTCCAGTCAACCTCGATGAGCTCGCGCATCATCAGGCCGGCGACGTAGAGCAGGGCGGGCGCGGTGGCGTAGGCGGGCACCGAGCCCGCCAGCGGCGAGATGAAAAGCGCTGCCAGGAAGAGCAGACCCACGATCACGGCCGTCAATCCGGTGCGGCCGCCAGCCTGCACGCCCGAAGCGCTCTCGACATAGGCGGTGGTGCTGCTGGTCCCCAGCGCCGAACCGGCCACAATGGCCGCGCTGTCGGCAAACAGCGCCCGACCGAGGCGGTTCGGCTTGTTCTCCGGAATCAGGCCGGCGCGTTTGGCCACGCCGATCAGCGTACCCGTGGCATCGAAGACCTCCACCAGCACGAAAACCAGGATCACGTGGAAAAATCCGCTATGCAGCGCCCCGGCGATATCGAGCTGCAGGAACGTGGGCGCCAGGCTGGGCGGCGTCGAGACCAGTCCATGAAAGCCGTTGTAGCCGAGCACCATGGACAGCGCGGTCACCACCAGGATGCCGATCAGGATGGCGCCGCGAACGCGCAGCGCATCCAGCGCCGCGATGATGAAGAAACCCAGCACGGCGAACAGCGGCCCGTGCGTGCGCAGGTCGCCCAGGCTCACCTTGGTGGCGGGATTGGCCACCACGATGCCGGCGTTCGACAGCGCGATGATCGCCAGGAACAAGCCAATGCCCGCCGCAATCGCGCTGCGCAGCGATTGCGGGATGCCGCGGATCAGCCAGCTGCGGACACCGGTGACGGTCAGGATCAGGAAGATCACGCCGGAGATGAAAACGGCGCCCAGCGCCTGCTCCCAGGTGTATCCCATGGCTTTGACCACCGTGAACGCGAAGAAGGCGTTCAGCCCCATGCCGGGCGCCATGCCGATGGGCCAGTTGGCCAGCAGGCCCATCACCAGAGAACCCAAGGCCGCGGCCAGGCAGGTGGCGACGAAGACCGCGTCGCGGTCCATGCCGGTCGTCGACAGAATGTCCGGGTTCACAAAAATGATGTAGGACATCGTCAGGAAAGTGGTGAGCCCGGCGACGACTTCGGTGCGCGCCGTCGTTCCGTGTTCCGTCAATCGAAAAAATCGTTCCAGCATTCGCTTCTCCAGGGCGTTGCCCATCGTCCCGCGGGCGTTATCGGCCAAGGCGCGAAAATAGCATGTCCCGTGCATGTAAACTCGCCGCCATGATCATTCTCGGCTTTGAAAGTTCCTGCGACGAAACCGGCGTGGCCGTGGTCTGTACCGAGCGCGGCCTGCTGGCGCACGCGCTCCACAGCCAGATCGCCATGCATGAGGAGTACGGCGGCGTCGTGCCGGAGCTGGCTTCGCGCGACCACGTGCGCCGCGTGGTGCCGTTGACGCGCCAGGTCCTGGCCGATGCCGGCCTGTCCGTCTCGGATGTCGACGCGGTGGCCTATACCGCAGGCCCGGGCCTGGCCGGCGCGTTGCTGGTGGGCGCCAGCGTGGCGCAGGCCTTCGCCTGGGCCCGCGATCTCCCGGCAATCGCCATTCACCATCTGGAAGGGCACCTGCTGTCGCCGATGCTGGCCGATCCCCGGCCGGAATTCCCCTTCGTCGCCTTGCTCGTATCGGGCGGTCACACCCAGCTGATGCGGGTCGATGGGGTGGGGCGCTACACCTTGCTTGGCGAAACGCTGGACGACGCGGCCGGGGAGGCCTTCGACAAATCGGCCAAGCTGATGGGCCTGGGCTATCCGGGCGGACCGGCGCTGTCCCGCCTGGCGGAAAAGGGCGACGCCACGCGCTTCGACCTGCCTCGGCCCATCCTGCACAGCGGCGACCTCGATTTCAGTTTCAGCGGCCTGAAGACGGCCGTGCTGACCCGGATGAAAGCAATGGAAAGCGGCGGCGGGGCGGCGGGTCCCAACGCCCTGGCCGACCTGGCGGCGGCCACGCAGGCCGCCATCGTCGATGTGCTGGCCGCCAAGGCGACCCGCGCGCTGAAGGAAACCGGCTTGCGGCGATTGGTGGTGGCGGGCGGGGTCGGCGCCAACAAGGCCTTGCGCGAGCGCCTGGCCGCGACGCTGCCGCGCATGAAGGCAACCGCGTTCTTTCCGCCGCTGTCGCTGTGCACCGATAACGGCGCCATGATCGCCTTTGCGGCGGCCGAGCGCGTCAAGGCAGGCTTGGCGGTGCTGGACCGCGGCGATCACGCCTTCACCGTCCGTCCCCGGTGGGATCTGGCCGAAATCTAGCGCCGTGAACCCGCGGGCCTGCTTCAAAAAAGCTTCAGGCCTTTTTCTTTTCGCCGATGCGCGATTCCGTGCCCTTGAGCAGACGCGAGATATTCGCGCGGTGGCGCAGGATCAGCAGCACGCTGATCAGGGTAATGGCGGCAAGCAGGGGGATTTCCGTGTACCAGGCGATATTGCCGCCGAACAGGTAGTACAGCGGCGCGAATACGGCGGCAACCAGCGCCGCAAGCGAGGAATACCGGAAAAACACCGCGATGATGATCCACGTGGCAACCGTGGCAAGCGCCAGCCACGGCGACACGGCGAAAAGAATGCCGAGGGCGGTGGCGACGCCTTTGCCGCCGCGGAATTTCAAGAACACCGGGAAAAGATGCCCGAGGAAAACCGCGATGGCCGACAGCGCCATGACGTTCCAGGTCATGCCGACGGGACTGCTCAACGTCTTGACGAGCCATAGCGCGAACCAGCCCTTGGCCGCGTCGCCCAGCAGCGTCAGGGCGGCGGCGGCCTTGCTGCCTGAGCGCAACACATTGGTCGCCCCGGGATTTCCCGACCCATACGTGCGCGGATCCTGCAGCCCCATGACGCGGCTGACCACTACCGCGAACGGCACCGAGCCGATCAGATAGGACAGCACGACCAGCCCGATATTGAAGGCGACGGGGTGGGAAATCTGCAGCATCGAGGCCTTTCCACAAAATGAGTAGCCGCGGATTCTACCGTGACCGGTGCGCCCGTACAGTACAATTCGACGCACCCCGCGGCCGTAATTTTCTTTTCGACGCAGAATGCGGATTCTGGTTTCCAACGATGATGGTTATTCGGCGCCCGGGCTGCAAGCCCTGGTGGACGCCTTGCGTGGACTCGGCGAGCTCACCGTGGTCGCGCCGGAGGTCAACCACAGTGGCGCCTCCAACTCGTTGACGCTGAGCCGTCCGCTATCCGTGCGCGAGTCCGCCAACGGTTTCTACTACGTGAACGGAACGCCGTCCGACTGCGTGCACATCGCCTTGACGGGCGGCCTGGTCGAAGCGCGTCCGGATCTGGTGGTATCCGGCATCAACAACGGCGCCAACATGGGCGACGATACGCTGTATTCCGGCACCGTCGCCGCCGCCATCGAGGGCTATCTTTTCGGCATCCCGGCCATCGCGTTCTCGCTGCATGACAAAGGCTGGGCGCACCTTGATGCCGCGGCCGCCATGGCGCGCCGCGTCGTCGAACACCAGATCGCGCATCCCCTGCCGGCGCCGGTGCTGTTGAACGTGAATTTCCCCAACCGGCCGCTGCACGCGATGCAAGGCATGCGCGTGACGCGCCTGGGCAAGCGACATCCTTCCGAGCCGGTCGTTCGCACGACGACGCCGTATGGCGACACGGTCTATTGGATCGGGCCGGCGGGACTGGCGGCCGACGCCGGGCCGGATACGGACTTTCACGCCGTGGCTGAAGGCGCGGTATCGATTACGCCGTTGCGATTGGATCTGACGCACCAGGGCCGGCTGGCCGAGGTGCGGTCATGGGCGGAGCCTCTATGCGCAAACGGGTAGGTCCGGAGCCCACGCCCTGGGCCGCGCCCGCCGGGACGCGGGGCAGCGCACCGTATCGAACGGGGAGCCTCGCGCCGGCGTTCACGCCCGCCAACAGCAATACCCGCGTCTCGCCGCCCGGCCTGCCGCGCGTGGCGCCGCCGCCGCCGGCGCCCGACAGCTCGGCCAATCTCGGGCTGAATTCCGAGCGCCTGCGCCGCGCGATGGTGCAGCGGCTGCGCGCCCAGGGCATTACCGACGAACGGGTGCTTGCGGCCATGGAAGCGGTGCCGCGCCACATCTTCGTGGACCAGGCCCTGGCGAGCCGCGCCTACGAAGATGCCGCCTTGCCGATCGGACATTCGCAAACCATTTCGCAGCCATGGGTGGTGGCGCGCATGATCGCCGCCGTCTGCGAAGACCGTGAGCCCACGCGGGTCATGGAGGTGGGCGCCGGATGCGGTTATCAGGCCGCCGTGCTGGCCCAGTTCGTTCGCGACGTCCATGCCATCGAACGCATACGCGGCCTGTACGAACTGGCCCGCGGGCACCTGCGCCAGCTGCGTCTCACCACGCGTGTGCGCCTGACCCATGGCGACGGCATGCTGGGCCTGCCGAACACCGCGCCGTTCGATGCTATTGTTGTGGCCGCCGCCGGCCTGACGATTCCGCAAGCCTTGCTGTCGCAACTGGCGCCCGGCGGCCGCCTGATCGCGCCCGAGGGCGGTTCGAACCAGCGCCTGGTGCTGATCGAACGCACCGGCGCGTCAAGCTGGAAACGGGTGGAACTCGAAGCCGTTCGTTTTGTCCCGCTAAGGGCCGGCATACAATCTTGAGCAACCAGGAGAATCACATGCTCGACGGGCAGTTGTCGCTGACCGGAACCGTATCCCCTGGCGCGCACGCCGCGCGCTCGGCCCACCTGCTGATTGGCGTGGGTCTTATCTGTCTCTTCCTGGCTGGCTGCGCGTCGCGCACGACGCGTGCGCCGGTGGTCGACATGACGGCCACGCCGGCGCCCGCGCCGGCTGCAGCGGGTGGAACCTATGTGGTCAAGCCCGGCGATACCTTGTACGGCATCGCCCGCGCCAACGGCGTCGACGTGGAAAGCCTGAAACGCTGGAACAACATCGTCGACTCCAACCATCTGGCCGTGGGCCAGGTGTTGAAGCTGTCGGCGCCTTCCGGAGCGGCGTCGGCATCGGCGGGCGGCTCGAAGACGGCGCCTGCCACCCCGGTGCGGCCACCCGAACAGAAAACCGAACCCACGCCCTTGCCGCCGCCGCCTGGCGAAGAGCCTGCCTCGCCGGCCGCGGCCGCCAACAATCCGGCGCCGACCCCGCCGGCGCCGGCCGATACGCCGAAGCCCGCGCGCGCGGCCGACGCCGGCAGCGTCAACTGGGGCTGGCCCGCGCAAGGCCAGGTGATAACAACCTTCAGCACCTCCACCAAGGGTATCGATATCGCGGGCAATCCCGGCGATCCGGTGGTCGCGGCCGCCGACGGCAAGGTGATGTACAGCGGCAATGGCGTACGCGGCCTGGGCAACCTGATCATCATCAACCACACAAGCGGCTTCATCACGGCCTACGCGCACAATCGCACGCTGCTGGTGAAGACCGGACAGGAAGTGAAGAAGGGCGCGAAGATCGCGGAGGTCGGCCAGACCGATACGACATCGCCGCGCCTGCACTTCGAAATCCGGCGCCAGGGCACGCCGGTGGACCCGCTGACCTATCTGCCGGCGCGCTGACATGACGCCTACCCTGGTCTTCGACCTGGAGACCCTGCCCGACGTGGCCGGCCTGCGCCGTCTGAACGGGTGGGGGCCTGAAGTGCCCGATGCCGAGGTGGCCGAACGCGCCTTCGCCCAGCGTCGCGAGGCCACGGGCAGCGATTTCCTGCCCCTGCATCTGCATCGGGTCGCGGTGATCGGCTGCGTCTTCCGGGACGACCAGGGTTTCCGGGTGAAGACCCTGGGCAATCCGGACGACCCGGAGCCGGTCCTGCTGGCCGGCTTTTTCAAAACGATCGAGCGCTATACCCCGCGGCTGGTCAGCTGGAACGGTTCGGGGTTCGATCTGCCGGTGCTGCACTATCGCAGTCTGATCCATGCCGTGCCCGCGCCACGCTATTGGGACATGGGCGAGGACGACCGCGAATTCAAGTTCAACAATTACATCGGCCGCTATCACACCCGGCACATCGATCTGATGGACGTGCTGGCGAAGTACAACGGCCGCGCCAATGCGCCGCTGGACCAGCTCGCCAAGCTTTGCGGATTTCCCGGCAAGCTCGGCATGGATGGCGGCAAGGTCTGGGAAGCCTGGACCCAGGGCAAGGCCGACGAGGTTCGCGCGTATTGCGAGACCGACGTGGTCAACACCTGGCTGGTGTATTGCCGCTGGCGCTTCCTGCGCGGCGAGCTGGATGCGGCTTCCTACCAGGCGGAGATCGACCTGGTGCGCAATACGCTCGCGGTCAGTCCCGCGCCGCATTGGAAGGAATATCTGGAAGCCTGGGACAAAGGCTGAATGTCGGCAAAGGGCAGCCGGCCGCGCAATCGACTGAAATATTCCGCCCCGCGCACGAAACCAACGCGTAATCGGCCCGCCCCCACAATGGTCTCGCACTCACTCCACAGGAGACCTTTCATGACCCGATTCGCCATTCGTCCCATCGTTGCCAGCCTGGCCGTTACCCTTGCCGCCGGCGCGTTTGCCGGGACCGCCACGGCCGCGCCTGACGCTTCGCCTTCGGCCGCCGCGCAATCCGCCGCGGGTCCGGAGGGCCGCGGGCCGGCCGGCCACCGCTTCCACCACATGGCGGCCATGCGCGACGCGCTCTGGCTGCCCGGCGTGGGTCCCATCGGCAAGCAGGAAGTGGCCAAGCTGAAGCTGGACGCCAAGCAGCAGGCCTTGTTCGATGCCGCCCGCCAGGCGCAGCAGGACTTGCGTAAATCCCTGCGCGAACGCGGCATGGCCCGTCACAAGGCGCTGGACGCCCAGCTGCAGGCAGGCAAGCTCGATCCGCACGCGCTGGTCCAGGACGAAACACAAGGCCGGCAACAGGCCCAAGCCCAGGCCGAGCAGGTGCGCCAGAAATGGCTCGCGCTCTGGGATAGCCTGAACGACGGCCAGCGTCAGCAGATCACACAGTTCGTCAAGGAGCGCCAGGCGCGTATGGAGGCCCGCCGCAAGCAGGAGCGCGAAGGGCGCGACGGTGCCGGCCATCGCGAGCAGCCGGCCGCGCCGCCTTCCGCAAGCTGATGCCGCCCGCCCCGCCTGGGCGGGGCGCCTTTTGCGTCTTCTTTCCTGTGCCCCGCCGCGTGCGGGGTTTTTTCATGGCCGATCCCTTTTATGGGGCATTGCGGCCCGGCTTGCACGATGATGGTGCGCGCGTTGGCGCATGGATGGGGCTCCACGGTCGCGCGCGCCGTGCGGGCGCATCGGCAGCGCCCGTTTTGCGGGCGACGCGGCCGGCGCGGACGGCGGCATTCCGTCACGCGCCAAACATGGCACGGATTTCGCTTTATCGGGGATGAAGCCGGGAGGGATGCCATCGTTCGATGGAGGCGAAGGCCGGGCTTCGAAGCTGTAGGTCTTTCTGCTGCGCCATGGCGGGCCGCGTCGCCCGGCATGCCACATCGATGCCCCATTGAACCAGGACCTTGAACATGAAGAAGACGTTGCGCGCAGTCCCCTTCGTTGCCGTCGCGTGTTTCGCAGCGGCGGCTCATGGCGAACCCACCGACCTGGGCGCCGGTTTCTCGTTGAGCGGCAATGCCGCGATCACCAACGACTATCGCTTCCGCGGCTACTCGCAAACCGACTTCAGGCCCGCGGCGCAATTGGGCCTGGACCTGACGCATGCCTCCGGCTTTTATCTGGGCAACTGGAACTCCAACGTCTCGAGTACGCTTTATACGGACGGCAACCTGGAAATGGATTTCTACGGCGGCTGGCGCGGCGAGGTGTACAAGGGACTGGGCGTCGATGTCGGCGCCTTGCATTACTACTATCCGGGCTCCTCGTCGCCCAAGGGCGGCAACTACAACAACACCGACATCTACCTTGGCCTGTCCTACGCAAACTATGCGTTGAAGTACTCGTACACGCCGGGCGACTTCTTCAGCACGCCCAATTCCAAGGGCACGTGGTACCTGGATGCCTCCGCCACCTTCGACCTGGGCGATGGCTGGGGCGTCGTGGGCCACGTCGGATACCAGAAGCTGAAAAACCAGGTCGATACGGACGGGGACGATCTGGGCCACTACGTGGACTACAAGCTGGGCGTCACCAAGGACATCAAGGGCTGGGTCTTCGGACTTGCCGCCGTCGGCGCGTCCAAGGACAACTGGTACAACACCAAGTACGACCATCCGGCCGGCCGGCTGGGCCTGATCGCCTCGATCTCGCGCACGTTCTGACGTCCGCAACCGAATACCAAAAGCGGCTTGTCCGCGCTCCCAGGGGGAACCGTCCGCCACGAGGCGGACGGTTTTTTTTCGTCCAGCGCGTCCGTGGGCGGGTCCCGGGGCGCCGGGCCGTCCAGGCGAACAGGGCGGCGCGGCGGCGGCGCGCCGGAACTTCTACAATGGCGGGTTCTTCTGATGAGACTGCCGATGGCTGAAGTTCTGAATATCGAATCCCTGGACCTGGAAGCCAGGGGCATCGCCCGCCGGGAGGGCAAGGTGGTGTTCGTCGAGGGCGCGCTGCCCGGCGAACGGGTGGCTGCCGACACGGTGCGCCGCAAGCCTTCGTACGAAATCGCGCGTACCGTGCAGGTGCTGCGCCCCTCGTCGCAACGCGTCGCGCCGCGCTGCCCGCACTTCGGCGTCTGCGGCGGCTGCGCCATGCAGCACCTGGAGCCCTCTGCCCAGGTGGCGATCAAGCAGCGGTCGCTGGAAGACACCTTCTGGCACGTCGGCAAGCTGCGGCCCGGGCGCATCCTGCCGCCGTTGCACGGGCCGACCTGGGGCTACCGCTTCCGGGCCCGGCTGTCGGTGCGCGTCGTGCCCAAGAAGGGCGGCGTGCTGGTGGGCTTTCACGAGCGCAAGAGCAGTTATGTGGCGGACATGCGCGAATGCCATGTGCTGCCGCCGCACGTGGCGCGTCTGCTGTTGCCGCTGCGCGCCATGATCGCGTCGATGTCCGCCCCCGACCGCCTGCCGCAGATCGAGGTGGCCGTGGGCGATGCCGCCACCGTGCTGGTGCTGCGCCATCTGCTGCCGCTTACCCAGGAAGACATCGGTATCCTGCGCGCCTTCGCGGCCGGGCACGGCGTCCAGTGGTGGCTGCAGCCCAAGGGGCCGGACACCTGTCATCCGCTGGAACGCGAGCATGCCGACGCGCTGGCCTACACCCTGCCGGAGTTCGGTCTGCGCATGCCGTTCCGTCCGACCGACTTCACGCAGGTAAACCACGCGATCAACCGGACGCTGGTGTCGCGCGCGCTGACGCTGCTGGACGCCCAGCCGGATGAGCGCGTGGCCGATCTTTTCTGCGGCCTGGGCAACTTCACGCTGCCCCTGGCTACGCGTGCGCGCGAAGTCGTGGGCGTGGAAGGCAGCAAAGCCCTGACCGACCGCGCGCACGAGGCGGCCACGCGCAATGGTCTTGGGGCGCGCACGTCGTTTGCCACGTTGAACCTGTTCGAGGTGGATGTGTCCTGGCTGCGCGGCCTGGGCCATTTCGACCGGATGCTCATCGATCCCCCGCGCGAGGGGGCCCAGGCCGTGGCGCAGGCGCTGGCACAGCTGTCCGCGCAGGAGCGCCCGCGGCGCATCGTGTACGTGTCGTGCAATCCGGCCACCCTGGCCCGCGACGCGGCCATCATGGTGCACGAAGGCGGCTATGCGCTTTTGAGCGCCGGCGTCATCAACATGTTCCCGCACACGGGACACGTGGAATCGATTGCCGTATTCGAATCGCAGGACGCGGCTGCCATCGAAGCCGCGCAGCGCCAGGCCGCGGCGAAGCGGGCAGAGGGCATCGAAGCCGGAGAAGCGCTGGGAGCCGGCAAGGCTGAGCAAGCGGCCTGAGGGCTGTGCCGTGGGCCGGGCCGTGGGCCGTGCGGTGAAGGGGCGGGAGCCGGCAGGCTCCCGGGCCCGGGGCGCTCAGGCCCGGGCGGTCATGCGGCGGTCTGGGCCAGCACGCGTTGCGCTTCTTCGCGTACGCGCTGCGGCGCGGTGCCGCCGATGTGATTGCGTGCCGCGACGGAACCTTCCAGGGTAAGCACCTGATGGACGTCCTCACCGATGGACGCGTGATACGCCTTCAGTTCGTCCAGCGTCAGGTCGGCCAGGTCGCAGCCGCGCTGCTCGCAATCGCGCACCGCATGGGCCACCACTTCGTGGGCGTCGCGGAAAGGCACGCCGCGCTTGACCAGATAGTCGGCCAGATCTGTCGCCGTCGCGAAGCCCTGCAGGGCGGCGGCGCGCATGTTGTCGGCCTTGACCTTGATGCCGCCGATCATGTCGGCAAAGATGGTCAGCGTGTCGCGCAGCGTATCGGCGGTGTCGAACAGGCCTTCCTTGTCTTCCTGGTTGTCCTTGTTGTAGGCCAGCGGCTGGCCTTTCATCAGGGTGAGCAGCGCCACCAGGTGGCCGTTGACGCGGCCGGTCTTGCCGCGCGCCAGCTCGGGGACGTCCGGGTTTTTCTTCTGCGGCATGATCGAACTGCCCGTGCAGAACCGGTCCGCCAGATCGATGAAGCCGACGCGCGGGCTCATCCACAGCACCAGCTCTTCCGAGAGCCGGGAGATATGGGTCATGACCAGTGCGGCGGCGGCGCAGAACTCGATGGCGAAATCGCGGTCGGACACGGCGTCCAGCGAATTGCGGCAAACGCCCTCGAACCCGAGCGTGGCCGCGACGCGTTCACGGTCGATCGGATAGCTGGTGCCGGCCAGGGCGGCGGCGCCCAGGGGAAGCCGGTTGACCCGGCGGCGGCAATCCTGCAGCCGCTCGGCGTCGCGCCCGAACATTTCGGCGTACGCCAGCAGGTGGTGGCCGAAGGTAACCGGCTGCGCGACCTGCAGATGCGTGAAGCCCGGCATGATGGTGTCGGCGTGTTCCGCGGCCACCGTGGCCAGGGCATGGCGCAACTGGCGCAGCAGGTCCAGCGCGATGTCGATTTCCCCCCGCAGCCACAGGCGGATGTCGGTGGCGACCTGGTCGTTGCGCGAACGGCCGGTGTGCAGCCGCTTGCCCGCGTCGCCCACCAGTTCGACCAGCCGCTTTTCGATGTTCAGGTGAACGTCTTCCAGATCGAGCAGCCACTGGAAGGTGCCGGCGTCGATTTCCGACAGGATCTGCGCCATGCCGCGTTCGATGTCGGCCTTGTCCTGCGCGGAGATGATGCCTTGCGCGGCCAGCATGTCGGCATGGGCCAGCGAGCCCTGGATGTCGTGGCGGGCGAGCCGGCGATCGAAATCCACGGACGCGGTGTAGCGTTTGACGAGATCGGAAACCGGTTCCGAGAACCGGGCGGACCAGGCTTGCGCCTTGTTGGCGAACTGGTTTTGGGCGGGGGAGGAGGGCGTCGACATAGTCTGGGGATTATATAG
This sequence comes from Bordetella genomosp. 9, assembly GCF_002119725.1. NCBI lineage: Bacteria > Pseudomonadati > Pseudomonadota > Betaproteobacteria > Burkholderiales > Alcaligenaceae > Bordetella > Bordetella genomosp. 9. Next base: position 2,100,331 of record NZ_CP021109.1, read on the forward strand.
AGCCGGCATTGCGCGTGGTGCGATAATCGCACCGCTGGCGAGATGACCGGGCCACGCCAGCGTGCCGCGCTGGTGAGATAATCGAACCACGCCGGCGTGTCCGGTTCCTCGCGCGATTTTCGGCCGGCCGTCTTCCGATGCCGGTGTTTCGACCTCCCAATACGGAACGTTTCCCATGAACGCACCCCGCGTCGCGATCGCACAGATCAATGCCCACGTCGGAGACCTGTGCGGCAATGCCGAACGCGTCCTGCAAGCCGCCCGCCAGGCGCACGAAATGGGCGCGGACATCCTGCTGACTCCCGAACTCGTCCTTACCGGTTATCCGCCGGAAGACCTGCTGCTGCGGCCCTCGTTCGTGAAGGAGCAGCAGGAGCAGTTGGACGAACTCCGGCGCGATCTGGCGCAGCTCAAGGGCCTGCACGTCATCGTGGGGCATGTGGACGGCGATGCGCGCGGCGCCAAAGCCTATGCGTTCGCAGACCGCAACGGCAGGCCCGCCCTCTACAACGCGGCGTCGGTGTTGTTCGAGGGCCGGGTGCTGGGCACCTATCGCAAACGCGAACTGCCCAACTATTCGGTGTTCGACGAGCAGCGGTATTTCACATCCCAGGCTCAGCCGCTGACCTTCGACGTCAAGGGGGTACGGTTCGGCGTGGCCATCTGCGAAGACATCTGGTTCGACCGGGTGCCTCGCGCCGCGCGCGAAGCAGGCAGCCAGGCGCTGCTGGTGCCCAATGCGTCGCCCTACAACACCGGCAAGCAGGCCGAGCGGCTGGAGGTCGCGGCCGAGTGCGCGCGGCTGAGCGGCGGGCCGGTCATCTACGCGAACATGGTGGGCGGGCAGGATGAACTGGTCTTCGACGGCGCCTCGTTCGCCGTAGACGCGCAGGGCCGGCCCTGCGCCCGCCTGCCGGAATTCACGTCCTGCGTGCAGGCCGTCGATGTGGCCGCCGATGGCCGGATCGCGCCGGTCGGCGCCCAGGCCGACGTCGCCCCCACCGAAACGGAAGAGCAGGTTTGGAAAGCGTTGGTGCTGGGCGTGCGCGATTATCTGGGCAAGAACCGGTTCCCGGGCGCCATCATCGGCCTGTCCGGCGGCATCGATTCCGCCGTCGTGTTGGCCATCGCCGTGGACGCCCTGGGCGCCGAAAACGTGCGCGCCGTGATGATGCCTTCCCGCTATACCGCCGACATCTCGCAGACGGACGCCGCCGAGATGGCGCGGCGGCTGGGCGTGCGCTACGACGTGATCGCGATCGGCCCGGTGGTGGACGCCTTCGAAGGCGCACTGGCGCCGCAGTTCGCCGGCATGGCCCCGGACGCCACGGAAGAGAATATCCAGGCGCGCGCGCGGGGCACGCTGCTCATGGCCTTGTCCAATAAAACCGGCCACCTGGTGCTGACCACCGGCAACAAATCCGAAATGACCACCGGCTATTGCACGCTTTACGGCGACATGGCGGGCGGGTTCGCGGTGATCAAGGACGTCCCGAAGACGCTGGTCTACCGCCTTGCCCAGTGGCGCAATCGCCAGCGCGAGATCATTCCTGAGCGCATCATCACGCGCCCGCCGTCGGCCGAGCTGCGGCCAGACCAGAAAGACCAGGACAGCCTGCCGCCGTACGAGATCCTGGACGGCATCATGGAACGCTACATGGAAGCCAACGCCTCGGCCGCGGATATCGTCGCGGCCGGGTTCCCGGAAGACGCGGTGGAGCAGGTGGTGCGGCTCATCCGCATCAACGAGTACAAGCGCCGGCAGGCGCCTCCGGGGCCGCGCATCACGCCGCGCGCGTTCGGCAGGGATTGGCGCTATCCTGTCACGAACGGATTCCGGGAAACGCCCTAGATTCGCAGAATCAATAGAACCAAGGACTGCAATTGAAACAAGTCACCGCCATCATCAAACCGTTCAAGCTCGACGAAGTTCGGGAAGCGCTGGCCGAAGTGGGCGTCAGCGGCCTGACCGTGACCGAGGTCAAGGGTTTCGGCCGCCAGAAGGGGCATACGGAGCTGTATCGCGGCGCGGAATACGTGGTGGACTTCCTGCCGAAGATCCGGGTCGAAGTAGTGCTGCCCGACGACCTGGTCGAAAACGCCATCGAGGCCATCGTGAAAGCGTCCCGCACGGGCAAGATCGGCGATGGCAAGATCTTCGTCACGCCGGTCGAGCAGGCCATCCGCATCCGGACCGGCGAATCCGGTAACGAGGCTTTGTAGGGCCGCTGCCATGAGCGATGTCATCCGGATCGGCGCCGAGCAGGCCGTGCGAGAGCTTGGCGGATGGAGCGTGGCCGCCGGCCGGGACGCCATCGCGAAGACGTTCCGCTTCGCGGATTTCAACGCGGCCTTCGGTTTCATGTCGCGCGTCGCGCTGATATCCGAAAAGATGAACCACCACCCCGAATGGTTCAACGTCTACAACCGTGTCGACGTCACGTTATCCACGCATGACGCAGGCGGCGTGACGGAAAAGGACGTGCGGCTGGCCCGCTTCATGGACGACATCGCGCGCGGCTAGGCGCGATCCGCTATGCGGTGACGCTCGCGTCGAACAACCTCGCGTAGCGCTGGAAGATCGATTCCGTCAGATGCTGTCGCGCGTGTTCGCGGCGCTCGATCATGCCGACGGCCCTGGCCACGGGGCCGATATCATGGGGCAGCGGCAGCACGCGCAGATCGGGCGCGGTTCGCCACTGCGCCGACATCAGGAGCGGCAGCAGGCTGACGCCCACTTCCTGCCGCACCAGTTCCACGACGGTTTCGATCGCGTTCAGCTCCAGGAAATCATGCACGTGGACGTTCAGCCGCCGCAGCACGCGGTCGATCTGCAGCCCTGTGCGTTGGGTGCGGTCGAAGCGCAGGAAGGGGTTGCGCTCCAGCACTTCGTGCACCGTGCCGCCCGGGGCGGCGCGAGGCGCCAGCACCACCAGCGGCTCCTCGTACAGTGGCGTCCAGCGCGTGCTCGCCATCCGGCGCCCCGATTCCACCACCAGCGCCGCGTCCAGGTCGCCGCTTTCGACCTTTTCCGCCAGCTCCCCCGATTTGCCGGTGAACAGCCGCACGTCCAGGCCATCGTGTTCCTGTTTCATGCGGGAAACGACCTTGGAAAGCGGTCCCATGCAGGAAACGATGGCGCCGAAGGCGACCGAGCCGGCCAGTTCGCCAGGGCCAGGCCGGCGCGGCAGCCGCATCCGGTCGTAAAGATCCAGCAGATGCTTGACCTCCGGCAGCAGCTCACGCCCGGCCGCGTTCAGGATGGCCAGCCGGCCGCTGCGGTCGAACAGTTCGCGGCCCAGTTCTTCTTCCAGGGCCCGCATCTGGAAACTGACGGCCGCCTGGGTCAGCGCGACCCGCTCGGCGGCCTCGGAGAAGGAGCCGTAGCGGGCGACGGCGAGGAACGTGCGGAGAAAGCGGATGGTGCTCATTGATGCGCTGGGAAAGCGATGCGGGACGCGCGGATGCCGGGGCGCGGCGGGCGGCCGTGGAGCCGCCCTAGGGCTATCCCTGAGTCCGCCACGGTCCGCCACGCCGTGGCGGTGCTGACGCCCGGGAAGGCGTCATCTATAAAAATATCTTTTGTGACTCGAAAAAAATTCAAATTGATCTAATTAGAGCACGCGCGTATCTTCACCGGTTTGGCCCCGGCCCTTCTTTTTTGTCCCGACCATGAAGACCTTCAACTGGGAAAACCCGTATCCCACCATCCGGGCGCCGCACTTCGCGCGCAATATCGTTGCCACGTCGCACCCGCTGGCCGCCCAGGCGGGCCTGCGCATGCTGCTGAAAGGCGGCAGCGCCGTGGACGCGGCGATCGCGGCGGCGGCCACGATTACCCTGACCGAACCCGTGTCGTGCGGCCTGGGCAGCGATTGCTTCGCCATCGTATGGGACGGCAAGCAGTTGCAGGGCCTGAATTCGTCGGGCGTCGCGCCCGCCGCCTGGAGCATCGACTACTTCCAGCGCAAATACGGAACGGGCGCCGACGGGCTGGCCAAGCAGCCGAAGCGCGGTTGGGACACGGTGACCGTGCCGGGCGCGGTGGCCGGATGGGCGGCCCTGCACGAGAAGTTCGGCAAGCTGCCGTTCGAGCAATTGTTCGACCCTGCCATCGAAGTCGCGGAACGCGGCTATTCGGTGCCGCCGATCACCGCGCGCAAGTGGGAAGCCGCGGCCGCCGAATTGAAGGACCAGCCGGGCTTCGCCCAGGCTTTCATGCCGGATGGCCGCGCCCCGGTGGTGGGGCAGCACTTCCGCCTGCCGGATGCCGCGTGGACTCTGCGGCGCATCGCCGAAAGCAAGGGCCGCGATTACTACGAAGGCGACATCGCCGAGAAAATCATCGCCTTCAGCAAGGCCTCCGGCGGCGCAATGACGCTGGATGACCTGCGCAACTACCGGCCGGATTGGGTCAAGCCGATTTCCCGCGCCTACCGGGGCTATGAGGTGCACGAGATTCCGCCCAACGGCCAGGGCATTGCCGCGCTCATGGCGCTGGGCATCCTGGAGAAGTTCGACGTCGCCGGCTTGCCCGTCGATTCCATCCAGTCCCAGCATCTGCAGATCGAGGCGATGAAGCTGGCGTTCGCGGACCTGTACAAATACGTCGGCGATCCGCGCACCATGGAAGTGACGCCGGAGCAGATGCTCGACGACGCCTACCTGGCCGCGCGAGCCAAGCTTATCGACATGGACAAGGCCACGCATTTCGCGGCGGGCCGGCCGCACGCCGGCGGCACGATTTATATGTCCGCGGCGGACGAGAGCGGCATGATGGTGTCCTTCATCATGTCGAACTACATGGGGTTCGGCTCCGGCGTCGTCGTTCCGGGCACCGGCATCAGCCTGCAGAACCGCGGTGTCGGTTTCTCGATGAACCCGAAGGCGGCCAATGTGGTGAAGGGCGGCCATCGTCCTTTCCACACCATCATCCCGGGCTTCTTGACGCGCGGCGGCAAGCCGGTCATGAGCTTCGGCGTGATGGGCGGCGACATGCAGCCGCAAGGGCATCTGCAGACCGTCGTGCGCATGCTGGACTATCACCAGAACCCGCAGGCCGCCTGCGACGCGCCGCGCTGGAAGGTCAACCGCGACTTTACGCTGGACCTGGAAGCAACCATGCCGGCGGCCACCGTGGAAGGCCTGAAAAAGCTCGGCCATACGCTCAAGAGCGTGAACGACCCCTATATGGACTTCGGTTCCGGGCAGTTCATCTGGCGCATGTCCGAAGACAACCACGACTGGGGCTACGTGGCGGCAAGCGACAGCCGCCGCGACGGCCAGGCCGTAGGCTTCTAGGCCGGAATCCGGGTGCTCGCGGCGCGGCATCGCAGCGGTAAACCGGCCGGCAGACCAACCAACATCCAGCCAACAATCCAGCGAACAAGGGGAATGCAATGAGAAAACTGGGTTTCGCCCTTGCCGGGGCGCTGTTGACCGTGGCCGCCGGGTCGGCGGCGGCACAGGAAATCCGCATCGGTCTGCAGGAGGATCCGGACGTCCTGGATCCTGCCCGCGCGCGCACTTATGTGGGCCGCATCGTGTTCACGTCGCTGTGCGACAAGCTGGTGGACATCGATCCGAAGCTGCGCATCGTGCCCCAGCTGGCCACGTCCTGGAGCTGGAATGCGGACAACACCGTGCTGACCATGAAGCTGCGCGATGACGTGGTGTTCCATGACGGCACGAAGTTCGACGCCGCGGCGGCGAAGGCCAACCTGGACCGTTCCCGCACGCTGCAGGACAGCTTTCGCAAGGGCGAGCTGGCCTCCATCAGCAAGGTGGACGCCCCCGATGCCAACACGCTGGTCCTGACGCTGAAGCAGCCCGACGCGACGCTGCTGTCGCAGCTGACCGACCGCGCCGGCATGATGCTGTCTCCGGCGATCTTCAACGACAAGGACGCCAACGCCGTGGGCCGCAATCCCGTCTGCTCCGGCCCCTACAAGTTCGTGGAGCGCGTGCAGAACGACCGCATCGTGCTGGAGAAGTTCGACAAGTACTACGACGCCAAGAGCTACAACTTCACCAAGGTCACCTTCCTGCCGATTCCGGACACCACCGTGCGCCTGCAGAACCTGCGCTCGGGCGGCCTGGACATTCTTGAGCGGCTGAATCCCTCCGATGCGCCGGACGTCAAGAAGGACGACAGGCTGCATTTCTCTTCCGTGGCGGGCCTGGGTTTCCAGGAAATCGTGTTCAACCAGAACAATGGGGAGCGCGCGAAGAACAACCCCTTCCGCGACGAGCGGGTGCGGCAGGCGCTGAGCCTGTCCATCGACCGCGACGCCATCAACGAAGTGATCGGCGGCGGCATCTACGAACCGGCCAACCAGGCGTTTCCGCCGGCCAGCCCCTACCACAGCGATAAGTTCCCGGTGCCCAAGCGCGACGTCGCCAAGGCCAAGGCGCTGCTGAAGGAAGCTGGGATGACCCAGGTCAAGGCCGAGCTGGCCTATGGCAACAACACCACGACGGCGGCGATCGCGGAGATGATGCAGGCGATGGCCCGGGAATCCGGCATCGAGCTGAGCCTGCGGCCCACCGACTACGCCGCGCTGCTGTCGCAGATGCACGCCGGCAACTTCGAGGTGGCGCTGCGGGGCTGGTCGGGCCGGCCGGATCCGGACGGCAACGTGTATCCCTTCGTCACCTGCAAGGGCGCGCTGAACGACGGCCAGTACTGCAACGCCAAGGTGGACGAGCTGCTGAACGAAGCCCGCAAGGTGCCCGACGAGGCCAAGCGCAAGGTCTTGTACGAGCAGGCCGAAGCCATCATCCAGAAGGAGATGCCCGACGCCTTCCTGTACTTCCAGCCGTGGCCCTTCGCGATGCAGCGTAAGGTCAAGGGCTTTTTGCCTTATCCTGACGGCATGATCCGCCTGAAGGGCGTTTCGTTCGCCCAGAACTGAGGCGGCCGCGCCTCGCGCAGCGCCGGGTCCCGCGCCCGGCGCTTTGCGTTTCCAGTTTCTCCGGTTTCACTATGTTCAAACTGATCCTGCGCCGCGTCCTCGTGGCGATTCCGACGCTGATTCTGGTGTCGATGATCGTATTTCTGCTGCAGAAGGTTCTGCCCGGGGATCCGGTATTGACCCTTGCGGGCGAGGAGCGCGACCCCGCCGTGCTTGACTACCTGCGCGACAAATACCACCTGAACGACCCCTTGCCGGTGCAGTACGTGGCCTGGGTCAGGCAGGTCGCCACCGGCGACCTGGGCAAATCGCTGCGCACGGATGTGCCCGTCACCTCGCTGATTGCGCAGAAGCTGCCGGTGACGCTGCAGCTGGCGGCGATGGCGATGATCATCGCGTTGCTGGTCGGCATTCCCACGGGCATCCTGGCGGCGGTGCGCAAGGGCAAGCTGCTGGAGTACGGCGCCAACGTCGCGGCGCTTTCCGGGATGTCGATTCCCAATTTCTGGCTGGGCATCATTTTGATCATGATCGTGTCCGTGCAGCTGCGCTGGCTGCCGGCGTCGGGCTATGTTTCGCCGTCCGAGGATTTCTGGCTGTCGATGAAGACCATGATCATGCCGGCCATCGTGCTGTCCACCTCGCTCGCCGCCTATCTGATGCGCCACACCCGCTCGGCCATGCTCGAAGCGCTGGGCGCCGATTACGTGCGCACGGCCCGCGCGAAGGGCGTTCCGCCGCGCAAGGTGGTGCTGCGTCATGCGCTGCGCAATGCCCTGATGCCGATCGTCACGCTGGTCACGCTGCTGTTCGGCGAGCTGCTGGCCGGCGCCGTCCTGACCGAGCAGGTGTTCACCATTCCCGGCTTCGGCAAGTTGGTCGTCGATGCGGTGTTCAACCGCGACTATGCCGTGGTGCAAGGCGTCGTTCTCTGCGTCGCCGTGGGTTTCATCGTGATGAACCTGCTGGCCGACATTCTCTATATCGTTGTCAATCCCCGTCTGAGGCATTCATGAGCGCACATCCTGCCGTGGCTTCCGCCGGCGCGATGCCACGCCGCACGAACCGGGCGTGGACCAAGTTCCGCCGCAACCGCATTGCGATGATCGGCGCGATCATCGTGCTGTTCTTCGTCGTGGTGGCGATCTTCGCGCCGCTGCTCGCCAATCACGATCCGTTCCAGACCAGTTTCACATCCATCCGCAAGCCGCCGTCCGCGAAGTTCTGGCTGGGAACCGACGAACTGGGCCGCGATATCTACACGCGCATGCTGTACGGCGCGCGGGCGTCGCTGATGGCGGGCCTGGCGTCGGTGATCATTGCGATGATCGTCGGAGTGCCGTTCGGCCTGCTGGCCGGCTATTTCGGCAAGTGGACCGACAGCGCCATTTCGCGCGTGACCGAAGCGCTGCTGGCGATTCCCTTCCTGATCCTGGCGATCGCGCTGGCGGCCTTTCTCGGGCCCAGCCTGGTCAACGCCATGATCGCCATCGGCGTGTCGGCCGCGCCGAAGTTCGTGCGGCTGGCGCGCGGCCAGGTGCTGGCCGTGAAGAACGAAGATTACGTGCAAAGCGCGCGGGCGCTGGGCGCCTCGGACCGGCGCATCATCCTGCGCCACATCCTGCCCAACATCATGCCGCCGCTGATCGTGCAGGCGACCATCACCATCGCCACGGCGATCATCGCGGAGGCCAGCCTGTCGTTCCTGGGCCTGGGTCTGCAGCCGCCCAATCCATCGTGGGGCTCGATGCTCAATACCGCCAAGAACTTCATGACCCAGGCGCCCTGGATGTCGATTTTCCCCGGTTCGGCCATCTTCCTGGCCGTGCTCGGATTCAACCTGCTGGGCGACGGGTTGCGCGATGCCCTCGACCCGCGTCAGGAGAAGTAAGCGCAATGCAAGCGATGGAATCCAATCGCGTCGTCGATGTCGACGACCTGACCGTGCGCTTCAAGACGCACGAGCGTACCGTGGAGGCGGTGCGCAACGTGTCCTTCCACGTCAACCGCGGCGAAACGCTCGCCATCGTCGGAGAATCGGGCTCCGGCAAGTCGGTGACCTCGCTGGCCCTGATGCGGCTGGTCGAATATGGCGGCGGCGCCATCGCCAGCGGCAGGATCCAGCTGCGCCGCCGCAACGGCGAAGTGCTGGACATGACCGCGGCGTCGGAGCACACCCTGCAGCGGGTGCGCGGCGCCGACGTCGCCATGATCTTCCAGGAGCCGATGACCTCGCTGAATCCCAGCTTTACCGCCGGGGTGCAGATTTCGGAGGCATTGCAGCTGCACCAGGGACTGGACGCCGCGGCGGCGCGCGCCGAAACCCTGCGCATGCTGGAACGCGTGCGTATCCCCGAGGCGAAGTCGGTGCTGGATCGTTATCCGCATCAGCTGTCCGGCGGCATGCGCCAGCGCGTGATGATCGCCATGGCGCTGTCCTGCAAGCCGCAGTTGCTGATCGCCGACGAACCTACGACGGCCCTGGATGTGACCATCCAGGCGCAGATCCTCCAGCTGATCCGCCAGCTGCAGGAAGAGATGAATATGGGCGTGATCTTCATCACGCACGATATGGGCGTGGTGGCGGAAGTGGCCGACCGCGTGCTGGTGATGTATCGGGGCGACAAGGTGGAGGAGGGCAGCTCGGACGAGGTCTTCGCCCGCCCTAGGCATGCCTATACCCGTGCGCTGTTGTCCGCGGTGCCGCGGCTCGGATCGATGCAGGGTACGGACGAACCGGCGCCGTTTCCGCTCCTGACCATGGACGACGTGGCGCACGGCCAGACCCAGGCCAACCCGGTCGGCCGCGTGACGGAAAGCACCGTGCGGCGGGAGAACGGGCCGGTGCTGAAAGTGCGCGACCTGGTGACGCGCTTCGACATCGCCGGCGGCATTCTCGGCCGCGTGCAGCGGCGGGTGCATGCCGTGGAAAAGGTCAGCTTCGACCTGTATCCGGGCGAGACGCTGTCCCTGGTCGGCGAATCGGGTTGCGGCAAAACGACCACCGGCCGTTCGCTGCTGCAGCTCGTGCGCAGCCAGGGCGGCACCATCGAGTTCGACGGCCGCAATATCGGCGCCCTGCGCGGCGCGGCCATGCAGACGCTGCGCCGGCACATCCAGTTCATCTTCCAGGATCCGTTCGGGTCGCTCGATCCGCGCATGACGGTGGGCGATTCCATCATGGAGCCGCTGTTGATCCACGGCGCCGCGAAGGGCGCGCAGGCGCAGGAGCGCGTGCGCTGGCTGATGGACAAGTGCGGCCTGGCGCCCGAAATGATCGGGCGCTATCCGCACGAGTTTTCGGGCGGCCAGCGCCAGCGGGTCTGTATCGCACGCGCCCTGGCGCTGAATCCGAAGGTGGTGGTGGCCGATGAATCCGTATCCGCGCTGGACGTGTCCATCCAGGCGCAGATCGTCAACCTGCTGCTGGATCTGCAGCGCGAACTGGGCGTGGCCTTTCTTTTCATCTCGCACGATATGGCCGTGGTGGAGCGCATCAGCCATCGCGTGGCGGTGATGTACCTGGGGCAGATCGTCGAGATCGGACCGCGCCGTGCCATCTTCGAGAACCCCCAGCATCCGTACACGAAGAAGCTGATGGCGGCGGTGCCCATCGCCGATCCGCAACGGCGCCACCGGCAGCGTTCGCTGCTGGTGGACGAGATTCCAAGCCCGGTGCGCAGGGTCGGCGACGAGCCGGCCGTGGCGCCGCTGGTGGAAGTTTCAGCCGGGCACTACGTGGCCCGGCATGCGGTCGGCGCGTATCCGGCAATGGCCTGAGGGGGGCGGCTGGCCGCCGCCCCCGCTTGCGCAAGCGCGCGAATGGCCGGCGCCGGAACGGGGCGGCCGTTCAAGCGCTTAGCCCTGTTCAGGCACGGCAAGCTGCGCATCGGCCAGATACCGCCGCGTAAGCGGTTCCAGAACCTCGAACTTCATGTCCCGCCAAACGGCGTGCCCCAGCTCGCGCTGCGCGTCGGTATCGGCGCCGTCGATGCCCCGCGCCTGCAGTTCGGCGCGGATTTTCTCTTGCAGCGGCGTGCCGGCAAGCTGGTGAAGCTGCGCTTCGGCCTGCGCGTAGCGCTCGCCCAGGCGCTGCCGGATCAGCGCGTTCCAGCTATCGTCCAGGACGAGATACCGGTAGAACTCCTTGCCTTCCGCGTCCAGGACTTCCTGCAAGGCCGCATCCAGGTTTTCCGAGGTCACGCGGGACACGCTCATGAAGCGCATCCGCGGCGCGACCAGCGACAGCCCCAGGCGGTCGCGCAGGCCGACGGCATAGGCCAGGTAGACTTCCACATCGTCGAGGTGCGCGTCCGACTTGATGTGCCGGTACGCGATCTCCTGCAGCTTGCCGATGCGGAACGTCTGCCGCAGCGCGTCCACGGCCTTGCGAGGCTCATAAATGCCGAGCCGGACGTCGTCGTGCACGCGCAGGCGGCGCAGTTCCGACAGCGTCAGCGAAACGCGGTCTTCGCACTGCTCGCTGGCGGTCACGCAGGCCTGCAGGGTCCTGTCCAACAGCGGCTTGCGTTCCGGCTTGGCGAGCTCGGCCAGCCATTCCCGCACGTCGGCGCGGAAATCGGGGTCGTCATGGCTGACGGATTGACGAAGGTAATCGAGGAAGCGGGCGAATTGCCCGCCGGCGGCGCGGCCCTCCGGTGTCCCGCGGACGTCTGCGCCGATCGCTTCCCAGCGGGCGGCCGCCGCTGCATCCTCGTCTCCCAGCCATGCGCGCGCCGCATCGGCCAGCGTGCCGGATGCGGTGTCGAGCGCCGGATCCTCATCGGCGATGAACCTGACTTGCGGCCCGGCGCCGGCCCTGAAGCGGGCCGTCAAATCCTCCTGGACGCGGATGGGAATGGGGTTGCCGTCCAGCAGGATGGTGCACGATGGCGTATCGATTTCCGCGGGCACGCCGGTCAAGGCGTTGTCGCGCACATCGAGAAGCCGCGTGCCCGCCGGTACGCCGCGCGGAAGGTCGCGCAGGCGGTTGCCTGAAGCAATCACGGTTTCGATGGCGGCGGGCAACGGGGCGGGCAGCGTCTCCAGGGCGCAATCCTCCACGTCCAGCAGCGACAGCGTCGGCGGCAGGGCGGGCAGCGCGGCCAGCTCACGGTTGCGGGCCAGTTTCAGCGTGTGGATGCGCGTTGCGGAAAGGTCGGGCACGCGGGGCAGGTCATTGTCGGACAGCACCAGGGTCTCGAGCGTGTCGGGCATCGGGGCCGATATCCGCGTCAGCACATTGTGGTCCGCGATCAGCGTGGTCAGATCGGGCGGAAGCGGCGGCAGGCTGGCCAGCGAGTTCCTGCCGGCCTGCAGGACCTTCAGCGTGCGGGGCAGTCCGTCGATCTGCCCCAGCAGATTGTTCGATACATCCAGGTACTCGAGCGCTTCCAGCCGCGCGAGCCTGTCAGCGGGCAGCCGGGTCAGGTGATTCCAGGAAACATCCAGAAAGACCAGCGTTGGCGGCAGTTCGTCGAATACGCCAGCCCCGGTGTCCCGCGCCGACAGCCGCCTCAGGCCCTTCGCGCGGGAAAGATTGCGCCAGTCCGTTATCCGGTTGTGATCGATCTTCAACTCATACGTGTTGTCCCGCAGGGGCGGAACGGCGTCCAGGCCCCTGTCGTACAGGTGGATGGACGGCCCCTCGGGAACCGGGGCGAGTTCATCCTGCAGCACGCGGATGAACGCGTCTTTATCGAGCCCGCCGAAGCAGTCGGCCAGCCATAGTTGCTGGCGCATGGAGTTCACGGCAAGCCGGCGTCGCGCGTCGCCCCCCGCCCACGCCGCCCATTCCGCTTCCAGAGCCGGCTCGAAGGCGGGCCTGCCGCTTCGGCCCGCGCGGAAGAAGGCGTTCAGGTAGACCTCGCGGAAGGGCTGGCCGCCCTGGAGCAGTCCCGTCATGTTGTTGTAGACCGCCGCCAATTCCCGCACGGCGGCGTCGTCGTCCGACGCCAGGGCGGACAGGTGCAGATGCCATACGCCGCCGCGCACGGGCTCGGCCAGCGACGGCCGCTGCCCGGCTGCCGGGTCGTCGTCGATCAGCACGATCTCCGGGACCTGACCGAGTTTTTCATGGCAGGCCTGCATCGCGCGCAGGATGGCGTCGCCGCGCGGCGTGGCGCGCAGCCGTGACAGCAGCGCGTCGATCGCATCGCGCTGCGGCGCCGTGGCCCCGCCGCGCACCCGGCCGATCAGCAAGGCGCCGTACGGATCCGGCGTGCGGATCGAGGCGTTGCCGGCCCCCGATGCCTGAGCGTGCGCCGGGGCCGGGCCGCGCCCGCCGCCGCGCAGGCCAGGCGCGTCGGCATGGCGCCACACGGACTTTTCGGGATCATGGAAGAGGCGATGCGGGACACGGTCCCGCCGGGCGCCGGGCGCCGTTACGACGCGCCAGACCGGCCGGCCGGCCGTGGACGCAGGGTCCCGGGCAACTTGCACATAGTCATCGCCGATTCGCGCGTAGTGCCTGCCCTCGAGCGTATGCGTGCCATCCGCGCCGGCCCGCCGCGCGCCAAGCGCGTTGCGCAGGCTCGGCGACGCGACGCGGTGGCGCGACAGCGCTTCCATGGACAAGACGCGATACAGGCGTCCTTCGCGATCGGCCGCCAGCAGCGGACCCTGTCTATTCCCCGTCCAAGCGTCGACCATCGTGTAGACGCGCGACCGCGCGTCGCCGTACGGCAGCACGGCCAGCGTGTCGCCGTTTGCCGCCCGCGCTTGAAGCGTGCCAAGCGGCCGGATGCCCGGATCCCGTTTTGCGGCCGCAAGGCTTTGGGCCGGCAACCGCCATGCGCCGTCTTCAAAAGAGGCGGCGCGGCGGCGCAGGGCAGACTGTGCGAACACGTTCGCAAGGCGGGGATGACTGGCGCGCATCGCCCTTGCCATGCGCGTCGCGTCGGCTGCCGGCAAGGGATCCGGCGCGGCGGCCGCCGAACGAAACGTGCGGACCGCCGTCTTGATGACGTCGCGCAATTTCGGCAGCGCCCGTTGCGCCCCGGGCCGAACCGACGCGGCCGCGGCGGTCAGGCCGCGGCCCGCCGGACGCGCGGCCGCGCCCAGCGCGCGTCCGGCCGCCGCGCCCGCCCGCGCGCTGGCGCAAAGCATGGGCAGGGCAAAGCTGATGAGATCGATCCCGCCGCTGACGACCGCCGTTTGCAGGTCGTCGTTGCGGGCGGCGACGATCATGCGTCGAAACGGCACGAAGTCGAGCAGGACGTCGATGGCTTGTTCCCCCGGCGCCAACCCGCGCGCCTGCGCCTTGCTGCGGCCCAGGTGGGTTTGCAAGGCCGGCGTCAGCCAATGCGCCAGGCCCGGGCGCGGACCGCTGCCTATCGGGTCGATGGCCACGCGGGTCTTCCACAAATGGGTTCCGTCCGTACCCTCGGACGAGGCGCCGAAGACGATGTCCCGGCGTTGCTCGGCCCATGCCTGCAGCGTGACGTCGGGCGGCACGCGGTGGATGCCGCCATCCTCCGTCGACAGAAAGTAGCGGCGGGCGCCCGTCGCGGTGCGCAGGGTAGCGAAGTAACCGCTGGAAGGCGTTTCGCGATCGGTCCTGCCGTCATAGAGGAAGGCCGCGCCGCGCAGCACCTGGACCTCACGCCGGTAATGCTGGCGACGGGCCGCGGCTATCTCGACGGTTGCGGTATCGGCGGCGTGGCCAAGCTCGCGCGCAACGCAGGTCAGCCAGCGTTCGGCCAATGCCGTGATCCGGCGGGCCGCGTCCGCCGCGTAGGCGTCGAAGCGCCGGCTGAATTCGGCGTCGAGCGACGCCGGCAGCCGGCCCCGGACCGCGCCGGTATCCGCGTCCGTCAGCGGGCGATCCGACATGCGCCGGATATCCGCATCGTTCAGCGCATCGGCATTGAGATAAAAGGCGGCAGCCGGCTTTCGCTCATTCACCGCCGATGGATTGTCGGGGTCCATCAGCTCGGGCGTGTCCACGCGGCGCGCGGGGTCCAGGCCGGCGCCGCGCAGCAGATCCGCGGCCAGCGCCTGCCGCGTCGGCGGCTTGAGCGCCGCCAGGTCGAGCACCGCCTGTGCCAGGGCCATTTCGTCGGCAAAGCCGGCTTGCAGGAAGGACTCCATTTGCGCGGCGATGCTTGCATCATCCTTGCCTGCGCCGTCCGCCTTGCCGGTCATGCCGTGCGCTTCCAGTGCGGCCTCGGCCAGCGCGCGCATGCGCGCGGCGTGATTGCCGTGCAGAAGAAGGTCCACGATCCGTTGTCCGCCCAAGGCCGCGACGTCTTCGATCGGATACGCGTCCGGATCCTGGCGCAACTGCCGCAAGGTCCAGCGCCCGAAAGCCACAGCCGCGGCTTGCCGTGCGTCCGCGGGATGCGAGGGGGCGCCCGCGCCGGACCCGGCGCCCGCTTCGGGGTCGCCCACTGGCGGCAGGAGCCAGCCGGCGAAAGCCAACAGCTCGGCCAGCGCCGCTGCGTCGAAATCGTGGCCGGGAGGAGCGGAATCACCGTCGTGCGCCGGTGCGGGGCCGCGCGGGGGGACGGTGATGAGGAGAGCGTGGGAAGCGCTTGGAATCTGCATGGGTGTCTCCGGGCGGAACACCGGGCGCCTTGAACGGGGAGGGAGCGGCGCCCGGAAAGCGGTAGTGCCTTCGCCACGCAATACGCTCCCGGAATGGGCATGCAGGCTTGCGCCCTGCGCCGCTTCGGGACACCGCGCCTCGGCCTCGCGCTCGGACGCCGGGGTGTTGCATGCCGCGCCGGCCCGGCCCTTGCGGCTCGAGCGTTATGATGCCGGGTTTCGCAGGAACGGATACGTCATGGCATTGCGCGCAACCATCTACAAGGCCGATCTGAACGTGGCCGACAATGACCGCCGCTATTACGGCAACCATGCCCTGACGGTGGCCCGCCATCCGTCGGAAACCGACGAGCGGATGATGGTGCGCATCCTGGCCTACGCACTTAACGCCGACGAGGCCCTGGCCTTCACGAAAGGGCTGAGCGAGACCGATGAACCGGATATCTGGCGCAAGGACCTGACAGGGGCGATCGACCTGTGGATCGAGGTGGGCCAGCCCGACGAACGCCGCATCCTGAAGGCCTGCGGGCGCGCCGCGCAAGTGCTGGTCTACTGCTACGGGCACGCCAGCGCCTTGTGGTGGCAGGGCGTGCGCGACCGCGTGGCGCGGGCGCGCAACCTCAAGGTTGTCTACGTGCCGTCGGAAGCCGCGCAGGCCCTGGGCGCGCTGACGCAGAGAACCATGTCGCTGGACGTGAACGTGCAGGACGGCGACGCGTATGTGACCGGCGAGGCGGGCAGCGTGGTTGTTACGCCGGAAACGTGGCGCGATTGAGGCGGTGATTTCCGCTGGCGCGCCGCGTGCCGCCGTATGGCGCGCGGCTGCGCTCAGCGGGGGCAGCGGCCGGCGGCCTTGTCCCAGAAGCCGCTCAGGAATCCTTCGGCCACGAGCAGCGGCTCGCCATGGCGCCAGAACACGGAACGCCGCGCCAGGATGCGCGCATCGCGGCGGATGTCCGACAGCCGGCCGGCGTCGCGTGCGGCATGGCCGCATCTGCCCGACCGTACGGCCGCAAGCGCCGTGGCGTGAAACGGCACGCCGGGCGCCAGCCGGCGGCATTCGAACGGCGAGCGCGACACGGTGCGATCGTGGTACAGCATGTCGGCCAGCGGACGGTTGCGCAGGCGGCGCATCCCTTGCCAGGTCGAGCGCGCCGCGGCCAGCGGCGTGAGGCTGCGCGCAACGACGCCGTCGATGCCATCCACCGACATCAACACTTCCCGCACCCATACCATCGATCCGCGCCGCAGGCGCATGGCCGCCGCCTCGTCGCCGGGGACCGTCTGGGCATACTCCGCCAGCACGCGCAGGCGAAACTCGCCCAACTGGCGCAAGCCGGCGGTGAGGGCGCCTGGGCGCAATAGCCAGAATCGTTGGGTGGCGCTGCAGGAAGGGGGAGGGGACGGCGTCCAGCCGGGACTGTCGGGGCGGAGGATCTTCATGGCGCCGTATTATCCCGCATCGCCGTGGCGCCCGCCGTCTGCTCCCGCCGCCGCTTGCGGCGGTCGCGTCCGGTATCGGCTCCACCCGTTAGAATGTCGGCTTTCGCTTCGCCTCCAATGGAAAAAGTACGCATCTCCAAGCTCATGTCGGAACGCGGCCTGTGTTCGCGCCGGGAAGCCGACAGCTACATCGAGCGCGGCTGGGTGCGCGTGGACGGCGAAGTCGTGTCCGAGCTGGGCGCCAAGGCCTATCCCACGCAAAGCATCACCCTGGAGCGCGCGGCGCAGGCCAGGCAGCAAACCCGCGTCACCATCCTCATCAACAAGCCGGTGGGCTACGTGTCCGGACAGGCTGAACAGGGTTACCGGCCCGCCGCCGCGTTGATCGACGCGCGGTCACGCGCCGCCAGCGATCGTTCACCGCTGCGTTTCGACCGTTCCCATCTGCGCGGCCTCGCCGTGGCCGGCCGCCTGGATATCGATTCCCAGGGCCTGCTCGTCCTGACGCAGGACGGGCGCATCGCCAAACAGCTGATCGGCGAGGATTCGACCGTCGAAAAGGAATACCTGGTGCGCGTACAGGGCCGCTTGAGCGAAAACGGTCTGGCGCTGCTCAATCACGGGCTGTCGCTGGATGGCAAACCCTTGCGGCCCGCCAAGGTCGCCTGGCAGAACGAAGATCAGTTGCGCTTCGTGCTCAGGGAAGGCAAGAAGCGCCAGATACGCCGGATGTGCGAACTCGTTGGCTTGAAGGTCATCGGGTTGAAGCGCGTCCGGATCGGCCGGGTGGTGCTCGGCGATCTGCCCCTGGGGCAATGGCGCTATCTGCGCGAGGGCGAGCGTTTCTGAACGCGCCGGCGCGCAGTGTGCCGCCCTGGGCGTCGACGCGCCATTGAACCGCCACATGTATTTTTCCCGGGCGGGATGCGATCCGCATGCCTTGCGGCTTCCTATGCCGGCTGCGGGCGTTTAGCATGGCGGGGCATCCGCGCCATCCAGCCGCGAGCCTGCCGGGACGGCCCTGCCGCCGGCGGACCAGGGCAGATTCAGGCGCGCACCGCTAGAACGGGCGGCAAAGACCGCGCCGGTACACAGGAGACCCGCCATGTTGGACCCCAGGATCGCTTCCGCCATCCCGCAGCCGCCCGACGACGCCGTCCATGCCGCCCCCCTTCCTGCCAGCGGCAACGGCCGCGGCGGCCGGGAAGCCGGCAACGACGATTTCAACCAGAGCGGCGCCATCGCATCGGGGCCCTCCATGGCCCTCGATGCAGACCCCCAGGAAACCGCGGAATGGCGCGATGCCCTGACCGCGCTCGTCGAGCGCGAAGGGGAAGACCGGGCGGCCTTCGTGCTGGACGCGGTGCTCGCGCATGCCGCCCGTCTCGGCGTGCGGGCGCATGGGCCGGTCGCATCCGCCTATCTGAACACCATCCCGCCGGAACAGGAGCCCGCCTTCCCAGGCGATGCGCGCATCGAGGAACGCATCGCCTCGATCAATCGCTGGAATGCGCTCGCCATGGTGGTCCGCGCGAATCAGGCCCACGGCGAACTGGGCGGACATATCGCCAGCTACGCGTCCGCGGCGGATCTTTTCGAGGTCGGCTTCAACCACTTCTGGCGCGCGCGCGGGCCGGCGCACGGCGGCGACCTGGTCTATATGCAGCCGCATTCGGCGCCCGGCGTGTATGCGCGGGCATTCCTGGAAGGCTTCCTGACCGAGGCGGACCTTGCGCATTTCCGCCGCGAAATCGCCGCCTCGGCTCAGGGCCTGCGCGGCCTGTCCTCCTATCCCCACCCGTGGCTGATGCCGGACTTCTGGCAGTTTCCGACCGGGTCCATGGGTATCGGTCCCATCAGCGCGATCTACCAAGCGCGCTTCATGCGGTACCTCGAACACCGTGGCCTGACGGCGCCCTCGGACCGCAAGGTATGGGGCATTTTCGGCGACGGTGAAATGGACGAGCCGGAGTCCGTCGCCGCGCTGACCCTGGCGGCGCGCGAAAAGCTGGACAACCTGGTCTTCGTCGTCAACTGCAACCTGCAGCGCCTGGACGGCCCGGTGCGCGGCAATGGCCGCATCATCGACGAGCTGGAAACCCTGTACACGGGGGCCGGATGGAACGTCATCAAGCTGCTGTGGGGCGGAGACTGGGATCCGCTGTTCCGCCGCGATACGGCGGGGGCGCTGGCGCGGGCGTTCGCCGGCACGGTGGACGGACAATTCCAGACCTTCGCCGCCAAGGACGGCGCCTACAACCGGCGGCAGTTCTTCGGCCGCGACCCCGCCCTGGCCGCGCTGGTGGCCGACTGGTCCGACAAGGCCATTGACGGACTGCGCCGCGGCGGCCACGACATCGTCAAAATCTACGCGGCCTACCATCGCGCCGTGCGCCACACCGGGCAGCCCACCGTCATCCTGGCCCAGACCAAGAAAGGCTACGGCATGGGCGAGGCCGGGCAGGGCAGGATGACGACGCACCAGCAGAAGAAACTGGACGTCGATGCGCTGCTGGCGTTCCGCGACCGCTTCTCGCTGCCCCTGAGCGATGCCGATTGCGCGGCGCTCCGGTTCTACCGGCCGGATCCGGACAGTGCCGAGATGCGCTATCTGCGCGAACGCCGCGCAGCGCTGGGCGGCTGCGTGCCGCGCCGCAGCGCCGAGGCGCCCCGAATGACGCCGCCCCGCTGCGAAGCCTGGGCGAGTTTCGCGCTGGCGCCCAAGGGCAAGGAAATGTCCACGACCATGGCCATCGTGCGCATGCTCACGGCATTGCTGAAAGACCCCGCCGTGGGCCCGCGCATCGTGCCCATCGTGGCCGACGAAGCGCGCACCTTCGGCATGGCCAACCTGTTCCGGCAAGTCGGCATCTATTCTTCGCAGGGCCAGCTTTACGAGCCCGAAGACATCGGCTCCGTGCTGCATTACCGGGAAGCGCGGGACGGGCAGATTCTGGAAGAAGGCATCACCGAGGCCGGGGCGCTGTCGTCCTGGATCGCCGCGGGCACCAGCTATTCGGTCAACGGGCTGCCCATGCTGCCGTTCTATATCTACTACTCGATGTTCGGATTCCAGCGCGTGGGCGACCTGATCTGGGCGGCGGCGGACCAGCGCACGCGCGGCTTTCTGGTCGGCGCGACATCGGGGCGCACGACGCTGGGCGGGGAAGGACTGCAGCACCAGGACGGCAGCAGCCATCTCGCCGCCAGCGCCATCCCCAATTGCCGGGCCTACGATCCGGCCTATGCCTACGAGATCGCCGTCATCGTGGAGGCCGGCCTGCGCCGTATGCTCGACGACCAGCGCGATGAGTTCTATTACCTGACGGTGGGCAACGAGAATGCGCCGCAGCCCGACATGCCGGCCGGCGATACCGCGCGCGAAGGCATACTGCGCGGCATGTACCGCCTGCGCCAGGCGGACGGCCAGGCCGAGATCCGCCTGCTCGCCTCCGGATCCATCGTGCGCGAGGCGGTGCTGGCCGCCGAACGGCTGCACGACGAACATGGCGTCGCCGCCGAAGTATGGAGCGTGACGAGCTTCTCGGAGCTGGCGCGCGACGCCAGAACGGCGGACAGGGCGCGCTGGCTCGGGCAGTCGTCCGCGCCGTCGTGGATCGAGGCGCAGTGGGGCAGGGACGCGCTGCCCGTCGTTGCTGCGACCGATTACGTTCGCGCGGTGCCCGAGCAGATCCGCGCCTGGGTTCCGGGGCCGTACCGCACCCTGGGCACGGACGGCTTCGGCCGCAGCGATACGCGGGCGCAACTGCGCGACTTCTTCGAGATCGGGGCGGACTGGCAGGTACTGGCGGCGCTGGACCTGTTGGGCCGCCGTGAAGCGGCCGGCGCCTTGCGCGCCCGGCTCGACGCGGCAAACCGCCAGACGCCTCCCTGGGAGCGATGAGTCTGCAACGCCGGGCGCGCGGCGACAGCCGTTTCAGTCGGTTTCGGCCGGCGACACCGGGCTTGCCGCTGCGCTACCCTTGCCCTGGCGCGACCATTCACGTTGCAGGCGCTCGGCCAGGAACTCCACGAAAACGCGGGTCTTGACCGGCAGCAGCCGGGTCTCGGTCACGGCGTAGACGGGGAAGGGGCCGACCTCCCAATCCGGCAGCACGCGTTGCAGGCGGCCCGCGGCGACCTCCTCCTGCGCGCTGACTTCCGACAGCACCGCGATACCCGCGCCCAGCGTTGCCAGCCGCCGGATCATGCCGGCGCTGTTCATCGAGAACCGCTTCCCCGGATGAAATTCGATATGCTCGCCGTTGCGGTGCAGCGGCCACCTGGTGACGCGCGCCCGCTGCGTGGCCCGGAATTCCATGCACTCGTGCCCGGCCAGGTCGTGCGGGTGCCGCGGCATGCCGAATTTCGCCAGATACGAAGGCGCCGCGTACAGATAGGCCGATATCGAGCCGAGCTGGCGCGCGATGCGCGTGGGCGCGGGCTGCTCGGCGATTTCGATGGCGACGTCGCAGGTCTGGAATACCTTGTCCGCGTGCTCCGGCGCCGCCATGTCCAGGTGGAAGGTGACATCCGGATAGCGCCGGGAAAAAGCCATGAGGGATTCGGCCAGGAAGTCGGTGCCGAAGTCCACGGGCATGTTGACGCGCAGCGGCCCCGCCGGCGTGCTCGCCAGCCCCTGGATTTCCTCGTGCGCGATCTGCGCCTCGGTGACGATGTGCTGGCACCGCTCGAAGTAGCGCGAGCCCGCGTCGGTCAGCTCGACCTTGCGCGTGGTCCGGCTCAGGAGACGCACGCCCAGGGAACGCTCCAGTTCGGCGACCTGGCGGCTCAGGGTGGATTTGGGGATGCCCAGCGTGAGAGCGGCGCGGCTAAAGCTCTTCGCGCGCGCGACCTCGACGAACAATTCCATGGTTTGAAGGCGTTTGGTCATACCGTATTGTCTCACTGATGGAACATTGTTTTCGCCGCGCCGGGGTTTGTTACGCCGGTGGAATAGTGCAAAATGCGACTTTTTGCGACGCAGCAAGCGACGGCATCCACGCCGGTTCCACGCCTACGCTGTCCGCCGCGAAGACCGTTATGCCGGTCGGCGTTCGCCGCCCGGCTCTAGTTGGAATCAGGAAATGCACCGTATGAATAAGAAGACTGCCGGGCGCGCCGCCGCGGTGGCGGCCGTTGCCGTGCTCTCGCTTACCCTGGCGGCTTGCGGGAAGAAGGACAACGCCGCCGCCGCTCCCTCCAAACCCACGGTCGGCGTGGTGACGCTGAAGGCGCAGCCGGTGTCGCTGACCACGGAGCTGCCGGGGCGGACATCGGCGTTTCGCATCGCCGAAGTGCGGCCACAGGTGAACGGGATCGTCCTGAAGCGTCTGTTCACCGAGGGCGGCCGCGTCAAGGCGGGGCAGCAGCTGTACCAGATCGATCCGTCGCTGTACCAGGCGACGCTGGACAGCCAGCGCGCCGCGCTGGCGCGCGCCGAGGCGCAGGTCAAGAGCGCGACGCTGCTTGCCGAGCGCTACAAGCCGCTTACCGAAACCCGCGCCATCAGCCGTCAGACCTATGACGACGCCGTCGCCGCGCGCGACCAGGCGAAGGCGGATGTGCTCTCGGCCAAGGCGGCGGTGGAAACCGCGCGCATCAACCTCGTCTATACCAAGGTGCTGTCGCCCATCGACGGCATCATCGGCCGCTCCATGGTGACCGAGGGCGCGCTGGTTACCGCCAACCAGGCCGATGCGCTGGCTTCGGTCCAGCAGATCGATCCCATCTACGTCGATGTCGTGCAGTCGAGCGTGCAGCTGCTGCGGCTGCAGGATCAGCTCGCCAAGGGTGAGATCAAGCGGGCGGAAGGCGAACAGGCCGCGCAGGTCACGCTGACGCTGGAAGACGGGACCCAATACAACCATCAGGGCAAGCTGCAGTTTTCGGAAGTGACCGTGGACCAGAGCACCGGCTCGGTGACGCTGCGCGCGGTCTTCCCGAACCCCGAGCATCGCCTGCTGCCCGGCATGTTCGTGCGCGCCAAGCTGGTCGATGGCGTGGCTGCGGAGGGCCTGCTCGTCCCGCAGCGCGGCGTCACGCGCAGCCAGCGCGGCACACCGATCGCCTACGTGGTGGACGCGCAAGGCAAGATCGCCGTTCGCGATATCGTCACGGACCGGGCCATCGGTTCGGACTGGCTCGTAACCAGCGGCCTGAAGCCGGGCGACAAGGTCGTGGTGGAAGGGCTGCAGACGATACGTCCCGGCATGGAAGTGGCGGCCAACGAAGTCAACACGCAACCCGCCGCTGCCGCGGCGGCGCCCGCCGCGCCGGCGCAGTAAGGCCGGCAGGAGTTTCGAAGCATGGCTAAGTTTTTCATTGAAAGGCCGGTCTTCGCCTGGGTCATCGCCATTGTGATGATGCTGGCGGGCGCGCTGTCCATCATGCAGCTGCCCGTCTCGCAGTACCCGGCGATCGCGCCACCGTCGATCAGCATCCAGGTGAACTACCCGGGCGCCTCCGCGCAGACGGTGCAGGACACCGTCGTCCAGGTCATCGAGCAGCAGATGAACGGCCTGGACCACCTGGAGTACATGAGCTCGGAAAGCGCCGCTGACGGCAGCGTCACCATTACGCTGACCTTCGCCCAGGGCACCAACCCGGACACGGCGCAGGTGCAGGTGCAGAACAAGCTGTCGCTGGCGCAGCCGCTGCTGCCGCAGGAAGTACAGCAGCAGGGCATCCGCGTGACCAAGGCCACCAAAAACTTCCTGATGGTGGCGGCGTTCATTTCCACGGACGGCCGCATGACGCGCGCCGACTTGTCCGACTACGTGGCTTCCTATGTGCAGGATCCCATCAGCCGGACCAGCGGCGTGGGCGACTTCCAGCTGTTCGGTTCGCAGTATGCGATGCGCATCTGGCTGGATCCCGCCAAGCTGCTGAACTACAACCTGACCAGCATCGACGTGGTCAACGCGATCCAGACCCAGAACGTGCAGGTATCGACCGGCCAGCTGGGCGGCTTGCCGGCCGTGCGCGGGCAGGACCTGACCGCAACCATCATCGGGCCCACGCGGCTGCAGACCCCCGAGCAGTTCGGCAACATCCTGCTCAAGGTAAACCCGGACGGTTCGCAGGTCCGCCTGCGCGACGTCGGCACGGTCGCGCTGGGCGCGCAGTCCTACAACATCGACAGCCTTTACAACGGCAAGCCCGCCGCCGGTCTGGCGATCAAGCTGGCCTCCGGCGCCAACGCGCTGGATACCGCCGACGCGGTGCGCGCGACCATCGACGGACTGAAGCCTTTCTTCCCGCCGGGCATGGAGGTCGTCTACCCGTACGACACCACGCCGTTCGTCAAGCTGTCCATCGAGGACGTGTTCAAGACCCTGGCCGAAGCCATCGTGCTGGTCTTCCTGGTCATGTACCTCTTCCTGCAGAACATCCGCGCCACGCTGATCCCGACGCTGGCGGTGCCGGTGGTGCTGCTGGGCACGTTCGGCGTGCTGGCGGCGTTCGGCTACTCCATCAATACCCTGACCATGTTCGGCATGGTGCTGGCGATCGGCCTGCTGGTGGACGATGCCATCGTCGTGGTGGAAAACGTCGAACGCGTGATGGCGGAAGAAGGGCTGACGCCTCGCCAGGCCACGCGCAAATCGATGGAGCAGATCACCAGCGCCCTGGTGGGCATCGCCATGGTGCTGGCCGCGGTGTTCATCCCCATGGCCTTCTTCGGCGGTTCCACAGGGGTGATCTATCGCCAGTTCTCGATCACCATCGTGTCGTCGATGGCGCTGTCGGTGCTGACGGCCGTGGTCTTTACGCCGGCGCTCTGCGCGACGCTGCTCAAGCCCATCGACAAGGACCATCACGAGGCCAAGACTGGCTTCTTCGGCTGGTTCAACCGGACGTTCAACCGCAGCAGCCACGCCTACGCCAATACCGTGGCGCGCGTGCTCAATCGCACGCCCCGGCTGATGCTGATCTACGTGCTGATCGTCGCCGGCATGGTGTTCCTGTTCACGCGCATTCCCACCTCCTTCCTGCCGGAGGAGGACCAGGGGATTCTGTTCGTGCAGGTGGCCACGCCCTCGGGCGCGACCTCCGAGCGTACGCAGGTGGCGATCGACCAGGCCACCCGTTACTTCCTGGAGACCGAAAAGGACACGGTCGCGTCCGTGTTTTCGATCAACGGGTTCAACTTCGGCGGCCGCGGGCAGAACGCCGGCATGATGTTCGTCAAGCTGCGCGACTGGGAAGATCGGCCGGAAGCGCGGCAGAAAGTTGCGGCGCTGGCGCAGCGCGCTTCAGGTTTCTTCGCGAAGAACATCCGCGATGCGGTGATCGTCGGCTTCGCGCCGCCAGCCGTGATGGAGCTGGGCAACGCCACGGGTTTCGACTTCCAACTGATGGACCGCGCCGGCCTGGGCCACGAGGCCCTGCTGGCCGCCCGCAACCAGTTGCTGGCCGCGGCGGCGCAAAGCCCCGTCCTGGCCGCGGTGCGGCCCAACACGGTGGAAGACGCGCCGCAATACCGGCTCAACATCGACCGGGAAAAGGCGCGCGTGCTGGGAATCTCCATCCAGGACCTGAACAGCGTGCTGACGACCGCCTGGGGCTCGACCTACGTCAACGACTTCATCGACCGCGGCCGCGTGAAGAAGGTCTACGTGCAGGGCATGCCCAGCGCGCGCATGCTGCCCGACGACCTGAACAAGTGGTATGTCCGCAATGCCGCCGGCGATATGGTGCCGTTCTCGTCCTTCGCCTCGGCGGAATGGACCTACGGCCCGCAGAAGCTGAACCGCTACAACGGCGTGCCGTCGTACGAGATCCTGGGGCAGCCGTCGCCCGGACATAGCACCGGCGAAGCCATGGCGGAAATGGAGCGGCTTGCCGCCTCCTTGCCCCCGGGCATCGGCTACGAGTGGACCGGCCTGTCGTTCGAAGAGCGGCTGTCCGGCTCGCAGGCGCCCGCCCTGTATGCGATTTCGCTCATCGTGGTGTTCCTGTGCCTGGCGGCGCTGTACGAAAGCTGGTCCATTCCGACCGCGGTGATGATGGTGGTGCCCCTGGGAATCATCGGCGCGCTGGCGGCCACGCTGCTGCGCGGCCTGTCCAATGACGTGTACTTCCAGGTGGGCCTGCTGACGACGGTGGGGCTGGCGGCGAAGAACGCGATTCTGATCGTGGAATTCGCCAAGGAGCACTACGAGGCGGGCGCGAGCCTGACCGAGGCCGCCATCCATGCGGCGCGTCAGCGCCTGCGGCCGATCCTGATGACGTCGCTGGCGTTCATCCTGGGCGTCGTGCCGCTGGCCATCGCCAACGGCGCGGGCTCGGGCAGCCAGAACGCCATCGGCACCGGCGTGATCGGCGGCATGCTGACCGCGACCTTCCTGGCCATCTTCTTCGTGCCGACTTTCTTCGTGGCGATGCTGCGCCTGTTCAAGGTGAAGCGTCAAAGCGAACGCGGCGATCCCCACGAGTCCACCGATGCGAGAGACCGCACGGAACCGGCCGGGGGGCAAGCCGAATGACAAGCAATGCAATGAGAACGACGCTGCGTTTCACCCTGACCGCCACCTTTGCGGCGGTGCTCGCCGGGTGCACCTTGATCCCGGACTATGACCGGCCGGCGGCGCCCATCGACGCCGCCTATCCGACCGGGCCGGCCTACCATTCCGCCAGCCAGGCCGCGGTGCCGCCCGGCGGCGTGGCGGCGGCCGATGTGGGCTGGCGCGAGTTCTTCGGCGACCCGCTGCTGCAGGAGCTGATCGCGCTGGCGCTGCAGAACAATCGCGACCTGCGCGTGGCGGCGTTGAACGTGGAAGCCGCGCGCGCGCAGTACCGCATCCAGCGCGCCGATCTGCTCCCCACCGTGGGCGTGGCGGCGCAGGAGTCCGCGCAGCGCACGCCGGCGGACCTGTCGGCTTCGGGCCGGGCGACCACCAGCCATACCTACCAGGTCGGCGCCTCGGTGGCGTCCTGGGAGCTGGATTTGTTCGGCCGCATCCGCAGCCTGAACCAGCAGGCCTTGCAAACCTATCTGGCACAGGACGAAACGCGTCTGGCGACGCAGCTGTCACTGGTGTCTGAGGTGGCGACCGCCTATATGACGCTGCGCAGCGATCAGGAACTGCGGCGGTTGACGCAAGACACCTTGAAGAGCCAGCGCGATTCCTATGAACTGACGAAGCAGAGCTACGACAACGACATCGCCACGGCCCTGGATCTGAGCCAGGCGGAGGTTTCGGTACGCACCGCCGAACGCAACCTGGCGCAGTACGAACGTCAGGTGGCGCAGGACATGAACGCGTTGGTGCTGCTGCTGGGCGATCCGCTGCCGCAGGCGATCCGCGACCGGCTCCAGGCCGACGCCCCGTTGAACGACTCGCTGATGCCGACGGCGCTGCCGGCCGGTCTGCCTTCCGAACTGCTGGAACGCCGGCCGGACATCCGGGCGGCCGAGCACCAGTTGTTGGCCGCCAACGCCAATATCGGCGCTGCGCGCGCGGCGTTCTTCCCGACCATCACGCTGACCGGCGGGGCCGGTACGGCCAGCTCCAGCCTGGGCCGGCTGTTCGATGGCGGACAGGGAGCCTGGAGCTTCACGCCGCAGATCACGCTGCCGATCTTCGCGGGCGGCGCGCTGGAGGCGAACCTGGATCTGGCCAAGGTGCAGAAGCGCATCGAGATCGCGAACTACGAGCGGGCAATCCAGTCCGCCTTCCGTGACGTGGCGGACGCGCTTGCCGGGCGCGGCACGCTGGACGACCAGATCCGCGCGCAACAACTGCTGGTCGCCGCGAACCAGCGCGCCTATGACCTGTCGCAGGAGCGCTTCCGGCAGGGCGTGGACAGCTATCTCAGCGTGCTGGACTCCCAGCGGTCCCTGTACGAGTCTCAACAGGTGCTGGTCCAGACGCGACTTGCGCGTCTGACGAATCTGGTGGACCTGTACAAGGCGCTTGGCGGCGGCTGGACGGAGCACACGGTGCAGGCGCAGCAGGGGCAGGGCGCGCCGACGGGCGCGCCCGCGCAGCCCGCGGCATCCCCGGCCGCCTCGCGCCAGGCATCTCCCGCCGCCGCGGCGTCGGCCGCGCCGCAGCCGCCGTCCCTCTAGCGGCGCTGCCGCGGGCGCGGATGTGCAAGGGGGCGGCAGCGCCGCCCCCTTGCTTTCAGTCTTCCCGCACGTCCAGGGTGTAGCGGGCCCGGGGATCCTGTGCCAGCACCTGCTTCAGCCAGGGCAGCGCTTCTTTCAAGGCAGCGGCCAGCGTCCATGGCGGATTGATCAGGAACATCCCGCTGCCATGCAGGCCGAATCCGTCGGCCGCCGGTTTCCTGACCGACAGGGCGGCGTGCAGCCAGCGTTTCGCGCCCAGCTTTTCCAGCTGGCGGGGCAGTTCCTGCGACTCCCGGCGCTGCACCAGCGGATACCAGACGGCGTAGGTGCCGGTGGCGAAACGCTTCAGGCCCTCCTTGACCGCCAGGGTCACCCGCCGATAGTCCTGCTTGTCCTCGTAGGACGGATCGATCAGCACCAGGCCGCGGCGGGGCGGGGGCGGCAGCAGCGCCTTCATGCCTTCGAACCCGTCCGTATCGAAAATCGTGGTCTGGCGCAGGGCGATGCCACCCTGCTGCTCGAGGTTGCCGACCAGGACCTCCGCTTCCGTGGGATGAGCTTCGAAGAGCCGCAGCCGGTCATGGTCGCGCATGGCGTCCAGCGCCAGCCAGGGCGATCCGGGGTAGTGGCGCAGGGTTCCGGCCGGGTTGTATGCCCGTATCCGCTCCAGGTACCGGGCCAGCAGCGGCGGCGCGTCGGCGCGGTTCCAGAGGCGGCCGATGCCATCGGCGAACTCCGCGTTCTTCGCTGCCCAATCGCTGTCCAGGCGGTACAGCCCGGCGCCGGCGTGAGTATCGATGATCCAGTACGGCGTGTCTTTCTGGCCCAGGTAATCCAGCACGTGGATCAGGATGGCGTGCTTCAGCACGTCGGCATGATTGCCGGCGTGAAAGGCGTGTCGATAGCTGAACAAGCGCGTTCCTCGTCGTGTCGGACTACGCGTCCGGCCGGATGGTGGCCAGCTCGTCCGTGAAGATGGCGTCCACGCCCCAATCGAGCAGATCGCGTGCACGCGCGGGGTCGTTCACGGTCCACGCCGACAAGCGGTAGCCGGCCCCGTGCACCGCCTTGACCAATTCCGGCGTCACGTCCTTCTGGTTGACGTTCAGGGCAATGCAGTCGTGCT
Source organism: Bordetella genomosp. 9 (assembly GCF_002119725.1). Lineage (NCBI taxonomy): Bacteria > Pseudomonadati > Pseudomonadota > Betaproteobacteria > Burkholderiales > Alcaligenaceae > Bordetella > Bordetella genomosp. 9. The sequence continues at coordinate 2,129,438 of NZ_CP021109.1, forward strand.
GCACCAGCCTGTCGCGCCAGTCCATGGGAATCTTTTCCACCAGCAAGGCGCGCGGCAGCTGCGGCGCGGCGACGTGCGCCGCGGCCAGCGCTTCTTCTGAAAACGAAGACAGCAGCGGCGCCACAGGCGCGTCCCGCCATAGTTCGCGCACGGCCAGCGCGACCGCCGTTCCGGTTTCCGTCTCGCGGCCCGGGCACGGCTTGATTTCGACATTGCTGGCGATGCCTTGTTCGATGGTATAGCGCGCCACTTCCTCAAGCGTGGGAATTCGCGCGCCGGCGTAGGCAGGCGAATGCCAGGCGCCGGCGTCGAGGCGGGCCAGTTCGGCATAGGTCATGTTGCGGGCGGGACCCTTGCCGTCCGTGGTGCGGTCGACGTCGTCGTCATGCAGCAGGATCAGCACGTCGTCCTTGCTCAGTTTGACGTCGTACTCGAACATGCGGAAGCCATGTTCGGCGCCGGCGCGCATGCCGGCCATGGTGTTTTCCGGGGCAAGCCGGCCGCCGCCGCGATGGGCGATCAGGCGCGGGTAGGGCCAGGTGGGAAGCGGCGTATCCATGGACATAAAACCTATCGAAAATGTGGCACGATCCGGCAAGGATACAGCAGGGGTTGACCCCCGCCGGGAGGTGTTAAACTCCAGCCCGCTGATCCGGTACCAACCAGCAAGAAAAAGGGCGAATCGGGTTCGCCTTTTTTGTCTTTATCGCGGATCGACACGGGTTTCCGTGTGCCCGCCGCAACAGGGACTCCATGTTCGATTTCATTCGCAACCATCAGCGGTGGATGCAATTCATCCTGCTGATCCTGATTGTTCCGTCCTTTGTCTTTTTCGGCGTGCAAAGCTATAGCAGCTTCATGTCCGAAGAACCGAAAATGGCAACGGTGAACGGCAAGCCGATCACCCAGCGCGAATACGACCTGGCCCGGCGCGAGCAACTGGACCAGTACCGGCAGATGATGGGCGCGCAGTTCGACCCGGCCCTGCTGGACACGCCCGCCATGCGCCAGCGGCTGCTGGATCAATTGATCAATCAACGCCTGCTGGCCGCGGCCGCCGCCGACAACCGGTTCTCCGTGTCGGACGAGACGCTGCGCAATACCATTGCGTCCAATCCCGCCGTGCAGGAAGGCGGCCGATTCTCTCCGGAACGTTACCGCAGCGTGCTCGCCGCGCAAGGGCTGACGCCGGCAGCTTTCGAAGCCGGCCTGCGCCGCGATCTGGCGATCGCGCGCGTGTTGGATCCGGTGGGTCAGTCGGCCCGCGTGCCGACGGCCGTGGCCACGTCCATCGAGCATGCCTTGACGGAAACCCGTCACGTGCTGACGCGCCGCTACGCGGCGGCGGACTACCGCAAACAGGTGCAGGTCAGCGACGCCGACGTGCAGAAGTGGTATGACGAGAACAAGCAGCAGTACCAGGTCCCCGACCAGGTAAAGGCGCAATACGTGGTGCTGGACGAAGCCGCGGCAAGCGCCGGCATCCAGGTCAGCGATGACGATATCGCCAAGTACTACGAGCAGAACAAGAGCCGCTTCGGCCAGCCCGAACGGCGGCGCGCCAGCCACATCATGATCGAGCTGCCGGCCAATGCGTCGGACGCCCAGCGCAAGGCGGCGCGCGCCAAGGCCGACGACATCGCCAGGCAGGCCGCCGAACACCCGGCCCAGTTCGCGGAACTCGCCAGGAAGTATTCACAGGATGCCGGCTCGGCGTCCAAGGGCGGCGACCTGGGATGGATTGCGCCCGGGATGCTTACCCCGGCCTTGCAAAAGGCCCTCGACGGACTGAACAAGGGTCAGGTGTCGGGCGTTGTCGAAAGCCCGTATGGCTTTCACGTCCTGCAGTTGACAGACCTGCAGCCCGCCCAGACCAAACCTTTGGCCGAAGTGCGCCAGCAGATCCAGGACGAGATCCGCAAGCAGATCGCATCCTCGCGCTTTTCCGATATGGCGACGAAGCTGACCTCGCTGGTCTATGACCAGCGCGACAGCCTGCGGCCCGCCGCCGATGCGCTCGGTTTGAAGATCCGCGAGGCGGGCGGCATCACGCGTACCGGCCTGCTGCCGCAGGAAGAGGCGGGCGCCGACGCGGCTTCGGCCAGCCCGGATTCCGCGCTGCTGGATAACGCACGTGTCCGCCAGGCGCTGTTCAGTCCCGAAGTGCTGCGCGACAAGCAGAACTCCGGCGTGATCGAACTTTCCCCGGACAGGATGCTCGTGGTCCGCGTGGCCGCCTACACGCCGGCTCATGTGCCGCCGCTGGATAAGTTGAAAGACAAGATCCACGCGCGCCTGGTGGAACAGCGAGCGGCCGACGCTGCCGCTAAGGCCGGCGAGCAGGCGCTGGAATCGTTGCGGAAGAATCCGTCGGCGCCCGCGGACGGTTTCGGCGGCGCTGTGGACGTTTCGCGCCAGGATCCGCAGAACCTGTCGCGCCCCGTGCTCGAGGCCGTCATGCGCGCGCCCGGCTCGCCGCTGCCGTCCTATGCGGGTGCCCGCGACGGTGACGATTACGTGGTGGCCCGCATCGACAAGGTCGAAGCGGGCAAGGTGGAACCGGACGCCGTGACCGCGCTCAGCAAACAGCTGTCCGACGCCTGGGGACAGGCCGAGGACGAAGCGGTGCTGAAGATGCTGCGCACGCAATACAAAGTGGAGATCGCGCCCGAAGCCGCGCGAATCCTGCAGGGCGGCGAGGTGGGGTAAGTCCAAGGCCCACCCCCGAAGCGCTGCGCGCTTCCCCCTCAAGGGGGCGACGCTGGCGGACCGGCAGAGCCGGATCCGCGGCGTCCCCGATCGGGGCGGAGGCTAGCCCACTCCGAAGCGCTGCGCACTTCCCCCTCAAGGGGGCGACGCTGGCGGACCGGCGAAGCCGGATCCGCGGCGGCCCCGATCGGGGCGGGGGCTTAGTTCAGCATGGGGCGTAGGCCGGCCCAGACGTTTTCCAGGAGCCGTGGCTGGCCCGCTTCGTTGGGGTGGATGCCGTCGGGCTGGAAGAAGTCGCGGTTGGTGGCGATGCCTTCCATGAAAAACGGCACCAGGCCGGTGTTTTCCGCGCTGGCGACCTTTTCGAACAGGTCGCGGAATTGTTCGGTGTAGGCGCGGCCGTAATTGGGCGGAATCTGCATGCCCACCAGCAGGACGCGTGCGCCGGCCTGCTTGGCCTGGCGCGCCATCGCGGTCAGGTTTTGCTGCGTCATCGACAGAGGCAGGCCGCGCAGCGCGTCGTTCGATCCCAGCTCCAGGATGACGATTGCAGGGCGGTGCTGCTTGAGCAGCGGCGGCAGGCGCGTCAGGCCGCCGGTGGTGGTGTCGCCGCTGATGCTCGCGTTGACCACCGTCCATCCCGTATGCTCCCGCTCCAGGCGCTGGCCGAGCAGAGGCACCCAACCTGTGCCGCGCGCGATGCCATATTCAGCGGATAAGCTATCGCCGACGACCAGGATGGTGCGCGTCCGCTGAGCCGCGCCGGGGGTGGGGGAACCGGATCCCGCAAGCGTGGTCTGAGCATGGGCGGCGGACGTCAGCAGGACCAGGGCGGCCGCGAAAAGAAATCGGATGAGGGGTCGCATGGGTACGGGAAACGCGATAGAAGTGCGGGGGCTGGGGAAGAAAGTGGCCGACGCGGGCGGGACGCTGGCCATCCTGGATGGAATCGATTTTACGGTCCCCGCCGGCGCGGCCCTGGCCATTACAGGCAGCTCGGGATCGGGCAAGTCCACCTTGCTCGGACTGCTGGCGGGCCTGGACGTTCCCACGGCGGGGTCGGTCTCATTGGCCGGCCGCGACCTGTTCGCGCTGGACGAGGACGGCCGCGCCCGCCTGCGGGCCAATCACGTCGGTTTCGTCTTCCAGTCCTTTCAATTGCTGCCCAACCTGACAGCGCTCGAAAACGTCATGTTGCCGCTGGAGCTGGCCGGGCTTCCGGCGCGCGACCCGGCCATCGCCATGCTCGAGCGCGTGGGGCTGGCCGGCCGTCTGCACCACTATCCCAGGACGCTGTCGGGCGGCGAACAGCAACGGGTATCCCTGGCCCGGGCCTTCGTAGTCAGGCCGGACCTGCTGTTCGCCGACGAGCCGACCGGCAGCCTGGACGCCGCCACCGGGGCCCGCGTCATCGACCTGATCTTCGAACTGCACCGCGAGCATCGCGCGACGCTGGTGCTGGTGACGCACGATGCCAGCCTGGCCGCCCGCTGCGAGCGCCAGCTCGTGCTCGCGGCGGGGCGGGTCGTCTCCGCGGCGTGAATCGAGCGAGGCGGGATCATGCCGCCGGGCGCGCGTGCTCTTGGGCGTCGGGGCGGATGTTCTGGTTGTGGCGGAAAAGATTGTGCGGATCGTAGCGGGCCTTCACGGTCCGCAGCCGCGCGATGTTCGGCCCATAGGCGGCGTCGATCCGCGCGGACTCGTCGTCTGTCATAAAGTTGACGTAGACGCTGCCCAGCGCGAAGGCCGCCGCGCGATCGAAGAAATCGCGCGCCCAGCCGATGCAGGCGGCGTCGTCCGCGGCATCGTTCCAACGCGCGTGAACATTGACGATGTATTTCGCATCGCGGTTCGCATACGCCATGGCGTCCGGCGGGACGCGGCCGGCCTTGCCGCCAAGTTGTCCCAGGAAGATTTCACATTGGGGCGATGGCAGACGGCCGGCGGCGTCGATCAGGGTGTCGAAAAGCCCGTCCTGCAAGTCGGCGAAGTCGTGCGATTTCCAGTAATTGCGCGCGCCCGGCGTAAGCAGCGGGTCGAACGCCTTCTGCCAGGCGACGTAGGGCATCGCGCCAAGGTGTTCGCCATAGGGCGTGCCGAAGTGCCGCAGCGGCTCGACGGCCTGCGGACCGTCCTCCACGTCGCCGCTATAGCACATCGCGAAGACCGCCACCGGTTTGCCATGCGTTTCCGGCGGCAGAAAGGGCAGCGGAGGCGCCAGGCGCAGCACCGCCCATACAGTCAGTTCTTCCGGCATCGCGGCCGCGGCCGCGCGGTAGGCGCGCAGTGCGTTGGCGGCCTGCTCCATGGGCAGCACGAGCAGCCCGCCGTAGATCTGCGGACCGAGCGGGTGGAGCTCGAATTCGAACGTCGTGACGACGCCGAAATTGCCGCCGCCGCCGCGTATCGCCCAGAACAGGTCTTCCTGCTCGGCCGCGCTGGCGTGATGCAGCGCGCCGTCGGCCGTCAGGACGTCGGCCGCGCGCAGGTTGTCGATGGTCATGCCGAAACGGCGGCTCAGCCAGCCGAAGCCGCCGCCCAAAGTCAGGCCCGCCACGCCGGTGGTCGAATTGATGCCCAGGGGCGTGGCCAGGCCGAATGCCTGTGCCTCATGGTCGAAGTCGGCGAGCGTGGCGCCCGGCTCCACATATGCGCGCCGCGCCTGCGGATCGATGCGCACAGATCGCATGGCCGACAGATCGATCATCACGCCCTGGTCGCAGACGGCGCTGCCGGCGATATTGTGGCCAGCGCCGCGTACGCTCAGCGGCAAGCCGTGTTCGTGGGCGAAACGAACGCCGCAGCGCACGTCCGCGACGCCGGCGCAGCGCACGATGAGCGCCGGGCGGCGATCGATCATGGCGTTCCAGACGCGGCGCGTTTCGTCGTATTCGGCGTCTGAAGGCGTGATGACGCGGCCGCGTAGGGCCGCCTTCAGGTCGTCCATGGCGGTATGGGACAGCGTGAACATGAGAACCCCCTTGGCGGGCGCCTGTCGTCATGAAGCGCCTCGCCACGACAGATGCCGGCGGGTGGGCGCGGCCGCGAGCCAGCCGTCCGCGCATCTGTTGCGCCGGGGCGGAAATGCGGCATGCACGTCCGCCCCTGGCGCGCGCACGAGCGGCCGCGCCGGTGCGGCCGCATCATGAGGGCCGGCGTGTGCCGGCCGCCGGGTCAGGCGCGCTGCGGCGCCTCCACGGGCGGGGTGCCGTCGTGGAATAGCGTGCGGATCTGCTGCCGCAGCTCCGGCGTGTCGGTGTGGTGGTGGACCGCGCAGGCGTGCTGCACGGCGGCTTCCAGCAATTCCTCTTCGGAATCCGCGGACAGGGCGACGGAACAGTTCGCCTCGCTGGGGAATTCGCGGCAATCGATGTATTTGCGGGTCATGGTTCGCTCCTCCCAAACGCCGCCGGTAAGCCGTTTGTCGGATCGAGTATAGGAGTCGGCGCCCGGCCGTGGCCGCGCCTACGCCGAAAGGCGTCAACCATGGCGGCCGCGCCAGCCGCCAAGCCGTTCAGCCCGGATTTCCGGGCACCCGGATGGCGCCCGCCAGCCGCCGCTGGCGTTCGGCACGGCGCCATTCCATGATGCCGATGGTGATGCCGCTGCCGCAGATCACAGCGATGCCCAGCCAGGTCAGCGCATCCGGAAAGTGGCCCCAGATGAGCCAGCCCGTGGTCGTCGAACTGACGATCTGCAGATAGGTGAAGGGCGCCAGGGTCGAGGCAGGCGCCTTGCGATAGGCGGCGATCTGCAGCAGATGCCCCAGGCAGCCGGTGACGCCGGTCGATGCGAGCACCGCCCAGTGCAGCGCATCCAGCCCGCGCAGCGCGGGCAGTGCGGCCGGGACGATGTAGGGCAGGGCGAATGAAAGCACCACCGTGCCCACTCCGCCGCTCCAGATGACGGACGTCAGCGGGTCGTCGCCCGCGACGCGGCGGCTGGCGATGTACTGCGCGGAAAAGCAGAAGGCGCCGAGCAGACCGAAGATGGTGCCCACCGTATCCAGGCCGCCGCCGGGCCGGATGACGATGAGGACGCCCAGGAAGGCGACGCCCGCCGCCACCCAGCGCGACAGCCGCGGCGGCTCGCGCAGCAGCCACGGCGCCAGCAGCAGGACGATCAGCGGCGCAAGGAAATTGATGGCTGTTGCCTCGGCCTGCGGCAGATAGCGCAGCGCCGTGAAGAACATCAGGGTCGCGCCCAGCATCGCGCCGCCGCGCAGCATCTGCTCGCGCGGCCGGCGGCTTTTCAGGATGCCCCATCCCTTGACCGGGACGATCAGGGCCAGGGCCAGCGCCAGATGGGCGGCATAGCGCACCCAGGAAAGCAGGAGCATCGGCACGCCGGCAGCCATTACCCACTTGCCGCTGGCATCCAGGCTGGACAGCGTCCACATCGACAGCAGCAGCAGCGCGATGCCGGCCAGCGGCTGCGCCGCGGGCGCCGCCAGGCCGGCGTGCCCTCCGGCCGTGCGGGATTGCGAGGCCCCTCCCATAAGGCGACTTCCTCCGTTTTTTCCGGCGCCCCAGGAAGAACGCCGATTTTTTCGCCCGCCATGATACGCTCAGCGCGATCAAAATTCCTGATGGGTGTCCCGGCGCCCGCGCATCATGATCGACCTGCGCAACATCGAGACCTTTTTCTGGGTCGCCAGGCTGGGCGGCTTTCGCGCCGCGGCGGAAAAGCTGAACGCCACGCAGCCGGCCATTTCGCAGCGCATCGCCTCGCTGGAAGCCGGATTGGGCGTGCGGCTGTTCGAACGCGATTCGCGCGGCATCACGCTGACCGCGAAGGGATACGAGCTGTTGTCGCATGCCGAGCGCATGCTGCAGATGCGCACCGACATGCAGCAGGCGGCGCGCGCGCAGAACGTCATGAGCGGCACCTTGCGTCTGGGCGTATCCGAAACCATCGTGCATACGTGGCTGCCCAGCCTGATGGAATACATGCACGAGGCCTATCCCGCGCTGATGGTGGAGATCCAGGTCGATACCAGCACGGCGCTACGCGCGCAACTGTCCTCGCATCAGATCGATCTGGCTTTCCTGCTCGGCCCCATGGAAGAGCCCCGCGTTGAGAACATTCACCTGTGCCGCTATCCGCTGGCTTGGATCGCCAGCCCCCAGCTGCGGCTGGGGCGTCCGCCGATTTCGCTCAAGCGCCTGGGGCGTTGGCCCGTCATCACGTACACGTCGAACACGGATCCGCACCGCGCCGTGCGGCGCATCCTGATCGAAGGCGGCGTACAAACGCCGCGCATGTACGGCAGCTCTGCCCTGAGCGTGATCGTGCGCATGACGCTGGACGGCATCGGCACGGCGGTGATTGCGCCGGTCATCCTGGGCCGTGAACTCGCGCAGGGCCTGCTGCAGATCCTGGACGTTCAGGCGCCCGAGCTGCCGCCCTTGAACTACACGGCGTGCTGGATGCAGGGCCCGGACAGCCACGTGGCGCGCACCGTCGCCCAGGCGGCGCAGTACATCGCCCGCGAGGACGCCGCGCGCATCGCCGGCAATCCGCTCACGCTCGATCCGCCGCCGCTGCCCGCGCCCGGACTGGGCCCAGCTTTGCGGGGCGGCCATAAGGACAAGGGTGGCAGGAACGCCGATAAGTAATTCTTATCAGGGTTCATCGGAACATGTGATTGGACAGGGCGGCTTCCCGTAGGGTGCAATAGCGCATCGATAAGAAATGATCACATTTCACGGGGAATTACGATGTCCGCTTTACCGCACAACGGGGCCGGCACGCCTTCGGCTTCCTACCAGGCCCGCCTCGATGCCCGCTCGGGCGCCATGACCGGTCCCACCGCCAATGTGGCGCCCGGCCATGTCCAGGCCAATCTCGCCATCCTGCCCAAGGCCCTGGCCGACGACTTCCTGCGTTTCTGCCTGCGCAATCCCAAGCCGTGCCCCGTGCTGGCGGTTTCGGAACCCGGCAATCCGGCGCTGCCGGAGTTGGGCGTGGACATCGACATCCGCACCGACATCCCCCGCTACCGGGTCTGGAAAGACGGCGTGCTGGTAGAGGAACCGCTGGACGTGAAGCACGTGTGGCGCGACGACCTGGTGTCCTTCCTGATCGGCTGCTCGTTTTCCTTCGAGGAAGCGATGCTGGACAACGGTCTGCCGGTCCGCCACATCGAGCAGGGCCGCAACGTGCCGATGTACCGCACCAACGTGCCGACCCAGCCGGCCGGCCGTTTCTCGGGCCCGCTGGTGGTGTCGATGCGCCCGCTCAAGCCGGCGGACGCGATCCGCGCCATCCAGGTGACGTCGCGCTTCCCGTCGGTGCACGGCGCACCGGTGCACTTCGGCGACCCCGCCGCCATCGGCATCGCCGACATCGGCAAGCCCGACTACGGCGACCCGGTGGACATCCGTCCCGGCGAGGTGCCCGTCTTCTGGGCCTGCGGCGTCACGCCTCAATCGGTCGTGGCCGCGGTGAAGCCCGAATTCTGCATCACGCACGCCCCCGGCCACATGCTGGTCACCGACTTGATCAACAGCCGCGTCGCGGCGCTGTAAACGCGCTTCGTCCCGCCCCCGAACCACCACGCATTCCACGCCGCGCCACCCGCGCCCAGGAAGCCAGTGGACCAGAGCGCCGCACTGAACAGCTGCCCTCCGATCGGGGACGCCGCGGATCCGGCTTCGCCGGTCCGCCAGCGTCGCCCCCTTGAGGGGGAAGCGCGCAGCGCTTCGGGGGTGGGCTTCCCTTCGCCCCCTTGAGGGGGAAGCGCGGAGCGCTTCGGGGGTGGGCTTCCCTCCCCCATAGGGTTTCTTCGGCTGTCCTCTCTCAATCGAGCGGATAAGCTTGCTGTCGGCAGTTCCTTTCACTTTCTACGAAGTTGTCAGTTCTCAGGAGCAACGCAATGAAGATGGACTCCCACGCGGCGCCTATGGCGTCGGCTGGCCTTGGCAAGGCGCGCGTTTCGAAATTGATCGCTGGCGCCGCCGCGTGCTTCGCGCTCGGTTTTGGCGTGCCGGCCGCCGCGCAGACGCAGACGGTTCGCATCGGCGCGATCTATCCGTTGAGCGGCGCGCTCGCCTCCACCGGCGCGGAAATCAAGGCTGCCGTCGAACTCGCGGTCGACATCGTCAACAACCCGCATCCTGAACTGAAGGGCCTGCCGTTGGCCGAGGGTTCCGGCCTGCCGAATCTGGGGGGCGCCAAGCTCGAAGTGGTGTTCGGCGATTCGCAGGGCAAGCCCGAGGTCGGTCTTGCCGACGCCCAGCGCCTGATCCAGCAGGAGAAGGTCGTGGCCCTGACCGGCGCCTATCAATCGGCCGTCACCAAAACCGCGAGCCGCGTGGCCGAACAGGCCGGCATTCCTTACCTGAACGGCGAATCCAGCAGCCCGGACCTGACCGATCGGAAGTACAAGTGGTTCTTCCGCACGTCGCCGACCGACGATACGTTCATCGAAAACATGATGCAGTTCCTGGACGGCATCAAGCAGGTTCCCACCGAGAAAATCGCGGTGGTGTATGAGAACACCGATTTCGGCGTCAATACCTATAAGGCGCTCGATAAATTCGCCAAGCAGTACAAGCGCAAGATCGTCGCCAATATCGCGTACACCGCCGGTTCTGCTTCCGTGACGTCCGAAGTCCAGAAGCTGGCCGACGCCAAGCCCGACGTGGCGATCTTCGCGAGCTACACCTCGGACGCCATGCTGTTCGTGCGTACGATGCGTGAAGCCAAGTACGCGCCGCCGGTCTTCCTGGCCAACGATGCCGGGTTCATCGATTCACGCTTCGTGCAGGAAGTCGGCCAGCAAGTGCAGGGCGTGCTGACGCGCGACGTGTGGAGCAACGACATCGCGACGAGCAAGCCGATCCTCAAGACGATCAATGACCTGTACAAGGCCAAGACCGGCAAGGAGCTTAACGGCAATAACGCGCGTTCGCTGCAGGGCGTGCTGGTGCTGGCCGACGCCATCAACCGCGCCGGCTCCACCAAACCCGAAGCGATCCGCGATGCGTTGAAGAAGACGGACCTGAGCGAGGCGCAGATCGCCATGCCGTGGTCCGGCGTCAAGTTCGACGAGACGGGCCAGAACAGCAAGGGCGCCGGCCTGATCCTGCAGATGACTTCTGCCGGCTACCAGACGGTGTGGCCCACCAACTACAACAAGGACAAGTCGCTGCCCGCGCTTCCCTTCGCCTGGAAGTAAGCGGCCCGCGCGACAGCGCAACGCCAGACACGGCGGGCCCTCGGGGTCCGCCGCAGGAGTACCGAATGTTAGAAGCGCTTTACGCCGGGCTGTTCAATGGCCTGATCTACGCCGCGGTGGCGGTGGGCCTGGCCCTGATCTGGGGCATCACCGACGTCATCAACTTCGCGCACGGCGAGTTCCTGATGCTCGCCATGTATGCCGCCTACTGGTTCTTCACCCTGGGTCATGTCGATCCGACGCTGTCGGCGCCGCTGGTCGCCGCGCTGCTGGGCTTCGTCGGCTTCCTGACCTACGCGCTGATCATCAAGCGCTTGCAGAAGGGGCCGCCCATGGCCGTGATCCTTGCCACCTTCGGGCTGGGACTCGTGCTGCGGCAGCTGGCTTTCATTGCCTTCACGCCCGACTATCGCAACCTGCCCGACACGCTGGTCTCGGGCAGCGTGTCGCTGGCCGGCATTTCGATCGGCCGGCCGCAAGTGATCACCGGGCTGGTCGCGCTGGTGGTGGTCATCGCCCTGTTCGTGCTGGTCTACCGCACCCGCTGGGGGCATGCGTTGCAAGCCGTGGCGGAAGACCGCCAGGTCGCCGCGCTCGTCGGCATTTCGCCGGACCGCGTGAACGCGCAGGTGTGGATCCTGGGCAGCGCCGCGGTTGGCCTGGCCGGCGCGCTGCTCACGACGTTCTTTTATGTGTTCCCTTCGGTAGGCACGGTCTTCGGCCTGCTCGCCTTCGTGGCGGTGTGCATGGGCGGTTTCGGCTCGCTGCCGGGCGCCTTCATCGCGGGGATCCTGATCGGCATCATCGAGGCGATGACGGGCTATTTCGTGGCCCCCGCACTGAAGACGGTGTCCATCTTCATCCTCTTCATTCTGGTTCTCTGGTATCGGCCGCGCGGCCTGTTCGGGCGGTGGTGAGATGACAAGCGTAAAACAAATGGATATGACGGCTGCCATGCCGGCCAAGGCGCGCCATTCGCGCGCGCCCCTGGCCGCCGCAGTCGTGCTGGCGATCCTCTTCGCCCTGGTGCCGTTCTTCGTCACCGACCAGTTCACCATCCAGGTCCTGCTGCTCGTGCTGCTGTTCGGTGCGCTGGGCGCGGCCTGGAATTTGGTCGGCGGCTTTCTGGGACGGATCTCGTTCGGCCATGGCGTGTTCGTCGGCGTCGGCGCATACACCACCATCCTGTTGCTGCAGCACCTGGAGTTGACGCCCCTGGTCGGCATTCCCGCCGGCGCGCTGGTGTCGGCGGTGCTCGCGTGGATCGTCGGCGGCCCCACGCTGCGTCTGTCCGGCCATTACTTCGCCATGGCCACCATCGCGCTGCTGCAGATTGGCCTGCTGCTGATGGTGAACTGGGACTGGGCCGGCGGCGCCGTGGGCATCGAGGCGCCCATCGGCGACTCCGCGCTGATGCTGCTGTTCCGCACCAAGGTGCCGTATTACTGGATCGCGGTGGGGCTGGCCTTGGTGACCTTCCTGGCGACCTATTTCCTGGTCCATTCGCGCACCGGCTTTTATTGGCGCGCGATCAACGGCGACGAGGCGGCCGCCCGCAGCCTGGGCGTGCCGGCCGACCGCTACAAGATGCTGGCCTTCGTGCTGTCGGCGGCCATTACCGGCGCGTGGGGCGGCTTCTTCGCGATGTACGTCGGCTTCATCGACCCCGAATCCATGTTCAGCCTGACGCTGTCCGTGCAGGTGGTGCTGGTCGCCATCCTGGGCGGCGTCGGCACCCTGGTGGGGCCGTGGATCGGCGCGGCGGTGCTGCTGCCGCTGTCGGAAGGGACGCGCGTCCTGTGGGGCAGTTCCGGCATGGGGCTGGACCTGCTGGTGTTCGGCCTGGCCATTCTGCTGGTGACGATGTTCCTGCCCGGCGGCCTGATTACGTTGAGGGGGCGCCGTGGCTCTGCTTGAAGTCAAGGAATTGACCAAACGCTTCGGCGGCCTGGTCGCGAACAAAGACATCAACCTGTCCGTCGATGCCGGCGAAATCGTGGCCATCATCGGACCGAACGGGGCGGGCAAGAGCACGCTGTTCAACGGGCTGGTGGGCCATCACGCGCCGACGTCGGGCAGCGTGACCTTCAATGGCGAATCGATGCTGGGGCGCAAGCCGGAACAGGTCGCCGCCATGGGCCTCGTGCGCACCTACCAGATTCCGCGCAACTTCGGCCAGATGACCGTGCTGGAAAACGCCATGGTGGGCGCCTTGCTGCGGCACCCGCGCCTGCAGGATGCCCGCGAGGCCGCGCGCAAGGTGCTGGAGCTCGTCGGCCTGGCCGACCGCGCCGACGTGAAGGCCGCTGGCCTGAACGTGGCGGGGCAGAAACGGGTGGAGCTGGCCCGAGCGCTGGCGACCGAGCCGCGCATGCTGCTGCTGGATGAAGTCGCCGGCGGTCTGAATCCGACGGAAGCGATTGCGCTTGCCGACATCCTGCGGCGCATTCACGGCGCTGGCGTGACGCTGGTGATCGTCGAGCACGTGCTCGAAGTAGTGATGCGGCTGGCGCAGCGCGTCCTGGTGCTGAACTTCGGTCAGACCATCGCGGAAGGTCCGCCGCAGGAAATCGTGCGCAATCCCGCCGTGATCGAGGCCTATCTTGGGAGGAAGCACCGTGCCTGAGGCAATGTTGAAAGTCGAGAACCTGAACGTGGCCTACGGCGGCGTGCAGGCGGTGCGCGGCATTTCCCTGGAGGTGCGGCCGGGCGAGATCACGGCGCTGCTGGGCGCGAACGGCGCCGGCAAGTCCAGCACGCTGGCGGCCATCGTCGGCACGGTGCGTCCGGCGGCAGGGCGTATCGTGTTCGAGGGCGAGGACATCACGGGCAGCCGGCCGGAAAACCTGGTCCAGCGCGGCATCGCCATGATCCCCGAAGGCGCGCGCGTGTTCGCCCGCCAGCCGGTGGAGCAGAACCTGCGGCTGGGCGCCTATACGGTGCGCAGCGAATCCGTGTACCGGGAACGGCTGGAGCACGTGTACGAAGTATTCCCGCGGCTGCGCGAACGGCGCACGCAGCTGGCGGGGACGATGTCGGGCGGCGAACGCCAGATGCTCGCCATCGGCCGGGCGCTGATGAGCGGGCCGCGACTGCTGCTCGTGGATGAGCCCAGCCTGGGCCTGTCGCCACTGCTGGTGGAGCAGGTGTTCGATGCGCTGGCGGCGCTGAACAAACAGGCCGGCCTCTCCGTGCTGCTGGTGGAGCAGAATATGAACGCCGCGCTGGAAGTCGCGAGCCGCGCCTACGTCATGCAAAGCGGCGCCATTGCCTTGTCGGGCGATGCGGCGGAACTCGCGGCATCCGATGAGGTGCGTGAAGCCTACCTGGGGATGTAGCCGCAGTGCGGGGCAGGCGCCGGCCGGATGCGGCGGCCGGCCCAGACCCGCATCGGCGCACACCACAGGCGGGCCAGCCAGCGTAGGTGGATTAATGCGTCCCTTTTATTTTGATTTATAAATTTAACGGGGACACCGATCTGTTCTGCGTCTACAATTGGCGCGACAACCCTCAGGAGCAGTTCGATATGCACGAAACGCCTACCCACGCCTTGCCTTCATACCTGGACCCCAACAATGTCGGCCCCTGGGGAATCTACCTGCAGCAGGTCGATCGTGTTACGCCTTACCTGGGCGCCCTCGGCCGCTGGGTCGAAACGCTGAAGCGCCCCAAGCGCGCCCTGATCGTGGACGTCCCTGTTGAGCTCGATAACGGCCGCATCGCCCACTTCGAGGGCTATCGTGTCCAGCACAACACCTCGCGCGGTCCGGGCAAGGGCGGCGTGCGCTTCCACCAGGACGTCACGCTGTCCGAAGTCATGGCGCTGGCCGCGTGGATGTCGATCAAGAACGCCGCCGTCAACCTGCCGTACGGCGGCGCGAAAGGGGGCATCCGCGTCGACCCGCGCGGCTACTCACAGGCGGAACTGGAGCGGATCACGCGCCGCTATACCAGCGAGATCGGCGTCATCATCGGTCCCTCCAAGGACATCCCCGCGCCGGACGTGAACACCAACGCGCAGATCATGGCGTGGATGATGGACACCTACTCCATGAACGAAGGCGCCACGGCCACCGGCGTCGTCACCGGCAAACCGGTCGCCCTGGGCGGCAGCCTGGGCCGCGTCGAGGCAACGGGGCGCGGCGTGTTCGTGGTGGGTTGCGAGGCCGCGCGCGACCTGGGCTTCGACGTCAATGGCGCCCGCGTCATCGTGCAGGGCTTCGGCAACGTGGGCGGCACGGCCGCGCGCCTGTTCCACGGCGTCGGCGCCAAGATCATCGCCGTCCAGGACCATACCGGCACGGTGTACAACGAATACGGCCTGGATGTGCCCGAGCTGCTGGTCCACGTGTCTCAGCATGGCGGCGTCGGCGGGTTCGAAAAGGCGCAGACCATCGAGGCTTCCGAATTCTGGAAGCTGGAAACCGAATTCCTGATCCCGGCGGCCCTCGAGGGCCAGATCACGGCCGCCAACGCGTCGGACATCAAGGCCAAAGTGGTGGTGGAGGGCGCCAACGGACCGACCACGCCGGAGGCCGACGATATCCTGTTCGACAATGGCATCCTGGTCGTCCCGGACGTGGTGGCCAACGCCGGCGGCGTGACCGTCAGCTACTTCGAATGGGTGCAGGACTTCTCCAGCTTCTTCTGGACCGAAGACGAGATCAACCACCGCCTGGAGCGGATCATGCGCGACGCCTACGCGGCGGTGTCGCAGGTGGCCCGCGAACACAAGGTCACGCTGCGCACCGCGGCCTTCATCGTGGCGTGCACGCGCATCCTGCAGGCCCGCCAGGTCCGCGGCCTGTATCCGTGATCCCCGGCGATTCACGCGGATGAGCCGGGCCGGGCGCGGCGCTTGCCGCGCCCGGCGTCAGTCCTGGCGCGGAATGAATTCCGGCCGCAGGACGCCGACCAGGTCCTTGTACGGAATCTGCAATTCCGGCTCGCCGTAGGAATAGGGCGCGATGCTGTACGCGTCGTATTTCACGGTCACTCCTTCGCGGGTCAGGGCGAAATTGCTCGACGGGGAGAAAGGCCACATCCTGTTGTAGGCCGCCGGGTCCCGCCTGGCGTCTTCGTTGGTTTTCAGCCAGCGGGCATGCGCCGCCTTCAGGGCATCCACGAACTGCGGCCCGCGGCCCGGAATGATGGCCTCGTCCAAGGCCAATACGCGTCCCTTGCTGCGCTCCCAGTTCAGATACTGGGTGGCGGGTATCGGATGTGCCGCGCCGGTCAGCATCTGTCCGGTATGCAGCTCGATGGCGATGATGTCCCCCACGGTGTCCTTCACACGCGCCTTGAACCAGGTCTCGTCGCGCGGCTGCGCGGTCTGGAAAAAGTACTGCGCGTATTCGTTCAGCGTGTCATAGGGGCGCGGCCGGTTCGGGTCGACGCCGGTCATGTAGGCGAGCACGTGGTCCACCAGCGCGGTCAGCTTCGGGATGCCGGGAAACGCAATCGAGTCCACCTCGATGCGGGGGCACTCGCCCGAGCAACCGGGTTTCGTGCGCGTCCATTTGACGGTATCGACCCGCACGTCGCCGGCATTCGCCGATGCCGCCGAACCGGGCGACAGGCTGATGTCGGCCGGCGGCGTGCTGCCGCAGCCCGCCAGCAATGCCGTCAAACCGAGCAATCCCGCGCTCATGGCGCGCGGCGTGCCGGACAGGATGCGGAACAAAGGGAAAATGGACGGCCCGGGCTTTCGAGGGCCGGCCGGACGGAATTCATGCATCGCGCGTCTGCTCCAGTTCGGATCAGGGCACCTGGGTCAGCCAGGCCGCGGTGGCGAAACGTTCGCGCGCCTGCCGGTCGGCCTCGGCCATTTCGGCTTCCGTGATGGCGCCCTGCGTCAACCCATGCCGGTTGCGAAAGACTTCGATCATACGATCGATGATCTGTTCCCGCGGCATTCCAGTTTGGGTCAGCAGCGGATCCACACGCTTTTTCGCGCTGGTCGTGCCCTTGTCGGAAAGCTTCTCGCGGCCGATCCTGAGCACCTGCACCATTTTCTCGGCGTCGATGTCATAGGCCATCGTCACATGGTGCAGCACGGCTTGGCCCCGGCGGGCCTGGGCCGCGCCGCCAATCTTTCCGCCTGAGGATGTGATGTCGTTCAAGGGCTGGTACCACGCCTGGATACCCACCGATTGCAGCGCTTCCAACGTCCACGCATCCAGGAAGGCATAGGATTCCTGGAAGCTCATGCCCTCCACAAGCGATAGCGGCGCGTAGATGGAGTAGGTGATGGTGTTGCCGGGCTCGACGAACATCGCGCCGCCGCCGCTGACGCGGCGTACCACTTCCACGCCGTGGCGGCGAGCGCCGTCGGGATCGACCTCGTTTTTCAATGACTGGAAGCGCCCGATCACCACCGCCGGGCGGGCCCATTCCCAGAAGCGCAGCGTGGGCGCGCGCCGCCCGGCTGCGACTTCGTCACTCAGCACGGCGTCCAGCGCCATATGCTCCAGGGGCGTGCGCGCGCTTTCGCGTATGAGCTGCCAGTCGTGATCGCGCCAGGTGGACCGCGTCATGCCAAAGCCCTCCTGACCGCAATGGCAACCGCCTCGGGCGAGAAGCCGAACATTTCGGTGCCCGGCGGCAAGGCCAGGGCAACGGCAAGGGCCAGTTCGGCTTCGCTTGCGGTCGCCGCCAAGCCGGTGAGCGCGCGGTCGATTTCGGCCAGCGCCTCGGGCGGTTCCAGGAAAAAGTCGCCGCTGATGCTGACCGCGGTCAGCGCGCCGTCCTCTACGTTCACGTCAGCCACGACGAGCTTGCCGCCGGGCACCTTGTATTCGCCATGCATGATTGGTCCTCAAGCCGATGCGTGTCGATGTTACGGCATACGGCCTGCCACGTGTCACGCCACGCCGCCCTTGCGCGGGGCGGGCCACAGCCGCCAGTTCAAAGTGACGCCGGCCACAGCGAGGAGGATGAGCGAGATGCCAGCGGCCTGCGCCAGATCGAGCCGCTGTGCGAAGAAGGCGTAGTCCACCAGAATCGCCACGGCGGGGTAGATGAACGACAGCGCAGCCAGCATGGCCGTAGGCAGCTTCTGGATCGCCGAATAAAGCAGGATATACATCAGGCAGGTGTGAACGACCCCGAGTACGGCCAGGCAGATCCACTGGCCGGCCGTGGCGGGCAGGGCGGAGAAGTCCGCCATCGGCGCCAGCATGACGATGCCGACCACGGCCTGCACCAGCGCCAGCAGGTGCGGCGGAATGCCGGCCAGGCGCTTCACGATGATGGCCGTGACCGCATAAAGGAAGCCGGCGCCCATGCCGAGCAGCAGGCCCGACAGATAGTGGTCGTGCGAGAGCGCGCTCGACCCTTGCAGATCGAGCAGCATCAGCAGCCCCCCGAAGGCCACGCCCGCCCAGGCCACCTTGGTGAGAGAGGGACGTTCGCCAAGGAAGACCGCGCCCAGCCCCATCAGAAAAAAGGGCTGGAAGTTGTAGACGGCGGTGGACAGCGAAATGGACGCCAGGCGGTAGGCCGAGAACAGCAGCACCCAGTTCATGACCAGCGCCGCGCCGGCCGCAACCGCCAGCCCGAAGCTGGTGCGGCCGAAATAGCGCCGGGAAAGCAGGCCGCGCGCGTGGCAATAGACCAGCAGCGCGAGCGCGCCGAAAAGACAGCGGAAGAAAACGACATTGAAAGGGCCCTGGCCGGACTCCAGCACGAAATAGCCCAGCGTGCCGGACATGGCCATGGCGGCGCTCATCTGCAGCGCGCCGGTGCGTTCAGTCGGTGTAGCCATGATGGAAGTCCTCGGATACTTGCGCGGCGCCGCCGCTTGGAAGTACCGTTGCAGCGGTACCGGTGAAACGCATTATCGCAGCCGGTTATGCGGTTTTGAATCGCTTTTCAGCTCAAAAATCGCGCGTACACATTGGATTTCGAAGGCAAAAATGCGCAATGACCTTAACGATACGCAGGGGCCTCTGGATGCGGTGGACCGTCGCCTCGTAACGCTGCTCGCGGCAAACGCCCGGGCAACCGTGGCGGAGCTTGCACGGCAGGTCGGCATGTCCTCGCCCAGCGTCGCAGACCGCCTGCGCCGGCTGGAAGACGCGGGCGTCATCCAGCGCTACACGGTGGAAGTCGATCCCGCGGCGCTGGGATATGCGTTGCAGGCCATCGTTCGCGTGCGGCCCTTGCCGGGCCAATTGCGGCGGGTGGAAGAACTGATCGCCGATATTCCGGAATTCATCGAATGCGACAAGGTGACCGGCGAAGACTGCTTCATCGCGCGGCTCGTGTTGCGCACCATCGGGCACCTGGACGAGATCCTGGACCGCATTACCGAGTACGCCGAAACCAATACCGCCATCGTCAAGGCGGCCACGCTGCGCCGGCGCCTGCCGCCGCTGGGGTAATCTCGCGTCTTTCTGGAATGCCGCCCAGCGGCCTGGTTTTTCGAGTTTCAAGGAAATGGCAATGACTTTCCCCGCCGGCATGCCGGACAACGCTTGCGACAGCCACCTGCATATCTTCGACTCCCGCTTTCCCGAGCAGCCCGGTTCCGGCGAGCCCTTCGCAGGCGGCACGGTGAGCGATTACCGGGCGATAAGCCGGCGCATGGGTACGGCGCGCGCCATCATCGTGCAGGCGAAGCGCTATGGCACGGACAACGCCTGTCTGCTCGACGCCATCGCGCAGTTCGGCGGGCAGGCCCGCGGCATCGCGGTGGCCACGCCGGACGTGGGCGACGCGGCCTTGCGGCAGCTCGACGCGGGCGGCGTTCGCGGCTTGCGCTTCAGCGTTTGGAATCCCAAGGACACGGTCACGACGGTGGACATGATCGAAGCGCTGGCGCGCCGCATCGCGCCCCTGGGCTGGCATGCGCAGCTGCACATGTCCGGCGACCAGATCGTGGCGCACGCCGACATGCTCGGCCGGCTGCCATGTCCGATGGTGATCGACCATATGGCGCGATTGCCGCCTGCGTTGGGCGTGCGGCACCCGGCATGGGACGTGGTGCGCGGTCTGCTCGATGGCGGCAACTGCTGGGTGAAGCTTTCGGGCGCGTATCTGAACACGGCGACGGGAGGCCCCGACTATGCGGACGCCACGGCGGTGGCCCGCGCATTCGTCCAGGCGGCGCCGGAACGGCTGGTGTGGGGCAGCGATTGGCCGCACGTGACCGAGGCGTCGCATCCGCCCGACACCGTGGCGCTGCTCGGCCTGCTGAACGCCTGGGCGCCCGATGCTGGCGTTCGCACGCGCATCCTGGTCGATAATCCGCGGCAGCTCTACGGCTTCGATTGATACGCCGGGTCCCGCGGCGCGGCTGCGTCCTGCCTTCAGGCGGGCGCCGTGGGCGCGGCACACGCGGCCGCCACATCCGGCGCGATCGATCCCGGCTTTTCGGCGGGGCCATAGCGCCTGATGGCCTGCCCGTCCCGTCCGACGAGGAACTTCGTGAAGTTCCACTTGATCGCGCGGCTTCCCAATACGCCGGGCCTTGCCTGTTTCAGCCACCGATAGAGGGGGTGTGCGCGTTCGCCGTTGACATCGATCTTCGCGAACATAGGGAAGGTCACGTCATAGCGCGATGTGCAGAACCGCTTGATCTCGGCCTCGTCGCCCGGCTCCTGATGGCGGAACTGATCGCAAGGAAAACCGAGCACGCTGAAGCCGGCGTCGCGGTAACGCCGGTACAGGTCTTCCAGCCCCGCGTACTGCGGCGTGAACCCGCAGCGCGACGCCACGTTCACCACCAGCACCACGCGGCCGGCAAACTCGCTGAGCGGGCGTTCGGGGCCGTCGATATCGCGCGCGGAAAAATCGTATAGGGATGTCATGGCGGAAGCTCCTTGCGGGCGGCGCATTGCAATGCATGGCCGCCCGACATTTTAGAGCCCGCCGCCCGGCGCCGAGTCCAGCGTGCGCCGCGATATCGATGTTCGATGCTGTAATGTGCGAACGAGACAACTGAACCCGTAGCGGGGAGGCCGGGCATGACCGCACCTTCGATGATGGAACGGCTGGAAGCGATGCTGGCTTCCGGCAAAGACGACAAACTGCTGCGATATACCCTGGGCAAGGCTTACGCGGAGGCCGGCAATTTCGACAAGGCGTGCGAACACCTTGAGGTCTCCGTCTCCTACGACCCCGAGTACTCGGTGGCGTGGAAATGGCTGGGCAAGGCGCGGTTGGGGAGGGACGACAAGGAGGGAGCGCGCCAGGCATGGCAACGCGCATCGGAAGTGGCCGCTGCCCATGGCGATGCACAGGTGGTCAAAGAGGTCGCCGTGTTCTTGCGGCGTCTCGATCGTTGATGGTGGATCGTCAAGGGTCAAGGAAGCTCGGATTCCGGTCCGGTTTCAATGTTGAACTGGCCGAATGGCGGCGGCGTTTGCGGGCAGGGCGCCATTGCACTGTTGGCCCGACGACACAAGTAGGGCGGCACATAAGTAGGACTAAGCGACTAAAGGAAAACATATGTGTCGCGTGAGGCGGTGTCCCGTGCGCGCGTACCCCGGCGCAACGCCACACAGCGCGATGCGGCGTCAAACAGTGAAACACGCGGTGCGCCGTATGATGTTGACGCTGCCGTTGCCGCGGATTTGTAATGCGCTGGGATAAGTACGGCCAGCCGCAATGGGATATTTGATGGATCTACGTCCGCCCTTCTTCAGAGGGGCTTCCTCTGCTCGTAAATCGACGCACGGCGCGCTGACTGCTTTATGGCAATCGATGGACATGCCCGAGGAAGCCCTTGGCTACATCGATCTGCCGGGAACCGATCCCGTCCTTCCATCTTCCTTCTCCGTCGGCATGGCGGCGCAATGCAGCATCGCCGCGGCCGCGCTTGCCGCAGCGGAGATATGGGCCATGCGGGGCGGCAAGCGCCAGCGCGTATCCGTCGATATGCGGCATGCGGCGCAGGAGACCCGCGGCTATTTCACCCTGGATGGCACGCAGCCCAATATCTGGGACAAGATCACTGGCGTGTACCGCTGCGGCGACGGCAACTGGGTACGCATACACGCCAACTTCGCGCATCACCGCGATGGCGCACTGGCTTTGCTGGGCTGTCCAACGGGCGCCACGGTCGACCGGGGCGCCGTCGAAAGAGCGCTGGCGCGCTGGAATGCGCTGGAATTCGAACAGGCCGCGGCGGAAGCAGGGGTGGTGGTGGCCGCGCTTCGCAGCTTCGATGAATGGGATCGCCACCCGCAGGGTGTCGCGGTCTCGCAGTTGCCGCTCCTTACCGTCGAACGCATCGGCGATGCCGCGCCGCGCCCCCTGCCGCGCTATGGCACCAACGCGCGTCCGCTGCAGGACATCCGCGTTCTGGACCTGACCCGCATCATCGCGGGACCGGTGTGCGGCCGCACACTGGCTGCCTACGGTGCGGATGTGATGCTGCTGAATTCGCCCAATCTGCCGAACATCGCGGCCATCGCGGAAACCAGCCGGGGGAAATTGTCGGTGCTGGCGGACCTGGACACGGCGACCGGCCGCATCACGCTTGGCAACCTGCTGCGCAGCGCGCACGTCTTCGTGCAGGGATACCGTCCAGGCGCGCTGGACGCGCAAGGATTCGGGCCGGAAGACGTGGCGCGCCTGCGGCCCGGCATCGTGTACGTTTCCTTATCCGCTTATGGACACGTCGGTCCCTGGGCGCGCCGGCGCGGGTTCGATTCGCTGGTGCAGACGGCCAGCGGTTTCAATCACGCGGAGGCGCAGGCCGCCGGACAGGAAGCCCCGCGCCCGATGCCGGTGCAGATTCTGGACTACGCCACCGGGTACCTGATGGCGTTTGGCGCGCAGGTGGCCTTGGCAAGGCAAGCCACCGAAGGCGGCAGTTGGCATGTGCGGGTGTCGCTGGCGCAGACTGCCCGGTGGCTGCGCAGCCTGCCGCGCGTACCGAATGGCTTGTCCTGCCCCATGCCGTCCCTGGACGGGTATCTGGAAGAGACGAACTCCGGCTTCGGCAAGCTTGCGGCGGTGCGCCACGCGGCGCGCTTCTCCGCAACACCCGCTGCGTGGTCGCGGCCGTCGGTGCCGCCCGGCACCAATCCGACCGTCTGGCCATTCAATCAGAACTAGGCCCTGTCAACGTCAGCAGGGGCGTTGCGCGGCCCGCCGCGCCAATTCCGGTAGACTTCGGGCTCGCGGCCGAACGGGCGCCCGCCAACATCGCCATCGAACTCGCCATGTCCACCACCATCTATCACAATCCCCGCTGCGGGACGTCGCGCAATGTGCTCGAACAACTGCGTCAGGCCGGCATCGAGCCTGCCATCGTCGAATATTTGAAGACGCCCCCTTCGCGGGAGACGCTGCAGGCCATGATCGCCAGGGCCGGGCTGACGGTGCGCGACGCGGTGCGGGTCAAGGAGCCGCTGTACCAGGAACTGGGGCTGGACGCGCCGGACGTCGGCGACGACCGCCTGCTCGACGCCATGATGGCGCATCCCATCCTGATCAACCGTCCCTTCGTCGTCACGCCCAAGGGCGTGCGGCTTTGCCGGCCTTCCGACGTGGTGCGCGAGATCCTGTAGCCGCTGCTCAGTCCCGCCGGTGCTGTTCACGCCACGTGCGCAGCGCGTTCAGCGTGTTGGCGACGTGATGGTCCGGGTTGCTGTCGGTATAGGAATAGATGACCCGGCCGGGCGGCACGATCACATACGAGATGCGTTGCGCGCGCTGCGGGTTCCGGTCGTGAACCGCGTCGTAGGCGCGCATGATGCGCTGGTCGGCGTCCGCCGCCACCGCGAATTTGCTCTGGCAGGCGCTTACCGAAAAGCGCTGGAGCACATCGATGTCGTCGGCCGATACGCCGACGACGCGCGCACCGAGCGCGCGATACTGGTCCGTGGCTTCCGCAAAGTCGTGCGCTTCGATCGTGCAGCCCTGCGTGAATGCGGCTGGGTAGAAATACAGCACCACCGGTCCGTCGCGCAGGGCATCCGCGAGTTTGAAGGGATAGACCTCGCCGCCCATCGCGGCCTGGGTCGAGAAGTCGGGCGCCGGCGCGCCGATGGGCAATGCGCTCCAGGCGTGCTGAGCAGCGAACAAGGCAGCAACCATAGACAAGGCAACGACGGCTTTCCTCATGGCGACCTCGCAAGGGGATGAACGGCTGGCCGCCGGGGGCCGCCACGCCGCAGGTTCGCCGATTTTAGCGCCGCGCTTCCTGCATGCGCCGCGACGGCTCGAATTGCCTCTGGAAGCTTTGTCTTTCGCGGGCCTGCCGTTGCTGCGCCTGTTGCCGCGCGATCTGCTGCTGTTGAGCGTTGTGCTGTCGATAAAGCTCCTGCCGCGACTGTTGCAGTTCCGATTGCCACTGCCGGCGCGCCTGCTGCTGCTCGCGTTGGCGGTATTGCTGTTGTTGCTGCAAGTGCCGCTCGCGCGCTTCACGCTGCTGCGATTCCGCGAGCTGACGCCTCAGCGATTCCTGACGCAGCGCCTGCTGGCGCGCATCGCTTTCGCGCTGGTTCAACCGCTGCTGCTGTTGCCGCAATTGCTGCTGGCGCAACTGCTGCTGGAATTGCTGCTGCTGTAGCTGCTGCTGTTGGAATTCCTGTTGCTGCTGACGTTGCTGGAATTGCTGCCGCTGCAGCTCCTGCTGACGCGCGCGCATGTCTTGCTGCTGTTCCAGGCGCTGGCGTTGTTGGAGCTGTTGCTGGCGCAACAGCTCCTGCTGCTGAAACTGCTGTTGCTGCAACAGCTGCTGTTGCTGCTGCTGTTGTTGTTGCTGGCGCAGCTGCTGCTGGAACTGGGTTTCCGCCTGCGATTGCGGCAGTTGGGGGGAAAGCGGCGGCCGCTGCAGCTGGCGTTGCTGCAGTTGCTCCTGTTGGATCCGCTGTTGAAACTGCTGTTGCTGGAGCTGTTGCTGCTGCTGCAGTTGCTGTTGCCGCAACTGCTGTTGGAATTGCTGTTGCCTTCCCGGTTGCACGGACTGGGAGGGCGCGGGCTGCGGCCGCAGCGCGCCGTTGGCGCGTTGCGCAAGTTCCTGGCGGCGCTGCTGGGCTTGGACCGATTGGCGTTGCCGCCGCTCCTCCAATTCCCGTTGCTGTGCCTGCATTTGCGGCCAGGGGCCGCTTCGGCGTTCCCAGCCGCCAGGCCCGCTGTCATAGCTGATCCGCGCGCGCGGCGGAGGCCGGAACTGCGCCGGCTGCCCGTATACGTATCGCGAGCGGCCGGTATCGACCCGGGTGACCGATCGGTTGTAATGAAAATGCCGGTCTCGCCAATAGCCGCCGGCATAGCCGGCGCCGGTGTAGCCGAATCCGTAGTCGATGCCGCCGTAATAGCCGACTGCCGGTCCCCAGTATCCCGGTTTCCAGCGGTACACCGGCGCCGCATAAAGCCAGTAGCCCGGTGTCCACAGCGCGCCTGCGTAAGGCGGGCGGACCCACGCACCGGGCGCCCAATAGAAGCCATAGGCATTGCGCGCCCAGTAACCCGGCATCCAGATATAGTCGTCGCCGGGCGCCGGCGGCTGATCGTAGTCCGGCAGGGCAGGTGGCGGTTCGGCGGAGGTGTATATCGGCGTGGCGCTGCCGTTCTGCTCGCTGGTCTTTGCGTCGGCATCCGTGTCGGCGTCGTCTTCCTCCACGGCATCCGCGGGCGGGGATCCGTATAGCGGCGCTTCAGGCGCTTCAGGCGCTTCAGGCGCTTCAGGCGCTTCAGGCGCCTCTGGCGTCACGGAGTTTGGAAGCGTGGCGCCGCCGCCCGATGGCATTGACCCGGGCGCCGGGACGGCCGCCGGCTCGGGGGAGGCGGTCTGGGCGCACACCGGCGCCATGCAGGCGCAGCCCGCCGAAAAAAGGAGCGCGCCGATGGCCGCCTTGCGCACGCGTCCCGGAATGTTCGCTTCCATGGGATCTCCCACTTCCGCTCATCGCCGCTTCAGTAGCCGTAGTAGTGATAGTGGTAGGGCGCGGGGTAGTAATACACGGGTGCCGGCCGATAATGCACCGGACGGGCCGGAACGATCACGCAACCACTCAACGTACTGGTAACCGCCAAGACTGCAATGAGCTTCTTCATGCCTGACTCCTTTCGTGCGTTCACGGATGCGGCGCACGAAGTCAGTGTAGGTATGCTGTCCCGAAGCGGCTGACTTTGAAATCGTTTTGAAATGCCTGCAGCGTTACCAATTCCTACTCGGCGCACAGGCTGTGTCCGGGAAGCTCGGATGTGCTTCCATGCGTTAGCGCAATGACAGGAACGTTAAAAAGCCGGCGGACTCCGGCTGCGGTGGCCGGCATGGCGCCGGCCGGTATCGGCACGCGGCACGCGGCAAGCCGCCGGCCCGTGCGCGGGCCGCTTGCGGCCCGCCTTCTGGTCAATTGAAGCGTCCGCTCGTGCCGCCCACGCTGAAGCGGCCCGCGCCCATCAAGGCCACGGCAAGCGCGGTGAAAAGGAACATTCCCTGCAGTTCCAGCTGCCATCCGCCCTGGCCATTGAGCATGAAAAGCTGGTTTTGATGGACCAGCACGATCGCAACGATCATGTTGATGAATATCAATAGCGCGCCCAGGCGGGTGAAAAGACCGGCGATGACCAGGATCGGCGCGACGACTTCGCCGATATAGACAAAATACGCCATGAAGGCCGGCCAACCGTGCGCCTGCACCATGCCGACGATATTGCCCACGCCGTGGGTCATTTTCGATATGCCGTGCAGCAGGATCAGGAGGCCCAGAACCAGGCGTAGTATCAATTTGGCTGCGTCATCGTGTCGATTCATTGTCTTCTTCTCTTAGGTTCGGTTTGAGAGGGCGGTGGTGCGGACCATCCGCCGCCATGGCGGCGATGTTCGGGGCGGAGCAGCTTCGCGTCCCGCGATTATTGCAAATCTTCCCCGCCGCGCCGTCATCGTGCCTGGCGGATATTACATGGCGCGGGCGACCCCGGGCGCCATCCGCGCAAGCGGCCGCCATACGGATGTTCCCATCGTACGCCGGCCTATGCGCGGATCAGAGTGGACTTGCCGAACAGGCTTTCGACCAGATCGACCACGACTTCCGCTGTTTGATTGCGCATGTCCCGCGCGGGGTTGAGCTCCATGAGATCGAGCGATCCCAGGCGCCCGGTATCCGCGATCATTTCCATGCAAAGCTGGGCCTCGCGGTAGGTCGGGCCGCCCAGCACGGGCGTGCCGACGCCCGGTGCCACGACCGGGTCCAGGAAATCGGCGTCGAAGCTGACATGCAGGTGGGTGTTTTGCGTCATGCCCGACAGGGCGGCCTCCATGGTGAAGCGCATCCCGTTCTCGTCGATATAGCGCATGTCGAAGACCTTGATGCCCAATTCGCGGAGCTGGCGTTTTTCCTCGGCGTCGACGCTGCGGATGCCGACCTGCCGGATCGCTCCGGGGTCCGGGACGGCGGGATAGGCGTCCCCCAGGCGGGTCAGCGCGTCGGGCCCGTCGCCGCACAGGCATGCCACGGGCATGCCGTGGATGTTGCCGCTGGGCGTAATGACATGGGTATTCGCATCCGCGTGCGCGTCCAGCCATAAAACCACGAGGTCGGCGCCTGCTTCGCGGCAATGTTGCGCGATGGCGGTGATGGACCCGATCGCCAGGCAATGGTCCCCGCCCATCAGGATGGGAAAGCGGTTGCCGTGGCGCGAGGCGAGTACGGCTTCATAGACGGCCCGGTTCCATTGGACGACTTCATCCAAATGACGAAAGCCCTGTTGCGGCGGGTGCGAGGGATTGGGCGGCCCCGATAGATTCGCCGCGTCGGTCACCTGCAGGCCATGGCGTTCCAGGGCCGTCTGCAAGCCGGCGACACGCAAGGCTTCCGGGCCCATCGACGCGCCCCTGATACTGGCGCCCACGTCGGTGGGCGCGCCGATGAGGTCGATTGCTTGCTTCATGCCGTGTTCTCCCAAAGCGCCGGCTGGCGGCTAACATCCCGTTGACGAAGCCGCATCGCGGCAAACCGGACACCCCATGATCCTAATCGTATACGCACACCCTTATCCCGCACATTCCCGCGCCAACCGGGCACTGCTCGATGCGTTGGCCGGCATGCCCGATCTGCAGGTCCGCTCGCTCTACGACCTGTACCCGGACTTCCACATCGATGCGGCGGCCGAGCAGGCGGCGCTGGCCCAGGCCGGCATGATCGTGTGGCAACACCCCATGCACTGGTACGGCGCGCCGCCCTTGTTCAAGCTTTGGATGGACAAGGTCCTGCAGCACGGCTGGGCGTATGGCGCCGGCGGCACGGCGCTGCGTGACAAGGCGGTGATGTGGTCGGTGACCACGGGCGGCGCCGCGGACGATTTCATGCGCTGCGCCGATACGGATCTGGCCGTGCTGGCGCAGCCACTGCGCAGCGCCGCCGAACTGTGCGGCATGCGCTGGCTCGCCCCTTTCGCCGTGCACGGCGCGGCCACGCTGGATGCGGCGGCCCTGCAATCGGCGGCCGCCCGCTACCGCGAACGCCTGGCCAGCCACGACGCAGGCGCACGTCCCGCGATGATGGAGGCCGCCCATGGATAAGAACCTGCTGTTGCAGGGGCTGGTCTATCTGGCCGCCGCCGTGGTCTTCGTTCCCTTGGCCATGCGCGTGCGCATGGGCTCGGTGCTGGGCTATCTGATCGCGGGCGCGGTCATCGGGCCGTGGGGGCTGCGACTGGTGGAAGACCCGGCGCAAATCCTCGACTTCGCCGAGATCGGCGTGGTGCTGATGCTGTTCCTGATCGGGCTCGAACTGGACCCGCGGCGGCTGTGGCGCATGCGGATCCCCGTGTTCGGCGGTGGCGCCCTGCAGGTGGCGCTGTGCGGCGTGGCGCTGGCGGCCGGCATGGCGTGGCTGGGCCTATCCTGGCCAGTGGCGGCGCTGGTCGGCGTGACGCTGGCCTTGTCGTCTACCGCGGTGGCCGTCCAGGCAATGAGCGAGCGCGGCCTGCAGCAGACCGCCCTGGGCGAACGGGCGTTCTCCATCCTGCTTTTCCAGGATCTGGCAGCCATTCCGCTCATCGCCATGATTCCGCTGCTCGCCGGCGGGGAGGCGGGCGAGGGCGGCGATACGCTGGGGCTGGCGACGCTGAAAGTGGCGGGCGCCCTGACCGTCGCGGTGCTGGTGGGCCGCTACCTGGCGCGTCCGCTGTTGCGCTTCGTTGCGCGGTCCGGCTTGCGCGAGGTATTCAGCGCCGTGGCGCTGCTGCTGGTCATCGGCGTCGGAGAACTCATCGAGCATGCCGGCCTGTCCATGGCGATGGGCGCGTTTCTGGCGGGCGTCCTGTTGGCCAGCTCCGAATACCGCCATGCCCTGGAAAGCGACATCCAGCCGTTCAAGGGACTGCTGCTCGGCCTGTTCTTCATGGGTGTGGGCATGTCGGTGGACTTCGGCACGCTGCTGGGCCGCCCTCTGTTGGTGCTGGCGGTCCTGGGCGGCTTCCTGCTCATCAAATTCGCGATCCTGTATGGGCTGGGCCGATTGTTCGGCGCGCAGTCGGGCCGCTGCGCGCTGTTTGCGACCCTGCTGGGGCAGGGCAGCGAATTCGCCTTCGTCGTGTTTTCCACCGCGCGCGCGGCCGACGTGCTGCCGGAAGACTGGGCGCGCGTACTGACGCTGGCGGTCGCGCTGTCCATGGCGGCCACGCCCGTGGTGCTGGCCGTCATCGACGGGCTCGAGCGGCGCCGCCCGCAACGCTCGCGTGCCGCCGACCGCATCGAGGACGATGGCGCCCAGGTCATCATCGCCGGCTTCGGCCGCTTCGGCCAGATCGCCGGCCGCCTGCTGCTGGCCAACGGCGTGCGGGTCGTCGTGCTGGATCACGATCCCGACAACATCGATACCCTGCGCAAGTTCGGCATGAAGGTGTTCTACGGCGATGCCACGCGCGGCGACCTGCTCGAAACCGCGGGCGCCGCGCGCGCGCAGGTGCTCGTGAATGCGATCGACGACGTGTCGGACAACCTGCGCCTGGTGGACCTGGTGCAGCGCGATTTTCCGAATCTGCGGGTGGTGGCGCGCGCCCGGGACGCCGTGCATTACTTCCAGCTGCGCAAACGCGGCGTCGAAGTGGTGGAGCGCGAGTTGTTCGAGTCGTCGCTGCGCGCGGGGCGCAAGGCGCTGGAGGCTCTGGGCATGGGCGCTTACGAGGCAAGGGAAATCGCCGATGCCTTCCGCCGCAACAACATCGACATGCTGGAAGAGACCATGCCGCGCTTCGAGGACGACGGCTTCCGCATCACCGTCGCGCGACGGGCGCAGCAGACGCTGGAGACGTCCATCGCGCGCGACCGCGCGCTTTCGATATCGGCGCATCGCGATGGCTGGGGCGGCGAAGCGGTCAAGCGGGAGGAAGCGGACCAGGCTGCCTAGGGGCGGGCGGGCAGGGCGGACGCCCGCTGCGACCGGCACGGCGGCCGCGCCCGTTCAATGCCGCAGCAGGATGCGGCGGTGGCATGCGGAGGCATGCGGAGGCATGCGGAGGCACGCCACCCCGCGCTGGGCGGGTGGGGCGCCCTGCTTAGATGCCTTGGACGCGCTTGCCGCTATCGGTTTCGAACCAATGCAGCGGATGGCGGCCGTCCGAGCCGATGCTCAGCTGGTCGCCCGGCCGGATCGTGGCTTCCTGCAATTGCCGCGTCGTGCAGCGCACGACCAGTTCCGCGTCGCCGCAGCGGCCGTGGACCAATTGCTCCGAGCCCAGCGTTTCCACCATTTCGACTTCCACCCGGATGCCGGGGGCATTGAGCACCATGTGTTCCGGCCGGATGCCCAGCATGACGGCACGGCCGCGTACCGCCGCCGGCACCTCGGTGGGCGGGATCGCCAGGTCGATGCCGCCGGCCGTCTTCATCGTGCCGTCTCCCTGCACCTGGACCTGGATCAGGTTCATCGGCGGCGATCCGATGAAGCCGGCGACGAAGGTGGACGCTGGACGCTCGAACACTTCCATGGGCGTGCCGATCTGCTCGGGCACGCCTTTGTTCATGACGATCATGCGGTGGGCCAGCGTCATCGCTTCCACCTGGTCGTGCGTCACGTACAGGCTGGTGGTGCCCAGGCGGCGGTGCAGCTTGAGCAGTTCCAGCCGCATGGCCACGCGCAGCTTGGCGTCCAGGTTGGACAGCGGTTCGTCGAACAGGAAGACCTTGGGTTCGCGCACGATGGCACGCCCCATGGCGACCCGCTGCCGCTGGCCGCCGGACAACTGGCGCGGGCGACGCTCCAGCAGCGGGCCCAGTTCCAGGATCTCCGCCGCCGCTTCCACGCGCCGTCGGATCTCGTCCTTGGGCATCTTGCGGATCTTCAGGCCGTACGCCATGTTCTGGAACACGCTCATGTGCGGATAGAGCGCGTAGTTCTGGAACACCATCGCGATATCGCGCTCGGCGGGTTCCAGGTCGTTGACGGTGCGCCCATCGATCGCGATCTCGCCGCTGGTGATCGTCTCCAGGCCAGCCACCATGCGCATCAGCGTGGATTTGCCGCAGCCGGAAGGCCCGACGATGACGACGAACTCGCCGTCGGCGATGTCCACGTCAATGCCATGGATGACGGGGATATTCCCCGCGTAGGTTTTCTTGACGTTGCGAAAGCTCAGAGTAGCCATACGGAGTATCGGTGAGTTGCGGCCGCGCTTATTTCTCGCTGTCCACGAGGCCTTTGACGAACCATTTCTGCATCAGGATGACGACCAGCGCGGGCGGCAGCATGGCCAGCATCGCGGTGGCCATGGTGATATTCCATTCGGTCACGCTGTCGCCGCCGCTGACCATGCGCTTGATGCCGATGACGACGGGGTACATGTCTTCCTGCGTCGTGATGAGCAGCGGCCACAGATACTGGTTCCAGCCGTAGATGAACTGGATCACGAACAGCGCGGCGATGCTGGTGCGCGACAGGGGCAGCAGCACGTCGCGGAAAAAGCGCATGGGACCCGCGCCGTCGATGCGCGCCGCTTCGACCAGTTCGTCAGGCACGGTCAGGAAGAACTGCCGGAACAGGAAGGTCGCGGTGGCCGACGCGATGAGCGGCAGCGTCAGGCCGGCATAGCTGTTGAGCAGTCCCAGATCGGCAACCACCTTGTACGTGGGCGCGATGCGGACTTCCACCGGCAGCATCAGGGTGACGAAAATCATCCAGAAGAAGAACATGCGGCCGCGAAAGCGGAAGTACACCACCGCGAACGCAGACAGCAGCGAAATCGCAATCTTGCCGATGGAGATGCACAGCGCCATGACGAGGCTGACCCACATCATGCGGCCCACCGGCGTACCGCTGGAGCCGCCGCCCGACCCGGCGAACAGCGCCTGCAGATAGTTGTCGACGAAGTGCGATCCCGGGATCAGCGACATCGGCGCGTTGGCCACTTCCTGCGCAGTCTGCGTCGACGCCACGAAGGTGACGTACAACGGAAATGCCACCACGGCAATGCCGCAGAGCAGTATCACGTGGGCCAGGACATCCAGCCAGGGACGGCGTTCAACCATTGCCTAAAGCCTATAAAAAACGTACACGAGTCCCCCCATCGGGAACGCCCCACACCACCACCGGCTCCGCCGGTCCACCAGCGCCCCCCTGGCCGCACACGGCTGCCCGCCGACCGGGGCGCCGCGGATCCGGCTTTGCCGGTCCGCCGGCGCGCCCCCTTGAGGGGGAAGCGCGTAGCGCTTCGGGGGTGGGCCTTCCCCCCACCGCGGATCCGGCTTCGCCGGTCCGCAGGCGCGCCCCCTTGAGGGGGAAGCGCGAAGCGCTTCGGGGGTGGGCCCCATCAATACTGCACCTTCCGGTCGATATACCGGAACTGGATCACCGTCAGCGCCACGACGATGGCCATCAGCACCACCGATTGCGCGGCCGACGATCCCAGGTCCAGCCCGCGGAAACCGTCGCTGTACACCTTGTAGACCAGGATGGCGGTGGACGTGCCGGGGCCGCCCTGCGTCGTGGTATCGATGACGGCGAACGTATCGAAGAAGGCGTAGATGACGTTGACTACCAGCAGGAAAAAGGTCGTCGGCGAGAGCAGCGGAAAAACGATGGTCCAGAAGCGCCGCGCCGGGCTGGCGCCATCGATCGCCGCCGCTTCGATCAGCGAGCGGGGGATGGACTGCAGTCCGGCCAGGAAAAACAGGAAGTTGTAGGAAATCTGCTTCCATACCGAGGCGATCAGCACCAGGGTCATGGCCTGCGCGCCGTCCAGCCGCGGATTCCAATCCACGCCCAGGTTGCGCAGCAGAACGGCCAGGATCCCGACCGCCGGAGAAAACAGGAACAGCCAAAGCACGCCCACCACCGCGGGCGCCACCGCGTACGGCCAGATCAGCAGCGTCTTGTAGATGCCTGCGCCGCGCATCACGCGGTCGGCCATGACGGCCAGCAGCAGCGACACCGACAGGCCCACCACGGCCACCAGCAGTGAGAACACCGCGGTGACCTTGAACGACTCGAGATAGGTCTGTTGATGGAAGAGGTCGATAAAGTTCGACAGCCCGGCGAACTGGGAGGACAGTCCGAACGGATCCTCCACGTGCAGCGACTGCCACATCGCCTGCCCCGCCGGCAGGAAGAAAAACACTACCGTTATCACCAGCTGGGGGAGCAGCAGAAGATAAGGCAGGACTTTGTGGCCGAAGACGACGCGTTTTTCCATGTTCGGGAGCCATCGCCGCGCGGTATGCCGCGAGCGTAAAAAACCTGAAATATTCGGGCGCCGATACGGCGCCCCGGTCGTCCCGGGCGCCCTCTATGGGCGGCCCGGCCGGCCTGGACGGACCCACGGCATAGGCCCCGGGTATACCGGGGCCTATGCACCGATACCCCAAAAACCGGGGATCGGTCCTACGTCGGTCCAAAAAAGGCCGCTACTTTACACTCTTTTCGAACTTCTCGAGGAGGTCGTTACCGCGCTTGACGGCGTTGCTCAGGCCTTCCTTGGCGCCGACCTTGCCCGAAACGATCTGTTCGATGGTAGCGTCTTCGATCTCGCGGATCTGCGGCAGATAGCCCAGCCGGACGCCGCGCGATTGCGCGGTGGTTTCCACGTTCAGCTGCTTCACGCCCACGTCCGTGCCGGGATTCTTTTCATAGAAACCCTGCTTCTGCGTCAACTCGTACGCGGCCTTGGTCACCGGCACATAGCCGGTCTGCTGGTGCCATTTGGCGGCCACTTCGGGGCTGGACAGGTACTTGAAGAACTTCGTCACTCCCTTGTAGACCTCGGGCTTCTTGTTGGCGAAGACCCACAGCGAGGCGCCGCCGATGATGGTGTTCTGGGGAGCGCCCTTGACGTCCGAGTAGTAGGGCAGGGTGGAGGTGCCGAACTCGAACTTGGCGTTCTTCATGATGTTGGCGCGCAGGCCGCTGGAGCCGGTGATCATCGCGCACTTGCCCGAGATGAACAGCGCGTTGGGGTCGTCGCCGCGGCCGCCGTACATGAATTCGCCGTCCTTGGCCAGCTTGGCCAGGAACTCCAGATGGCGCACATGCAGCGGGGAATCGATGGCCAGGCGGGCGTTCAGCCCCTTGAAGCCGTTGTCCTGCGTGGCGTACGGCACGTTATGCCAGGCCGAGAACGTTTCCAGCTGGACCCAGGAAGGCCAGGAGGTCGTATAGCCGCATTCCTGTCCCGCCGCTTTCAGCTTCTGCGTCGCCTCTGCCAGTTCCTGCCAGGTCTTGGGCGGCTTGTCGGCATCCAGCCCGGCTTTCTTGAAGGCGTCCTTGTTGTAGTAGAACACCACGGTCGAGCTGTTGAACGGCATCGAAACGAGCTTGCCGTCCGCGGAGGAGTAGTAGCCGGCCACCGCGCCGATGAAGTCCTTGGGGTTGATCGGGTCGCCCGCTTCCTCGGACATTTGCTGGACAGGCTTGATGGCGCCCTTGGCGTACATCATGGTGGCCGTGCCCACCTCGAAGACCTGGAGGATTTCGGGGGCGTTGCCGGCGCGGAAGGCCGCGATGCCGGCGTTCATGGACTCGCCGTAGTTGCCCTTGTAGACGGCCTTGACCTGATAGTCGGACTGGGTCTTGTTGAAATCGTTGACGATTTCGTTGACACGGTCGCCCAAAGCACCTTCCATGGAGTGCCAGAACTGGATTTCGGTGGCCGCATTGGCCGAAGCGGCGCTGAAGGCCGTCAGCAGGGATGCCGCGACGAGCGCGAGGCGGGGGGATCGCATGGATGGTTCCTCCTGGGTTGGAATGCCGCAGTCCCCCGGGGGCGGGGAACAAACAGCCCGACACCATATGACTTGTTTGTGACGAATCCGTGACTGTTACATCGCGTTCCGTCCCTGTCAAATAGGACTTCTCCTAGCCTGCCAGGCGGATCGGCCCTGCGCCGCGGGCAGTGGCGCGCGGATCGCGCGGGTGATGCGCCGCCCCGTTTACAATTCCTGCCATGGACACGAACCTGCGTATCGCATTCATCGGCGGCGGCAATATGGCCTCCGCGCTCGGCGCCGGCATGGCGGACAAGATCGCTCCGGCCGGCAATTTCCACGTCATCGATATCAATCGGGACGCCCATGCCGGCTGGCTGCAGCGGGGCGCGTCGGCCGCCACGGCCGCCGACGACAGACTGGCGGGCTGCAACGTCTGGTTCTACGCGGTGAAGCCGCAATTCATGCACGACGCGGTCCGGGCCACGCAGCCGTTTCTCCGGGACGGGACCTTGGTCATCAGCGTGGCGGCAGGCATCCGCGGCGATGTGCTGGCGGCATGGCTGGGCGGCGATAAGGGCCCCTGGCCGAAGCTGGTGCGTTGCATGCCGAATACGCCGGCGCTGGTGGGCGAAGGGGTGACGGGCATGTTTGCCCTGCCGGGCGTTGCGCAAGCCGAGCGCGACCTGGCGCAAGCAATGCTGGCGTCGGTGGGCAAGGTCGTCTGGGTCGAAAACGATGCCGCCATCGATGCGGTGACGGCCTTGTCAGGCAGCGGCCCTGCCTACGTGTTCCGATTCATCGAGGCCCTGATCGAAGGCGGCATGAAGGTAGGGTTGGACGCTGCGCAGGCGCGCGAACTGGCGCTTGGCACCTTGTCCGGCGCCACGCGTCTGGCGCGGGAATCCGACGATCCGCCAGCCGTGCTGAGAGAACGGGTGACCTCCAGGGGCGGCACCACGGCCGCCGCTTTGAAGGTGCTGGAGGACGGCCACTTCATGGAGCTGATCGCGCATGCCATGCAGGCCGCCGCGCATCGTTCCCGTGAGCTGTCGGACGAATTCGGCCAGGTTTGAGCCGCCGCCGGGCGGACGCCGCAACGGCGGCGCCACGGCCGGTCTTGCGTTTATTCCTGGTCCTGGCGCAGCGGATAGGGCAGGGGGCGGACGTCAATGGCGGGGCCGTCCGCACTGCCCAGCCGCAACTGTCCGGAAGACAGCGCGCTGAGCGTGGTTTCGAACAGAACGGCCGTATCCCCGGCGCCAGCCGCGTCGACGATGCGTCCGCAGGGTTCGTTCGGATCCGTGGCGTCGAACACATCGGTGCCGGCCGGGATGTCGCCGCCCGAGCGGCCCGCCACGATGCCGTAGGCCATCCGGCGCTTCACGGTCCCGCGATAGTGGCTGCGGGCCACCACTTCCTGACCCGGGTAGCAGCCCTTGGTGAAGCTGACGCCGCCGATCAGGTCCAGGTTCACCGTCTGCGGAATGAAAAGGTCCTGGGTGGGCGTGCCAACCCAGGGCAACCCTGCCGCCAGGTCGGCGGCCAGCCAGGCGTCGGGGCTGCCCTCGCTCAGCACCGGGCGCAAGGCGGCTTCCGCCGCCCGGATCTGCGCGTCCGTGGCGATCCACCACCAGCGCAGGCCTTGCGCCGCCGGCGCGGCGATCCAGGCGCCGCTGGCGAGCTCGGCGCGGCGCCAGGGCTGGCGCGGCAGCGCGCCGCCTGCGGCGGCTTCCAAAGCCGTGCCGTCGCCCTGCGTCCAGACACCGGCGACACGCAGCGGCGCAGCCGCCAGTTTGACCTTGGCGCGCAGCACGAACATCCGCAGCCGCTTCAGCAAGGGTTCGGCGACATCGGCGCGGACCAGGGCGTGCAATCGAGGGGTATCGGCATCATCCGGGCGATCGGGGGCCTCCGTGGCCGGCCGCCACATGACCAGGGTGGCGAGCAGGCGACCCTTGGCCGTGCAGTAGCCCGCCAGCGCAGCGCTATCGGCGGCCAGGCCCCGCACGTCCTGCGTCAATTGCCCGTGCAGGAATTCGATGGCGTCTGCGCCGCTGGCGGCGATGACGTGGAAGGCCGGCAGGACGGCGCAATAAGCCGGTGCGCGGCCCGCCGTAACGGGCGCGGCGTCGGCGCCGGCGGAATCAGGGGTAAGTGCGGTGTGCGAGTCAGTCATAAGCAAACCGGTTGCGGCAAAGCTTTGCGAAACAGGGATGATACCGCCCGGCCTGCCGTTGGGGCTCCTTCCAGCGTTGACAGGGCGAGGCCCGACCGCGCTCAGGGTTGAGCGGCTTTCTCCTTTAAACTGCGTGGTCTCATGAAGAAGCGTTCGTTTTCCTACTTTCTGCTTGCCGCGCTGCTCGTCCTGATCGTCGCCGCGGCTGCTGCCTGCGGCGCGGCCTGGCTGTGGATGCATCACACCGTGCGGCTGCCGGCCGAGCGCGTCGATTTCGTCGTCGATCCCGGCAGCAGTCCGCGCAGCGTCGCCCGAACCTTGAACGCGGCCGGCGTGTCGGTATGGGAAGACGGTTTTGTCTGGAT
Organism: Bordetella genomosp. 9; assembly: GCF_002119725.1. Taxonomy (NCBI): domain Bacteria; kingdom Pseudomonadati; phylum Pseudomonadota; class Betaproteobacteria; order Burkholderiales; family Alcaligenaceae; genus Bordetella; species Bordetella genomosp. 9. The sequence goes on from NZ_CP021109.1 coordinate 2,166,976, forward strand.
GGCGCGGCTGAGCGGGCGCGACAAACTGATCAAGGCGGGGGGATATCAGGCGCTGCAGGGCGACACGCCGTGGCGCCTGCTGGAACGGCTGGCGCGCGGCGACATGACTCAACGCCAGATCACTTTCGTCGAAGGCTGGACCTACAAGCAGATCCGCCAGGCGCTGCGCGAGAATCCCGACGTGAAACAGACACTGGGCGACGTCGACGACGCGACATTGCTGCGCCGCCTGGGGTCGGACGCGCCCAGCATGGAAGGACTCATCTTTCCCGATACCTACGTTTTCACCCCCGGCAGCACCGATTTCGATCTGCTGCGCAGGGCCTATGAAGAGGGGCAGCGCATCCTGGCGCAGATCTGGGCCGGCCGCGATCCGGACCTTCCCGTCGCCACGCCCTACGAGGCGCTGATACTCGCTTCGATCATCGAAAAGGAGACCGGCGACGCGGGCGATCGCGCGCGGGTGGCGGGCGTGTTCGTCAACCGGCTGCGCGAAGGCATGCCGCTGCAGACCGACCCCACGGTCGTTTATGGCATGGGCGACGCCTACCAGGGCCGCATCCGCAAGCGCGACCTGCAGGCCGATACCCCATGGAACACCTATACGCGTCCGGGCTTGCCGCCCACGCCCATCGCAAGCCCGGGACGGGCTGCGCTGCACGCGGCGGTCCACCCGGCGCATCACAATTACCTGTACTTCGTCTCGCGCGGCAACGGCACCAGCGAATTTTCCTCGACGCTGTCCGACCACAATCGCAACGTATCGCGCTACATACTCGGCCGGGAGCGGAATCCATGACGACACGCGGGAAATTCATCACCCTCGAAGGTGTGGACGGCGCCGGCAAGAGCACGCATACGGCGTGGATTGCCGACGCCCTGCGGGGCCATGGCGTCCGTGTCGTCGCGACGCGCGAACCGGGGGGCACGCCCTTGGGCGAACAACTGCGCGACCTGGTGCTGAGCCAGCCGATGACGCTGGAAACCGAAACCCTGGTGATGTTCGCCGCGCGCTGCGAGCACGTGCGCCAGGTGATCGAGCCGGCGCTGGCCCGGGGCGACTGGGTCGTGTGCGACCGCTTCACCGATGCCACCTATGCCTACCAGGGCGGCGGCCGGCGACTCGGCGCGGAGCGGGTCGCCGCGCTGGAGGCCTGGGTCCACCCGGGCCTGCAGCCCGACCGAACGTGGCTGTTCGATGTGCCGTTGGATGTCGCGCGGGCCCGTCTGGCCGATGCCCGCACCCCAGACCGCTTCGAAAGCGAGGGCGCAGCCTTTTTCGAGCGCACCCGCGACGCCTACCGGGCCCGCGCCCACGCGCACCCGCAGCGCATCCGCGTCGTGGACGGCGCGCAAGACATCGCCGCCATCCGCGCCCAGCTGCAGGCCGATATCCAGGAACTGGTGGAAGGCGCCCGATGAGCCTGGCGCAATTCCTTCCGTGGCAGGTCGACACCGCACGCGGCTGGCTTGAAAACCGGGACCGTTTCGCGCACGCATGGCTGATCCATGGCCTTGCCGGCATCGGCAAGCTGCAGTTCGCCGCCGCCGCCGCCGCCAGCCTGCTTTGCGAGTCGCCGAGGCAAGGCCTTGCCTGCGGCCAGTGCGCCGCCTGCACCTGGGTGGCCGGCGGCAATCATCCGGATCTGCGGCGTATCCGCCCGGAAGCCGTCGCGCTGGAAGAGGGCGCCGACGCAACCGGCGAAGCGGAGGATGGAGAGTCGGCTTCCGGTGGCGGCGCATCGGCCAAGCGCGCGCCGTCCAAGGACATCCGTGTGGACCAGATCCGCGCGCTGGAGTCCTGGTTCAACACGGCGACGCACCGGGGCGGTTGGCGCGTGGCGCTGCTGTATCCGGCGCAGGCGCTGAACGTGATCTCGGCCAACGCGCTGCTGAAGGTGCTCGAGGAGCCGCCGGCCCATACCGTATTCCTGCTGGTCGCCGACGCGCCGGATCGCCTGCTGCCGACGCTGCTCTCGCGCTGCCGCCGCCTGCCGCTGGCGACGCCGGCGCCGGAAGCCGCGTTGCAATGGCTTCAATCCCAGGGCGTGCAGGACCCGGGCTCCTGGCTGGCCGCCGCTGGCGGCGCGCCGCTGGCGGCGCTGCGGCTGGCCCAGTCCGAGGAAAGCGCCTGTCCGGCCTGGCTGGACCAGTTGGCCGCGCCCCTGGCCCAGGGTCAGCCGCCGGACATCGGCGCGCTGGCGGACCAGCTGGAAAAAATGCCGGCGGTCCAATGGATCGACGCGCTGCAGCGCTTCTTCGTCGACCTGATGCTGGCGGGCGCGGGCGCATCGCCGCGCTATTTTCCGTCCCTGGCACAGGCCATGGCCCGCACCGCGGCACGCGCGGACGCCGCCCGTGTCGCCGAAGCCGCGCGCTGGCTTACCCGCCAGCGCGCGGTGGCGGGCCATCCCCTGAACGGCAAACTGTTCGCGCATGCGGCGCTGCAGCGCGTGGTGCTATCCTGCCAAGCTTGACTCCCGGGCGGGCCGCGCGGCGGCGCCCATCGCATAAAGAACCATGTACGTCGATTCCCACTGTCATCTGAACTTTCTCGAGCTTGCGGAAAACCTGCCCGACATCCTGGATCGCATGGCCCAAAACCAGGTCACGCATGCCCTGGTGGTCAGCGTCGCGATGCCCGACTGGCCCGGCCTGATGGCGCTGGTCCGGCCGCATCGCAACCTGTGGGCGTCCGTCGGGGTACATCCCGACTACGAAGACACCCAGGTGCCCACGGCCGATGAACTCGTGGAACTGGCGGCCGATCACAAAGTCGTGGCCATCGGCGAAACGGGACTCGACTACTACCGCTTGAGCGAGCCCCTGGACTGGCAGCGCGACCGTTTCCGCACCCACATCCGCGCCGCCCGGGATGCGGGATTGCCGTTGATCATCCACACCCGCGCCTCGGCGGAAGACACCCTGAAGATCCTGCGCGAAGAAAAGGCGGAAGAAGTGGGCGGCGTCATGCACTGCTTCACCGAATCGTGGGAGGTTGCGCAGGCGGCCATGGATTTGAACTTCCACATCTCCATGTCCGGCATCGTCACCTTCAAGAACGCCAGCGTCCTGCAGGACGTGGCCGCGCGCCTGCCGCTGGACCGGCTCCTGATCGAAACGGATTCTCCTTACCTGGCGCCGGTGCCGCACCGGGGCAAGCTGAACGACCCCTCAAAGGTCATCCACGTCGCCGAAAAGATCGCCGAGCTGCGTGGCGTCCCCGTGGCGGAAGTAGCGGCCGCCTCAACCGAAAATTTCTTCCGTCTCTTCAGCAAGATAGAGCGTTAACCCAGAAATTACTTTACATCTGACCGAGCAGTGTTCGCGGGGGCTGCGCCTGCTGCCCACGGGTCCGCCGACCCCAGCGCCGCTCCCCGGTATGTTCGGAAGTCACTGCAGCTAGCTCCTCCAAGAGGCTGATATGAAAAGGAAATCTATATTCAGACCGCACGTCGCCGCCCTCGGCGCGGCGCCTATCCTCGCCTGGAGCCCGCTGTTGCCGGCCTTTGCCGCCGATCTTGGCAGTGCCCCCGTCTATGTCGCCAATGACCGCGCGAGCGACGTGCGCGAGCTGTTGGCCCGCGGCTGGGATCCCAATACCCGCATCAACGGCCAGCCGGCGATCATGCAGGCCGTCCGGGACGGCGCGTGGGCGGTCTTCGACGTCCTGGCCGCCGACCCGCGGACCGACGTCAATGCCGCCAACCCGCACGACGAAACCCCGCTCATGTACCTGGCCATCCAGGGCCAGACCCAACGCGCCAAGGCGCTCATCGCCCGCGGCGCCCAGGTCAACCGTCTGGGCTGGACCCCCTTGCATTACGCCGCATCCAAGGGACAGCTCGACGTCGCCAAACTCCTGCTCTCGAATCGGGCCATCGTCAATGCGCCCGGCCCGGATGGCACGACGCCTCTCATGATGGCCGGCCTGTCCGGCAGCGCCGACATGGTCAAGCTGCTGCTCGATGCCGGCGCCGATCCCGCCATGCGCAACCTCCAGGGCCTGGACGCCGCCGCTTGGGCGCACTCCGCCAGACACGAGACCCTGGCCGCCGAGCTCGAGCGTGCCGCTGCCGCGCGGCAGAGCCAGCTGACGGGCCAAAGCCCGCCCGCCGGCGCGCACCCAGAGCGGGACGCCGCGCCTGTGTCCGTCCCCGGCGGCGCCGCTGCGGCTTCCCCGGCCAATGGCGCCACGCACCCCACCATTTCGCCGCCTGCGTCCACCGGTCCGACCGGCGCAAGCCCTCCCACGTCGCAGGGCGGCCAGCCCGGCAGAGGGGAAGATCAGCCGATGCTCAAGGGCGTGGAAGGCGTGCGCCTTGGCACGCCCGGCAGCGGCGCCACGGACTGATCCGCAAAACCGGCAGGCCGCCGCCCAGCACGGCGCCGTCGCGACTCCCCGAAGCCGCCATGAACACGCTGCTCCTCTACATCGCCACGGCCATTGCAGAAATCGTCGGCTCCTATCTCCCCTACCTTTGGCTCAAGGAGGGCAAATCCCCCTTGCTCCTCCTGCCCGCGGCCGCGGCGCTCGGGCTCTTCGCCTGGCTCCTCACCCTGCATCCCGCCGCGGCCGGCCGCGTCTACGCCGCCTATGGCGGCGTCTACATCGCCACCGCCCTGGCCTGGCTATGGTTCATCCAAGGCATCAAACCTTCCCCCTGGGATTGGGCCGGCGTCGCGCTCTCCCTGACCGGCATGGCCGTCATCGCATTCCAGCCACGCTAAGAAGCCCCGTACGCCGAAGCCTGGAAGCCCGGAACCTCGAAAGCCTCAAAGCCCGAATCTCGGAAGTCCCAAAGCGCGGACCCTCGGAAGCCTCAGAGCGCGGACCCTCGGAAGCCCCAAAGCGCGGGACCTCGGAAGCCTCAAAGCCTGAAAGCCTTAAAGCTCGCACCTCCCAAAAACAGCCGCCGTCGCACACCGCGTATGCCGCTCCAGGCCCCCCGCGGGGCCTGGAGCGGCGGGCACCGCAAGACCTTCCAACCGACCCCGAGGCCCCATCCGAAGCGCCAAGCACCCAACCCGTCCCAGATGTCCGCGGCTGAGATATCCCGGAGTCCGGTGGGGGCGGCCTCTGCCGGGGGCGGCCCGTCGGAGGCCGAGCAAGCGACGCTGAGGAAGGCGTGCCGCCCCGCTTTCCAGAGGAACGCGCACCGTCAACGGCCGCCGGACGAAGCAAGCGATGCGGTGTCCGGCGCGCAGGGCGCCGGACCGGCCGACCGGGCCGCCCGCGGCAGAGGCCGCCCCCGCCGGACGCCCCCTCGGCAGAGCCGCCCCCGCCGGACGGCCCCTCGGCAGAGCCGCCCCCGCCGGACGGCCCCTCGGCAGAGCCGCCCCCACCGGACGGCCCCTCGGCAGAGGCTGCCCCACCGGACGGCCCCCCGGCAGAGCCGCCCCCACCGGACGGCCCCCGGGCAGAGGCCGACCCCCACCAGACGGCCCACGGGCAGAGGCCGCCTCCACCGGACGGCCCCCGGCAGAGGCCGTCCCCGCCGGACGCCCCCCACACCACCACCCACCCCCACAACCGGCAACCCCAGGGAAAACCCCATATCATCAACAATTCGTTGATAAATTATCAACGAAACGCTAGCATCCAACCCGACATGACCTAAACCCAAGGCCCTCGCGATGCCACCCCCCGACAGCCCCAAGCCGACAATCGCCGCTTCCGCCCATCTGGTCTCCGACCGCGCCCCCGACCTGTCGGCCGTCGAATTCGGCCTGATGATCGCGAGCCACGCCTTCAACCGCTGGATCGTCCGCTGCATGGCCGCCGCCGGCCTTCCTGACCTGACCGCCATCGACGTCATCGTCCTGCATCACGTCCACCATCGCCAGCGCGGCAAAAAACTCGCGGACATCTGCTTTACCCTGAACATCGAAGACACCCACATCGTCAACTACTCCCTCAAGAAGCTGGAACGCCTGGGCGTCGTCCAAGGTCAGCGCAGCGGCAAGGAAGTCGTCTATTCCGTCACCGCCAAGGGCAGCGAAATCATCACCCGCTACGTCCAGGTGCGGGAACGGTGTCTCATCGACGGTTTGCCGGCCGCGAGCAACGGCCTGGAGTTCTCGCAACAACTCGCCAACCTCCTGCGCGGCCTGTCCGGCGTCTATGACCAGGCCGCGCGCGCGGCCACCTCGCTGTAGCGGCATCGTCTTCCCGCCGGCCGCGGCCAGTGTGGACGCCGGCCGGCAGCAGTCTCGGCAGTTTCTTCGTCTTCCATCCGCCGCCGGCTTTCCGCCGTCCCGGCGACACAGCATAGGAATCGGTATGAAGTGGCAATTCTGGGTTGACCGTGGCGGCACGTTCACGGATATCGTCGGCCGCCGGCCCGATGGCACGACAACCACCATCAAAATGCTTTCCGAGAACCCCGAACAGTATCGCGATGCCGCCGTTGCCGGCATCCGCAAGCTGCTCGGGCTGGCGCCGGGCGAACCGGTGCCGGCGGACCGCGTCGATTGCGTCAAAATGGGCACCACGGTGGCCACCAATGCGCTGCTCGAACGCAAGGGCGAGCGCACCGTCCTCGTCACCACGCGTGGTTTCCGGGACGCGCTGCGCATTGCTTACCAGAACCGGCCGCGCCTTTTCGACCGCAACGTCGTGCTGCCCGAAATGCTTTACGACGGCGTCATCGAGGCCCAGGAACGGCTGGATGCCGACGGCCGCGTCGTGACGCCCTTGGACGAAGCTGCCTTGCGCCGCGACCTGCAAACGCAGTTCGACCGCGGCGTGCGCGCCGTCGCCATCGTCTTCATGCACGCCTGGCGCGAGCCGCGGCACGAACAATCGGCCGCCGAGATCGCGCGGCAGATCGGCTTCACGCAGGTGTCGGTGTCGCACGAAGTCAGCCCGCTCATCAAGTTCGTCTCGCGCGGCGACACCACGGTGGTCGATGCGTACCTGTCTCCCATCCTGCGGCGCTATGTGGACCAGGTGGCCGGCGAGCTGCCCGGAATCCGCCTGATGTTCATGCAGTCCAGCGGCGGCCTCACGGACGCGCATCGCTTCCGCGGCAAGGACGCCATCCTGTCAGGACCGGCCGGCGGCATCGTCGGCATGGTCCGCACCAGCGAGCTGGCGGGGTTCAGGCAGGTCATCGGTTTCGACATGGGCGGCACGTCCACCGACGTCTCGCATTACGCCGGCGAATTCGAGCGCGAATTCGAAACGCAGGTGGCAGGGGTGCGGATGCGCGCTCCCATGATGAGCATTCATACCGTGGCGGCCGGCGGCGGCTCCATCCTGCACTTCGACGGCGCGCGGCTGCGCGTCGGTCCCGATTCGGCGGGCGCCAACCCTGGGCCGGCTTGCTATCGCCGGGGCGGTCCGCTGGCGGTGACCGACTGCAATGTGCTGCTTGGCAAGATCCAGCCCGACTTTTTCCCGCGCGTTTTCGGGCCCCACGCCGATCAGCCGCTGGATCGCGATGCAGCCGAGCAGGGCTTCCGCGACATGGCCGCGCGCGTGAAGGCCGAAACGGGCAAGGACATGACGCCGGAGCAACTGGCCGAAGGCTTTCTGGAAATCGCGGTCGGCAACATGGCCGAAGCCATCAAGCGCATTTCGGTCCAGCGGGGCCATGACGTCACGGAATATGCGCTGACGGTGTTCGGCGGAGCAGGTGGCCAGCACGCCTGCCTGGTCGCCGACGCTCTCGGCATGACGACGGTATTCGCGCACCCCCTGGCGGGCGTGCTGTCGGCCTACGGCATGGGTCTGGCCGACCAGACCGAGATGCGGCAGAAAACCGTGGAAAAGGTGCTGGACGACACGCTGGTTCCCGAACTTGGGGCCGAACTCGACGCCCTGGCGGCGGACGCGGTGTCGGAACTGCGGCGCCAGCATGTCGCCGAATCGGCGATTTCCGTGCAGCGCCGCCTGCATCTGAAGTATCGCGGCACGGACACGGCGCTGGAAGTGCCATTCGGTTCGGCCGCGCAGGCGCGCGCCGATTTCGAGGCAGCGTATCGTCAGCGCTATTCCTTCCTGATGCCCGGCCGCGAGCTGGTCGTTGAAACGATCTCCGTCGAAGCGACCGGCGGTGGCGAGCCGGTGTCGGAAGCCCCCGTCTCCGCGCGCCGGGATGGTCCGCTGCAGGCGCGCCGAACGGTGCGCATGTACAGCGGCGGCCAATGGCGCGACACGCCGCTTTACGTTCGCGACGACATGACCCCTGGCGACCAGATCGACGGCCCGGCCATCATTTCGGAGCAGAACCAGACCACTGTGGTCGAGCCGGGCTGGCGCGCGGAGCTGACGCCGCGCGACCACCTGGTTCTGCGCCGCGTCGCCGTCCGGCCGCAGCGCCGTGCCGTGGGCACCGAGGCCGATCCGGTCATGCTGGAGGTCTTCAACAATCTCTTCATGTCCATCGCCGAGCAGATGGGCTACCGGCTGCAGAACACCGCCTACTCGGTGAACATCAAGGAAAGGCTGGATTTCTCCTGCGCCATTTTTGACGACCAGGGCAATCTGATCGCCAACGCGCCGCACATGCCCGTACACCTGGGCTCCATGGGCGAATCGATCCGCACCGTGATGATGGCGAACGCGGGCAAGATGAAGCCCGGCGATGCCTACGTGGTGAACGACCCCTATCACGGCGGTACGCATTTGCCCGACGTCACCATCATTACCCCCGTCTTCGACCGCGAAGGCCGAAACATCCTGTTCTATGTCGGATCGCGCGGCCATCATGCGGACATCGGCGGCACCACGCCCGGCTCCATGCCGCCCGACTCCCGCACCGTGGAAGACGAGGGCGTGCTATTCACGAACTTCCAGCTCGTTCGGGATGGGGAATTCCGCGAGCAGGCGGCGCGCGACATCCTGAGGTCCGGCAAGTGGCCGGCCCGCAATCCGGACCAGAACATTGCCGACATGCGGGCGCAGATCGCCGCCAACGAAAAGGGCGTGCAGGAGCTGCTGCGCATGTGCGATCACTTCGGGCTGGATGTGGTGCGCGCATACATGGGGCACGTGCAGGACAACGCCGAAGAGGCGGTGCGCAGGGTCATTTCGGTGCTGAAGGACGGCAGCTATGAGTACCCGCTGGACAACGGCGCGGTGATACGCGTGGCGGTCCGAGTCAATCACGCCGAACGCAGCGCCGTGGTCGATTTCACCGGCACGTCGCCCCAGTTGGACAACAACTTCAACGCGCCCGGGGCCATTGCCGTTGCGGCGGTTCTGTATGTTTTCCGGACCCTCGTGGACGATGAAATCCCGTTGAATGCAGGGGGGCTGAAGCCGCTGGAGATTATTCTGCCGCAGGGCTCGATGCTGCGCCCGAATCCTCCGGCATCCGTGGTGGCCGGCAATGTGGAAACGTCCATGTGCATCGTCAACGCCCTCTATGGGGCGCTTGGCGTGCTCGCCGCGAGCCAGGGCACGATGAACAACCTGACCTTCGGCAATGCGCGGTACCAGTATTACGAAACCATCTCCGGCGGAACCGGGGCCGGGCCGCTGCGCGTCGATGCGCCCACCGACATTTCACAGGGTTTCAACGGCCAGTCGGTTGTCCAGGCGCACATGACCAATTCGCGCCTGACGGACCCGGAAGTTTTGGAGCTGCGATTCCCGGTGCGCCTGGAGTCCTATGAAATCCGTCACGGTTCGGGCGGGAAGGGCAGGTTCCGCGGCGGCGACGGCGGCATCCGGCGTTTGCGATTCCTGGAACCCATGACGGCGGCCATTCTGTCCAACAACCGCCGCTACGCGCCCTTCGGCCTGCACGGCGGCGAACCGGGTCAGGTGGGCCGCAACTATGTGGAGCGCGCGGACGGCCGCATCGAAGAGCTGGGTCCGCAGGACAGCACGGAACTGCAAGCTGGCGATATCTTTGTGGTGGAAACACCGGGCGGCGGAGGTTTCGGCAAAATTTAACGGTGCCGCACCCTCCGACGGGGGGCGGGCCGGGGCGCTGTGGGGTAACATCCCTCCCGTTCCGGCCGCCACCCCGCGGTCGGGCTTGCCGCCTGTACCCCAGGCGCAGTTCAACCAAGGAGAGTCGAACATGCTCAATAAAAAACTCGCAGCGGCGATTGCCGGCGTATCAATGGCGTGGTTCGCCATCGCATCACCGGCATCGGCCCAAAGCAGCAGCGGCAAGGAGCTGGTGGTCGCGACGGATACGGCCTTCGTGCCGTTCGAGTTCAAGCAAGGCAACACCTACACCGGCTTCGACATTGACCTGTGGACGGCGATTGCCAAGGAATTGAACCTGAAGTTCAGGTTCCAGCCGATGGATTTCAACGGCATCATTCCTGGCCTGCAGACGCGCAATATCGATGCAGCGCTGGCCGGCATCACCATCCGCGACGACCGCAAGAAGGTCATCGACTTCTCCGACCCCTATTACGAAAGCGGTCTGTCCATCCTCGTCAACAACGCCAACAACGACATCAAGGGCGCGAAGGACCTGGAAGGCAAGACGGTGGCGGTGAAGACCGGCACGGCCACGGTCGACTACATGCAGAAGAACGTGCCGTCCGCCAAGCTGAAGCTGTTCCCCAACATCGACAACGCCTATCTGGAGCTGGCGACCAACCGCGTCGATGCGACCGTGCACGATACGCCGAACGTGCAGTACTACGCCAACACGGCCGGCAAGGGCCGCGTCAAGGTGGTCGGCAGCGTCAAGAGCGGCGACTTCTATGGCATCGCGTTCCCGAAAGGCAGCCCGTTGGTCGCCGACGTGAACAAGGCCCTGGCCACGCTGAAGTCCAACGGCCAGTACGACGCCATCTACGCCAAGTGGTTCGGCAAGCAGCCGCAATAAACCACTTGCCTTGCGGCCGCCGCGCTGCTCATATCGCCGATATGGGCGGCCGGCCGGCGGCCCGCTGATCTTTCGTCCGAGCCCGCCGCGGCAGCGCCGCATTTCCCGGATTGCCGCGCCAATCCGGGCGCGGGTCTTTTCCACAGGGGAAACATGTGAATTTCGATTGGTCCGTAATCGGGGCCGCCTTGCCCAATCTGCTCGATGGGACGCTGATGACCATCAAGATCACCTTGTGGGGCTTGGCGGGCGGCTTCCTGCTGGGCGCACTGGCCGGCGTGACGCGCGCGTATGCGCCACGCTTCCTGGCTTCCATTGCGCTGATCTATGTCGCCGTCATCCGGGGCACGCCCATCGTGGTGCAGGTGATGTTCATCTATTTCGCACTGCCGCTGATGGCCCAGGGCCTGCGCATCGACGCCGAGCTCGCCGCAATCATTACCCTCATGATCAATTCGGGCGCGTATATCGCCGAAATCGTGCGGGGCGCGCTGCTATCCGTGCCGAAGGGACTGAAAGAAGCCGGCCAGGCCATGGGGTTGCCCTTCTACAAGATTCTGCTGCACATCATCGGCCCGGTGGCCGTGCGGCGCATGATTCCGCCGCTGGGCAACCAGTGCATCATCAGTCTGAAGGACTCGTCCTTGTTCATCGTCATCGGAGTGGCCGAACTCACCCGCCAGGGGCAGGAGATCATGGCCAGCAACTTCCGCGCGGTCGAAATCTGGTCCGCCGTCGCAATCATCTATCTGGTTATCACCGGCCTCATGGCCACGGCCCTGCGGATGGCCGAGAAAAGGATGCGAATTCTATGAGCATGGTCGAATTCAAAAACGTCATCAAGCGCTTCGGTGATTCCACGGTGCTGAACGGCATCACCCTGAGCATCGAGGCTGGGGAAGTCGTGGTCGTGGTGGGCCCGTCCGGTTCCGGCAAATCGACGTTTCTGCGCTGTATCAATGTTCTGGAATCGATCCAGGAAGGCGACCTGCTGGTCGATGGCCTGAGCGTGAAGGGCGACGCCACACAGGTCCGAGAAATCCGCCGCGAGGCGGGCATGGTGTTCCAGCAGTTCAACCTGTTTCCCCAGATGACGGCGCTGGAAAACGTCATGTTCGGGCCGATACACACGCGCGGCACGGCGCGCGCCACGGCTCGCGCCGAGGCGGAAGCGCTGCTCGCCAAGGTGGGCCTGGCCGAGCGGATGAACCACTATCCTTCGGAGCTGTCGGGCGGTCAGCAGCAACGCGTGGCGATTGCCCGCGCGCTGGCGATCAAGCCCAAGCTGATGCTGTTCGATGAGCCGACCTCGGCGCTGGATCCGGAGTTGCGCCACGAGGTGCTGAAAGTCATGCGCGACCTGGCCGAAGAGGGCATGACCATGGTCGTGGTCACCCACGAGATGGAATTCGCGCGTCGCGTCGGCAGCCGCTTGATCTTCATCGATGGCGGCAAAGTGGCGCACGATGGTCCCCCGGAAGCGCTGCTGTCGAACCCGCCGAGCCAACGCCTGAAGGATTTTCTCCAGCACGTGGCTTGATCGCCGACGCGGGCGGGGCCCGGGCGTGGAGGCTTCCGCCTTGGTCGGGCCCAGGCGTCGCGGGGCCAGAACGAGGGGGCGGGCCCCGGAGTCGCGTGGCCCGGGGGCCGGCCGCGCTCAGCCTTTCACGCGGACGATTTTCTGTACTTGCGGCACGTGGCGGATCGCGCGGATCACCTGCGCCAGATGCTTGCGGCTGTCCACTTGCACCGTCACATGCAGCGCGACGGTGGATGCGGCGTCGTCGTGCATCGACACATGGACGATATTGGCGTCGGTGGCGGTGATTTCCGCCGCCAGGCGCCCCAGCACCCCGCGTTCGTTGCGCGTGACGATGTCCAGCCGGGTCGACAGGTGCTTGGCGGTCTGCGTGTCCCAGGCGACATTGATCCAGCGTTCGGGTTCGCGGGTGCGTTGCCGCAGCGCCACCGGGCAATCCGCCGTATGCACGACCAGACCGTGGCCCAGCCGCATGCCGGCAATGATCGGGTCGCCGGGTAGCGGCCCGCAGCAGGGGGCTAGCTGCACGGCCTGGCCTTCATTGCCCTGGATCAGGATGGGCGCGCTGCGCGCCGCGGTAATTTCGTCGACGTCGGCCGCGGTGGTGGCGATGAGCTCATGCTCCGGCGCGAAGCGCCGCGCGACCACTGCCGCCAGGCGCTTGCCCAGCCCGATGTCGGCCAGGATCTCGTCGCGCGAGCTGGCGCCCGAACTGCGCGCCAGTTTCTCCCATGCCGGATCGTCGGCCGGCGGCAGCGAAAGATGCAGTTCCTGCAGGGCCTGGGTGAGCAGCCGTTCTCCGAAAGCGACGGATTCCGCGTATTTGACCGTGCGCAGGTAATGGCGGATCTCGGAGCGGGCTCGCCCCGTCCGCACATAGTTGAGCCACTGCGCGTTGGGCCGTGAAGCCGGCGAGGTGATGATTTCCACCGTATCGCCGCTGGACAGCTCGGTGCGCAGCGGGATGAACTCGTTGTTGACCTTGGCCGCCACCGCATGATTGCCGATGTCCGTATGGATGGCGTAGGCGAAATCGACCGGAGTGGCGCCGCGCGGCAGCGAGATGATTTTGCCGTGCGGGGTGAACACGTAGACCGCATCGGGGAACAGGTCCACCTTGACGTGTTCCAGGAATTCGCTGGAGTCGCCGGTCTGGCTCTGAATGTCCAGCAGCGATTGCAGCCACTGGTGCGTGCGCTTCTGCAGGTCGTTCAGCGACACGTCGGCGCTCTTGTACAGCCAGTGCGACGCCACGCCTTCTTCCGCCACATGGTGCATGTCCCGCGTGCGGAACTGGAACTCCACGGGTGTGCCGTAGGGCCCTACCAGCGTCGTATGCAGCGACTGGTAGCCGTTCACCTTCGGAATGGCGATGTAGTCCTTGAACTTGCCCGGCACGGGCCGGTAGAGCTGATGCAGCGTGCCCAGGGCAAGATAGCATTCCGGCAAAGTATGGACGATGACCCGGAATCCGTAGATGTCGAGCACTTCCGAGAAGGATTTCTTCTGGTCGACCATCTTGCGGTAAATGCCGTACAGCGTTTTCTCCCGGCCGCTCACTTCCGCTTCGATACCGGCGGCCGGCAGCGCGGCACGCACCGCGTCTTCGATCTTTGTAATGACTTCCCGCCGGTTGCCGCGCGCCGCAAGCACCGCCTTGTACAGCACCTGGTAGCGGTTCGGATACATGGCCGCGAAGCAGAGATCCTGCAGTTCGCGGAACAGGACGTTCAAACCGAGACGGTGCGCGATGGGCGCGTAGATTTCCAGGGTCTCGCGGGCGACGCGCCGCCGCTTTTCCGGCGTGACGGCGTCCAGCGTGCGCATGTTGTGGACGCGGTCGGCCAGCTTGATCAGGATGACGCGCACGTCGCGCGCCATTGCCAGCAGCATCTTTCGGAAGCTTTCGGCCTGCTGCTCCGCCTTGGTGGCGAAGTCCAGACGGTCCAGCTTGGACAGGCCGTCCACCAGCTCCGCGACTTCGGGACTGAAGCGTTCGGCCAGTTCGTGCTTGGTGACGCCCTGGTCCTCCATCACGTCGTGGAGCAGGGCGGCCGACAGGGCGTTGGCGTCGAGCTTCCAGCCGGCGCAGATTTCCGTGACGGCGATCGGGTGGGAGATATAGGGTGCGCCGCTGGCGCGGAACTGGCCCAGGTGCGCCTGGTCGGCGAAACGATAAGCTTCGCGGACCCGTTCGACGTCCTTCGGGTCCAGATACTTGCTGATGATCTCAGTGAGCGGGGCGAGCGACGCGATTGGGGTGGAAGCGGGCGCTTCCGCGGCCTGCTGGACGGCCGCCGCGATGGGAGAGGGCGCTGTCTTGCTGCGTTTTTTCGCTGGCCGCCTGCCCAGGCGGGAGCCGGCCCGCAGCGCGGCCAGCAAACCCGAGGAGGCGTATTTGAGTGCGGGGAAGGCCATGCGCGACACCGCCCGGCCGGGATCAGGTCGGTACTTTACGCAGCATCTCGGAGCCGGTCAGACCGGCGGCGATCTCGCGCAATGCGGTCACCGTGGGCTTGTCCTTGCTATCGAGCCGGGGGGCATGGCCCTGGGCCAGTTCCCGGGCGCGATAGGTGGCGGCCAAAGTCAGCGTGAAGCGGTTGGGAATGTTGTTCAGACAATCTTCAACGGTAATTCGGGCCATAGTGGACTCAGATGATGACGACGGTGGAAGGAAAACAGACCGGGTTGCGCCCTGTGCTCAGTGGGGCGCCGAGATACCCAATTGGGAGAACAGCTGGGCGTGGCGGACGGCTTGAGAGGAAAAACGCAACCGGGCTGCATTGACGATTTGCGTAAGTTCGTCCAATGCGACGCTAAATTCTTGATTAATAATAACATATTCGCACTCTGGCGCGTGCGCGATCTCGCCGCCCGCAGCCAGCAGCCGGCGCGCGATCACCGACTCGGGATCCTGGCCGCGCGCCCGCAGCCGGCTTTCCAGTTCGTCGATGGACGGCGGCAGGATGAAGATGCCGATCGCGCCGGGAAAGCGCTGGCGGACCTGGCGCGCGCCCTGCCAGTCGATCTCCAGCAGCACGTCATGGCCTTCCCGGGTCGCCTGGGCGATGCCGTCGACCGGGGTCCCGTAGTAATTGCCGTGCACCTCCGCCCATTCCAGCAGGGCGTCCTGCTCCCGCAGGCGCTCGAATTCCGCCACGCTGACGAAGCGGTAGTCCCGGCCGTCCACTTCGCCTGGCCGGGGCGGGCGGGTGGTGCACGAAATGGAAAGCCGTATGGCGGCATCACGCTGCAAAAGGGCGCGCACCAGGCTGGATTTGCCGGCGCCGCTGGGCGCGACAACCATAAAGACGTTTCCCGGCGAGGCGGGACTTCCGGCGGAAGCAGGCATGGGGGTCGATGAAACGTTGTCTAGACAAAAGGCGCCGCGATGGCGGCGGCTTCTTGAGCCGACTCGGACCAGAAGCGAAACTTGTACAAGACAGGAAGGATAACAAAATACCGCCATGTGCCGATCTTGGGAGTAGCATGCGCGGTACTTTTTCAAGGAGACAGGCATGAACCAGATCGGCAGGCGAGGCGACGGCAAGGTGGCGGTGGTGACCGGCGCGGGCAGCGGTATCGGGCGCGCGGTGGCGTTGCAGCTGCTGGCGGAAGGGTATCGTGTCGTGCTGGCCGGCCGCCGCGCCGATGCGCTGGAGGAAACCCGCACGGCCGCGGGCGACGATGCGGTCCGTGCGATGGCGGTGCCTACGGACGTGTGCAGCGAGAATTCCGTGCGGGCGCTCTTCGACGAGACGCAGCGCGCCTACGGACGGCTCGACGTCCTGTTCAATAACGCCGGCCGGGGCGCGCCCGCGGTGCCCATCGAGGAACTGCCCGTGGACGTCTGGCGCAGTGTCGTGGATACGAACCTGACCGGCATGTTCCTATGCGCGCAGGCCGCCATCCGCATCATGAAGGATCAGCAACCCAGGGGCGGACGGATCATCAACAATGGCTCGATTTCCGCCCATGCGCCGCGCCCGTATTCCATCGCCTACACGGCAACCAAGCATGCCGTCACAGGCCTGACGAAGTCGATCTCGCTGGATTGCCGGGAGTACGACATCGCTTGCGGACAGATCGATATCGGCAACGCCGCCACGCCCATGACCGAACGCATGGTTGCCGGTGTGCTGCAGCCCGACCATACGGTGCGTCCCGAGCCGCGCATGGACGTGGCTCACGTGGCGGAAGCCGTCGCCGCGATGGCGGCGCTGCCGTTGGACGCCAACGTGCAGTTCATGACCATCATGGCCACGAAGATGCCGTTCCTGGGCCGCGGCTGAGCGGCCGTGCCCGCCGGGAGCGGGCTTCAGCGGTCGTTCGAAGCGACGGCGATGCCGGTATCGCGGCCCGGGCCGATATATCGCCGCGCGCCATTGAAGCGCTTGGCCCAATAGGCGCTGTCGAGCGTATCGATGCGCACGCGCTCGCCGCGCGTGGGCGCGTGGATGAATTCGTTGTTGCCGATGTAGATGCCTACATGCGACGTCTGGTTGCGGCGGTGGATGCCGAAGAACACCAAGTCGCCCGGCTGCAGCTGGCTTGCCTTGACGGGCTTGCCTTCCCCGCGTTGTTCCCGGGCGCGGCGGGGCAGGTCCAGCCCGGCGACTTCCTTGTAGATGAAGCTGACCAGCCCGCTGCAGTCGAACCCCGTGTCGGGGTCGTCGCCGCCCCAGCGGTAACGCGTGCCCAGCGCGTCCAGCCCGGCCGCCACCACGCGTTCGCGCAAGGTGGGGACGGTGGGCAGATCGGTGGGGGAAAGGCCGTTCAGGGAGCCGACCGCGTCGGAGGAAACCATCGCACCGGCGGTGCCGGGCGCGGCGGTCAGGGCAAGGGTGAGGAGGGCGGTCGATAGGAAAAAGCGAGGAGAAAGGCTGCGTCTCGTCGGCGGCGTCATAACTTCACTTCGAATGCGGAGTGGAATGGCGCGGCTTCAACTGGGTTCAAGCCGGCGGGCGTTTAATTCGGATCGGCAGGATTATATACCCGAAATATTTCTTACATCTTTGGGGATCCCGCCGGCATCCTTCGTCATCTTGCGTTCAATTTGCAATCCTGTATAGAGAGCGGCCCTCGTAGGGGGCGCCCGGCGGCGCTGGCCATGATGCCGTCGAACGGGTGGCCAGGGTTGCCACCGGGCGGTTCCGGCGCGCCGGAAGAGACGGCGCGCAGGGCCGGGCCACGGGTCAGAAATTGGCGCGGACGCCCACCATCACCGCGCGGCCGCCTTCGGGCGCGACGTCGCGCAGGATGGAGGTCGCGTAGCGAATCTCCTGGTTGGTCAGGTTGATGCCGCGCACATAGGCCTGCCACCGGGTGCTATCCAGGCGGAAGGCATAGGTCAGATCCGCATCCAGCCTGTAGTACCCGGCGGTGCTGTCGTCATTCTCCGGATGACGATGTTGGGAGAAAGCCTTGGTGAAGGACACGCCCGCGCCCCAGGGGCCCTTCGCATAGGCCAGGCCGATGCCAAGCCGCAGGGGCGGTATGCGCGGCAGCGGTTCTCCCGTGCCGCGGTTGCGCGCGTAGGTGTAGTCGCCCGAAAGCAGGAGATCCAGCTTATTGCCGCCACGTTCCAGGACCCGGAAGCTGCCGTCCGCTTCGAAGCCATAAAACTCCGCGGGTACGGCGCGGTAGACGGCCTGCGACAAGGCATCGTCCGTGCCGCTGTCCACGATTTCGCCGCTGTCGTCGGTGAAAAGGCCGGTGTTCATTTCGGTGATGTAGTTGCGGAAACGGCTGTAGAAGACGCCGAAGCTGCCGTGGTTGTCGCCATCCTTGAAGCGCAGGCCCAGATCGCCGGAGAACGCGCGCTCTTTCGATAGAGACGGGTCGCCGATCAGGAACTGGCCCGTCGCTTCGTGCGGACCGTTCGCGTACAGTTCGTAGAAGGTCGGGGCCCGCTCGGTGTAGGAGAGGTTGGCCGCCACGGACCAGACGCCGTCGAGCCTGTACAGCGAACCCAGGGCCAGGCTGCCGGCGGTGAAGTCGCGTTTCCTGGCGTCGGCGAACTTCGTGTCGCCGTGCGCGGAAGGCGCGAGCCGACTGTACTCCAGCCGCCCGCCGGCGGTCAACGTCAGCCGGTCGGTGACTTCCCACTGCTCCAGGTCGAACAGCGCGAAGGAGTCCGTCTCCGTGGTAGGGACCAGCGTCTCGTCGCCAAGGGCGGAAAACCGGGTTTGGCTGACCTGCAGGCCCGAGGTGCCCCGCAATGGGCCGATGTCGCGGTGCGTCGCTTCGACCCGTGCTTCGTAGCCGTGGTTCTTGAACGTGGTGCCGGTTACGCCCTCATCGACCTCGCGGTGCCGGTAGTCGGTGTAGGCGAAGTCGAACTTCAGGCTTTTGAACGCGCCGTCCAGGTTGTCGATCCTGCCGGCCGCGCCGAAGCGCTCCTGCCGCATCTTCAGGCGGACGCTGTCTTCCGCCACCGAGCCGTAGTCCGAGTCGTAGCCGCTGTAGGAAAGGCCCGCATAACCGTCGGCCCCCGTCCAGGCCATGCCGACGCCGCCTCCGCGCACGGAGCCGTCGCTGTTGGGCAAGCGATCGCGCGGCTGATCCATGTCGGCAGGATCCTGGGCGCGCAGCCCCGAAGCGCGCGCATAACCCGGGATGCGCAGTGTGTCGGTAAAGCGCGCATAGCCGTCCGCGCGGATGGCGAACCTGCCGTCGCCGCCCTCCACCCGCAAGGCCCCGGACCGGCTGTTGTTTGCGCCGCCCCAGTCGCCCTGCATGCTGCCATGGATGCCATTGATCGGCTCTTCGGGGATGCGGTCGTCGATGACGTTGACCACGCCCCCCACCGCATTGCCGCCGTAGAGCAGGGCCGCCGGGCCGCGCACGATCTCGATGCGGTCGGCGGCCATGGGGTCGAGCGGAAGCCCGTGGTCGAAAGACAGCGAGGACGCATCGACCGAGCCGAGGCCGTTGTTCATGATGCGGATGCGGTCGCCGTCCATGCCGCGAATGATCGGCCGTCCCACCATGGGACCGTAGGTCGTCGTGGAAATACCGGGCAGCCCGTTCAGGGTCTGTCCGAGGGTGTCCGCCCGCCGCAGGTCAAGGGCGGTTCCCTGCAGGACCGTGGTGGGCGATGCAAGCTCGGTGCTGCCCAGGGGATTGGCCGTGGTAATGACCGTGGGAAGGGTCACGGCGCGGGCAGCGGCGGCCGGTTCGTCGGCTGCATCCGGGGCCGCCTGGGACTGGACGGGCGCCGCAAAGGCGGCGCTCAGCCCGAGCGCGATGGAGGACAGGCGTGCAAAGGCGGTAGAGCGTGGTGCGCGCGATGGGGGCGCGAAAAGAGAAGAGGCTGGCATGGATGAGGTGAATATCGTCGTCTGCCGTCCGCGGAAGCGGCAGCGGCAAGAATTGGGGAATGCACGAGGAAGCACGCAGATTCCGCACGGCGCAGCGCGGCGCGGCAACGCCGGGGCAAGCGCCGGCGTCATGCATGCACCGCGTCATGCACGCACGGCGTCATGTGCGGAAATCGCGGGCGCGGCGTTGCGCCGGGACGCAAGCCCGGCCCGCGTCAGTGCGGTCAGCCGCTGAAAGCAGCGTGCGCGGCAGGCGGGGCGCGCGGCAGGATCCACGGAACGTCCGTGTCCGATCGCCATCCGGCATGCGCGACGCGCAGGGGTGCGGCATCGGGTCCGGCGTCGCCCGGGATGAAGACGTGGGGGAGGGCGTGGTCCAGGAACTGCCATTCGTCGCACAGATGGCAGTGATCTGCCGCGGTGTGCTGCAGCCCGCCGGTCTGGTTATCGGCAGGCGCATCCGCGTGCGTTCGCTGGGGGCCGCCAAGGGCCGGCCCCAGGTGCGACATGGCGTGCAGCGTCGCGCCGGCCGGCGCCAGCGCGGCGACCAGGCAAAGCCATATCAATGCGGCAAGGCGCGCCGCGCGCCGCAAAGTGCGGCTACCGGAAGCGCGATGGATACGCGGCAAGGAATTCCCCTTCTGGCCCGGGACGGCCTTCCGTTACGTCGGGCCTGCTCATTTTTGTAATGATATATTATTCTAAATCGGAGTTGGTACGGGATATTGGCCAAGGGGCTGCGCGGTACCGGCGCGTTGCTATGATGCGCCCCGTTTCTACGTCGCCCGCACGTTCGCCGCCATGATCGTAGTTTTCGCAACAACGCGTGCTACGACCGCTATTGGGAAGGCCGCAAACTATGGGGCGTGATCGGCGCGTGCGCCCGCGACCTGACCCGATATGTGGTGACGATGCCGGCGCTCGGCGCCGGCGATCCCGATCCTGAAGCGCGCCGCGTCGTGAACCTGCTGTTGGGCTTCGTCCATGCCCTGAAGCACCAGCTGCGCGGCTCCGATCCGGCCGCCGCGCTGCGCGCCCTTTTGGGCGAGCCTGACGCGCGGGAAGCGCTGCGGCACGCCTACCGGCCGCATTTCTTTTTGGTGCAGGTGCAGCGGCAACTCGCCGAGTGGCGCCATCGCGGCCGTATCGGTGAAGTGGCCGCCGTCGCCGCCCTTGAGCACCTTGATACGTTGAACCGGTCGGCCGGCGCCTGCGAGCGGATACGGACGACGCCCGTGCCCTATCCGTACGAGGTGCTGCTGCACCGGACGACTTACTTCTACTGCGCGCTGCTGCCCTTCGGCCTGGTCGAAAGCGTCGGATGGGCGACGCCCATCGTGGCGGTGTTCATCGCGTATGCTTTTCTGGCCTTGCACATCATTGCGGGCGAATTGGAGGATCCTTTCGGCTGCGACGCCAACGATCTGCCGCTGGATGCGCTGACCGTCCATATCGAGCGGTCTGTCCTTGAAACGGCCGGGGCAACCGACCTGCCTCCCGTGCCGGTGCCCGATGCCCGCTATCGGCTGGACTAACGCCTGAACCACAGCGCCGACAGGATGGACGCCGCCGCGATCAGGACGGCGGCCAGCGCCGCCAGCAGCCCGCCGATTTCGGTATTGCGGCGCTCCAGGGAAAAGCGCGTACTCAGGTTGCGGTAGACCTGGCTCAGATCGCCGGCGGAACCGGCCTGGAAGTACTCGCCTCCAGTCAGCTTGGCGACTGCGCGCAGCGTGGTCTCGTCGAGCTGCATGAAATACGACCAGCCTTCCTCTCCGGGCGGCACGCCGCCTTGGCGTGTACCAAAGCCCACCGTGTAGATGCGCACGCCTCGCTTGGCCGCCATTCGCGCGACGTCCAGCGGATCCGGCCCCGTCGTCCTGCGTCCATCGCTGAGCAGAATGATTGCGCCGTTGCGATAAGAGCCTGGCTGCACGGATGGCCGTTCCTGTTCGCGTTTGCGCGCCGCATCGGCTTGCCCGGCGTTGCCAAGCGCGGCGGCGGGCGCTCCGAAGCGCGACGAGGGGTCGTTGAGCAGCAGCGCCTCCAGGTCGGCGCGGTCTTCGGGGAACAGCGTGCCGAGCGCCACGATAAGACCGCTTCCCGTCGCGGTCCCGCGTTGCAGTTCGAAGCGGTCGATCGCGTCCAGCGTGTCCTGGCGGTTGTCGGTGGGCGGCTGCACCACGGCGGCAGAGGCGGCGAAGGCGACGATGCCGAGCCGCACGCTGGGAGGCAAGTCGGCGACGAAATTGCGCGCCGCCTGTTGCGCCGCGCTCAGGCGCGTGGGTGGCACGTCGGCGGCTTCCATGCTGCGCGATACATCCATCGCAAGGATGACGGTCAGCGTGTCGGCGGGCAGGGTCACCGTCGCGCTGGGACGCGCGCAGGCCAGCAGCGCGGCGGCCAGGCCGAGCAGGAAGAGGGCGGGCGGGACATGGCGACGCAACCGCTGCCTGGGACCCAGCGCGCTGCGGGCAAGCGCAAGGCTGGGATAGCGGACGGCGTTCTTTTTGCGCCGGACCAGCAGATAAATGTAGGCCCCGGCCAGAAGCGGCAGCGCAAGCAGCAGCCAGAGCATTTCCGGCCAGAGAAACCGCATACCGTTCTCCTTGGCGCGTCGATGCGACGATGGTACTGTACTCCCACGGCGAGACGGGACTCCGGTGGCAACCATGAAACGAGTTGCGATCTACGGATGGGCGGCGACGGCGCTTGCGCTGGTCTTCGCCGCAGGCTTGGCGTCCGCCTGGCTCATGCAGCCGAAGCTGCGCGTCCTGACGCAGGACGACATCGACCAAGCCGTACTCCATACCCTGCAAACCCAAAGCCTGCCGTCCCGCGCGGCGCGTGTCGCGGATGCCGTGCATGCCTCCGTGGTGGAGATTCGCGGCTACCCGGACGACGACAGGCCGGACGCGTCGCGTACGCCGCGTCCTTCCGATCCGAAAGCCGGCCCGGACAGCGCGCCGAAGCCTGACGATCCTTCCGGCCAGACCCGCCCGGACGGCGTTGCGCCTGACCGCCAGGCCGATGCGAAGCCGCCGGATGGCAGCCAGCCTGATGCCAGAACGCCGACTCCGGGACAGCCGGACGCCACGCCCAAGGGCAATGGGCCGGGCAATCCGCCTGACGGCAAGCGGCCCGATGCGCAAATGCCGGGTGCGCCGCAGCCGGACGGCAAAGCGCCGGAAAACCGCCACGTATCGGTCAATATCGGATCGGGCGTCGTCGTCACGGACAAGGGCATCATCCTGACGAACTACCACGTCATCGCCGGCGCGCGCCGTTTGCGCGTGACGTTCTACGACGGGCATGAATCGGAGGCATCGGTGGTCGGCGTGCAGCCGGAGAAAGACCTGGCCGTCATCCGCGCGTTTTCCCTGCCCGACGACCTGCCCGCCGCCACGCTGGGATCGAGCCGCGATCTCGCGCCAGGCGATGAAGTGGTAGCCGTGGGATTTCCGTTTGGCGTCGGCCCCTCGGTATCGGCGGGCGTGGTGTCCGGCCTGGACCGGGAATTCGTGTCTCCCGACAACAAGCAGGACCTGGACCATCTGATCCAGTTCGACGCGGCGGCGAACCCCGGCAACTCCGGCGGTCCGCTGGTCAACATGGATGGCGAAGTGGTCGGCATCGTCACGGCCATCCTGAATCCCACGCAAAGCAAGACCTTCATCGGCATCGGCTTTGCCACCACCATCGAAAGCGCGGGCGGGGCGGTGGGCATCTCACCTTTCTGACGTCATTCCCCTTGCGGGCAGGAGGCGTATGAACGACCAAGCTTTGAGCGCCACGGATAGCGCCAATCTGATGGAACGCCTGCTGTACGAGGTGAAACGGGTCGTCGTGGGGCAGGACCGCTTCCTGGAACGGGTGCTGGTGGCCATTCTGGCGCGCGGACATCTTCTGGTGGAAGGGGTGCCGGGGCTGGCCAAGACCTTGACGGTGAACACGCTCGCCAAGACCATGCGGGGCACCTTCAAGCGGATCCAGTTCACGCCAGATCTGCTGCCGGCGGATCTGGTCGGCACCCGCATGTACAACCAGCGCAGCGGGGAGTTCTCCACGGTGCTGGGGCCGGTGTTCGCCAACCTTCTGCTCGCCGACGAGATCAACCGTGCGCCGGCCAAGGTGCAGAGCGCATTGCTGGAAGTCATGCAGGAAAGACAGGTCACCATCGCCGGCGAGACGCATCCCGTGCCGACGCCGTTCCTTGTGATGGCGACGCAGAATCCGATCGAGACGGAAGGCACGTATCCGCTGCCCGAGGCGCAAGTCGACCGCTTCATGATGAAGGTGCTGGTCGGCTATCCCAGCGAGGAAGAAGAGGTCGTGATCGTGAATCGGGTGACCGGTCCGAAGATCGCCGTCAATCCCGTCGCGATGCCGGAACAGCTCGCCCTGCTGCAGGACGAGTGCCGCAAGGTGTACGTGGATCCGGGGCTGATCCAGTACGCGGTGCGCGTGGTCGCCGCCACGCGAGCGCCGGCGCTGTGCGGCTTGTCGGACCTGGCGCGTTATGTGTCGTTCGGCGCAAGTCCGCGCGCGACCATCGGACTGATCGAAGGCGCGCGGGCGCTGGCCTACCTGCGCGGGCGCGACTATGCCTTGCCCGAAGATCTGATCGACCTGGTGCCCGATGTGTTGCGCCACCGCCTGGTGTTGTCGTACGAAGCGCTGTCCGATGGCATCGACGCGGACCAGCTCATCGGCAAAATCCTGCGCGCCGTGCCCGCGCCCGAACGTCCGCTGGAATCCCATGTTCGCGTGGCGGCGGGATAGGGCGCGCCGAAGCGGCGTCGCAGCCCTCGGCGAAGCGGCGCCGACGCCGGCGGCCGAGCGCGCCCGCGCCGCCCGCGATCGCACCGAAGCGCTGGTGCGCCGCCTCGAGTGGACGGTGATCCGCCGCCTGGATGGTCTGCTGCAAGGCGACTACCGCACGCTGTTCCGCGGCTTCGGACTGGACTTCGCCGACCTGCGCGAGTACCGGCCCGGCGACGACGTGAGATATATGG
Organism: Bordetella genomosp. 9; assembly: GCF_002119725.1. Classification (NCBI taxonomy): domain Bacteria; kingdom Pseudomonadati; phylum Pseudomonadota; class Betaproteobacteria; order Burkholderiales; family Alcaligenaceae; genus Bordetella; species Bordetella genomosp. 9. The sequence continues at coordinate 2,191,655 of NZ_CP021109.1, forward strand.
ACTGGAACGTAACCGCGCGGCTGCAGACGCCCTATGTGCGCGAATTCCAGGAAGACCGCGAGATGTCCGCCTGGTTCCTGCTGGATCTGAGCGCGTCCGTGGACTTCGGCTCCGGCGGCGTAACCAAGCGCGAATTGTTGAACGACTTCACAGCGGTGATGGCGCGCCTGCTTACCGGTCACGGCAATCGCGTTGGCGCCATGCTTTACACCGGCGCGGACGAAGCCTTCGCGACGGTGGTGCCCGCGCGCGCCGGACGCCGCCATATGCTGCATCTGCTTGAACGTGCGAACGCCGTATCGGCCGCCCCGCGCGGCGAAACGCGCCTGCGGCAACTGCTGGACCTTGCGCGGGTGTCGGTGGGGCGGCGTTCCGCCATGTTCGTGGTTTCCGATTTCATCAGCGCGCCCGGATGGGAGACCTCGCTCGGGATGCTCGGCAGGCGTCACGAAGTCGTGGCCGTACGCCTCGCCGATCCTCTGGAAATCGCCTTGCCCGATCTGGGGCTGGTCGTATTGCAGGACGCCGAAACCGGCGAGCAGATGTTCGTCGATACGCACGACGCTTCATTCCGCCAGCGTTTCGCCGAGGCTGCGCAGGCGCGGGAAGCCGGACTGCGGCACGCCCTGCAAGGCGCCGGCGTAACATGCCTGGAGCTGCGCACCGATCAGCGGCTGGATCTGGCGCTGCTGGCCTTTGCGCGGCGCCGCAGCCACCGGGGTGGCGCCGGCGGAAGGGCGCAGGACCCGACCGCGCGGGCCTTGCCGTCATGAACGGCGTGCCCGCACTCGATTTCCTGTGGCCCAGAATGCTCTGGCTGCTGACGCTCGTGCCGGTGCTGGCGGTGTTTTATGTCTGGCACGACCGGCGGCGCCGGCGCGTGGCGGTGGCGTATCCAACCTTGCAATTGGCGGGCGCGGCCAGCGGCGCGCGCTGGCGCCGCCATGTGGCGCCGGTGCTGATGCTGTTCGCCCTGACCGCTTTGACCGTTGCCATTGCACGGCCGCAGGCCATGATGATGCTGCCGTCGCGGATCCAGACGGTCATGCTGGCCATGGACACGTCCGGCAGCATGCGGGCGGAAGACATCAAACCCAATCGCATCGAGGCCGCGCGGCAGGCAGCCAAAATATTTCTGGACGATCAGCCGGAAACCGTGAGCGTGGGCGTAGTGTCGGTGGCGGGCACGGCGGCCGTGGCGCAGGCCCCGACGCGCCGCAAGGAGGAAGTCATCGCGGCGCTGGACCGTTTGCAGCCGCAGCGTGGCACCGCCTTGGGCAACGGGCTGATCATCGCGCTGGCGACCCTGTTGCCGCAGGCCGGCATCGACGTCGACAAGTTCATGAACGAGGGCGTGGGCCAGTCGCCGGACAAGCGCGCCAGCGCCGGCAAGGCAGGGGCGAACGGATCGCCGGGCCCGGCGCGCGATGCACCGCCCGCGCTGGGCCGTCCCTTGCCTGGTCCGGACGAGGCCGCGCCGGGATCGGAGGCTTCGGTCGCGATCGTGTTGCTGTCCGATGGCCAAAGCAATACCGGACCGGAGGCCATGGAGGCCGCGCGCGTGGCGGCGGCCCACGGCGTGCGTATCTATACGGTGGGAATCGGTACGCCGCAGGGTGTGGTGATTTCCGTCGAAGGCTGGTCGGCGCGGGTCCGGCTGGATGAGACCGTCTTGAAGAAGGTGGCCGACGTCACAGGCGGCGAATACTTTCGTGCGCAGGACGCTCCGGAGCTGAAAAAGGTGTACCGGCAGCTCAGCGCGAAGCTGGCGTTCGACAGGCGCGACCACGTGGAAATCACGGCGCTTTTCGCGGCGCTGGGCGCGCTGCTGGCGGCGTTTGCCGCCATCCTGTCATTGGCTTGGTACGGGCGGGTGCTGTGAGCCGGTCTGCGCCGGAGCTTCCATCACCCCTTGGGGATTCCCGTCGATGATGTCGAGCAGTGCGAATGCCGGTCCTTACTCCAGGTTCTGCGCCTGCTCGCGCATTTGCTCGATCAGCAGCTTCAGGTCCATGGCGGCGCGCGTCACTTCGACGCTGCCGGCCTTGGATCCCAGCGTATTGGCCTCGCGGTTCATCTCCTGGAACAGGAAGTCCAGGCGCTTGCCGGCGCTGCCGCCGCCGCGCTTGGCCGGCTTCGGCGCCGCATCGCCGTCGCTCAGGATGTGGGTCAGTTCGGCCAGATGCGAGCGTAGCCGCGACAGTTCTTCGGCGACGTCGATGCGCAGCGCGAACAGATTTGCTTCCTGAGCCAGGCGTTCGGTGAGTTCGGGGCCGGAGATGTGGCTGAAGCCGCCGGGGAAGGCCGCCTCGACGGTCTCCCGCAGCTTGGCGGCCAGCTTCTCGCGATGATCGGCCAGAAGCTGCGGCAGCAACTGTTCGACATCCGTCACGATCTTCCCGATACTGACCGCGCACTCGCGCATCATTGCGGCCAGCCGTTCGCCTTCGCGCACGCGCGCCTCCTGCAATTGCGTCAGGGCCTCCTGAGCGGCCTGCATGCCGGCCGCTCCCCAGGCTTGCGGATCGAGCGCGTCGTTATTGCGCTGGCCGGGCCAATTGAAGAGTTCGACCAGCCGGGGCGATTCGGTTTCCGGCAGGATCCTGCGGGCGGTTTCGAGCTGCTCGGCCAGCATTTGCAGCCATTGCGTGTCCAGCCGATCCAGGCCGGCGGCGGCGTTGCGCGTGTAGGTGACGCGCACTTCGATCTTGCCGCGGCCAAGGTTGGCGGTGAGCAGTTCGCGCAACGGCGATTCCAGGTGCCGCAGATCGTCGGGCAACCGGAAATACAGGTCCAGGAAACGGCTGTTGACGCTGCGCAGTTCGAGCGTCAGCGATCCTTGTTCCAAATCGGCGCGGGCGCTGCCGAATGCCGTCATGCTTCGTATCATCGTGATGGTCCTGAAAAAAGGCGCCCCGCAGGCGCGCATCGACGCAGAATAACCGAAGGACCCGTGCGGCGCGACGCCGCACCGGCTCGCGCATTGGCTGCCGGGCGGGCAGCCGCATTGCCCCCGCGCTCGTTGGTATCGACGCCCAGCGTTCGGCAGTGCTTGAAATTCGGCATGCCGTTCGCGCCGGCCGAAGGTTCATGCGCATGCGGCCCGTACAATCCGCCGACGAGCCCAACAGGAGAGTCCCGTGAATGCTTCCCCCTCCCAGTCCGCCCGGCCTTCCGGCCGTGCGCCCGATGAATTGCGTCCGTTGTCCCTGACGCGCGGCTTTACGCGCTATGCGGAAGGTTCGGTACTGATCAAGGCCGGCAATACCCATGTGCTGTGCACGGCCAGCGTGCTGGACAAGGTGCCGCCGTTCCTGAAGGGGCAGGGACAGGGCTGGGTGACCGCGGAATACGGCATGCTGCCGCGCGCCACGCATACGCGCGGCGACCGCGAGGCGGCCCGGGGCAAGCAGTCCGGCCGCACGCAGGAAATCCAGCGCCTGATCGGCCGCAGCCTGCGCGCGGTCATCGACATGACGGCGCTGGGCGAACGCACCTTGCATATCGACTGCGACGTGCTGCAGGCCGACGGCGGCACGCGCTGCGCCAGTATCACGGGCGCGTGGGTCGCCATGGCCGACGCCATCGCGTTGCTGATGAAGCGCGGCGACCTGGCGGCCAATCCCCTGCGCGATCACGTTGCCGCCGTATCGGTCGGCATGGTGGGCGGACGCCCCGTGCTGGATCTGGATTACGAGGAAGATTCCGGCTGCGACGCCGACGTGAACGTCGTCATGACCGGATCGAACGCCTTCGTCGAGGTGCAGGGCACCGCGGAAGGCGTCACGTTCAGCCGCGCCGAACTCGACGCCATGCTGGCGCTGGCCGAAAGCGGCATCGCGCGTCTGGTGCAGGCGCAGAAGGACGCTCTGGCGGCAAGCTGATTCCCGCCGGGCCGGACTCATCGGTCCGCGCCCGGGGGATGTCACGAAAAAGCCAAGTTTTCGCAACATAATCCCTGCCGCATGCAAGGCGCGTCGAAGCGCACATAGGGATGTGATGCGGAATAGATTCAGTGTAAGTGCGGCCCTGTCCATCGTGCTGGCGGTGTTCGTCGTCCTGTTCGCGGGCGCCGGCGCGGCGGCGATCAAGCTGCTGCGCGACAACCAGGAATGGATCGAGCAGTTGGGGCGCGACAACATCGAGCGGGCCAGCGAGCTCGGCAATGTCAGCAGCGCGGTGTTCCAGGCGCGCGCGGCCCTGGTCGATGCGAAAACCTATATGGAGGGCGGGCGCATCCCGGACCGCGACCAGATGCTCACGGTGGTGGACCGGTTCCTGGCCGATGCGGAAAAAGGCGCCGCCCGCCTGCGCGCCATGCCTTATGCCGATGGCGCCGGCAGGCCGCTGTACGACGCGGTCATGGCGGCCTACGGGAAACTGGTGGGCGATACCCTCATTCCCATGCGCAAGGCCATCCAGGGATGGAACGGCGTCGAAGTGAACCGCCTGAGCGATCAGGTGCTGCCCGCGGCCGCCGCGGCCTATGTGAAGGCGGAAGGGGATTTCCAGCGCTATACCCGCGCGCAAGGCTCGGCGGCCATCGCCGAGGTGGCCCATATGCAGGGTGTGGCGGTCTACACGGCGATCGGGCTGGCAGCCTTCGTCCTGTTGCTCGCCGTGGGGATACGGATGGCGCTGCGGCGCGCGTTGCTCGATCCCTTGCGCGATGCGGGCGGGCACTTCGACCGCATCGCCGACGGCGACCTGACGCGTCCCATCGATACGCGCGGCGACAACGAAATCGGTGTGCTGTTTTCCGCGATGAGCCGCATGCAATCCGGCCTGGCCGGCGCCGTGGACGCGGTGCGCACGGCGGTGGACGATATCCATGGCGATATGCGCGCCCTGGCCGCGGGCGGAGTGCAGTTGTCCGACCGCACCGCGGAACAGGCCGGCATGCTGCAGGAGACCGCGGCCGGCATGTCGGCGTTGGCCCAGACCGTTCAGGCCACCTCCGATAACGCGGACGAAGCCCGGGTCCAGGCGCAGTGCGCCGAAGCTTTGGCCGAGGAGGGCGCGCAGGCCGTGGACCGCGTGGTGCGCCGCATGCGGGATATCTCGGACAGCGCGCGCCGCATCGGCGACATCGTCGGCGTGGTCGACGGCATCGCCTTCCAAACCAATCTGCTCGCGTTGAACGCGGCCGTGGAAGCCGCGCGTGCAGGCGCCGCGGGCCGGGGTTTCGCCGTGGTGGCCGGCGAGGTGCGGACGCTCGCGCAGCGCAGCGCCGCCGCGGCGCGCGAGATCCAGGCCTTGATCGCCGATTCGGCGAGTCACGTGCAGGCGGGCGTGCAGGAAGTCGGATCGGCCGGCCAGACCATCGGTGCGATGCGCCAGGCCGTGGCCCGGGTGGCGACACTGGTGGAGGAGATCTCCCACGCCGCGGCCGAACAGGCAGGCGGGATAGGCGCCATGCACGAAGCCATGTCGGGCCTGGACCGCAACACCCAGGAGAACGCCGCCCTGGCGGAGGAAACGGCCGCCGCGGTGGCGTCGCTTGAAGGACGCGCCGAGCGGCTGCGGCAGGCCGTCGCGGTCTTCCGCCTGCGCCGCGACGCCGAGGCCGGCGTGCAAGGCGAAACGCCGGCTACCGCACCGTCAGCCGCTGTTCCCGTCCGGCAGGTAGGGTTCGACGGCGAGCGGAACGTTTCCGTGCTTGACCTGGTGCTTGACGCGGGCGGCCGCCGAGGCAATGTCCTCGGGGCGGATGCGCACGCCTGATACCGGCGCCACGTGCAGGGCGCCGATACTCAGCGTGACGAAGGGAAAGGCGCGCATGACGCCATAGCGGTCCTCGGCTTCGATGCCGCCGCGGGCGCGTCCCGCGTCGTCGTACAGGGCGATGGCATCGCGATTCCAGATCACGTCGAGGTGCCCGCCTTGCTGGCTTGGCTCGGACCTCTCCATGTTGTGATTAAACAACCCTGCCCCTCTTTTTGCCGCGCCGTGGTAACTTCCGCAACGTTCTATTGCTTTATTGCAAATAGAAAGTAATTTGCCGTCCAAAAGTAACGTTTGCTTTCAAAACTTGGGCGCTTGCCGGTCGTTGTAGTGGGTGCCGGGTGCTCCGGCCTATCGCTGCAGCAATCTGTTTCTCAGTAACCAACATCAATGGAGCGACCTGTGTCTCAGTTGTACGCCCGCGCTCGCCGTGGGACCCCCCCTGCGCAAAACAAACGGCCCGGTGCGCGCACTTTCCGCCTCACGCCCTTGCTTACCGCGCTCGTGGGTACCTGGTTTGCATTGCCTGCTCACGCCCTCATCACAGCCGGCGCTGGCGAAAATATTCAGGTGGGCGGTCCCATAGTGACTACGGGGCAGGCCTTGCGCGCTGAGGATGGCGGAGTCATCAACGGGGATGCCACATTGGCGGTGCAAGTTTCGAGCACGGCCATGTATGCCCATGGAGCAATAGCATTGAACGGAGGGGCCATCAACCTGACGGGAGGGGCGGTCGCTACTGACGGGCCGATGGCTTTTGCAATGGACGCGGTAGCCGGCACATTGAACGCGACAGGCACAACCATCACCACATTGGGGAATAACAGCCACGGCGCGTACCTTTCCAGCGGTTCGACCGGCGCGTTTTCCAACGTCGTCGTGGATACGAGCGGCCGATACAGCAATGGGATCGATATATCCAGCGGATCGACCGCGGCGATTGCAAGTTCCGGGATTACTATCCGCGGGCTAGAGTCCTACGGTGTCGTTGCGCAAGGCGCGGGTTCGACAGCCACCATGACGCAAGGCAGCATCATGCAGCTTGGCGAGCGAGGCGTCGTATATGGCGCAGGGGCGGGCGCGATCGCGGGCGGAAGTCTGGCGTTGATTGGAACCACCGTCACGACCTCGAACAATGTGGACGCGGGGCAGGTCTCCGATCCCGGTTCGACGCTCCGTCTGGATGGGGCCGCACTCACGACGCAGGGCGACAATGGCCGGGGCGTTCACGCGTCGTCGGGCGGCGTTGCAACGCTTTCGGCGGCCAGCGTGAAGACTTCTGGCGCCAACGCCTTCGCCCTGTACTCGGAAGGCTCCGGTGGCGGCGTATCCAGTGCGATCAAAGGCGATGCGCTGGTTAGCACTGCCGGAGCCGGTGCAAGCGCACTGGCCGTCTCCAATGGCGGTGCGATCGACCTCACCGGCTCGACCGTGACGGCAGCAGCCGCCGACGCGCACGGCGTGTATGCATTTGGAGGAACCGGCGCTCCGAATGCAGTCACGTTAACCGGCTCTGAATTGCACGCAGGCGGCGATCTCGTACGAGCGGATGGGGCGGCCCTTTCCGTTACGTTGAATGCGATGAACGATACTTCCTCGGGAAGCGGCCTCGTGTTGAATGCGTTGAATGGCGCCAACGTGAATTTGATCGTTGACGCCACTGCCTTGACCGGAGATATAAAGGCGGACAGCGGCAGCACGGCATCCGTAGTCTTGAACCGGGGTTCCGTTCTGACAGGGAGTATTGATCCGGTCTCTCTATCGATAGACGGCACGAGCACCTGGAACGTGACGGCAAACTCGAGTTTGACGTCCCTGAGCAATGCCGGCACCATCGCTTTCCAGGCGCCTACCTCGGCCGGCTACAAAACCATTACGACCAACAACTATGTGGGCTCGGGCGGCACAATCGCCATCCATACCTTTCTTGGCGCTGATGCCTCGCCGACGGACAAGCTGATCATCGATGGAGGGGCAGCCACCGGCGCGACTACGCTGCGCGTCATGCCAACGGGCGGCGGTGGTGCCGCCACCACGGGCGATGGCATTCAGGTGGTCGCTGCGATAAACAATGCGACGACCGCGCCGACGGCATTCGCCCTTGGCAACCGCGTTGCTGCGGGAGCGTACGAATACACTTTGCAGCGCGGTGGCAGTTCAAACGCCGAGAGCTGGTATTTGCGGTCGACATATCAGGCGCCGAGTGTGCCACCGGAAGTTCCTTCCACGCCTCCGACCGAACCTCCGGGCGGTACCCCCTCCACGCCGCCAGCCGACCCGCCCGGTGGTACCCCCTCCACGCCGCCAGCCGAGCCGCCCGGCGGTGCCCCATCCGTGCCGCCAGCCGACCCGCCCGGCGGTGCCCCATCCGTGCCGCCAGCCGACCCGCCCGGCGGTACCCCGTCCGTACCCCCTGCCACGTCGGCACAGCCGGCGGAGCTGCCCAATCTGCGTCCGGAGGTGGCGGTTGACATGGCTGTACCTGCGCTCGCCAGCCGACTGGGGCTCGCCATGCTGGGAACATACTGCGATCGTTATGCCGATGCACGGGACAGCAGCGGGGCAGCCTCCCTCAACTCAGCTTGCATGCCGTTTGCGGCCGACACGGACGCTGGCCGCGGGAAGGCGGTGTGGGCACGCGGATTCTACGAGAACGGATCCACGGGCAGCCGGAACGGAAGCGCCCAGCAGCGTTGGAGCTCCTTCCGCGACGACGGTCCCTCTTACGACTACGACCTATCAGGGGTGCAAGTAGGCGGCGATTTGTACCGCCTGCAACGGGACGACGGCAGTCGCGAAGTAGCCGGTCTTTATCTCGGGGCGGCTCACATTGACGGCAAGGTAGACGCGGTTTACAGCGGTTCCGCCGGCAAGACATCCATGGACGGCTATGCGCTCGGTGCGTACTGGACGCATCATGGCGCGAGTGGTTGGTATGCCGATACTGTGCTACAGGGTGTCCGATTCGAAAGCATCAGAGCAAGGTCGAGTCTGGGACAGACCTTGAAGTCGCAAGGATGGGGCGTAACAGGTTCAGCTGAAGGCGGGAGGGCGTTCCAACTCGGCTCCGGTTGGTCAGCTGAGCCCCAGGCGCAGTTGATCTATCAGTGGATTTCGATTGATGGCGGCAAGGACGATTATGGCCAGGTCGACTTCCGATCTGTGAGCAGTGTGTTTGGCCGAGTGGGGGCACGCTTGGTCAAGTCCGCGCACACGAGTAGTGGCCGGCCCGTGAACGCGTGGCTCCGTGCCAACCTCTGGCACGGCTTCGGTTCCGATGCGAAGACGGTTTTTCGGGCCCCCGACGGAAGCAACGGCGTCGCACTCGAGTCACGCCTTGGGGGCAGTTGGACCCAAGTGGGTCTCGGCGTATCGGCGCAGGTCGCACGCAATGTAAGTGTGTTCGGCAGCGGCGACTACAGTTTCTCGGTGGATAGCGGTCGCGGCCACGCCGTGCAGGGTCTGTTGGGAGTGAAAGTCGTGTGGTAGGACTCCGAGCGGGCCGCAGTCGTCTTCTTTAACTCGCCGGTCCGGGCGGTCTGTTCATGATCAAGGGAAGCTTCAAATGAAAGCTCACCCTCGACAGCATACTGCCCGGCCCAAGCGCTGGCAGCCGTTACCGCACCGTCAGCGGCTGTTCCCGTCCGGCAGGTAGGGTTCGACGACGAGCGGAACGTTTCCGTGCTTGACCTGGTGCTTGACGCGGGCGGCCGCCGAGGCAATGTCCTCGGGGCGGATGCGCACGCCTGATACCGGCGCCACGTGCAGGGCGCCGATACTCAGCGTGACGAAGGGAAAGGCGCGCATGACGCCATAGCGGTCCTCGGCCTCGATGCCGCCGCGGGCGCGTCCCGCGTCGTCGTACAGCGCGATGGCATCGCGGTTGAATTCGGCGATGATGCGTTCTGCGCGTTCGCGCCAATCGGCGCTGCGAAAAAGGATGACGAAGTCGTCGCCGCCAACGTGGCCGACGAAATCCCGTTGCGGATCGCAATGGGCGCGGATCACCGTGGCGCACAACTGGATCATGTCGTCGCCGCGCCAGTAGCCGTAGACGTCGTTGAACGGCTTGAAGTAGTTCAGGTCGCAATAGCAGGTGACGAAATCGATCCCGCCATCGAGCAGGGTGGCGATGTGCTGGCTGATCGGGATGTTGCCGGGCAGGGACGTGAGCGGATTGGCATAGCGGGCGGCCTCGATGCGCATCTCCGTCACCGACCGGACCAGCGCTTCGCCGGTGCCCAGCCCATGGTAGAAGCCGTCGCGCGTAATGATGAAGCCGTCCACCAGGTAGCGTTGATCCTCCGACACCAGGACGTGGCTCAACTGGTCGATGGAGGCGTGCACGTCCACCAGCACGGGCTGGTTGTTCATGAAGGTGGTGCAGGGGTCGCGGCCGAACAGCTCCCGCGAGTAGCGTTGCGCATAGTGCTCGGTGAAGTCGCGCCGGTTGATGATGCCCAGAGGCCGGTTGTCCTCGTCCACCACGGCTACGGCATGCAGGCTTTTGCGCTCGTCGAACAGCCGGTGCACATCGTCGTTGGTGTGGCGTCCGGGCGAAACGGGCGGAGCATCCACCCGCAGCGAGGCCGCGGTGGCCCCCGTCATGCGCGCCGGCGTGCGGGACGGCGCACGCTGGCTGAGCACCTGCCGCACGGCAACCGGCAGTTCGGCGGCCAGGACTTCGCCGGGACGGCCCAGGAACCAGCCCTGGGCATACCGGATCCCCAGGTCGCGCACGACCGCCAGGTCCTCGGCCGTTTCGATCCCTTCGGCGATGGTCGGCGTTCCCAGGCACTGGGCGACCGACAGCACCGCGCGCACCAGCTTCTGCCGGCGCTCGTCATGGGCGATGCCTTGGAAAAAGTAGCGGTCGATCTTGACCAGATCCGGTTGCGCTTCGGACCACAGCTGCAGGCTGGCATGGCCGACACCATAGTCGTCCAGCGCCAGACGCACGCCGTGCGCGCGCAGCGCACCGAAGATTTCGGTCAGAACGCGCAGGTCCGGACAGACGGGATCGTGTTCGGTCAATTCGATGACGATACGGGCGGGCTCGATGTCGGCGCCGTCCAGCAGGCGCATCGGCATCGAGGGGCCCCATTTGGCCCAGAAATGCAGCAGGGCCGACGCGGACATGTTCAGGAAAAGATAGGCGCCCTCGGCCGCAACGCTATCCTGGAAACCGCGCAGTCCGCGCGCCACGCTGGCATGTTCCAGCAGGGGATGGACGCCCCGGCGCCGCGCTTCGCCGAACAACGCATCGGGCATGTGAAGCTGGGTGTCGATCGGGCCGCGGATCAGACTCTCGTAGCCATGAACCCGGCCTTGCGCCAGGTCGACCACGGGCTGAAAAAGGGGAGTCAGACGCCTCGCGCGCAGAATGTCGTCCAACAGCCCGGGCGGGGAGGGAGGCGCGTCCCGGCCGGCGGGCGGGACGGCGAGATGGTCAGACGCGTGCATGACTCGAGCATCGAATGAAGACCCGGTATGGTGAGGGCCGCATATTGCGGAACTGTGTCAATCTGTGACTCGCGCGCGGGCGATACACTAGCGGTTTGCGTCCGGCCTCAGCGGTTTGCGCCTGGCGCGGCATCCTTCGTTACACCGTCATGAATGTTTCCTCCCGCCGGCCTCTGGGCCGCGTCGTGCTTGCCTCCGGCAACGCCGGCAAGCTGCGCGAGTTCGCCGCGCTTTTCGATCCATTGGAGATTGAACTGATTCCGCAGGGCCAGCTCGGCGTCCCCGAGGCGCCCGAGCCCCATGGAACGTTTGTCGAGAATGCGCTGGAAAAAGCCCGTCATGCCAGCCGCCTGACCGGGCTGCCCGCGCTGGCCGACGATTCCGGGCTGTGCGTCGATGCGCTGGGCGGCGCCCCGGGGGTCTATTCGGCCCGCTACGCCAGCCTGAAGGGGGGCGAGAAATCGGACGCCGCGAACAATGCGCGCCTGATCGCCGAGCTGCGGGACCATGCAGACCGGCGCGCGTGCTACGTGGCCGTGCTGGTGCTGGTCCGGTCGGCCGACGATCCGCGCCCCCTGATCGGCGAAGGCGTGTGGGATGGCGAGATCGTGGACACGCCGCGCGGCGAGCACGGTTTCGGCTACGACCCGTATTTCCTGTTGCCGGATCTGGGCCGCACTGCCGCCGAACTGGCGCCAGCGGAGAAGAATGCCGTCAGCCATCGCGCCCGCGCCCTGCGCGAACTGCTGGCAAAACTGGACGGCGGGGCGCGCTGACGGCCTGGGCCGGGGTTCATCATGCCGATCACCATTCCTATCCGGCACGCCGCGGCCTCGGCGGTCCCGGCGCCGCGCGGCGCTTCCGGCCTGGCCAGCCTGCCGCCGCTGTCGCTCTATGTGCACGTGCCGTGGTGCGTGCGCAAGTGTCCGTACTGCGACTTCAATTCGCACGCCGCCGCCGGCGAAATTCCCGAACGGGCCTATCTTGACGCGCTGCGCGCCGATCTTGAACAGGCGCTGCCCGCCATCTGGGGGCGTCAGGTCTTCACGGTATTCATCGGCGGCGGTACGCCGAGCCTGCTGTCCGCAGCAGGCCTGGACGAGCTGCTCGCCATGCTGCGCGCCTACCTGAATCTGTGGCCGGACGCCGAGATCACGATGGAGGCCAATCCCGGCACCGCGGAAGCCGGCCGTTTCCGCGACTACGCCGCGAGCGGGGTGAACCGCTTGTCGCTCGGCATCCAGAGCTTCGACGATGCGCAGTTGCGCGCGCTGGGGCGGATCCACGACGCCGGCCAGGCCCGGCGCGCGATCGCCATGGCGCAGGCCGCCGTCCCGCGCGTCAACCTGGATCTGATGTTCGCCTTGCCCGGCCAGTCGCTGGAGGCGTGCGAGGCGGACGTGCGGGAAGCCTTGTCATACGGCACCGAGCATCTGTCGCTGTATCACCTGACGCTGGAGCCGAACACGGTCTTTGCCAAGTACCCGCCCGAGGTGCCCGATGACGACACGGCGGCGTCCATGCAGGACCGGGTAGAGGCGCTGGCCGCGGAAGCCGGCCTGCTGCGCTACGAAGTCTCGGCCTACGCACGCGCCGGCGCGCGCTGCCGCCACAACCTGAACTACTGGGAATTCGGCGACTACCTGGGCATCGGTCCTGGCGCCCACGGCAAGCTTTCGTTCCACGACCGCATCGTGCGCGAGGCGCGCACCCGCAACCCCGAGCGCTGGATGGCCGCGGCCCTGGCCCGGGACGGTTCGCACATTGCCGAATCGCGCCAGGTCGGCGCCGATGAGCTGCCTTTCGAATTCATGCTCAATGCGCTGCGCCTGAAGGACGGGGTTCCGGCGACGCATTTCGCCGAGCGCACGGGGCTGTCGCTGGCCACGATCGCGCACCAATTGGAGGCGGCGGTCAACAAGGGCCTGCTGGATCCGGACCCGACCCGGCTGCGCGCCACGCCCCAGGGTTGGGCGTTCCTGAACGACCTGCAAGCACTGTTTCTGCGCTGATGCACCAAGTTGGAACGGCGCAGCCCCAGAAAATGCACTATAACGGTGCGCAAGCGCGTATTCACCCTTCGGGATTCCCAGGGGAAAATGTGGCATGGATGTTGCTTCTAATGCCAGTGCCAGTCGAGTTGCAGCACTCGACCTTTATTCAACGGAGATGACATGGCAAGCCCACAAGAAGTCCTGAAACAGATTGCTGAGAACGAGGTCAAGTTCGTCGACTTCCGGTTCACCGATACCGCCGGCCGCGAGCACCACGTCTCGGTGCCGGCCCGCACGGTCGATGAAGACAAGTTCGAAAGCGGCCATGCTTTCGACGGTTCGTCGATCCCTGGCTGGAAGGGCATCGAAGCGTCCGACATGCTGCTGATTCCCGACGCCGACACCGCCCGTATCGATCCGTTCATGGAAGAGACGACGCTGGTCATCACCTGCGACGTCGTCGAACCCTCGGACATGAAGGGCTATTCCCGCGATCCCCGTTCGCTCGCCAAGCGCGCCGAGGCCTATCTGAAGTCCTCCGGTATCGGCGACACCGCCTACTTCGGTCCGGAGCCCGAATTCTTCGTGTTCGACGGCGTGACGTGGAACACCGACATGTCGGGCACCTTCGTGAAGATCAAGTCGGAAGAGGCCCCCTGGTCCACCGGCACGGAATTCGAAGGCGGCAACATGGGCCACCGCCCCCTGATCAAGGGCGGGTACTTCCCCGTGCCGCCGGTCGATTCCTTCCAGGACATGCGTTCGGAAATGTGCCTGCTGCTGGAGCAGCAGGGCGTGCCCGTCGAAGTGCACCACCATGAGGTGGCCGCCCCGGGCCAGCTCGAGATCGGCACCCAGTTCAGCACGCTGGTCAAGCGCGCCGACTGGAACCAGATCATGAAGTACGTGATCCGCAACGTGGCGCATGCCTACGGCAAGACGGCGACCTTCATGCCCAAGCCCGTGGTCGGCGACAACGGTTCCGGCATGCACGTGCACCAGTCGATCTGGAAGGACGGCCAGAACCTGTTCGCGGGCAACGGCTACGCCGGCCTGTCGGAGTTCGCGCTGTACTACATCGGCGGCATCATCAAGCACGCCCGCGCCCTGAACGCCATCACCAACCCCGGCACGAACTCGTACAAGCGCCTGGTGCCGCACTTCGAGGCGCCGGTCAAGCTGGCGTACTCGGCGCGCAACCGCTCGGCGTCGATCCGCATTCCGTACGTCGGCAACCCCAAGGCCCGCCGTATCGAGACCCGCTTCCCGGATCCCCTGGCCAACCCGTACCTGTGTTTCTCGGCCCTGATGATGGCCGGCCTGGACGGCGTGCAGAACAAGATCCATCCGGGCGACCCGGCCGACAAGAACCTGTACGACCTGCCGCCGGAAGAGGACGCCAAGATCCCGACCGTCTGCGCGTCGCTCGAGCAGGCCCTGGAAGCGCTGGACAAGGATCGCGAGTTCCTGACCCGCGGCGGCGTCTTCACCGACGACATGCTCGATGGCTACCTGGCCCTGAAGGAGCAGGAAGTGCAGCGTCTGCGCATGACGACGCACCCGGTCGAGTTCGACATGTATTACAGCCTGTGATTCACGGCTGATTTCCCGGGTGCAGCGGGGGCTTGCCGGCGGTGAAGGAAGCTTTGCTTCCTTTGCGCCGGCGGGTCCCACGGGCGGACCGGGTTGCCGGTCCGCCTACCAACCGCCCCGGGTGACAACGATGAATGTGGATGCCTTCGATCTGCTCGCGACAGCGGTTCTACTGGTCAACGAGCAGGGGTTTGTCGTACATGCCAACGCGGCGGCCGAAGATTTGTTCAGCCGGTCGCGCCGCCAGTTGATGGGGCAGGCGGCCGCTGGCTTGTTCGACGACCGCGAGGCGCTGCAGTCTTCCATCGACCAGGCCAACGCCGGCAACTTCGCCGACGCCCGCCAGCTCGCTTCGCTGCGGCGGGGCGCGGAATCGGTCAGCGTGGCAGTCACCACCGTCGCGCTGATGGGCCAGGAATGGCCGGTTCTGATCGAAGCCCGCGAAATCGAGCAGCGCGTGCTGGCCGATCGCAATCACCGTCTGTTCGACGAGATCGAAACCCATCGGCAATTGCTGCGCAATCTGGCCCACGAGGTCAAGAATCCGCTCGGCGGACTGCGCGGAGCGGCCCAACTGCTGGAAGGCGAGCTGCCTGACCCGGCGCTGGCCGAATACACCCAGGTCATCATTTCGGAGGCCGATCGCCTGCAGGCGCTGGTCGACCGCCTGATCGGACCGCAGCGCGTGCCGCTGCACGCGCGACCGGTCAATATCCATGAAATCTGCGAACGCGTCGGCGCGCTGATCCAGGCCGAATTCCGCGACGCCGTAGCGATCGTGCGCGACTACGACGCCTCGATGCCGGACCTTCAGGGGGACGCTGCGCGCCTCATGCAGGCCGTCCTCAACGTCGCACGCAACGCGGCGCAGGAACTGTCCATGCAAGGCGCGGGCGAAGACGTGCCGCCGCCGCAGATCGTGCTGCGCACCCGTGTCGCGCGGCGCGTGATGCTGGCGCACCGGCAGCATCGCCTGGCGGCTGTGCTTTCCATTATCGACAACGGACCCGGCGTGCCGGAACATATCCGGGACCGCATCTTCCATCCGCTGGTTACCGCGCGCCCCGGCGGCACGGGTCTGGGCCTGAGCCTGGCGCAGGACTTCGTGCAACAGCACGGCGGCATCATCGAATTCGAATCACGACCCAGGCACACCGAGTTCCGCCTGGTATTGCCGATGGACACCGCATGAAACCCGTATGGATCGTAGACGACGACCAGGCCATCCGCTGGGTGCTTGAAAAAGCCCTGGCGCGGGCCGGCATGAATACGCGAAGCTTCTCCGAGGCCGGCGACGTAATGGCCGCGCTGCAGACGGAGACGCCGGCGGTGCTGGTTTCCGATATCCGGATGCCGGGCGGCAACGGCCTGGACCTGCTGCGCCAGATCAAGGAGCGTCATGCGGCCTTGCCGGTCATCGTGATGACGGCCTTCGCCGACCTGGACAGCACGGTTTCCGCCTTTCAGGGCGGGGCCTTCGATTACCTGGCCAAGCCGTTCGACGTCAACGAGGCGGTAGCCCTGATCCAGCGCGCCGCTCATGAGTCGGCTGATTCGCAGGCCGGCGAGGCGGCGGCCGCCCCGGGCGAAAACGGCTCCGAGCGCTGGATGATGACCCAGTCCGCATCGCCGGCGATGCAGGAGATTTTCCGCGCGATCGGCCGGCTGGCGCAGTCCAAGGTGACGGTGCTCATTACGGGCGAGTCGGGCACCGGCAAGGAGCTGGTGGCCCGCGCGCTGCATGGTCACGGCGCGCGCGCCAACGGCCCCTTCGTCGCCCTGAACGCGGCGGCGATACCGCGCGATCTGCTGGAAGCGGAATTGTTCGGCCACGAGCGGGGCGCATTCACGGGCGCCAATACCTTGCGGCGCGGCCGCTTCGAGGAAGCCCACGGCGGTACGTTGTTCCTGGACGAAATCGGCGATATGCCGATCGAATTGCAGACGCGCCTGCTGCGCGTGCTGGCCGAAGGCAGCTTCTACCGCGTGGGCGGCGCGCAGCCCGTGCGGGTGGACGTGCGCATCGTGGCGGCTACGCACCAGCCGCTGGAGCAACGCGTGGAGCAGGGGCTGTTCCGCGAAGACCTGTTCCACCGCCTGAACGTGATCCGTCTGCGCTTGCCGCCGCTGCGCGAGCGCGTGGAAGACATTCCCGCCCTGGCGCAGCATTTCCTGACGCAGAGCGCGCGGCAGCTGGGCGTGCCGGTCAAGCGGCTGACGCCCGAGGCGCTGGCGGCGCTGACGCGCTTCGACTTTCCGGGCAATGTGCGCCAGCTGGAGAACTTCTGCCACTGGCTGACGGTGATGGCGCCGGGCCAGACCATCGAACCCGCCGATCTGCCGCCCGAAATCCGCGCCATGGATCACCAGGGCAGCCAGGCCGTCGCGCGCCCGTCCGGACAATCGGCGGGGCCGGCGGGGGAATCGGGCACGGCGGCTTCGCCCGGCGAGAACTGGCAGGAGTCGCTACTGCGCGACGCGCAGCACCGGCTGGACCGCGGCGAGCCCGCCATTATGGCGACGCTGACGCGGCAATTCGAGCGCATCCTGCTGCAGAGCGCGCTGGAGGCCAGCCGCGGCCGGCGCGTGGAGGCCGCTTCCCGTCTGGGTATCGGCCGCAATACCATTACGCGCAAGCTGCGCGACCTGGGCATCGACGACGAGTGACGCAGCGCGGCCGGCAGCCGCGCGTTCAGGCGCCTTGACGCCGCCGGTCGGCGCCGCGCCCGCGCGACCGGTCCGCCGGCAGGCTGTCCGCTCGCGCTTCCTCGGCCCACGGGCTGTCCGTCAGGCAGGCGCGCAGGCGCTCGGATTCCAGCTTCCTGATCCACCACTTCAGCGCTTCGCCGCGTGCGGGCGCGCGCCAGGCACAGACCTGCCGCTCGCAGATTTCGCCATCGCGGGTGGCCTTTTCCACCAGCAGGCCCTGGTCCAGATAGGGCCTGGCCAGAATGCGAGGCACGTACCCGCAACCGACGCCGCGGATCTGCGCATCGATCTTGGCCTGCATCGTCGGCATGACCACGCGCTCCTGCATGTCGAGCAGGCCGCGCGTCAACGGTGCCAGGGCGCGCGAGGTGTCGGCCACCACGACCGCGCAGTACGCGCCGATGTCCTCGGGCGTCAGCGGGCGGTCGATGGACGCCAGGGGGTGGTGCGGCGCCACGCAAAAGGCCAGCCGCACTTCGCCGAGCGGCCTGGCGGCAAAGCGGCCGCCCGGCGCGTGGGCGGCGTCGCCGCCGATCAGCAGGTCGGCCCGCCCGCTGGTCAGCGCGTCCCAGGCCCCGCTCAGCACCTCATGCGAGAAACGCAGCTTGGTGCCGCTGCCCAGCTGCTGGAATTCTTCGATCAGGTCATGCAGCGGCGGCCAGGGCAGCACGCCGTTCACGGCGATGCGCAGTTCCGGCTCCCAGCCCGTGGCGATGCGGCGCACGCGCCGGGTCAGGTCCTCCAGCGACTTGAGCAGGATCCGTCCGTCCTCCAGCAGCGCCTCGCCCGCGGGCGTCAGCACGGCGCGATGGCCGCTGCGGTCGAAAAGCAGCACGTCCAGCCGGTCTTCCAGGTTGCGTATGGTGTAGGTGACCGCCGAGGGCACCTTGCCGAGTTCGCGCGCCGCCTTGGCGAAGCTGCCGTGGCGCGCGATCGCGTCCACGAGCAGGAGCAATTCGGGGGTCAGCAATGCGTCGGTGGCCGACGCCGGGTGGGATTTGGGCATGGGTACGCGGCGGGCATTCAAATTTCTTGAATGATGTCTTCAATACGGCGGGTCCGCAAGGGCGGCGCGCCGGCGCAGAATGACGTTCATCGACAACATCGACCGGGAGCCAACAACATGCTTACCCTGCGCCGCAGTGAAGAACGCGGATACGCCGACCACGGCTGGCTCAAGAGCCACCATACGTTTTCCTTCGCCAACTACTACGATCCCCGCCACATGGGTTTCGGTCCGCTGCGCGTGATCAACGACGACCTGATCGCCGCCGGCCGCGGCTTCGGCACGCACGGCCATCGGGATATGGAAATCATTACCTATGTGTTGGACGGCGCGGTCGCGCACAAGGACAGCATGGGCAATGGCTCGACCATCCGCCCGGGCGACGTGCAGCGGATGAGCGCGGGACGCGGCGTGCTGCATTCGGAGTTCAACCCTCAGCCGGACCACGGCACGCACCTGCTGCAAATCTGGATCGAGCCCAATGTGACGGGTATCGATCCCAGCTACGAAGAGAAGCGCTTCGAGGAAGCCGACAAGCGCGGCCGCCTGCGCCTGGTGGCGTCGCCGGATGCGCGGGACGGTTCGGTCCTGATCCATCAGGATGCGCGCCTGTATGCGGGCTTGTTCGACGGCGATGAAAGGGCGGCGCTCGCGCTGGATGCCGGCCGGCGTGCGTGGATCCATGTCGCCCGCGGCAAGGTGACCGTAAACGGCAAGGCGCTGGTGGCCGGCGACGCGGTGGCCGTGGAAGAGGAAAAGGAAATCGTGCTGGAACAAGGCGAAGGCGCCGAAGTCCTGGTTTTCGATTTACCGTGATGATTGGTCTGCGTCCGCCTGCATTCGCGGGCGGGCGCCGGGCGCCTGCGCCGCCGTCGCCGAACGCCCAGGCCGATTGAAAACGTCCCATGCTCGTCCACCGCAATCCCAGGGAGCACACCATGTCCCAGCTCACACCGCCGCTTCCTTCGTCCGTCGAATCCGTGGTGATTCCGCGCACCAGCGATATCGGCAACTTCGAGGTGCGGCGCGCGTTGCCGTCGCGCGAACGCCGTACCGTGGGACCGTTCGTTTTCCTGGATGAAATGGGCCCGGCCATGCTTGCGGCCGGCGCCGGCATCGACGTGCGTCCGCATCCGCACATCGGCCTATCCACTGTGACGTACCTGTATGAAGGCGCCATCGTGCACCGCGACGGCGCGGGCAATGTGCGCACCATTCTGCCAGGCGAGGTCAACTGGATGACGGCGGGCCGCGGCATCGTGCATTCCGAGCGTTCGTCAGTCGAGAGCCGCACCCGGGCGCAGCCGCTGGCCGGATTGCAGTCCTGGGTGGCGCTGCCGGCCAGCCACGAGGAAACCGATCCCGGCTTCGTGCACTACGACCGCGACGCGCAGGCGGTGATGGAAGGCGAGGGTGTCCGGGCGCAGATCGTGGCGGGTTCGCTGTTCGGACGAACGTCGTCCGTGCGCACGCTGTCGCCGCTGTTCCTGGGCGACGTCGCGCTGAACGCCGGCGCGCGCCTGCAGCTGGACGCGGAATATGAGGAACGGGCCGCTTATATCGCGCGCGGCGAAGTGGAGATCGACGGCCAGCGCTTCGGATCCGGCCGTTTGATCGTGTTCGCACCGCGCAAGCCGGTGACGCTGAAGGCCTCGTCGGCAGCGCGCGTGGCGGTACTGGGCGGCGAACCGCTGGATGGTCCCCGCTACCTGTGGTGGAATTTCGTATCGAGCCGCCGCGACCGCATCGAGCAGGCGCGCGAGGACTGGGTGCGCAACCGTTTCGGCCAGACCGTGCCGGAAGACACCACGGAGTTCATTCCCGCACCCGCATGGGCGCCACTTGCGCCCATGCCCGCGCGCTAGAACGCCGCGGATGTAAGCCATATCGGACGCGCCGCCACAAAGATGCGCCAGCAGAAAAGCCCCGCGCCGGTTGATCCGGGCGGGGCTGCTTGGTTTTGTCACTCCGGTTGTATGCCGGCGGCCTTTACCATGCGCGCCCACTTGTCGGTTTCCAGCTGGCCGAAGCGGGCCAGTTCTTCCGGACCGGCAGGATAGGGAATCAGGCCGGCCTTTGCCAGGCGGGCCTTGGTTTCTGGGCTGTCCATGCCTTTGATCAATACCTTGGCCAGGGTGTCGACAATCTGCGGCGGCGTCTTCGCGGGCGCGTACACGCCATACCAGCCGAGCAGCTCATAGCCTTGCAGGGTATCGCCCAAGGGCGGTACGCCGGGGAATTGCTGCAACGGTTGGCCGCTGGTCACGGCAAGTGCGCGCAGCTTGCCGGCCGCGACCTGGGGCCCGGCATTGGTTGTGTCGATAATGCCGAAGTCCAGCCGGTGGCCCAGCATGTCGACGACCATCTGCGGCACGCTGGTGTAGGGCACGGCCACGGTGTCCATCTTCGAGGTGTACGTCATCATCGCCGCCGCGGCCTGGTTCGCGGCGTTGGCGTAGCCCCAGTTCAACTTGCCGGGATGCTGGTGGCCGTAGTCGATCAAGGCTTGCGGCGTATCGACGGGCAGGTCCGCCCGGGCGACCAGAACAAAGGGCACCGCCCCGATGCGCGCCACTGCCTGCAGGTCGGTCAAGGGCTTGTACGGGACCGATTTCAGCAGAAAGGGCGCCGCGGCGATCGACGTATTGCTGCCGATCAGCAAGGTATAGCCGTCGGGCTTGGCGCGGGCCACCTCGGAGGCGCCGATGGTGGATTGCGCTCCCGGACGGTTTTCGACCACGAAGGACTGGTGCAGGCCTTCGCTGAGCACCCGCGCGGCCTCGCGGCCGATCAGGTCCGTGGAAGAGCCGGCCGCGAAGGGGACGACCACCTTCACCGGCCCGGCGGGATAGGTCTGGGCTTGGACGGCGGGCGCAATAGCCAGCGCCAGCACACAGAACAGGGTTTTCATACGCATCGTTGTCTCCATCTTCGTCGCCGAAAAAATGCGCGAGCTGTCCCTGGCCTTCGTCGTCGGAAGACCCATTGCGGCGTTTTCTTGAGCCGCGAGACCGGGTTATTTGTTCGGTTTGCCTATCCGGCTTGGCTTATCCGCTCGCTACTTATGCCGCTGCGTGCCCGGCGCCACGCTTATGCCGGCCAGCGCTTGGCGCGCAAATTCATGCCGCGGCCGCCGTGCCGCTCGCCGCTACCGTGGGGCCCGTCGCCGCGACCTTGACCCGGCCGTCGATCAGCTGGATGACGGCCGGATGGTAGTTCTGCGCGTAGCCCGCATCGCGCGTGTGGCACAGCATGTCGTACGTGTATTGCGCAATGCGCGGCTGGAAGCCGCCTTCCTTGGCCAGCGCCAGCGCCAGGCTGGCGTCCTTGATCGCATAGACCGTCGGGAAGACCTTTTCGGGGAACTGGTCTTTCACCAGCGATTTCATGCCATGGTTGCGCAGCGCGAAGCTGTCGCCCGATCCCTGGGACAGCAGCTGCAGCAGCTTCTCGCCATCCATGCCGGCGCGGCGGCCGATGGTCAAGACTTCCGACAAGGCATTCACCGTCATGAAGACCATCATGTTGTTCAGGATCTTCAGAATCTGTCCGCTGCCCAGCGGGCCGCAATGCAGCACGTCCGAACCCATGCAGTCCAGCAAGGGCTTGAGCGCCGTGAAATCCCGCTCATCGCCGCCGACGCTGATCATCAGCGTACCTTTCTGCGCGGCTTCCGCGGTTCGCGCCACCGGCGCGTCCACATAGGCCACGCCCGCCGCGTTGACTTCGCGCGCCAGTGCGCGCGTCCTGGCCACGTCGCTGGTGCTCATGTCCACGATCATGCGCGGCTTGGCGGATGCGCCCAGCATCTGCCGCGTCACCGTTTCGACCTGATCTATGGACGGCAGCGACAGGAAGACCACGTCGGCGTTCTCGGCCACGCTGCGCGCGGACTTCGCGGCGATGCCGCCGGTTTCGACCACGCGGCCGACCGCGTCGTTGTTCATGTCGAAGACGTGCACCGGCAGCGCGGATTTGCGCACGAGGTTCTTGCACATGGGCTCGCCCATCACTCCCAGGCCGACAAAGCCGAGACTCTTGTAGTCATGCATGATTGACCTTCCGTTCTATGGATATGGATCGCTGTGCGGCGATTGCCGAGTACGCGTCCCCCAGGGATCCCGATGCCGGGATCGCCCCGGGATGACGTTCAGTCATCGACCTTGATGTTGGCCTTGGATATCAGGTTGCGGTACTGGGCCAATTGGCCGGCCTGAAACTTGGCGAATTCGGCGGGGGTGGAGGCAATCGGCATGAAGGAGATTGCCGCCAGCCGCTTGGCCACAGCGGGATCTTTCAAGGCCTGGTCCACCGCCTGATACAGCCGATCGACGATGGGTTGCGGCGTGCCGGCCGGCGCCCAAAGGCCATACCAGCTGGGCATGTCGTAGTCCGGGAATCCGCTTTCGGCCACGGTCGGCAGGTCTGGCAGCGAGGGCAGACGCTGCGCGCTGGTTACGGCCAGCGCGCGCAGGCGGCCCGATTCGACGTGGGGATAGGCCGAAGCCATCGGTTCGATCATGGCGGTGACGTGGCCGCCCATCACGTCCACCAGGGCCGGTCCGCCGCCCTTGTACGGGATGACCGGCATTTTGATATCGGCCTGGACGTTGACGAGTTCGCAGGCCAGGTGTCCGGCCGCGCCGAAGGCGGCGGTCGCCCAGGTCAGTTCGCCCGGACGCTTGCGCGCGTCATTGACCAGGTCCGCCACGGTCTTGTATGGGCTGTCTTTTTTCACCACCACGATCTGCGGCAGCGCGCCGATCTCGCTGATGGGAACGAAGTCCTTGATCGGGTCGTAGGTGGCGGTGCGCAGCAGCACCGGATTGGCGACCTGCAGCGAGGCGTTCAGCAGAATGGTATAGCCGTTCGGCTTGGCCTGCCTGACGTGCTGCGCCCCGATCACGCTGTTGGCTCCACCGCGGTTCTCGACCACGAGGCGTTGGCCCAGCGATGCTTCGAGCCGTGGCGCGATGACGCGCGCGACGGTGTCCACCGATCCGCCCGGCGGGAAGGGAACCACCAGATAGATGGGCTCGGACGGGTAATCGGCCGGGGCAGCGGCGGCGGCGCCGGTGCCCACCACCGCCGCCATGCAAGCCGCGGCGATCAGGGCGCGCCGTGTCGCGCCGGGCCTTGCCGCGCCGTCGCGGCCGCGCCGCACGGATTCGCGGCCGTTTCGTTCCTGCTTCATGTTTGTCTCCTCTCGTCTTGTTATGGACCTCTGCCGGGGTCAGGTCCGGATCGCGAAGGGATCGCGAACCTCGGTGGAATAGTCGATCATCACGTTGCGCGTGGTCAGGTATTCGCGCAGCCCGGCCTCGCCGCGCTCGCGCCCGATGCCGGATTCCTTGAAGCCCCCAAATGGCGCCTGTGCAGCCAACGCGCGATAGGTGTTTACCCAGACGGAGCCCGCCTGCATGGCGCGCGATACTCGCATGGCGCGCGACAGGTCGCGCGTCCACAGGCCCGCGGCCAGGCCATAGCGGCTGGCGTTCGCCAGCCGGATGGCTTCATCCTCGGTGTCGAAAGGGATGATGGCCAGCACCGGCCCGAATATCTCTTCCTGGGCGAGCTGGCTGGCGTTGTCCACGTCGGTGAAGATGGTGGGCTGAATGAAATAGCCGGATTGCAGCCCAGGCCCTTCGGCGCGGGCGCCGCCGGTGACCAGCCGCGCACCCTGCGACCGGGCCTGTTCGATGGCCGCCAGGATGCGGCGGAATTGCGGTTCGTTGGCGACGGTGCCCATTTCGGTCGCCGGATCCAGCGGATCGCCCATGCGTATTTGCGCGGCGCGCGCCGACAAGCGTTGCGTGACCTCGTCCAGCACCCCGCGCTGCACCAGCAAGCGCGAGCCCGCCACGCAGGTCTGGCCGGTGGCGCCAAAGATGCCCGCCAGGGCGCCGACCACGGCGCGGTCCAGATCCGCGTCATCGAAAACAATGTTGGGAGACTTGCCGCCCAGTTCGAGCTTGACGGGGACCAGGCGCCGGCCGGCCATGGCCGCGATCTCCCGTCCCACCCCAGGACTGCCGGTGAAGCTGACGAGGTTGACGCCTGGATCCTCGACCAAGGCGCGCCCGGTTTCGGCGCCGCCGGTCACGACGTTGAAGACGCCTGGGGGAAACCCGGCTTCTTCCACCAGGGAGGCGAATTCCAGCGTGGACGCGGATGCGTGCTCCGACGGCTTGACCACGACGCAATTGCCGGCCGCCAGTGCCGGGGCCAACTTGTTGGCCAGCAAGGCCAGGGGCGAATTCCATGCGGTGATGAGGGCCGCGACGCCGTAGGGTTCCAGGGACAGGTAGTCCAGCACATCGGCCTGGTCCACCGGCACCTGCTGTCCGAAAAGCTTGTCGGCATAGCCCGCGAAATAGCGCAGCTGGCGTCCCACCCACAGCATTTGCGGGCGGGTTTCGCGGATGATCTTGCCGTTGTCGGTGCTTTCGATGCGCGACATGCGGTCCGCATCGCGCTCGATCAGCCCGGCCAGCTTGATCATCAGCGCGGCGCGCTTGATGCCGGCGGTATGGCGCCATTCATGTTCGAAGGCGCGGTTGGCGGCGGCGACGGCCCGCGCCACATCGTGCTGGTCCGCATCGGGGATTTCGGCCCACACTTCACCGGTATAGGGATTGGTGCTGGGCAGCATGCGGCCGGCGGCGGGCGCGACGCGGCGCCCCTCCATGTACAGCTGGTACTTCTGGATCACATTCGTCTCCTGATATTGAGGCGGCTTGGCGTGGCGCTTGCGCCTTGGCCACCGGCCTTGCCGCATCGAGGCAGCCCAGGAAGTGTAGGGATCCGGAATTCGTGGGTCTAATACTGTTTCTGACCTTCAGTTATAGGGAAACGCCGCGCTTCAGGCGCCGTGCCGCAAGCCCGGGCGGCGCCGTCGGGATGCAGCTTGGGAAAGATCTGGCGGGCGATTTTCAGCGTCAGTTCGGAAGCATGCTTCTCGCTCCAGATCGCTTCCATATGCACCTTGCCGGCGGTGGGCGGAAGGTCGCGGAAGCACACGCCGGGATAGGCGCTGGCGGCATACGAGCGCGGCACCAGGGCGACGCCGAATCCCAGCCGCACCATCTGGAAAATCGTCAACGGGCTGCGCGCCGTGTGCTTGAAGGATGGGCTGAATCCGGCTTCGTAGCACGACGCCACGATGGCGTCGAACACGGCGGGACCGTGTTCGCGCGACAGCGCGATCATGGGCTCGTCAGCCAGCGCGGCCAACTGGAAGTCGGGCAAGCCCGCAAGGCGATGGCCTTCAGGCAGTACGGCCATATAGTGCTCGCGGAACAGGGGCGCATGCATCAGCTTGTCACGGTCGGGCTGGCGATGCACCAGGCCGATGTCCAGCAACCCATGGCTGACCGCGGACACCTGGTCCTGGGACTGCATGTCGCGCACCGATACTTCCACGTTCGGAAACGACGCCTTCACCATGGACATCAGGACAGGCAGCACATGGAAGAGGGCGGAGGTCGCGACACCCAGGCGCAGGGTGCCGGCGTCGCTTTGCGCGGCGCGCATCGTGGCCCCTACGGCCGTGCGCATCTGGTTCAGGATGAGCCGGCTCTCGCGCAGGAACACGGCGCCCGCGTCGGTCAGCGTTACTTCGCGGCGCGTCCGGTTGAACAGCCGCGTGCCGAGCTCTTCTTCGAGTAGTTTGATGTGCTGCGAGAGCGGTGGCTGCGATATGTGCAGGCGCTCGGCCGCGCGGCTGAAACTGAGTTCTTCCGCCACCATGACGAAGTAGCGGAGTTGCTTCATGTCCATGTTGTCTCGCTTCCAGTCCCTGTCCGGCCGGGCGCGGGCGGCATCCCTGCCGTCTTATCGTTGTCGTGAGGACCGCAGGATAGCCGGACTGGCACCGGCCCTGTCAAGCCAGCGCACGGGCGATTTCGCGTACCGGCGTATCGGGCCGGGCCGAGAGCAACGCGTCCAATACCTGTTGGGTGCGGGACTCGGAAAGCACCAGGGCCGTATTGCCGCGGAACTTGGCCAGGATGTCGTCCAGGTCCAGGGCGCGCTCGCCGCTGCCCAGGTTCATCGGGATGTGGTGATGCACGCGGCCGCCGTCGGTCTTGTGCACCGTCACCGCGCCGGAAAAATACTTCGGGAAGCTGGTGTCGGCCTGTTTCACGCAGTCCACCTTGGCCGCCAGGGCCAGGATTTGCGGATCGGCAAGGCTGGCGTCCTCCAGCTCCAGCAGCGTGAAGCGGCCCCGTGCGAGGCAGGCGGCCACCACGAAGTGCGCGCTGAACTTGGCCTCGTAGTCGGATCGGGGTATCCGTTTGGCGGAGGGGGGTTCCGCGACGATGGGCAGGGTGGCTTCGGGCAGCTCGCAGACGATGCGTTCGATCCGGTCCGGGTCGGGCAGCTGCGCGCGCAGGGAGAGCGCGGCTTCGGCGCAGCCGTGGATGAAGTGGCATACCGGATATGGCTTGATGGACGTGTCCAGCAGCGTCCAATCCTGGCCCAATCCCAGCAGCACGGATTCGGGATCCACCTGGCCCGCCCGTTCCTGCATATGTGTGTCGAACAAGGCAAACTTGCCCTCATAGGGCCGGTCCGGACCGTGGAAGCCGGCCTGCGCCAGTTGTGCCGCGGTGATGCCCGCCAGCGCGCCCCAACCGGGATGCATGCGCTTGGTCCAGGCTCCGGTTTCCAGGAAGACCTGCACGCCCGACGCGGTGCTG
This sequence comes from Bordetella genomosp. 9, assembly GCF_002119725.1. Taxonomy (NCBI): domain Bacteria; kingdom Pseudomonadati; phylum Pseudomonadota; class Betaproteobacteria; order Burkholderiales; family Alcaligenaceae; genus Bordetella; species Bordetella genomosp. 9. The sequence continues at coordinate 2,218,846 of NZ_CP021109.1, forward strand.
GCGGCGATGCCCTGGGCCGCCACGATCTGGTCGACGGACAGTCCGAGCAGCTTGCCCGCGATCACGGCAGAGCTGAAATGCGACACGATGCCGGTGGCGTGGAAACCCGTGTGGTGAAAGCCGCCCTTGACGGCGCGGCCGATGCGGATGGCGGTTTCCATCCCGGCCGCATACGCCGCCAGCAGTTCTCCCCAGGTCGCGCCGGCGGACTCGCCCACCGCCAGGGCGGCGGGCAGGCAAGCCACGGTCGGGTGCACGATGCTGCCCGGGTGCGTGTCATCGAAGTCCAGGCCATGGATGAGGTAGCCATTGGACAGTGCGGCATCGCGCGGCTGCAGTCCTTCCGCGCTACCGATTACGGTGGACGCGCCGGGCGCGCCGGCGGCGCGGAATCCCGCCAGGCCCGGCGCCGCGAAAGGGAAGTGGCGGGATGCGAAAGCCAGGCCGATGGCGTCCACGATGTGGTGTTGCGATTTGCGTTTCACCGCGTCGGGCAGGTCTTGGTGGCGCAGGCCGTGGGCGAATTGGGCGATGGCGCGGGCCAGGTTGGCGGAAGGCTGCGGCAGGACGGAGGCGCTATGCATGGATTTCTCTACTATGCGGGGCAGATGTCAGGACGGACGATCAGGCGGGTGTCGGTTCGCGGTGCAGGCAGGCGATTTCCACGGGAAGATCCGGCAGGCGGGGGTAGCGCGCCAGCACCAGCGGGTCATGACCGGGGACGAAGTGGTCGACGGATGCGGCGCTCTTGAGCAACCTGGCATGGCCGGTCAGCATCGCTTCGACGTCGACCACGACCGGGAAGGGGATGCGGCGCGTCACGTTGGCGTAGTAGTGCGCCGCGTCGGAAGCCAATACCACCCAGCCTCTTGCGGTGTGCACGCGTACCGCCTGCAGGCCCTTGGTGTGGCCGCCCACGTGCAGCAGCTCGATGCCGGGCGCCAGGACGTCGTCGCCATCGTGGAAGCAGACGCGCTCTTCGTACACGCGGCGCACGAAGTCGCATACGTCTTCGACGGCGAAGGCCCGGCGCAGCGCCGGCTGGCACATGCACCGGCCGGTGGCGAACGATGCTTCGGCATCCTGGACATGGAAGGTGGCGTTCGGCAATTTGTCCAGATTGCCGGCATGGTCCCAGTGCAGGTGCGTGATCACCACGTCGCGGATGTCGGCCGGATCGACATCGAGATGCCGCAGGGCTTCGATGGGGCAGATGTCCAGCGGGCGCCTGCGTTCGGTGGCGCTGCGGTCGCCGAAGCCGGTGTCCACCAGGATGGCCTTGCGCCCGTCGCGGATGAGCCAGACGAAGAAATCCATATCGACGGCGCCGTCGTGTTCATCGCGGAAGATGAAGTTTTCCGACGCGCGGCGCTGCATGCGGGCGAAGCGCAGCGCATAGACCTCGTATTGGGGTAGCTGGTTGGTTTGCATGGAGTGTCCTGCGGATAAGGGTTCAGGCGCCAAGATAGGACTTGCGCACAAGATCGTCGGCCAGCAGTTCCGCGCCCGTCCCGTGACGGACGACGCGGCCCTGCTCCAGCACATAGGCGTGGTGCGACAGTTGCAAGGCCAGGTTGGCGTTCTGTTCGACCAGGATGATGGACAGGCCGGTCTCGCGGTTCAGCTTCTGTATGGCGTGGGCGATCTCGGCGATGATCTTCGGCGCCAGGCCCAGCGAGGGCTCGTCCAGCATCAAGAGTTTGGGCCGCGCCATCAGCGCGCGGCCGATGGCCACCATCTGCTGTTCGCCGCCAGACAGCGAGCCTGCCAGCTGACGGCGGCGTTCCGCCACGCGCGGGAAGAGGGCATAGACTTCGTCCACGGCGCGCTGGCGTGTCGTGGCGCATCGTATGGTGTGCGCGCCCACCTGCAGGTTTTCCAGCACGGTCATGCGCGGGAACAGGCGCCGTCCTTCCGGCGAGAGCGAGATGCCCCGCGCCACGCGCGCGGCCGCCGGCATGTGAGTCACGGCCTCGCCGTTCCAGGCCAGCGTGCCGCGTTCCAGCTGCTTCAACCCCATCAGTCCCTTCAGCGTGGAAGTCTTGCCCGCGCCGTTCGAACCGACCAGCGCGACGATCTCGCCCTTGCCGACCGTGAGCGAAACATCGTGCACTGCCTGCAGTGGCCCGTACCGCACGGCGATTCCCTTGGCCTCAAGAGTGTGCATAGTCAGGCGCTCCAAGATAGGCTTCGATGACGTCCGGGTTGGCGCGGATTTCGTCGGGCGTGCCTTCGGCGATCTTGCGACCCTGCACCAGAACGACGATGCGATGGCACAGCCCCATGACGAGCGCCATGTGGTGTTCGACCAGCAGCATGGGCAGCTTGCGCTGCTGCTGCAGCTGCTTGAGCATGCGGCCGAATTCGGCGCATTCCTCTCCGTTCAATCCGGCGGCCGGCTCGTCCATCAGCAGCAGGGCGGGCCGCGTGGCGATGCCGATGGCCACGCCCAGCTTCTTCTGGTATCCGTAGGCCAGGCTGCCGGCGGGCGTGTCGCGGTACGCGGACAAGCCGGTCAGTTCGAGGATTTCCTCGACATGCCGGGCGATGCCGGCCAGCGAGCGGCGCAGCCCGGGCGTCACGAGGCCATGGGTCCAAATGCTGCCCGGCAGGGTCGACAGCGCGCCGCGATACAGGTTTTCCGCGACGGTGGCGGCCGGATAGACCGAGGTCGACTGGAAAGTTCGCGCCAGGCCGTGACGGACCACCTCGCTGGGCGGCAGGCCGGTGATGTCGCGGTCCCGCAGTACGACGCTGCCCGCGCTGGGCCGCGTCGCGCCGCTGATCAGGTTGAAGGCGGTACTTTTGCCGGCGCCGTTCGGCCCGATGATGCCGACCACTTCATCGGGGCCGACGTCGAAGGAGAGATCCGAGACGGCGCTGAGACCGCCGAAGCGCTTGCTCAATCCGCGCACCTGCAGGATGGGTTTCATGGGCGCTCCCCGGCTTTGTTCGCGCGCCCGGCCAGGCTGGCCAGGCCGCCCGGCAGGAAGCGCAGCATGAGTATGAGCGCGACGCCGTAGAAGATGTTCTGGCTTTCGACTGCCCCGCGGAACAGCTCCGGCAATGGCGTCATGACGAGTGCGCCGATCAGCGGTCCCAGCAACGCCTTGCGGCCGCCCACCACCATGATGATGATCAGCGTCACCGACAGGTGCATGTTGAAGGACTCGGGCGAGATGAAGCCCTGGTAATGGGCCGTCAGGGCGCCGCCCAGGCCCGCCAGGGCGCTGGCCAGCGTGAAGGCGAAGAGCTGGGTGCCGCGTACGCTGATGCCGCTCGCCTCTGCCAGCTTGGCGTTTTCGCCGACAGAGTCGATGGCATGGCCGGCCGGCGACCGGTACAGCGCGTGCAGCAGCATCAGCACGATTGCGACCGCTGTCAGCGCCAGGCCGTAGAAGGCGTATTTCTCGTTCAGGTCCACGCCGAACAGCCGGGCGGGGACGATATCGGGGATGCCGTTGGCGCCGCCGGTGATATCGGCCCACTCCAGCAGCACCAGGCGGACGAGTTCGCCGAACGCGAAGGTCACCAGTACGAAGTAGACGCCGGTCAAGCGCAGCATGATGGCGCCCAGCAGCCATGCCGTCAGGCCCGCCGTCGCCATGGCGGCCAGCACGCCCACCGGAAAGGGCAGGCCCAGGCCCATCACCGCCAGCACCGCCATATACGCGCCCACGCCGACGAAGGCGCCATGGCACAGGGAGAGCTGGCCGGCACGGGCCAGCAGCGACAGTCCGCTGACCGTGATCGTGTTGATGCAGACCATGATCGCAAGGTGCAGATAGAAGGGGTCGCGCAGCGCCAGCGGCGCGATCGCCAGCACGGCAAGCGCCAGGCCGCCCGCCCAGGTCCTGGCGGCCGTGCGGGCGCAGGCGCCGCGCTGGGGCCGCAACGGCGGAACGAAGACTTTGGTGTCGTTCATGGTCAGGCCTCCGCGCGTCCGAGCAGGCCGGAAGGCCGCACCAGCAGCATGGCGATCACCAGGGCGAAGACCAGGATGTCCGCGATGCTGTTGCTCATGAAGGTGCCGGCCACGCTTTCGACGATGCCCAGCATCAGGCTGGCCAGCGCCGCGCCCGGGATACTGCCCAGCCCGCCGAGGATGACCACGATGAAAGCCTTCAGCAAGGGCGTGGCGCCCACGAAGGGCGACACCGAAAACAGCGGCGCCATCAGCGCCCCCGCGACGGCGGCCAGTCCGACCCCGATGCCGAAGCCCAGCGGGTACATGACGCGAGCGCGTATGCCCTGCGCGGTGGCGATCTCCATATCCTGCACGACCGCGCGCAGCGCGCGGCCGGTTCGGGAGTGGCCGATGAACAGATAGAGCCCCAGCAACACGAGCACCGAGAAGACCACCACATAAAGCCGCGACATCGGCAGGGCGACGCCGCCCAGGAAGACCGCGCCCTCCGCGACCGACGGCATGACCTGCGTTTCCGGCCCGTACAGCATGAGGGCGCCGGTCTGCAGGACCATGGCCAGGCCGATGGTGGCGATCATGCCGTTCAGCTCGTCATGGCGGAAGGGCTTGAGCACGACCTCCTCGACCAGCCACCCCAGGATGAGGGCCACCACGAAGGCCAGCCCCACCGCCGCGACGAAGGGCAGCTCCCATCGGGTCACGAAGAAATAGGACGCGAAGGCGCCCACCATGTAGAACTCCCCATGGGCGAAATTGACGATACGCATTACGCCGAAAACCATGGTGAAGCCCACCGCCATCAGCAGATACAGCAGGCCGATGATGACGCCGTTGACCAGCGCCTGGATAAGAAGGGTCGAGAGGCTCATACAGGGCTCACTGCTTGGCGTCTTCGCAAGCCTGGACATTGCAGACGGCGCGCACGACTTCCACGCCGTTCCTGATTTCCGAGACGAAGAAGGGCGCATCCATTTGATGGTTGATGCCGTACTTGTCCTTGCCGGTCCAGTTCAGGGTGCCCTGGATGCCCTTGTAGTCCTTGATGCGTTCGAGTTCCTCTCGGACGCGCTGCGTGTCGGTGACGGTGCCTGCCTTCTGCATGGCGACGAACAGCATGTGCGTGCCGTCATAGAAGGCGGGGCTGAACCCGTTCATCTTCCTTTTGTACTTGTCCTGGTAGCGCTTGGCGTAGGCGTTCACCGCTTGGTTGCCGGAGTCGGTCAGCGAGCTGACCATGACGCCCTCTGCCGCCTTGCCGGCCACCGCGACGATTTCCGGCGTGCCCGGACCGCCATTGCGTACGATGGGGCCCTTGAAGCCGAGTTCGCGCGCCTGCTTGACGATCAGGCCGGCCATGTCCGGCGGGTCGCCGTTCAGGTCGATGGCGTCGATGCCGGAAGCCATCATGCGGGTCAGCAGGGGCACCATATCCACCCGTCCGCGTTCGAAGGTTTCCTTAGACGACAGCGCGGCGCCCGCCTTGGTGTAGGCCCTGTCCAGGTCGCCGGACATCTGCTGTCCGGTTTCATCGTTGGGGAACATGGCGCCGACTTTCTTCAGCTTGAAATGCTTCACCATCCAGGCGACGGCGGGATACGAGGTTTCCTCGGTGGTCAGGTTGGGGCGGAAGGAATAGGGCTTTTCCGGGCTCAGGGCCTTGGCGGTAAAGCCGAGCGCCAGGACGATGATCTTGTTGCGCTCGGTGATGGGCTGCACGGCCAGCGTGGGCGCCGAGCCCATGGGGCCGATGATGTACTTGACCTTGTCGTCCGTGACCAGGCGGTTGGCCGCGGTGACGGCCTCGCCGGACTGGTATTTGTCGTCGTAGGGGATGACGACGACCTTGTAGCGCTTGCCGCCGACCTCCAGGCCGCCCTGACTGTTGACGTCGTCCGCGGCGAACTGCGCGGCGTAGAGCATGGCCTGGCCCCATGCCGCGCCGGGGCCCGAAAGCGTCACCAGGGCGCCTATCTTCAGCTCGTCCTGGGCCTGCGCCTGGGCGGTGAAGGGGAAGAGCAGGGCAGCGGGCAGTATTGCGGCGGGCAGCAGGGCCCGGATGATGCGTTTCATCGTTGTCTCCTCGGTTTATGTAGGTATTGAGGCCGCCGCTCACGTGGGCGGCTCTTGGCGCCTGGCGCCGCTATGCCGCGATGTCCAGCGGAATTTCGATATCGAGCAGGGGCGCGTGCTGCTGGGCGCCGTAGATGTCGGTGTCGCCCACCGCGCCCGATGGAATGCGACGGGCAAAGGTGGCCTTCCATGCCAATGCCGGCGGGTACTCGGTGAACAACACGTCCTTCGGATCCACGCCATAGAGCGACGCGATCAGTTCGGCGGTGATCACGCCGGTTTCCCGCACCCGCTCGAATAGCGCGGCGTTGTCGAACATGATGTCCAGCGTGATGTAGAAGGGTCCCGCGTTCTTGCTCTTGCAGGCCTTGGCGATGTGCTTGAGTTTGACCATGGCGGCTCCTAGACCTGTTCGTAGCGGATGGGGAACATGCGCAACGGATCGTCGATTTCGATGACGTGATGCAGCATGAACTCGTAGATGGGACCGCGTTCGATATCCGACGGCGAGAAGGGGAAGGCCATGTTTCCTTCGCGGCACATGCGCCCGGGGAAATCGGAATGCAGCAGCGTCACCCGTGCCAGCGCCAGCGCCGCATTGGCGACGTCCTGGCTGCGGGCCACGACCTCCGCAATGATCGCGACCTCGGTCGGTGCGTCGTCCGGGTGCGGTTCCCAGTCACCCATGACGCCGTCGCGGCCATACAGGCGCAGCACCAGCTGATAGTCTTCCGGCGCGATGCCCAGCGCCCTGACCTTGGTGGCAGTCGACTCGCGCACGAAGGCCATGAAACTGTCGAGCTGGCCGATCAAGCCGGGGTCGCGGGTGGCGGCGATGGCGATGGCGCTGTAGCCGGCCTGCCGTGCGCCTTCCAGCTTGATGGTGTAGGGCCGTTCGAGCCAGCGCATGCCCGTGATTCGCACGCGGCGGTCGGTCAAGGCTTCGATGCGGCATTCGCTGGAATCGACCACGCCGCCCGGCTCGTGGCGGATGACGGGGCTGGCGTTTTCGTGCAGCGCCTGGACGGCCACGGAAAGCGGCGTGCAGCGCAGCTCCGGGTTCAGCGGCTCTGTTTCGACGTAGTCCTCGCCCACAGTCACCATCAGGCAATCGTGCTTCTTCGGGATGGCGGCGTTGCAGGCGCATTCCAGAATCTTGCCGGCGTACCAGGCCGGCGCGGGCGGCAGGCCGTGGTGCATGGCCAGCGCCGCCCAGGGCGCGGGATCGGTGCCGCGTCCGCCCAGGATGACCTGGGCGCCTGCCTCCAGGGCCGCAAGGTAGGGCTCGGGCCCCATCATGCCGACGATGCGTACGGCCCCTTCGATATCGGCCGCCGTCACCTGCGCGGCATTGCCAAGCGGCTTGATACGGCCGGCCTCCAGCTGCTCCAGCAGGAATGCCTTGTCCTGCTCCGCTTCGATCAAGGCCATCTTGAAGTGCAGACCATGTTCGGCGGCGACTTCACGGATGATGTCGGCGCAGGCCGTCAGGTGCGGCGCGCCGCCGGCGCCCCCGCAGGTGCCGACCATCATGGGGATGCCGTTGGCGATGGCGCCGCGCAGCAGCAGCCCCAGGTCGCGCTTCATGGCCAGGCGCGAGTTCAGCGTCTTGCCCGAGCCCAGATAGTGCGGACCGGGATCGCTGCTACCGCCGTCCACGCCTATCATGTCCGGCTTCAGCGCCAGGGCGGCGTTCAGCGAGGCTTCCGGGAAGCCGTAGCCGAGGATGCCGCTGGCCGACATCATGCGCACGCTCTTGCGGGTCATGGCGTCTCCTCAGGCGCGGCCGCGCCAATCGCCGGCGCGCGGCTTGTGGATGCCGAGGTTGCCGCGCAGCGTGGTGTCGGCGTATTCCTTGCGGAACAGGCCGCGCTTCTGCAATTCCGGCACGACCAGGCGCACGATGTCCTCGTAGGTGCCGGGCACCGAGGTGCCGGACAGCACGAAGCCGTCGCAGGCGGTCTTGAACCATTCCTCCATCTGGTCTGCCACCTGTTTGCCGGTGCCGCAGAACACCGGGCCATCGTTGAGCGTGCCGCGGCCGGATGCTTCGACGAAGTCCTTGACCGAAGGATTGCGCTTGCCGCTGACCTGCACGACCTTGTCGCGCAGGCTTTGCCAGGACACCGCCGCCAGTTCTTCGTCGGTGAACGGTTGTTCGTAGGGCCGGCCGGAGAAATCGATGTTCAGGGTTTCCCCGATCATGGTCAGGCCGTCGATAGGGCGGGACAGGCTGGCCACCAGGTCGCGCTGTTCGCGCGCCAGGCTTTCCGTCTCGGCCACGATGATCTTTACTTCGGCGGCGATCTTGGTGCCGTCGGGGTCGCGTCCGGCATTGGCCACGCCATCCTTCAGCGCCTGGTACTGCTTCTTGCCGTTTTCGAGCGTCGGGTACTTGGCGAAGACGACTTCCGCCCAACGCGCGGCGAAGGCCAGACCGCGGCCGCTCTGGCCCGCCTGCAGGATCACCGGATGCCCTTGCGGCGACCGCGGAACACTGAGCGGACCGCGCGAATTGAAGAAGCGCCCCTTGTGGTCCAGGCGCGTGACCAGGTCGGGGTCGGCGAAGTAATTGTTTTCCTTGTCGGCGACGATGGCGCCTTCCTTCCAGGTGTCCCAGTGGCCCATCACCACTTCCATGAACTCGTCGGCGCGGTCGTAGCGCAGGTCATGTTCCAGGTGTCCGGCATGCCCGAAGTTGGCAGCCTCGGAATCGTTCATCGAAGTCACCACGTTCCAGGCGACGCGGCCCTTGGACATCAGGTCCAGCGTGGCGAACAGGCGCGCCACGTGGAAGGGTTCGTAGTATGTGGTGGAGTAGGTGGCGCCCAGGCCCAGGCGCGATGTCGCCATGGCCATGGCCATCATCACCGACGTGGGCTCCAGCTTGATCGCGCGCACGCCGTGCTTGACGGTATCGCGATGGCTTGCGCCGTAGATGTCGGGCATCGCGAGACGATCATCGAAGAAAGCCATATCGAATTTGCCGTCTTCCAGCGTGCGCGCGATGCGCTGGTAGTACTCCGGCGAGAGGTAATCGGTCATGCTTGACGGATGTCGCCAGGAGCCCACATAGTTCGTGCAATTCTGGGCCTGGAGGAATGCGACCAGGGTCATTTGGCGTTGCGGCTTGGTCATGTCGGGGCTCGATCGGGTGCGTGAAGGATGACGAAAATTCGATAGGCAGTATTGGCTCGCCCTACCTCGAAGACAATTTCCACGCTGTGATACATTCATAACCGATATGAATAAATCCCCCGACCCGACCTCGCTGACCCGCCTGGAGCTGGCGGAACTTGAAACCTTCCTGTGGGTCGTGCGGGAAGGCAGTTTCAGCACCGCGGCGCGCAAGCTGCACCTGTCGCAGCCGGCCGTGACGAATCGCGTCCGGCGGCTGGAGGACAAGCTGGGGGTCAAGCTATTGATGCGCACCACGCGGCGCGTCGAAACGACGCCCGATGGCCTGCTGCTTAGCGAGGCGTCGGAAAAAGCGGTGGCGGGATTGCGCGAGGTGCTGGGCCGCTTCCGCGCTGCGTCCGATCACGAACGCAATACGGTGACGGTGGCGGTGACGCCGATGCTGTCGGCCACCGTCATGCCCTCATTGATTCATGCCTATACCCAGCGCTATCCCGACGTTCGCGTGGTGCTGCACGATCTGCCCTACGAGCAGGTGCTGCGGGAAGTGGCCGAGGGCCGCGCGGACCTGGCGGTCGCCGCGCTGGACGGTACGCCGCGCGGGCTGCGTTTCCAGCTGCTGGCCGAAGAGCCCATGTTGCTGGTCGTGCCGGCGCGCCATACCCTGGCGTCGGCGAAGCGGGTCACCATGGACATGATCCTGCCGTATCCGCTGATGATGCTGGACAGGTACAAGCTGCTCTGGAAGCGCCTGAAGGATGAATACGCGGCGCGCGGCGCGCCCTTCAATCCGGCGAGCATTGCCACGTTGCCGACGCTGCTGGGCATGATAGACGCGGGCAACGGCATCACGCTGCTGCCCCGCAGCATGGCGCAGAACAACGGACGCCGGACGCGCATCACGCTCGAAGTGTCGGACCTGGATGCGTCGCGGCGCTACGGGAGCCTGGTGGGACGCAAGGCCGAACTGAACGCGGCGGCGAGCACCTTCCAGACCTATTTGCGCAAGCATTTCAAGGCGACGCTGGAAAGCATTGCTTGAGCCGGCTGGTTTCGCACTTTGCGCCACGGCGGGAAAAAAACCCTGGGGCGGCGCGCAAGGCTTTCATTCCCGTTCGCTATAGACGCATTCAATTCCGCTAATTGTCCCCGCGCATCGGCGCCTCCTAGACTGTGCGCAGTCTGACCAAAAGGAGGGGGCCGCGCCGGCCCGGGACTATTCATGGACACATTCGATCATCGGGAATTCCGCCGCACGCTGGGCGCGTTCACCACGGGCGTCACCGTGGTCACCACCGTGGATGCCGCGGGCAAGGCCTACGGGGTGACGGCCAATTCGTTCAGTTCGGTGTCGCTGGACCCCCCGCTGATCCTGTGGAGCCAGTCGCTGACGTCCAGCAGTTATCCCGCCTTCCGCGAGTGCGAGCGCTTCGTGGTGAATATCCTGGCGGACCACCAGGTGCACGTCTCCAACCAGTTCGCCAAGTCCGGCGATGATAAGTTCGCCGGCATCGCGGTCCGCGCCGGATTGGGTAGCGTGCCCATCATCGAGGACAGCGCGGCGCATCTGGAATGCCGCAGGATCGCTGCGTATCCGGGCGGCGATCATGTGGTGTATATCGGCCAGGTCGAGCGCATACACCGCAGCACGCACCGGCCGCTGGCGTTCGGCGACGGACGCTATCGCGTCACCTTCGCGCATGACCTGGGCGAGATCAAAGGGACCTCGGGCGAGAACGCCGGCATGGCGGCGCTGGAAGCGGTGCGCATGGCAGGCGCGGCGCTGTCCGAGGTCTGCGAGGGCATCGGTCAGCGCACGGTAGGACTGGCGGTGTGGGGCAACAAGGGCCCGACCATCATCCGCTGGGAACCGTCGGCCATGCCCGTCAGTCCGTTTCTGCAGACAGGCGTGGTGGTCAGCTTGACGCAGTCCGCGACCGGCCTGGCTTTCGCGGCCTTTATGCATCCCAGCGCAGTCGAGGAAGCCGTGCAGCGCGAATTGCGCGAGCGCGCCAATGAAGGCAGCCCGGACGACGGTCAATTCGCCTTGCGCCTGGCCGAGGCGCGCCAGCACGGCATGGCGCGAGCGGTAGGGTGCGCGCCATCGCCCCGGCACAAGGTCGTGGTCAACGCCTTCAGCGCGCCGGTGTTCGATGCGCGGGGCGACATGGTGTTGGCGATATCGACCACATGCCAGGCCGAGCGCCTGGGACCGGATTGGGATGGCGAAGTCCCGCAGGCGCTGGGGCAGGCGGCCGCGAGACTTTCGGCGCGCCTCGGATATCGAGGGAAATAGAGCGGTGGCGCGCCTGCGCCGCGCCGTTGCACGGCGGTGTCGTTACCCGGCAGCGTCGTTAACCCGCCGTGCCATTACTCCGCAGCGACCGCCGGGCGTGCGCCACGGGCATAAGCCGCGGCGCGGCGCTCGGCCAGCGCTTCGCGGCGGATGAAATCCGCCACGAAAGCCGTGGCAGGATGATGCCGCAGGTTGTACGGCGTATCCCACTGCGCGACGCGGCCTTCGGTCATGATGCCGATGCGGTCGGCGATGGCGAAGGCCTCCGCCTGGTCATGCGTGACCAGTATCGCCGTGTGCCCCGTGTGCTTCAGGATATCCCGCACTTCGAACGCCAGCCGTTCGCGCGCATCCGCATCCAGATTCGAAAACGGTTCGTCCAGCAGCAGCAGGTCGGGCGAGGGCGCCAGCGCGCGGGCCAGCGCGACGCGCTGCTGCTGGCCGCCGGACAGTTCATGGGGATAGCTGTCGGCGGCCTGCGCCAATCCCACCATTTCGAGCATTTCGGCGACGCGGCGTTCCTGCTCCGCGCGCGGCAGGCGCCGCAGCCCGAAGGCGACATTGCGGCGCACGTTCAGATGCGGAAACAGGGCATAGTCCTGGAACATCATGCCCACGCGGCGCCGCTCCGGCGCTATGCAGAGCCCGGGGCGGGACAGCACCGCGCCATCGAGCAGGATACGGCCGCCGATGGGAGGCTCGAAACCCGCGATGGCGCGCAGCACCGTCGTTTTGCCGCAGCCGGAGGACCCCAGCAGGCAGCCGATATGGCCGCCCGCCAAGGTCAGGGACAAGTCGTCGACCACGCGCAGCATGCCGCGCGGCGTGTCGTAGGCCAGGCTCAGGCGATCGAGTTCAAGCGATGCGGTCATGATGTGCGGTCATGTTGGGATTGCCCTGCGGCCGGGCGCGCGAGCAGGGCTTGCGCGGCGCGGGCAGTCGTTCCTGTCCGCGCGCCAGCAGGATCACCGGGATGAGGCCGGCGGCGACGATGGCCAGCGCGGCCACCGCGCCTTCTTCGTAGGTGCCGCGCGCGGCCTCGGCGTACAGCCAGGTCGCCAGCGTATCGAAGTTCATCGGCCGCAGCAGCAGCGTGGCCGGCAGTTCTTTCATGGCGTCGACGAACACGAGCAGGGCCGCCCCGGCGATCGCCGGGCGCAGCAGCGGCAGATGCACGCGCCGCAGCGTGCCCCCCGGGCTTTCGCCCAGCAGACGCGCCGCCTGTTCCAGCGATGGCGGGATGCGCGCCAGGCCGGCCTCCAGCCCGCCGGAAGCGATGGCCAGGAAGCGGATCGCATAAGCGCAGACCACGGCCGCGACCGATCCCATCAGAACCAGGCCGCTCGCGCCCAGCGTGGCCGACAGGGCGCGATCGAACAGGCTGAACGGCATGAGCAGCCCGATGGCCAGCACGGTCCCGGGCACCGCGTAGCCCAGCCCGGCCACCCGCGCATACAGCTGCGCCGGCCGGCGGCGGCCGCTGTCGCGCGTGGCGCGCGCGGCCCAGGCCACCACCACCCCGCAGGCCAAGGTCACCACCGTAGCCGCCGCGGCGATGCAAACCGTGTTCCCCGCCGCGGCCCACAGCTGGCGCGACACGCCGCCGGCCAGATGCAAGCGCTTCTGTGTTTCCCACAGCAGGTACAGGGCGGGCGCCAGGAAGCCGAGGGTGACAGGCACCGTCCCCAGGCCGGCCGCCATCGCCGCGCGCCAGCCGTGCAAGCGCACCGGCTGCATCGGCCGCATGCGCTGCGCGGCCGCATAGCGCTGGCGCCGCCGTCCATGGCGTTCCAGCAGGATCAGGGCCACTACGATGGCCAGCATGGCCAAGGCGATCTGCGCCGCCGACGCCAGGTCGGAACGGGTGATCCAGGTGGTATAGACCGAGACCGTCAGCGTCTGCACGCCCAGGAATTCCGACGCGCCGATGTCGTTCAGCGTTTCCAGCAAGGCCAGGCTCAGGCCCACCGCGATGGCGGGACGCGCCATGGGCAACGCAACGCGCCAGAACGCCGTGACGCGGCCCGCGCCCAGCGTACGCGCGGCCTCCAGCACGTTGGCGGCCTGCGTCATGAACATGGCCCGAGTGGTCAGGTAGACATAGGGATACAGCGCGCAGCCCAGCACGAAGATGGCGCCGGGCAGCGAACGCAGATCTGGCAATCGGAACTGGCGCGGGCTGTCGTAGCCCAGCAGTGTACGGATGGCGCCTTGCACCGGGCCGATGGGATGCAGCAGGTCCAGGTAGGCGAAGGCGACGATGTAGGTTGGAACGGCCAGCGGCAGCAGCAGCGCCCAGCTAAGGATGCGGCGCCCGCGGAATTCATAGGCGCTAACCAGCCAGGCGCTGCCCGTGCCCAGCACGGCCGTCACCGCGCCCACGCCCAGTAGCAGCAGCCCCGTATTGGCAGCCGCCTGCGGCAGGACGTAATGCGCCAGATGCGACCAGTGGCCGGCATCGGCGCCCAGCGCCTGCCATCCCAGCGCCGCCAAGGGGGCGCAGACCAACAGCGCGATCAGTGCCGCGCCCCAAGACCAAGCCATCAGTTATCGAAGCCCACCTTATCGACGAGCTCGCTCGCTTGTTTGCGGTGCTTGGCGATGTCGGCGACCGACAGTGCATCGACCTTCAGCGGACCGAAGCTTTCCACCACCGGATCCAGCTTTACGCCGGCGCGGATGGGGTATTCGTAATTGGCCTGGGCATACAGGGTTTGCGCCGGCACGGACACCAGGTATTCCAGCAGTTTCACCGCCTGGTCCTTGTTGGGGGCGTGGCGCGCCACCGCGGCGCCGCTGATGTTCACGTGCGTGCCGCCGTCTTTCGCCGTGGCGAAGGTCGGTCGCACCACCTTGATCGCATCGCCCCATTTGCGCGCGTCGGTACCGGGCTCGGCGTTCTTCATGTGGCCGACGTAGTAGGCGTTGGCCAGACCGATATCGCAGATGCCGCCCAGGATGTCGCGGGCGACGTCCCGGTCGCCGCCGGCGGCCTTGCGGGCCAGGTTTGCCTTGACGCCGCGCAGCCATTTTTCGGTGGCTTCGGCGCCGTCGTGCGCGATCATGGCCGCAATCAGGCCGGTGTTATAGGGATGCTGGCCGGACCGGATGCATACCTTGCCTTTCCACTTGGGATCGGCCAGATCCTCGTAGTGGAAGGAGGTGACGGGCAGATCCTTTTCGACGTAGAGCACGCGGTCGCGCAGCGACAACGCGTACCAGGCGCCGTCGGCGCCGCGCAAATTGGCGGGAACCACGGATTCCAGCGTCTTGGAGGGCGCGGGCTGGGTGACGCCGCCGTCCACCAGGTCCAGCAGGTTGCCGATGTCCACCGTCATCAGCACGTCGGCGGGCGACTTGTCGCCCTCGGCCTTGACGCGTTCGAGCAGGCCGTCCTTGACGAACACCGTGTTCACCTTGACGCCGCTGTCCTTGGTGTAGGCGTCCAGCAGGGGCTGGATCAGCTTGGGTTCACGCGTGGTGTACAGCGTCACTTCCTGGGCCGCCATGGCGGGCGCGATGCAAGCCGCCGCAAGGGCGACGGCGCCCGCCAGCCTGGAAAGCGAGAAACGAGGGGATGTCATGAGGTGAGCTCCGGACGGGCCGGCCGGGCGCCCGCGACGCGCCCACGGCCGACTGTTGAACGAAAATTATTATCAGTCAGAGGAGCGGGACGATACCAAGAATCGCTGTTTTGTTCAACTTTCTGTCAGTTTTTGGGGGTGTCGCGAATGCGCCCGTGCCATGCCGGAAGCGGCGAAGCGACACGAACAGCGACGAGGGCTGGGCCCCGCCGCCCGCTCCCCCCGAAGCGGGGCGCCGACTTAGCGCGATGCGACTCCAAGCATGAGCGGCGTTATTTGCTTAGAACGAATCTGTCTCTCCAAATGGCAATTCCTGGGCTCAATTGAGAACCCTTATCAACGAATCCGTATAAAATCGGCGTTTCCCTTATCTCGGACGGCCCTTTTATTCCCCGTCCGGCGGCCGCGCCCGGAACGCTGCCGCGCGACATCCTCGATCACCCCCTATGGCAGCCTTCAACACCGAGCGCGTCCTGAGCGTGCACCACTGGAACGACACTCTTTTCTCCTTCAAGACGACCCGCGATGCGGCGTTGCGCTTCCATAACGGTCACTTCGTCATGATCGGGCTGGAAGTCGACGGCAAGCCGCTCGTGCGCGCCTACAGCATCGCCAGCGCGAACTACGAGGAAAACCTGGAATTCCTCAGCATCAAGGTGCCGGACGGCCCCCTGACATCGCGCCTGCAGCATCTGAAGGAAGGCGACACCATTCTCGTCAGCCGCAAGCCGGTCGGCACGCTGGTGGTCGATGACCTGAAGCCCGGCAAGCACCTGTACCTGTTCGGCACGGGTACCGGTCTGGCGCCGTTCATGAGCATCATCAAGGATCCGGACGTCTACGAGCGCTTCGAGAAGGTCGTGCTGGTGCATGGCGTGCGCTGGAAGAGCGAACTGGCCTACGCCGACTACATCCAGAACGAGTTGCCGGCCAACGAGTTCTTCGGCGACATGGTCAACGGCAAGCTGATCTATTACCCCACCGTCACGCGCGAGCCTTTCCGCAACCAGGGCCGGATCACGCAATTGGTGGAAAGCGGCAAGCTTTTCGAAGACATCGGCCTGCCCCCGCTGAACCCGGAAACCGACCGCGCCATGATCTGCGGCAGCCCGCACATGCTGGCCGACATCAGCGCAATGCTCGATGCCCGCGGTTTCGTGATTTCCCCGGGAGTGGGCGAACCCGGCGACTATGTCGTCGAACGAGCCTTTGTGGAGAAGTAAGGCCCACCCCGGGGGGCCCACCCCCGAAGCGCTGACGCGCTTCCCCCTCAAAGGGGGCGACGCTGGCGGACCGGCGGAGCCGGATCCGCGGCGTCCCCGATCGTGTGGCGCCCGGGTGTGGTTTGGGGCGGCTCGTGTGGGAACGTGTCGCTTCCGGGGCGATGCCGGCGGGGTGGATTCGCGGCGCCTTCGATCGGGTCTCTTGCCGCTTTATTCCGGTTCGATGCCGGCCTGTTTGATGATGGTTTGCCACTTGGTCGATTCCGCCTTTTGGAAGGCGGCGAGTTCGGCGGGTGTCGACGTTGCCGGTTCGGTCCCGGTGGTGGCGTAGAACTGCTTGGCGGCGTTGCTTTCGGTGGCCTTGATCAACAGGGCGTTCAGGCGCTTGACGACCGCGGGCGGCGTGCCGGCGGGGGCATAGGCGGCGAACCAGTAGCCCATCTCGTAGCCCGGCACGCCGGCTTCGGCGATGGTCGGGACATCCGGCGCCAGCGGGGATCGCTTCAGGGTCGTCACGCCGAGCGCGCGCAGCTTGCCCGACTGCACCTGCGGCAGGCCGGTGGCCATGTCTGTGATCATGGTGCTGATCTGGCCGCCCATCAGGTCGGTGACCGCTAGGGGATTGCTTTTGTACGGGACGTGCAGCAGCTTCACGTTCGCCATCTGCTGCAGCAGTTCGCCCGCGATGCGGCTGCTGGAGCTGCCGCTGCCGAAGCTGAGCTTGCCCGGTTCCTTGCGGGCCATATCCAGGAATTCGGCGACGGTCTTGGCGGGGAAGGACGGGTTCACCACCATGATCTGGCTGCCCTTGCCGAGCAAAGTCAGCGGTTCGAAATCCTTGACCGGGTCGTACTGCAGGCGCTTGTACAGGTGTTCGTTGGCGGCGTGCGTGGTGTTGGTGGTGATCAAGACGGTGTAGCCGTCGGGCTTGGCGCGGGCGACGGCCTGCGCGCCGATCATGGCGCTGGCGCCGGGCTTGTCCTCGATGACCACGGGTTGGCCGGTCTGTTCGGTCACGCCCTGCGCAAGGGCGCGGGCGATCTGGTCGGTGGCGCTGGCGGCGGCGAACGGCACGACGAAGGTGATGCTGCGGCTGGGGAAGTCGTCGGCGTGGGCCGATAGCGGCGCGCACACGGCGGCGAGCAGGGCGGCCATGGCCGGCAAGGCGCGGGTCTTCATGATGAGTCTCCTTTGGTCGTTATCGATGTTGTAGGGCTTGCAGGTTGGCGCGGGGCGATGCGGCTGCTCCCACGCCGGTAAAGGTGTTCGCCGCCTCAGGGCGCCGGCGGCGCGGCCGGACCGCCCGGGCGTCCGCGCACGGCGTCGCGCCACGAATCCGTACCGCCGGGAACGTCCGGCAGGCGCGCCGCCAGCCCGGGACTGACCGGCACCGGCATATCGAGCAGCCAGAAGGACAGCGACTTGCCATGCGCGTCCAGGTTCAGCGCGTCATTGACGCCGCCGTCCAGTACGCCGTCCAGAACGAAGTTCATCGCATGCAGCCTGGGCAGGTCGTAGCGGGTGACGGCGCGGGGGCGCCGGTACGAGAACCATTCGCGCACGCGTTCCGCCGTCACATACGCGTCGATGACCGCGTAGCAATCGGCGTCCCACGCGATCAAACTCAAGTTCGAGATATCGCCCTTGTCGCCGGAACGGCTGTGCGCCAGCCGGTAGAGCGGGACACAGACGTCCGCGTTCGCGGCTGCCGCGTCCGCTGAAGGTGTCATATTGCTCATTGCAGCTCCCTGGCCGGATCGAACATTCTCCAGCCCGCCTGCACCGCCGCGCGGTCGATGGTGCAGGAAATCATGTTCAGACGCGGGCGCAGGGAAGTGCGTACGCCGCCGCCGCCGGCCGGACCACAGCAATAGAGGGCGGTCACTTCACGCAGGATGCCTTCGGCAACGGCGCGTTCGGCATGCGCGCCGGCTACGCGCAGCCGCACGTCGCGCGCGTGTCCGTCGGGCAGGGCGTCTCGCAGGACGCCCGCGTCGTTGTCCAGGATGCTGATCGCCCCCAGCAGGTCGATGCGCAGCGGCATCGCGCCCTTCAGGCGCCGGCGCACGATATCCGCGGCCAGGCGCGCGCGGGCTTCGGCCTGCACGCCGGCGTAGGAGATCTCCGCTTCGGCGAGCCATCCGCCGCGATGACAGACATTCACCTTGAGGGTGTCCGGCCGCGCATGGCCGGTGATGCCGGCCAACCGGACGCGGTCCCCGCCCAATTCGATCACTTCGGCGCTGGAAATGTCCGCCACCACGTCGGGGGTCAGGTAACGGGCAGGGTCGTGGACCTCGTACAGCAGTTGTTCCTTGGCGGTGCGCGCGTCCACACGGCCGCCCGTGCCGTCCGCCTTGCCGACGATGAAGTCGCCATCGGCGCCGATCTCGGCGATGGGAAAGCCCGTCTGGTCCAGTCCGTGCACGTCCTTCAGCCCCGGAACGCAGAAATAGCCCCCGCTGACCTGCGTGCCGCACTCCAGCATATGTCCCGCCATGGTGGCGCGTCCGAGCTTTTCCCAGTCGTCTTCGCGCCACCCGAAATGCGCCAGTGCGGGGCCGACGGTCAGGGATGGATCGGCGACGCGGCCGGCCACCACGATGTCGGCGCCGTTGCGCAACGCGTCCGCGATCTGGCTGGCGCCCAGATAGGCGTTGGCCGCCACGACGTCCATCGCGTCGAGACGTTCGCCCAACTGCTCACGCAGCAGCGCGCGTTGGTCGGGGGACGAAAGATCGTCGCCATGCACGATGGCGATGCGGGGCAGGGGAAGCTTCTGTTCGCGCGCCAGTTGCGCGATGCGGCGCGCCGCGCCGGCGGGGTTGGCCGCCCCGAAGTTGCTGACGATGCGGATCCCGTGCGTGTGGCAGCGCGCCAGCACGGGACCGACCAGGTCGTCCAGCAGCGGTTCGTAGCCCGCCTGGGGATCCTGCTGGCGCGCCAGCTGGGCCAAGGCGAGCGTGCGCTCGGCCAGGGTTTCGAAAATCAGGGTGCCGCCGCCACGCGCGGCGAGCGTGTCGACCACGGGGCCCGCGCCGTCGGTGCGGTCGCCGGAAAAGCCGGACGCACAGCCGATCAGCAGCGGCGCCGCCTCGCTCGGGCCGGCCTGTTCAGGCGTTGCGGCGCCTTGCCTGGATGGGCTTTTCTCGTTGGACATGGCGTTCTGTCTGCAGGGTCTCCGGCGGCCACTATAGGGAGGGCTCGCTCATACGTAAAATAGAAATAAAAGATCGATTGATAGAGAAACCCCATGAATCTGTCGGCCCGGCATCTGCGCGCTTTCGTCGCCCTGGCGGAGGAAAAGCACTTCACGCGGGCCGCCCAGCGCTGTCACCTGACGCAGCCCGCTTTCAGCGCCCTTATCCGCGCCATCGAGGACGCCGCCGGGATGCGGCTGTTCGACCGCACGACGCGCCACGTGGAATTGACCGCCGAAGGGCGCATCCTGGAAGCATCCGCCCGCCGGCTGCTCGCCGACTTCGACCTCGTCATGGAAGACCTGCGCGATCATGCGGCGCGCCGCCGCGGACGCGTCGCCGTGGCGGCCCTGCCATCCCTGGCGGCCGGCTGGCTGCCGCCCATCCTGGCGGACTTTCACCGCGCCTATCCCGGCATTGCATTGACGCTGCGCGACGCGCTGCTGGACGCCTGCCTGGACATGGTCCGCAACGGCGAGGTCGATTTCGCGGTGGCCGCGCGCCGTGCCGACATGTCGGATCTGGACAGCGAGTTCCTGCACGCCGACCGCTTCCACCTGGTCTGCCGGGACGACCACCCGCTGGCCGCGCAACCGGCGGTCACGCTGGCGCAGGTCGTCAAATGGCCGCTGATCCAGCTCGCGCCGAACAGCAGCGTGCGCCAACATCTGGACGCGGCGCTGGCGCGGCGCAAGCTGCGGCCCCTTGTGGAAGTCGAGCATCTGGCCACCGTAACCGGGCTGGTGGCGGCCGGGATGGGCGTAAGCATCGTGCCGGCGATGACGCTTTTCCATTTCCGCCGCCCGGGCCTGGCGATACGCCCGCTCGCGGGCAAGGCCCCGACGCGGTCGCTCTACCTGGTCAAGCGCGCCGGGCGTACGCTGCCGCTGGCCGCGCAGACCCTCTACGGCGCGCTGTTGGCCCAGCGTGAACATATCGCCGCCATCGAGGCCGCCCCGGGGGTTTCGCGGCGGTCTATGGATGATTAAACTTCGATAGATTCCCTATTCACTTTTTGAGGACCGCGCCATGAGCAAGCAAATCATCCACACCCAGGACGCGCCCAAGGCCGTGGGTCCCTATGCCCAGGCGGTCGCGGTCGCCGGCGCCAAGACGGTGTACCTGTCGGGCCAGATCGGCCTGGAGCCGCACAGCGGCGAGCTGGTGTCCGAAAGCTTCGAAGGCCAGGTCAAGCAGGCATTCGCCAATATGTTTGCCGTCGTGCAGGCGGCCGGCGGGACCAAAGAGAACGTCGTCAAGCTGACGCTGTTCCTGACCGACCTGTCGAAATTCGGCACGGTCAACGCGATCATGGAAGACCTGTTTCCGCAGCCGTATCCGGCGCGATCCACCGTCGGCGTGGCCAGCCTGCCCAAGGGGGCCCAGTTCGAAGTGGAGGCGGTGGTCGTCCTGTAGCGAACCCCGGCTTTCATCGCGCCGATCACCATGCCAGCTGCCGTGGCCACCGGTAAGGCTCGCGCCCCGGCCAAGCCCGAAGCCGCCGCCGCGCCGCGCAGCGATACCGCGCGGCGCATGCACGCGTTGGGACTGAAGGAGCCGGCCGACCTGGTGCTGCACCTGCCGTTGCGCTACGAGGACGAAACGCGGATCACGGCGATTTCCGCGTTGCGGCCAGGCTATACCGCGCAGGTGGAAGGCGAAATCACCCGCTGCGAGGTGCAATACCGTCCGCGGCGGCAACTGACCGCGGCCATCGCGGACGACACCGGCGAGCTGCAGCTGCGTTGGCTCAATTTCTATCCCAGCCAGCAGCGCCAGCTGACGGTGGGGCGACGGCTGCGGGCGCGCGGGGAAGTGCGCGGCGGCCTGTTCGGGCGCGAGATGGTGCATCCCCGCATGGCCAGCGCCGACACGCCGCTGGCCACGGCACTGACGCCGGTGTATCCCACCACCGAAGGTTTGCATCAGTCTGTCCTGCGCAAGGCCGTTGCACAAGCGCTGGCGCAGGTCGATCTGACCGATTCGCTGCCGGCGCCGGTGCGCGAACGGTATGATCTGGCGCCCTTCGACGAATCGATCCGCATGCTGCACATGCCGCCGGCCGGCGTCTCCGAGCAGGCGCTGGCGGAGCGGGCGCATCCGGCGTGGCGCCGCATCAAGTTCGACGAATTGCTGGCGCAGCAATTGTCCCTGGCGGAAGCGCGCGCGGCGCGGCGCACGCACAAGGCCCTGCCGCTGGCCTTGTCCGCCGACCCCGACGGACTCGTTGCCAGGCTGTATCGCGCGCTGCCGTTTTCGCTGACGGCCGCGCAGGCGCGGGTCGTGGCCGAAATCGCCGCCGACCTGGCGCGGCCATTTCCAATGAATCGCCTGCTGCAGGGCGACGTGGGCAGCGGCAAGACCGTGGTGGCGGCCATCGCCGCCGCGCAGGCCATGCAGGCCGGCGCGCAGGTGGCGCTGATGGCGCCGACGGAAATCCTTGCCGAACAGCATTTCCGCAAACTCGTCGATTGGCTGCAACCGCTGGGGGTGCGCGTGGCCTGGCTCAGCGGCAGCGTTGGCGCCAAGGCGCGGCGCGAGGCTGCGGCAGCGGCCGCGGACGGCAGCGTCCAGCTTGTCGTGGGGACCCAGGCGCTGATCCAGGACCACGTGTCCTTTCAGCGGCTGGGCCTTTCCATCGTCGACGAACAGCATCGCTTCGGGGTCGGCCAGCGCCTGGCCTTGAACCGCAAGGGCGAGTCCGCGCATGGGCGCATCGTGCCCCACCAGCTCAACATGAGCGCCACGCCGATTCCGCGCACGCTGGCCATGACGTTTTTCGCGGACCTGGATGTGTCCGTCATCGACGAGCTGCCCCCGGGCCGTACGCCGGTCGTCACCAAGCTGGTTTCGGACGCGCGCCGCGAGGAGGTCGTCGCCCACGTGGCGCAGGCCGTGCGGGGCGGCCGGCAGGCGTACTGGGTATGTCCGCTGGTGGAAGAAAGCGAAGCGCTGGAGCTGCAGACGGCGGTCGACACCTACGAAGCGATGCGCGCAGACCTGCCGGACCTGCGCATCGGCCTGGTTCATGGCCGTTTGCCGCAGAACGAGAAGGCAGAGGTCATGCAGGCGTTCCGGCAGGGCGGGATCGATGTGCTGGTGGCGACCACGGTGATCGAAGTGGGGGTCGATGTGCCCAATGCCTCGTTGATGGTGATCGAACACGCCGAACGCTTCGGGCTGGCGCAGTTGCACCAGCTTCGGGGGCGGGTCGGCCGGGGCACGGCCGAATCCGTGTGCGTGCTGCTGTATCAGACGCCGTTGTCGCGTATCGCACGGGAACGGCTGCGCGCCATGTTCGAAACCGCGGACGGCTTCGAGATCGCCCGGCGCGACCTCGTGCAGCGCGGTCCCGGCGAGTTCCTCGGCACGCGGCAGTCGGGGCTGGCGCTGCTGCGCTTTGCCGACATCGAGCTGGATGCGGCCATCGCGGAACAGGCGCGTGAAGCCGCAGCCTGGCTGCGCAAGGATTTCCCCGACGCGGTGCAGCTCCATCTGACGCGGTGGATGCGCGGCCGCGAAGATTTTCTGCGCACATGAGCGTGAAACCGAAGCGACAGACTTCATCCGGCCGCGGCGCGGCCATCCCAACGGAATCGCCACCATGACCCTGACCGAGCTCAAATACATCGTCGCCGTGGCCCGCGAGCGCCATTTCGGCCGGGCGGCGGAGGCCTGTTTCGTCAGCCAGCCGACCCTGTCGGTGGCAATCCGCAAGCTGGAAGACGAGCTTGGCGTGACCATCTTCGAGCGCGGCGGCGCGGAAGTGGGCGTGACCGCGATCGGCCAGCGCATCGTCGCACAGGCCCAGAAGGTGCTCGAAGAAAGCGCCAGCATCAAGGAGATCGCGCGACAGGGCCATGACCCCCTCGCCGGGCCGCTGCGCGTGGGGGTGATCCACACCATCGGGCCGTACCTGCTGCCCAGGCTCGTGCCCGTGCAGATCGAGCGCACGCCGCAGATGCCCCTGCTGCTGCAGGAGAACTTCACGCTGCGACTGGTCGAACTGTTGCGGCAGGGCGAGATCGATTGCGCGATCATGGCCTTGCCGCTGCCCGAAGCCGGCCTGGTGATCCAGCCGCTCTATGACGAGCCTTTCCTGGTGGCGGTGCCCAAGGACCACCCCTGGGCAGAACGCAAGGCGATTCCTGCGCAGGACCTGAAGCAGCAGACCATGCTGCTGTTGGGAAGCGGCCATTGCTTCCGCGATCAGGTGCTTGAGGTCTGTCCCGAGCTGTCGCGTTTTTCCGCAGCCAGCGACGGCATCCAGCGCACCTTCGAAGGTTCCTCGCTGGAGACCATCCGCCACATGGTCGCGGCCGGCATCGGCATCACGGTACTGCCGGTGACCGCCGTGCCGGAGAATCCGCCCGCGGACAGTCTGCTGCGCTATGTGCCGCTGGAGGCGCCCACCCCCGATCGCCGCGTCGTGCTGGCCTGGCGGCGCAGCTTTCCGCGCGTGGCCGCCATCGAAGCGCTGGCGCAATCGGTCTATGCCACGCCGCTGCCGGGCGTGCGCATGCTGGAAGGCGCCATCGCGGCGCATCAGGACTGAATGGCGTCGCCCGTCCCTTCATCGCTGGCATAACCGGCGTCCTGCGCATCCGGCGGGGCCGGGTACACGGCGGTGTTCGCGGGCGGGTAGGCCTGCCGCAAGTCCGGGATGCCCTGCAAGTTTGGCGGCACGCCGAGGGAGCCTGCATCCGCGGGCGGGTACACCTGGCGCATGGCCGGCACGTAACCCACGTCGGGTGGATAGTCATACTCCGCATGCTTCGGCGTGCGGCCGCTCGCGCGGCTCACGCTTATTTCAGAGGCAGCGTAAGGCGAGGGGGCTGCCGTTTCCGGGTCTGCCGGTATGGACCCGGTGCGCGATCTCGACCCGGACGCCGCCTGCGGCGTTGCGCCCGCCGCCGCGTCCGGAGTTGCCGGCAAGGCGGCATCGGCGGGCCTGCCGTGCGCCGGCCGGACCGGCGCCAGCTTTCCATCCTGCCGCTGCATCCGCTGCAGGATGCCGCTATGGTTTAGAACGGTTTCCTGCAGGTTGGTCAGCATCGCGTCCATATCGACCCGGGCGCCCGAATGGCCGCACACCGCGACATTCAAATGCTGGAAATCGCCGTAAAGATCCCGCCAGAGCGCGTCGAAACGTCGCCTGAGATGCGTCGTGAGCGCGCCGGCCGTTTCGTAGTGCGTTCCCGTGAAAATGAAAGGCGGGTCGACCGGTTTACTCGTATCGCGGGCATGGTCGATGAGGCGCGACACCACATCGGCGGCCGCCAGCCCGTTGCGCCGGCGGCTGGCCGGGCTCGCAACGGCGGCGTACAGGCGCTGGATTTCCGGCTCCGCTTGCGCCCGGAACGCCGGGGCGCGGGCCAGCGCCCTGCGGCGCAGTCGCGCCAGCGCCTCCTGGCTCAACGTGCGGAACATGGCGTCGTGCAGGGACGTCCGGTCCGCTGCGCTGCCGGGCGCGGCCATGGCGATGGCGTCCAGTTCTTCGCGCAGCGGACGCTGCCCGCCCGTTGCCGCATACGGAGAGAAAACGTTCAGGAGCATCGCAAGCGCCCCGTCTTCCAGCGAGCTCCACAGCAGTTCCAGCGCCTCATCCCGTTGCAGGTAGGATCGTTGGAACACCCACGTCGTGGTGACGGCCAGGGATTGCGTGGCCGCATGGATTTTTTCCAGGGACCTTGCGCCTGGGCGTGCGGCAGGCGAGGATGCGCCGATCAGGGGGCTTGCTTCGCGCAGTATGGCATTGATGGAATCCAGTCCCGTGGCTTTCGCCTGGGCAACATGCACGCGCTGCCAAAGGGTCGCCAGAACCTCCTGCGCCTGTTCCCGCTGATCGGCCGGGATGTGCCGAAGCAGGTCGCCTTTGCCGCGGCCCTTCAGGCCCCGCGCGAGCCCGTCGGGACCGAAATGATTGCCGAGCGGTCCGTTGTAGACAAGGTCGAATTTCACCAGACCTTTCAGCGCCTCGTCGATCGCTTCCGTCTGGCGCCGTTGCGCGTTATCGAAGCGCTGCAAATCCGCCCATGCCTGCAGAATGCGGGGCAGCTTGCGGCCGACCGCCTTTTCCGCGTGCCTGTCCGATCCGTCGAGGAAGGCATCGAGCAGCCCCTTGATTCCGTTGTGGACCGCGTTCATCGCCGTCCCCGGGGACCGCACGATTTCCGGCGCCGGCTTGCCGGGCAGGACCTCGCGAGCGGCTTCCTGTTGCGCCGCTTGCGTGGCCAGCCAGGCCGATCCCGGCACGGCATCGATCGCGCGCTGGACGCCCATGCCGTCCAACACCACGCCCAGCATCTGTGCGCGCAGGGCATTCAGCTCCTTTGGCTCAAGGATTTGCGGCGCGTTCAACATGGCCAGATGTCCATCCACTTTCTGCGTCACTTGCGCCAGCGCCTCGGTCAAGGGCGCGGCGAGCCGGTGGATGCCATCGAAATCCCGCTGGTGCGGCGGGACCAGGGCGTTGCGGACGGCGTGCGCAAACAGCGCCTTCATGATCTGGTCGAGTTTGCCCTTGCCTGCGTGCGGTTGCAGCGCCGCCACGCTCCCGTACAGAATCTGCAGGCCCTCGGCCGTCGGCTGCAGCGATGGGGCGGCAAGCCTTGCCGAATGCTCGCAGGCGGCCTCTTTCAATACCTCGATCGCGGCGGACCGGAAGCCGCCAGGTATGTCTTTCAAGTCGTTCAGTGCGGCCGCGACGGTTGTTTCCGTGGCGTCAGAGCGGCCGCCGGCCCGGCACTTTGCCCACTCTGCGACGGCGCTTTTCCATGCCTGCATGGTTTCGTCGCTGGAGAAAGCCAGCACGGCGCGGCTCAGCGCCGCGGCGCCATCCGGTTCGCGGCTGAGCAGCCTCAGCTTCGGCATCAGAAAGGCTTGCAGATCGCCGTCGGGCCGCAGCATGCGGCGTGCGGTCAGGATACGTTCGAACGCAGCCACTGCCTCGGGCGTTATCGCGGCGGGGGAGCCTGCGCTCAGTGCCTGGGCAAGGAAATCCAGATCCTTGCCCGTGGCGCGCAAGGCGGCTTCGGCGTCGATGGCCGTGCCCAGGGCCTGCCGGGCGGTGGCGACGTGCTCGGGCGAGGCCTGCGTGCCTTCGGCCGGCATCGACGCCGCCCAGCGCTCGAAACCCATCTTCAGTTTGGCCAGGCGACGGCAAGCCTGGGCATCGGCGCTGGGGCTGTATGCCGATGTGCCGGCGCCGTACTGCCGCAGAAGCTGATCCTGCATGAAGCGCAGCAGGCCCGGACCATCGTCGGGCCGCTGCGCGGCGTGCGGCGGCAGGGCATCGCCCAGGCGGGCGGTGCGCTCGGCAAGGCGGGCGAGCCGGTCATGCGCTTTATCGCTCAGCGCGCCGTCCCCGGTCTTCGCCAGGGCCTGCCTCAGCTTGCCTGCATCATGCGCCAACTGACGCTCCGCCGCCCTGGCTGCGCGGCGGCTTCGGCCCGGGTTGCCCGCGTTCACCAGGCTGAACGGCTGGCGCGCACGGCCGGGTGTGGGCTTGTGCCGTTTGCCTGGCCCCGCCAGGACGCTGAAGACGAGATTTTCCAGGCGTCCGCGCGGGCGGTCTGCGCACGACGCCGTCGATTGCCCGAGTGATGCCTGTATGCCGATTGGATTGGTCATGTCCGGTGTGCTTCTCCGTTGCCGCCGGGCTCGTGCCCGGCATCCGATGCTCGTCCGCGCCTGGGGACAAGTCGCGGAGGGCAGTCTACGGAGCGGCGGCCTGCGCGGCCATAAGGGGCGCTTACGCTGGCCGGTCGACTGCATGACCGGAACACGGCGAGTCATGGACGCGGCATGTAGGGATCCGGCGCTGCGGCGATGCTATTCTTCCGTCATACCCGTTCATCAAGGAGAGTTGCGTCATGTCCGAACTTGCCAAATCCCAGGCCCCCCGCATCAACATCGGCATTTCCGATCAGGATCGCGCGGCGATCGCCGGCGAGCTTTCCAAACTGCTCGCCGATTCGTACACGCTGTATCTGATGACGCACAATTTCCACTGGAACGTCACCGGGCCGCTGTTCAACACGCTTCACCAGATGTTCATGGAGCAGTACACCGAAGCCTGGAATGCGCTGGACAGCATCGCCGAGCGCATCCGGGCGCTGGGTCATCACGCGCCCGGGACGTATCGGGAATACGCCGCGCTGTCGTCCATCGACGAGCCCACTTCAGTGCCCGCCGCGCTGGACATGGTCCGCATGCTCGTCGCCGGCAACGAGGCCGTCGCCAAGACGGCCCGGGCGGCTTTCCAGAAGGCCGACGCCGCCAACGACCAGCCGACGGCGGATCTGCTGACGCAGCGCCTGGACATCCACGAAAAGAACGCCTGGATGCTGCGCAGCCTGCTGGAAGGCTGAGCGGCCGGCGCGCGGCGAAGACCGCCGCGCGATGCCGGGGCTTGCCGCTAGCCCTGTGCCGGCTGCGCCATGGGCGGGATGCGCCGCGACGGCGGCCGCACGCGCCATGCGGCACGCCGCCGCAAGGCGCGCAGCGCGTTCAAGCCCTGCGGCCAGGCGCCGAAGCCGGCTTCCGCGTTGATGTGTCCGGCGCCGGGCAGCACGATCAGGCGGCTTCCCCATTGCTCTGCCAGATGCCGCGCCCGCGCCAGGCTGCAGTAGGGATCGTTGTCGCTGGCCACGACCACGCTCTGGAAGGGCAGGGAACGCGTCGCGATCGGCGCGAATGCGCCCAGGCAGGCCGGGGCGCCCGGCCGCTCGACATCGGCGGGCGCTACCAGCAGCGCGGCGGCTATGCGGCCATGCAAGGCGGCAGGCAGCGCCGCCGCCGCGATGCAGCCCAGGCTGTGCGCAATCAACAGGGCGGGCCACGGGGCGGCTTCCACGCAGGCGGCCAGGGTGCCGATCCAGGACTGGGGATCGGGATTTTCCCAGTCGCGCTGCGGCACGCGGACGGCATGCGGCAGGGTCCGTTCCCACAGGCTTTGCCAGTGGTCCGGGCCCGAATTCCGCCAGCCGGGAACGATGATCGGTTGAAATCGCATGGAGCGATAATGCAGGCGCAGCCTCATTGCGCAAACGAATTAATGCGCTTGTAGATATATTTGGCGCGTTATAAGCGCCGCGACCGTGCGGTTGCGTTGAAAGTTCGCATGACGCTCGGGCGGCGGGGCGCCGGTTTTCTTTTTGAGGATTTTCCCGACGGCAGTTTCTCCGCCGCGCTTTCAGGTATTCTTTGAGCCCTTTCGCCGGCCCTGGCAGGCGAAACGCCCAGGAGGACCACGCGTCCGTTATCTGGCATGGACCGTGCCATAGGAGATGACAATGAAAAAACCCCTTCGACTGACGGCCGCCGCGGCGGCGCTTGCGATAACGTCCGGATTGCTCGCCAGCGCCGCCGGCGCGCAGACCATCAAGATCGCCGCGGTGGGTCCGACGACCGGCGCGGTGACCCAGTACGGCGATATGGTGCGTGAAGGCATCAACACCGCGGTGGAGCAGGTGAACGCCGCCGGCGGTGTCAACGGCCGCAAACTGGAAGTCGTCGTGGTGGACGATGGCTGCGAACCGAAGCAGGGGCCGACCGCGGCCAACCGCGTGGTGAACGAGAAGATCGGCTTCGTGGTCGGCGGCGTGTGCTCGGGCGCCACCATTGCCGCGGCGCCCATCTATGAGCAGGAAGGCGTCGTCATGATCACGCCTTCGGCGACCGCGCCGGCATTGACCGACGGCAAGAAGTACAACTTCATCTTCCGCACGATCGGGCGTGACGACCAGCAGGGTCCGGCCGCGGCGGCCTACATCATCGACAAGGTCAAGCCCAAGCGCGTCGCCGTGCTGCACGACAAGCAGTCGTATGGGCAAGGCATCGCCACGGCCGTCAAGGCCAAGCTGGACCAGGCCAAGGTGCCCGTGGCGGTGTTCGAAGGCATCAACGCCGGCGACAGCGACTATTCCGCGGTAATCACCAAGCTCAAGAGCGAGAACGTCGATTTCGTCTACTACGGCGGCTATCATCCCGAAATGGGCCTGCTGATGCGCCAGGCGGCCGAGCAGGGGCTGAAGGCGCGCTTCATGGGACCGGAAGGCGCGGGCAACCCCGACATCAACGCCATCGCGGGCCCGGCGGTCGAAGGCATGCTGCTGACCCTGCCGGCCGACTTCTCGCAGGACCCGAAGAACGCCGCGCTGGTCCAGGCGTTCAAGGACAAGAAGCGCAATCCGTCCGGGGCATTCCAGCTGACCGCATACACCGCCACGATGGCCATCGTCGATGGCATCAAGGGCGCCGGATCCACCGATCCCGCCAAGGTGGCGGCCTGGCTGCACAAGAACAGCATCGATGCGCCCATCGGCAAGGTATCCTGGAACAGCCAGGGCGATTTGAACAACTTCCAGTTCGAAGTGTTCGAATGGCATAAGGACGGTTCGAAAACCGCCGTGAAGTAAGCGCGCGGCACACCGGCCCGCCCCCGCGGCGGGCCGGAATGTGACCTCGACGCCGGAACGCATGGCGGCGCGAGGCAGACAGGAGATCGATTCATGCGTATCGGCGATGCACCTTCTCACACCGTTCGTCCCGATTTCATGCCGTTCCAGGCATTCGACAGCGCGGAAGCCGCCGTCGAGCGGCTGACTGAAATCTACGCCCGCAATACCGCATATTTGCGCGCCGCCTTCGATCGCGTCGCGCGCGGCGAGGACCTGCAGGGCGGCAGGGTGCGCGCCTGCTATCCCGCCCTGCGTATCGCCGTGCACACCTACGACCGCGTGGATTCGCGTTTGTCGTACGGCCATGTGGCGGAGCCGGGCGTCTACCAGACCACCATCACGCAGCCGCGCCTGTTCAAGGATTACCTGACCGAGCAGATCCGCCAATTGCTGCACAACCACAAGGTGCCGGTGGAGGTGGGCGAGTCCAACGTACCGATTCCGCTGCACTTCGCGTTTCCCGACGGCGCCTATGTCGAAGGCGAGCACCTGGAGGCGATGAAGCGGCCGCTGCGCGACATTTTCGACGTGCCGGACCTGGCCATCACGGACGATGCCATCGTCAACGGCACCTGGCATGGGCGCGAGAACGAACCGCGTCCGCTCGGGCCCTTCACCGCCCCGCGCATCGACTACTCGCTGCACCGGTTGCAGCACTACACGGCCACCGCGCCGGTGCATTTCCAGAATTTCGTCCTGTTCACCAACTACCAGTTCTACGTCGACGAGTTCTGCGCGCGCGCTCGCGCCATGCTGAGCGCCGGCGAAGGCGATTACGACGCGCTGGTGGAGCCGGGCAACCGCATTCTGCGGCGCGGGGAACCGATTGCGGCGGAATCGCCGGTTGGGCGGCTGCCCCAAATGCCGGCGTATCACCTGACCCGCGCCGACCATTCGGGCATCACGCTGGTCAATATCGGCGTGGGTCCCTCGAACGCCAAGACCATCACCGACCATATCGCGGTGCTGCGGCCGCATGCCTGGCTGATGCTGGGCCATTGCGCCGGGCTGCGGGCTTCGCAACGCCTGGGCGATTATGTGCTCGCGCACGGGTACGTGCGCGACGATCACGTTCTGGATGCGGACCTGCCGACCTGGGTGCCGGTGCCGCCGCTGGCGGAGGTCCAGGTGGCGCTGGAGCAGGCGGTGGAGGAAGTGGCCGGCCTCTCAGGCTGGGAGCTCAAGCGCATCATGCGCACCGGGACGGTGGCCACCATCGACAACCGCAATTGGGAACTGCGCGACCATACGGAGCCGGTGCAGCGCTTCGCGCAATCGCGGGCGATCGCGCTGGACATGGAGTCGGCCACCATCGCGGCCAACGGCTTTCGCTTCCGCGTTCCGTATGGAACCCTTCTATGCGTGTCCGACAAGCCGCTGCACGGGGAATTGAAGCTCCCCGGCATGGCCTCGGAGTTCTATCGCAAGCAGGTGGGCCAGCATTTGGAAATC
Organism: Bordetella genomosp. 9; assembly: GCF_002119725.1. Lineage (NCBI taxonomy): Bacteria > Pseudomonadati > Pseudomonadota > Betaproteobacteria > Burkholderiales > Alcaligenaceae > Bordetella > Bordetella genomosp. 9. The sequence continues at coordinate 2,250,200 of NZ_CP021109.1, forward strand.
GGCATCCGGGCGCTGGAACGCCTGCGCGAAATGCCGCCGGAGCGCCTGCATTCGCGCAAGCTGCGCAACTTCATGGAAACGGCGTTCCAATAAACGGCGTTTCAATAAAGGGCGTTCCAATAAAGGGCGTTTCAATAAAGAATGCGGCAGCCGTGCGCGCCGGCCTCCACCTGCAGCGGCGTGCCGGCAGGCAGCGCGGACAGCGTCCGCCAGGGCGCTTCATCGGCCAGTGCGATCGGCACATCGATGCCATACAGCTCGCCGGCCACGATACAGCCAAGCGCCACGATGAGATCCCGGTCGCGCATCACGATGGCCGCGGGGCCGGTGCCGTTGCGTATGGCTTCGGCCAGCACGCTGCTGCTGGAGCTCGATCCCTTGGCGCGGGCCATCAGCAGCACGCGGCCCGCAAGACCCTGTCCGCATTGCGGATGGCGCGGCTCGATGATGACGCCGGCGGCGGCGTCGTAGCCGCCCCAGAAACTCAACGGTTCGGCCAGCGCCAGCACGGGGCCGCCTCCGGCGCCCGGCACGATGGTCGTTGCGGAGAGCGCGCGCGCGGAATCAGGCGTCATCGAGGCACACCTTTCCTTCCACGGCGGACCGTACGCATTCGCGCAGACTGCCGTATGCAACGCTTACGCCGATGTTCGCAGGGGCGTAGTGCGCCCACTTGCCGGAATTCGTCATGACCAGGCCCTGGGTCTGCCGCATGATGGGGGTGATGTAGGTGCAGGTGTCGGTGACGAACTGCACGCCCGCGCCGCGCAGGCGCGCAGCCAGTCCCGACGACTCCAGTTCCCACAGGATGTAGCGGCTGGTGTTCACATAAAAGTCCACCGCGCACGGGCGGCCCATCCCGGACAGCAGGCGCTCCAGCGCCGCGCATTCCGCCAGCGAAAAATGCGGCGTTCCGACGCTCACGGCTGCCAGCGGATCGCCGGGGCGGGCCTGGTTTAGCGAGGCGCGGACTGCGCGCAGGTCCGCGCGGCGGACGACCACCGTCGGGGCTGCCGGTATGGCGGAATTGTCCTGCTGCTTGTCCACGCCCAGGGCCGCTTCGAGCGTGGACGCTTCCGGGGTGATGCCGACGGCGTGGAAAAGCGCCACGGCCCCGCTGGAAGCCGCTGCCGCGCCCAGCGCCTTCAGCTCGTCCTCCGTCGTATCGGCGGGCAGGCCGGTGATCGCGGGAACAATGCCGCCGGCGCGCTTTCCCACCAGTAGCCCGAGCGCGGCATACCAGATGTCGCGGCCGTCCGGTTCGCGGGGGAAATCCTCCACGGCAAACACGAGGCCCGCGCGGCGGTTCTCGTCCAGATGCAGGCCGCAACAGGGTGCACGGCCGGTGAGCGCGGCGCACAGATCCATGAAATCGCCGTAGCGGTTCGTGCGCGCGCCCAGGACGGAATTTGCGAACACGATCGCATTGGATTCCGCCCAGGCAATCTGCTGGCCCAGGCGCGGCCGCCGCTGCAATTGGTAAGGCGCGCAGGTGAAGGTCGATTCGCAGCCCAATTCCAGGTGCGCCTGCATCAGGCGCGTGCCGGCGTCGCGCAGGGCGTCGCCGCCGCGGAACAGTTCGGGATGGATCAAATCCATGGACCCGACGTTCAAGGTGGTTGGAACGACGACTTTGCCGCCGGCGCCGACCAGTTTTTCCACGAAGTCCAGACTGGCCTGTCCGTGATACAGGCAGCCGTCGATGTGTGCGCTTTCGATATCCAGCAGGCGCGGGGCGCCCATGACGGCGGCCGCGCGCACGAGCACGCGCATCGCCATGGCCGCCGCTTCGCCTTGCGCGCCGTCGAGCAGGGCCTGGTCATGGTCGGACAGGGCAATCATGGTGTTGGACCTCGTGGGGATGATGCGGCCGGCTCCGCCGCCGGCCGGGTGCGTCCGGGCACGACGGCACCGCGGACGCGAGCGCGCCCATTACTGCGGTGAGCAGATGAGGATTGTATCGGGGCGGCACCCGCGACAGACGGCTGCTGCGCCAGGGGGCGACCAGGGCGGGGCGCAATGGCGGGGGTGGCGAAGTCCCGGGTTGCTGAGCCCCCGCGACGCGCGTAACGTGATGGCGCCAAAGCCGCCGAAGAAATCGGCACGAAGAAATCGGCGCGAAGAAATCGGCACGCAGAAATCGGCACGAATCGGCACGCAGAAATCGGCACACAAGGAGACATCGCCATGCAACCCTTTGCTTTCCATGCCGCCAAATCGGTCCTGGTCGCGCCGGGCGCCGCCTTGCAACTGGCCGACCACGTCGCGCGGCTGGGCGCGCGCTCGGTGCTGGTGGTCACCGATCCAGGCGTCGCGCGCGCGGGGCTGCTGGAGCCGGCCCTGGAAGGGATGCGGCGGGCCGGCCTGGGCGTGCATTGCTACGCGCAGGTCGTGCCCGAGCCGCCCGTGCACGTCGTCCTGGCTGCCGCGGAACAGGCGCGCGCCACCCGTGCGGACTGCATCGTCGGTTTCGGCGGCGGCAGTTCGCTGGACACGGCCAAGCTGGCCGCCCTGCTGGCGAGCGGGGAGGTGGATCTGGAATCGGTCTATGGCGTGGACAAGGTGCGCGGCGCGCGTCTGCCGCTGATCCTGGTCCCGACCACGGCGGGCACCGGCTCCGAGGTCACGCCCATCGCCATCGTCACGACCGGTGAAAACATGAAGCAGGGCGTCGTCTCGCCCGTGCTGCTCCCCGACGTCGCGCTGCTGGACGCCGACCTGACGCTGGGCCTGCCGCGTCCGGTCACCGCCGCCACCGGCATCGACGCGATGGTGCACGCCATCGAAGCGTATACGAGCCGGCGGTTGAAGAACCCCCTGTCCGACAGCCTGGCGCGCGAAGCGCTGCGCCTGCTGTCCGCCAATATCCGGCGGGTGTGCGACACGCCCGGGGACAGGGATGCGCGCCAGGCCATGCTCATTGGGGCCTGCATGGCCGGTATGGCTTTCGCCAATGCGCCGGTGGGCGCCGTGCACGCGCTTGCGTATCCCGTTGGCGCGCGCTTTCATGTGCCCCACGGGCTTTCCAATTCGCTGGTGCTGGGCCCGGTGTTGCGCTTCAACCTGCCGGCCGCCTTGCCGCAGTACGAGGAGCTGGCCGAACAGGTGCTGCCGCGCGCGCCCGGCTCGCCCGAGGCTCGCGCCGTCGCGCTGATCGAATGGCTCGAAGCCTTGCCGGCGGCCGTGGGACTTCCGAGCCGCCTGACGCAAACGGGTATTACGGCGAATGACGTGGACGCGCTGGCCGATGACGCCATGCTCCAGACGCGCCTGCTGGTGAACAACCCGCGCGAACTTTCGCGTCAGGATGCCGTGGCGCTGTATCGGCAGGCGCTTTGAGGCGCCCGCCGCGGCGGCGCCAGGCCATGACATGAGCAGCTTCCGGCGCATCGGGCGCCTGGGGGCGTAACCGTGTGCGGTCCGTCCGTGTTCGGCCCGCGCCGAGCGCCCAGGCCCTGGCTGGGGTGCCGCCCCAACTATCTCGAAAAGAGAATCTGTTTGGGAGTAGCATTCCTCAAACAGATTGGAAAATGCCATGGAAATCGCCGAATTGGAGATCTTCCGCGCGGTGGCTCAGGAGCAGAGCGTGACCCGGGCGGCCAGGCGGCTGCGGCGCGTGCAGTCGAATGTGACGACGCGGGTGAAGAAACTGGAAGAGAACCTTGGCGTGGCGCTCTTCGTGCGAGGCGGCCGGCAGATGGCGCTGACGCCGGAGGGGCGGCGCTTTCTGGACTACGCCGAACGCATCCTGGCGCTGGCGACGGAAGCGCGTCAGGCGGTGCGCGACGAGGCGCCATCGGGGCGGCTCAGGCTCGGGTCGATGGAGGCGGCGGCCGCCAGCCGGCTGCCGGGGCCATTGGCCAGTTTCCATCGCAAGTGGCCGGCGGTGCAGATCGATATACAGACGGGAACCACGCAGGCGCTCGCCGACGCGGTCGTGGCCCATCGGCTGGATTGCGCCATCGTGGCGCACCCGGCGCAGGGCCGGCCCGAGCAGGCGGACATGGCCAGGCTGGGCCCCGCGCTGCAAGGCGATTATCTGTTCACCGAGCGCCTGTTGCTGGTGGCGCCGCCATCGCATCCGCGCATCCGGCGGGCGCGCGATATCCGCGTGCGCACCATTGCCGCATTCACGCAGGGCTGCACCTATCGCAACTGCGTGGACGAATGGCTGGCGCGTGATGGGGAAAGCCTGGACGGCTGGGGCGTGGTGGAGCAGAGCTCCTACGCCGCCATTCTGGCCTGTGTGATGGCGGGCACCGCAGTGGCCGCGGTGCCGCAGTCGGTGCTCGCGATGCACCCCGCTGCCGCGGGCGTCAATAAAACGCTGCTGCGCACGGTCAACAGCTTCCTGATCAGCCGCGCGGGCTTCCGTACGTCGGCCTGCAGCGCTTTCTATCAGGAGATGCGGCGTGCGGCATGAGACGGCCTGCCGCCATGGGCGCGCCACGCCTGCCTGCCGGCGACGCCGTGCTTACCGATGAACCGCCGCGGGCGCCGGGTCGGCGCTTTGCGGCCTACCCTTGCAAGGAGCCGAATCATGCCCGATATCCGCACCCCGCTTGCCACGCGGCTGGGGATCTCCACCCCGATCATCCAGGCCCCCATGGCGGGCGTCAGCACGCCGGCGCTGGCCGCGGCCGCCGCGAATGTCGGCGCGCTGGGCTTTCTGGGGGTGGGAGCGATGAATGCCGAAGCCGCGCGCAAGGCCATTGCCGACACACGGGCGCTGACGGACAAGCCCTTCGGCGTGAACGTGTTCTGTCATGCGCCCGCCAAGGCGGACGCCGGAGCGGAGGCGGCGTGGTTGGCCTACCTCGCGCCGGTCTTTCGTGAATTCGGCGCCGAGCCGCCGGCAGGGCTGAAGGAAATCTACAAGAGCTTTGTCGTTGACGACGACATGCTGGGCGTCTTTCTCGAGACGCGGCCGGCGGTGGTGAGCTTCCATTTCGGCCTGCCGGATGCGGCGCGCATCCGGGCGCTGCACGATGCGGGCATCTTTCTGATGGCTTGCGCGACCACGCTGGAAGAGGCGCGCCGCGTGCGGGATGCCGGCATCGACGCCGTCGTCGCGCAGGGCTACGAAGCGGGCGGCCATCGCGGCATGTTCGACCCGTCAGAGCGGGACGAACAGCTCGGCACGCTGGCGCTGACGCGCCTGCTCGCGCGCAATCTGGATATTCCGGTGGTGGCGGCGGGGGGCATTATGGATGGCGCCGGCATCGCCTCCGTCCTGGCTCTGGGCGCGCAGGCCGCGCAGATGGGAACGGCCTTCATCGCGTGTCCGGAAAGCGCGGCCGATGCCGCCTTCCGCGCCGCGCTGCAGGACGGCGGCGCCGTGACGTCCATGACAGAGGCGATCTCCGGGCGGCGTGCGCGGGGCCTGTACAACCGCTTGATGCAGCTGGGTGAAGCGGCGGGCAGCCCGCGCGTGCCCGATTATCCGATCGCCTACGATGCCGGCAAGGCCCTGCACGCCGCCGCCAAGGCGCGCGGCAGCAGTGCGTTCGCGGCGCAGTGGGCGGGGCAGGGCGTGCGGCTGTCGCGCAGCCTGCCGGCCGGCGAGCTGGTGGCCGCGCTCAGCGCGGAACTGGCTCAGTCCCTGAAGGCGCTGGCGGCCTTGGAAGGCGCCAGCGAAGCCGCGTCCGCCTGAGCGGCGGGGCGGGCGCGCAACAGATAGCGTTCGCGCACGCTTTCTTCCTCGCGGCGGCGCGCGCGCACCTGCATCAGGTCGGCGCGGCTGACGATGCCGACCAGGCGGCCGTCGCGCCGGTCCACGATCGGCACGCGTCCCACGCCGGTGGCCGCCATGCGGTCGGCCAGCGCGCCGGCGGTCTCGTCGGGGTAGCCCAGCATGGGCGCGCGGTCCGCCAGGACTTCGCCCAGCGGCTGCTCCACCGGCGCGGTGTCGCTCGTCCAGGCCAGGATGTCCGCCTGCGTCACCACGCTGCGCACGCGGCCCGCCGGGTCGACGACCGGATAGGCGGTGTGGCGATGCGCGTCGGATTCGAAGAAGGCCAGCGCCTGGCCCATCGTCATATCGCCTGGCAGCGTCATGACGTCCTGGCGCATGATCGCCTGCACCCGCACCAATTCCAGCGGATCGACGTGGTATTCACGCACGACGTGATGACCGCGGCGCGCGATCTTTTCCGTCAGGATCGAACGCTTGAGCAGCAGTACGGTGACGCCGTAGGCCACGGTGCTGGCAGTCAGCACCGGCAGCAGCAGGCTCGAATTTCCCGTCAGCTCCACGCAGAACAGCGTCGCCGTCAGCGGCGCGCGCATCGTGCCGCCCATCATGGCGGCCATGCCCAGTGCAGCCCACAGCCCCGTTTCCGCGTGCGGCATGAAGCCGGTCGCCAGCGCGCCCAGGGCGCCGCCGAAAATCAGCAGCGGGGCCAGGACGCCGCCCGACGTCCCGGATCCCAGGGCGATGGCCCAGATCACCGCCTTCACTGCGAGCAGCAACAGAACGGCGTGCGACGTCAGCGTGCCGTCCAGCAGGTGGCGGATATTGTCGTAGCCCACACCCAGCGCCGCCGGTTCGATCAGCCCGCCGATGCCGATGGCGAGGCCGCCGATCGCCGGCCACCACATCCAGTGCAGGGGCAGTTTCTGGAAGACGTCTTCCGCGCCATACACCATGGCGGTCAGCACCCCGGAACCGATGCCGGCCATCAGGCCGATGCAGGCCCAGGACAGGAAATGCGGCGCGGTCAGGACCGCGTGGCCCGCATAGGGAAAGAGCGGACCGGCATCCAGCAGCAGCGTGCGGCTGGCGCCCGCCACGGCCGCAGCGGTGGCCACCGGCAGGAAGCTGCGCGGCTTCCATTCAAACAGCAGCAGCTCCACCGCGAGCAGCACCGCGGCGATCGGTGTGCCGAACACGGCCGTCATGCCGGCGGCCGCGCCGGCCACCAGCAGCGTCTTGCGCTCGGCAGCGGTCACGTGAAACGCCTGCGCCAGCAGCGAGCCCAGCGCGCCGCCCGTCATGATGATGGGACCTTCGGCGCCGAACGGGCCGCCGGTGCCGATGGATACGGCCGAGGACAGCGGCTTGAGCAGCGCGACCTTGGGCTGGATGCGGCTTTTGCCGATCAGGATGGCTTCCATGGCTTCGGGAATGCCGTGGCCGCGGATTTTTTCGGAGCCGTAGCGCGCCATCAGGCCGATGACGATACAGCCCGCCACCGGCACCAGCACGGACCAGGCGCCGTAAGGCGTGCCGGCGATGGGTAGCGGCTCCAGCGTGAAGCGTCCGTAATACGCCACGTTCGTGCACAGCGTGATCAGGCGCAGCAGCACCCAGGCGGCGGCCACGCCCATGCCGCCGGCGACGGCGGCCATGAGCATCATGGCGAGTACGCGTTTGTCGGTGGTGAAATCGCCCAGCCGGGGTGGCGCGCTGTGGCTGCTGGGATGGGAAGGAGAGGCGGACATAGGGGAGGAGGCGGGCGCTCGGGGGCCGGATTTGCGGACGAGGTTGGCGGGATCGAAAAACGCAATTATATCGTAGAGCGATATATTTGGGCGAGCGTGCGCGTGCGCCGCCATGCTGCGCGCAAGGGAGTTGTCAGGTAAAGGGCACGGAAGCGGCGGCGCCTGGAATGCGGCTTCCGGCGCGGGGATGCCGCCGGGGCCCGGCGTTTCGGCCACCGGGCCGCGGGTGGGAACGGTCAGCCGTCCCGGTCCGACTCGAAGTGCGTCAGCAATTGCCGGAGCATCGGCCCGATGGCGCGCAATTCCTCGAAATGCGCAGCCGACAAGGCGTCCAACTGGTCCTGGGCGGCGGGCGTCAGCGCCACGCGCACCCGGCGGCGGTCGGACTCATCGGCCTGGCGGCGCACCAGCGCCATGCGTTCCAGCCGGTCGACCAGCTCGCCAGCGCTGTGCGGGCGCAGCAGCAGCCACTCCGCGATCTCGCCCACCGTCATTGTTTCTCCGGGAGCGGCCTTGATGGCCAGCAGCGCCTGGTGCTGCTGCGGCGTCAGGCCGCGCTCGGCCGCCGCCGTTTCGCTGAAAGCCGTAAAACGGCGCAGCGCGTAGCGCAACCGGGCGAGGGCGACGAAATCGTCCGGTGCGAGTCTGCGTCCCGCCGCGGGCCTGCGTCTCGTGGACGTTGCCGCGGGCGATGGTTCGGCAGCGGCTTTGGATTCGGCGGGGGTGGAAGCGTTCGAGCGAGGCATGGCGACATCGTACAGCGCGAAGGCGCCGCCCGGCCATGCCTCCGGGCCGCCCGTCAGACGTAGCAGGGACCTTCGATGAGCGGATGGGCGGCAAGGAAGTCCTGGTCGATGTTCAGTCCGATGCCCGTGCCTTCGCGCGGATGCACGTGGCCGCTTTCGTCCAGAACGTAAGGCGGCTGGTCCATCATTTCGTCGCGGAAGGGATTCAGGGCCGTGACGTCCGCCTCGAAATAGCCCGGGTTGTCGACGGCGCACAGGTAATGGATCGTGGTGGCCATGTTGATGGCCGTCGCCGACGTATGCGGGTTGACCGATATCTTCGACGCGCTGGCCATCGCCGCCACCCGCATGCCCTCGGTCACCCCGCCCACCTTGGACAGGTCCGGCTGCACGTAGCCCACGCTGCCGGACGCCAGGAGCGGCCCGAACTCGTAGCGGGTGTAGTGGTTTTCGCCGGCGGCCAGGGCCACGCGGCCCAGACGCGCGGCGCGCGCGTAGGCCTCATGATCATGGGCGGGGAAAGGCTCTTCCAGCCAGATGACCTGGCATTCCTCATACGCGGGCATCACCCGGCGCACGTCTTCCAGGGTGTAGGCGGTATTCGCGTCCACCAGGATGTCGATGTCATCGCCCACGGCCGCCCGCACCGCGCGCACCCGGGCGACGTCGCGCGCCGGCGTGTCCCCCACGCGCAGCTTCAACGCGCGGAACCCTTGCGCCACCAGGCCCGCCGCTTCCTCGGCCAGTCCCTCGGGGGCCTGCCAGCCCAGCGCGATGCCCCCCGCATAGGCCTTGATGGGGCGGGGCGCGCCGCCCAGCAGCCGGTACAAGGGCCATCCGGTCGCCTGGCAGCGGATGTCCCATAGCGCCAGATCGATGCCGCTCAATGCCAGCGCGGCGGCCGCTCCCATGCCATGGCTGGCGAACTGCATCTTCAGCACGCGCGCGGTGACGCCGTTGACGTCGCGCGGATCCATGCCGAGCACCAGCTCGCGCATCGTGGTGTCGATGAGTTTTGCGATGGCGCCGGGGCAGCGGCCGTGATGGGCTTCGCCCCAGCCCACCAGGCCCTCGTCGGTCTGGACCCGCACCAGCACGGCGTCGCGCTTGACGCTGCGCCCGATGCCGAGCCGCACGGACTTGTTTTCCGGCACGGGAAAGGAAATGGGCACGGCCTTCAGGTCGGTAATGCGCATGGTGTCATCCTCGCTTTGTGTTGGTTTCCATGGCGCTGTCTGCGCGGCCGCGCAGGAGCGCCCTTCATGCATTCCGGCGCGCCGCCGCGCAGGCATCCCGGTTCACCCAATTCAACGGCGGCTCGCCGCGCAGGATGCGCAGGACTTCCTCGACGGCGCCCTGGCTCATGCGGCGCATGCTGGCCGTTGTCGACCCGGCAAGATGCGGCGTCAGCAGCACGTTGGGGAGCGCGAAAACCGGCGCGTCGGCCGGCAGCGGCTGGATGTCGTGCACGTCCAGCGCGGCGCCGCCCAGGCGGTTTTCCCTCAGCGCGGCCAGCAGGGCGGCGGAATCCACCACCGGGCCGCGCGCGACGTTGATCAGAATGGCTCCCGGCTTGGCGCTCCGCAGCGCGGCGGCGTCGATCATCCCCCGCGTTTCCTCGGTAAGAGGACAGGCCAGCACGATCACGTCCGACTCGCGCATCAGCGTCTCCTTGTCGGCCGCGCGCACGCCGGCCGGCAGGGTTTCCGGACGCCGGGTCAGGCCCAGCACCTGCATGTCCATCGCCTGCGCGATGGCGGCCAGCCGCTTCCCGATGGCCCCCACGCCCACGATGCCGCACACGGATCCGGCCAGTTCTGCGCCGCCCTCGCCATACGCGCGGGCGGGCGCCCAGCCTTCCTTGCGCAGCATGGCGTCGATGCCCGCCAGACGGCGGCGCAGATGCAGCATGGCCGCCACGCAGTACTCCACGACCGAAGCGGTGTTGGCGCCCGGAATGTTGGCGACCACGATGCCGTGCCGGTTGGCCTGCTCCATGGGAATCATGTCCAGCCCGACGCCATGGCGGACGACGCCTTTCAATTGCGGGGCGGTTTCGAAAATATCGGCGGGCAGGGGATTGCGCACGATCAAGGCATCGGCGTGCGCGGCCACCGCTTTCAGCGCATCCGCGCTGGCGTTGGCGGCCACGCGAACCTCGGCGGATTGCGCCAGCCGCGCGTGTTCGTCCGGATGGATGGCGCTGGTCAGCGCAACGATGGGTCGGGAAGTCATGAAACGTCGCTCGTCAGGACAGGGTTGGTCAGCACGCCCAGGCCCTGCACTTCGGCCGACATGGCCGAGCCGGGCCGCAGCCATGCCGGGGGATGGTGCGATGCGGCCACGCCGGCAGGCGTGCCCGTGGCAATGATATCCCCCGGGTCCAGCGGCATTTGCGTGGAGGCATAGGCGATCAGCTCGGCGATGCCGAACACCAGGTCCCGTGTGCTGCCCGCCTGCCGCACGATGCCGTCCAGGCGCAAGGACACGGCCAGCGCTTCCGGATCCGGCACTTCGTCTGGCGTGGCTATCCATGGCCCGCACGGGCAGAAGGTGGGCTGGTTCTTGCCGCGCACGAAAGCCTTGTCGGCGCGCACCATGTCGCTGGCGCTGACATCGTTCAGCGTCATATAACCGGCCACGCAATCGAAGGCCTCGTCCGGTCCGATGCGCAAGGCGGTACGGCCGATCACCACGGCCAGTTCCGCTTCATACGTGACGTTGCCCACGCCGGGCGCCAGCCGTACGGCTTCGCCGGGGCCGATCACGGTGCGGCCGGACTTGATGAAGATGACCGGCGCCGCGGGTGGCGCCATGTCGCGTTCGCGCAGCGCGTCGTGGTAATTGAACGCCGCTCCGACGATCTTGCCCGGGCGCGGCAACGGTGCGGCCAGGCGCGCGCGCGCCAGCGGCATGCGTGCCGGCGGCGGAAACTCGCACGCCGCCAGCCGCCCGGCCAGCGCCGCCAGACCCATTTCCGTCCACGCCAGCATATCGGCGGGCAGGGCGGCGGCCCACGGCGCGTTGCCCGGCCGCGTCACGTCGACGACCCAGGGCCCGCCGGGCGTGCGGTCGTCGATGAAGCCGGGCACGATCGTGCCGGCGCCGTCCGCGCCATCGCGATGGAAAGAGACGAATCGCATCGCGCGGACCTCAGGCGACGCGATAGCGATCGAGCACGTCGCGCTTGACGTCGATGCCCAGCCCTGGGCCGGTGGGTATCTGCACGATGCCGTTGCGCTGCTCGATTGGCGTTGCCGTCAGCGTGTCCCGGAAGGGGTTTTCGCACTGCTCGAATTCCAGCAGCGGGGGCATGGGGCGGAAGCTCGGCGGCTGGTCGGGCAGCGCGGCCAGGAAGTGCAGCGTCGCGGCCAGGCCGATGGCCGATCCCCACGCATGGGGCACGCATTCGACGCCATGGGCGAGCGCCAGCGCGGCGATCTTGCGGCACTCGCTGATGCCGCCGGCGGCGCACACGTCCGGCTGCACGATGTCCATGGCCTTGCGCGCCACGATGTCGCGGAAACCCCAGCGGGTGAATTCGTTTTCGCCGCCCGCCACCGCGATGTCGAGCGCCCGCGATACTTCCACATAGCCGTCCAGGTCTTCCGGGGAAATCGGTTCCTCGAACCACTCCACGTCCAGGCGTTCGAGTTCGCGTCCCAGGCGGATCGCCGCAGGCACGGTAAAGCAGTGATTCGCATCGACCATGAGCCGCACGTCATCGCCCACGGCTTCGCGCACGGCGGCCACCCGCTGGATGTCCAGCTTGGGCGAGCCCAGGCCGATCTTCATCTTCACGGCCTTGAAACCCTGGCGCACGTAGTCCGCCGCTTCCTCCACCGCCTCTTCGATCAGACGGTCCATGTCGATGAAATACAGCCCCGTCGCATAGGCCTGGACTTCCGTCCGGTGCGCGCCGCCGATCAGTTTGTGCACCGGCTTGCCGCAGGCCTTGCCGATGATGTCCCACAGCGCGATGTCGATGCCGCTGAGTGCGGAAATCGCCATGCCCGTGTTGCCGTAGTCCTTGATCCGGTTGTACAGGTCTTCCCAGATCACTTCCACGTCGAAGGCATCGCGCCCGACGACGCGGGGCGCGTATTGCGATTCGATGTAGGCGCGCGCCACTTGGGCAGGCCCATAGCATTCGCCCCAGCCGACGACGCCGTCCGCCGTTTCGATCTCGACGATGCAGGACCCGCGCGTCTTGTACAGCCAGCCGCGGGAAGACGTGAAGGGCCGCTGCACGGGCGCCGCGACGACGTGGCAGGTGACTTTCTTGATGATGCTCATTGGTTTCCTCGAAAGAGATGCGCCGGCGCCGGTTCCTTCCGGCCTGGGCCGGCCTTAGTGCTTGAATACCTTGGTGGCGACGCTGTTCAGGGTCGTTTGCACGTCGCGCACTTCGGCGTCCAGGGCATCGCCGGTCAGGTCATCGACCAGGAAACCGTTTTGATCGCCGAAGGTTTTGAACTTGTCGCTCTGGATGGCGCGGGAGAAGATTTCGATCAGGCGGGCGCGCACATCGGGCGGGATCCCGGCGGGCGCGACCACGTAGGCCATCTGCACCAGCGGGCCGTAGGGATAGACGTCGTAGCCTTTTTCCTTGAACGTCGGCACGTCGGGATACACCTTCAGCCGCTCGTTGCCGAACACGCCGATGGGCTTCACGTAGCCGGCGTCGATCTGGCCCTTGCTTTCCGACGGCTTGAGCACCGCCGCCTGGATCTGCTTGCCGGCCAGGTCCGCGATGACGCGCGAGCCGCCGGGGTAAGGCACGTTCACATAGCCTACGCCGGCGGCGCGGGCCGTCATTTCGGCGAAGATGTGGTTCAGGTTGTTGGTGCCCGGCGTGCCGATGGACACCTTGCCCGGGTTCTTTTTCATCTCGGCCAGGAAATCCTCCAGCGTGGCGGGACCGTCCTTGGGCACCAGCAGCATCAGCGGATCCGTCGAGACCCGCGCGATATGCGTGAACTGTTCGTTGCGCAGCGTCGTCAGGTTCTGCGCGATCTGCGCCAGGGTGGAGCTGGTGCCCATGCCCACGACATAGCCGTCCGGCGGCGCGGATGCCACCTTGCCCAGGCCGATGGCGCCGGTCGCGCCCGGGGCGTTTTCGACGACAAGGGTGATCTTCTGCTGCTCGGCGACGATCTGCTGCAGCTCGCGCGCCGCGATGTCGTTCGAGCCGCCTGCGTTCCAGGGAATGATGAAACGGATGCTGCGTTCGGGAAAGGCGTCTTTGGCGGCGGCCGTGGAAATGGCGCAGACGCAGGCCAGTGCGGCCATCGTGCGGGATAGCAAGGACATGGGGTCTCCTCCGGTTGCAGGGGCGCCTGCCGGCGCATCGCGTGCCTCTCTGGGCGACGTCGTGCGGCCATACTATCATTCGTTATAACAAATAACAATGCTGGAAACGGGCCGCCGGTTGGGGCGGAAGACGGCATACGTGCGCCGTCCTACCCGGACGCGCCGGAAGGGGGAATCGGGCGTGCGAGGTCCGGCGCGCACTACGCACTGGCGGCGGGAATGCGAAAATGAGGCGTTTGGAGGAGCGAATGAAAGAAGGTGGGCAAATGCCTCAAGCGAAAGCCGCTGGCGCGGCCGCCGGTCCCAAGCCGGCCGCTTTACAGCCGATCGACCGCGGGACCCTTTGGGATCGCGCGTATGCGGCCTTGCGCGAGGCGCTGCTGACCGGGCGGTACGAGCCGGGACACCGCATCCTGCTGCGCGATATCGCCGCCGAGCTCGGGATCAGCCTGACGCCGGTGCGCGACGCGGTGAATCACCTGATTGCCGAACGCATCCTGCGGCGCGGCACGGGCGGGCAGGGCGGCGGCGCGGTGGTGCCAGAAGTGGACGCCGGCCAGCTGCGTCAATTGCTCATCATGCGCGCCGAGCTGGAAAGCCGCGCGGCGCATGAAGCTGCCGCGCACGTGACGCCCGCGGATCTCGAAACGCTGCGCGGATTGCTCGCGGACATGAAGCGGCTGATCGATGCCGACGGCCACCAGGGTTATCTGGACGTGCATCGCCGCTTCCATTTCCACATCTATGCGATGAGCGGGATGGATATCCTGGAGGACGCCATCGAAACGCTCTGGCTGCGCTGCGGGCCGGTGCTGAACCTGGTTCTGCCGGAATACGTGCCCTACCTAAAGCGCATGGACTACCACGCGGAAGCCGTGGCGGCGCTTGCCCGCGGCGACGCCGACGGCGCGGCGCACGCCATCCGCTGCGACATCCTGGAAGCCGGCCGCTACATCCAGGCCCTGCTGGACCGCGCGCAGGCCTGATTCGGCAGCGCCGCGGCGTCCGGGGCCGCTATTTTTGGACCAGGCGGCTGACGAGATAATCCTGCGCCGCCGCCAGATCGGGCTCGATGCCCAATCCCGGCGCGTCGGGCAGCGTGACCACGCCGTCGCGCGGCCGCAGGCAGCCGCCAGCGAAAAGATCGCGCAGGGGATTGGGATTGGAATCCACTTCCGCATAGCCGGAGCCGCCGGCCGCCGCCTTCAGGTGCAGCGAGGCGACCTGTCCCACGCCGCCGCCCAGCCAGTGCGGGCAGAACAGCCGGCCGCGGTCCATCGCCCGGCGCGCGACCGGCAGGCAGCCGCTGAACCCGCCCCATTTGCCCAGGTCGGGCTGGATCACTTGCAGCGCGCCGGCCGCGATGGCTTCGTCGAAGGCCGCGTCACCGCGCAGGTTTTCGCCGCCGGCCAGCGGAATCGGACTGGCCGCGGCCAGCTCGCGCCAGTCGTCCTGGCCGTGGTCGGCCGGGATGGGTTCTTCAAGCCATTGCGGAGCGAATTCGGCGAGCCGGCGGCTCATCTCGGTTGCGGCCGCGGGCGCCCAGGCCTGATTCGCATCCACCATCAGGGCGGTGTCCGGGCCGAATTGCGTGCGCAATGCACGCAGATTGGCCACATCGCGCTCGGCGCCGAAACCGACCTTCAGCTTGAAGGCGCGATACCCTTCCCGATGCTTCGCCTCGGCGAGCTTGCCGGGCTCGGTGGGATTCAGGCCCGAGGCATAGACGGCCACCGTCGATTGCCCTCCCAGCAGCCGCCACAGGGGTTGCCGCAGCCTGCGCGCGGCCAGATCCCACAGCGCCACATCCAGGCCGGCGGTGGCCTGCGCCAGCGTGCCCGGCTCGCCGCTCTGGATCGCCAGCACGCGCAATTGGACGTCCAGGGCCTGGAATGCCTGAGCGGGGCTCGCCCAGGATTTCCCCATGACCAGCGGCGCCACGCAACTGTCCAGCACCCGAGCGCGATGCTCCGCGCCCACGTTGGGGAAGTTGCACCAGATCTCCCCCCATCCGTGCGCGCCGTCGCGGTCCTCGATTCGAACGAGCACGGCCGGACGATCGCGCATGATGCCGAACGAGGTCTGCACCGGCTGGTCGATGGGTGCGCGAAACACAAAAGTCTCGATCTTGGCGATGGTGAAAGGGGTCGAGCCAGGCAGGGAATGCATAACGTGGGGCCTTGTGCGGAAAAGGGGGTCAAGCCGGATCGGCAAGCACGTGGTGCGCGCCTTTCTCGCCGATCATGATGGCGGCGGCGTTGGTATTGGCGGAAACCATGTCGGGCATGACGGAGGCGTCGATGACGCGCAGCCGCCGCACGCCGCGCACCTTCAGCGTGGGGTCCACGACCGAGCCCGCGTCGGAACCCATGCGGCAGGTGCCGACGGGATGGAAGACCGTGCCGCCCATCTTGCGCGCGAAGTCCACGATGTCGGCGCGGCTCGCGCGCTCGGCGCCCGGCAGCACCTCGGCTTCCACCAAGCCGGCGAAGGCCGGCTGCCGGTAGATGTCGCGCAGCATCTCCACCCCCGCCGCCAGGGTGTCGCGGTCGAGCGGCTCGCTGAGGTAACGGGTTTCGATGCGCGGGGCATCCAAAGGATCGGCGGAGCGGATGCGCAGCCGTCCCCGCGAGCTGGGCCGGCATTGGCAGGCGGACGCGGTGAAGCCCGGATAGTCGTGCAGCGGCGTGCCGGGCTTGTCCACCGAAAGCGGCATGACGTTGAACTGCATGTCGGCGCGGCCATCGCGGGCGTAGGGGGTGCTGGCAAAGCCGCCCACCTGGCCGGCGCCGACCGTCAGCGGGCCGCTGCGCTTGAACAGCCATTCCATGCCCATGGCCGCCAGGTGGTAGGGGTGGCGCACGTGGTTGTTCAGCGACATCTTTTTCTTCAAACGCACGATCGTGCGCGCCTGGTAATGGTCCTTCAGGTTTTCACCGACTTCCGGCGCATCGACGACCACCGGTATGTCCAGGCTGCGCAAAAGGTCGGCCGGCCCGATGCCCGATAGCTGCAGCAATTGCGGCGACTGGATGGAGCCGGCGCTCAGGATGACTTCGCGTTCGGCGCGCGTGCGTTGCACCGCGCCTTGGCGCACCCACTCGACACCCACTGCCTGTTCGCCTTCGAACAGGACGCGATTGACGTGCGCCTCGGTGACGACGGTCAGGTTCGGGCGCGCCATGACCGGCCGCAGGAATGCCACCGCGGCGCTCGACCGCCAGCCGTTGCGGATCGTCAGCTGGTATGCCCCGACGCCGTAATCCGTGGCGCCGTTGAAATCCCGGTTGTGCGGCAGCCCGAACTGCTGGCCGGCCTCGACCCAGGCCTGGCAATACGGATGGTCGTTCTTAAGATCGGACACGCCCAGTTCGCCGGAGCCGCCGTGATACTCGCTTTCCCCGCGCTCGTAGCCTTCCGAGCGCTTGAAGAACGGCAGCACGTCGCGGTAGCTCCATCCCTGAGCGCCCAGTCTTTCCCAGTCGTCGTAGTCCTGGTGCTGCCCGCGGATATACAGCAGGCCATTGATCGAGCTGGATCCGCCCAGCACGCGGCCGCGCGGCCAGACGATGTTGCGTCCGCCGGTGCCTTCGCAGGGCTCGGTATCGAACAGGCGCGAAAAACGCGTGTCGTAGATGGTCTTGAAGTAGCCCACCGGCAGGTGCAGCCAGAAATTGCGGTTGGCCTTGCCGGCCTCCAGCACCAGGACCTTGACGCCGGGATCGCGGGACAGCCGGTTGGCCAGTACGCAGCCGGCGGAGCCGGCGCCCACGATGATGTAGTCATAGGCGCCGGCCAATTGCGGATGCGCGGCGCTCATGCCTTGACCGTCTCCAGGTAAAGTTTGGGGTCGAAGTACTGCGAGGCCGGTACCGGGTTGGGGATGCTGGCGAACTCGACGAAAAAGTCGGTGACCTGCTGCAGCCATTTCGTCACCGTGCCGTCTTCGTACAGCTTGACCCATTGGCGCGAGTCGAACATCTTCTGCGCCTTGTACTGTTCCTTGATGTCCGAAAGCGGCACATTCGGGTAGTACTTCGTCTGCAGCAGCGCCAGGGCTTCGTCCGGGTGGGCGGTCATATAGTCGTTGGCCTGGACCCAGGCCTGGATGATGCGGGCCAGCGCGTCCTTGTTGCCGGCGTAGTAGTCGTTGCGCGCCGCCCAGCCGCCCACGATGGCGGCATCGGGATAGTAGGCCGACGCGTCCACCAGCATTCTTGCCGTCGGCACGCGGTTGCGCACCGCGATGTTGAAGGGCACCCACAAGGCCACGGCCGGCACCGCCTTGGAAATGAACGCGGAGGTCGCGTCCTGCATGCGCTGGTTGACGATCTGCACGTCCTTGCGCGGATCGATGCCGGCCGCGCGCAGCGCCTTGTCCAGGAACACGTGAGCCGTGGTGCCGGTGGTGGTGGATATCTTCTTTCCCTTCAGGTCGGCGATGCTGTTGATTCCCATGTCCGGATGCACCCAGAGCTGCGCCGTGGCGAACTCCACGTCGTTGATCAGGAAGACCTTGCCCTGGCCGCGCGCCGGAAAGTTCGACATGACCGCGCCGGTGCTCAGCACGTCGATGCTGCCGCCGCTCATGGCCTGGAACAGCTCCAGGCCCGTCTGGAACTGGATGAATTCCGGGTCCAGGCCGGCTTTCTTCCACAGGCCCATATGGTCGGCCAGCCACAACTGGCCGTCGACGGCCAGCGTGTGCAGATAACCCACCTTGATCCTGCGCGGCGTCTGGGCATGGACCAGCGGCGCGTATGGAGCGGCGATGGCCGCGGCGCCCGCGGCGGCCATCTGTATGAAGGCGCGTCGTTTCATGTCTGTCTCCTGGTGGCTTTCGTTTTATGCGTTGTGCGTCGTGGGGATGTCGCTTCGGTCAGCCGGCGGCCGCCGGCCGCGCCTGGGCCTCCTGCGCCGCGTATTCGCGCATCACGGAATCGTGGATGCGCGCCCGCAGCGCATTGAATTCCGGCGTTTCCTGCAGACCGCGCCGGCGCGGATAGGGGAAGGGGATATCGACCACTTCGCGGATGCGCGATGGCCGCGCCGAAATGACCAGCACCTTGTTCGACAGGTAGACCGCCTCTTCGACCGAATGCGTGATCAGCAGCACGGTTTTGCCTTCCGCATGCAGCACGTCCAGCAGCAGGTCGTGCATGGCGCTGCGGGTTTGCGCATCCAGGGCGCCGAAGGGCTCGTCCATCAGCACGAATTCGGGGTGCACGGCATAGGTGCGGGCCAGCGCCAGCCGCTGGCGCATGCCGCCCGACAGGGTCTTGGGATAGGCCTTGCGAAAGTCGGCCAGCCCCATGCGGTGCAGGTAGCGCTGGACGATCTCCTTTTTCTCTGCCGCCCCCAGGCGGGCGTTGTGTTTCAGGTTCAGCCCGAAGGCGATGTTCTGCTCCACGGTCAGCCAGGGAAAAACGCCGTACTCCTGGAACATCACCCCGCGGTCCGGACCCGGCCCTTCGATGGGTTTGCCGTCCAGCCGCACTTCGCCGCGTGTGGGCTTGACGAAGCCCGCCGCCATGTTCATGAGCGTGGTCTTGCCGCAGCCAGAGGGCCCCACCAGGGAAACGAAGTCGCCCTGGTTCACGGAAAACGTCATGTCCTGCACCACGTCCAGCAGTCCCTGCGGCGTGCGGAACTGCATGGACACGTTCTCGAACCGGATGCGCTCCCGGGGGGCGCGGACGGACGACTGATGGATCGCGTGCATCGATCAGCCCTCCGCCTTGTCCTGCCAGCTGACCAGCCGCCGCGACACGGCGCGCAAGGCCAGATCCATCAACAAGGCGAGCGCGCCGATGCAGATGATGCCCAGATAGATGGTGCGCAGGTCGAAGAAAGCCGAGGCGTTCTGGATCATGGCGCCCAGGCCCTGCTGCGCGGCCACCAGTTCCGAGGCGACCAGCGTGGCCCATGCCACGCCCAGCGCCACGCGCAGCGCCGTCAGCATGTGGGGCACGGCCATCGGCACCATGACCTTCAGGAAGATTTCCATATCCGTGGCGCCCAGGGTGCGGGCCACGCGGACATAGACGGGGCTGATCTGCGTCATGCCTTCGTACATGACGATGACGGCGGCAAAGAACGAGGCATAGAAAAGAATCGCGATCTTGGCCAGCTCGCCGATGCCCAGGTACACGATGACCAGCGGGATCAGCGCAATGGGCGGCAGCGCCCGGAAGAAGTTGATGAGCGGATCGATGAAGCGGCGCACCGGCGCGTACCAGCCGATCAGGAAGCCCACCGGCACGGCCGCAAGCATGCCCAGCAGCAGGCCGGCCAGCACGCGCTGCACCGACATCACGATGTTCATCAGCAGCTCGCCTGCCGTCAGGCGGCTCCAGAACGTCTGCAGGACTTCGAGCGGCGAAGGCAGCAGCGCGGGATTGATCAGCCCCGAGGTGCGCAGCGCCGTCCAGGCCAGGATCAAAAATACGAAAGGGAGAAGGGCCCAGCCGATGCCGGCGGCGGGGCGGGTGCTGCTTCTTGCCATGGGTTGTCTCCTCGGTGTGTTCTCATGGTTTTTGCCCGCCCCGCATCAGGTCGGTTTCTATCTGGATCATCTGGGCCGGATACTGGATGTGCGCGTAATAGACGATGCGGCCGTTCTGATCCACCAGAGTCCGGCAGACATCGGCGATGGGGTCGCTGACGCCGATGCCCAGATGCGCCGCGGTGTCCTCGTCGGACACCGTGATGCGCATGATCTGCCTTGCGCCGGCGATGGTGATGTCCTTGCGCGCCGCCAGTTGCGGCACCACGGTGGCCCGCCTGAACGCCTGCGGGTCGGAGTCGAAAATGGCCTTGTCCAGGAAGATCTCGATCAGGCAGTACGGCACGTCGTTGTGGTAGTGCACCCGGCGCAGGCGGTGATAGGCCGGTCCGACCTTTCCGAAGGGAAAAGCCGGCACCAGGGGATGCGCCGCCTGGTCGATGTGCAGCAGGCGGATCTTCAGGCTGGCGACCGTCTCGACCAGCTCGTCAAACGTATTCGGCAGCTTGAACCAGCGCTGCGCGGACAGGTCCTTCGCCACGAAAGTGCCGCGCCCGCGCGTGCGCCGGACGATGCCGGTCTCCTCCAATTGGTTCAGCGCGGCGCGCAGGGTGATGCGCGATACGCCGTATTCGGCCTCGAGTTCGTCCAGGGTCGGGATCTGGCTTCCGTAGGGCCAGGCCTGGCTTTCGATCTTCTGGCGCATCAGGCTGGCGACCTGCAGGTACAGCGGCACGCGGCTGCGGCGCAGCACGGACGCCGCGGCGGCATTGTTCATAAAGTCATATATTCAAGCACAATGCGGCCATTCTAATGCCTGCCGCGCGCGCGGCTACGGTGGTTTTCCCTGAGGCGGGCGGATCAGGCGCGGCGCGTCGCCTCGGCGATGGCCTGGCAGGCCGCGCACCGGATCGCCGCGGGCTGCGCGAACAGCCGGCCCTGAGGAATGGCGGCCTGGCAATCGACGCAGATGCCGTATTCGCCGTGCGCCAGACGGGTCAGCGCGCGTTCGACGTCGGCCAGGGTATGGCGGTCGATCTCCATTTCGGCCCAGCGCACTTCTTCCTGTCGCAGCGGCTCGGCCAGGTCGGCGCGATCGCGCGGCTCCGGCCCGGAAGGCAACGCGGCGTCCATGCCGGCCTCGCTCTGGATTTCCTGCAGCGCGCGCGCCCGGATTTCGCGGAGTCTGCGGCCAAGGGCGTCGAGTTCCGCGGACGATAAATGCGACATGCCTTTCTCCAGCCGGTCCACCCATTCTCCGCCTTGGGGGTGCGTCGCCGGGTCGTGTCAGTGGAGCGCCGGATATTCCAGCGCGTGCTCTTCAGCCAGGCCGCGCTCGGCGTCATAGGCCTCCCGCAACATGCGTTCGGCGGTTTCCAGGGCCTTGATCGCGTCCTCCACGGGGACGCCCGAACCGAGCACGACGTGAATGATCATCGCGGCCGAGCGTGCGATATCGTAGGGTTCCGCGGACATTGCCTTCCTCCTTTGGGTCATGCGCAGCGGCCGCAACCGCGCGGTGCCGCCCATGCCTGTCATTGGCTGGTCGCCTGTAATGGCATGACTTGCATCTTCCGCACCTTCGGGCGCCGTTCTTTGATCTGAATCAATCCGGGTGGATGAGACCAGGTCCGTCCTAGGGCGGGACGGCGGTGCTAGATCATTGGTAGCCATCCGGCGCCGCATGTCGTTGACCGCCGCCATGTCCCGACTCCAGGTACCGGATGGTGCACGCAAGGAAATTCCTCGCGGTGGGCGACAGGCGGATGTAGGTGTCCTCCGGTATGGCGAAAGCCGGCCCGCGCCGAAGACCGGCCGCCGGGTTCGCCGCAGGCGCGCCCCATGGGCGGGGGCGGGTCAACGGTGCTTCATGCTTTTCCATCTTCGATCCTCCTTGCGGTTTGCCTGCCGGGCGCGTTTTTGCGGTAGCCGCGCCGCGGTCTATTGCTCCATGACGTATCTGCCGGGCGCGGCGCACAGCGCCGTCTCAGGGGGGTAGTCGGGCGGCGGCCCTTTCTGGCCGGAGTGCCGGCATAGCCACGCTTCCCAATGCGGCCACCAGGATCCTTCGACGACCGGCGTGCGGGCCAGCCATTCGGACGGCGGCAGGTACGGGTCGCCCTGATGCCGCAGGGCCGACCGGAAATGCCGGTTCGGCCGCCCCGGTTCGCTGACGATGCCCACGTTATGGCCGCCGGAGCAGAGCACGAACGTCAGGTCCCTGTGGTTCAGCAGATGCAGCTTGTAGACGGACTGCCACGGCGAGATGTGATCCCGTTCCGTGGCCACCGCCAGCATGGGCACGCGGATATCGGCCAGCGCCACCGGCTCGCCTTCCACGCAAAGCCGGCCGGCCGCTAGATCGTTGTTCAGGTAAAGCCAGCGCAGCGTCTCGCTGTGCAGCCGATAGGGCAACCGGGTGGTGTCGGCGTTCCAGGCCATCAGATCGGAGATCGGGCGCTGACGGCCGAGCAGGTAGTCGCGCACCAGCCGCGACCAGATCAGGTCGCGCGAGTTGAGCAGTTGGAATACGCCGGCCAGTTGCCGGCCATCCAGATAGCCTTGCTGCCACATCAGGGCGTCCAGGCACGCCACACCGCCAGGACTGATGAACAGGCCCAGTTCTCCGGGTTCGTCGAAGTCGGTCTGCGTGGTCAGCAGCGTCAGACTGCGCAGCCCCGGCCGCCGCTCGCGGCGGGCCAGCGCCGCCGCGCCGGCAGCAAGCAGCGTCCCGCCCAGGCAATAGCCCACGCCGTGAACGCGCCGGCCGCCGCATGCCTGTGAAACCTGTTCCAGCGCGGTGAACAGGCCGTCGCGCAGATAGCGGTCCATCCCCCAGTCGCGCGCTTCTTCATGCGGGTTCTTCCAGGAGATCGCATAAACCGTATGGCCGCTCTGAACCAGATAGCGCACCAGGGAATTGTGCTCCGACAGGTCCAGGATGTAGTACTTGAGCAGCCAGGAGGGGACGATGAGTACGGGTTCGCGCCAGGTTTGCGGCGTGGCGGGCGCGTACAGAATGAGTTCGAAGAGCTGATTGCGATAGACGACCGCGCCCGGCGTGGCCGCGACTTCGCGTCCCACGCGATAGACGTCGCGGCGGCTGGCCGACGCGCCGGGCGCGCAGCCCGCGGCCGTATCGCAGGCGTCGCCATAAAAGCGGCGCGCGCCCTGCAGCAGATTGAAGCCCCGGGTTTCCGCGATGGCCTCCAGGACTTCGGGGTTCGCGAACCAGAAGTTGCTGGGCGACAGCGTATCCAGCCACTGGCGCCCCATGAAGTTCACCACGCGCTGGTGATGGGGCGCGGCGCCGCTGACGTCCTGCGTGGCCGCATCCCAGCACGCCTCGGCGCGCTGGAAGGCGGATCGCCACAGCGTGTAGGGCCAGCGGTTCCAATCGGGATGATCGAAGCGCGGGTCGGGCCGGCGGCGGCCGTTCGCGGCGGGCGCCGCACCGTCCGGTCCGGCCTGCAGCGCGGTTTGCAAAAGGGAAAGCTGCTTGCCGGGTGAAATCGCCAGATGCATGGCCCAATCGGCCCAATCCAGGCAGACGGCCAGCGGCGAGACGCCGCCCGACGCGCGCGCAACGGCTGCGTGGCTCAGACGATCCCACCCGCGCCATGGCGGCTCGGACGATGCCGGCGCGCAGGATGGCGCGGATGGCGCGGCGGTAGGCGGCGGCATGGGCGCGCCGGCCGCCGCGCCGGCCGGGCTTGCATCGTTCGGTGTCGCTGCACGCTTGGACATGGACCTGCCTTGGTCATCCCGCATTCGTTCGCGGCATGATGGGACCATCCTATGCCGCTTGCCCGGCCACGCTTTGATGTAGCGCAAGTCCGCGGCATGCGGGCATCTCGCCGCCTGCGCATTGACGCGCGTCAAGCGCCTCTCGGGACGATCGGTCTAGGCTCGCCGAATGGATGTATGCCTTCGCAGAAAGGCGTACCGATAGGCGCCGGCAACGAACGGCGTACCGCGGTCCCGCCGTCCGGCGCGGCCCGTCAGGCAAAGGAGGAAAGGATCATGGACAACAGAATCGCGTTGATCACGGGCGGCATGGGCGGACTCGGTGAGGCCATCGTGGCGCGTTTCCATCGCCGCGGGTATCGGATCGTGGTCACCATGTCGCCCGAGAACCATCGCGCGCCGGAGTGGATGGAATCGCGCCGCCGCGAAGGCGTCGACGTCGCGGCCTATCCCGCCGACGTGGCGGATTACGGCAGCTGCCGGGACTGCGTCCATCGCATACGTGAAGAAGTCGGCCCGGTGGATATTCTGGTCAACAACGCCGGCGTCACCCGCGATGCGTCCTTGCGGAAGATGGCGCAGGCCGACTGGGAGCGCGTGGTGCGGACCAACCTGGACTCGGTGTTCAACATGACCCAGCCCGTGCTCGATGGCATGGCGGCGCGCCGCTGGGGCCGCATCATCAATATTTCGTCGGTCAACGGGCAGCGCGGCCAGTTCGGCCAGGCCAACTACGCGGCGGCGAAGGCCGGGATGCACGGCTTCACCATGTCGCTCGCATTGGAGATGGCGCGGCATGGCGTGACGGTGAATACGGTGTCTCCCGGCTATCTCGCGACCCGGATGGTGACCGCCATGCCAAAGGAGGTACTGGAGACGAAGATATTGCCGACGATCCCGCTGGGCCGCCTGGGCGAACCCGACGAGATCGCCGCTTTGGTCGACTTCATTGCATCGGATGAGGCGGCGTACATCACCGGCGCGAATTTCGCGGTCAACGGCGGGCTGCATATGCAGTAGGGGACAGGCGGCCAAAGCCCGCTTAGAATCCAAAGCGTCGCTTCATGCTGCACGACGCGCCACGTCGAAGTGCGCGGTTTCCGCATGTTCACCGGCATGGCGCGCGAATCCACGGAGCGCACAAGCACGAGGGCCCGCCATGGCCGAAACGCGCGTCCGCATATTGCTCGTCCAGAACGATGCCGGGGAGCGCATCGCCTGCAGGCGCGCATTTGCCGCGGAGCCGGGACCAACGGTGGAAATAACGGAAGCGGGGACCCTTCAGGAGGCCTTGCGGCATATCCGCACCGGGGATTTTCATGCGGTGCTGGCCGACAGCCGGCTGCCGGACGGCACCGGGCTGGACCTGCTCGTCTCGCTGGCCGATGCCGGCGGCGAAGTCGCGCTTCCCGTACTCGTGCTGACCGCGGACGACAACCCCGATGCCGTCGCGACGCTCATGCGTCATGGCGCGCGCGACCACCTGCACAAAGACCCGGACGGCCGCTATCTGCTGGCCTTGCCAGCGGCAGTGGAGCGCTTGTTGCGCGGCCAGCAGCTGCTGGAAGAAAAGCGGCAGGCCGAAGCGATGTTCCGCACGCTGGTCGAGCAGATCCAGGCGATCTGCTACGTGCGCGAACTGGGCCAGGGCCGCCTGCGCTACATCAGCCCGCAGGTGCGCTGCCTGGGTTTTTCGGCCGAGGAATGGCTGGCCGATCCCGCGCTGGCGCTGCAGCGGATCCACCCTGCGGACCGGTCGCGCGCGGCTGCGGCCATTGCGCGCAGCGCGGCCCAGGGCAGTTCGCTGCGGCTGGAATACCGGCTGGTCGCCCGGGATGGGCGGGAATGCTGGTTCCGGGACGAGGCGGAAGTCGTGTCCGATGCCGCCGGCCGCAAGCTGTTCCTGCAGGGCATCCTGGTCGACATCTCGCGGAACAAGCTGACCGAGGCCGCGTTAAGGGAATCGCGCGAGGCGCTGCGGCGCCTGGCCGCGCATCAGGAGAGCATCAAGGAAAGCGAGCGCAAACGCATCGCGCAGGAAATCCACGACGAGCTGGGCGGCTTGCTGACCGGCATCAAGGCGCATGTCTCGGTATCCATCGAACGCGCCGCCCAGGCCGGCACGCCGCCGGATCCGCTGCTTGCCGAGGCCGCGCGGCTGACGGAGGACGCCATCCAGTCGGTGCGGCGCGTGATCAACGACCTGCGTCCAAGCGTGCTCGACCAGTTGGGGGTATGGGAAGCCATCGAGTGGTATGCCGGCCAGATCGAAGCGCGGTTCGGGCTGGCGTGCGACTGCATCATCGCGCCGACGGCCATGGCGGTGCACCTGGATCCGGACCGCAGCACCATGCTGTTCCGCATCGTGCAGGAATCCTTGACCAATGTTGTGCGGCATGCCGACGCATCGCTGGTATCGGTGTACGCGGCCGCCAGGGATGGCGTGATCACCGTGGAGATTGCCGACGACGGCAAAGGGTTCGCGGCCGGCCAGGCGACGGACCGCCATTCCTGGGGCATCCAGGGCATGCAGGAACGCACGCGGCACTTCGGCGGGCAGCTGACCGTGTCCAGCGTCGTGGGGCAGGGGACCCGCGTGACGCTGCGACTGCCCTTGGAGAACGGCAATGGCGGGTGAAACCATCGATGTGCTGCTCGTGGACGACCATACGGTGGTGCGCAACGGCTTGCGCCTGATGCTGAGTTCGGCCACGGACATCCGTGTGGCGGCCGAGGCGGAGGACGCCCAGCAGGCGATGGAGCGCGTGCGTGCGCAGCGCTTCGACGTGGCGCTGATCGACATCGCCATGCCGGGCAGGAACGGGCTGGAGCTGCTGCAATGGCTGCGGGCGGAAACGCCGCACCTGGCCGTCCTGGTGTTGAGCACTTATGCCGAGGATATCTACGCCGTGCGCGCGTTGAAGCTGGGCGCGGCCGGCTATCTGACCAAGGACAGCCCGACGGCGGTGCTCATCGCCGCGGTGCGCAAGGCTGCTGCGGGCGGCAAGTACGTCAGCCCGGCGCTGATGGAGCGCTTCGCCACCATGATGAGCGGCGCGCCGGCCGCCACGCACGAATCGCTGTCCAATCGGGAGCTTGAGGTGCTCAAGCGCATCGCCAAGGGCGAAAGCCTGACGGCTATCGCCGACGCCCTGCATCTGAGCCCCAAGACGGTCACGACCTACCGTGCCCGCATCATGGAGAAGATGGGCCTGCACAGCAATGCGGAGCTGGCGCGCTATGCCGCCGAAAACGGCTTGCTGGCGTAGGCGATTCCCTACACAAACTGTCCCGGAAATCCCGATACCAGCGCCGGAGGGCGTTGCGCAGAATGGATGCGTGCCGCTCGCGCGGGCGCAGGGCCGCGTGCGTCCCATGCGAGCGATAAAGAGAACGTTTGCTTCCGAGGAGCGCGTGTTATGGACAGTTCCCCCAACCCTACCGTTCCTCTCGCCGATCTGATTCCCGATCTCGGTCCGTGGCTGGATCGCGATGACCCTGCCGCCGCCCAATATCGCGCCCCGTGCATCGGCTGCGGCGCGCGCCGGCTGTGCCAGGGCGCGATGCTGGGATGCAGCACGCCATCGTTGCGCGACTTCCACGTCGGCGCCCGCAAAGTGCGCGCCGGTGAAGCGATCTACCGCGCCGGCGATGTGTTCCGCAATCTGTACATCCCGCGGGCGGGCGCCTGCAAGAGCGTGCGGCTGCATCGGGACGGCCGCCAGCAGATCACCGGTTTCAGCCTGGGCGGCGAATGCCTGGGCATGGACGGCATCGCCAGCGGCCGTCACGAGATCGACGCCATTGCGCTGGAAGACATGGTGGTGTGCGTGCTGCCTTACCACGAGATCGAGACCGTGGCCGACGAGGTGAGCGATGTCCGCCGCGGTTTGGAACGGATACTCAGCAAGGAAATCGTGCGGGTCTCTTCGCTGCTCATGCTGATGGGGCATCTCAGCGCGGAAGAGCGCATCGCGGCCTTTCTGTGCGATCTGGCGGAGCGTTATGCGGCGCGCGGGTATACGACGCTGTCGTTCACCTTGCCGATGAGCCGCGAAGAGATTGGCTCGCATCTGGGCATGAAGCTGGAAACGGTAAGCCGCATGCTGTCCCGGCTGCAACAACGCGGCCTGATCGAACTGCACGGCAAGGACGTGCGCGTCCTGGATCTGGCCGCGCTGAAACAGGTGTAGGCCGCCGCGGTCATTCTCAGATGTCCGTAAGCCGCCGCTCGCTATGCTCGCCGCTTCGCGCGAGCGCGCATCCGGCTTCACCCGTTTCATGGCGAGCACACTCCAGGCGGAATCCGCCGCCCAGCCGGGCGGTGAGCAGTGGTTGTCCCTGGGACGCGCGCTGACGGCGGCGGGCAGGGCGCGCGAGGCCATCGCGCTGCTGCAGCGCGCCGCAGCCGAATCGCCGCTGGACGTGGACGTGTACCGTGCCCTGGCCGCCGCCCTGCAGGCGGACGGTCAGCAGGCCGATGCGGCGTCCGCCCGCATCGCGGTGGATGCGATTTCGCGCCGTTGCGCCGTGGACCTTTATCACGTGGGATGGGTATATGCCAACCACCGCCAATGGGCCGCTGCGGGCCACTGGTTCGAGCGCGCCATCCTGATCGAGCCCGGCCTTTTCGCGGCGCATATCGGGCTGGCGTGGGCGCTGCGGCAGTTGGACAAGCTGGCCGGGACGTCGACGTGCCGGGCCTATCGCCGCCTGCCCGCCTTCATGCAGGCCAGGTCCGCGCCAGGGCGCCGCACGGTGCTGCTGCTGTGTTCCGTCGCCATGGCGAACATTCCCTTCAGGCATTTCCTGCCCACGGCCCGCAACCGGCTGCTGCGCCGGGTGCTGGATGACCCGTCGGCCAAGCCGCGCGGCCGCGAGGCGCGCCATGACGTGGTGTTCAACGTCATCGGCGAGCCCGATCTCGCCGCGCCGAGCCGGCAGGCGCTGGCCCGGATCGCGCAGAGCAGCGACCGTCCGCTGCTGAATCCGCCGGCGCGCGTGGACCGCACCTTCCGGCCGGCCATCGCGTCCTTGCTCGGCGGGATCCCGCACCTGTGCATACCTGTGACCGTGCGGTGGCGGCGCGACGCCGCCGCAGGCGGGGTGCATGACGCGATCGGGCGCGCTGGTTTGGGCTATCCCGTCATCGCGCGGCCCATCGGCTCGCATGGGGGCGAAGGCGTCGTGCTGATCGCCGGCGCGCACGACCGCCAGCCACCTCCGGATGCCGCGGAGGTGTATCTGACGCGCTATTGCGATTACCGGTCCGCGGACGGCTTTTTCCGCAAGTACCGCGTGATCTTCATCGACCGCGAGCCATATCCTTATCACCTCGCTATCGGCAGCCATTGGCTGCTGCACTACGCGACGGCGGACATGTTGTCCGCGTCATGGAAAACCGAGGAAGAGCATCGCTTCCTGCGCGATCCCGCAGCCGTCCTGGGGCGGCGCGCATGGGATGCGCTGCATGCCGTCGGCCGGCGCATGGACCTGGATTACTGCGGCATCGACTTCTCGCTGCTGCCGGACGGCCGGGTGCTGGTCTTCGAAGCCAACGCGACCATGCTGGCGCGCATCGAACCGGAAGACGACGCGCTGCGGTTCAAGAACGCGTATGTGCAGCGCATCCACGACGCCGTCGAAACGATGCTTGCCAAAAGGGTGGCGGCGCAGGGAGCGCGCCGCCTCACCCGGGATGACGCGCTTTGACGCGCACCGGAAAGCGTTCCAGCGCGTCCGCGACCTCCTGGTCGCTGACCTGGTGGAAGTCCTCGTAGAACTTGCCGATGGCATGAAAGGCGTCCGGCGTCAGCAGGCAGATGACGCGGTCGGCTTCCGCGCGCAACGCCGCCACCGCCGCCGGCGGCGCGACCGGCACGGCGAGGGTGATGGAATGCGGCTGCCGCGCGGCCACGCTGCGCAGGGCGGCCTTGATCGTCGCGCCCGTGGCGATGCCGTCGTCGACCAGAATGATGTCGCGGCCTTCCAGCGGCGCGCGCGGACGGTCGCCCAGATAGCGCTGGCGCCGCCGCTCGATTTCCGTCAGCTCATGGCTATACACCGCATCGAATTCGTCTTCCGAGATGCCCGCGACGCTGATGATGGTGTCGTTGCGGACCACTTCGGGCGAAGCGCCTTCGGCGGCGGCTCCCATGGCGAGTTCGGGCTGGCTCGGCACGCCGATCTTGCGTGCGATGAGCAGGTCCAGCGGCGCGCCCAGCGCCGCCGCGATTTCCGCAGCCACCGGCACGCCGCCGCGGGGCAGGGCAAGCACCACCGGTTGCTGCAGGCCGCAGGCGGCCAGGACCTTCGCGAGCCGGATGCCCGCATCGGTGCGATTTGCGAATCGGCTCACGGTTTGTCTCCCGGCGCGCAAGGGCGCGGCCCCCGCTGCGCGATACTCGCGATTGCCGCGGCGCGACAAGCCCATCTTAGTCAATTGCGGCGTGAAATCCGCGCGGGGTTTCCCGTATGGAGAGCCCGGCAGCGTTCTGCCGCTACGTCGCGATCCGCACGTAATCCGGGTAACGCTTGCAGATGTCGTCGATCTGGTTGAGGGTGCCGGACAGATGTTCGCGCAAGGCCGCCTGGGCGGCGGCGGCATCGCGCGCGGCGATGGCGTCGAGGATGCGCTGGTGATCCTGCAGGATGCGCTGGGCCTTGCCGGCTTCCGGCAGGTGCAGCCGGCGCAGGCGGTCGACGTGGCCGCTGTAGCGCTGCTCCAGCTCCCACAGGCCGGCGACGCCGGCCGCTTCGTGCATCTCGCGGTGAAAGGCCTGATCGGCGGCGATGAATTGCGGATACTGGTTCGCGTCCAGGCTGGCGCGCTGCATATCGATATGGGCCTGCAGACGGGCGGCCAGCAACGCATCGTCGCGCTGCGCCAGGACGTGCACGATCTCCAGTTCGAGCGAGCGCCGCAGGAAGTGCGCCTGCCGTGCGGCCGCGATGTCGATGCGGCTGACTTCGGTGGTGTGCTGCGGAAAGATGTCGACCAGGCCTTCCTCGCTCAGGCGCAACAGGGCGTCCCGGATGGGCGTCTGGCTCAGGCCGAACGCTTCCGCGAGCTCGGGCCGCGGCAGCACGGTGCCCGGCGCGAGTTCCAGCGACACGATCAGTTCGCGCAGCTTTTCGAAGACCTGGGGCGCCGCGTGGCGCGAACGGTCCAGGCGCAGCGAAGATAAAGCTTCCGACAGGGACATAAGGCGAGTAGGGATATCCGGACCGCGATTGTAGCGAGGACGTTGCGTTGACATACTAATACATTAGTGTTTCAATGCCACCGAGACAAAGCCCTGCCGGTCCGGACCGGCAGCCACGACCAACGACAAGTGGAATCCATGAAACGCACCTACGAAAGCCTGCGCAGCGCCCGCTGGATGGCCAAGGACGACCTGCGCTCGTTCGGCCACCGTTCCCGGATGATGCAGATGGGATACGGCCCCCAGGATTGGAACGGCCGTCCGATCATCGCCATCATCAACACCTGGTCCGACCTGCAGCCGTGCCATCTGCATTTCAAGGAGCGTGTGGAGGACGTCAAGCGCGGCGTGCTGCAGGCCGGGGGCTTTCCGGTCGAGCTGCCCGCGCTGTCGGTGTCCGAGTCCTTCGTCAAACCCACCACCATGCTCTATCGCAACATGCTGGCGATGGAGACGGAGGAACTGCTGCGCAGCCACCCGGTGGACGGCGCCGTGCTGATGGGCGGCTGCGACAAGACCACGCCGGGCCTGATCATGGGCGCCATCAGCGCGGGACTGCCCTGTGTCTACGTGCCCGCCGGCCCCATGCTGCGCGGCAACTGGAAGGGCAAGGTGCTGGGTTCGGGCTCCGACGCCTGGAAGCTGTGGGACGAGCGCCGTGCGGGCAACATCACCAAGGAACAATGGACCGAGGTGGAGGGCGGCATCGCGCGCAGCTACGGCACCTGCATGACGATGGGCACGGCCAGCACCATGACGGCCATCGCCGAGTCCATCGGCATGACGCTGCCCGGCGCCTCTTCGATTCCCGCGGCGGACGTCAACCATATGCGCATGGCTGCGGAGTGCGGCCGCCGCGTGGTGGACATGGTTTGGGAAGACCTGACGCCGAAGAAAATCCTGACGGTCGCCTCGTTCAAGAACGCCATCAACGTCGCGATGGCGATGGGCTGCTCCACGAACGCCATCGTTCACCTGGTCGCCATGTCGCGCCGCGCGGGCTGCGCCGTCACGCTGGACGACTTCGACGCCGCCAGCCGCAAGGTGCCCGTGATCGCCAACATCCGGCCCAGCGGCGATACCTACCTGATGGAAGACTTCTACTACGCGGGCGGCTTGCCCGCGCTGATGTCGCGCCTGACCGCGCATCTCGACCTGTCGGCCATGACGGTCACCGGCAAGACCCTGGGCGAGAACATCGCCGGGGCAGAGGTCTATAACGACGACGTCATCCGCCCGCTGGACAATGCGATCTACCAGGAAGGCGCGCTGGCCGTGCTGCGCGGGAACATCGCGCCGGACGGCTGCGTCATCAAGCCCAGCGCCTGCGCGCCGCGCTATCTGCAGCACACCGGCCCGGCACTGGTCTTCGACGACTATCCCAGCATGAAGGCGGCCGTGGAAGACGAGAACCTGGACGTCACGGCCGACCACATCCTGATCCTGCGCAATGCCGGCCCGCAAGGCGGCCCGGGCATGCCGGAGTGGGGCATGCTGCCCATTCCCACCAAGCTGGTGAAGCAGGGCGTGCGGGACATGCTGCGGCTGTCCGACGCGCGCATGAGCGGCACCAGCTATGGCGCCTGCATCCTGCACGCGGCGCCCGAAGCCTATATCGGCGGACCGCTGGCGCTGGTGCGCACCGGCGACTTGATTACCGTCGACGTGCCCGCGCGCCGCATCCACCTGAACATCAGCGATGAAGAGATGGCCGCGCGCCGCGCCGCCTGGAAGCCGCCGGCGCCGCGCTACGAGCGCGGCTACGGCTGGATGTATTCCAAGCACATCCTGCAGGCCAACGACGGCTGCGATTTCGATTTCCTGGAAACGGGATTCGGCGCGCCGGTGCCCGAGCCCGATATTTTCTGAGCGGCTGCACGCCGGCCGGTTTTCCCATTCCCACGCGGGCGCACGGGCACCTTACGGCATGCCCGGCGGGCCGCTCACTGCTTCGGAGCTTTCCGTGTCGCAACTCAAACCCGAAACCCGGGCCAAGCTGGCGCAGGTCAGCACGGCCACGCTTTGCACGGCCCTGTTCAAGCGCGGCCTGCGCAACCAGTTCATCCAGAACGTGCATCCGTTGAACCCGACGCTGCCCAACATGGTGGGCGAGGCCTTCACGCTGCGCTACATCCCGGCGCGCGAGGATCTGAACACCATCAAGGTATTCGAGGACCGCACGCACCCGCAGCGCGTGGCCGTCGAGACCTGCCCCGCGGGGGCGGTGATGGTCATCGATAGCCGCAACGATGCCCGCGCGGCGTCGGCCGGCTCGATACTCGTCACGCGCCTGATGAAGCGGGGCGCCGCCGGCGTCGTGACCGACGGCGGCTTTCGCGACTCGCCGGAAATCGCCCGCATGGGCTTTCCGGCCTACCACCAGCGCCCGTCGGCGCCGACCAACCTGACGCTGCATCAGGCGCTGGACATCAACGTGCCCATCGGTTGCGGCGACGTCGCGGTGTTCCCGGGCGACGTGGTGGTGGGCGATGGGGAAGGGGTGGTCGTCATTCCGGCGCACCTGGCCGACGAGATCGCCGCCGAGGCCACCGAAATGACCGCTTTCGAAGACTTCGTCACGGAGCGCGTGCGGGAAGGGGCGTCGATCCTCGGCCTGTATCCGCCCACCGATCCGGCCTCGCGCGAGGCCTTCGCCGAATGGCGCAAGAAAAACGGCCGCTGAACCCGCTGAACTGCTTCATACCAAGAACAGCCATAGACTGGAGACAATCATGACATTCCAACGACGCAAGGCGCTGGGCGCCCTGGCGGCATTCGCCGCGGCCGGCGCATTCGGCGCCATCCTTCCCCAGGCGCACGCCGCCGATTGGCCGCAGCAGAAGCCGATTTCCTATGTCGTGCCGTTCACGCCCGGCGGATCCACCGACGTGGTGGGCCGCGTCATCGCGCAGAAACTGTCCGACCGCCTGCATCAATCGGTCGTCGTCGAGAACAAGCCCGGCGCAGCGGGCGCCATCGGGGCCGCCTATGTCGCCAAGGCGCCGCCCGATGGCTACATGCTGTTCGGCGGTACGATCAGCACGCACGCCATCAACCCCAGCCTGTACAAGAACCTGAGCTACGACCCGGTGAAGGACTTCGAGCCGGTGTCGCTGGTGGCGACGCTGCCGAACGTGCTGCTGGTCGACCCGCACCTGAACGTGAATTCCGTGGCGGACCTGATCGCGCTGCTGAAGAAAGATCCCGGCAAGCGCACCTTCGCCTCGTCCGGCGCCGGAACGTCGACGCACCTGACGGGCGAACTCTTCGCGCAGACCATCGGCGTGCCGCTGACGCACATCCCGTACAAAGGTACGCCGCCGGCCATGGTGGACGTGTCCTCGGGCAACGTCACGTTCATGTTCGATCAGATGACCGCCGCACTGCCGCTGCTGCAGCAGGGCAAGCTCAAGCTGCTCGCCGTGACCACCGCCAAGCGCATTGCGCTTGCGCCGGACGTTCCCACGCTGCAGGAAGCCGGCGTGCCGGGCTTCGACGTATCGTCGTGGCAGGCCATCTACGCACCCAAGGGCACCCCCAAACCCATCGTCGACCGGCTCTCCAAGGAAATCGCCGAGATTTTGAAAGAGCCCGACGTGCAGGAGAAGCTGGGCAAGACCATGGGCATGGACCTGGTCGGCGGATCGCCGGAACAGCTGCGTGACCTGATGGCGCGCGAAATCCCGCGCTGGGCCGACGTGGTGAAAAAATCCGGCGCCAAGGTGGAATAGGCGGCAATAACCGCCAGCTACGCCTTGCGCCCGCCGCGCGCGTGCGCGGCGTCCACGTCTTCCTCCAGACTGAGCCGGCTGTTGTCGCCGGCCGTCCAGCGCGGCTCGGGGCTGAAGTGGCTCATGTCGCCGAACAAGGCCTTATGGCGCGACGGCTGGGAACGCAGGTATTGCTTCGGCGCGCGCACCTGCGCGCCCAGCTCGGCGGCCGCATGCCATGGCCAGCGGGGGTCGTACAGAATGGTGCGGGCCAAAGCGATCATGTCGGCATCGCCGGTCGCCACGATGGCTTCCGCCTGTTCCGCGCCGGTAATCAAGCCCACCGCGACAACCGGTATCCCCACCGCCGCCTTCACGGCGCGCGCCAGCGGCACCTGGTAGCTCGGGCTTACCGGAATCCGCT
Source organism: Bordetella genomosp. 9 (assembly GCF_002119725.1). Classification (NCBI taxonomy): domain Bacteria; kingdom Pseudomonadati; phylum Pseudomonadota; class Betaproteobacteria; order Burkholderiales; family Alcaligenaceae; genus Bordetella; species Bordetella genomosp. 9. The sequence continues at coordinate 2,285,293 of NZ_CP021109.1, forward strand.
GACCGGGATGCAGCCCGCCGCTGGACACGTGGATCGCGTCGCAGCCGCGCGACTCCAGCGCCTGCGCGAAAGCGGCCGTCTGCTCGATATCCCACCCGCCTTCGAACCAATCGGTGCCCGACACCCGCACGGTCACCGCCTTGTCGGCCGGAAAGGCGGCGCGCACCGCCTCGAACACCTCCAGCGGAAAGCGCATCCGGTTCTCCAGCGAACCGCCGTACTCGTCCTCGCGCCGGTTCGAAAGCGGCGACAGGAACTGGTGCAGCAGATAACCGTGCGCCGCGTGCAGCTGGATCGCATCGATGCCCAACCGCACCGCCCGCCGCGCCGACGCCGCGAAGGCATCGCGCACGCGCCGCAGACCATCCGCGTCCAGCGCCGTGGGCGGCGTCTCGCCCTCATGGCCGGCAATGGGCGAGGGCGCCTCCGTCTGCCATCCGTGCGGCGTACCGGGCGCCAGCTGCGCCCCGCCGGCCCACGGCACCTCCGTCGACGCCTTGCGGCCCGCATGGGCAAGCTGCACAGCGATGGGCATGTCCGACCATTGCCGGATGCCCTGCAGCACGCGGCCCATCGCGGCTTCCGTCTCGTCGTTCCACAACCCCACATCCGCCCAGGTAATCCGGCCTTCCGGCACCACGGCTGTCGCCTCGATCGTCAGCAATGCCGCGCCGGAAAGCGCCAGATGGCCCAGATGAATCAAATGCCAGTCATTCATGCAGCCGTCCTCGGCTGAGTACTGGCACATCGGCGCAATCACGATGCGGTTGGCCAACCGCAGATTTCGGACACGCAGGGGTTGGAACAGCACGGGTTGCGGCATGGCGGTCTCCTGGCTCGGGCTCATTCGATGGGGCCGCGTCAAGCGCGGCGATCGCGCTGCCTCACAAGAAGCATGCCGAAGAAGCACGCCGAAGAAGCACGCCGAAGAAGCACGCCGGGCCGCATCGCACAGGTACGACACGTGCGGCCCGCGCCAGCCAACGAGCCGTCATAACGGAGCCTGCCCATGACCACGCTGACCCCCGTCGCCGACTTCGATCATCAGGTCACCGGCGTCACCGCCACCGCCGATGGCCGCATCTTCGTCAACTTTCCGCGGTGGACCGAGGACAGCCCTGTCTCCGTCGCCGAACTCATGGCCGACGGCACGCTCAAGCCTTATCCCGACCAGGCCTGGAACGGCTGGCGCAATGCCACGGCCTTCCAGAAACCGGTGGACCGCCACTTCGTCTGCGTCCAATCTGTCGTCGCCGACTCGCACGGCGGCCTCTGGGTCGTCGACCCCGGCGCGCCCGGCAACGAACGCGTATTGCCCGGCGCCGCCAAACTCGTCCGCATCGAACTCGGCAGCGACCGCGTCAGCCGCGTCATCCCCATCCCGCCCGACGTCGCCAAACAGGGCAGCTACCTGAACGACATCCGCGTCAGCCCCGACGGCAGGACCGGCTACCTTACCGACTCTGGCGCCGAGGGCGCCATCATCGTCGTCGACCTCGACACCGGCGCAAGCTTCCGCGCTCTGGCCGGCCATCCCTCCACCCAGCTTGAAAAAGACGTCGTCGTCGAAATCGCCGGCAAACCCCTGCGCCGCCCCGACGGCCGCCAACCCATGTTCGCCTCCGACGGCATCGCGCTGTCCAACGACGGCGCCACCCTCTACTGGCAAGCACTCACCGGCCGCACGCTGTACTGCATCGACACCGCCTTGCTCAATAACGACATTCCCGAACCCCAACGCCAGGCCGGCGTGCGCAAACTCGGCAGCACCCACGTCGCCGACGGCATGCTGATGAGCACCGACGGCACCCTTTACATCACCTCTCCAGGCGACAACGCCGTCACCCGCTGGACCGGCCACGGCGCCGCCATCGTCGTCCAGGACGAACGCCTACGCTGGCCCGACACCCTGACGCAAGGCCCCGACGGCCGGATATACGTCACCGCTTCCCACATCCAGGACACCTACTGGTTCAAACCCGCCGCCCCCGCCGCCGTCCGCACAGCCCTGTTCTGCTTCACGCCCGGCCATTGACCATCGCATCCCCCCGATCGACGCCCGGCCCGCTACCGCACCCCCGTGGCCAACCAAACCAGGCTCCCCCGCAACAACGATCAGCGCGCACCAAACGTCACCAATCGAACAGACCAGCCGGACGGCACCAGCCAAATAGCGCCAGCCCGAGCCAGCACTACCCGAATAGCACCACCCGAATATCACCAGCCCCGAACAGCGCGAACAGCACACGCCGAACCACTCCGCACAGCAACCCCGGACCGCTCCGCACAGCAACCCCGGACCGCACCGCACAGCAACCCCGAACCGCACCGCACAGCAACCCCGAACCGCACCGCACAGCAACCCCGAACCGCACCACAAACCACCACCCCGAACCGCACCGCAGAGCGTAAGGTCAAGACGCCCGCGCAGGGCGGGCGTCTTGACCGGGCCCCGCAAAACCTTCCACCCCAAGACTCGCCAACCGACGAAGCGCAAGAACACCACCCGCGCCAGACCCTCGTGGCTGAGATATCCCGGAGTCCGTTGGGGTTGGCGTTTGCCGTGGCCGGGACGTTGAGGACGAGCAAGCGATAGCGAAGCGGTGTCCGGCGCGCAGGGCGCCGGACCGGCCGATCGGCCCGGCCACGGCAAATGCCAACCCCGACGGACGTCCCAAAAACAGCCGCCCCAAAAACCGGCGCCGAAAGAACCCCACACCTCAAAAGCTATACTGGATAAAAATCCAGCATCCGCAAAAACGCCTCCAGCGTGCCGCCAACTTCCTACACCATCGCCGTCCGCACCCTATGCGAATTCAGCGCCCGCACCGGTGACCTGGACCTGCGTTTCGCCCTCACACCCTCGGGAGCAGAAGGCCAAACCGGCCACGCCACCGTAGCCGCCCGCCGCCCCGCCGGCTATCAAACCGAAATCTCCCTCACCGGCACCCACGAAACCGTCCGCGTCCGTGGCCGCGCCGACGGCTACGATCCCGTCCGGCACCGCCTGGAAGAAATCAAAACCCACCGCGGCAACCCCGCAGCCATCCCCCAGAACCAGCGCGCCCTCCATTGGGCGCAAGCCCGCATCTACGCCCACCTTCTCTGCGAAAAGCTCCAGACCCCCGCCATCGAAATCGCGCTCGTCTACTTCGACATCGCCACCCAGAACGAAACGGTCCTGACCGAGTCCCGCACCGCCGAAGACCTGCGCGACTTCTTCCAAACCGCCTGCGACCGCTTCCAGGCATGGGCCAACAGCGAGATCGCGCATCGGGCCGCGCGCGACCGGGCCCTGGCCGCGCTGCGGTTTCCCTACGACGCCTTCCGCCCCGGCCAGCGCCAGCTCGCGACCGCCGTCTATCGCGCCGTCAGGGATGGCAAATGTTTGATGGCGCAGGCGCCCACCGGCATCGGCAAAACCATGGCGACGCTCTTCGCCGCGCTCAAGGCCGCGCCCGGCAGGCTCGACAACGTCTTCTTCCTCTGCGCCAAAACCGCCGGCCGCCAGCTCGCCATTGAAGCGCTCGCGCGGCTGCGCCAAGCGCATCCCGGTCTGCCTTTGCGCATCGTCGAACTGCAGGCGCGGGACCGGGCCTGCGTGCATCCCGACAAAGCGTGCCACGGCGGTTCCTGCCCGCTTGCCCGCGGCTTCTACGACCGCTTGCCCGCTGCGCGCGAGGCCGCGCTCCAGGAGCCCGCATGGGATGCGCCCGCCGTGCGCCGGCTGGCGCAGGCCCACGAAATCTGCCCGTACTTCCTGTCCCAGGAACTGGCCCGCTGGAGCGACGTGGCCATCGGCGACTACCACTATTACTTCGACCATCACGGCATGCTCCACGGCATGGCGCAGGCCAACCAATGGCGCACCGCGATCCTCGTCGACGAAGCGCACAACCTGCTCGAGCGCGGCCGCCGCATGGCGTCCGCGGAATTGGCGCTGTCCGATGTCCGGCGCGTGCGCCGCGCCGTCCCGCGGCCGTTGCGCCGCCGTTTCACCGCAATCGCCGCGGCGTGGCGCAAGACCGCGTCTGCGGCCGCGCCGTCCGGCGCATCGGCAGCCCCCGCATCGCCGCGCCATACGCAGGCCGCCAACGGCGGTGCCTATATCGCGCTGCCCGAACCGCCCCCCGCCATCGTCCAGGCCGTCGAGCAGGCCGTCGCTGCCATTGCGGAATATCTGGCCACCCTCGGCCGCGTCGATGCCGACGACGAAAAGAGTTTGCTCCAGTTCTATTTCGATGCGCTGCGCTGGCTGCGCGTCGCCGAGCAGCGCGATGCCGACTGGGTCGTCGACCTCATGGAGCAGCGCGGCGTGCAGCCGCGCGGACAGGCCCTGTGCATCCGCAATGTGGTGCCCGCGCCGTGGCTCGCTCCCCGATTCGCCACCGCGCATGCCGTCGTGCTTTTCTCCGCGACCCTCAGTCCGGGCCGGTTTTATGCCGACATGTTGGGTGTGCCCGCGGATACCGCTTGTGTTGACGTGCCGCCGCCGTTCGACCCCGCGCGCCTGGCCGTGCGCGTCGTCGGCGACGTCTCCACGCGATACGCCGAGCGGCGCGACAGCCTGGCGCCCATCGCCGCCCTCATGGCGCGCGAGTATGCGAAACGGCCCGGCAATTATCTGTGCTTCGCCAGCAGCTTCGAGTATCTGAACGCGCTGTACGCGCAGTTGCGCGACCGTCATCCCGCCGTGCCCGCGTGGATACAGACCGCCGGCATGTCCGAGCTCGAGCGCGGCGCCTTCCTGGAACGCTTCCAGGCAGACGGGCAGGGCATCGGCTTCGCGGTGCTCGGGGGCGCGTTCGGCGAAGGCATCGACCTGCCGGGCAAGCGCCTGATCGGCGCGTTCATCGTGACGCTGGGCCTGCCGCAGGTCGGCGCGGTCAACGACCGCATGAAGCAGTGCATGCAGGAACGCTTTGGCCCGGACCTGGGTTATGCCTATGCCTACCTGTATCCCGGCATGCAGAAGATCGTGCAGGCGGCCGGGCGGGTCATCCGATCCGAATCGGACGAGGGGTCGGTGTACCTGATCGATGCCCGCTATGCGCGCGCCGCCGTGCGGCGTCTGCTGCCGGCATGGTGGCGTCTTGCGCCGCTGCGGGCCCAAGGTGGCGCGGGATAGGGCCTGTCGCCGGCGGGGGTTCGCTGCAATGGAATGGTCGACAGGCCCGTGCGCCGCTAGAAGCGGTGGCGGATGCCGGCTGCGACCGCCGTGTCCGTCACGCCGTCGTGAAACGCATAGTTGTCGCCGTAGGACGCGTACACGTACAGGTTGGTGCGCTTGGTGAAGGCATACGTCGCGCCCAGCGAATACACGTTGAACGTCTTGTCGTCGCCCGTCAGGCTGCCGTTGTTCGGCGCGGCCCGCTGCCAGGAACCGAAGACTGCGGTCGAGCCGCTGGTGGGCACCGTGAAGCCCAGCATCGTGGACGTGGCGCGAAAGCCGTCGCGCAGCTTGTACGTGCCCAGGTCGGCGTAGTCGCCGCCGGGGGACATGTTCAGGCCCTGGCCCAGGAACCAGCCGTCGTACGTTTGGCCCACCGCCGCGGCGATCTTCACGACTTCGAAATCGTAGGTGCCGCCCAAGGCCCATTCCTGCAGCTTGGCGGAAGATTGCCCGCCCACGGCAGCATCGGTGGGGTTCACGCGGTCATACGAGGCGGCCAGATAAAGCGGCCCATTGGTGTAGGACAGGCCCGCCGTGATCTGCCGGTTGTTGTCCGCCGTCTCGAACCCCGTGACCTGGCCGTCGTTGTTCGTGCGGCCGTCGTCGGCATTGAAGGAATAGCCCAGGCCGAACTTGAAGCCGCTGATCGTCGGCGTCTGGTACAGCACCATGTTGTCCAGCCGCAAGGTGTTCATCGCCCCGAAGGTCGTGCCCTGGTTGGCGACGTTGAAACTCAGCGCAAACGGGTCGATGGTTCCGAACAGCTTGGACGCCATATTGGTCTGGCGGCCGAATTCCAGGCGGCCCCAATCCACCGAGTTCAGGCCGACGGTGGCCTGGCGGCCCCACAGGCGGCCGCCTTGCAGCGTCTGCCCGTTCTTGGGGCCGAAGCCGTTTTCCAGATTGAAGACTGCCGACAGGCCGCCGCCCAGGTCTTCCACACCCCGTATGCCAAAGCGGGATCCGTTCTGCGTGCCTTGCACCATGCCGACCTTGCTCGCGCTGAAGCCGTCGCCATGGATGCGCTCGTAGCCCACGCCCGCGTCCAGCACGCCGTAAAGCGTGACCGAAGTCTCGGCGTGCGCGGCGGCCGTAAAGCCCGCGGCCATGGCCGCCAGGATGACTGTCTTTCTCATGATTTCCCAAACGATTGAAATGAAATGCGCGCCCGGATCCCGCGGGATGCGAAGCACGGGCGCAAGTGTCAATTCATTTCGATTTGGGAAAAAGCCGGAAATTTGGCGAATACTTTTCCGCGAATGGAAGGATCCGGCCTTGCGGCCGCGGCCGCCATGACGCCGAATGCCGGCAGCCGCGCGGCCGCGTCGTGCGTTGGCCGCGGATCAGTGAGCGGCGGGCGGATAATCCAGTTCGCCAAAGGTGTATTCGCCGTTTGCCTTGGCGCGGGCGAGCTCGGCGACCACTTCATCGCGCGACTTCGGGGCCGTTCCGGCCGTTGCGGCGCGCGGGGGATAGTTCAATTCGCCGAAGGTATATTGGCCGTTGTACTTGGCCTGACGCAGTTCCTCGCGGACCTGGTCGCGCGAAGCGCCGGCGTCCTGGCGCGCGGCCGGCGGATAATCGAGTTCACCGAAGGTATAGCGGCCGCTGGCCTTGGCCTGACCGAGTTCGGCGCGCACCTGATCGCGCGTCTTGTCTTGCGTTTGCGATTGCGCGTGCGCGGCGGTGCAGCCCAGCGCGGCGGACAACAGTAGTGCGGTGGCCAGGGTTTTCATGGCTTCTCCTTCGATGCAAGGCGCCTGCGCGAGCCGCTGCTTCAGCGGACAAGGCCGGGGCGCCGGTTGAGACGGCACGAATTATGTGACCGCCGCTCGTACGGAAAAACCCTGATTTCGGCGAACAGATTTTCATGATTGGCATAAATCGCCATGACCTTGCAGAACTAGAATTTCCGCAAGGCATGCAGGACCGCAGCATCATGAACATCAAGTTGAACGACATCGCCCTCTACGTCGAGGTGGCCAGACGCAAGAACTTCAGCCGCGCCGCGGAGGCGCTGAACATTCCGGCTTCCACGCTATCGCGCCGCGTGGGCGAACTGGAGCGCAGCGTGGGCATGCGCCTGTTGAACCGCAGCACGCGCCGCATCGAACTGACCGATGCCGGGGCGCTTTACTACCAGCGCTGCCGCGGCCTCATCGAAGAGGCGCGCGTGGCGCATGAGCAGCTGATCGATATGAACCGCTCGCCCAAGGGGCTGCTGCGGATTTCGCTGCCGAACAGCCTGGCGCAGTTGTTTTTGCCTGCCGTCATGGAAGAATTCAGCGAAAAGTATCCGGACATCGAGTGCGACTTCGACATGAGTTCCGAGGCGATCGACCCGGTTTCCAATCAATTCGACCTAGCGCTGCGGTTCGGCCAGCAGCCCGACTCGGACCTGGTGTCGCGCAAGATACTGATGATGCCGCGCGAGCTGTACGCATCGCCGCGCTATCTGGCCAGGCGCGGCACGCCGCGCACGCCTGCGGACCTGGCTTCGCACGAGTGCCTGCGCAACAGCCATACGGACGACCGTTCCGTGTGGGAACTGCGCAATGGTTCGCAGGTAGAACGCGTGGTCGTCAGCGGCAAAATGGCGGCCAGCCATTCCGGGGTACAGGCGCGCCTGGCGGCGTCGGGCCTGGGCATCGCGCCGGTCCCGGTGTTCGACATGATGCGGCAGGCGGTGAAAAGCGCGGGGCTGGTGCCTGTGCTGCCGGGATGGAGCCTGGCGCCGGTACCGCTTTACGCGCTGCTGCCCACGCAAACGATACCGGCCAAGACCCGCGCCTTCCTCAGCTTCATCGAGCCCAGGCTGATCGGCGGCATGCGGCTCAACTGACGCATGGCTTCGGGCGGGGCGCCGGCGGCGCTATGCCGCCGGGAAGACCGGCTCGCCCAGATTGAGCATCAGCCGGTTGGCCCACGCGAAAATGGCGTCGGCGTGGAGCAGGTCCAGGATTTCGGCTTCGTCCAGTCCCACGCGTTTCAGGGCGTGCATGTCGGCCCCGCCGATCTCGCCGGGACGCTGGGTCAGGGCGATGGAAAAGACCGCGATGGCGCGCTCGCGCGCCGTCGTGCCGGCGGTGGCGGGATCCTCGAAGACCTGTGCGATGACGTCGTTGCGCTTGGCCAGCTGCTCGAAACGCTGCGCGTGCACCGACGCGCAGTACACGCAGCCATTGACGCGCGACACCACGGTGGCGCCCAGTTCGCGTTCGGCGCGCGACAGGCCACCGGGGGCATACATGATCGCGTTGAAGGCCGTTGAACGCTGGCGCAGGATTTCCGGCTGGTGCACCAGGAACAGGTAGTAGTCGGACACCTTGGCCTTGGGATGGCTTTCTTCCAGGACCGCGATCTGTTCCGGCGTGGCGCGTTCCAGATCGACGACGTCCAGCCATGCCTTCCAGCCCAGCGTTTCATTGGTGAAGCCATGCGACTTGATGATGGCGCCCGGCGCTGCGCCCGCGGCCCGGGCTTGCGCGCTTGCCGCGGATTCGGGCGAAGACGGGGCGCCGGCCGGCGCGCCGATGCCATCGCCCTCCAATCCCTTCATGGCTTTCAGTCCGGCAACCAGCCGCACCTGATACGAAAGAAAGGCGATCAGCTGGGCCAGCGCCACCACCGACGGCGTGTCGATGCCCGCCGCGGGCAGGGTCTGCAGCGCCGCGCGGTCGCCTTCGACCGGTTTCTCGATGAGGGCGCGCGTGAAGGCGAGCATCGCCTTCAAACGCGGGTCCGCGGCGTCTCCCGGACTGCCATGCTCGCCCACCGCGATCGTCGCCGCGTCGGCCCCCAGATCCGCCAGGCGTTGGCGATAGTGCGCCGCCAATTCGGGCGCCGGGGTCAGGCGGCAGGCGTACAACGCCACCAGCAGGCGCTCGGCCAGCGTCAGGCCCGGCAGGGCCGGGTCGAACAGGGCCTCATAGCTGCCCTGGGTGGCGGCGACGACCTTGTCGCGGCGGTGGCGCACGGCGTACAGGGGGCTGCCGGCGTCCAGACCGGCCAGCCGGTCGACCAGGTCGGCCACCGTGGAGGAAGTTTGCAGTGCCATGGGTTCTCCTTACTGTGCTGCCCGGGCGCGCACCGCGTCGTCCAGGAATTGAAGTACGCCCGCCCACGATTGCTCGTCGGCGCGCGCGTTGTCCTTGGGGTTGCCCCCGCTGGTGCTTACCTTGCCGGAGACCGGATGCGCGTACACGAGCTGCGTGGTGGGCACGTAGGGAAAGAGGATGGCGTGCCCGGCGTCCTGGAAGTCCAGCCACTGAACCGGGTAGGGATGTCCTGCCTGCCGCAGCGTGTCCCGCACCATGGCCGAGTAGCGGCTGGACGGCCAGGAGCCGTCGTCCGTGCCAGACAGCAGCATGACGGGGCCGCGTATGTCCTCCACGCGGATGCGCGCGCGGGCCACCGCTTCCGGATCTTGCAGGGCCGTGAGGATGGCGCGCTCATGGCGGTGCGGGGGCGGGCCTTCATCGAAGGGCGCCCAGCTTGCCGTGCGGTTGTTCTCCCACAGATGGGGCAGCGGCTTGCCGCCCAGGAGCCACGTGGGGCCGTTGCGTCCCACCTTCGGATCGGCGGCGTTCTGGCCGCTGTGCACGACGGCGCCGGGCACATAGGCCACGACCGCCGATACGTCCTGCGGGAAGGTGGCGCCCAGCAGCAGCACCAGCTCGCCGCCGCGCGACTGGCCGCTGAGCGCCACGAAGTCGTGCGCCGGCCGCACGGTGCGGCGCAGCCATTGCATGCCGGCCTGGAAATACTCCAGCGGCGTATTCGAGATGTAGTCGGACAGGCCCGGCGCCTTGAAATACGCCAGCGCGAAGGCGGCATAGCCGCGGGACGCATACAGCGCGGCGCGCGGCTCGTTGATGCCGCCGCCCGAGCCGTTCAGGATCATGACGGCGGGATGGGGGCCGTCGCCGGGCGGCAGGTACAGCGTTCCCACCAGACCGTCTTCGCGCACCTCGCGCCGCGTCACGCCGTCGGCGGCAAGCCGCTGGACCAGGGTGGCGCGGGCCTCGCGCCCGGCCACGCGCGCCACGATGCGGGTTTCCAGGGGCTGGTCCATCGACGCATGGAAAAGCTCGCGGCTGCGCCCGCCCGCCGGCTGCTGCGACCAGAGCAGCCCCATGGCGCTGACGCCGGCATAGTCTCCCGCAAGCGGCGCGTCGCGCGTCAGGTCCACCGTGCCGTCGGCGGCTGCGCGGCACACGACGCGGCTTTCCCACGTCACGCCGGCGCGCAAGGTACTCGCTGCCAGCTCCACTTCGGCGCCCGGCGGGGCATCGTGGACGCAGATTCTGCGAGGCACGTCGACCAGCGCATCGGCGGGCGTGACGGTAAGCGTGGGGGCGAAGTTCGTCATGGCGATTCCCGGTTGGGTCATCCCTTGCTTATTGCTTGCTGTCGCGCGTGACCATCATGGCCGCGGTGCGGTCGCTGGTAAGCGGCGTCACTTTCAGGCCCTTTTTGGCCGCCCAGATATTGCGGTAGTGATACAGCGGGATCACGCCGACGTCGTCGGAGACGATCTGCGCGGACTTGCGCAGGATCGCTTCGCGCCTGGCCACGTCGAACTCCGCAGTGGATTCGTTCAGCGCCTGATCCACGGCGGGATTGCTGTAGTGGCCCCAGTTGGAGGCGCCCAGGCCTTTCTTGATGTCGACGGTGGCCAGCACGTTGACCAGCGCATAGCTTGCCTCGCCGGTGCCGTTGCCCCAGGCCAGCATGCTCACGGCGTACTCGTTCTTGTTGGCGCGCCCGGAATAGACCGCCCACGGCACCACCTCGACATGCGTCTTCACACCGATGCGGGTCCAGAATTGAGCCACCGCCTGCGCGGTTTCCGGGCCCTGCGGATAGCGGTCGTTCGGCACGTGCAGCGTGAGCTGGAAGCCGTCCGGATAGCCCGCTTCGGCCAGCAGCTTCCTGGCCTGCGCCGCGTCATAGGGAATGTTCTTGATGTCCGGGTTGTAGCCGAAGGTATTGGCCGGCATCCACTGGTTGGCCTCGGTCGCGGCGTCCTGCAGGATGCGGTCGATGATCGCCTTGCGATTGATCGCCAGGTTCAAGGCGCGCCGAACGCGCACGTCCAGCAGCGGATTCTTGGACAGCGGCTTGCCGGCGTTGTCCGTGATGTAGGGATTGGGCGCGGGATTGAAGCTGGGCTGCAGCAGCATCACGCGCAGGCCGTCGTAGGGGAACACCGTGACCGACGGCGATTGCTTAAGCCGGGCCAGGTCCGACACCGACACCTTGTCGATGACGTCCACGTCGCCGGACAGCAGCGCGGCGGTGCGGGCGGCCGCGTTGTTGATGTAGCGGTAGTTCACCGTCTGCCATTCCGGCTTGCCGTCCCAGTAGGCATCGTTGCGCGTCATCACCACGCGGTCGCCGGGCGCGTAGGAGACGAACTTGTACGGCCCCGTGCCGACCATGGCGCGGCCGGCGTTGTAGTCCTCGGTGCTCGACTTCTCGCCCACGTGCTTGCTGACGATATGCACCGACGCCAGGTTCAAGGGAAGGTCCGGGTTCGGGATATTGGTCTTGATGATCAGGGTGTGCGGGTCGGGCGCCGTCACCGACTCGATGGTGCGCAGGTAGCCGCCGAAGGTGGCCACGCTGCCCGGCACGTTGCGCGCGCGCTGGTAGGAGAAGATGACGTCATCGGCGGTGAAAGGCACGCCATCGTGCCACTTCACGTCCTTGCGCAGCTTGAACTCCCAGGTCTTCGGGTCCAGCGGCTTCCAGCTTTCCGCCAGGCCGGGCTGCAGCTTGTTCCACTTGTTCTCGACCAGCAGGTCCCAGAAATGCAGGTCCACGGAGCGGTCCCCGGCGTGGTTGTTCAGCTGGGGGTCCATGGACGAAACGGGGTCGGCGAAACCGATGTTCAACGTCTGTGCGCCTGCCTGGGCGCCCACGGCCAGCAGGGCCGCGGCCAGTCCGGTAAGTATGCGTCGTTTCATGGGATGGGGTCCTTGTCTGGGAAGCGCGTCACTGCCCGTCGTTCAGATGGCAAGCGCTCAGATGGTTGATGGCGATTCCCTTCAGCGTGGGAACCTCGGTACGGCACCGCGGCATCGCATGCGGACAGCGCGGATGGAAATGGCAGCCGCCGGGCGGGTGCAGGGGGCTGGGGATCTCGCCGCGGATGGCGGTATAGGTTTTGTGGCGCGCCTGCAGGGTGGGGGCCTCGGCCAGCAGCGCGCGCGTGTACGGGTGGTTGGGGCGTTCGAAAATATCCGCCACCGGCGCCGTTTCGACGACACGCCCCAGGTACATGATCATGACGCGGTCGGACAGGTGCTCCACCACGCCCAGGTCATGGCTGATGAACAGATAGGTCAGGTTCAGCGCCTCGCGCAGGTCCATGAACAGGTTCAGGATCTGGGCCTGGATGGAAACGTCCAGCGCCGCCACGGCCTCGTCGCAGACCAGCATGGAAGGCTGCACCGCCAGGGCGCGGGCGATGCCGATGCGCTGGCGCTGGCCGCCGCTGAACTGGTGCGGATAGCGATGGCGCAGGGCGGGGTCAAGCCCCGCGCGCTCCAGCTGCGCGCAGACGTAATCGTCGGTCTGCCGTGCGCCGACCAGGCCATGGATGCGCGCGGCCTCGCCGACGATTTCGTCCACGCGCAGGCGCGGGTTCAGGCTGGCATAGGGGTCCTGGAACACCATCTGCACCGCCAGCCGCGCCTTGCGCGCCTGGCGCGCATCCATGTCCGCCGGGCGCATGCCGTTGAACAGCACGTCGCCCGATGTCGGCGGCAGCAGGCCCGCGGCGATGCGGCCCAGGGTGGACTTGCCGCAGCCCGATTCGCCCACCAGGCCCACCACCTCGCCGGGCTGGATGGCCAGATCGACACGGTCCACCGCATGCGTCACGGCGGGCGGCCGCGACCATCCCAGCGACTGCAGCAGCCGGCCGGCCGGGCCGGTCCTGCGTTCGCCGAAACGCTTGCTGACCTGGCGCAGTTCGATCAGGGGCGCATTCATCCGGCGGCCCTCCCGGCGCCGGCCGATACGGCGCCCGCGTCGTCGGCAGGCGCGGCGGCAAGCGGATGGAAGCACCGCGCCGCGCGGCCCGGCAGGGGCGACGTCAGCGCGGGCGGCTGACCGCATACCGCGTCGGCGCGCGGGCAGCGCGAAGCGAAGGCGCAGCCGGGCGGCAGCGTCAGCAGGTTGGGCGTCATGCCCGGGATCTGGCGCAGGCGCTGCCCGCGCCGGTTGTTGCGGGGCAGGCTGGCGATCAGGCCGGCGGTATAGGGATGCAGCGGATGGTCCAGCACGTCGTCCACCGGACCCTGCTCGACGATGCGGCCCGCATACATCACGGCGATTTCGTCGGCCAGTCCCGCCACCACCGACAGGTCGTGCGTGATCCATATCAGCGACGTGCCATGCTGGCGGGCCAGCTTCTGCACCTCGGACAGGATCTGGGCCTGGATGGTGACGTCCAGCGCGGTGGTCGGTTCGTCGGCGATGATCAGGTCGGGCCGGTGCAGCATGGCGATGGCAATCGCCACGCGCTGGCGCATGCCGCCGGATAGCTGGTGCGGATAGGCGAGCAGGCGTTCCTCCGGGCTGGGAATGCCCATCATGCCCAGCGTGTCGCGCGCCAGCGCGCGGGCTTGCGCGCGGCTGACGCGCCGATGCGCGCGCACCGCCTCGATCATCTGCGCGTCCACGCGCAAGACGGGATTGAGCGTCATCATCGGGTCCTGGAACACCATGGCGATGCGGTTGCCCTGCAGGGCGCGCAGTTCGCGCGCGGGCATGCCGACCAGATCGCGGCCCTGGAAAAGAATCCGGCCGCCGACGATGCGGCCCGGCGGGTCGACCAGCCCCATGATGGAAAAGCCCGTGACGGATTTGCCGGAGCCGGACTCCCCCACCAGTCCCAGGATGCGGCCGCGTTCGAGCGTGAACGACACATCGTCCACGGCGGGCAGCACGCCGGCGCGGGTATGGAAGTGGGTGCGCAGGTTGCGCACTTCGAGCGTGGCGGTCACCGGTGCGTCCTTGGATTGAGCACGTCGCGCAGGCGGTCGCCCACCAGGTTGATGGCGACGATGGTAATGAGCAGCGCAATGCCGGGATAGAAGCTGATCCAGTACTGGCCGGACAGCATGGTCTGGTATCCGTTCGAAATCAGCAGCCCCAGGGAAGGTTCGGTCACGGGCACGCCCAGGCCAAGAAAACTCAGGGTCGCTTCCAGCGTGATCGCCCGCGCGATCTGCAGCGTGCCGATGACGATGAGCGGCGGCAGGCAGTTGGGCAGGATGTGCCGCAGCATGATGCGCCATGGCGGAATGTCCAGGCAGCGCGCGGCTTCCACGTACTCGCGGCGGCGTTCGACCAGCGCCTGACCGCGCGCGGTGCGCGCGTAATAGGCCCACTCCAGTATCACCAGCGTCAGGACGACGTTGCCCACGCCCTTGCCCAGGTAGGCCAGGATCATCATCGCCACCAGGATGGAAGGGAAGGAGAGCAGCAGGTCCACGGTGCGCATGATCAGCGCGTCGACACGGCCGCCGGCGTAGGCGGCGAGCAGTCCCAGCAGCGTGCCGGCGATGCCGGCGATCAGCGCCGAACCCACGCCCACCATCAGGCTGATGCGCAGCCCGTAAAGAATGCCGGAATACAGGTCGCGGCCCTGGCCGTCCGTGCCGAGCAGGTAATGAAAGGTGCCGGCGCCGTTGGCCGAGCCCGGCGGCAGCCGCGCGTCCAGCACGTCGAGCTGCAGCAGGTCGTAGGGGTTCTGCGGCGTGATCCACGGCGCCAGCACGGCGGCCAGGATCAGGGCGACGGCCACGGCCAAGCCCGCCACCGCGGTTTTCGACGCGAAGAATTCGGCGACATGACGGCGCCACGGCGATTCGCGCCGGAGGGGCGAGGCCAACGTACGACTGCTCATGCCGCCCCCTCCAGCCGCACGCGCGGATCCAGCACTTTGTACAGGATGTCGACGATCAGGTTCAGCAGCACGAACAGACACACCACGACCACCAGATAGGAAACGATCACCGGCCGGTCCAGGGCGTTGATGCTGTCCAGGATCAGCTTGCCGGCGCCGGGCCAGGCGAAGATGCTTTCGGTGACGACGGCGAAGGCGATGGTGGACCCCAGCTCCAGTCCCAGCACCGTGACGAGCGGGATGAGCGTGTTGCGCAATACGTGCACGATGGTCACGCGCAGCGGCGACAGGCCCTTGGCCCGCGCGAACCTGACGTAGTCCTGCGGCAGCACTTCGCGCACGCCGGCACGGGTCAGACGGATCACCAGGGAGATCTTGAACAAGGACAGGTTGATGGCCGGCAGGATCATGTGCCGCAGGCCGTCGGCGGTCAGCCACGACCACTGCACGCCGAACAGGGTCGCCGTCTGCCCGCGTCCGCTGGACGGCAGCCAGCCCAGCGACACGCTGAAGGCCATGATCAGCATCAGGCCCACCCAGAACGTGGGCAGCGAAAAGCCGACGATGCTGCCCGCCATCAATGCCTTGGCGAAGGGACTTTCCGGGTAGAGGCCCGCCAGCAGCCCCAGCGGCACGCCGATGACGATGGCAAGCAGCAAGGCCGCCACCGCCAATTCCAGGGTGGCGGGCAGCCGCTGCAGAATCAGTTCGATCGCCGGCACGTTGTACACGAAGCTATTGCCCAGGTTCCCGTGCAGGGCGCCGGACAGGAAGCCCAGGTACTGGCGCCACAGCGGCTGGTCCAGGCCCAGTTCGGCGATGATGCGCGCCCGGTCGATCTGGTCCACGTCCTGGCCGATCAGAATGTCGACCGGGTTGCCGATGGCGTGCAGGCCGGCGAAGACGATCAGCGTCATCAGCAGGACCACCACGATGGCCTGCGCAAAGCGGCGGGCGAGCCAGGCCGTCATGCGCGCTGCTCCGGCGGCGGCGCGGGCGTCCACTCGTCGCCGTAGACTTCCGGCTCGGCGTAGGCCTGCATGGCCGCGTAATGGTGTTCGACGTCCTCGGCATAGAGCAGGGCGGCGATGCCCTGCGCCAGGCGCCTGGCGCCTTCGCTGATGGCGGGGATGTCGCCGGAAACGGTGCCGTGCGTCAACGCCGCCGGATAGCAGAAGCAGTGCACGCGTTCCAGTCCCGGACAGGCGCCGGGCTCGCGCGGCTGCAGTTCGAAGGCAGGCCCGAGATCCGGCGAGTCGGCCAGCTCCTGGTCTTCCTGCCCGGGCGGCGGCGCGTAGCGGTCCTTCCACAGGCGCACATAGGGCGCGAGCGATGCGAATTCCGGACGGAAAGTCCAGTCGACGCGGAAACCGGTGGCAAAGATCAGAAAGTCCAGGATGAAATCGCCCTTGGGCGTGCGCGCGCGGATGGCGCCGTCTTCCAGCCGCGCCTGCAGCAGCGCGCAGCCCAGGTTGAAGCGCGCGTTGGGATGGCGGGAGACCCGCAGGGTGCTGCCGCGTGGCGGCGGGACCTGCTGCACGTTGATGTAATGCCGGATCTTCCACTTCCAGTCATCCGGCAGCGTCAGGTGTCCGTGGGTCAGGCCGGGATTGCCCGCGCCCTTGCCCTTGTTCACCCGGGGGATGTCCTGGCGGCGTATCAGCAGATCGACGCTGGCGGCGCCCGATTCCAGCGCCGTCGCCGCGCAGTCCATGGCCGACGCGCCCGCGCCCACCACGCCGACGCGCTTGCCGGCCAGCGCGGCATAGTCCAGGTCGTCGGAGGAATGGGCCCAGCGATCGCGCGGCAGGGCGTCGGCCAGGGGCGGCACATACGGGCCGCCCAGGCCGTCGCGGCCGGTCGCCAGCACCACGCGGCGCGCCAGAACCGTGCGGGCGCCATCCGGCGTTTCCATATCCAGGGCGACCAGGCGGTCGGCGCGCGGCCGGACGGCGGTGACGCGATGCCGGTTGCGCACATCCAGGTCCAGCACGCGCCGATACCAGCGCAGATAGTCCATCCACTGCAAGCGCGGAATCTTGTCCAGCGCTTCCCAGGCCTGGACGCCGAACTGCGCTTCGAACCAGGCGCGGAAGGTCAGGGCGGGCAGGCCCAGCGCCGGTCCGGTCAGTTGCTTGGGCGACCGCAGCGTTTCCATGCGCGCGGTCGTGGCCCAGGGACCTTCGTAGCCTTCCGGCGCCCGGTCGAAGATGACGGCGCGCACGCCCAGATGGCGCAGCGAGGCCGCGGCGGCCAGCCCTGCCATGCCGCCGCCGATGATGGCGGCGTCCAGCACGTCCTGGCCATCGGCCTGGCGCGGCGGCACCCACGCCTTGGCCGGCAATTCCAGCCACGACAGGTCCTGGCGCAGGCGGGCTTCCAGCGCGGCCAGGCCGGGCGTCGATGGGGAAGAAGTCGGATCGGACAGGGTCATGATGCGGGCAACTCCGTGGCGGGCGGTTCGTCGCCGTAGATTGATTGCAGAAGGGCGCCATGCTCGCCGGCCTCGTGCTGCCGGAAGCCGGGCAGCAGCGCCCGCGCGGCGTCGGCCAGCGCGGCGGCCAGGGCTTCGATGGCCGGCGTCGGCGGCTTGGCCTGGGGCGTGATGACGCCGAAGAAGAACGGAATGTCGGTATCGATCGGGCGAATGGCCACCCCCGCCGGCGCCGCGCCATATGCGGTGACCGGCTCCAGGACGGACACCCCCAGGCCGGCCCGGACCGCGGCCAGCGCATTGACGGAAGAATTGGTTTCGATCAACCCGCCGGCGAGCTGGCCGTTCGCGCGGGCCAGCGCCTGGTCCAGCCGGCGCCGCAGGCGGTATGGATTCGCCATGGTGATCAGGCGGCGGCCCGCCAGGGCGGCCAGCGGGACCTCATCGCGGCGGGCCAGGGGATCCGTTGCCGGCAGCGCCACGACGCACGGAGCCTGACCGATCCAGTGCACGTCCAGGCCCCGGTGTTCCAGCGGCAGGCTGGTGGCCCCCAATTGTGCCGAGCCCGTCAGCACGGCGTGGACGACGCGTTCCGGCGAGGCGCTGCGCAACTGCACGGAAACGCCGTGGGCCTGCGTGCCCATGCGCGCGAGCGCGGCGGGCAGCAGCCCGGCCGACAGGGCGGAGGTTGCCGCCACGCGCAGGGGGCGTCCCTCGCCGCGAGCGATTTCATCGGCGCGGCTACGTATCTGCTGCAGGCTGACCAGCGCCCGTTCGACGTCCTCGTACAGCAGAAATCCCTGTTCGGTCGGCGTCACGCGCGGGCCGCTGCGGGCGAACAGCGCATAGCCGATCTCGCCTTCCAGTTCCTGGATCAGACGGCTGATGGCAGGCTGCGACCGCCCCAGCAGCCGGCCCGCCGCCGTGACGCTCCCGGTGGACATGACGGCGGCAAAGGCTTCGAGTTGGCGTAATTCCATGGGGCTTTGTATTCGTTATGCGGATTCTTTCACGGCCATCATGCGTATTCCAAATAATTAAAGACGATAAGCAAATTCCGCGATATAGGCGGAATCCCCACGGCGGCGGTCGCCTGCAACGATTGCCGCAACCGGTTGCGGCAATCGAGCGCCGCCACGAGCGCCGCCAAGCGCCGAAACCGATTGCCGCAACCGCCGAGACGGCGCGTTTCCCGCATGTCCGGCGTCATGACCGTTCGCGTCCAGGCCGCATAAAGGTATGCCGGAGGGGCATAACGCACGTGATAAATTTCCGCCGCGCGCCGGCCCGGCCCGTTCCATTCATTCAGGGCCGTGCGGCGTTGGAGGCATGGTGTCGACTGCTTTGAAGAATTGGCTGGCCCGGTTCGCGCCCGTGCCGGTGGGCGCGAACGCGCGCGAAAGAATCTACGGTTCGCTGGGCGCGCTGCTGGGTCTGCTTTGCACGGAATGGGTCGGCCGGCATGCACTTGGGGTGTCCAGCCCCTGGTTCATTGCGCCGATGGGCGCGTCTTCCGTGCTGCTGTTCGCCGCGCCCGCGAGTCCGCTGGCGCAGCCCTGGTCCCTGCTGGCCGGCAACGTCAGCGCCGCGCTGGTCGGCGTCTTCTTCGCGCAGGTCATCCCGGACGCGGGACTGGCGGCCGCCTGTGCCGTCGCGGCCGCCATCGCCGTCATGTTCGCGCTGCGTTGCCTGCATCCGCCCAGCGGCGCGGTCGCCCTGACCGCCGTGCTGGGGGGCGCGCCGGTCGCCAAACTGGGTTTTGCCTTTGCCTTGTACCCGGTGGCGCTGAATTCCGCGGTGCTGCTTTGCATCGCCGTCGTCTTCAATGGGGTCCTGAAACGCAATTACCCCCATCGTCCAGCCGAACGGCCGGCGCATGGGCGCGCTCCCGTCGCGGCGACCGCGGCGCCCCTGGGCTTCACCGCGGCGGATTTGGACGCCGCCCTGCAGACGCACGAGCAATTGCTGGACATCAGCAGGGACGACCTGACCGATATCGTCATGGAGGCGGAACGCCGCGCCAGCCTGCGCCGGTTCGGCGACCTGTTGTGCCGCGACGTCATGTCGCTGGATGTTCCGATCATGCGTGAAGACGACAGCCTGGAAGAAGCGGCCCGCCAGTTCGACCGCTACCGGGTGGTGGCGCTGCCCGTGGCCGACGCGGAAGGCCGCATGCTCGGCACGGTCGCGCAGGCCGACGTGCTGGCCCGCACGCACGCGCCCAAGCTGGCCGCCTTGCATGGCGAGCCGGCTCCCGCGCCCACCGTCCGCGACTGCATGCGGACCGAAGTGCCATTCGCAACGCTGGTCACGCCGGCGATCGAACTGGTGCCTCCGATGGCGCGCCGGATCACCTGCGTTCCGGTGGTGGACGACGCAGGAAAAATCGCCGGCGTCGTCACGGCGGCGGAAATGGTACAGGCCTTGTATCAGCTGACACTGGCAGCGCCCACGCTCGCCGAAGGCCGTGGCCGGGGCGTGGCGCGGTCAGACGATCAGTCAGGATCCGCCGCACCACAAAGCTCGCGATCCCTTCGGGGAAATGCGGCGTAGGGCGGCTTACCGCTGCGATACCGCGCCGCGAGCACCCGGACGCCGGCCTGGAAGCAGGTGCCGGGAAGAAAAACCGAGACCAAACAAAGAGACCTGGGGCGCAACAATGCGTGCGCGCAAAAAGCAGCACGCCGCCCCGACGAAGGTGGGGAACCTTCGTGAGCAGGTCACCAACGCAAGCGGCGAACTGTGTGCGTGCGACCAAAGTCGCCACGGCCAGATCACGAAACGGACTCGGGCACCATGGTGAACCGCGAGAGCGCGTGAACCTTGTGCATTCCTTCTCTCCCGTGTGGTGCCGCCTGCGGGGCTCCTCCGCTTGAGTAATACGTCATTGACGTAGTAAGATTTATGGAATTCATAGAAACCCCGGTATTCACGAGGTTGATCTCCTCGTTGTTGTCGGATCAGGAATATGCCGGGCTGCAGCAGCTGCTGATTGAGAACCCCGAGCGGGGCGATCTCATTCGAGGCGGTGGCGGCATACGGAAGGTACGGTATGGTCGGCAAGGCATTGGAAAAAGCGGCGGGATCCGGGTCATTTACTACTGGATCAGTGAACACCATCGGATCTACATGCTCGCGGCCTATCCAAAATGCAGGAAAGACGATCTGACACCCGGCGAGATTTCGATCCTGCGCGACTTCGTCAAGGAGCTGTGACCATGAAGAAAGACGATACGTTGTTCGACGAGCTTCACACCAGTCTGAAGCAGGCAGTGGCCATCCGCAAAGGTGAGATGCAGCCGTCGCGCGTGTTCAAGGTGGAGACGATTGACGTCAAGGCTACGCGTGAAAAAACGCGCTTGTCTCAAAGGGAATTTGCCGAGGCGATCCAAGTCAGCGTCCGCACATTGCAGAACTGGGAGCAGGGGCATAGGAACCCGACCGGCCCGGCGGTTGCTTTGTTGAAGATTGTGGCGAGCGCACCGGATGTCGCGGTGCGCGCGTTGCGAGCGTGATCGAGCTCAGCTCTCAATCCCAATCGGGAGCCAGTCCGCCGGGGGAGACCAAACGTTCGCCACGGTCGAGGGCCGCAATCTCGCGCATGTCGTCGTCGCTGAGTTTCAGGTCTCGCGCGAGCAGATTGCTGGCCAGGTTTTCCCGCTTGGTCGATGACGGAATGACGGCATAGCCCAATTGCATCGCCCACGCCAACGCGACCTGCGCGGGCGTAGCGTGGCGGCGATCCGCGATTTCACGTATGACGGGGTCGGCCAGCACCTTGCCGTAGCCCAGCGTCATGTACGAAGTAATGCGGATACCATGCCGGGCGGCGAAATCCGTGACCTTGCGGTTCTGCAGGTAAGGATGCAGTTCGATTTGATTGGTCGCGATCGCCCCCGCGCCGACCGCATCGATGGCCCGCTGCATCAGCGCCACGGTGAAGTTGGATACTCCGATCTCGCGGGTCAATCCCTGCTGGCGTGCGTCGCGCAGCGCTGCCAGGCTGTCTTCCAGCGGCACCGCGTCATCCGGCGAAGGCCAATGGATCAACGTCAGGTCGACGTGATCCGTGCGCAGCCTGGCCAGGCTTTCTTTCAGACTTGGAATCAACTTTTCCGGCGACAGATTGTCCGTCCAGATCTTGGTGGTCAGGAACAGCGCGTCGCGCGCGACGCCGCTATCCGCGATGGCGCGGCCGATCTCGGCCTCGTTTCCGTAGATCTGGGCCGTGTCGATGGCCCGGTAGCCGAGTTCCAGCGCCTGGCGCACGGAATCAATGACGGTCTGGCCTTGCAGGCGATAGGTGCCTAGGCCGAAAGCGGGCAGGGACATGAAACACTCCAAAGGTGAACAGGTTGCACTATCGGTACGGCCGTTAGTTTGACGGCCCGACGGGCGAGCAAAAAGCCGTCCCGGGGACAATCACCTTTGCTTCCTGGTCAACAGTATTTGCAGTCCGGGTTCGGATGCGTCGCATATCAGCTTCAACCGCGCGCGACTTGGCAGCGCTACCTCCGCGCCCATGGCGGATGTACCGTGTTCGCCTATCTGCGCGAGGGGCGGCTGCGCCGCCCGCGCATGGGTAGACCAGGAGGGCATTGCATGACCGCTTAATTTCTCCGTGGAGAGGCCGTAAACAGGGCGTCTCTTGGAGTTGTTTCATGTTCCGCAATTTGAGTGTCCGCGCGCTGCTGACATCGGCCTTGGCCATCTTCTTCGTTCTTTTCGTTGTGCTGGGCGCGGGCGCTTATCACATGCTTGCGGCAAACCGCGCCGCGATCCAGCAGATGCTGGAGACCAACGTGGTGCGCGGCGACGCGGCGCGCCAGATTGCCGGGGAACTGCTGCGCGGGCGTCTGGCGGTGACGATTTCGCTGACCCAATTGAAGGATGGCGACAAGGCCGCTGCCATCAAGACTGCCGGCCGTACCCAAAGCTATACGAAAAGCGCCGACGACCTTATCGGCCGCCTGCGCGGCCACGAGGACACCTCCGCCGAAGGCGGGCCGCTGTATCGCAAGATGATGGAGGCCTACGAGATCTACCGGACGCAGGCCTACGATCCGCTGGTCGCGGCCGCCATGGCGGGCGACCTGGCGCTGGCCCTGCGGCTCACCGACCAGAAGGTGACGCCCATGGGCACCGCTTTTACCAAGGCGATCAACGACTATGCCGAGTACGCCAGCCGTTCCGGCCAGCACGTGGCCGAGACATCGTCCGCGCGGATCGGCATGGCCCTGGCGATTGCGGCGGTGGCGGGCATCGTCATCGTGCTCATCATCGCCGGGCTCTTCGTCACCTTCTCGCGCACGGTGTTCATGCCGCTGCGCCTGGCGGGCGAGTTGTGCGACCGCATCGCGGGCGGCGACCTGACGCAACGCATCCAGGTCGGCGCCAAGAATGAAATCGGCATGCTGTTCCAGGCGCTGAAGCGCATGCAGGACAGCCTGGCGCGCACGGTGTCGGCCGTCCGCTCCGGCGTGCATGAGATCCACGGCGGCGCGCGGGAGATCTCCGCGGGCAATCAGGATCTGTCGTCCCGCACGGAGCAGCAGGCCGCCTCGCTGGAAGAAACCGCCGCCAGCATGGAAGAGCTGGCGTCGACGGTGCGGCAGAATGCCGACAACGCGAGGCAGGCGAACCAGATGGCGGTGGAAGCCTCGGAGGTCGCCCGGCGCGGCGGCGAGGCGGTCAGCCATGTCGTCGACACCATGCGCGGCATTTCGGACAGTTCGCAACGCATCGCGGAAATCGTCAGCGTCATCGACGGCATCGCGTTCCAGACGAACATCCTGGCCTTGAACGCGGCCGTGGAAGCGGCCCGCGCAGGGGAACAGGGCAAGGGCTTCGCGGTGGTGGCGAGCGAAGTGCGCGCGCTGGCGCAGCGCAGCGGCCAGGCCGCCAAGGAAATCAAGAGCCTGATCGACGATTCCAGCGGCAAGGTGTCCGTCGGGTCGGCCCAGGTCGAACGCGCCGGCGCCACCATGCAGGAAATCGTCGCGTCGGTGCGGCGCGTCAGCGACATCGTCGCGGAAATCGCCGCGGCCTCCGAAGAACAGTCCACCGGGATCGGCCAGGTCAACCAGGCCGTATCGCAGATGGACGCCGCCACGCAGCAGAATGCTGCGCTGGTCGAACAGGCGGCCGCGGCCGCCTCATCCCTGGAGGACCAGGCCAGCCGCCTGCAAGAGGCGGTGGCGATCTTCCGCCTGAGCACGGGCGACGTGATCGACGCCCCCGCGCCGGCCCTCGAAGGCGGGCCGATACGAGCGCTGCCCGCGATGGCCTGAGCGGACCCCGCGTCAGTAAACGTCGCGGCGGTAACGGCCTTCGCGCGTCAGCTTCGCAAGGGCTGGCGCGCCCAGGATGTCGCGCAGGACGGCGTCGACGCCGCCCGCCATGCCGCTTGCGCTGCCGCACACATACACCGCCGCGCCGGCGCCGATCCAGGCGCGCACCTGGTCCGCCGCCGCGGCCAGCGCGTGCTGGACATAGCGCCGCTGCGCCGTCTCTCGCGAGTAGACCAGGTCCAGCCGTTCGATGAGGCCTTGGCTGCGCCAGGTTTCGAGATCATCGGCATAAGGGCGGTCGTGGGCCGCGTGCCTTTCGCCGAACAGCAGCCAGTTGCGGCGGCGGCCGGCGTGGGCGCGGGCCTTCAGGTGTGCGCGCAGCCCCGCGATGCCGGTCCCGTTGCCGATCAATATCATGGGCCGGTCGTCGGCCGGCGTGTGGAAATTCGGGTTGGCGCGGATGCGCAGCCGCACCTCGGCGCCCAGCGGCGCGTCCGCGGTCAGCCAACCGCTGCCCAGCCCGGCGCGGCCGTCAGCCATGCGCCGCTGCCGCACCAGCAAATGGATGGCGCCGTCGGCGGGCAGCGATGCGATGGAGTAGTCGCGCCTGACCGGTTCGCCGCCGGGGCCGATAACGAAGATCTCGGCGATGTCCCCCGCCTGCCAGTTGACCGGTGTGCGTGGCGCAAGCGCCAGGTGATAGCAAGGGTCGCCGCTGCTGCCGGGGTTCACCAGCACGCGCTCGGCCAGTTCCCAGACGGCATGGGACGATTGCGATCCGGCGCCGCAGGTCCAGTCCGCATCCGCATCCGCATCCGCATCTGCGTCCGCCGCCGTGTCGGCGCGGCCGGCCAGCATCGCGAGCTGCCGGCGCCAGTGCCGCAGGGCGGCAGGGTCGCCACGGTCGACCTCCACCGTGTCGAACAGCGCCGCCGCGCCGCTGGCCTGCAGCCAGCCCGCCAGGCGCCGGCCGAAGCCGCAGAAGTTCGCATAACTGCGGTCCCCCAGGGCCAGCACGGCGTAACGCAGGCCGTCCAGCCGGGCGCCCGACGCCATGACCGTGCCGGCGAAGGCGGCCGCCGCGTCGGGCGGATCGCCTTCCCCGTATGTGCTGGCCAGGAAAAGGGCGCGCGAACAGTTCGCCAGTTGCCGCGCGTCGATGCGATCCAGGCTTGCGACGTGCGCGGGCACGCCGTCCTGGCGCAACGCGCGGGCGCTGGCCTGCGCCAGCTCCGCCGCCATGCCGCTCTGGCTGGCGTGCAGCACCAGAACCGCGTTGGCGGCCATGGCGGGCGCATCGGGTTCGCGCTCGCGCCGGTACCGCTGCCATGCGCACAGGCACAACAGCAGCCAGGCAAGCACGACCGCGCAGGCGCAGCATGCGCGCAACATCATGAGACGCGCTCCTGCCGCGCGCGCCAGAGCGCCGTGGACTGCATGTCGAGCTTTCCTTCCCGGCGCACGATGAACAGCGCGGCCAGGCCATGCCGATCGGCACAGCGCCGACCTTCATCCGGGCCGAGCACCGTCAAGGCGGTGGCCCATGCGTCGGCCTGCATGCACTCCGGGTGAAGCACCGTGACGGACGCGACGCCGTTGTCCACGGGCCGGCCGTTGCGCGGGTCCAGCGTGTGCGAATGCCGCTTGCCGGCATGCAGGAAATAGCGCCGGTAGTCGCCCGACGTGGCAATGGCGGCATCCTGCAGCACCACGTTGGCCGCATGCGCGCCGCTGTCGGGCCATTCCACGGCCACGCGCCAGGGCAATCCGTCCGGGCGCGCGCCGCGAGCGCGCAGCTCGCCGCCCACTTCCACCAGATAGCCGGTGACCCCCAGCGCGTCCAGCGCGGCGGCGGCGCGGTCCACGCCATAGCCCTTTGCAATGGAAGAAAAATCGAGGTGCACGCCGCCATCCTGCCAGGCGTTTTCGGCGTCGCGCCGCAGCCGTCGCCAGCCGCAGCGCGCCAGGGCCGCGGCGATGGCGTCGCCCGACGGCGGCTCATACGCGCGTTGGTGCGGCGCGAAGCCCCAGGCCTGCGCCAGCGCGCCGATGGTCGGGTCGTAGGCGCCGTCCGTGTGCGCCGCGACGGACAGCGCGCAATCCAGCACGACGCGCATGCCGGCAGGCAGGGGCACCCAGCCGCGGCCGGCGCGATTGAAGCGGCTGATGGCCGAGCCGGTTTCCCAATGGCTCATCTGCGCCACGACGCCGTCCAGCGCGTCCTGCACGGCGCGGCGCACGGCCGCCTCGTTCACGCCCAGGGGCAGCGCCAGGCGCGCCGACCAGGTGGTGCCCATGGTGGCGCCGGCCAACGCGCAGGCAAGCCCCCGCACGCCGTCGTAGCGCGCCCGGATGGGCGCGATGCGCGGCGCGGACACGCCGCCATCGGTCGGCCGGTTCAAAGCGGGCAGGCGGTAGGTCTGCATGATGCGTCGTGGCGGGGCGCTCGGACGGGTGGCTTCATCGGGCTGGCGTCATTGGGTTGGCGTCATTGGCTGCGTCATTGCGCCAGCACTTCGAAGGTGCCCGCATACGACAGATGGCGCTTGGCGGCGCGCGGCACGGTGGTCTTGTCATCCTCGGCGGAGGCTTCGACCCAATACATGCCGGCCTGCGGCCATTTCACCGAAAAGCTGCCGTCATTGCCCGTGGTCACCTTGATTTCGTCCAGCCGGTCGCGATAGCGGCTGCCGCCCGGCACGATGTTCACCGTCATCCCGGGCGCCGGCTTGCCGTCCAACTGCAACTGGAACGTCGCCGACTCGCCGGCGTACAGGTCGTTCGGATGCGTGACGGCGACCAGCTCCAGGCCTTTGCCGACCGGCTTGACCGGCGTGGGCTTGCCTGCCGTGACGAAGGTTTCGATGCGCCCCACGTTCTGCTGGATCACCAGATCCTGCGCGCCGGCGGGCACCGCGCTCAGGCCATCCGGTTTGCCGAAGTAGCGCCGGGGCTTGCCGTCTTCCTTCCAGCGGGCAAACACGCCGTCGTTGACCACCGCGACCCGATAAGTCCCTTGCTGCTTCAACTGCAGGTCGAAGCTGCTGCGCAGCTTGCCGCGAGTGACGTTCTCGGGCTGCGCCGCCGTGCCGTCCGGCGCGACGATATCGAGTCCGTCCAGCCGCAGGGGCGCATGGTTGAAATAGAACTTGTCGTTGCCGACCGCGCCATCCACGGTGATCCAGTTCTGGTCTCCCGACAGCACGGTGGACGAAGGCAGGATCCACATATCGTGCGCGTGCGCCAGGGCGGGCAGGGTGAACGCCAGGATGGCGGCAATACGACGGGCGTGCTTCATGTTCGGGCTCCAGGTCATCAGGATGGAATCGGTCGCGGGGTCGGCGGGCAGGGGGCGGCGGCAGGGGCGGGAAGTCACGGGGCCACGCGCACGGCGACGGCGCCCAGTTCGTGTTCGCCGCGTTGGGAATACGCCGCCGGCTTGCCGGGCGGCCAGTCGAAGGGCACGCGCACCAATTCGCGGCCGCCCACCTCGCGGGCGGCTTCAACCACGACCGCGTACTTGCCCGGCTTCAGCGCCGCCAGGGCGGGCGCCTGGCTATCGAGCCGCACGGCATGCGTGCCCACCGGCTTGGTGGCGCCGCTTACGCCGTCCACCGGAAACTGCTGGTTGCGTCCGCTGCGGCGCCACCACTGGCGCAGGTCCTTCAGCCATTCCTCGCCTTCATGGTTGCGCTTGGCCACGTCGTACCAGACCGCCAGGTCCGCGGCGACGCTCTGGTCCGCGTTCTCGATCCAGATCGCCACATAGGGCCGGTGATATTCCGCGACATCGAGCCGCGGAATCTCCACGTTGACGTCCAGTTCGGCGCCATGGGCCGCACGGGCGACCGTGCCGGCCAGAAAGGCGGTGACGATGAGTTTGCGCATAGGGTCCTTGATGGGGTCAATGAATGAAAAGCAGCGCGAGCACCAGCGGAACCGCCAATCCCAGCCCGACCACGGGCCACGTGGCCAGGCGCCGTCCGGCATGCATGGCGAGCAGGAACAGGCCGGTCAACGAAAACACCAGACAGGCGGCGGCGAAGACATCGATGAACCAGCTCCAGGCCTTGCCGGTATTGCGGCCCTTGTGCAGGTCGTTCAAATAGGCCACCCAGCCGCGGTCGGTAAGTTCGTGTTCCACGGCGCCGCTCGCCAGGTCGATGGATAGCCAGGCGTCGCCGCCGGCGCGCGGCAGCGATACATAGATTTCGTCGGGAGACCACTCGGCGGGCTTGCCCGCGGCGTCCACGTCCAGGTTCGCGGCCAACCATCGCGCCGCGTCCTCCGGCAGGGGATCCTTGGCGCGGCGATGCGCGGGCGCTTCGCGTTCCAGCCGGGCGCGCAGCGGCTCCGGCAATTCGGCGTGGCGGGTGGACACCCGGGGCCTGGCGTCGATCAGCCCGGCGTTGTTCAGCGTCAAGCCGGTCGCCGCGAACAGCAGCATCCCGATCAGGCATAGCGCGGCGCTGATCCAATGCCATTGGTGCAAGGTTTTGAGCCAGTAGGCCCGGCGGGTGGACGGGGACGTCATCGAAATATCGGGGTACGCGAAACCGTAAGCATAGTTTATGAGAATGAATCTCACTAGCAGGTTTTTGCGCTGGCCCCGCCGCGGTGTTTCAGCGCGTTGCCGAAACGCCCGGCTCGCCGCTGCCAAAGGGCGGCAACGCGACATCGCCGCCGGGGCATCGGTCCGGCGCGCGCCGCGGCCCCGGCGCGGTCCAGCCATCGGCTATCCTTCATGACTTTCATCGGAGAACCACCATGTCTGATTCCGCCAAACGCCGCGCCGGTTTCCGCGCCGCCGTCGAACGCCGCCAGGGCCTGCTGATGCCCGGCGCCTTCAATGCACTGAGCGCCCGCGTGGCGGCCGATGCCGGCTTTCAGGCGCTCTACCTGAGCGGCGCGGGCGTCACCAATATGTACCTGGGCTTGCCCGACCTCAGCTTCATCGGGCTGAGCGATATGGCCGATCACACGGCGCGCGTGCGCGACGCGGTCGACCTGCCGCTGCTGGTTGACGCGGACACGGGCTACGGCAATGCGGTCAACGTGGGCTTCGCGGTTCGCACGCTGGAGCGGGCAGGGGCCGACGCCATCCAGCTCGAAGATCAGGTCAATCCCAAGAAGTGCGGGCACTTCAACGGCAAGGCCGTCATTGAAACGGCCGAAATGCTCGGCAAGATCCGCGCGGCCGTCGACGCCCGCACCGATCCCAATCTGCTCATCGTCGCGCGCACGGACGCCTGCGCCATCCATGGTTTCGATGCCGCGATCGAACGCGCGCAGGCCTTCAGCGAGGCGGGCGCCGACGTGTTGTTCGTCGAAGCCGTGGAATCTCTGGCCGAGGTGGAAAAGCTGCCCTCGCTGCTGCCGCGGCCGCTGCTGATGAACATCGTCATCGGGGGCAAGACGCCCGCGCTGCCGCAGGCCCGCCTGGCCGAACTGGGGTTCGGCATCGTGCTGTACGCGAATGCGGCCTTGCAGGGCGCCGTTCTGGGCATGCAGAAGGCGTTCGCGGCCTTGAGCCGCACTGGCATGCTGGATGAAAATCCCGACCTGGTCGTGCCTTTCCAGGAGCGTCAACGCCTGGTGGACAAGGCCCGCTACGACAAGCTGGAGCAGCAATACGCGGCGCCTTGATGCGTCCGCGTCCGGCAACCCGCCAGAATCGAACCGCATCGGAGACAGAACCGCATGACCTCGCCCGCACAACTTACGCGCACCCTGCTCGAACGCCTGGGGGTTGACCTGACAGCCCACGCAGGCGGCGCCCTGCGGGTGCAGTCTCCCATCGATGGCAGTGCGATCGGCACGGTCGCCGAAGCAACGGCCGAGCAGACGCGGCAGGCCGTGGATCGCGCCCAGCAAGCCTTCCTGGACTGGCGCAACGTGCCGGCGCCGCAACGCGGCGAACTGGTGCGTCTGCTCGGCGAAGCCCTGCGCGCCGAAAAGGAAGCGCTGGGCCAGCTGGTGTCGCTGGAGGCCGGGAAAATCCTGACCGAGGGCCTGGGCGAGGTTCAGGAGATGATCGATATCTGCGATTTCGCCGTTGGCCTGTCGCGTCAGCTCTACGGTCTGACCATCGCGTCCGAACGACCGGGCCATCGCATGATGGAGACCTGGCATCCGCTGGGCGTGGTCGGCGTCATCACGGCCTTCAATTTCCCGGTTGCCGTCTGGGCCTGGAATACGGCGCTGGCCCTGGTGTGCGGCAATTCCGTCGTCTGGAAACCCTCGGAGAAGACGCCCCTGACCGCCTTGGCGTGCCAGGCGATTTTCGATCGCGCCGCGGCAAGCTTCGGCAAGGCGCCCGCGCATCTGTCGCAGGTGGTCGTTGGGCAACGCGAAGCCGGCGAGGCGCTGGTCGACCATCCCAAGGTTGCGCTGGTCTCCGCCACGGGCAGCACGCGCATGGGCCGGGAAGTCGGCCCCCGCGTCGCCCGCCGCTTCGGCCGCTCCCTGCTCGAATTGGGCGGCAACAATGCGGTGATCGTCGCGCCCTCGGCGGACCTGGATCTGGCGGTACGCGGCATCGTCTTCGCGGCCGTCGGCACCGCTGGGCAGCGCTGCACCACGACGCGCCGCCTGATCGTCCACCACAGCCTGAAGGCCGCATTGGTGGAGCGCCTGAAAAAAGCCTATGCGGGACTGCCCATCGGCAATCCGCTGGAATCCGGGACGCTGGTCGGTCCCTTGATCGACCAGGGCGGCTTCGATGGCATGCAGCGCGCGCTGGCCGCCGTACGCGAAGAGGGCGGCCGGATCACGGGCGGCGAACGGGTGCTGCAGGACCGCTATCCGCAGGCTTACTACGTGAAGCCGGCCATCGTCGAAATGGACCGGCAGACCGACACCGTGCGCCATGAGACCTTCGCGCCCATCCTGTACGTGGTGGGCTATGACACGCTGGAAGAGGCGCTGCGGATCCAGAACGACGTGCCGCAGGGCCTGTCGTCCGCCATCTTCACCAACGACCTGCGCGAAGCGGAAACCTTTCTGTCGGCCAGCGGTTCGGATTGCGGCATCGCCAACGTCAATATCGGCACTTCCGGCGCGGAGATCGGCGGCGCCTTCGGCGGCGAAAAGGAAACCGGCGGCGGCCGGGAATCCGGTTCCGACGCATGGCGCGCCTATATGCGCCGCGCCACGAACACCGTGAATTATTCGCGGGCGCTGCCGCTGGCGCAGGGTGTGAAGTTCGACATCTGAGCGCCGCTCAATTGTTCATCTGTATGCCTTCGGCGCGGCTCAGATCGCCCCATTTCCGGGTGTCGGCCGCGACCAAGTCCGCGAATTGCCGCGGCGTGGTCGGCGACAGCTCCACGCCCGTCGCCGCCGCATAGTTTTTCAGCGCCTGGGAATCCATTGCTTCGCGCACCATGCGGTTCAGTTCCTCGATCTTTGCATCCGGCGTGCCCTTGGGCGCGAACAGCCCGTACCAGTTGTTCGCGTAGACGTTCGGCACGCCCAGTTCGTCGAACGTGGGAACGTCCGGCAACAGGGGCGAGCGCTTGGGGGCGGCGATGGCCAGGGCGCGCGCCTTGCCGGACTGGATCTGCGGCATCAGGCCTGAGATGTCGCCGATGAAACCGGCGACCTGGCCTCCGAGCGTATCGGTAATGGCGGGGGCGGCGCCCTTGTAGGGCACGTGCAGGATCTTGGCGCCGGTGGCGTTCTTCAGCTGGACGATGGCCATATGCGGCATGCTGCCCACGCCCGACGATGCCATCGACAGGCCTTCGCCCTTGGCCTTCGCCAGGAAATCCTGCGCTGTCTTGTAGGGGCTGTCCTGCCCCACGATCAGCACCTCGGGCACCGACACCAGCAGCGAGATGGGCTTGAAGTCGTTGATGGGATCGTAGATCAGCTTGGGATACAGGCCGGGGTTGATCGAGATGGCGCCGACCGAGCTCAGAAACAGCGTCTGCCCGTCGGGGCGCGAGCGGCCGACAAAGGTTGCCGCGATGGCGCCGTTGCCGCCGGGTTTGTTTTCCACCAGCACCGGCTGCTTGAGCTTTTCATTCAGCTGCTGTGCGATCACGCGCGCCAGCGAATCGGCCGGGCCGCCCGCGGGAAACGCCACGACCAGGCTGGTGGCGCCGGATTGCGCCTGGGCGGCTGGGGTGGCCGCCAGGCCGGCCAGGCTTATCAGGCCGGCGGCGGCGCATTTGAGCATGCGGGTATACATGTTTTCTTCTCCTCGCTTTGTTTATTGATGAAACGGAAGACCCGCGTCAAAGCGGGGTCGCGCCTTGGGTATTGACGAACAGGGCGTAGATGGACGTGCAGGACGCCATGAAAAGGCGGTTGCGGTGCGTGCCGCCGAAGCAAAGGTTCGCGCAGCGTTCGGGCAGGGCGATGCGGCCCAGCGGTTCCCCTTCGGGCGAGTACACATTCACCCCGTCCAGTTCAGGCGCGCCCATGCCCCAGCCGCACCAAAGATTGCCTTCCGTGTCCACGCGCATGCCGTCGGGCGTGCCGGCGCCCGCGTCGAACAACACCCGCTGTCCGGATAGCGTGCGGCCGTCGCTGGCGACGTCGAACACCAGCATGTTGCGCGGCCGGGCGCGCGACTCGATGACGTACAGGCGTTTCTCGTCGGGCGAGAAGGCCAGCCCGTTCGGGCCGTTGACCGTGTCGCAGACCACCGTCAGTTCGCCCGTTTCCGGGCAAAGGCGGTAGACCGCCGCCGGCAATTCCTGCTCGGCTCTCTCGCCCTGGTAGTAGCCGACGATGCCGAAGGGCGGATCGGTGAACCATATCGAGCCATCCGACTTCACCACCACGTCGTTGGGCGAGTTCAGCCGCTTGCCCCGATAGCGGTCGGCCAGCACGGTGATGCGGCCGTCATGCTCGGTGCGCGTGACGCGGCGGCCCAGGTGTTCGCAGGTGATCAGCCGGCCCTGGCGGTCGCGCGTATTGCCGTTCGCGTAGTTGGCGGCATGCCGCCACACCGCGGTCTGGCCGGTGACCTCATCCCAGCGCAGGATGCGGTTGTTCGGGATGTCGCTCCACAGCAGGTAGCGGCCGTCGCCGAACCATACCGGCCCTTCGGCCCAGCGCGAGCCGGCCGCCAGGCGCTCCACCGCCGCCAGGGGCAGCACCAGTTTTTCGAAACGCGGGTCCAGCGCGACGACCGCGGGGTCGGGATAGCGCACGGGCATGGCCCCCTCAATCGCAGCGTGCACTCATGCCTCCGTCCACGACGATTTCGGCAGCGGTGATGAAGCGCGCCTCGTCCGAAGCCAGGAATAGCGCGGCATTGGCGGTGTCGCGTCCGTCGCCCATGAAGGGCAGGGGAATGCGCGACTGCCGTTGCGCGAGCAGCGCCTGCACGTCGCCCCCGGCGCGCTGGCCCGCCAGGCGCGCCTCCACCATCGGGGTGTGCATCTGGCCCGGGATCACGGTGTTGCAGCGG
This sequence comes from Bordetella genomosp. 9, assembly GCF_002119725.1. NCBI lineage: Bacteria > Pseudomonadati > Pseudomonadota > Betaproteobacteria > Burkholderiales > Alcaligenaceae > Bordetella > Bordetella genomosp. 9. The sequence goes on from NZ_CP021109.1 coordinate 2,318,536, forward strand.
ATCTTCTGCTTGGCATACTCCAGCGCCACCACACGGCTGAGCTGGATGACGCCGGCCTTGGCGCTGGCGTAGCCCACCTGGGCGGACCCGGTCCAGCGGATGCCGGAGGTCGAAGCGATATTGACGATGGCGCCGCCGCCCTGGCGCGTCATCACCGGAAGCACGTGTCGGCAGCCGAGGTAGACGCTTTTCAGATTGAAGTCGATCTGCCGGTCCCAGCCGGCCTCGTCCAGATCCACCGGGCCGCCCTTGCGCGAGCCGCCCACATTGTTCACCAGGATGTCGACCCGGCCCCACGCGTCGAGGCAGGCCTGAACCATGTCGCGCACGGCGTCGGACGCCGTAACGTCGGCGCGGTGCGTAAGGATTTCCCCGCCGCTTTCGCGCACCAGGGAAACGGTCTCTTCCATGGACGCCGGGTCCAGATCCACGGCGAACACGCGCGCGCCTTCCTGCGCGAAGCGGCACGCGATCGCGCGGCCGTTGCCCCAGCCCGGGCCGACGCTGCCCGCGCCGGTGACAATGGCGACCTTGCCTTGCAAGCGTCCCGTCATGGTCTCCTCCTTTTCATCGTCGCAAAGCGCCTCAGCGTTCGAAGCTCACCGCGCTGCCATCGTTGGGCGGGATCTCGAAGACGTTGATGGTCATCGAGATCAACGTGTAGTAACCGGCGATGCCGACCAGGTCGACCACGCCGTCGGCTCCCAGCGCCTGCACCGCCTCGCGGTACAGCGGATCGGGCACCACGCGGGTTTCCAGCAGGCTGCGCACGAAGCGGTACACCACCGATTCGTCCGCCTGCACGAAGTCGGGCGCCTCGCCCACGCGGATCTGTTCCGCCACGCCGGCGTCCACGCCGGCGCGCAAGGCGATGGGGTGATGCGCCCACCATTCATAGCTGGAGCGCCACCACGCGGCGATGGTCAGGATGGCGAGTTCGGACAGGCGCGGCGGCAAACTGGAGTCGTAGCGGCAGTAGCGGCCCAGCGCCTGCGCGTGCTCGGCCAGACCCGGCCGGTGCAGCCAGATCGCCAGCGGCCCCCGCACGCCGCCGCGCGGGCCGCTGGCGATGGCGTCGTGAATGCGCCGCTGGTGCGCGCTCATCTGCTCGACCGAAGGGGGATCCATACGCGGCATAGTCAAGCCTCCGGCTGGGCGGGCGCGGCACGGAACATCGTGCGCTTGGTGTTGATGAAGTTCGGCCGCACGCGGCTGCTCCAGTCGGAAGCCCGCACGGCAAGCCACGGCGGCGATCCGAAGGTCTCGCGCGTGGCCAGCTCATAGAAGGCGTAGTAGCGCGGCGACCCCGCGCGCGCCAGGTAGCGGCGCGCGCGCACGGTGCCCGGCACGGACGCCAGCCCGGGCAGGTGTTCTTCTTCGTACCAGCGGTTGAAGTCGTCCTCGGCGGCCGTCTTCACATCCGTTTCGACGACGTAGAACCACGGGGCCGCGTGGCCCGCCGACGCGCCGGCCAGGTCGGTGGTCAGCGTAAGGGGAACGAGGCGGGCGCGCGGATGCGCCTGGCGCAGCGCGGCCGCCATGCTGTCCGGCGCTGCGGTTTCGAGCAGGGCATAGCTTTCGGCATGCTCGACCGCGTGGTAAAGCCAGGCGGCGTCGGGCAATGCGCCGGGCAGGGCGAGCAGGGCGGCCCTATCGATAGTCTCTTCCGGAAATTTGATCAGCACGTGATCCATGCTTGTTCTCTCAGGCACGCAGGGGGGCGAAACGATAGAGCCGGTCCGGGTTGTCCACCAGGATGCGACGCCGCATGGCGGGGTCCGGACACAGGCGCAGGAAGGTGTTGAGCAATTCCCCGTCGTCCGGCATCTCGCCCGCAACGTTCGGGTGCGGCCAGTCCGTGCCCCACAACAGGCGGTCCGGCATGGTCTCCAGCAGCGCGGCCACCAGCGTTTCGCCGTCCTGGAACGGCCGCGCGCCCGTGCTGGAGACGCGATCCAGGCCGGATATCTTGACCCACGCGCCGGGGTGGCTGCGCAGTGCGAGCAGGGCCTGGAAAACGGGGTTGGCCGCGCCGCCCGAGGCCGCCACGCGGCCCATGTGGTCGACCACGAAAGGCACGGGCAGTGTCTTCAGCCGCGGCAACAGCGCGGGCAGCGAAGCTTCGTCGCTGTGCACGCAGACATGCCAGCCGAACGGCGCGATGCGCGGCGCCATGGCGGCCAGTTCCTCCCAGCCCGAATTGCCCAGATGGGCCACGAAGTTGTAGCGCACGCCTCGCACGCCCTGGCGGTCCAGTTCGGCGATGCGCGCAGGTGTGGCGTCCGCCGGCAGCAGCGCGATTGCGCGGTACTGGCCCTGGCCCTTGCGCAGCGCATCCAGCGTTGCCGACATGTCGTAGCCGTGGCAACCCGGCTGCACGATCACGCCACGGGTAAAGCCCAGTTGCCGGTGCAGCGCGCGCAGTTGCTCGAAGGGCGCATCCGGCGGCGTATACGGGCGGGGCTCGGCGTAGGGGAAAACGCTGGCCGGACCAAACACGTGGAAATGGCTGTCGCAAGCGCCGGGCGGCAGCGCGTCGCTGGGCGGGGTGATCCGGGCGAGGGGAGGGGCGCAATCTGGCATGAAGGAATCGGGCCTGCAATCGAGACCCGCATCATCCCCAGGCCCGCCAGATCGGGCAATGGCGAACGCCGGATTTCAGATATAGAAAAAACGTATACCATTGCGCGATGGACCTGAAGCAAATCCGCTCCTATATCGTGGTCTGCGAGACGCAGAGCCTGTCGCGCGCCGCCGACGTGCTGGGTCTGTCGCAGCCGTCGCTGAGCCGGCAGATGCAAATGCTGGAAGCGGAACTGCGCCATCACCTGCTGACCCGTACGGGCCGCGGTGTGGTGCCCACCCCGGCCGGGCTGCGCTTCCTGGAGCATGCAAAGGCGCTGGATGACCTGGCGGCCCATGCGCGTCAGGACATGCGGTCGTACGCCGGCACGGCGCAGGAGCGCGTGCGGTTGGGGATGCCGCATCGCGTGGCGCGGCGCCTCGCGCCGCGCATCGTCCAGACCTTCCGCCGTCAGCACGCGGACGCCGCCTTGACGGTGGCCGAAGGTCTCAGCTCCGAGATGAGCGAATGGCTGCTGAAGGATCGCGTCGACCTGGCGCTGTTGTATGACCCGCAGCCTTCGCGGCGGGTGCGTTTCGAATCGGTCTATCGCGAGGAGCTGGTGCTGGCCTACGTGAAGGCCTGCCGGCCGGCGCCGCCGCGCCGCGTGCGCGCCAGCGAACTGAGCCGTTATCCCCTCGTGCTGCCCAGCGCGCCGAACACCATCCGTGCGCTGGTCGACAAGACCTGCCGGGAGCTGGACGTGGAGCTGCATATCGCGGCCGAAGTCGACGTGGTGCACACCATCCTGGAGACCGTTACGCAGGACAACCTGTACACCATCCTGCCGCGCAGCGCGCTGCATGACTCGCCGGGCCAGCACGAACTGGCCTGCTCGGAGATCATCGACCCGGTCATCATGAACAATCTCACGCTGGCGACGCCCATGCGCGATCCGCTGCCGCCCCTGGTGGAGGCGACCGCGAAAATCATCCGCAGCCTGGATATGCGGCAGTTGTTCGCCTAGCCGCGGAGCGCCTTGGCGCGGCCCAGGAGGTTCATCGCGGCGACGGGCCGCCGTCCGGGCGCGTATCAGTAACCGACGGGGTAGCCGTCCTTGCGATGGTCGGAAGCCGCCACGTAGCCGCCGTTCAGACGCATCGCCATCTGGGCGCTGCCGAACTCCAGGTTGAAGCGCGGCGCGACCTCGATGGTGTGCCCCATGTCGCGCAGGCGCGCCACCACATCGGGCGGCGTATTCCATTCCACCGCCACGCGCAGGTTGTCGTCGGTGATGCGCCAGCGCGGCGCGTCGCTGGCCGCTTGCGGATTCTGGCCGAAGTCCGCGATACGGCTGGCGACCTGCAGATGCCCCTGCGCCTGCATGGAGCCGCCCATCAGGCCGAAGCTCATGAGCGGCTCGCCGTTCTTCATCAGAAAGCCCGGAATGATGGTGTGGAAGGGTCGCTTGCCCGGCGCCACGACATTCGCATGGCCGGCGCGCGTGCTGAATCCCCAGCCGCGGTTATGCAGGGCGATGCCGGTGTCGGGCACCACCACGCCGGAGCCGAAGCCTTTGAAGTTCGACTGGATGAACGACACCATGGTGCCGTTGCGATCGGCGGCGGTCAGGTAGACCGTGCCGCCGCTGTGCGGGGACCCTGGCAGCGGCGCGCCGGCCCGCTTCGGATCGATCAGGCGCGCGCGATCGGCGAGGTAGGCGGGATCCAGCAGATGTTCCGCCGTCACCGTCGCCATGTGCGCGGGGTCGCCTACGTATTCGTACATATCGGCGAAAGCGAGGCGCATCGCCTCGATCTGCAGATGCAGCGTTTCGGCGGTGTCCATGCCCGTTTCGCTCAGATCGAAATGGCGCAGCATGCCCAGCGCCATCAGGGCGCCGATGCCCTGGCCGTTGGGGCCGATTTCGACGAGCTCATGGTCCCGGTAGCGCATGCTGATGGGCTGCACCCAGTCGGCCGTATGCGAGGCCAGATCGGCTTCGGTCATCAGGCCGCCGGTGTCGCGCGCATGGCGGGCGATGGCCGCGGCCAGCTCGCCGCGGTAGAAGCTTTCGCCCTTGGTGCGGGCAATGCTTTCCAGCGTCCCGGCCTGTCCGGGGCAGCGGAAGCGCTCGCCCGGCAGCGGCGCGCGCCCGTTGGGGGCGAAGGCTTCGCGATAGCCCGGCTGCCCGCTGAGCTCGTCGACCTGCTTCTGCCATTGGCGGTGCACGGTAGGCGAAACCAGGTAGCCGTCGCGCGCATAGCGGATGGCCGGTTCGAACAGATCCTCGAAGGGCAGGGAGCCGAATTTTTCCCAGATGGCCCGCCATCCGGATACGGCGCCCGGCACGGTTACGCTGCCCCAGCCGATCTTGTCCATGCTGTCCATGCCGGCAAACCGCGCCGTTTCCCACGCCGCTGGCGCGCGTCCGGACGCATTCAGCCCGTACATCTCGCCCTGATGCCAGACGATGGCGAACATGTCGCCGCCGATGCCGTTCATGCAAGGCTCCACCACGGTCAATGCGATGGCCGTGGCGAGCGCCGCATCGACCGCATTGCCGCCGCGGGCGTACATCTGCAGGCCGGCCGAACTGGCGAGCGGCTGCGACGTACTGACGACGTTGTCGGCCAGCAGCGGCATGCGCTGGGAGGGATAGGGAAGGGTCCAGAAGGGGTCTGCGATCGGCATGGCGGAAACGGGGAAGCTGATGAAGTAAGGAAGCGCCGGTTACTGTGCGGCGGTGATGTTCAGGCTTTGCACCTTCTGCTTCCAGAATGCGCGCTGGTCCTGGATGAACCGCGGCGTGTCGGCGCCGGAAATATCGCTCACCTCGAAGCCCGGCACCTCGATGGCTTTCTGGAAGGCGGGGTCGCTCTGGACACTCTTCAGCGCCTTGGCCAGCGTGGCGATGCGGTCGGGCGGCGTGCCCTTGGGCACCATCAGCGCGAACAGGTTCTCGGACTCCAGGCCCTTGATGCCCAGCTCGCTGAGCGTCGGCACGTCGGGCAGCGAGCTCAGGCGCTTGGCCGACGCCACGGCCAGCACGTTGATGCGGCCGGCCTTCTGCTGCGGCAGCGAGCTGGACGGACTATCGAACATGAAGATCGATGAGCCGGAGATCACTTCCGGCAGCGCCTGGCTGCTGCCCTTGTACGGGATCTGCAATGCCTGCACGCCGGTCTGCTCCTTGAAGATCTCCGCCTCCAGATTGGACAGCGTGCCGGCGCCCATCGATGCATAGTTCGATGCGCCGGGCTTGGCCTTCAGGTACTGGACCAGGCCCTTGACGTCCTTGATGCCGGAGTCCGCGGGCGTGACGAGGATGTGCGGCGCGCTGGCAATGCCGCCCACCGCGTCCAGATCGTCCAGCGAGATGCGCTGCGGCCCATTGATGGCCTCGTTGATCGTCGTCGACCCGACCGAGGAGATATAAAGCGTGTAGCCGTCCGGCTTGGCGCGGGCCGCGGCCTGCATGCCAATCAGGCCTGCGGCGCCGGGGCGGTTCACCACCACCATGGACTGGCCCAGCGCCCCGCCCATCTTCACGGCAAGCTCGCGCGCCAGCACGTCGGTGGCGCCGCCGGGCGGAAAGGAAATGACCAGCTGGATGGACTGGCTGGGATAGTCGTCGGCCGCCGCGGGCTGCGCGACGGCCAGACCGATGGCCGCCGCCAGTACGGCAAACAGCCGGCGGCGCGCGGAAACCTTCTGGACATGGGCGCCTTGGACGGCGCCGGCTTGCGAGTACTTCACGAAATTCCCCTTGTGTCGATGCGGTGGCGTTCTGGCCATCCTGCCTGCCTTGTGCCGGCAGGCCGCCCGAAAATTCTACGAATTGCGATTTCAGCAATCAAATTCTATATTTCGAACCCCGATTGCCATTTTGTGAACCCAGCCGATGCTCGACACCGCCCACCGCTATTTCCTGGAAGTGGTCCGCACCGGCAGCGTGAAAGAGGCCGCCGCCAACCTTCATGTGGTGTCCTCCGCGGTCAGCCGCCAGATCGCCAAACTGGAGGAAGCGACCGGCACGCCGCTGTTCGAACGGCGCCCCAACGGCATGACGCCGACCCGCGCCGGACAACTGCTGTTCGATTACGCGCAGCGCGCCGCAATCGAGGCGCAGCGCGTGCGGCATGAGTTGCGCGGCCTGCGCGGGTCGGAACTCAGCACCATCCGCATCGGCGTGAACGAGACGGTGGGCCGCAACCTGCTGGCGAACATCCTGGGGCCGTACCGCACCCGGCATCCCGACGTGGTGTTCCGCTTGCGGACCGCGTCATCGGCCGGCGTGATGCAGGCCGTGGCGGACGGCAGCGTCGACATCGGCCTGGCTTTCCGCATCAAGACCGGCAGCGCCAAGTCCGGCGCCATCGCGGTGCGCCACGAGGTGGATTCGCCATTGAGCGCGATCATGGCGCCGGGGCATCCGTTGGCGTCGCGCGCCCGCGTGTCGATCGATGACCTCAGACCTTATCCGATCGCCTTGACCGATTCCGGGGCCACCGTGCGGCTGCTGTTCGACGCATTCGCGGGCGGCGGCGAAGGGCCGCCTTTCGACGTGGCGTTCTCCAGCAATTCTTCTTCCGTCATCTATTCGATTGTGAAGACGGGGCATGCGATCACGCTGGGCGGCGAGATCATCCTGCGCGGGGAGCTGCAGCGCGGCGAGCTTGTCGCCGTGCCGCTGGCCGCGCCCCCATTCGCCCGCCGCACGCTACAGGTGCAGACCGCGGCGGAACGCGAGCTTCCGGAAGCGGCGGAACGCTTCATCGCGGCGCTGATCGCCGCGCTTTGAGGTACCTGGCTTTGCACGCGCAAGGCCTTGCACCATGTAGTGAACCGTGACGACCTTGCTGGTCCTGGGCGTGTAGGCACGTGCGGTCAGGTCACGAATGAAAAGAGCCGCCCGAAGGCGGCTCCTGCAGCAACCCCAACGCTTATTCGCGGTTTTGGTTGCGCTCGTTGCGGTCCTGCTGATTCTGCTGCCGGTTCTGCTGGTTCTGCTGGTTTTGCTGCCGGTTCTGGTTGTTCTGCTGATTCTGCTGGTTCTGGTTGTTCTGGTTCTGCTGGTTTTGCTGGTTTTGCTGGTTCTGCTGGGACATGATGATGAGCTCCGAAGAAAGCGCACGGGTGAACGGCGAGACTGCCGCGGGGCTATCACAGCAATGCCCGTGCCGCTCGCCCTATACCCCGAACTGCGCCGATAAGCTGTCCACCCGGACGCTGAGCAAGGGCGTACGCTCGCGCAGAAAGGCCAACGGTCCCTCCGGTTCGAAGCGCCATCGCGCGTAGCCCAAGCGCACGCGTCCCTGCAACAGGCAGCGCGTACGCACCGGCCCTTCAGGGCCGCGCTGAATCGTCCATAGCGGCACACGGATCGGCATGACCAGCCCTTGCCGGTCCTGGAAGCGCAAGCTCGCGACGAATCGGCCCTGTTCGTTCAAGCTCGCTTGGAACAGAGCGCCGGGATCCCCATGAACGGCCTGAGCTGGCCCCTTGCCGAACGCAGCGACCCGTTTCGGGATGCGCCACAATTCGCGCCCGCCGGCGGCGGCGGTTTCATCGTCGACCCAGATCGGCCCCACAGTGCAGGCGGGCGCAATCAAACCCGCCGTCCGCACCGCCACGGCGAAGAGCATCTCGCGATAGGCAAGGGTCCCGCTGGGGTCGTACTCCGCCCACGCGGTGACGCACAGGGCTCGGCCGGCGAACGACAGGAAGCGGGCGCCCGGCACCGCGGGCAAGGGCAGGGCCCGCACAGGCACACGCCACAGGCTGACGTAAGCGGCGCCGTGCAGCCGCCACGGTGCGGGGGGGCCGGCGTAGGAATGCGTTGCCGCCGCCGTATCGCGATCGTCCGTCATCGATCCCCGCTCCTGCGCCTGAGCAGGCGCGTCAAGCCGCCCGGCACGGGCGGCGGCAGCGCCAGCGTCCGTGGCCGTCCGAGCTCGGCAAGCACCGCTTCCGCAGCCAGGGCGCCGGCGCGAGTGGCGCTTTCCATGCAAAACGGCAGCCCCGTATCCACCCAGTCGCCGGCCAGGAAAAGCCCCGGCTCCCATCGCGTCGGCGGCCGTATCGTTTCGATGCCGGGCCGGGCGCAGGGCACCGACATGGGAATCCGGTGTACCGCCGTGGCGAGCAGCGTCGCGCGCCCCGCCAGGGCGGAGAACTCCGCGATTTCCTTCAGCGTGGCGTCGATCAATTGCCCATCGGAACAGTCATCGACGCGGTGGCTCCAGATGATGTTGGTGGCAACCAGCGATCCAGCGCCCGGCACGGTCGGCCGCACGTTTGAAAGATCGTAAAAGTCGGTGTTGTACGCGGCGGGCGACCAGGGCCGCGCCCAAAAGGGCGACGTCGTGATCTTGCGATCGAACCACAGGAAGCAGCTGACATAGGGGCTGGGCGCGAAGCGCCGCGCCAACGCCGCCATGGGGTGGGCCGCCGGCAGCAACGGCGGCACGGCGGTGGGCGGAACGGCCAGGACGACGGGCGCGTCCACGCGGCTGCCGTCGGCCAGGACAATGCCGCTTGCCCTGCCATGCTCCCAGACGACGGCTCGCGCCGCGCAGCGGCACCGCACCTGTCCGCTCCCTTCGATGATCCGTACGCAAGGCCAGGCGTACAGATCGCTCAGCCCCACCTTGGGAATGCCGAAGGCCACGTCGTTGTGGCCGAGCATCTGCGAGAACAGCCGCATCAACGCCGCCGCGGAGCACGCTTGCACGGGAAGGTTCAACAGGGCGATCGAGGCCGACGCCCAGAACCAGTCGATGAATGCCGGGCTTACCCCACATCGCAGCAAGTAATCGCGGCCGTTCTCGTTGTCCAAAGAAAGGATGTCGGCGGGCGTACTGCGCATCGTGCGCCATGCCACCGGCACGTTGGACAAAAGCTGGCCCAGCGGCACGCTGGGCAGGATGCGCGGCAGGTTGCGCAGGTAGTGCAGGGGGGCCGGCAAGCCGCCCACTCTGAAATGGATGTGCCTGCCCTTGTCGAGCACGGTCAGCAGTTCTTCGGTCTGCCAGTGGACCTGCGCCTCCGTCCCAAGGCGGCGCAGCAGCGCACGCATGTTGGCGTACTTGTTCAGTAGGATGTGCGGGCCGATGTCGATTGTGTCGCCGGTGGCGTCGTGGCGCCAGCTTCTGGCGCGTCCGCCCGGCGCATCACTGGATTCGACGACCAGCACCTTCAGCCCCATTTCGGCAAGCAGCGCGGCGCACGCCAGCCCGGCGATGCCCGCCCCGACGACGACCGTATCGGGATGCAGCGCCGGGGTTGGCATGGGGGGAAGTGTGCTGAAGCGGCGTGGACGGATGCGGCCGGGAAGCCGTCAGTTCTTCAGGGCGGCTGCGCCAGCCTCGGCAATGTCTTCGTCATGCTGCGGCGTATCGGCGGACACGCCGATGGCGCCCACGACGTGCCCGTCGACGACCAGCGGCACGCCGCCGCGCATGAGCACGAAGCCGCGCGCGGTAATGGCGGCCTGGCGCGGACCGTTGATGGCGTCTTCCAACGCGCCGCTGGGCCGGCGGAACATGGCGGCCGTGCGAGCCTTGCCCGGCGCCAGCTCCACGCTGGCCGGCATCGTGTTGTCCATGCGCAGCAGGACGATGGGCAGGCCATCGCTGTCGGCCACCGCGATCACGCCGGGCCAGCCCGCCTGCGTCGCCCTGGCCTGCGCGGCCGCCGCCACTTTTTGTGCGGCCTCCAGCGTCAGAACCGGCCGCGTGGGAAGATCGGCCGCCGTCGCCGCGGGAATCGAGACGATGAGACCGGCGGTCAGGCAAACGGTTGCCGCCGTGCGCATAAGAACGTGCATGATGAAGCTCCTGTTTGGCGGCCAGGACGAAACGTCACGGATTCTGCGTGCCGGGCCGCATGGGTTCAAGCTGAAACGGCGCGCCGCGCGGGCGCGCATCGGTTACATCGTTTCCAGGGATTGTCCGGCGGGGCAGGCCGGACAGGATGCGCGCGCGGCTCCTGTCGTCCTCCCAACCGCGGCCCCACAGGATCATGCGGGTGCCGAGCCGATCGAGCAAGGTTCGTTCCACCTCGCTGCCCAGGCAGATCAGCGGCCCGCGCCGCAACGCCACATAGCTCGACGGGTACTTCGCCGCCAAGGCATGCCACAACGCGTGCGCGCCGCGCGACTGCCGCGCGCCGCTGACCAGGCACCAGCCGGCGTCGAGCTCGCGTGCGTACAGGTATCGGGCCAGGCCGCGACGCTGGTATTCCGGCGCAAAGCGCGAATGCGGCGACCGCACGTGGCGGTCTGTCCGCCGATCGACCTCGACTAGCCGGTTGAATACGGTACAACCGGCCAGCCTGCCGTGCCGGGTGTCCTCGACGTAGACGTACGATTCGCCGTCGGCCTCGCGGCGGCGCACGACGAGGCCAGGGTGGGGCAGGGACGCGATTACAGGCGCGAAGGCATCGCCGCCATCGCGCACGCGCGCGTAGAGCGCGTCCAGTTCGGCCCGCAAGGCGTCCGCCTGCAGTTCCACGTCGACCCTCATGGGTCGTCGGGCAGCGCGGCGGGATGATGGGACGAGTCGACGCCAGGCGGCGTGGGGACGCGCCGCCAGAGGCCGCGCGGCGATCCGGAGATCCCGCAGGCGCGGCACAGGGCAGGGGGCATGGAGCGCTCCTGTCAGGTCGCACGCCGCAGCAGCGGCGCAACGGTCTATGCGCGGGGCGGGCCCGGTGACCTGAAAGAGTGCGCTTGGGAAGAATGCTGGAGGTCGCCGGGCCTAATCATGTGCGGCGAAAGCCGCGGCAGGTCCGGTCCGGTGAATCCGATGCGGGCGGGCACGCGCGCCGCCGATTCGCGGGTGCGAATCGATGCCTTCGTATAAAGCGCGCGGGGCATGCCGTTCGATCATGGCGGCGATTGTAGGCCGTCCACGCCCCGTGGTCCAACGCGGCCGGACGGCAGGATTGCCGTGCCTGCCCGGCAGCACGCCGCTCCGCCGCGGCACAGCGCAAGAACGCGGCATGCGCGTAACGGCGAGATATGGACAGGCGCCGGCCCAAAGCGGTGCCGGGCGTACAATGCCGCAACGAGAACGCGCTTGTCCCCGCCCCCTCGTGACGGCAGCAGCAGGGAGAATGCGTTGAGCATCCTGGAAAGGAACAATGTCATCATGCGCGGCCATGGCGCCAGGCCCATGATGTTCGCCCACGGCTTCGGCTGTGACCAGAACATGTGGCGATACGTCTGGCCCGCGTTCGCGGACGACTATCGCATCGTGCTGTTCGATCACGTCGGTTGCGGCCAATCCGATCTGGCCGCCTACGACGAAGCCAGGTATGGCTCGCTCGAAGGCTATGCCGACGACGTCATCCAGATCTGCCGCGATCAAGGCATCGCGGGCGGGGTATTCGTCGGCCACTCGGTCAGCGCCATGATCGGCGCGATCGCTTCGATCAAGGCGCCGGAGCTTTTCGACGATCTGGTGATGATCGGACCATCGCCACGGTACATCGACGATGCCGGCTACGCCGGCGGATTCACTGAAGCGCAGATTCACGAGCTGCTGGATTTCCTCGATGCCAACCACATGGGCTGGTCGCAGGCCATGGCGCCGGTCATCATGGGCAACCCCGACCGCCCCGAACTCGGCGAGGAACTGACGAACTCCTTCTGCAGGACCGACCCTGAAATCGCCCGAAAATTCGCGCGGGTGACCTTCCTTTCCGATAACCGCGCCGACCTTCCTCGCGTTGCGGCCCGCTCGCTCGTGCTGCAGTGCTCCGAAGACGTGATCGCCCCTGAAGCCGTCGGCGAGTTCGTACATCGGCACCTGCCCAACAGCCGCTATGTGCGGCTGCAGGCCACCGGACACTGCCCGAACCTGAGCGCACCCGAAGAAACGGTTGCCGCGATGAAGGCATTTCTCGACGAGACTGGACGGTGACCATCCCGGCGCAAGGCGGCCCGCCCCACGTCGACGACTTCGAAGACCTTTTCGAAAACGCGCCGTGCGGCTATGTGTCCGCCGCGGGCGACGGGCGCATCATCCGGGCGAACCGCACGTTGGCGCATTGGCTGGGACGGGACAGCAGCGAATTCGCCGGCCGGCGATTCCAGGATTTTTTGAACATCGCCGGCAAGATCTACTACGAGACACATTTCGCGCCGCTGATCCGCATGCAGGGCTTCTTCCACGAGGTGGCGCTGGACCTCGTGCGCGCCGACGGCACGACGCTGCCCGTGCTCGTCAATGCGGTGGAGCGGCGCGACGGCGAAGGGCGTTTGCGCTTTCTCCGCATCACCGTCTTCAATGCCTCGGACCGGCGGCGTTACGAGCGGGAGCTGCTGCAAGCGCGCCGCGCGGCCGAGCAGGCCAATGCCGAGTTGCGCGAGCTGAGCCGCACGCTGGAGGCGCGCGTGGCCGAAGCCGTGGAGGAGCGGATGAAGGCGGAAGCGACGCTGCGCCAGGCCCAGAAAATGGAGGCCTTGGGCCAGCTCACCAGCGGCGTCGCCCACGATTTCAATAATATGCTTGCGGTCATGGTGTCCGCGCTGAATCTGATCGAACGCCGGCTGGGCAAGGACAGCGGCGTCGAGAAATACCTGGCCGCCGCAAAGGCAAGCGCCGCGACCGCCGGCGCGATGATTCACCGCATGCTGGCGTTCGCGCGTCAACAGGACCTGGCCCCGCAAGCGCTGGATCCGAACCGGTTGGTCGCCGAGATGTCGGAGCTGCTGCGGCGCGCGCTGGGCGAAACCGTGCGGCTGGAAACCGTGCTTGCGGAAGGACTGTGGAACATCCACGCCGACAAGAATCTGCTCGAGAACGCCATCCTGAACCTGGCGGTGAACGCCCGGGACGCCATGCCTGAAGGCGGGCGGCTGACCATCGAAACCGCCAATTGCCAGTTGGCAGAGGCCTATGCGGCCGAACATGGCATCGCGCCGGGCCCCTATGCCATGATCGCGGTCACCGATACGGGAACCGGCATGACGCCGGAGGTCATCGCCAAGGCGTTCGACCCGTTCTTCACCACCAAAGGCCCCGGCAAGGGTACAGGGCTGGGGTTGAGTCAGGTGTTCGGTTTCGTCAAGCAATCGGGCGGCCACATCCGGATCTACTCGGAGCCCGGCCAGGGCACCTCGATCAAGATCTATCTGCCGCGCCTCGATGGCGCCAGCGGCGGCGCGCACGCGGCGACGTCACAGGCGATGGCCCGCGGCGAAGCGTCCGAGGTGATTCTGGTCGTCGAAGACGACGAGCACGTGCTGTCGCTGACCGCGGAAATGCTGCGCGACCTGGGTTACGGCGTGCTGCAGGCACGCGAAGGGGCGCAAGCGTTGGCCACGCTCGCCGCCCACCCTGAAATCCGCCTGCTGCTGACAGACGTGGTCATGCCCGACATCAATGGCCGCCGCCTTGCCGAGGAAGCCCAATCGCGCCGCCCCGGCCTGCAAGTGCTGTTCACCAGCGGCTATGCGGGCCATGCCATCGTGCACAACGGCATGCTGGACGCGGCGGCGAACTTCCTGCAAAAGCCGGCGTCGCCGGAGCTGCTCGCGGCAAAGGTAAGGGCGATCCTGGATGGCGGCGCTGCCGGCCGCAAAGCGTGAAAACATCCGCGTAAAGCGGCGGCGTCATCGTTCACGGCCTTGCGTGCGACGCGGCGCGCCGCGCGCGGCGGCGGCGAAAAACGTAGGGCGCCAGCAGCAGCTGCCGGATCCGGTTGCGCCGTGTCTTGCGCGGCCGCCGGCGCAGCAGCGCCCTGGCGAGCCGATCGAAGGCGAACATGCCGCCCACCGCGCCGCCGATCGAAGATAGCTGGTTGACCGTCCGCAATGCTTCCAGCGCGAGCTCCTGGATTACCACCCGCTCGCTATAGTCGCCGCCTTCGCGCACCCGGGACACCGCGTGGATCGCGTATAGCCCGAGCACCGCAGATATGCCAAAAAGAAATTCCCAATGCGCGAAGCTCGCGACGGAAAACTCGTTGCTTCCGCTCACGGACGTCCAGCGGATCACCACGGCAAGCTGTGCGGACGCGAACCATTGCGCCATCGCACCCCCTGCGATGGGAGCGAGACCGCCGGCAATGGAAGACACGACGCCGGTGGCGGCGAGATATGCCGTGCCATGTTCGCGCGGCGCGAGCTTCAGCGACAGATTGCCCGTCGCCAGCGCGATGCCGCCCGACGCCGCGCCCATCACGGCGTGCACGAGGTACAGCAGGACCAGCTGCACCGCCGTATCGGCCAACCCGGTGAACACCAGCCCGATCGTGCATAGAAAGTAGGCGGGCAGGGCCACGGCCAGCACGGCCCTGTTGGAAAGCCGGTCCGAAACGGGCCCCCACAGATAAAGCGTCAGCGCATTCGAGAGCTGGCTTGTCACCCACAGCGTGGTGACCGTGCTCAGGCTGTAATGCAGCTGTTCCAGCAGGTAGACGGCCAGGAAAGGCGCGGCGAAATTGGTCGCTAGATTCCACGCCGCGAGCAGCACCAGCAGACCGCGGAACCCGCGATCCTGAAGGGGCATCCGCAACAGGCTGCGCAGCGACGCCCGGCGCCTGGCCGGCGCCATGGCGGGCTCCGGCGTGCTGGCCAGGCAATACGAACTTGCCAGCCCGGCCAGCGCCGCGGCGCTGAATATCACCGCGTAGGCATTCAGCGCATCGCCGCCCGGAGGGTGGTCCACCAGCACACCCGCCGACAATATGCAGATGCAGCCCACAATGCTGGCGACAAACAGGCGCTTGGAGAAGAACGCGCCCAGTCCTTCCGCCGGAAGCAGCTGATGAAACCAGGAATTGATTGCGCACGATGCCATCGCGCCCAATACCGATATCGCCAGGTTGGCCAGAATGAGCAGCCAGAGCCGATGCTGCGGCGGGACAACGTAGGGCAGGGCGGCCATGGTGAGCATCATCAGGCGCGCCACCGTCAGACTGGCGACCCCGAACCGCTTCCGCTCGCGGATCCGTTCCACCACCACGATGGCGGGCAGTTGCGCCGCCTGCGCCATGAACGGGATCGCAGCCAGCAAACCGATCTGCATGGGCGCGGCGCCAAGCAGCAACGCATAGGCCAGCAGAACCACGCCGCCGGATAGTGCGCCCGTGGCGCTGGCCCAGGCCGCATCCATCACCAGCGCCCGCTTGCCCGCGGCGAGCTGTTCCGGACGGACTTCGGCGACGGGGTTCAGGCTCAGGGAACTCGGCATGGGCGCACCGCGCTGAACAAGGCGGCGCGGTGGCGCAAGAGGCGCGCCCATATGGCCGTTCGGCGCGGCGAGGGCGCGTCACGCGTCCGAGCACCCAAGCACGCCTTTTGAAGGGACGTCGAGCCCGTCCCAGCCGGTACAGCGCACCGCGCTTATGGCAGCATAATGATATTTCCACTTACAAAAGCCATATGCGGGCCCGGCGTTCGGGATACCGCCGCCAACCGTCGCCCGGTCCGATGCAAAGTCGGCAGCGTTGTCCGGGCAGCGGTCCGGAGGCGCCGCTGATGGCAAATCGTTGAGAGCATGAAAACCCTTACTGACGTTTCGATGCACCAAGCGCTGGACCCGGTGGTCGAGATGCTGACTGTCTACCGCCGCGCTTCCCGGTGGCGCGCCATAAGAGAATGCTGGAAAGCCGGTTCGCGGGGCGCGAGAACGCTGTGTCTGGCGCTGCTGATCGCCGCGCTGGCACTGGCCGCAATGAGCGTCGTCGCAGATTGGGCGACTCGTTGGGGGCTGGGGTATTTCTGCGGCTGCGCGATCTGCACTGTTGCTGCATCCGTCTTGTACCAGACGCGGATGGTGGCCTCGCATCCGCTGCTGCAAGGTTTCAAGCCATACGACCGGCATTTCGGCCTTCATTACCGGATTCTTCGGTACCGTATGTTCCGCGCTGCGCTGTTGCGCAAGAACACCGGGCGCAGCGACGTGGCCAAGGCCCTGGCGACATTGAATCCAGACCTGCGTTTCGTTGAAAGCAGGCCGGTTGATATCGGTCCAGGAGCGGTCGTCCTGCTGTCTGCCGCGTGCGGAACCGTCACGTCGGCGAGTATGCGTGACTCCTGGTTCGAAGCCGGTCTGCCGGTATTCATCGTGTGCTGCTTCATCATCGCGGCGTTTCTTCTGTGCGTTCTGCGGTTCGGTCTTCCCACCGAACGTCAGCGCCATTCCGAGCTCGCATGCTTCCTGCAGTGGTATGTGCACGAACTGAAACTGGCTCAGCAGGCCGGTTCGGCTGCACGCAGCCGCAAGGCGAGAAACCCGGAAGTTCTACAGGCAGGACGCCAGGCAACGGCTGAAGAATCCAGAGCGTGACGCACCCGAGCAATCCGCATAATGTATATTATGTAAAGTCAATTTGATTGTTTGATTGCCGGTTAGCTTGTCGTCCGTTTGCATAATTTTGTTCCCGCTTTGTGCGTAATTTTGTTCCTGTCCCCTTATCAGCCGCTTGCCCGGACTACACACATTATTTAATAGAGCGACCGACTTCCCGTGTGACTGCCTCCCCCGTTGAGATCCAAGGCGACCTGCGGGGGGCGGGCTGGAAATGCCTGCCGGGCCATTGTCTATGGGGGGCTGCTTGCCTAACGGTGCCTCGATACGTCAGCCATCGCTGTTCAGGGCTTGCCGAGTGACGTGCTGCGGAGTTGTTTGGGCAACATCTTGTTCAGCTCCTCATCGGTAAAGAACAGCTCTTCCGCCTGCTTAAGCGCCCTTTGCGCTGCGGCGTATGCCTTGCTATTCGTTCGCGGCGCAGCTTTGTAGATCTCTTCCAGTACGCCGTTCAGCCGGTCTCTCTCCTTGCGAATATCATCCACGGGCCGACCGTCTTGCAGGTCTACCAGAAGGCTCAGAAGGGCTTCGCGTGCTCCCCAAAGCTTGGCGCCTACTTCGGTATGCCGCTGGGCTTGCTTGCCCAGCGACGCCTCCTTGAAGTACAGCGTGAACCCCAGCAGGATGGCCGACAAAATGGCCCCTATCACGGTGCCGATTATCGTGTCGCCAAAAATTGACGATAACAAGCTACCCGCGGTTGCTGCGGACAAAACGATTTCCGCGATTTTGACGCGTTTGTAGCGCGTGACGTACTGGTCTGCCATCTTCTGGTGGGTCTTGTGTGTGTAGGCGGCCCGGCCGTACATCTCGCGCAACTGCCCTTCCAGGGCGTTTGTCGCGCTAGCTGGGGAAAGCGCTGCCATAGATTCCTCTGTAGATTTGCTTTGCGGTATAGGCGTAGTTCTGCCGTTCATAGTCAATGGCCTCCTTCGTGCGCAGCTCGGCCTGACGCGCCTTGTATTGGAACCCACCGCCGTAGACCCAAGAGCCGCTGCCCGGCGCCGTCCAATACGTCTTCTGGGCATCTTGGCCGGCAAGGAAGCCGAAGAAGTCCCTTGTCATCCAGTCGTAGTACACGTAGGACTTGTCCTTGTGTGCCCAGCCGTCGATGAACTGATAGGCCAAAGTATCGATGAGCATGCCGCTCATGGAGACGTTGTTTTGGTCGCGCCATGCGCGCGCCATGCGTGAGAGCTGAACCAGGTTGCCGTTACACAGAGTGTTCCGCATGCTGAAGGCACTAATTTCTTGCTTCGGTTTGCAGGTACGCCACGACCCGCCATTGTTAGTGTCCGCGAACGTGTAGCCGCCGTCCATATTCGGGAATGCGGGTAGTACCTCAAACTTCACTCCATCATCAAAACGAAGCACAACGACCTGTCCATCGCCGCCGATTTCGGTGATGGAGTAGGTCTTCATGATGGACGCGCGTACGTGGGCCAGTAGGGCCGACTGCCCATTGCCAACGTGCACGTTGAAGCGGGCGTACAGGTCACTGGGCAATTCGTACAACAGGTCGACGTCGCTCACACTCGGGATGGCGGTCGAGCGCCCATACGAGCCCACGTAAAATCGGTAGCTCGTCTTTGAAGCCAGTCCGCGCAGATCTGCGTTCAGCTGACCGACGATGCGCCCGGTTCTATACCCAATGGAACTTCGCTTATCGGGACTAATGCGGAGGTTTCCGCAGAACGTTTGGAACCAGTCTCCTACCCCCATAACCGCGGCTTCTCCTTTGTTGTACAGGCCAATTCAAGTTCGAACGCAAGACAGGTCTTCTAGTAACCCCCGCGCTTGCTCGTACCCAGGTAGGTCGGCGCGCAAGCTGCGCACCAACTCGTCAACGTGCTGGGCAACCTGGGCGCGGATCGTGTTCTCGGAGGGGCTGCCGACCGGCCTAAGTCGGATAAATGGGATGCCGGCGGCTGCGAACAGCCGGTCCTTCTTGTCATCATTGCGTTGTTGGCGCTCCGTGTCGTGCCAGACCGAGTCGACTTCGATCGCCAACATAGGCAGGTACATCGTCGAAGACACAACGACGATGTCTACGCTCGCTCGTAGGTAGTAGCCAAAATCATCTTCGCTCACGAGCTCCTTCATACGTTCGTAGCTCATGATGCTTTGCAGTGAGCAGTTCGGAAACACAAGATGGTTTGGACATAGCTGCACGAGCACTTGGTAGATGCTGAACTCTCGCTGGCTATTGAACACTTGCTTGACAGCACTGGTGCCTTGAGCACGGACAATCCTCCCGATGACCGCATGCTGCGCCTCGCGTTCGAGTAGCGGAGCAATGTGCGGGTTGACACGGAAGGTCGTGTCCGTAACCAACAGCATCCCCAAGTCGACCAGCTTGTCATAATGGCGCTTGGCCCATGTCAGTTCCATGCCGGCGTACTCGGCTACCTCCGCCAAGCCCTTGTAAGTTTTGATGCTCGCGAACACGGTCAGGAGCTTGCGTGCCGGCGCGGTCAGCGATGGCCATCGACTCACTGCGGTCCGTTCGAACTGGTCGCGCTTGTTCAGCGTGGCCAGCCGCGCCTTCGCGTCCGCCAGTAACTGCTTGACCACGTCGGCACGGCTCGACCTCGTTACCTGTTCCTGAAGCTTGTCGAGGAAACTCTGGATTTGTTCGAGGTCACTGGACCGGGCCCATAGCAGCTTGGCATTGTTCATGCCGACTTCAGACAGAGGCTCGGCGGTCTCAATGTCGATGAGGTAATAACTCAATGCGCTCTGAGGGTCGCCGACTACCTGTTCGAGATAGGCCAAGCGAAAGGCATGGCCGACCTCAAGAAGATCGTCGCTGAATGCGCGGGCCAAGGGCAGTAGCTGAGTTCGTACTTCGTCGCTAACTTTGGATAACGCATTAAATATGTCTCCCGCGACCTGCAGCCAGATACTTCGGGTGGCCTTGTCCATCTGACCCCGCACCGCGGCCAGCCGTCCCAAGGCATCCAGCACCAGGCGGGCCTGCGGCTCGTCGAGTTCCTCGCCGTCGAAGTCGCCCGCGTAGTAATTCTGCTGCGGCGGCACGCCTGCGAGTATGGTTCTACGCATCGCATCGAGCAGCAGCCGCATGCGGCCTGCCACTCCCTGCACTACGTTCGCCGCCGCAAACTGGAACGAAATGCTTTGCTCGCATAACCAGGCCAAGCCCGGCATGTCTTGATCGCCGTGGGCCTCGTCCTCCAAGGGAGAAAACTGGATGCTCGCGGCGAAGATACGGTAGAGGCTCTGCAGCTCTGCCCGGCGGGAAAATCCTACGGGCGCCTGCTCGTACAGGCGCCAGAGCAGGTCATCGACCGATGCCATGCGCAGCCCAGGCTGCCCAACGTAGATTTGGCACGGCCCTTGCCCCAGAATCTTAAGGTAGGTGCCAAACCAGTGCGTGCCCTCATCGGCGAAACGCATCAAGCACTGCACAGCGAGCGACAAATGTGCCTCTATGTTCTCGGCTGCAGCCGACAGGGCACAAACTACACGACGAAGCCCTTCGCAGGCGTTGTCAGCAAAGGGCTCCGGGAACTGCTCCAGCAGGTCGGCGTAGTCTTCGCCCGCGGTGTACTCGAGCATCCATATGAAAGCCCAGCCTCGCGGTGTCAAACGTTGTTGAACGGCCCCTTCCGACTCATCTACAGGCAGGGCGACCAGTTCGCTTTCACTGGGACTCTGGAGTCGAAGAAGCGGCTCTGCGGCCGAAACGTGGTTTCCGGGACCTGCCTGTATGAGGTTGAGTTCATGCCGCAATACGTCAACGAGCGCGTGTCCAGCGGCATCGAGAGCGCCGCTCTGTTTCGCGGCGGTATAGGCGTTACTTAGGACGAGAGGCAAGTTCGCGAGGGCGGACAGCGCTTGCTGCTCGGCAACGGTTAGCTCTTCCCCGGGATTTTCCTGAGCGCGCAGCAACCGCAGCGCCCGCGCGCGAAGTTTTCGGAGCCACTCGATGTTCGTCGCTTCACTGCAGGCTCGTGAGAGTCGATGCAGCGCTTGCGCGCAGTCCTCAATAGACCAGTTCAGGCTGTCTATGTAGATGTCGAATTCGGGCAACGTATGCAATGACTCAACCCGTACGGCGAGTTGCTTCAGTGCCGTCTCTAGCTCCTCGCGGGCCTCTTTTGCCAAGTCGTAACGCGATTGCACCCCGGGCGGATAGAGAGCAAGGATTTGGAGGCGTAACAACCACACCTGCGCCGATTGGCGATCGTCCTCATGAATCGCTGTCAAGGGGATCTGGGCAAGCGCAAGAGCATCGGTCCATGCTTTGTTCTCTATGTGCGCTCGAGCAAGAGACTGGATGTGCGCCAAGCGCCAGCGTTGCGGCACGCCAGCGGATTCGACGGCAACGACATTCGACTTCGCGATGAGCGAAGGAGGCGGGCGCTTTTTCTTAGACTTCTTCGTCACGCCCCCTCCTCCATGCGTCCCCTGCCCCAACTGACGCGGTGCGCCGCGTAGCTTCCCATATCGGGCGGTGCAACGACGGCCTCGGGGAAAACGGGTGGCACCACGCCGACATACATCTCTGACCCCAGCTCTTATAGCTTCTCTTTAGCGCCATCACCGAGTGCCCCACATGCGGCTGGGGTGAGAAAGCTGCCGAAGGTGGCGTCGTTCTCTGGTGCGCATCGAAGCGGCTTGCGTACCGGAGAGCAGCCAAGGGGGGCGATGACGGGCGCCGACGTGCCCTGCACCCGGCTCTAACTGGCCGTGATCGTAAGTAGAAGAAACTAAGCTTGTCAACTGCCTCAGGGGCTGAGGGTGCCGCCTTCGCTTATTGCGCAGCGGCCGGCGGGCCTGAACGGCGCCCGCCGCTGCGCTTGCCCATGGTGCTCAGTATTGCGTCAAGTTGCTTCTCCTTGGCAGTCAGCCGCGCCGTGAGTTCGGCGATTTCCTTCGCATGTTGGGTTTGCAGGGATGCGGCGGCGGCCGTCGTTGCCTGAGCTTTTTCTTCCATGGCCTGCACCCGAACGCCGGCGCTGACCAATTCGGCCCGCATGGCCAGTTCGCTTCGTTCGGCTAGGCGCAACTGTTCAGCGAGCCTCGCGTGCTCGGTTTGAAAGTGCGCGCGGTCCTCTTCGGCGGCTCGACGCAGGCGGGCGAGCTCGGTTTGAAGCGCTTTGAGCTGTTGCCGCTCGGCGTCGAGTTCGGTGAGCTAACGCCGCTCTTGCGCGGCATGGCGATCGAGCGTTCGGGCAAGTTGCGCGGCGTGCGCCGCCTGTTCCTGCACGCGCGCCTCGTGCATGCCACGCACTTGCTCTTTGGCCTCCTGTACCGCAGCCTGCGCCTGCGCGCACTGCGCTTCAGCGGCATCGCGCTGCTCGGCCAGCAACCGCATCTGTTCGCCTGTGGCGGTCAATTGCTCGCGCAGGGCTGTCACCGCCACTTCCAGGTCCGCTTCCCGCGCGGCGAGCCTCGCTGCGCTCGCTTCCAGTTCCCGGGCGCGGGCGGCCAGCGCTTCTCGTTCCCGGACGAGTTCGGCTTCATGCTCGGCGTGGTCCGTTTGTGCCTGGGCGCGTGCCGCGTCCTGGGCGCATCGCCACAGCTCGCGCGCGGCCGCGATCACCGGTTCGGGCACGTCCGTCGCGCCTCGTCCGGCCAATCGGGGGCCAAGCTGCGCAAACCAAGTGTTCAAAAACCCCGTGATCGTATTTGGCGAGCCGCGGCCCAGCTTTAACCGCACCCGCTCGATGGTGGGACGTTCTACCCTCGAGCAATAAGGCGTCGGCGGCGCGGTGAACATCCTTTTCAGTGATGGCCATGGTCTTCCCTCTCTCGCTATCGATACGGCGCATGTTAGGGTTCGATAACAGAAACTTATCCGCGCATAAGCGTCAAAATTGACTTATATGCTACGACATATGTATGGAAAATAATGAGCGTCCGCACCCGCCGGAAGGTCTCGTGACGCGTGCGTCGGAGCCGAACGGCACCTTGGCCGAGCTGGATCTGGCGAGCCTAGGTGCCAGCGCCGACGCAGTGCGTGCGCTGTTGCGCGAAGGCAGCTCACCCAACACGGTGGCCGCCTATCGCGCCGCCGTGCGGTACTGGGCCGCGTGGTGTACGGCGCGGCTCGGTCTGCCATTTACCCTGCCGCTGCCGGTGCGCGCGGTGGTGCAGTTCATCGTCGACCACCTCGAACACGCGACGCCGGATGGCTTGACCCACGACCTGCCGCCAGAAGTGGATGCGGCGCTGGTGGCCGCGCGCGTGAAGGCGCGCCGCGGCCCCCTGTCGCTCGCTACGGTGCGTCACCGCTTGGCCGTGCTATCCGAGGCCCATGAAACCAAGGGCTTGCCAAACCCTTGCCGCAGCCGCGCCGTACAGACCCTGCTATCCAAGACCCGCATCGCCTATGCGCGGCGTGGGGTGCAGCCCGCGAAAAAGCCGGCGCTTACCCGCGAACCCCTAGAACTGCTGCTCGCGACTTGCGAAGATTCGCTGATTGGCCTGCGCGATCGGGCCCTGCTGCTCTTCGCTTGGGCCAGCGGCGGGCGGCGCCGCTCGGAGGTAGCCACCGCGCGCATGGAAAACCTGCGTCGGATTCCCGAGGGGTTTATCTACACCCTAGCACACTCCAAGACGCAACAAGACGGCAATGACCGGCCCGATATGGCCAAGCCGGTACTCGGGCCCGCAGCCGATGCCCTGGCGGCCTGGCTGGAGGCCGCGCACATCGCCGAGGGGCCAATTTTCAGGCGGATCCGACGGGGCGGTGCGGTGCAGACCGCTGCCCTGTCGGGAGAGGCCATCCGGCGCATGGTGGCGGCCCGTGCTGTCCAGGCTGGTCTTGAAGAACGCTATGCCGCGCACAGCTTGCGCTCCGGATTCATCACGGAGGCCGGGCGCCAGGCAGTGCCACTGGCCGAGACCATGGCCATGAGCGGCCACGCCAGCGTCAACAGTGTCGTGGGGTATCACCGCGTGGGCGCCGCCGCGACCTTGCGGGCGGCGCGCTTGCTCGAACCGGGACCCCGCTCAGAATAGGCAGGGCCCCTCGACTTGGCATGAAGGCAACGCCCCTGCCCTGTGCTAGCTGTCGATCTGGCGACGCTGCGTGGGCGACGGGGCGCCGATGGCCTTCAAAGCGCTTTGCACGACCGCATTGGGCAGTTGGGCGGCCCTAGCGCTGCGCGCGAGATACCGCGTAAACGCGCCCTCCCCGATGTACTTGGCCTCGATCCAGCGCTTGAATTCCGCATACGCCTCGTTGGGGTAGGCCCAAGGCTGTTGCGGATTGGAGGCGGCCTGCGGGAAATAGTCTGGGTAATCGTGCCGATATGACAGACGTGGCCCGAAGCGTAGATCACCCCCCATCGCCACCCAGTGGTCGGACCAGAACCGGCCCACGCTGATATCCGGGACGAACTTCGCGCCCGTATAGATGCCCGACTGGCCGAGCGTCACCATGATGTCCGCAATGGCGTGAAAAACGCTGAAATAGCCCTTGGGCACGACATCGGTCAGCCGCGAGACCCGGTCGTGATACTCCTTCCAGCGCTGATCGAGCGGGACGGGCGTGTAGCCCACGCTTTTATAGATGTAGTCGCGCAGAGCCTGTCCGGCCAGGCGCCGGAAATTGCGCTGAGCGACCTCCTTGACCCGCGCGCCGGCATCGAACGCGTAGTACTCCAGCACGGCGACACAGAGCGCGTCCGGGTATGCATGGAATTCGCCGTGCCCCGCCTTCCGGATGGGGAGATAGGGCCGCTCCAGATACAAGTCGTGGGAAGCGAGGATTTCCCGCAGCTTGGTGACGCGAGGCGGCGCAACCTCCAGGGACCACTCTGTACTGATGTCCTGAATCACGCCGTGGGTGACCCCGCACAATTGCGCGAGGCCACGGCCCGTGAGAAACGGCGTGCCGTCTGTCAGCACGCCCATGCCGATACCGTCGATCTCCGCCTCTCGCTCGACCGCGAAATCGAAGACCTGTTGTTGCACGCCCGCCTTCGCGGCCGCCAGAGTGGCGGGTTTGGCGGGCATTTTTGCGACTAAGTCACTGTTTTCAAAGCGTTTAACCATGGCGGGTTCTACCCTTACGTTGATGTGTAAAAGCGATTGCGGTGCCATCAACGCTCAGGCAGAATCCGATCTGCAATGAGGCTACCCCAACGTTGATGGGTCTAGTCCATACTCCGCCCCGGGCGACGTTGGCGCGTCGCTTCGGGGCATTTTCTTGCCCAACAGCTTTACTCAACCACAACATCTTGTGTCTTTGCTTCAAGACACCACCAATTATCGCTGTGCTCGGGCTCGCCACCAAGCGCGAAGTGAAACGCCATACTTCTTTAAGTTGAAACGATAGGTTTCGGCGTGTCCAGTTCTTGGTCTGAGCGATAGCGTCTACTTACCGCCATCCTTACCTTGGTGTCGAGGTTCAATAAAACATGAATTCATGCATGGGTGAATTGCGGGCGCGCGTGATCGCGCCGGCGGCATTAGCCCACCCACAACGACTCAGGGCATTTCGTGCGCTCGTGCTGGCGGGCCCTGCGGGCATGGCGCCGAGCGTCCTGGCCGAGCAGTTGGGCGTGGCTCGCATGCCCTCTCCTTACACCTCAACAAGCTATCGCGTGCGGGCTGGATCCACAGCGAGCAACAGGGGTCGCTACCTGATCTATCGCGTCAACTACGACCGAATGAATGGCTTGCTCAGCTATCTGACCGAGCATTGTTGTCCAGGGGGCGTCTGCGAGATCAGCACGGCGACGCCTGCCAAACCTGTTGATGACTGGCGCTCCCTATGAAGCGCCTACACGTACATGTCCATATCGCCGACCTGGCCCAGAACATCGCCTTCTATACCATCGGCCTAGCTCGCTTGCCTGACCAGTTTTGCCGATCAACGGTGACTTTTTTTGCCGTGGTCCAATGTAAGAGCGATAAGCCTGCGCCGACGGCATGCAGGCTGACACAATACCGCGGATCGTTACGTTCGCTGGGTACGCGTCCCGCTTCGATGCCGTCAAGCCACGCCTGCACCGCACGCGAGGCCGACTCGATTTCCCACCTGGCGGCTCTATCGAAAAGTTCGGTCAAAAGCGAGTCTTGCACCCATTCCCATGGGTAGCTTGCGTAGCGGTAGTCAGATGTCCATGTGAGAGACCGGCGGCGGCACAGGCCGCGCGCTGCGAGCATCTCGCCCAGGCCCAGGAAGCGAAAACGCTCTTTCTCGGCAAGCCGAGGGGACAACGCGAGATCAAACCGTCCCCAGCCACACGCGAGCTCTTGTAGCGCAACATTGAATGGACAAAGCGCGCCCGCGTACGGGATTCGAGGGTCGGTTCGGGCCCACTGATATTCCCAACCGTTACGCACCAGCGTCCACTGGCACTTACAAACTCGGTGGCGCTGGCGTAACCGCCGCTGAACCACCTTCAGGCGAGTTACAAACGGCGCACGGGGCGCGCAGACCGCGCCGAGCCGGTTGTAAACGTAAAAGAGGGGCTCCACCCCAAGGCCCGGCATGGCTTTGATCAGCGCATCTCGCACCGCGGGAGAAAAGTGCTGAACCTCGAGTCGCCAAGCCGGGCCGCACGGCGGGGTTAGCGGTGCGGTTAATGACTCAGCCGAGGACTTACCCCATGGCGCGACCGGTGGCGTCACCAAGGGTGCCACGGTATCCGGGATAGGACAAAGTGCATGCAGTTGCCCGAGCGTTTGTGCAAGCAGATCGCCGCCGCCATAAGGATCTGGATCCGATTTCCACAAGCAATTCCCTTGCGTCCTGGCGACGGTGCGACCGACCCTGCGCACCCATTGCTCAAGGGCGGCCACGCGGCACGCGCCCTCAAGCAATTCGCTACTGGTTCGAGGCCACGCCGCACACCTCGCCTGCATCGCTCTCGAAAGAGCTGTCACGCGCGAGCCCATGATGCTCAGATTGAGCCGCCAACTGCCTTCAGCGGTGCTCAGCTCGGTCAGATGGAACGGGCATCTGAACAACCACGGGAGTTCATGTAAGTAGCTATGGTAGCCGAACCGCGCGCAGCCTTCGCAGTACCTGAACGAGCGGCACCTCTCGTTGATGGGCGGCAACCGATATTCCCCTAGCGACGGCCGTTCCAAGGGCGAGCGAAATACCGTTTTGACGACGTCAAGATCCTCGTTCAGCAAGCATGCGATCCGCTTTACCTGGCTTGCAGCAAGCAACACGGGGCTGCCAAAATCGATTGAGAAATAGTCCTTGCATTGGGCGACCGTGATGCCATTAAGCGCACAAAACTTAGCGACCAGGGAGAGGCGCGACTCGTGCGGCCGAAGCAGACCTGGCCACCAATTGACCGATGGATAGGACTGCATCCTATGCCCCTGTCGAGATGATGCGCATATGGTCGGA
This sequence comes from Bordetella genomosp. 9, assembly GCF_002119725.1. Taxonomy (NCBI): domain Bacteria; kingdom Pseudomonadati; phylum Pseudomonadota; class Betaproteobacteria; order Burkholderiales; family Alcaligenaceae; genus Bordetella; species Bordetella genomosp. 9. The sequence continues at coordinate 2,345,768 of NZ_CP021109.1, forward strand.
GAAGTTGGTTTTTGCAAGCTCGCCGAGCCAAGTCTCATAGGCCGTCGCGCTATCCCAATCTTCACCATTGGCCAAGCGAAACAGAATGGCCTCTGTCGCCCGGGCGATATGCTGCATCGGGAACTCGGCGTTCCGACGAGGCAAGCCCGGTGGAGCCAGTGCCTCCAAGGCTTGCCACAGGATATTGGCGCTGTCGGCCAATCGACGCCCCGCGGCGAAATCGCGCGGTGCAAAGTACGCAAGGTACGACATGCCACTTTCTGGCGGCCATTCTGAATCGGTGTCGTAGCCGGTCAAAACATACGCAAGTTCTGCCGCGGACCGCAACCCGTGGAATTGCGCATGCGCGGCCATAAAGCGTGCTGCGACATGCGCATTTCCGCTGCTGGCGAGGTATTCATGGCGGTAGTTCAACTGGTGCGACCCCACCGAAAAAATACTCAGCAGGTACCCTTCGTAGTCCAGCGCATTCTGCAGCCCTAGCAACCACTTCCATTCGACAAACGTCACGTCCTGCGCTTCATCGATGAGCAGCACGACATAATTGCACATGGCATTGCGGGCAATCGAGATGAAGCGCTGTGTACACAGATGCACTGCTTCGGCACGCTTGGGTGGCTTGTGTGGAACGACAAACTCGAAATGCGACGCCAGCAGCAGCTGATGCCAGAATCCGGTTTCGCTGCGATGGGCTTCCGGCCTACGGTTCCACACCACCAAGGGCAGCACGGCGTCAAAGCGATCCTCGAGCGCTTCACGCAGATACCACTGTATGCATCGCGACTTACCCAGGCGCGACGCGCCGTATATGTAGCCACCAGGCTTTTGCTGGTCGATCCAATCGCCCACCTGAGCAATCATCGCGTCCATGGGCGGGGTGTACACCGCATATTGTTTGGTGAGCATGCAGTGCCGCGTGTCAATGCGGTCCGGAAGCGCGGATTTCATGGCTATTTTGACTTGGCCATACGGCGCGCAGGCAGTGGGCTGGTCATCGTGCCCATCCGAGCGGCCGCTGCGCCCTCCCCGCCCGAAGCACGCGCAGGCTTGCGGTGGGTTTCGTGTTTGAGGCCGCCGTTGGTCCGGCTGGCCATCGCTTTCTCTAGCATGGCGTCGCCGATAAAGGGATTTTCGGCGCACGCCAATATCCGTCTAGCTTCCAAATAGGCGGGGTGCACGGGCAGTCGCTTGTTGGGCTGTCGCTCAACGTACTGCATGAATGCGGCGATGGCGTCACTGCCCGCGGGAATATCGAATTGGCCGCGGGCGTTGGCTTTGCAGATGGCCGTGCGCACCGACAGACTATGGGGCGAGGCGTTCCAAGGCGGGGCCGCCCTTAAAACACCCAGTGAGAGGCCATCGAGCGTTGCGGCACGAACCACACGGCAATCGTCTTCTTTGTGGCAAATTACCCAGATGTCAGAGCCGACCAGGTCCTGCCGGTTTTGAAGTGTCTCGTTGGTGTAGCGCGCGTAATAGAACTCGACAAAGGGCATGCGTCCGGTCCTCGCCCCACCGCGGACAGCACATCGCCTGCGCACGCTGAAGTAGGATTCGACCGCGTCGGCGTCGACGCGCCGGAAGCGCTGGTTGGACTTCTCATAGAGAAATTTTGCATAGGCAAGCGGCGTGCGATAGCCAATTCCCTTATGGCCAGTGCAGTTGTAGTTTGCGATTACGACATCCAACAGCTCCTCGGCATACTCATACTGGAACCGGCTCGTTACCGCGATTTCCTCAGGCTGCCGCCCTTTGCGCTGAGTTGTATTGGCTCCGGTGGTGTTGGACAGGCGTTGAAGGCCACCGCCGGCCGAACGACGAAAAAACGCCTCGATGAATGGACGGTCATCTTTGCTGCGCCGCTTTGAAAACGCCGTCTTCGGCTCGAGCAAGGCGGATCCGACCGCATCGCGCAATAGGGTGCGAACCGTCGCGCACGTCTCGGCCAGGGCGCCATCTACGCTGGTTTCGTCCCAGCACAGTCCGACGAACTCCTCGCCAGCCGAGGAGAGAAGCCCGGCCCCGGGGAGATAGGCAGTTTTGCAATAGCTCACGGGTCTGGGTGGCCACCTGCCCAGCGCGCGCTTAATTGCGCGAAGCACGTCGTCCACCGAGACTTCTCGTCGCAGGCTGAAGTAGTACCCGATAACGGCACGCGAGACGACTTCCAGCAGGACGATGACCCATAGGCGATGAACGATCTTTTCCTTGTAGCCGCCAGCCTCGTCCGCAATCGACACGCAGAACCGGCCATCAAGCTTGTGCGCGTCCATCTCCACGCGTTGCATGAATTTCAGCACCGGGCGGTCCGCTCCATCGCCTGTCTTGAGTTTTGTGACGAGATCGGGGCCACCCGTCACGCCGGCTAGGGCCCGGGGATCCTCGTTCAGTACCCTATCGATGTATCGGCGTATCGAGTAGTAGCCTCTGCTCACCGTGTTAAAGGGCCATTCGCCGCGCGCTTCATATCCCAAGCCGCGAAGCTGATCCAGAAACCACGCGGCGTGTCGCTTTCTCGACTGGTTGATTTCATGCAGTCTCGTGCCCGAGCTCCAAGACCGCCGGATGCGGGTGTCAAAGGCCTCGCGCAGGTCAGGATGCAGATCCAGTACGGCTTGCAGCGCGCCCGCGGCGCCGGCGCCAGATGCGCCTACGTGGACCGCCTTCCGGCGCTCGTAGGGCCTGAGCCGAAGATAAGGAATGAGCCCTCTCCACCCATAGGGCTGGCCATCCGGGTGCGTTGCCAAACAGCGCTCACGGATGAGGCGATAGACCTGTTTTGCGCCAAGCGAAGTGCTTTGCTTGATGGCGACTGATGGAGCGCCAGACAGGTAGAGCAATACGGCCCGTTTTCTGGCTAGATAGAGCGTTCGAAGGGCCTCAGGCAAGCCTGCCTCGTCGGGTGTGGCCCATAGGGACAGGTCAACGGCGCGCCCTCGCACCCGACGGGCTGCTTCGATATCGGCATCGGAGTCGTGAGGTTGCACGGAGCGACCTCCATAGACGTCACGCGTTGCGCAGCGGCCTTGTGAGGCGTCGCAGACGCGTTCTGTTCGGTGTGCTAGGTGTACTATATTCTGAATAACCGTTCAAGATCAGTGACTTGCATGCATTTTGCATGTAAATCGAGACGTAACAGGAGCGGAAAACCATGTGCCCACGACCTCGAGAAGACCGGCCGATATCCGCGCTGGGCGCAGTGCCCGGCGTGCAGCCCAAGGTATTGGTCATGATTGAGGGTGCCCGGTACGTCGAAGCGGGCTCTGGCGTCATCGACCAGGAGCGATGGGACGCGTGTCTGGATCTTGCGGATCAGCTGGTCACGTATGGCCGACGCAAGCTCGCGGCCGATCCAACGCTGCGCCCAGATCGGCTGGTTCCCCGCATGCGCCTGGCCCTTGAAAAGAAAAACTGTGGGCTTGCTGAAAACGAGCTGGATTGGGTGATGGCCCATGTGGCAGGCGCCCTGAAAACGACCGTCGCGGGTAGTTGCACGGTTCCGCCGGAAATGCTTGCCCGTCTGTTTGACAACTCGCCGGCCCCATATCCGCCACCCAAAACACGCATTCAGGTCGCCGAAGAGCAACTACAGGCGCGGCTTCAGAAGGCAAGAGCCGACCGAGCTCGCTCCTGAGCCGTTGCGCTGCCTGATGTTCCGTCGCGATTTTTCATCGTCGTTCTGTCGACCCTCCCTGCTTCTGGGAAACCTTGCCCTTATCGCGGCCGCTTCCGTCGGTCCCCAGGAGCCCGTCGGAAAAGGAACAAAATCACTTACGCCGTCCGGGAAAGGAACAGTTTTCTGCAAACTTTTTATAAGTAAATTTGTTCCCTCGAATGCAGACCACTCTATGGTGATGGGCCCCCATGGCGGGCACAAAATTATGCAAACCGACGCTTGTCGACTGCGCGGCAAGCTGGGGGCCCTGCGCCAAGGCCTTGCATATCCAGACCTACCAGGACGCCTGCCGCGTAGCTCGACACGCCGGCCGCCTAAAGGACGGCCGGACCTTCGTGATTTCGCGAACATGAATTCGAACGCTACGGCGTCATCGGCAGGAAGATCGGCCTGGATCTACTCAACCCCGCATCAGCCAGCACGTTCCGCACACGAGATCGTCGTGCTACAGTTCAACAAAACATGAATTCATGTATAGGTGAGTCATGGAAGAGAACGATGCAGTGGTCGCCTTGGCGGCTTTGGCGCACCCGCAACGCCTCAGGGCGTTTCGTGCCCTTGTGGTGGCCGGACCGGATGGTGTGGCGCCCAGCGTTCTGGCCGAGCATCTGGGCGTGGCGCGCAGTGCCCTTTCCTTCCACCTCAAGGAGCTGTCGCATGCCGGGCTGGTCCGCAGCGAACAGCAGGGGCGCTTTCTCATCTATCGCGCCAGCTACGAGCGCATGGACGGCTTGCTCGGTTACTTGACCGAGCATTGTTGCCAGGGAGGCGTCTGCGAACCCGCCGACGCATACCGCAGCCGGCTATGCCAAATGGATGCTGGATGACCGGCCTTCGGATTTCACCATTTCGACGCGGGAACCCGCATCCCATTCCCCAACCGTTGCTGCCGAGGCACCATGGAAGACAAGGTCTATAACGCCCTCTTTATCTGTACCGGAAATTCGGCGCGGTCCATCCTGGCAGAAGGGCTGCTGAACGGCCTGGCCCAGGGACGCTTTCGCGCGTACTCCGCGGGCAGCCAGCCCAAGGGCGAAGTGCACCCCCTGGCACTGGCCACGCTGGAGACGCTTGGCATGCCCACGACGGGCTATCGCAGCAAGAGTTGGGACGAATTCACCTTGCCGGATGCGCCCCAGTTGGACTTTATCTTCACGGTGTGCGACAACGCCGCCGGTGAAGTATGCCCGATCTGGCCGGGCCAACCGATGTCGGCCCATTGGGGCGTACCCGATCCTGCTGCCGTAGAAGGCTCCGATGACGAAAAGCGCAAGGCTTTCCAGAACGCCGCACGCGTGCTCAAGCGCCGCATCGAGCTGTTGCTGTCCCTGCCGATGGACCGGCTGGACACGATGTCGCTGCGCAAGGAACTGCACGGCATCGGCAAGGCGTGAAGCGCGCCATGTCCGTCAACGCCACCCCCCTTCCCCGTCCGGCGCCATCGAGGAATCCCTTCGAGCGCTGTCCGCCCTCATGGGTCGCGCCGGGCATCGTCGCCGCTTGGAAAACCCGGCACGCAATTGAGTTCTGTCCAGATACCGCCGCGTTGACGACGCGTGCGATCACGCTTTGAAGCTTCCAATGGTCAAGCTCGACGATCTACCCAACGTACAGACGGACTGCTTTGACGGCGGCATTGCCCGGCGGCTGCATGCGTCCCGGTCCGCACATCCGCCCCGCATCCTGCTGCTCTATGGATCGCTGCGCGAGCGGTCGTTCAGCCGCTTTGCCGCCGAGGAAGCGTCCCGGCTGCTGCGCGCGATGGGAGCCGAAACATGCCTGTTCAACCCCGCTGGCCTCCCCCTGGTGGACAGCGAGCCGGAAAGCCACCCCAAAGTCGCGGAGCTGCGCGAGCTGGTGCAATGGGCCGAGGGCATGGTGTGGTGCTCGCCGGAACGGCACGGCGCCATGACGGGGCTCATGAAGACGCAGATCGACTGGATTCCCCTGTCGCTCGGTGCGGTGCGGCCCACGCAAGGCAAGACGCTCGCTGTCATGCAGGTCAGCGGCGGCTCGCAGTCCTTCAATGCCGTCAATCAGATGCGCGTGCTGGGCCGCTGGATGCGGATGATCACCATCCCGAACCAGTCGTCGGTGGCCAAGGCCTGGCAGGAATTCGATGAGCACGGGCGCATGCGGCCTTCGGCCTACTACGACCGCATCGTCGACGTCATGGAAGAGCTTGTGAAATTCACCCTGCTTACTCGCGATGTTGCGCCCTATCTGGTGGACCGCTATAGCGAACGCAAAGAAAGCGCGGATCAGGCATCCAAGCGCGTCAATCAAGCGAAGATCTGATGCGTCTGTCTCAGCGTGGCGATGTGGCTGCCCGGGGCAGCCTTTGATTTCATGGCCGGATGCAGCCGGTATGCGTAGCCGCATGGTCCGTCGCGGCTGGCTCGCGGAGGCGGCCGCCCCGGGCCGGGAATCGAATGCGATCTATTCGGTCATTTCTTCTTCGCTTGGTCGCGATGCCACTTGATCGCGAAGAACATGCCCGTGCCGAACACGAGGACTTTGAAGGTGATGAAGACTATCGGGACCCAATCCATTATTTCGACTACTTCCAGGCTACGATTTCACGCATTTCAACGTGCGGGGCATCCCCGAACATGCTGCTTCAGCAGCTTCCTGTCCTAGTTTAATCCCCGAGGGTCCCCGGCAAGCGGAGCAGTTCAGGGTCGAAATGGGGCCCATGTGATGTCCATGTGAAGCCCATGCCGCGTGCCGGCGATCCGCGCCCGTCTCCGCCCCTCTCCGCCCGCGTGTTTTGCAGTGCCCCCTGCCCCGCTGCCCGTCTTCACCAGCCACGCGCCGCCACCGTGAAAGGGCTCGTCATTCGATGAGGCGCGTGGCGGCGAAGCTCCGTTTGGATGCCAGGGGCTGATATCCGGCGCCAGGATCAGCGCTTATCCGACGGCCGCAGCACGACGGTGCCGGTCTCCAGCAGCGACTTCAGGTTCGAAAGGATCTTGGGCCAGCCTCCCGACACGGCCTTGATGAATTGCGATCCCTCCCGCTCCATGGTGTGAATGATCGAGAGTTTTATGGCGTCGCCCTCCGGCTCGATCTCGATCGTGCAGCGCGAATCGCCTTCGGCCTGCAGCTCCGGCTTCCACTGGTTCTGCCAGCGAATCACCAGACGCCGTGGCGGATCGGCTTCAAGGATCTCGCCGGCGTCGAACAGCTTGCCGTCGCCGTCCAGCAACCTCCAGGACGAGCCGGCCTTCCATTCGCTTTCGCAGTGCATGCCAAACCAGTACTGCTTCATGAACGCCGGCTCGGTCAGCGCGGACCACAGCTTTTCCGGCGTGGTGCGTATGTAGATGACGTACGCAAAGGTCGATCTAGTCATCGGATTTCTCCAGTCGTCGTTTGAGATTCGAGAGCGCCTTCAGGCGAGGCTTCTCGAACTTGGCAATCCAGCGTTCGTAGATTTCCTGCAGCGGTACTGGATTGAGGAAATGCAGCTTTTCGCGGCCGCGACGCACCGTGGCGATCAGATTGGCGGCCTCCAACACCTCAAGGTGCTGCGTTACCCCCTGCCGCGTCATGTCCATGTGCTCGCACAGCTCGCCCAGGGTGCGGCCGTCATGCGCATGCAGCAGATCCAACAGCATTCTGCGATTGGGGTCGGCCAGGGCTTTGAACAATAAGTCGATGTCGTCGCGGCGTTGGGCCATGAGCTCATATGCAAGTATCCACTTGCATGAATGATATGCAACCAAACGCTTGCACGTCAACCCCGCTTTTTGCCTTTTTCGGAGGCGAGTACGTCGGTCCCGAGGCTTTCCCTTCTGCCCACCCCGCGACATCCAAGATACCTGCGCCGACGGGTTCGCTGCCGGGATGCGGGGGGGCTTATCCCGGATGGTATCCGCTACGCGCGGATGGTATCCGCTGTGCCGATCTACATATTTCGGATAGCCCTATTTATCTATCTTCTGCTATCTGGATGGTATCCAGCGATCAAGTTCTTTGATCTCCATCAAAAGACGTATACATTGCGTCTTTTTCCGAAAAGGAGCTCATCCGTATCGCCCGGAAAACGCGGGCCGCCAGGACCGCGGCTGCAAAAGGTCCCCCACTGGGACTCCACCGACCGACTTACAAGGATCCACATTGACAAACGGCACAAAAATAAACGCCACCAGAAAGTGGCTTAAGGCGACTCTCGCGATCAGCGCGTCCTACTGCGCCGGCGCCGCCGCTGCGGACCTGACGGTCTCGCCCGGGGACACCCAGGTGTTCGACAGTTCCGCCCGCTTTCCTGGCGGCGTCGACGTCAACGGCGGCACGCTCGTGGTGGGCGGCAACGGCCCCGGCGCTGGCGTGACGATCGGCGGAAACATCAATGCCAACGCCAATGGCGCCGTCGCGGGCTTCGGCGCCGTCGATGGCGATCTGAACCTCTCCGGCAATGCGGCGGTTGCGCCGGGCTATCCCGTCGGCACGCCGACCGGCGTCTCCAATGGCAACCTCGTCGTCAAAGGCAACCTGTCGATGAGCAACGCCGCATTCAACTTCGAGACCGGCTATGCGGGCCTGCCCATCACCCAACCGGGCACCGGGGACAACATCACGGTCGGCGGCGATGTCGCGCTGAACAACGCGACCCTGAACGTCACCGTGAACACCGTGGGCGTCTCCGCCGGCTACTACCGCATCCTTTCCTACGGCGGCGCTCTGAGCGGCAACGGGCTGTCGCTGGGCACGGTCAGCGGCGACTCCCAGCCCGCCGCCACCATCCAGTCGCTCAGCGGCGACAAGCAGATCAACCTGATCCTGGGACCCGGCACGACCAATCTGTGGAACGGCAACGGCGTGGCGTCCGCCGCGCGGGCCGGCGGCGGCGACGGCACCTGGAGCGCGGCCAGCACCAACTGGAACAGTCCAGGCAACGCCACGGGCGCCCTGCCCGACGGCGGCTACGCGATCTTCACGGGTGCGCGCGGCACCGTAACGGTGGACGGCAGCGCGGGCCCGGTGCGCGTGTCGGGCATTCAATTCGCCACCGACCGGTATCGGCTGCAAGGCGCTCCCATTACCCTGGTGCCCAACGGCGGCAACCCGCCTGCCATTGTCGTCGGCGACGGCACCTATGCCTCCGGCCAGTTCGTCGACACGATCGACAATCCCTTGCAGGGCACGAACGGCTTCGTCAAGACCGGTCCGGGGTCGGTGATCCTGACGGCCGACAGCAGCGGCCTGACGGGCCCCATCCTGATCGCCGACGGCGCGCTGGAAATCGACGGCAAATTGAACGGACCGGTCGACATCGGCCGTGAAGTCGTGCTCGCGGGGGTGGGCCAGCTCGGCAGCACCACGCTCTACCCCACCGCAGTGATCGCGCCCGGCAACGACGGATCGCCCATCGGCACGCTGACCATCCAGGGCAATCTCACCTTCGGCCAGAACACCGTCTATCGCGTGCATGCGGACCCGGCCAGCAGCGCCAGCGACCACATCCACGTCACCGGCGTCGCCTCCCTGGACGGCACCGTGGCCCACATCGGGCCCGACGGCAACTATGCCCCTCGCACGACCTACAACATCCTGACGGCCGACGGCGGGATACAAGGCCGCTTCACGGGTGTTTCGAGCGCCTATGCTTTCCTGACGCCGTCGCTCAGCTACGACGCGCACAGCGCGTTCATGACGCTCGCGCGCAACGACGTGCCTATCGGCAGTGTCGGCGATACGGGCAACCAGGGCAGCGTGGGCGGTTCGCTGGACAACGAAGCGCCCCCCGCAGCCGGGGGCGGATCGCCACCGCCGGGCCAGACCGGAACGCCATCGGGTCAGAGTCCCTCCCCTGCGACGCAAACGGGGGCTCCTTCGGGGCAAAACGGGCCGTCCCCGGCGGCGGCCGGCAGCGCTCCCGCCAAACCGGCCGGCGTCAGCCAGGTGGCGGCAGCCGTCCTGTCCATGACGCCGGAGCAAGCGCGTTCGGCCCTGAATATGCTTTCCGGCGAGGCCTATGCCAGCAATATCAGCGTGCTGCAAAGCCTTGGCGACACCGTCCGCACACTGCCGCTCGCACACTTGCGCAGCAACCTGGATGCGCCTGCGCTGGCCGGTGCGCCCACGGCGCAATGGGGCCGGCCGTCGGCCGACGCCATGCCGGGAAGCGCCGCGCATCCGGTTTGGGCTCAGGTGTTCGGCAACTGGCGCACGTTTGACGGCGACGGCAACGCCTCGCGCGTACGTCAATCCGACGGCGGAATCTTCGTCGGCGGCGATGGCGCGGTGGGCGGCGGCTGGCGATTGGGCGGCGCGCTGGGCTACATCGGCAGCCATGCTTCGATGAGCGATACGTCTTCGCGCACCAGCGTTGACAGCTATACGGCCAGCCTGTTCGGGGGACGGAATTTCCAAGCCGGCGCCGGCCATTTCCGCTTCACGGCCGGTGCGGCGTACACCTGGCACGACATCGAGACCAAACGCGACGTGGCGGCCGGCAGCCTGAACCAGCGGCTCGAATCTTCCTATCGCGCCTCTTCGACCCAGGTGTTCAGCGAACTCGGCTACAACCTGCCGCTGGGCGATGCCTACAGCATCGAACCGTTTGCCGGCGTGGCCTGGAACCAGCTGCGCACCCGGGGCTTCAGCGAATCGGGTGGTACGGCCGCGCTGCACGGCGCGGGGAGCACCGACGACGTGACGAGCACCACGCTGGGGCTGCGCGGCGCCTGGCAGTTCGCGTCCGATGGCGCGCCGGGCCGCCTGACCGCCTCGCTGGGCTGGCGCCATGCCGCCGGGGACGTCAGACCGAGCCAGGCGCTGGCTTTCGACGGGGGCACCGGGTTCTCGGTGGCCGGCGTTCCGATTGCGCGCAATGCCGCCGTACTGGGCCTGGGCGCCGAAATGGCGATCGCGCGCAACACGACGGCGGGCATTTCCTACGATGCGCAGTTCGGCGGGGGCAACCGGCAGCAGTCGGGGGTGTTGAAGGTGGCGGTGCGTTTCTAGGCAAGGAGCCGAATCCCGCTGCTCATCATCAAAGAGATGTTGCTGACGAGCAAGGGATGCGGTGAGCGCCCGGGATCATGCCTGCGCCCGGGCCAGCACCTGCCGCGCGCGCGCGAGCACGGGCGCGTCGACCATCTGCCCTTCAAAGCGGAACGCGTTCACGCCGGCCTCGCTGGCGGCGGCCAGGACGCGGCGCGCCCAATCGACCTCGGCCTGCGCGGGACTGAACGCGTCCCGTATCGTCGCCACTTGCGACGGATGGATGCAGAGCATGCCGCCAAATCCCATGCGGCTGGCCCTGGACGCGGCGGCCTGCAGGCCGTCGAGGTCGTCGATGGCCGGATAGACGCCGTCCAGCGGCGCCGGCAGGCCCGCCGCCCGGCTGTGCAACAGGACCTGGCCGCGCGCCTGGTCCAGCAGCACCGCCTCGGCCTCGGAGCCATGGGCCAGGCCCAGATCCACGCCATAGTCCAGGCTGCCGAAGGCAAGCCGCGCCACGCCCTGCGCGGCTGCGATCGCCGCCACGTTGACCAGACCGCGCGCGCTTTCGATGATCGGGACCACGGGCACACCCGCGCCCGCCTGCGCGGCCTGGGCCGCGCATTCCGCCTTCGGCAGCATGATCGCCGCGACGCCGGCCTTGCCGCGCAAGGCGGCCAGGTCATCGCCATGCCAGGGCGTCGTCGCGTCGTTGACGCGCACCCAGATTCGAGCCTGCGGATGTGCGGCGAGAAACTCGACAAGCGCCTGCCGGGCCGCCGGCTTGGCGGCGGGTTCGACCGCGTCCTCCAGGTCGACGATGACCGCATCGGCGCCGCTGTTCAGCGCCTTCGGAATACGTTCGGGCCGGGAGGCCGGAACGAACAGGGCGCAGCGGACGGTGGCGGGGCCCCTCGGCGGTTCGCCTTGCGGCGGCGTTGCGTGCGTGGATTCCTGGCCCATTACACCGCCCCCTCCGCATGCAGCCGGCTGATCTGCGCGGCGTCATAACCCAGGCCCGCCAGTACCGCGTCCGTGTGCTGGCCGACCGCGGGAATCGCGTCCATGCGCGGCTCGAAGGCGCTGTTCGAACCGGGCGGCAGCAACGCCGGCAAGGCGCCCTTCGGGCTGTCGACCTGACGCCACCTGCCCCGCTCGCGCAATTGGGGGTGCGCCCATACGCCCGCCATATCGTTGACGCTGGCGTTGGCGATGCCGGCCTGCTCCAGCTTGTCCGTCACTGCGCCCAGGTCCATTTTGGCGAAGGCCTGCACGATCAGCCCGCGCAGGGCGTCGCGGTTCGCCGCGCGCGCGGAATTCGACGAAAAGCGATCGTCCAGGGCCAGCCCCGGCTGTTCCAGGACGCGATCGCAGAACACCTGCCATTCCCGTTCGTTCTGCAGCCCCAGCATGACGGTGCCGCCGTCGCCAACAGGGAAAGGTCCGTAAGGATAGATGGTGGCATGCGCGGCGCCGGCCCGCGGCGGGGGTGGCGCGCCATCGAAGGCGTAGTACATGGGGTAGCCCATCCACTCCACCATGCTTTCCAGCATGGAGACGTCGACGCGGCTGCCCTCCCCGGTTTTCTGGCGCAACAGCAGCGCATTCAGAATCCCCGAATAGGCGTACATGGCGGCGGCGATATCGGAGATCGAGCAGCCTGCCTTGGCCGGCGCATCAGGCGACCCGGTGACGGAGACGAAGCCGCTTTCGCTCTGGATCAACAAATCGTAGGCTTTCTTGTCCCGATACGGCCCGCCCTCGCCATAGCCGGAGATGTCGCACACGATCAGCCTGGGGTGCGCGGCATGCAGCACATCGAAGGACAGGCCCTGGCGCGCTGCGGCGCCGGGCGCCAGGTTCTGCACCAGCACGTCCGCATCGGCCAGCAGGCGCCCCAGCACTTCGCGCGCGGCGGGGTGCTTCAGGTCGAGCGTCAGGCTTTCCTTGGAGCGATTGGTCCAGACGAAGTGCGAGGACAGGCCCCGCACGCGCTCGTCGTAGTTGCGGGCGAAGTCGCCCACGCCGGGGCGCTCGACCTTGATGACGCGCGCGCCCATATCGGCCAACTGCCGCGTGCAGAACGGCGCGGCGATGGCATGCTCGAAACTGACGACGGTGATGCCGTCCAGGGGGCGAAGCGTAGCGGCGGCGGTCATTCCGAGAACCTCAGTTGGGCCAGGTGGGCCAGCGTGCCATCCTGCTCGGCCCACAGTTCGGCCTGGCCGGAGGCCGTGACGCGGCCGGCAACGTCGAAGGCCTGGGGCGCGATCAGCGGACGCAGGCCCCGATAGGAAAGGTGGTCCAGCCGCCTGCCCGGGTTCGCACGGCGAAAGGCGGCGACCATCATGGTGGCGATCAGCGGGCCGTGCACCACGAGTCCCGGATAGCCCTCTGTCCGCGTGACGTAGGGATGGTCGTAGTGGATGCGATGCCCGTTGAACGTCACGGCCGAATAGCGGAACAACAGTACGGGCGTCGGCACGACGGTCTCGCGCCATGCCGCGCTCGGGGCGGGCTCGCTGCCCTGCAGCCTGGGCGGCGCGGGCTGGCGGTAGACGATGTCCTGTTCTTCCGCGATGGCCAGCGCGCCCGCCTGCCAGTACTCATGTCGAACGGTCACGAACAGCAGGGAACCCGTGCGGCCCGCCTTCTCCTTGACGTCGGCGATGGTGGAGCGGCGCTCGGCGGGCACGCCGACACGCAGCGGCTCGCGGAAGTCGATGCGGCCGCCCGCCCACATGCGGTTGCGATCCGCAGCCGGCGGCAGGAAGCCGCCGCGGGCCGGGTGGCCGTCCTCGCCCAGTCCGTTCATCGGCGCGGCCGGGATGAAAAATGCCCATTGCCACAGCGGCGGCAAGGCTTCGCCAGGCCCGGGCGCGGGCTCGCCCAGCGTGACCGCGACGCGGCCGGCCAGCGTCGGGTCCAGGCCGTCCGCCATGGTCTCCGTACGGCCGATCCACGCAGTCGGATCGGGATGGTTCATTGTCTGTCTCCCTTCATGGTGATGTCGTGGCGTTCATGGCGATGTCGCACCCTTCTGGCGATGCCGCAGCGCCAATGGCCGCATCGAGGAACCGGCAAGGCATGGCGCACGCGCGTCGCGCGATCAGCGCCCCGCGAACCGGGCGGCGCGCTTTTCGGCGAAGGCCTTCATGCCTTCCAGATAGTCATCGGTATAACCCATCGCGCGTTGCAGGTCCGCTTCCAGGTCGAACTGCTGCATCAGCGTGTTGGCGCGCGAGGCGCGCAGCGCCTGCTTGGCGGCATTCAAGGCAAGCGTGGGCGCCTGCGACAGCGAGGCCTGGATGCCGGCCAGCGTATCGGGCAGATCGGCGTCCGGCACGCAGCGCCAGATCAGGCCATACTCCGCGGCCTGCCGCGCGGTCAGAGGTTCGCCGAACAGCGCCAGACCCATCGCCCTGCCCTCGCCCAGCAGGCGCGGCAGGAACCAGGTGGCCCCCATGTCTGGCACCAGGCCGATTTTGCTGAAGGCCAGCACGAACTTCGCCGATTCCGCGGCAAACACCACATCGCAGGCCAGCGCCAGGCTCATTCCCGCGCCGGCCGCCACGCCGTTGACGACGCAAACGACGGGCGCCGGCATGGATTGCAGTCGCTCCATGAGCGGACGATAGCTGGTGCGCAGGCCTTCCGACAGGTCGCGCCGTTCGCCCGCCGGCAAGGGCTTGCGATCGGCTAGGTCCTGTCCCGCGCAGAAGCCCCGCCCCGCGCCCGTAAGAATCACGCCGCGCAGGCCCGGCTCGGCGCCCGCCTGCGCAAGCGCGTCGGCGATTTCAGCGCGCATGACGTCGGTCAGGCTGTTGAGCCTTTCAGGACGGTTCAGCGTGATGCGGGCCACGCCTTCCGTCACGCGATAGAGAATCTGTTCGTAACTCATGCCGTCTCCGCCATGATGGCCAATTGTTCGTCCGTATCCCCGAACAGCAGCTCCACCACGGTCAATCGTTTGAAGAAGTCGCCCACTTCCAGTTCGTCGGTCATGCCCATGCCGCCGTGCAGCTGCACCGCCTTCTGGCTGACGAAGCGCGCGGTCCGCGCCGCCTCGATCTTCGCCGCCGCGATCATGCGCCGCCGCGCGCGTGCATCCGTTTCGGTCAAGGCGGCCACGGCAACATAGGCCATGGAAAGCGACAACTCCTTCGCCACGGCCATGTCGGCGATGGCGTGCTGCAGCGCCTGAAAGGCGGCCAGCGGCTGGCTGAACTGCCTGCGCGTGCGCAGATAGTCGGCCGTGATTTCCAGCAGCCGGGCGGTCGCGCCCGCGGCATGGGCGCACAGCGCAGCCGTGCCCCATTCCAGCGCCCGGGTCAGCGCCGCGCTGGCCGCCGCGCCGCGCGCCAATACGTTTTCGGGCGTCACCCGCACCTTGTCGAATTCGATGCGTGCGCAACTGGAACGGTCCAGCGTGCCGAAGCCGGCCGACGTGGCGCCCGGGGCGTCCGCCGGGACGACGAGCAGCACCGGCTCGCCGCTTTGCGTGTCCAGCGCTGAGACCACCCAGGCATGGGCATGCGCGCCATGCCACACCAGATGCTTGCATCCTTCGAGCATATCTCCGGACAGCCGGCAGTCCACCGGGTCGGTTGCGTAGCGCCGGCCCGGCTCCTGGTAGGCCACCGCAAGCACCGCCTGGCCGGAAGCGATGGCCGGCAGCCAGCGGCTCGCGGCGGCGGCATTGCCGCTGGCAGCGATTGCGGCAGCGCTCATCACGCCGCTGGGAATGACCGGCTCGTCGGCCAGCCCGCGCCCCAGCTCCATGTGCACGGGCAGCAGGCTGGCCGGCTCTTCCCCGAATCCGCCGTGTTCGGCATCGATCGTCAATCCCAGTACGCCCAGTTCCGCCAGGGCGTTCCAGGCGGCGGCGTCCAGGCGTCCCTGGCGCGCGCGCCGCCGCGCCTGCGACCACTGCTCGGTGACCAGGCGCCGCAGGCTGTCGGCCAGCATGCGCTGTTCAGTGCTGTATTCGAAATCCATGGTGTCCCGTCGTGTGGATAGCGGCTTCGCGCCGCGAAATGCGGCGCCCGGATCAAGCGCCGAGAATCATCCGGGCGATGATGCCCTTCTGGATCTCGGTCGTGCCGCCATAGATGGTGGTCTTGCGCATGTCGGCGTAGGCGGCGCCCGCTGCCGCCGTCATATCGCCGCCCGGACCATGGAAGCTTGCGTCCGCTTCCATCCAGTCCGGGTCGTAAGGCCACGCTTCTGGGCCGGCCACCTCCATCTGCAGCATGGCGAGATCCTGCTGGATCTCCGAGCCGCGAATCTTCAGCACCGAGGCTTCCGGCCCCGGCGGCGCGTCGCCGCGCGCAGCCGCGACCCGGTACAGCAGCATCTCGAGCGCCATGATGTCGACCTCCACGCGCGAGATGCGGTCCCGCATGCGCGGCGCTTCGATCATCGGCCGGCCGGAAGACGACGGCATGCGCGACGCCATTTCCTTGAGGATGCGCAGTTCGCGGTGGCAGTGGCCAAGGCCTGCAATGCCGGTACGCTCGTGACCCAGCAGATATTTGGCGTAGGTCCACCCCATGCCTTCATCGCCGACGCGCTGCGTGACCGGCACCTTGACGTTGTCCAGCCAGACCTCGTTGACGTCGTGCCCGCCGTCCAGCGTCTTGATGGGCCGCACCGTGACGCCGGGTTGACGCATGTCGATCAGCAGCATCGAGATTCCGGCCTGCGGCTTGACGTCGGGGTCGGTGCGCGCCAGGCAGAACATGTGGTCGGCGTACTGGGCCAGCGTGGTCCAGGTCTTCTGGCCGTTCACCAGGTAATAGTCGCCGTCGGGGCCGCTCACCCGCTCGGCCCGCGTCTTCAGCGATGCCAGGTCGGATCCCGAGCCGGGCTCCGAGTAACCCTGGCACCACCAGTCGTCCACCCGGATGATGCGCGGGAGCAATTCTTCCTGCTGCTGCGCGGAGCCGTACTTCATCAGCACCGGCCCCAGCATGGACAGGCCGAAAGGCAGCAGGCGCGGCGCGCCGCCGGCATAGCATTCGATTTCGAACAACAGGCGCTGCACCGGATTCCATCCCGTGCCGCCGAACGCCTTCGGCCACGTGGGCGCGCCCCAGCCATGCGCGTCCAGGATACGGTGCCAGCGCACGTAATCGTCGCGATGCAGGCGCCGATGCCGCATCACCTTGTCGCGGATGTCGGCGGGCAGATTGGCGGCCACGAAGGCGCGGACCTCTTCCCGGAAGCGGCGCTCTTCAGGCGTCCACGTCAATTGCATCGTCTCTCTCCATGGCTCCCGTCGTCGATCTCGGGCGGGCACCCAGCTTACCGGCCCGCCCGCCGCGCGGACAATCTTGCTCTGCGAAAGCCCCGCTTTCGTTCAAGCGAAGCGCGCACGCTTGCGCGCAAACGAAGCCCTGCTTCAGCAATGCAAAATGGTCAAGCCGGCGCCACCCGATACACACTGCGCGCAGGGCGCCCGCGATGGCGCTGCCCGCGACAACATCCGGTGGAGACCATGACACAGCCCAGCCCCGGCCCGCAGACCGGCGCCGACCTGCATTACCAGCAGGCGCTTGCCCAAGGCCAGTTCCTGATCCAGCAATGCGACGCCTGCGCGCGCGCCGTCTTCTATCCCCGCATGCTCTGCCCGCATTGCGGCAGCGATCGCCTGGCCTGGCGCGAGCCGAGCGGCCGCGGCACGGTGTATTCGACCACCGTGGTGCGCCGCAAGCCGGAAGCCGGCGGCGACTACAACGTGGCGCTCGTCGACCTGGACGAAGGCGTGCGGCTGATGAGCCGTGTCGAGGGCATGCCGCCCGCGGACGTGCGTATCGGCATGCCGGTCCAGGCCAAGGTGGTCGTACGTGAAAACGGCGGCCTGCTGGTATTCGTCGCACGGGAGCAACAGGCATGAATCTGAAGGATCTGCGCGGGCGTACCGCCATCGTCGGCGTCGGCCACGCCGGCCTGGGCCAGGCCCACGGCTACACGGAAATGGAAATCCTGGCGCAGGCCGCGCATCGCGCCGTCGCCGACGCCGGGCTCACCATGCAGGATATCGACGGCATTTGCACGGCCAGCGTGGCGGCCACGATGTGGGCCATGCCGGTGATCGAGCATCTGGGCATCCGCCCGACCTTCATCGATTCGACCATGCTCGGCGGCTCCAGCTTCGTCGCGCACCTGCTGCCGGCCATGCATGCGCTGGAAACGGGACAGTGCAATGCGGTGCTGGTCTGCTACGGGAGCACGCAACGCACGTCGACGCTGTCGCGCGCCGAGATCGGTCGCGTCCGCAAGAACTTCGATCCGCAGCCTTACGAGACGCCTTACGACCCGCTCAGCCCCCTCAGTTCCTATGCGCTGGCCGCCGCGCGCCATATGCACCAGTACGGCACCACGCGCGAACAACTGGCCGAGGTGGCGCTGGCGGCCAGCAAGTGGGCCCAGCTGAATCCCGAAGCCCAGCGCCGCGATCCCATCACGCTCGATGAAATCCTTGCCTCGCCCATGGTGTCGGACCCGCTGACCGTGCGCGACTGCTGCCTGGTGACGGACGGCGCCGGCGCCTACGTGCTGGTGCGCGGCGACCGCGCCCGCGACATGCCGCGCAAGCCGGTGTACGTGCTGGGCAATGCCACGGCGGTGTGGAACCGGCAGATTTCCTCCATGCACGACCTGACCGTCACGGCGGCGCAGGCGTCGGGCCGGCGGGCGTTCGACATGGCCGGCCTGCGGCCGGCCGACATCGACGTGCTCGAGCTTTACGACGCCTTCACCATCAACCCCATCCTGTTCCTGGAAGACCTGGGCTTCTGCGCCAAGGGCGAAGGCGGCGCCTTCGTCTCGGGCGGCCGCATCGCGCCCGGCGGCGAACTTCCCGTGAACACCAATGGCGGGGGCCTGTGCTGCGTGCACCCGGGCATGTACGGCATCTTCATCACCATCGAAGCCGTGCGCCAGTTGCGCGGCGGCTGCGGCGACCGCCAGGTGCGGGACGCGCAGCTCGCCCTGGTGCACGGCAACGGCGGCACGCTATCGAGCCAGTCCACCGCCATCCTTGGGACCGCCGATACCTTATGAACATGAACTCCGTTTCTACATCATTCGACCATATACATCCTGAAGCCATGCCGGTAGGCGAAACTCTCCGCGTGCTTGATGATCTGGTCGCGTTGATAGGCCTCATGCACGAACGGGGCGGCCGTGTCAAACACATCGCTCCTCGATATCACCATGTAATCGATATCGCGTGAGAACACGACATCGGAATGCAGCTGAATCTCGATATAGCTGAGAAGCTTCTCGCTGTCGGGGAATTTCGGCACATAGGCTTCCGACAGGTACTGTTTCTGGCCAGTGGTATAGGCATACACCTCCTTCAGCGTAAAGGGATGCAGGTAATAGAGCAGCTTCGGCATCTCGTGATAGCGCGCGATGGTCTCAGATGAACTCCGCACTTGTCCGCCGTACTCGTGCCTGCGCCGGCGCAGATCATTATTCGCGGCGAACGTATCGCAATGACAGTAGGTGCCTACCGTTTTCATGTACTCCTTCAGGACGAAAAATGAGGTCCCATAGTAGCCAGTCCCCGCACCGCCGTGACGGTAGTAGGCATAGTCCAACGCCGCGTAGCGCGGCCGCATCATGGGATACGCCCGCCAATTCGAGCCGTAGTGCGCAATCTGCTGTCTTACCGCGGCAACGTTTCCGCCGGGCGGCGCCGGCCTGTACCTGGCCTTGCCCTGGTAGTCGAAAAGACGTTTTTCCACTTCGTCGCGCGGCTTTACCGAATGCGTTGCACCTATGCCGCTCGCGACACGTTCGAACGTATTGATGTAATTCTCGTAGGGGCAAGGCTTCAGGAAGAAGTTCTTCACGGAGAAGTTGATCGTCGCCCGCCCATTCTGCAGCGTGTAGATCATGCCCCTGTACCAATGGAGTTCTTCCCCCTTGGGAGGACGACAAATTTCCACGAAGCGCTTGAATGCTGCCTGGTTGTAGTCCCTATCGTCGGCTTGATAGCTGATCATCCCGACGACATGATTACGCGCAAGGCGCGCGTGGGCGTAGGCGTAGGCTTTGGGAATCGGGCCGGTCACAGTTACCTCCATCGCGATAGATTGCGTAAACGTTTTCCACTCGTTGATTGCCGCTTCGCGCACGGGTCAGAACGAGCGAAAGACAGGAAAGAACGATGAGAGAAGTTAAGGTATCCAGTCGCCGCCGCACATACGAAATTTCTAGTGTGTTACGGATAGTCGTTACCGCGCCGCCGCTCGAGTCGGCCCGGAACGCGTCATCGTGACTGCCGGAGCCTCGGGGGCCCTGGCGCTGGCCTGCGCCGTCGCCACGCGGCTGTTGCTTCGCAGGAAAAGAGTGGGCCCTTCCCCAGGAGACAAACGATGAAACGCCACATGCTGTTCGCTGCCGCCATTATCATCGCCTGCGCGCCATCGGCGCCCGCGCAGGCGGCCTATCCGGATCGTCCTATCCGGCTGCTGGTCGGCTATGCGCCCGGCGGCCCGGTTGACACCACGGCGCGGGTATTCGCCAAGTATCTGACGGACAAGCTCGGCCAATCCGTCGTCGTCGAGAACCGGTCGGGCGCGAGCGGCATGATTGCCCTGGACGCCACCGCCAAGGCGGCGCCGGACGGCTACATCCTGGCCTTTGCGGCCAGTCCACCATTGACCATGTCGCCGCATGTGCAGCAAAGCAAGCTGTTCGATCCGCGCACGGACTTCACGCCTATCGGCATGATCGTCGACTACACCAACGTCCTGCTGCTTGGACCGCAGGCGCCGGTGAAGACCGTTCAGGAGCTGATCGCGTATGCCAAGGCGCATCCCGGCAGCGTCACCTTCGGGTCCGCGGGCAATGGCGCGTCCAACCATCTGTCCGCCGAACTGCTCAAGCAGCAATCGGGCGCGCCCATGATGCATGTTCCCTACCGCGGCAATGCGCCCGCCATGTCGGACGTGATCAGCGGCCGCATCACGTTCATGTATGACATCACCAGCACAGCCATCCCTTTCATCAAAAGCGGCAACGCCAAGGCCCTGGCCGTCACTTCCAAGGCCCGCAACCCCGAACTGCCTGACGTGCCGACGATGATCGAATCCGGCCTGAAGGACTACGAGGTCGTCGGCTGGTACGCGCTGATGGGCCCGCCGAAGCTGCCGGAAGACGTGACGGCAAGGCTGGTCAAGGCGCTGAACGACGTGCAGGCCGATCCGGCCTTTCGCAAGACCATGGTAGACGGAGGGTATACGTTGAATAATGGCGACGCGAAGGCGCTGCGGCAACGCATCGGCCATGAATACGAGCTTTGGGGCGACGTGGTCAAAAAGGCGCACATCACCACCAATTGAAGCCCACCCCCGAAGCGCTGGCGCGCTTCCCCCTCAAGGGGGCGAGGCCGGCGGACCGGCGAAGCCGGATCCGCGGCGTCCTGGCTTGGGGGCGCCTGTGCGGTTGTGGGGATGGTGCTTCGGCCAAGAAAACCCATCTGATCTGACGCCGGCGGACCGGCGGAGGGTATAGGAGCTTCTATGAACGCCCTGCAACGTCTGCGCGCTCGGACGCGTCTTCCGGTCATCGCGGCGCCCATGTTCCTGGTATCGGGGCCGAATCTCGTTGTCGCACAGTGCGTCTCGGGCGTGATCGGCGCCTTTCCGTCGCTCAACGCCCGCCCGCAGGAGCAGTTGCCCGACTGGCTGTCGCGCATCGAACGCGGTCTGGCCAAGGCCCGGGAAGCGGATCCCGGACGGCTCATCGCGCCGTATGCGGTGAACCTGATCGTCCACGAGTCCAACCCGCGCTGGCGCGGGGACTTGGCCATATGCGTCGAACACCGCGTGCCGCTGGTCATCACTTCGCTGCATCCGCCCGACGCGGTGGTGAAGGCCGTGCACGATTACGGCGGACTCGTGATGCACGACGTCACCACCGTGCGCCACGCGCGGCGCGCACTGCAGGCCGGCGTCGACGGGCTGATCCTGGTGGCGGCGGGCGCCGGCGGCCACGCCGGACGTATCAACCCCTTCGCGCTGGTGAACGAGGTCCGCGCCTTCTACGACGGTCCCTTGGCGTTGGCGGGCTGCATCGGCCGCGGCAAGGACATTCTGGCCGCGCAACTCATGGGCTGCGACTTCGCCTACATGGGCACCCACTTCATCGCCACCGAGGAGTCCCTGGCGTCCGCCGGCTATCGGGACATGGTGGTGGCCGCAACGGCGGACGACATCGTCTATACGCCCTACTTCTCGGGCGTGCCGGGCAACTATCTGCGGCCCAGCATCCAGGCGGCCGGCCTGGATCCGAGCGCGCTGGACGTCCGCCCGGCGGCCGCCGTCAACCTGGACAAGAGCACCCGGCCCAAGGCCTGGAAGGACGTCTGGAGCGCCGGACAGGGCGTGGGCGCGGTGCAGGAAGCCCTGCCGGTTTCCGTGCTGATAGACCAGCTGGCCATGGAATACGACGCGGCGCTGCGCGCCGCGCGCGAGCTGCCCTTCAGCTCCCCTCTTCGATGACGATGTTGGCCTTGGTGATCACGTCGTGCCACTTGGCCAGCTCGGACGCCAGGAAACCGCGGAATTCCTCGGGCGTACCGGGCATCGGCTCGGCGCCGGCGGCCAGCATGCCCTTGGCCGTTTCGGCATCGCTCAGCGCCTTGACCAGGTCGGCATTCACGCGCTTGATCACATCGGCCGGCGTGCCGCGCGGGGCCAGCAGGCCGCTCCAGGAATACGCCTCGTAGCCCGGCACGCCGGCTTCGGCGATGGTGGGCACCTCGGGAAACAGGGCCGACCGCTTCAGGTTGCCGACGCCCAGCGCCCGTATGCCGCCGTTCTTCAGGTGCGGTACGGCGGAAGGTCCGTCGGCGAACATCACTTGCACCTGCCCGGCCAGCACGTCCTGCATTGCCGGCGCGCTGCCCCGATACGGAATGTGCTTGATCTTCGTGCCCGTCATGCTGTTGAACAGCTCGCCTGCCAGATGCGTGCCGCCGCCCGTGCCGGACGACGCAAACGACAATTCGCCGGGATGGGCCTTGTCGTAGGCGATCAGCTCCGCCACGGATTTCACCGGCAATTTGGGGTTGACCACCAGCACGATGGGAAATACCGCCGCCATGCCCACGGGCTCGAAGTCCTTCTGGATGTCGTAGCGCAGGTTGCGGCGCAGGCTGGGCAGCACGGCGTGGTGGATCGACGCGAAGAAGTAGTGATAGCCGTCGGGCTCCTGCTTGGCCGCGTTCTGTGCGCCCACGATGCCGCCCGCGCCCGCGCGGTTGTCCACGATGGTCGGCTGCGACCACATCTGGCCGAGCGGGCGTGTGACAAAGCGCGTCGTGGTGTCGACCGGCCCGCCCGGCGGAAACGGCACGATGAAGTTCACGGGGCGATCGGGCCAGGCGGCCGCGCGGGAAAGAGATGGAAGCGAGGGCATCGCCAGGGATGCGCCCAGGCCCGCAAGGATGCGGCGGCGGTGCGGGTTGTGCATGGTGGTCGTCTCCGAATATTTTTGTTGTGGCGCACAAGGACATGCGATGCCCCGGCGCACCCGCGCATTATTCGCCGAGCCGCGATGGAATCCGCTTCTTTTTTGCCTAACCCCGGCTTCAGTTGGGCCGCATGCGCCGCACCGCGCCCGGCCGATGGGTGCCCGCGCCGGCGACCCGCGTCCCGGCCCTAGTTGTCCGCGGCGGCGGCCCGCGCCAGGTGTTCGATGAATTTTTCCGCGAAGCGCGGCAAGTCCCGCCCACGCTGCCGGCACAGCAGGCGCTCGCGCTGTGCCCACGGTTCCTCGATCTTGAGCACGTGCAGCGCGTTCGGCTCGCTGTGGTGGCGCATGCATCCACGCGGCACGACGGCCACGCCCACGCCGGCCGCCACCATCCGGCACACCGCTTCGAAGCTGTTCACATGCACGCGCTGCATGATGGTCTTGCCCAGCCCCGACGCAATGTCCTCCAGGAAAATCTGGATGGCGCTATCCGGGTGGATGCCCACGAACTGGTAGGTGTCGAGCAGGTCGGCGAAGCGCACGGATGTCTTTTCGGCCAGCGGGTTCTTCACCGAAGTCACGACCACGAGTTCATCGCGGAACAAGGGCATGACATCCAGTCCTTCCACGTCCACCGTGCCGGCGACCAGCCCGAGATCGCCGGCGCCGGCGCGGATGGCCAGCGCGATGTCGCCGGAGATCTTCTCCTGCAGCTCGATGTGCACGTCGGGATACTCCGCCAGGAAAGACGACAGCGCGTCGGCCAGGAAGGAATTCGTCGACGTGGTGTTCGCCAGCAGGCGAAGGCGTCCCTTGATCCCGCTGGAATACGGCTGCAGGTCCGCGTTCAGGCATTCCAGTTGGCCCAGCACCACGCGCGCATGTTTGAGCAGCACCTCCCCCGCCGGCGTCAATGCCACACCGGTGGCCTGGCGCACCAGCAGGCGGGTCTTGAAGGCCTCCTCCATATGCTTGATGCGCGCGCTGGCGGCAGGCAAGGACAGGAAAGTTCGCTCCGCCGCGCGGGTAAGACTGAGCGTGTCGCCCACGTTCACAAACAGGCGTAGGTCTGTCAGGTCATGTCTCATTGCCGCACCGTTCCACCACACAAAAGGGGGGTGTCTCGAATATTGAATTCTGTTGTCTCGGCCGACAATCTACCATGCGGGCAGCGATTCCTGGATCGGGCAAAGCCCGTAAGCGCCGAGCCCGGCGCTGCACCGGCGGCCGGATAACACCTCAAGGCAGTGGAGAGACGAATGAACGGAATGGTTTCCGGCAAAGTGGTCGTGGTAACCGGCGCCGGTGGCGGCGTGGGCCGCGGCGTTGCCCTGGCCATGGCCAAGGCAGGCGCCAAGGTGGTGGTCAATGACCTGGATCTGAAGCAGGACGGAACGGGCGGCCCCGCCGCCGCCGTCGTCAAAGAGATCATCGACGCGGGCGGCCAGGCGGTGGCCTGCACCGACAGCGTCGCCAGCTACGAAGGCGCGCACAACAATATCAAGACCGCGGTCGACGTCTTCGGCCGCATCGACGCCGTCGTCAACAACGCCGGCAATCTGCGCGACCGCGTTTTTCACAAGATGAACGAGGAGGAGTGGCGCCAGGTGCAGGACGTGCATCTGAACGGCTCCTTCTTCATGAGCCGCGCCGCCGCGCCCTGGTTCCGCGAGCAGGAGTCGGGCGCCTTCGTCCACATGACCTCCACCTCCGGGCTGATCGGCAACTTCGGCCAGGCGAACTACGCCGCCGCCAAGATGGGGATCGTCGGCCTTTCCAAGTCCATCGCGCTGGACATGGCGCGCTACAAGGTGCGCTCCAATTGCATCGCGCCCTTCGCCTGGACCGCGATGACCAGCTCCATCCCCGCCGACACGCCCGAGGAAAAAGCGCGCGTGGAAAAGCTCAAGAAGATGGAGGCCGGCAAGATCGCCCCGCTGGTGGTCTATCTGATCAGCGACGCGGCGGCCCAGGCCGGCATTACGGCGCAGATTTTCTCGGTGCGCGCCAACGAGATCATGCTTTTCTCGCAGCCGCGCCCCCTGCGCACGGTGCATCATGCCGAAGGCTGGACTCCGGAATCGATCGGCGAGATCGCCATCCCCGCGATGCGCAAGCACTTCTACGCGCTGGAACGCTCCCCCGACGTCATCGACTGGGATCCGATCTGAGGCCGCCATCATGCCGTTGGACTACGACACCATCAAGCACTGGCGTTTCGAGGATTTGCCTCATCGCTACACCGAAAAGGACACCATGCTGTACGCCCTGGGCATCGGCCTGGGCGAGGACCCGGTGGATCCCGCCCAACTGCGCTACGTGTATGAGCAGGGGCTGCGGGCGTTTCCGACCATGAGCGTGGTGCTGGGCTATCCCGGCTTCTGGATGCGCGACCCGCGCGCGGGCGTGGACTGGGTGCGCGTCGTGCACGGCGAGCAGCGGCTGACCATGCACGCGCCGCTTCCCGCGCACGGTACGGTGGTCGGCAAGAACCGCATTACGCATGTGATCGACAAGGGCGCGGACAAGGGCGCGCTCGTCGTCACGGAACGCACGCTGCACGACGAGAGCGGGCGCTGCCTGGCGACGCTGGCGCAGACCAGTTTCTGCCGCGGCGACGGCGGCCTGGCGCGCAGCGATGCGCCGCCCCCGGCCTTGCCCGACGCGCCCGACCGCGCGCCCGATCGCCAGGTCAGCCTGCGGGTGTCGCCGCGCGCGGCCTTGATCTACCGGCTCAGCGCGGACATGAATCCCTTGCATGCCGACCCGGCGGTGGCGCGCAAGGCCGGCTTCGAGCGCCCCATCCTGCATGGCCTGTGCTCCTACGGCATGGCGGCCAGGGCGGTGGTGCAGGCGTGGGCCGATGGCGATGCCGACCGGCTGGCCCGCCTGGACGTGCGGTTCCGCTCGCCGGTCTATCCCGGCGAGACCCTGACCTTCGACATGTGGCGCGAAGGGGATGAGATCCGCTACACGGCGCGCAGCGCCGAACGCAACATACTGACGCTGACCGGCGGCGTCGCAAAGGTGAACTAGTTGAGCAGCAACCGCCCTCCCCCTCTAGACGGCATTCGGGTGCTGGACCTCAGCCGCATTCTGGCCGGTCCGTGGTGCACCCAGAACCTGGCCGACCTCGGCGCCGACGTCATCAAGGTGGAACGCCCCGGCGCCGGCGACGACACGCGCGGCTGGGGGCCGCCCTATATGAAGGGCCCCGACGGCAAGGATACGTCGGAGGCCGCCTATTACCT
This sequence comes from Bordetella genomosp. 9, assembly GCF_002119725.1. NCBI lineage: Bacteria > Pseudomonadati > Pseudomonadota > Betaproteobacteria > Burkholderiales > Alcaligenaceae > Bordetella > Bordetella genomosp. 9. The sequence continues at coordinate 2,372,141 of NZ_CP021109.1, forward strand.
TTCCTGCAATCGCAACAAGCGCTCCATCACGGTCGACTACGCCAGCCCGGAAGGCGCCGATCTGATCCGCCGCATCGCCGCGAAGAGCGACATTCTCGTCGAGAATTTCAAGGTGGGCGGCCTGAAGAAGTACGGCCTGGATTACGACAGCCTGCGCGCCGTCAATCCGCGGCTCATCTACTGTTCGGTGACCGGGTTCGGACAGACGGGACCCTTTGCCCAACGCCCGGGATACGACTTCATGATCCAGGGCATGGGCGGACTGATGAGCATTACCGGCGAGCGCGACGACCTGCCCGGCGGCGGTCCGCAGAAAGCCGGCGTCGCCGTCACGGACATCATCACCGGGATGTACGCGACGGTGGCCGTGCTTGCGGCGCTGCAGGAACGGCATCGCAGCGGCCTGGGCCAGCATCTGGACATCGCCCTTTTCGACTGCCACGTCGCGATGCTGGCGAACCAGAACTCCAACTATTTCACGAGCGGCAAGGCGCCGCGCCGCGCGGGCAATGCGCACCAGAACGTCGTGCCCTATCAGGTCTTCGCCACCAGCGACGGCCACATGATCGTCGCCACCGGCAACGACGCGCAGTACCGCGCGTACTGCCAGGCGATCGGCGCGCCCGAACTCGCCCAGGATCCGCGTTTTCTCACCAACAGCCTGCGCGTCACGCATCGCGACGCGCTGATCCCGCTGCTCGCCGAGATCATGGCCACCGGCCGGCGCGACGACTGGATCGCCCGGCTGGAGGCGGTCGGCGTGCCTTGCGGCCCCATCAACGACATCGCGCAGGCATTTGCCCATCCGCAGGCCACCGCACGCGGTTTGCGGCAGGAGATCCCGCACCCGCTGGGCGGCACCGCCCCCGTCACGGCCAGCCCCTTGCGTTTTTCCGGGTCGCCGGTCCAGTACCGCCGTGCGCCGCCCCTGCTGGGCCAGCACACGGAAGAAGTGCTGGCGGAACTGCTGGGCACACCCCTGGACGCATCGCGGTAGCCGCCGCCGTGCCCGTGCCGGCCTTTCATCGAATCATTTTTGCGCTCACCCTCCCATGACCGACGCCTCCAACGACTTTCAAGACATCCGCGAAGCGGTGCGCGACCTCTGCGCGCAGTTTCCGGCCGAATACTTCCGCAAGATCGACGCGGAACAGGGCTATCCCGAGGCCTTCGTCGACGCGCTGACCAAGGCCGGCTGGCTGGCCGCGCTGATTCCGCAGGAATATGGCGGGTCGGGGCTAGGCCTGACCGAGGCCTCCGTGATCATGGAGGAAATCAATCGCGCCGGGGGCAATTCCGGCGCGTGCCACGGCCAGATGTACAACATGGGCACGCTGCTGCGCCATGGCTCGGCCGAACAGAAGCGCCAATACCTGCCCCACATCGCCAGCGGCGAACTGCGGCTGCAATCGATGGCGGTGACCGAACCGACCACCGGCACGGATACCACCAAACTCAAGACCACCGCGGTCCGAAAAGGAGACCGCTATGTCGTCAACGGCCAGAAGGTGTGGATCTCGCGCGTGCAGCATTCGGACCTGATGATCCTGCTGGCGCGCACCACGCCAATCGACCAGGTGCAGCGCAAATCCGAGGGCATGTCCATTTTCCTGGTGGATCTGCACCAGGCCATCGGCCACGGCATGGAGGTGCGCCCCATCGCCAATATGGTCAACCACGAGACCAACGAGATCTTCTTCGACAACCTGGAAATCCCCGCGGAGAACCTGATCGGCGAAGAAGGCAAAGGCTTCAAGTACATCCTGGACGGGCTCAATGCCGAGCGCACGCTGATCGCGGCAGAATGCATCGGCGACGGCTACTGGTTTGTCGACAAGGTGTCGGCCTATGCCAAGGAACGCGTGGTTTTCGGGCGTCCCATCGGCCAGAACCAGGGCGTGCAGTTCCCGATCGCCCGCGCCTTCATCAACGTGGAGGCCGCGAGCCTGATGCGCTATGACGCGGCGCGGCGCTTCGACGCCGGTCTGCCGTGCGGCACGCAGGCCAACATGGCGAAGCTGCTGGCCGCCGACGCGTCGTGGGAGGCCGCCAACGCCTGCCTGCAGTTCCACGGCGGCTTCGGCTTCGCGCACGAGTACGACGTCGAGCGCAAGTTCCGCGAGACGCGCCTGTATCAGGTTGCCCCCATCTCGACCAATTTGATCCTCTCCTACGTCGCCGAGCACGTGCTGGGCTTGCCGAGGTCCTTCTGAATGACGACAGCCTCTCACCCAAGCGCCGAACTGGCGGCCTTCGCCAGTGCGCTGCGCTTCGAAGACATTCCCGGCCACGTGTTGCGCCGCTGTGAAGACCTGTTCCTGGACACGCTGGGCTCCATCCTGGCCGGCGCCCGCGCCCGCCCCGTGCTGTCGATCGACCGCTACGCCGCCACGATGGGCCCGGGCGGCGGCCAGGCCGAAGTGCTGGTGACGCGGCGCAGGACATCGCCGCTGTTCGCCGCCATGGTCAATGCCGCCTCGGCGCACATGGTGGAACAGGACGACGTGCATAACGGGTCCGTGTTTCATCCCGCGGCCGTCGTCTTTCCCCCCGTGCTTGCGGTGGGCCAGGCCATCGGCGCATCCGGGCGCGAGCTGTTGACGGCCGCCGTGGCCGGCTACGAAGTCGGCATCCGCGTCGGCGAGTTCCTCGGGCGCTCGCATTACCGGATCTTCCATACGACCGGCACGGCCGGCACCGTGGCCGCCGCCGCGGCGGTCGGCCGCCTGCTGCGCCTGGACGCGCAGCAAATGCTCAACGCATTCGGCTCGGCCGGGACCCAAGCGGCCGGGCTCTGGGAATTCCTGCGCGACGCCGCCGACTCCAAGCAGCTGCACACCGCCAAGGCGTCCGCCGATGGCATGACGGCGGCCTATCTGGCCCAGGACGGCTTCACCGGCGCGCGGCGCATTCTGGAAGGCGCCCAGGGCATGGCGGCCGGCATGTCGTCCGATGCCGACCTCGCGCGGCTCACCAGCGGCCTGGGCACGCGCTGGGCGCTGGCGGAAACCTCGTTCAAATACCACGCCTCGTGCCGGCATACGCATCCCGCTGCCGATGCCTTGTTGCAGGCGCTGCGCGAACATGGGCTGCGGGCGGCGGACATCGCGCGCGTGGTCACGCACGTGCACCAGGGCGCCATCGACGTGCTCGGTCCGGTGGTGAAACCGCAGACGGTGCATCAGTCGAAGTTTTCCATGGGCACGGTCCTGGCTCTGATCGCGCTGCGCGGTTACGCCGGCCTGACCGAGTTCGACGAGGGCCTGCACGATCCCGAAGTGGCCGCATTCCGCGACAAGGTCAGCATGCAGCTGGACCCCGAGGTGGATAGTGCCTATCCAACGCGGTGGATCGGCAAGGTAACGGTGATTACCACCGACGGCCGCGAAGTCCAGGGCCGGGTCGACGAACCCAAGGGCGATCCCGGCAATACGCTGACGCGCGAGGAGATCGAGGACAAGGCCATGCGTCTTGGCACCTACGCGGGGGCCGCCACGCAGCAGGAGGTCCGGCAACTGATCGAATGGGCCTGGGGGCTGCAGGATCTGGATCGCGCCGGCATATTGCTCCCGGCGTAAGACGCGCTTTGCCCGAGCAAAAGCGGGCGTTCCGGAATCGCGAATGGCGCCTGAGCAAAAGGCCCCGGATACTGAGGCCACACAATAAAGCCGGCCGTACGCCGGCACATGGAGACAGTGATGGCAGCGACGCGACACCTGTGGGTGGCCGGCGCCGTGCTGCTGGGTGCCTGGCATCCGGCGCAAGCGGCCTTTCCCGATCACCCCATCACCATCGTCGTGCCGGCCGCGCCGGGCGGCACGACCGACATCTCGGCGCGCCTGCTGGCCGAGAAGATGTCCGCAAGTCTGAAGCAGACCATCGTCGTGGAAAACCGTGCCGGCGCGGCGGGCATCGTCGGCTCGCAGGCGGTGGCGCGCGCCAAACCCGACGGCTATACGCTGGTCATGGGCAATATCGGCCCCAACGCCATCAACTACAGCCTGTACAAGACGCTGCCCTACCAGCCGCAGGATTTCGCCCCTATCACGCTGGTGATCTCCGTTCCCAACGTGCTGGAGGTCAATTCGGCGCAGACGCCGAAAACGGCCGCCGAACTGATCGCCCTGTTGAAGAGGGATCCGGCCGCCCGCACTTTCGGGTCCTCCGGCGCCGGGCAGTCTCCGCATATGTCCGCCGAACTCTTCAAGCAGCGCGTCGGCGTGGAGGCCACGCACGTGCCGTACAAGGGCGCCGGGCCTGCCGTCGCCGCGCTGTTGGCCAACCAGTTCACCTTCATGATCGATAACCTGCCCAGCTCGCTGCCGTCGATCAAGGCCGGCAAGCTGCGCGCCCTGGCCGTCACCGGCGAGAAACGGTCGCCGCAGTTGCCCGACGTTCCCACGATGAAGGAAGCCGGCATCGACAACATGGTCGTCACCGCCTGGTTCGGCCTGCTGGCGCCGGCCGGAACGCCCGCGCCCGTCATCGACAAGCTGTACCAGGCCGCGCGGGACGGTTTGCAGTCGCCCGACATCATCGCCAAATTCCGCGACATGGGCGGCGAACCGGGGGGCAACACGCCGGCGGAATTCGGCGCCTTCATCGACCGCGAGCGCGCGATGTGGGAGCAGACCGTCAAAGGCGCCGGCATGTACAAGGAGCAGTAAGCGTGATCGACAAGATCGTGCCTTCCATCACCGAGGCCCTGCAGGTCATTCCCGACGGCGCAACCATCCTGGTCGGCGGTTTTGGCGAGGCGGGCATTCCGTTCGAACTGCTGCATGCCCTGCGCGATCTCGGCCGGCGGGACCTGACCATCGTCAGCAACAATGCCGGCACCCTTCAGACAGGCATCGCTGCCCTGATCGCCGCCAACCGGGTTCGCAAGATCATTTGCTCGCATCCGCGTCCGCCCAACGCCGAAGTCTTCGCCCAGGCGTATCGCGCCGGCCGCGTCCAACTCGAAGTGGTGCCGCAAGGTACGCTGGCCGAGCGGCTGCGCGCCGCCGGCGCCGGCCTGGGGCCCTTCTTCACGCCCACCGGCTACGGCACGCGGCTGGCGCAAGGCAAGGAAACGCGCGTGGTCGACGGCGTGGGCTATGTGCTGGAACAGCCATTGCCCGGCGACTTCGCGCTGATCAAGGCCCACCGGGGCGACCGCTGGGGCAACCTGACCTATCGGTGGGCCGCCCGCAATTTCAACCCGGTCATGTGCATGGCCGCGCGCCACGCCATCGCGCAGGTTGACCACGTGGCGGAACTGGGCGAATTGCCTCCGGAGCATGTGATGACGCCGGGCATCTTCGTCAAGACCGTGGTGCCCATCGCCGCCAGGGACACTACGCCGGCGCCGACCGCCCAGGGGAACGCATGAGCACGACCACCGACGCCGCGGCGCCGCCGCGCCTGACACGCCAGCAGATCGCCCAGCTCGTCGCCGACGACATCCCGGACGGCGCCGTCGCCAACCTGGGCATCGGCATCCCGACGCTGGTATCCGATTACCTGTCCAACGATCGCGAAATCGTCATGCACAGCGAGAACGGCATCCTCGGCATGGGCGGCCTGGCCGCGCCGGGCCAGGGCGATCCCGATCTCATCAACGCCAGCCGGCAACTCGTCACCCTGCTGCCCGGCGCTTCGATTTCCGAACATACGGTGTCCTTCGCGATGATGCGCGGCGGGCATCTGGACTACACGGTTCTGGGCGGGTTCCAGGTTGCGGAGAACGGCGACCTTGCCAATTGGATCACCAACGCCGACGACACCATTCCCGCCGTCGGCGGCGCCATGGATCTTGCCGTCGGCGCGCGCCACGTCTACGTGACCATGGAGCACGTGGCGCGGGACGGCAGTCCCAAGCTGCTGGCCCGGTGCACCTATCCGCTGACGGCGGCCGGCGTGGTGGATCGGGTCTATACCGATCTTGCCGTGCTGGACGTGGGCCCCGCGGGATTCCAGGTGCATGCCATCCTCGACGGGATGCCGTTGCAGGCCTTGCAGCAAGTGACCGGCGCCACGCTGCATACGCCGCGCGCGCCATTGCGCATCCGCATCGACGACACAGGCCGCGCCCGCTACAGCGAGCCCTGATCCGCCGGGCAGGCCGTACAGACGCGGCGCCCGGCAGCCGCGCTTGTCCACAACGATAAGCCGGAAGGAGACTCCCCATGCGCCGATTCCTCTCATGCGCCGTAGCCGCCCTGGGCTTCACGCTGGCGGCACTGGCGGGCTCGCCCGCGACCGCCGCGGGCGCCTATCCCGACAAGCCGGTGACGTTGCTGATCCCCTATCCGCCCGGGGGCAGCGCCGACATGCTGGCGCGCCCGCTGTCGGCCATTCTGCAGGCAAGGTGGGGCCAGCCGCTCGTACTGGAATACAAGGCCGGCGCAGGCGGAACCATCGCGACATCGCAATTGGCGCGCTCGAAGCCGGACGGTTACACGTTGATCATGGTCCTGGCCGCCCACGCCATCAATCCATCGCTCTACGCCAAGCTGCCCTACGACACCCGCAAGGATTTCGCGCCGGTCTCCCTGGTCGCGACGCTGCCCATGCTGGTGTCCGCGCCCTTGTCGACGCCGGCCAACAACATGTCGGAAGTGGTCGCGTACGCGAAGTCCCATCCGGGCGAACTGACCTTTGCTTCCGCGGGCCCCGGCAACACCAGCCATCTGGCGGGCGAAATGTTCAAGTCGGCCACCGGGATCAACATGCTGCATGTGCCCTACAAGGGCAGCGGCCCCGCCGTCGTCGCCCTGCTCGGCGGCGAAGTGTCGATGATGTTCGACAGCTTTTCCACCTCTTACCCTCAGGTGCAATCCGGCAAGCTGAAGGCCCTGGCTGTAACTGGGGAAAAGCGCTCGCCGCTGTTGCCCAACGTCCCCACCGTAGCGGAGTCCGCCGTTCCCGGCTTTGTCGTCAACGGCTGGTATGGGGTGCTCGCGCCGGCCGGCACGCCGGCGGCCATCGTCGACAAACTGAGCGCGGACATCGCCCAGGCGCTGAAGGATCCGGCCTTGAACCGCCAGTTGGCCGCCGCGGGTTACGAGCCCGTGGGGTCGACGCCAAAGGAATTCGCGCAATACATCGACCGGGAACTGGATCGCTGGGGCGCGGCCGTCAAGGCGGCCGGGGTGAAGATCGGCGATTAGACCGATTGCCGGCTTCCGACTCCATATCGCCTTGGAAAGACGTGCGGGTATACCCGCACGTGCCCGCCGAACGTGGGTTCCTGCTTCTGCGTTCCTGGATCTGGGTTCCAGCGTCTGGGGTCTGCATGTGAGTTCCTGCATATTCGCCGGGTATCATCCACCCGAATGTGCCTCTTCCCGACAGGACTCACGACATGAATGACGATACGGACAGGCGGGTTCAGGCGCAGACCCACGCCACCCATCATGCAGACCGCCAAGAAGCAGGCCGCCTGATTGCAAGCCTGGACCTGCGGCCGCATCCGGAAGGCGGCTACTACCGCGAAACCTACCGCTCGCAAGACATCGTGCATCGCCCCCGTTCGGCCGGCGAGCGGTCTGCCGGTACGGCCATCTACTACCTGCTCTGTGACGACGCCTGGTCGGCGTGGCACCGCATACAGTCCGATGAAATCTGGCATTTCTACGCCGGCGGGCCGCTGCTGGTGCACGTTCTGGATCCCGGGCGCGGTCTGGTGACGCACCGCCTGGGCAATGCCATTGCGGATCCGGACAGTGTCTTCCAATGCGTGGTGCCGGCCGGCGCCTGGTTTGCCGCCGAACGTGTGCACCGGGGCCGTTATTCCCTGGCCGGCTGCACGGTGGCGCCCGGGTTCGAGTTCAGCGAATTCGAATTGGCTGATGCGCATCGCCTGATCGCGGACTATCCTGCGCATAAAGAACTGATCGCCAGGCTGGCGCCCCGGCCCGGCTGACAGCGCGCCGCGTCCGCGCACGGTTGTTTGATCGATCGCCTTGCCCTGTCCTCAATCGCTTCGCCGTCTCTGGAGCCTTTCCATGAAAGCAATCACGATGTTCTGCGCTGCGTTGGCCCTTGTCTCCGCTGCCGTGGCCGCCGCGCCCGGCCAGCACGTCCGCGTCACGCCCCTGGGCGGAATCGACGGCGAGTTCTGCCCGCAGGACCGCGCCATGATCTTCGAGGATCCCAACGGCACGCGCATCCTCTACGACCCCGGCCGTACGGTGGCCGGCGCGGAAGACCCGCGCCTGGGCAAGATCGACATCATTCTGGTCAGCCACGTGCACGGCGACCATGTGGGCAACGCGCATAACAAGGCGCCGAACGCCGGCAGTTGCGAGAAGCCCGACATGTCGGTCTCCGACGTGCCCAACACGAACGCGGTGAACATCGCGCTGGCGAAGGGATCCAAGATTGTCACGGGCAGCGACATGCCGCCCTTTTTCGCCGCAAAGCTCAAGGCCAACGGCGGCGACCCCTCGAATTCGATTTTGGCGCGCTTCGGCGGGAGCGTGCTCGTGGGCGGCGTGCGCATCGCCACCGTGACCGCCATGCACAGCAACGGCCTGGACCCGGAACTCATCGGCGGAGAGCTGGGCAAGGAGATGAAGGCGGCAGGCATCTATGGCGACGTGGGCCTGGCCACGGGCTATGTGCTGCAGTTCAGCAATGGACTGGTGGCCTACCTGTCGGGCGATACGGGCGTGACCGCCGACCAGGAACGGGTCGTGCGTGACCTCTATCACGCCAAACTCGCCGTCATGAACATCGGCGACGGATTCACCACCGGGCCGCGCGAGGCCGCCTACGTGATCAACGATCTGGTCAAGCCCGCTTCCGTGATCCCTTCGCACGCGAACGAGGTCGGCACGGTCAATGGCAAGGTCCGGCCGGGCAGCAAGACCGAGGCTTTTCTGAAGGCGGTCAAGGTACCGGCGTATGTGCCGCTGTCCGGTAAAACGATGGAGTTCGATAAGGAAGGACAATGCGCAGCCGGATGTCCGCCGACGGAGCGCGCGCCCTGAAGGACCCGGGCTGCGACGTGAAGGACGCCGCGTGCGACGTCAAGGGCGCAGCCGCGATGTGAAGGACCTGGCGCGCGCCGTGAAGCCGGCCCGCGCCCGCGATCGATACTTGCCACGCCGATCGATCTAGCGCCTGCCGGCCGCCCGCTCCGCACGATCACAGGCCGCCAGCAGGCCGTCCAGCGCATTCGCAAAAGCACGCCGGTCGGCCTGGCTCAACGCCGAAGGCCCGCCGGTATCGACACCCGCGCTGCGCAACTCTTCCATCATGTCCCGCATCGAGAGACGTTCGCGGATGGTGTCGGCGCTGTAGCGTTCGCCGCGCGGGTTCAGCACCAGCGCGCCCTTCTCCAGCACCTGTGCAGCCAACGGAATATCGCCCGTGATGACCAGATCGCCCGCGCCGACGTGCTGCACGATATAGTCGTCCGCCACGTCGAAGCCGCGCGGCACCTGCACGGCGTGGAGCAGCGGCGATGGCGGCGTGCGCAGCATCTGGTTCGCCACCAGCGTCAGGTGACGCCCGGACCGCTGCGCCGCGCGGTACAGGATTTCCTTGATGACGGCCGGACAGGCGTCGGCGTCAACCCAGATATGCATCGCCATCAGACTTCAAGCGCTTCGGCCAGCAGCGCATTGATCACGTCATTGGTGCTGAGGCCGTCGGCATCGGCCTTGGCGCGCACGGCGTCGATCACCGGCTGGCGCAGCTTGACCGGAAACGGCGTCAGGCCGGCGGCCTGGTCGAGCTTGCGCTGCTCGCGCCGGTCGGGCGCCGCTGCGCCGGCATAGCGCCCGGGCGGCACGGCGGCGTTGAGTTTGCCCATCAGTTTCAGGGCTTTGTTCTTTTCCAGGTCGGTCTTTTTCATCGGGATCCCGCGATAGCGGCCGGCCCACGGGCATGGGGCAAGCGTCCATGCTTGTACCACGTTCCCTGTGCAAGCGCGGCCCGCCGCCGGCGCATCTATGAAGGCGCGCAAGCCCTTGGATAGACGATTTCCGCATAACCATATGCAGGATCCGCCATATTCAATGCGGACCTCGGCCGGTATGCTCGTTATAACGATTCCCGGAAACCCCTCTTTTGCGCCATAAGCGCGAGCAATAGCGACCATGCCGAAAATCTATGTCATCCACGAAAACGCGACCTGGGTGGAACCGCTGCGCGCGGCGTTCGACGAGCTGAACCTGCCGTTTGAAGAATGGTTCCTGGACCAGGGCACGCTCGACCTTTCCACCGCGCCCCCTGAAGGCGTGTTCTACAACCGCATGAGCGCGTCGTCGCACAGCCGGGGCCATCGCTATGCCCCCGAGTACACCGCCGGCGTGCTGGCGTGGCTGGAATCGCATGGCCGGCGCGTCATCAACAACGGCCGCGCCCTGCAGCTGGAAGTCAGCAAGATCGCCCAGTACGCGGCGCTGGCGGACTTCGGCATCCGCACGCCGCATACGGTGGCCGCGATCGGGCGCGACAACATCCTGGCGGCCGCCGGCAAAATGAAGGGCTCGTTCATCACCAAGCACAATCGCGCCGGCAAGGGATTGGGCGTGCATCTGTTCCACAGCGTCGACGCGCTGCGGGAGCACCTGGACAGCGACGCCTTCGAAGACTCGATCGACGGCATCACGCTGATCCAGGAATACATCCGCGCGCCGGAGCCCTACATCACGCGCGTGGAGTTCGTGGGCGGGCAGTTCCTGTACGCGGTGCGGGTCGACACGTCGCTGGGCTTCGAACTGTGCCCCGCCGACGTCTGCCAGATCGGCGACGCGTTCTGCCCGGTTGGCGAAACGGCGCCTGCCGCGCCCGCGCCGCGCTTCCAGATCATCCAGGGCTTCGACAACCCGATCATCGACAAATACCGCCGCTTCATCGCCGCCAACGGCATCGGCATTTCCGGCATCGAGTTCATCACAGACGAGCGCGGCGAAATCTATACCTACGACGTCAACACGAACACCAACTACAACAGCGACGCCGAGGCACAGGCAGGCTTGTACGGCATGCGCGCGATCGCCTCGTACCTGGGCGACGAGCTGCGCAAGCTGCAGGATGGCCGCTCCGACGCGCGGGCCGCGGCATAAGCCAGCACAAAAGCGCCAACACGGCCAGACCGGTTCGGCCTGGCTCACGCGCCAGCCGGCGCCGGTCCGGCCCAGTCACTCGCCCGGCCGCTGGCGGCCGGCTCGGGCCGGTCTGCGAGAACGTCCTGCCTGCTGCCCCGCCTCAGGCGCCCCGGCGCCGAAAAACGTGCGCGTGGCGTCCACCCACGCGCGTGCCGCGCGCGATAGATGCGCGCTGCGGCGCCAGCTCACCACCAGCTGCCAGCGGATTTCCGGTTCGACGATGGGAATGGAAATAAAGCGCCGCATATCCAGGCGCTCACCGTAATGGGCGGGCAGCAGCGCGATGCCCATGCCGCATTCCACGAGCGTCACGATCAGGTCCCACTGGCTGCTGCGGCATGCCAGGCGCGGCGTGAAGCCCACCGAGCGGCAGGCCTGCGCGATGGTTTCGTTCAGCTGGAAGGTTTCGCCGTACAGCAGGAAGGGCTCTTCCGACAATTCCGCCAGCGGCACTTGCTTGCGGCCCTGCCAGCGCGCCTGCCGCGGCGCGAGCAGGTGCAGCGGGTAGTCGCAGATGGGGAAGCCGTCCATGTCCTCCGCGACGGGCGCCAGGCAGATGCCCACGTCCAGTTCGCCCTCGCGCAGCGCCCGCTCGACGGCGCGCGCGCCCGATTCCAGCAGCTTCAGTTCGACCCCGGGCCACTGCTTATGGAAAGCCGCGATGGCCGGCGCCACCAGCGGCGCGCCCAGCGGCGGAATGCCTATCGTCAAGCTGCCGCGGGTCAGGTCGTCCAGCCCCTGCAAGTCGTCGTGCAGCAGCGCTTCGGTGGCAAGTATCTGTTGGGCGCGCGCATAGACGAGCCGGCCCGCCTCGGTAGGCGTGACGCCGCGCTTGCGGCGGCCTTCTTCGCGCGATAGCAGCGCCACGCCCAATTCTTCCTCCAGGACGTGGACCATCTTGCTGACGGTGGGCTGGGTTACGAAGAGCGTGTCGGCCGCGGCGGTGAAGCTGCCCGACCGCACCACTTCGGCGAAATACTTCAGCGCGCGCAGTTCCAAAGCCGTTCTCCTCAAGACGGCTTCAATTATGCCATCCTGGAATAACAGAAATAGAAATAATTCACTGGATACATTTCGCCCGTCTGCCTACACTCTGTCCAGTGCAGTCGCAATGGCAGTAACCGCAACATGAAGTCGCCCTCTTCCCTTTCCGCATGGCGCGCGCGCTTGCGCCGCCCCATGACGGTTCCCGTGCAAATCCTCGCCTTGGTTTTCTGCTTCGCCGCCGCCGTCCATCTGACGGCGTGGCTGCGCTTGCCATTGGCGCCCGGCGTGGTCGGCCTGCTGGCGGTGCTCGCCTTGCTGCTGTCGGGCGCGGTCCGGGTGGAATGGATCAAGGGCGGGGCCAACTGGATGCTCAACGAGCTGGTGCTGTTCTTCATTCCCAGCGTCGTCGCCGTGGTCAAGTATTCGGACCTGTTCCGCCGCGAGGGCGTTCAACTGGTGCTTGCCATCGGCTTCGGCACCCTGCTGGTGATGGCGGCGACCGCGCTGGCCGTGCATGCCGGCCGCAGGCTGGAGGACTGGCTGGCGCAGCTGGCCCGCCGCCAGACCCGCGAGAAGACGGTTTGATGAACGCCATGCAAACCGTGCTGCCCTTTCTATGCCTGGCCTGGACGCTCTTGCTGTATTTCCTGGTCAAACCGCTGTACCGGCGCTACCGCAAGCCGTGGGTGTCGCCCGCCATCCTGGTGCCCGCGCTGACCGTGGTCGTCATGGTGCTGGCCCGCATCCCCTATTCCGCTTATTTCCAGGAAACGCACTGGCTGACGTGGCTGATGGGGCCGGCCACCGTCGCCTTCGCGGTGCCCATCTACGAATATCGCAACGTGGCGCGGCGGCATGCCTTGTCGCTGGGGCTGGGCGTGGTCACCGGCATGGTGGTGGCCGTGGTCAGCAGCTGCCTGCTGGCCCGCATGTTCGGCTTCGCGCCGGAAGTGACGCACAGCCTGATGGCGCGCTCGATTTCCACGCCGTTTGCCGTGGCGCTGGCCGAGCGCACCGGCGGCTCGGCCGAACTGGTTTCGCTCTTCACCATCATCACCGGGCTGGTCGGCATGATTGCCGGCGACGCGCTGCTGGCCCTGCTGCGCCTGCGTTCGCGGCTTGCCCACGGCGCGTCGTTCGGCGCCGCCGCCCATGGCTTCGGCGCGGCCCGCGCGCGCGAGCGCGATAGCGAAGAAGGCGTGGTCGCCAGCCTGACCCTGGTGATTGCGGGCGTCGGGATGGTCGTGGCCGGACCTGCCCTGAGCGGCTGGGTCGGGCGGCTGCTGGGGGTCTGAGCTTCGTCCGAGTCTCGGTTGAGCCGGCGTCCCCGCCGCGGCGCCTTCAGCAAGCGGCGGTGCGGTAGTCGTCCTGGTGAAAGCGGACGGCCGGTTCGGCGCCCGGCTCATCCGTTCCCGCCGTCTCAGCTCCTGCCGACGTCGCCGCGTTCTTCGGGACGGCGGGCGTCTGGCGTGGCGCCGGGGCCGACTTGCCGGGCACGCCCAGCAGGGTCAATTCGGCGCCGACGAAACCGGTGAGCAATTCGTTCATGGCAATCTCCGGAATGGCGCGCACGGCGGCGGCAGGCCCGCCGGTGCGGTGAGGAACACCGGCCGTCCGCCGCAACGCCCGCGGTGCGCGGTCCTTTATATCGTATTACGAGATAATCTACGCCTGTCCCAGGCCGGTTGTCCAGCCGCGGACCCCATGCCCCCGGAAGCGGTACGCCCGCCAACGGATACCCGCGGGCGTCGCGCGGCCGGATCCGGTCAAGGCGTTATAGCGCCGCGCGCGTGTCCACGCATCGGCCGAACGTATGGCAAGGCGAGCACGCCAAACGGTTTCTGCCGGGCGGCGGGCTGATGCGTTTTCCCGCGTGCGGCGCGGTATGCCGCTTGCTGCCCAGCGGTTTCCCGCGCGCATTCCGGCGGGCAAAGCCGGTGGCCGCGATGGATCCTGTTGACCCGCCGCGGCGCCACCGCATCCGAACGAAGGATGAGTGCCGCCATGGCGTCAGCGGATCTGCGCAAGTGCGTCGTCATTGGGGCATCGTGGGGAGGCATCAAGGCCCTGCAACGCCTGGTCGCCACATTGCCGGCGGACCTGCCCGCGGCCGTGCTGATCGTCCAGCATATCGGCGCGCACCGCAGCCAGCTGGCGGAACTCCTGGACTTCTCCGGGCCGCTGCGCGCCGTCTGGCCCAGCGAGGGTGAGGAGATCGCCGCGCGCACCATTTATCTGGCGCCGCCGGACCGTCATATGGTGCTGGAAGGAACGTGCATTCGCCTGCTGGCAAGCCCCAAGGAAAATCACGCCCGTCCCGCCATCGACCCGCTGTTCCGGTCCGCTGCGATTACGTTTCGCGAACGCTGCATCGGCGTGATCCTGACCGGACTGCTGGACGACGGCAGCGCGGGTCTGGCGGCCGTCAAGCATTGCGGCGGCCTGGCGCTGGTGCAGGATCCGGCGGATGCCGAGCAAGGCGACATGCCGCGCAACGCCATCGCGAACGTCCAGGTCGACCGCGTGGCGCCGCTGCACGAGATGGGCCGGCTGATCGATGAACTGGTGCGCCGCGACGTCCCGGAACCGGCTGCCGAGCCGGGCAAGGAGGTGCGCATGGAACAGGAGCTGGCAAGCCAAACGGGGGGAGTGGACATGCTGGAGGCGCTGGGCAAGCCGTCTCCCCTGACCTGCCCCGATTGCGGCGGCACGCTGTTCGAATTGACGCAATCGCCGCCCGTGCGATATCGCTGCCATACCGGACATGCCTACACATTGGCGAGCCTGGCAGCCTTCCAGCGGCAGGCGACGGAAGATGCCGTTTGGACGGCCGTGCGGGCACTGGGGGAAAAACTGGTCATCCTGCAACGCATGCTTGGGCAAACGGCGCCGCCCTTGCCCCAGCCGGCGCGCGACGAGCTGCAAAGCGAGGCCGACCAGGTGGCGCTGGCAATCGCGCGATTGCGCGCACTGGCGGAGCATCGCAGCGGCCCGCAGACATAGCGGCGGCAACGCGCTGTCGACCAACCCGGCGGCGGATGCCATTGCGCGCCGGTATGGCGCGGGCGCCGTTTCCGCCAGGATTCGGGCGCATGTGGCAAGCGCGCGCACGCCGCGTAGGGCGCCGTCGCCGGCTCCCCGGTGCCAAACGCCTCATGTGGGCAAGCGGCTGTCCTGCTGCTCCGGTGCTTCCCCAGCCGGAGATCGCAACGCCATCAGCGCAAGAAAACCGACCGCGCCCAGCCCCGCCGACACCCACAGCGCGCCGGCCCCCCAGTGATCCAGGCACAGCCCGAACAGCCAGGGCGCGAAGGCCTGCGCGATGCGCGTGGGCACCATCAGCCCCCCCTGCTTCGCCCCGTAGCCGTGCGCGCCGAAGAGCACCAGCGGCAGCGTGCCCTTGGCAATGGTCATGATGCCGTTGCCCGCCCCGTGCATCAGGACGAACAACGACGCCCAAGGGGCGCCAAGCGCAAGCAGGATGGCCGCGCCCAACGGATGCGCCGTTGCCGCCAGCCGCGCGGACAGCAGCGGGTGGATGCGCCGCAAGACGCCCAGCTCCAGCAGACGCCCGCCCACTTGCGCGGGACCGACCAGCGTCCCCGCCGCGACCGCCGCGGCGAAACTGGCGCCGGCCGCCATCAGCAATCGCGGCAGATGCGCCGCCATGGCCGTGCTGATGAACCAGGTAATGGCAAAGACGATGGACAGCAGCACCGCGTTGCGCGTGGCGTCGGGCGGGACGTGTCCGTTTTCAGGGCTGTCCGGCGACGCCGCTTGCGCGGTCGCCCGCCGCGCCGCCGGCAACAGCGCATTCAATGGCAAGGCCAGCAACACATGCACCGCCGCCCACGTGAAACACGCGCCGCGCCAGCCGATCTGCGCATCCAGATAGCTGGACAGCGGCCACCCCACGGTACTGGCGAATCCCGCGATCAGCGTGATGCCCGAAATGGCGTTGCGCGCCGTCTTGCCATACAGCGAGACCAGGGCGGCGAAGGCGGCCTCGTACAAGCCTGCTCCCATGCCAAGGCCAAGCAGCGCCCAGGCCGCGAACAGACCCGCCACGCCCTGCGCCCAACCCAGCCCGGCCAGCCCCAGGGCGAACACGATATTGGTGGCGATGAGCGTGGGCTTGCCGCCCGCCCGGTCGATGGCCCGGCCCGCGTAAGGCCCGATAACCGCCGAGATCAGCAAACCGAACGAGAACGCCGCGAAAACCGTGGGCACGCCGATGCCCAGGTCCCGCGCCATGGGCGCGGCCAGCACGGCCGGCAGATAGTAAGAGGATGCCCATGCGATCGTCTGCGTGACGCCCAGCGCGAGCACGACGCCGCCGCGATTGTTCAGCCCCATGCGCTCTCCCCTTCCCCCGGTCCTGGATGCGTTGATGTGGTCCAACGCCCAGATGGTAGGGCTGCGCCGGCCCGTCCCGCAACGCCGGTTTGCATCGGACGCCTGATCAGGGCAATCCCAGACGCGCCTTCAACGCCGGCGCGGTCTCGGCGACGAGCCAGCCGGGGCCGCCGGGCTGCGTGAGACGCGCCGATGCAAGCGGGCCGATGACCACGGGTTCCAGCCCGGCATCGCGAATGAGCCGCGCGGCGACTTCCAGCGCCTGCTGGTCGTTCCCCGCAATGGGTATCGCCAGCGGCTGGCCCGCGCGGTGCGCCTCGCGTCCGACCGCGTTTGCGCTAAGCGAATTGAAGGCGCGCACGAGCCGCGCGCCGGGCAGCAGCGCCGCGGAGGTCACGCCTACCCCATCGCGCAGCGCCTGCTCGGCGATCTCGCCGTCGCGGCGCGGAATGGGATTGCAGGCGTCCAGCACGACTTTGCCGCGTATCTCTTCGGCCAGTTCGCGGCCCAGATCCGGCAAGGCGCCATACGGCACGGCGAAGAACAGCACCTCGCCATAGGCGGCGGCCTGTTGCGGCGTGCCCGTAGAGGCGAGATTGCCCAGGCGCGCCGCCAGGGGCTTCAGTTCGTCAGGATGGCGCGACGCAAACATCACCGGATAGCCGGCGCGCACCCACAGGGCGCCCACCGTGCCGCCGACGTTGCCGGCGCCGATCACGCCGATGCGCGGCTTGTCCTGCGCGGCTTGCGCGCCGGCGCTTATGGGCAGCATCGCGATCAGGCCGCCGCCGGCCATCGCGCCCAGCCACTTCCTTCGATGCGTGTTCATGGCTCTCTCCCATCGATGGGTTCGTGCCGCGGCATGAAGCGCGGCACGCCGGGCGATGACAACGGGCGCCACGCGGGCGCCCGTCTTTCCACCCCGGATCGAGCCTATCAGAAACCGCCGGTCCGCCGGGCGGAAGCCGCCCGTTGGACGAGACCGATCGGCCGATCAGCGCGCGGGCCGTTGTGCGCCCTGGGCGGCGCTCTGCGTCGCGGGCGCGGGCCGTTGCGCGGCCGGGGCCGGGTTGCTGGCGATGACGTTCGCCACCTGGACGGCCTGCTGGTCGTTGACGGTGGGAACGAAGAGCAGGCCCTGATTCATGGCGCCGCCGATGGTGGGCGCCGAGACGAGCTGGCCGTTGATGCTCAGCAGCAGGTACTTGCCGGTGAAGCGCTGCGACACGGCGGCCAGCTTCTGCGCGCCGACGGGATTGAACTGGAAGCGCACGTAAGGATGGCCGTCCTGCGTTCGCACGGCAGCGACGGACTCCAGGTCCACGCGCGTCATCACGGGCTGCGGCAGCATCCATACTTCGCGCCCGCCCAGCTTCAGCGATTGCAGGCCTTTGTCTTTCTCGTTCTGCGCCAGGCGGAACTCGACGACGGGGGCGTTGGCGCCCTGCGCCACCGGCATGACGGGCGGCTGCGCAGGCGCGGCGGCGGCTGGCATGGCCGGCGGCTGGCCGGCCTGGGACGAGCGCGAGGCCGGCATCTGCTGGCAAGCGGCCGCCAACAGGGATGCGGCCGCGACGAAGGAAACCGAAACTAACCTGGACATTCAACTCTCCAATGAAACCGGCCGGCGCTCATATCCGAAGGCAGCTGCCGGCCGTGCTCGACATGATCGCATCGATTGCCGCGCTACGACGGCTTTTTCACGTTGCGCATCGCCAGTTTGGCGGCTTCTTCGCAGGCGGGCGTGCGCCAAAGCAACGTTCGCGCCGTGCGGTGCCGGTCGAACAGAATCTTGTACTGGCACAACGTCTCGCCCTCGGCCGTGGGAATGTGGAACAGGTAGTCCCATTCCCGCACGTAGAAGCCTTCCTGGAAATGCGGCCGTCCGATCAGCTCGTACAGCTGGTCCTTGTTCATCCCCGCCTTCACCATGGAAAGGTGATAAAGGTCGGGATAGCTGCCCTTGGGCTGCATGGCCATCGACAGGTCCGGCCATACCGGGGATGCGGAACGGCCCTGGCTGTCGATCTTGCTGAGGTTGCCGCAACCCGCCAGCGTCAGGCCCAGCACGATGCCGGCGCACGCCAGCGGCAGTTGTTTGAATCGTTTCTGCATGGTCGGATCTCCCCTTACCATTGATAGCCCACGCCGACCGCGCCGCCGTAGTCGCCGCGCGAAGACGTTGCCCCCGACAGCTTGAATACCCACGAGCCGTTGTCCGACACGGTCGACAGCCCCAGCGCATAGCCGCTTTCGCCGTTCCAGGTGGCGCCGCCCAGGCTCAACATGCTCTTGCTGGGCAGATAGGCCTGCGGCAAGGCCGCCATGGCCATCGCCGCCGCGATGCCGGCATTGGCCCGGCTTTCCACGCCGTGGATCTTGTCGTTCAAACGGGCGAACTGGCCATCCAGTCCCTGCGTCACGCTATTGAGCTGGTTGACCGTGACCGCGTCGTTCGGCGCCACGCCGTCGGCAACGCCGCTGATGCGGCGGTCGCCGTCCGTGCCGCCGACGTTGACGATGGACCCGCCCGTATTGCCGCCGATGGTGATCGGTTCGCTCGATCCCTGCTGTTGGACCAAACCGATCTTGCCTTCCACCAGGTTGTTCACCGTGGTGTTGGTCTGGTACAGCTGGGAGCCGTTGACCGCATCGGTGGAGTTCTGGCTGACGTCGCCGGCCGCCACGTTATGGATCACCGTGCCGTTCGAGCCGCCCAGCGTGATGGAGCTGCGATCGGAGTTGTCGTACTGGATGGAATTGGACGCCTGCCCCGCCGTCTGCGTGATGGCGTCGACGATGTTGGTGTAGGTCTGGCCGCCCACCGTAATCGTGCCGCCGATCGTCCCGGTCTGCGGGTTGTAGGTGACCCCGCCGCCGATGATGTTGGCGATGCTGCCGCCCTGGTTGGAGACGATGGTGTTCTGCTGGTTCAGCGCATCGCCGACGTTGTTGAACGTCTGCCCGCCCACGTTGTAGGTCGGCCCGGTGTACGCACCCGTGTTCGGATCGTACGAGGCGCCGCCGCCCAGCGAATCGGCGGTGTTCTGGGCCACCTGCTTCAATTGACTGACGTTGACGGCGTCGGTGGGCGCCGAACCCGCGGCCACGTTGGTGATCTGCCGTTCGGCGCCTGCCGCGCCGACGGATACTTCACCGACGGACGTTTGCGGCGCGGACAGGCCATAAGCCGTATAGCCGCTGCGCGCGCCGACGTTGGTGATCGCATTGGCGCCCAGGGCGACGCTGCCGTAGTAGGTGGCTTGCGCGCCCGCACCGATGGCGATCGACTGCTCGCCGCCGGCGCTGGAGCTGGTGCCCAGCGCGATCGCGTCCGATCGCCAGGCGTGCGCGGCCTGCCCGATGGCCGTGCCGCCCGGCGCATTCATCTCCACGATGGCGCCGTTACCGATCCCGATACCGTTATCGCCATTGACGACGGTGGTCGGGCCCACGGCGATCGACTCTTGGCCGACAGCCGCCGAATCCACCGCCGTCGAGTTGGCATGGAAGTAGCG
The DNA here is from genome assembly GCF_002119725.1 of Bordetella genomosp. 9. Lineage (NCBI taxonomy): Bacteria > Pseudomonadati > Pseudomonadota > Betaproteobacteria > Burkholderiales > Alcaligenaceae > Bordetella > Bordetella genomosp. 9. The sequence goes on from NZ_CP021109.1 coordinate 2,392,107, forward strand.
CGTACCGGTGGCCGACACCGACCCGATGGCGCCCTGCAACTGGCGGAGCGTAACGGCGTCGTGCGCCTCCGTGCCGTCTGCAACGTTGATGATCTGCCGGTAGGTCTGTCCGGTGGCGTCGCCCACCGAAACGGCGCCGAGCAGCGCCCAATCGCTGGTGTTGTACTCGATGGCGCCGGTGCCGACCGGGATCGTGCCGGTGGTCGGCGCCAGGGCGCGATCGGACACCGATCCCGAACCCAGGGCGACCGCGCCATCGATGCTGGAACGCGCGCCGTTGCCCATCGCCATGCTGTTGGTGTTGTTGGCCACGGCCTGGGGACCGACGGCCACGCTATCCGTGCCGATCGCCTGGCTGTCGGCCAGCGTGGAGTTGGCATGGAAGTACTTGATGCCGCCGCCGTTGCTGATGTTGTTCAACTGGTTGTTGATGTTGCTCAGATCGCCATCCACCGCCGTGAAGGCATCGCTGATCGTGGTGTAGCTGTTTCCGCCGATGTTGTACGTGGGCCCCGTGATCGTGCCGTCGGGGTTGACCACCGTAGTACCGCCCAGGATGTCGCCGATGCTGCTGGAGATGTTGTCGACCCGGCCGCTGACGGTATTGACGGCAGTGTTGGTCGCAAAGAGCTGCGACCCGTTGATGGCATCCGTGGAGTCCTGCTGGATGCGGCCCGCCGCCACGTTGGTGATGGTCCGTTCCGCGCCCACGCTGCCGACGCTGACCGTGCTGGCGGGCGCCGTGCCGGCGAAGGTATACGCCTGGCCGGCGATGGTTGCGCCAGGAGTCGCCACCGCCGCCGCGGTCGTCGAGCCGCTGCCCAGCGCAACCGACCCGGCGTTGCTGGCGACCGCGCCGTTGCCGATGGCGATGCTGTTGGCGGCATTGGACACCGCGGCGGGGCCCACCGCGATGCTGTCGGCGCCCACGGCCTGGCTGTCTGCCAGCGTGGAGTTGGCATGGAAGTACTTGATGCCGCCGCCGTTGCCGATGTTGTTCAGCGTATTGTTGATGTTCGTCAGGTCGCCATCGATGCCGGTGAAGGCGTCGTAGATGTTGTTGTAGGTATCGCCCTGGATGTTGTAGGTGGGCCCGGTGATCGTGCCGTCCGGATTCACCACGGTGGTGCCGCCCAGGATGTCGCCGACGCTGTTCGCGACGTTGGTCACGCGCGTGTCGACGGCGCCGATCGCCGTGTTGGCCGCAAAGAGCTGCGAGCCGTTGATGGCGTCGGTGGAGTCCTGCGCGATACGGCCGGCCGCCACGTTGGTGATGGTGCGCTCCGCGCCCACCGAACCGACGCTGACCGTCGAGGTGGGGTTATCGCCGGCGAAGGTGTAGGTCTGGCCGGCGATCACCGTGTTCGGCGTCGCCACGGCTGCCGCCGTCATGGAGCCGGAGCCCAACGCCACAGCGCGAGCATCGTTGGCCACGGCGCCATCGCCAAAGGCTACCGCGCCGGCCGCTCCTGCACGGCTCGCATTGCCGATCGCGACTGAACCCTGGCCGATGGCCACGTTGCTGTTGCCGATGGCCACAGCGCCATTGGCCTGATTGGCCGCGGTGGCGCTCGCCGTGCCGTCGGCATTGGCAATGTTGTTCGCGCCGCCCGTAAAGGCGCCGGTGCCGCTCGCGTAGCTCGGGTCGCCGATCGCGACCGCGCCGTCGCCGAAGGCGGTGTTGCCGGAGCCGATCGAGACCGCCTTGCCGCCGGCGGCCACCGCGTTCGCGCCCATTGCGACGGCTTGGGCGGCGCTCGCCTTTGCGCTGACGCCAATCGCGACACCGGAATCTGCGGTCACGGAAGCTGCGTGCCCTATGGCGACCGTGCTGACGCCGGTCACATTGCTGTTGTAGCCGATCGCCACGGAGGGCCCGGTGCCGGTAGCAGCACTGGAGTTGTATCCCAGGGCGACCGAAGCGTCCCCGAGCGCATTCGCGTTATAGCCCAAGGCGGTCGATTGAACTCCCGAGGCGTTGGCGATGTAGCCCATGGCCATCCCGCCCAGGCCCGAGGCGGCCGCCCCGTATCCAACCGCCGTCGATCGGTACGCCGACGCAGCGGCGGCCGAGCCGATGGCCGTTGCTCCGACATTGGTCGCAGCGGCGGATGTGCCGAGGGCCGCGGCATTCGTCTGGGTTGCCCGAGCGCCGATACCGGCTGCCACGGAGTTGGCGACAGTCGCGCCATCATTGTTGTAGTTGGCGCCTACCGTGCCGCCGTCGTTGACGCTGAAGTAATGCGACGCCGCGCCCGCGATTGCCGACGACAGCGCCTGATTGGTTGCGTAGAGCTGGCTGCCGTTGATCGCGTCGGTGGAGTCCTGCCGGATACGGCCGGCCGCCACGTTGGTGATGGTGCGCTCCGCGCCCGCAGAACCGACGCTCACCGTCGAAGCCGGGCTGCCGCCGGCGAAGGTATATGTCGTGCCGCCGATGACGACGTTCGGCGTGGCGACGGCGGCAGCTGTGGTGGAATTGGAGCCCAGCGCGACGCTGTTCGCTATCGAAGCGACGGCGCCCGTACCGATGGCCGTCGCGTTGAGCGCGGTGGCCTGCGCCTGACGACCCATGGCTGTTGCGTAGTCAGCAGTGGCTTGCGAGGTATCCCCCACCGTGATGGAAGACGCCCCGGACGAGGCGCTGTTCGTGCCTACTGCAATTGCCCGGTTTCCACTGGCATTCGCATTGACCATCACACCCATCGAATTGAGGCCTGAAGCAATGGACTGATAGCCGATGGCGATGCCGTTGCCGCCCGATGCGTTGGCACGATTACCCAATGCCGTTGATCCGGAAAGGGCCGCCTGCGCGTCGGCGCCGATGGCCGTGCCGCCGGTCTGCGCCGCAGACGCTCCGGAGCCGATGACCGTCGTCAGATTCCCGCTTGCCTGCGACTGATAACCAACCGCCGTCGCGTTGCCGCCCGAAGACGCGGCTTCACCACCGATTGCAATCGTGTTCGCGCCTGTCGCCGCGGCGAGGTGGCCAAAAGAAACCGCATTCTGCGCCGAGGACACGCTTTGCCGTCCGATCGCTAGAGCATCAATAGCGGAGGCCGTCACATCCGTGCCGATCGCGACCGCGCTTTGCCCAAGGGCGCCGGTTCCCACGCCTGTCCGGGATCCCAGATAAAGGGAATTTACTTGGCTCGCAGTCGCCTGAAAGCCGATGGCGATGGCGTTTTGCGCGCCGGCGGTCGTTGTGGTGCCTTGTGCGATCGAATCGACGCCGTTGGCTTTTGCCGTCATACCGATGGCCACGCCGCGAAGCCCGGCCGCGCCCGCGTCGGTACCATATGCGATGGAGTTATCCCCACCCGCGTTTGCCCTGACGCCCATTGCGTTGGTCTGCAGGCCCGACGCGCGTGCGTCCGTGCCCAAGGCGGTGGAGTTGTCGCCGCTGGTTTGCGTCCGGCAACCGATCGCGGTACCGCCCGTCGTGCTTGTCACAGTGGCGGCCTGGTTCACGCATCCGATGGCGATGCCATTGCTCACACCGCTGCCCAGGGTACCGCCGCCGGCGGTAAAGCCTGTGCTCTGCGCCACCGTGGCGGACGGGGTCGCGAACAGCGCCATTGCCAAGGCGGTGCACACCATGCCGCCCGGCGTGGCGACGGCGGACGCGAAGCTGGATCCCGATGCGCGCGCACCAATGCCCGCGCTGACTGTGCACAACGCGCCAAGGCCCAGGTTCTTGCGCTTCAAACCGAGCACCCGGTGCGCGCGGCGCAGCGCGGCGTAGATGCGGCGACGCAGGGAACGGTGGTAAGCACATGCCGGGGCCCGGGCCTTATCGGCGCGCGCGAGACCGCCGCTCGGCATGGTGGACCGCTTCGTGGTGTGAGCCATTCAACTTACTCCCAGATTGTTGATGTAGTACGGAGGGCGCGGCTGCGGCGGCGAAACCTCACGGGACAGAAGAAAGAAAAGCGACTCGCATACGCGTGCCGATCGCACGGCCCCGTCCGCGTGGCGAACGAAACCGGTGCGGGGCATGACGCTTTCGGGGGGCTCGGCGTCCCGACGGACGCCGTGCGACAGACAAGGAACGGAATTCGGGACGCGCGTCATGGGGCAGGCCAAGGCGAGGCCGGAAGCGGCCATGACAGGCGAAAAAACCGCCGGGATAACGGGTTCGCGGTCCATCCGCGGAATGCGGCGGCGCGCCGTGGACAGGCGGCGAAAAGGGGCTCGGCTCCGCGCAGGAGGATGGCCGGCATGTTGCATTCAACTACTTTCTGCAGCATGAGTTCGGAACCGATATGTCTATTGTCTACAAATGCTGAGCAGGAAGATGCCACGCCCGGTCTCGTGCGAAAACTGCTTTTTGTGTAACTTTTTTCCGCGATGCACCGGCCTAGTGCGCCGCAGTGGGACTTTTTGTATCTAAATAGCGCGGATACCCGCCTATCTGCGACGATTCTTCAGAATCATGTAATCCTGGCCGAAGTATTTTGTGTGTATATGTAAAGACACAATGACGCCAAATTGCCACACTTTGTCGTTGGATATCGGACGATGGATGAAAGAAAACGCAACGCAGCGCCGCAACCATTGGCCGATCCGAAGGCCCGACGACTTCGCCGTCACGGCCGAGACGCCGCCCGCCGCCAAGGCGTCTTGCGCCGTGGCGCGATCGAGACGGCGCGCCATGCCGCCTGCGGTATAGTCAGCGCCTTCACCACGCGTTCGGAAACCCAGCAAACATGCCCAGCGCCCGCGATCTGGTGTACGCGGAACTTCGCCGCCGTTTGATGTCCGGCGCTTTCCTGCCGGGACAGCGCCTGCGCGAGGAGCACATCGCCAGCGAACTCGCCGTCAGCCGCACGCCCGTGCGCAACGCCATCGAGCGGCTGGCCGCCGAAGGGCTGGTCAAGCGGGACGGGCGGCGCGGCACCGTGGTGCTGGGCTGGTCGGATCGCGACATCAACGATGCTTTCGAACTGCGCCTGCTGCTGGAGCCCTATGCGGCGCGCGCGGCCGCCGCGCGCGCCAGCGCCGCGCAGATCGATGCGCTGGAAGACCTGAACACGCGGATGCTGCGGGCCATTGAGTCCGACGACCCCGATCGCGTGGACAAGGTCCAGTACTACAACAACCGCTTTCACCATGCATTGATCGAAGCGGCGCAATCGGCGCGCGTGCGTGCGGTGGTCGACGATCTGCTGGACCTGCCGATCATCATCGGCTCGTTCTATTTCTATTCCCGCGAGGACATGCTGCGCAGCGTGGAACACCACCGGCAGATCATCGCGGCGCTGCGCGCCTGCGATCCGGCCTGCGCCGAGGCCGCGATGCGGCTGCATCTAGCCGCCACCCATCTGTTGTTCCGCGGCCAACGCAAAACGGCCGCCAGGGCGGCGGCCGGAACGGAAGAAACCTCCTGACGCGCAGGCGGCTATCCCTGGCTGGGCATCACGCAGCCTTGCGCCTTCAAGCGCGCGTCAACCCACGACGTATCGAGCTTGCCGGCGGCGATCTGCGCCATGGTCTGTTCTTCCGCCGCATGCTTGGCCGAAGCCGCCTGGTACAGCGCATCGGTCTGGTCGTACGGGACGCACAGCAAGCCGTCTTCGTCGCCCACGATCAGGTCGCCGGGCTCGATCGTCATACCGTCCAGCGCGATCGTGCAATTGATTTCGCCCGGGCCATCCTTGTACGGCCCGCGATGCGTGATGCCGGCGGCATAGACGGGAAACGGATTGCGGCGGATGGTGCCGGCGTCGCGGATGGCGCCGTTGATGACAATGCCCGCGATGCCGCGCGACGCGGCGTAGGTGGTCATGATTTCGCCGATGATGGCGTTGGTCAGGTCGCCGCCGGCGTCGACCACGATGACGTCGCCGGGAACCGCCAGGTCCAGCGCCTTGTGCACCATCAGGTTATCGCCAGGGCGGCAGCGCACCGTCAGCGCCGGACCGGCCAGCACCGTGCCGTCGTGCATGGGACGCAGGCGGGCGCCGCCGGCGGTCATGCGCGACATGCAGTCGCTGATGTTGGCCACGGGAATGCGGCGGAATTGTTCGACGACGGCCGCACTGACGGCGCGCTTGCGGGTGTGGATTTCGAAGCCGATCATGCCGGCGCTCCTACAGAAGTGAATCAAAGGGAATGCATTCCGGCGTTTTCCGGGGAAGCGCCGGCGCAGACGGGTAATCACCGGTCCGCCGCGAAGGCGATGGTAGCCGATCGCGGGCCGCGGGTTCGGCGGCAGGGTTCGGCGGCAGGGTGCGCCGGCGACCGGCCCGCGGCAAAACCAGGGCCGGCCCTACTGCTTGGGAATGCCGGCCTCCTGGACGACCTTGCCGAAGGTTTCGTAGTCCGCGCGATAGCGCTGCGCCAGATCCTGCGGCGTGCCCTTCATGACGCTGTAGCCGGCGTCTTCCAGCTTGTGGATCAGCTCCGGCTTTTCCAGGCTGCGGTTCAGCGCGGTGTTCAGCGTCGCGACCACGTCGTCCGGCGTCTTGCCCGGCGCCATCAAGCCCCACCAGATGGTCTGGGTAATGGAGTTGAAACCGCTTTCGGCGAACGTGGGCACGTCGGGCAAGGCCGGGGACCGTTCGTCGGCCACCACGGCCAGGGCGCGCACCTTGCCGCCGCGAATCTGCGGCAACAGCGATGCGACCGAGCCGGTGTAGAGGTCGATGCGGCCGCTCATCAGGTCCGGGAAGGCCTGGGCCCAGCCGCGATACGGCACGTGCATCAGCTCCATGCCGGCGGCCTTGCGCCACAGGTAGCCGATCAAATCGCCGCTGCCGCCGATACCCGGAATGCCCAGCGACACGCGGCCCGGCTTGGCCTTGGCGGCTTTCACGACATCGTCCAGCGTCTTGTACGGCGAATCGGGCAGCACCACGAAGACGCTGGGCGACGAGGCCACCAGGCCGACCGGCTTGAAGTCCTTGAAGGTGTCGTAAGGCAGCTTGTTGTACAGCCAGGGGTTCAGCACGATGTTGTCGGTCTGCGCCATGACCAGGGTGTGCCCGTCGGGCCGGGCGCGCGCCGTCGCATCCAGGGCCAGGTTGCCGCCGGCGCCCGGCTTGTTCTCCACCACGATGTTCCAGCCGGTGTCCTGGCTGATCGCCGCGCCGACCATGCGGGTCAGCGTATCGGTGCCGCCGCCGGGCGGGAATGGCGAGATAAAGGTGATGGGCCCGCCGCCCAGGTCGGCCGCGCCGGCCGTCGCGGCCAGCGCCGCCAATGCCGCGGTGGCGGCCAGTCGTTTCAATGCACGCATTGTCTTCCTCACTCTGCTTGTTATGGGGGCGCGGCGCGCGGTCTGCCGCGACGCCGGCCCTGCTCCGCTGTTTCCGTTTCCGGACGGCATTCCACCACATCCGGATCCGGCGTTCATTCGATCATGACGCGACCTTCGCGCGATCCGCTTCGGCGGCACCGTCCTGCGCGGCCAGCGTCGCCAGCCAGGCCAGTCGCGCGGGCACGGTATCCGGCAGGTCCAGCGGCGCGCCGCCATGGCGCGCGGCCTCGATGCCGCGTGCCGTGCGCGCGAACAGGCGCTCTACTCCGTCCAGCACCAGGGGCTGCAGCCCGGCCTGCGCCAATTGTTCGCGGGCCTCGCGCACTTCGGCCAAGCGCCGTGGCGCATGCAGCACGTGCGAACGGACGAAGGAATCCATGAAACGCGTCAGCGGCATGCGGTCGATGTCGGCGAGCACTTCGTACAGGGCATCGCGCAAGCCCAGGCTTTCGGCGGCGACCAGGCATTCCACCGTCAGGCTTTCCATGCCCTTGGTCATGATGCTGCGCAACAGCTTCAAGCGCACCGCATCGCCGGCCTGGCCCGCAATGGCCTGCGCCGGCGCGCCGCAACCGCCCGTGAAGGCCGCCGCGGCCTGTGCGCCGGTGCCGGCGCAAAGCAGCGGCGTGCGCT